>NZ_CP082322.1:1200000-2400000 GCF_019884725.1 Leucobacter tenebrionis | reverse complement strand
TCGCGCCCTCGACGCGGAACGGGCCGCTCAGGGTGTGCACCGTCAGGAGCGGCGCCTCGAGGATGTCCTGGGCCGAGTCGTCGTTCTTGATCGCCCCGTCGAACCACTCGCGGCAGTCGACGCGGAAGCTGTCGCCCGGCTTGACCGTGGCGACCGGCGGTATCTCGGGGTGCCACCGGTTGTGACCGAGTTTCTCCTGATCGACGAAGCGCTTGCTCGAATCGAGCTTGAAGATGTGCTCTGGCATTGTTCTGTCTCCGTTTCTGTGGTGACGGCTGCGCTGCCGCCGGGTGTTCGGATGTGAAGACTCGGGTCGGGCGGAACTCAGGGGCGAGGGATCGGATGACCGGGGGCCGTCAGGGGCGCGGCAGCTTCGCGTGCAGGGGGTTGCTCGTCGTGCGCTGCCGGGGAGCACCCGAGGAGGGCAGGCTGCTCACCACCTCGGGCTCGGAGGCGCTCCTCGCCGACCGGTCCATGAGCTGGAACGCCGAGCTGCCGGTCCGGGAGAGGTGCGGGGCCGTCACGGAGCGCCGTGCCCGGGCGCCGCACACGCGGCAGTCGGTCTCCTGCGGAACCTCGGCCATCGGATAGAGCGCGTCGAAGCGGCACCCCTCCGAGCATCGATACGAGTAACTGGGCAACAGGTCCCCCTCGGAATCCAGGTGCTGAGCAGGAGTAATCGATCTCTCCGCCGAACGATTCACCGGTCGCGGAGGCCCGCTTGCCGCCACCATAACGGCGCCCGAGGGGGAAGTCAATGGATCCGCCCCGACGCCGCGCCCGGCCCTTACGCGGGTACGGGCACCAGCGAGTCCTCGCGCAGCGCCGCCGACACGATGATGGGGAGGTGGTCGGAGAGGCCCCGGTTGAGCGTGCGCACGCTCGAGATGTCGATGCCCGACGAGGTCGCGAAGTCGAAGTGCCCGCGGAACATCTTGTAGCGCGTGTAGGTGCGCTTGTCGCTCAGGCTCAGCTCGTAGCCGTGGTCGCGCATCTCGGTGTCGAGGCGCCCCTTGAACACGGGATAGTTGTAGTCGCCCACCATGAGCGCCGGCAGGCCGGGGCCGAGCGCTCGCAGCTCGCCGAGCGCGGCGTGGATCTGGTGCCGGCGCAGCGAGTTCAGCGCGGTGAGCGGCGCGGCGTGGAACGAGGCGACCACAAAATCGCGACTCGTCTCGGTGTCGTGCAGCCGTGCCCCGAGCAGGCGCTCGTGGGCGGGCGCGAGCAGACGATCGTGCAGCGACTTCTTGAGTTGGAAGGTGTGCGCCGAGCGGGCGACGAACCGCTCCTGGCGCACATACATCGCGAGGCCGAGCCTGTTGCGCTCGGTCGCGTGGACGAGCGACATGTGACCGAGATGCGCGGGGAGCGCGACCGCCTCAGCCTCCTGCAGGCAGAGCACGTCCACCTCGTGGTCCTCCGCCAGGGCACCGATCTCGGTGACGGCCCGGTTCTTGCGCAGGTTGTAGCTGACGATCTTCATGCAGCTTCCTTCCTCGGTGGGCGTCGGGATCCGACAGCACTACCTTACGCCCGCGGATCCGAATAGCCTGGCAGTCCCAGGAGCTTCACAACGTCGCCTCGGAGCCGTCCTCACTCGAACGGCAGGGCCGCCGCCTCGACGGCGAGCGCCTCCCGCACGGCGGCGAGCGCGGGGTGCCTGCCCTGCGACGCGCGCACCGCGGTGAACACCGTGCGGTGCGGGCGGTCGGGCAGCTCGATGAACCGCATGCGCGGAGCCGCACCGACATGCACCAGACCGGGGAGCAGCGCGACGGCGTTGCCCGATTCGATGAATCCGATGTGCGCCTGCAGGTCGGCGGTCTCGTAGCGCACGTCGGGCTCGAATCCCGCGGATCGGCAGGCCTGCTCGGCCCAGTGCCGGGTCGCGGCCCCCTGCGGTTCCATGACCCAGGGGAGCTCGGCGAGATCCTCGATGCGCTCCGCGGTGTCGAAGCGGGGATCCCCCGCGCCTTTCGGCGGCACGGCGAGGCGGATCGGGTCACTGGTGAGGGGCTCCCTGTCGAGCCCCCGGAAGTGCTCGGCCGCGTGGCCGGGGTACTGCTCGGCGACGACGAGGTCGAAGCTGCGGATCCAGGTCTCCTGCAGCGCGGCCCCCGGCTCGTACTGCACGACCTCGACCCGCAGGCCCGGGTAGCGCTCGCGCAGTCGGCGCAGCGCGCCGGGGAGGATCGAGAGCATCGCGGTCTGGAAGGCGGCGACCCGGATCGATCCGATCACCTCCTCGCGCACCCGGTGCAGCGCGGCTTCCGCGCGCTCGAGGCCCGCGAGCAGCTCCTCGGTCTCGGTGACGAGCACCTCGCCGGCCGGCGTGAGTTCGAGCGTGCGGCCGGTGCGCCGCAGCAGTCGCACGCCCGCCTCCCGTTCGAGGATCGCGAGCTGCTGGGAGACCGCAGAGGGGCTGTAGTTGAGGGCCTCGGCGACCGCGGCGACCGTGCCCCGCGCGTGCAGCTCCCACAGCAGCCGGAGGCGCTTCATCTCGAGCACGGGGGCTCCTTCCTGTAGTTCGGGGATCCTGGATCCTGCGTCCTGAACCGGAATCCTGCGTCCTGAACCGGAATCCTGCGTCCTGAACCGGGATCCTGCGTCCTGAACCGGAATCCTGCGTTTCACCGCCGGCCTTCAGGGAGGAGATCCGCGCCTGAGCGGGTGTATTCCGCGAGAACTCCCGCTCAGGCGCGGATCTCCTCCCTGGGGCCGACGAGTCCCCACCCACTCATCCAACTCATCAGTTCACCTTCATGATATTCGGTAAAAAGTATCGCTTTACTTCACGCTCGGCGGGATCCACACTGGCGGAACAACCCATCGCGCGAAGAACCGCGCCCCGAGAAAGGTCAGCAGTGAGCACCCGCCCAGCAGACAACGCCGCAGGCACCGCCGCCCGCCCCCAGGATCTCGCCGACGACGCCGTCGCGCTCGTGCAGCGCTGGCTCCGCGAGGCCTCGGAGTTCCCCGTCGACGCGTCGGCCGCCCGCCTCGCCGGAGTGCTGCGCGACCCGAACGGCCTCGACTTCACGGTGGGCTTCGTCGACGGCGTCGTGCGCCCCGAGGACCTCGGCGCCGCGGCCAAGAAGCTGAACGAGCTCACACCGCTCACCCCGAAGTTCCTGCCGCCTCCCATGCGCGGCGCCATCGGCCTCGGCGGGGCCTTCGCGAAGCCGCTGCCCGGTGTCGTCGTGCCGATCGCGCGCAGGGTGCTGCGGCAGATGGTGAGCCACCTCATCATCGACGCGAGCGACGCGAAGCTCGGCCCCGCGATCGCGAAGATCAAGCGCGACGGGGTGCGGCTCAACATCAACCTGCTCGGCGAGGCGATCCTGGGCGAGCACGAGGCCGAGCGCCGCCTCGCCGGCACCCACCGGCTGCTCGCGAGGGACGACGTCGACTACGTCTCGATCAAGGTGTCGTCGACGGTCGCGCCCCACAACCACTGGGCCTTCGACGAGGCCGTCGCGCACATCGAACAGCAGCTGGTGCCGCTGTTCGAGCGGGCGAACGCCGCGAGCCCGAAGAAGTTCATCAACCTCGACATGGAGGAGTACAAGGACCTCGACCTCACCATCGCGGTCTTCAAGCGCATCCTCGAGCGACCCCAGTTCGCAGAGCTCGAGGCCGGCATCGTGCTGCAGGCGTACCTGCCCGATGCGCTGAGCGCGATGATGGATCTGCAGCACTGGGCCGCCGCCCGAGTCGCATCCGGCGGCGCCCCGATCAAGGTGCGCATCGTGAAGGGCGCGAACCTGCCGATGGAGCACGTCGACGCCGCTATCCACGGCTGGCCCGCGGCGACCTGGGGCAGCAAGCAGCAGAGCGACACGAGCTACAAGGCGGTGCTCGACTACGCGCTCACCCCCGAGCGTGTGCAGAACGTGCGGATCGGCGTGGCCGGCCACAACCTCTTCGACGTCGCACTCGCGTGGTTGCTCGCGAAGGCGCGGGGCGCGCAGGCCGGCGTCGAGTTCGAGATGCTGCTCGGCATGGCGACCGGGCAGGCCGAGGCGGTGAAGCGCGAGGTCGGCTCGCTGCTGCTCTACACGCCGGTCGTGCACCCGCAGGAGTTCGACGTCGCGATCGCCTACCTCATCCGCCGTCTCGAGGAGGGAGCGAGCCACGAGAACTTCATGTCGGCGGTGTTCGAGCTGAACGACGACCCGTCACTGTTCGAGCGGGAGAAGCAGCGCTTTCTCGCGTCGCTCGACGACCTCGAACGGATCACGGGCGACGGCTCCGTGCAGAGCTACGCGGTGCCCACCCCGAATCGAGTGCAGGATCGCCGCCGCTACGACGAGGCGGGCGCGGAGGCGCGGATCGAAGCGCGCGTCGAGGCCGGCCGACGCGGCGAGTTCGAGAACACGCCCGACACCGATCCCGATCTGCCGGGCAACCGGGCCTGGGGACGCGGCATCGCCGATCGCATGGTCGGCTCCCGGCTGGGCCTCGCGCTGGTCGAGGAGTCGCGGATCGGCGACGAGGCGACGCTCGACGCGGTGATCTCCCGCGGCGTCTCGGCCGCCGACGCCTGGCAGGCGCTGGGGGCCGACGAGCGGGCCCGCATCCTCTACCGCGCCGGCGAGCGCCTCGAAGCTCGCCGGGCGGAACTGCTCGAGGTCATGGGCTCGGAGTGCGGCAAGACCCTCGACCAGGGCGACCCCGAGGTCAGCGAGGCCATCGACTTCGCGAACTACTACGCGATGCTCGGCCAGCAGCTCGAGCAGGTCGACGGCGCGAGCTACCGGCCGCAGAAGCTCATCGCCGTGATCCCGCCGTGGAACTTCCCCGTCGCGATCCCCGCGGGCGGCGTGCTGTCGGCGCTCGCCGCCGGATCCTCCGTCATCATCAAGCCGGCCTCGAACTCGGCCCGCTCGGGCGCGGTGATGGTCGAGGCGCTGTGGGAGGCCGGGGTGCCCCGCGAGGTGCTGCAGTTCGTGCAGTTCGCGGATCGCGGGCTCGGCTCGAAGCTCGTCGCCGATCCGCGGATCGACCGGCTGATCCTCACCGGTGCCTACGAGACCGCCGTCAGCTTCCGCGAGTTGCGCCGCGACCTGCCCATCCTCGCCGAGACGAGCGGCAAGAACGCGATCATCGTCACCCCCACCGCCGACCTCGACCTCGCCGCGCGGGACGTGGCGCAGTCGGCCTTCGGCCACGCCGGCCAGAAGTGCTCGGCCGCATCGCTCGTGATCCTCGTCGGCTCCGTCGCGACGTCGAAGCGGTTCCGCGGCCAGCTGCTCGACGCGGTGCGCTCGCTCAAGGTCGGCACCCCCGACCGCCTCGAGACGCAGATGGGCACGATCATCACGGCGCCCGAAGGCAAGCTGCTGCGCGGGCTCACCACCCTCGGCCCGGGCGAGCGCTGGCTCGTGAAGCCCGAACCGCTCGAGAGCGACAGCTCGCTGGCCCTCGACAAGCAGGGCGGCAACAAGCTGTGGAGCCCGGGCGTGCGCGACGGCGTGCAGCGCGGATCCGAGTACCACCTCACCGAGTACTTCGGCCCGATCCTCGGCATCATGACGGCGAAGACCCTCGACGAGGCGATCGACATGGTGAACGAGATCGACTACGGCCTCACGAGCGGCCTGCACTCGCTCGACCGCGACGAGCTCGCGCTGTGGCTCGACCGCATCGAGGCGGGCAACCTCTACGTCAACCGCGGCATCACGGGCGCGATCGTGCGCCGGCAGTCGTTCGGCGGCTGGAAGAAGTCGGCCATCGGCGCCGGCACGAAGGCCGGCGGGCCGAACTATCTGCACGGCCTGGGCGATTGGATCGACGCCCCCGTCGCGGGCGAGCTGAGGGCCCCGCGCGCCGCGGTCGCACCGCTGCTGACGGCGGCGCAGCAGGCGGGCGTCGCGGGCGAGGATCTGGAGTGGCTGCGCGCCGCGCTCGGCTCCGACGCGGCCGCGTGGGACGAGGAGTTCGGGATCGCGCGCGACGCCTCCCGGCTGGGTGTCGAGCGCAACCTGCTGCGCTACCGGCCCGTGCCGGTGGCGATCCGCGTCGCGGCCGACGCGCCGCTGCACCGCACGGTGCGCGCGATCGCTGCGGGAGTCGCGGCCGGATCCGCCCTCCTCGTGAGCACCCCGGTCGCGCTGCCGCAGCCCGTGATCGCGGCGCTCGTCGCCTCTCGCGTCGAAGTCCGCTTCGAGGACCAGGAGGCGTGGCGGGATCGCGTGCGCGACCTCGCCGCCCAGGACGGGCCGCACGCCGGCGCACGGATCCGGATCGTCGCCGGCGACTCCCGCGAGAGCGAGACCGCCGAGGTGTATCGTGCCGCGGCGGGTAAACCCGACATCGCCGTCTACGGCGGTAGGGTCGTCTCAGCCGGTCGCGTCGAGATGCTGCCCTACCTGCACGAGCAGGCCGTGTCCATCACGGCGCACCGCTTCGGCACGCCGAACAGGCTGTCGGAGGGCATCGTCTGATCCCCCTCGGCACCTCCCCCAACCACACTCGAGAAAGGGACGACGATGTCCGACCAGATCTATCTCTACATCGCTCTCGGCATATACTTCGCCGCGATGATCGCGATCGGAGTCTTCGCTGCGCGCAAGACCACCGATCATGAGGACTACATGCTCGGCGGCCGCAACCTCCCGGCATGGGTCGCGGCGCTGAGCGCGGGCGCCTCCGACATGTCGGGTTGGCTCATCATGGGTCTGCCCGGCGCGATCTATGCGGCGGGCCTCATCGAGGGATGGATCGCCATCGGGCTCACCATCGGCGCCTACCTGAACTGGCGGCTAGTCGCGCCGAGGCTGCGCGCCTACACCCAGGTCTCGAACAACTCGATCACGATCCCGAGCTTCTTCGAGAACCGGTTGCGCGACAAGACCCGCATTCTCCGCGTGGCCTCGAGCGTCATCATCCTGGTGTTCTTCACCCTCTACATCTCGTCGGGCATGGTGGCCGGCGGCAAGTTCTTCGAGAGCTCGTTCGGTTCGAGCTATCTGCTCGGCATGGGGCTCGTCTCCGTCGTCACGCTCGCGTACACCCTGTTCGGCGGATTCCTCGGCGCCTCGTTCACCGACGTGGTGCAGGGCCTGATGCTGGTCATCGCCGTGGTCATCGTGCCCGTCTTCGCCGTCGTCGCCGTGGGAGGCGTCGGCGAGGCCACCGCACTCATCTCGTCGCTGCACCCCGACCACTTCAACCTCTTCGGAGGTGACGGGCTCACGAGCGTCACCATCCTCAGCATCGTCTCGGGTCTCGCGTGGGGCCTCGGCTACTTCGGCCAGCCCCACATCATCGTGCGCTTCATGGCGCTGCGCTCGCCCTCCGACGCCAAGTCGGGTCGCCGCATCGGCATCACCTGGCAGATCGTCTCGCTCGCCGGAGCCGTGCTCGCCGGCCTCATCGGCGTCGCCTACGTCGCGAAGAACGACATCGACCTGAGCGACCCCGAGACCGTGCTGCTCATGATGTCCCAGACGCTGCTGCACCCCCTGGTCGCCGGCCTCGTGCTCGCGGCCGTGCTCGCGGCGATCATGAGCACGTTCTCGAGCCAGCTCATCGTCTGCTCCTCCGCGCTCGTCGAGGATCTCTACAAGGTGGTGCGGAAGACGCCTCCCTCGCAGAAGTCGCTCGTCCTGCTCGGGCGCCTCTGCGTGCTCGCGGTCGCCATCGTCGCCGCGATCCTCGCCCTCGTGCCGAACGACACCGTGCTGGGCCTCGTCAGCTTCGCCTGGGCGGGCTTCGGAGCCGCGTTCGGCCCGATCGTGCTGCTGAGCCTCTACTGGCGCAAGCTCACCAACTGGGGCGCCCTCGCCGGCATGGTGTCCGGCGCGGCGACCGTCTTCATCTGGAAGGCTCTCGGCACGGGCCTCTACGAGCTGCTCCCGAGCTTCATCGTCGGCATGCTGGTGGCCGTCGTCGTCAGCCTCGCCACGTACAAGCGGAACGAGGAGATCGAGCAGGAGTTCACCCACACCGGCGCGATGGTCGTCGTCGGCCGGTAGCGCCGGCGGTCAGCGGGCACCGCGTACGGTCGGCGGGCTCCGCCAACCGTACGCGGTGCGGCGGAGGAACGGGGCGGCGCAAGAGGTGCCTCGCGGATCAGCCGAGGCGGCGCAGCGTGACCTCGAGCGTGCCGATCACCAGACGCTCGGTCACGGGAGCCTCGCGGTTCACCTCGAGCGGGATCTGATCGCCGTGTTCGTCGACGAGGGCGACGCCGTTGGTCGAATCGAGATCCTCGATGGTCCAGGTCTCGTCGACGCGGCGCAGTCGGGCGTGCGACTTCGAGAGCGTGCGCGTGGGGTCGACGATCTGCAGCACCGCGCTGCCGTTCCTGGGCTGGGGTTTACGCCCCACCACGATGTCGTCGCCGCGGAGTTCGAGCACCTCGCCGTCGGGGAGTTCGAGACCCCAGCGCGACCGGCGGGGCACCACGACCGTGCGGTCGAGGTCTTCTTCGTTCGCGGCGTCGGTCGCCGACTCGGTGAATACCGTTCCGGCCGAGGCTGCGGGCGCGTCCACCGTCTCGCCGAGCGCATCCTCTGCGGGCTCCTCCTCGGCCCGGTGCGCGGCGGCCGCCCGAGGCGCGGGATCGGTGCTCTGCTCGGGGTTCGAGTCGAAGATGGAGGGGCGCACGGTCGAGAAGGACTCCTGCGAGTCGAACTCCTGCCCGGCGGCCGGCGGTTCGGGAGCGACAACCGGCGGCAGCACCACGGGCGGTGCCTGCTGCGGAGCGGCGGGCGCGGGCGGAGCGGACGACGCGGGCGGCGTATCGGCCGCCGGCGGAGCCGCGGGCACCGGCCGCGGGTTCGACTCCTCGATGCTCGGCCAGGCGAACGGCCTCGCCGGCTCCTCGGCGCCGAGCAGCGGCGGCTGGCGCCGCTGGAAGTCCTCCTGGGCGAGACGCTCGTAGTGGCCGGCGGTGGTGCGGCTGAACCCCCACTCGTCGCCGGGCTGCGGGGGCTGCGGCTCACCGACGCTCGGCGCGCCCGCCTGCGGGACATCGGGCGCCGGCGCGAACCGCTGCGGCTCACCGGGCTGCTGCCAAGGCTGCACCGGCTCCGGGAACGCCTGAGAACCGGCCTCCGGTATCGCCTGCGGCCCGGCCTGCTCCGCCCCAGGCTGGTATCCCGGCTGCGGCGCGACAGGCTGCGGGGGCGCGTACATCGGGGCGGGCGCCGCGTACTCGCCCGGTGCGGCGTACCCGCCCTGGGCGGGGTACGCGGCGGGGTCGTATCCCGCGCCTGGGCGCTCGGCGTCGATCGCGCTGGTCAGCACCATCGCCCACACGGGCGGCAGCAAGGCCCCCAGCACGGTGTACCCGCCGCCCTTGCCGTGCTCGGCGTTGAGCCGGTGGATCGCGATCACCGACACGATGTAGGCCACCAGCGAGAGGCCCGGGATGAGACCGAACAGCACGAGCCAGCCGGGCAGACCGCCGCGCTGCACGAGCTGCCACTGGTTCCACACCGGGATCCAACCGTGCGTCGAGGGCAGTCCGATGCGCGGGAACAGCACCGAGAGCGACCACAGGTACCAGATGTAGAAGGCGATGGCGAAGAACAGCCCGACGAGCATCGCGAGCATCACCGCGGGCCCGAAGAACGGAGCAGGCGTGTACGTCATGCCGATGATCGGGAGGACGTCGAGGCTCAGATGGGTCGAGGGCATGTGCTCCTGCTTTCCAGACGCAAGTATTGCGGCATCAACACTGCATAACGATATCCGCGGCTGTGCTGCGACGCAAAGGTTCGCCGCGTACGCTATCCGCGCTCATCTGCCTCTCTCGCACCGTCCGATTCGTGCGCTTCATCCGAAAGCGAGCGCCGCCACGAGCCAGAGACCGACGACCGACAGGGCCGTGGTCGCGGCGTAGGCGATGATCGTGATGGTGCGGGATCGCCTCGCCCGCTTGGCCAGGGACGGCAGCGGCGGTCTCTCGACCACGGGTTGCGCGGTTGCGCTCGGGGCCGGGCCGATCCGCCGATGCACCGCGTCGGGCCCGGGCGCATCGCCCCGCTGCGTCGCGCTGCGCGGGCCGTAGACGGGGGCGGGCACGGCACGCCACGGTTCGGGATCGGCCGCGGGCTCCGACGCTCCGCGCACCGAGCGCTTCCGCGCGGAGGGGCGCCGCTCGGCGATCACGGTCTCGTCGCTGAGCGGGGCGCCACCGGGCGCATCGACCGACGGCGCGCCGTCGCCGTGCCGGGCTGCGGAGGCTCGTCTCGACACCACGACGGTCTCGTCGTGCGGATCCTCGGGTTCACCCCGCCCTTCGGGATTCACGATGCCGGCCTCGTCACATCGAGGGTGGTCTCGTCCACCTCGTCATCGTCCGCGGGGTCGTCGTCGGTCTCAGGGCCGGATCCGCCCCCGCCCGAGCCGACGCCGAACCCCGACCCGTCCGAGAGCGTGTCGACCACGATCACGGTCACGTTGTCGCGACCGCCGGCCTCGCAGGCGCGCCGCACCAGCTCGTCGGCCACCGACTCGGGGCGCCCTCCCACGGTGAGCACCGCGCGCAGCTCCTCGTCGTCGACCTCCGAGGTCAACCCGTCCGAGCAGATCAGCAGCCGCAGCCCCGTGCGCAGCGGCAGCAGCCAGCCGTCGTGGCGGGAGTCGTCGGATCCGAGCGCCCGCGTGATCACGTTGCGGGGCGCGAGCTCGGCGTCCTCGTATCCGGCCGCGGCGAGCTCGGCGTAGAGCGAGTGGTCCGACGTGATCTGCGAGAGGCTCGCGCCGCGATGCTGGTAGACGCGCGAGTCGCCCACGTTGATCACGTACCAGTGCGGTGCGCCCCGATGCTCCACGAGCACGACGCCGGTGAGGGTGCAGCCGGCGCCCCGCTCGTCTCCGCGCGAGATCACGTCGACGGCGGCCCTGGCTCTGTCGAGCGCCGCATCGACGTCGGCGACCTCGAGCGGCCGGCTGCTGCCGAGCGCGGCGAGCTCCGCGAACGCGGCGATCGCCGCCGCACTCGCGAGGTCGCCCGCGGCGTGCCCGCCCATGCCGTCGGCCACCACGAACACGGGCTGCTGCGCGAGCGCCAGATCCTCGTTGATGCTTCGCCGCAGGCCGACGTCCGTGCGCGCGGCCGCTGCGATCACCGGAATCCCCGCGGTTCCCCGGGTCACCGTCTCGTTCATCCGCTCAAGCCTCCCCCGGGCGGCGTCCTGCGCCGCCCCGCTCCGATTCCGTACGAGCGCAGCGAATACGCCGCGCGAAGTCTGGTCATCATTCCCGTGCCGGCCGCGCGCTCGGCCCGATCCGCCTCGGCGGCTCGCCACAGCTGGTCGGCCGTGCCCGCGTCGATGCCGTGCGGCGAGAAGACCGCGCGGTCCACCTGGGCGGCGGCCCAGCGCGCGGGCGCCGTGTCCAGCGCCTCCGCGATCTCGCTGCGCGTCGCACCGGCCGGCACAGCCGCACCGAAGTCGACCGCCCGATCCAGCATCTCTTCCCAGGCACCGATGGCCCGCAGCTCGGGCACCGGCTCGGCGCGCCTGCGGCGAGCGCGGAGCCGCTTCGCGAGGGGGAGGAAGAGCAGGGGTGCGGCGAGCAGGGCGAGAGCGGCGAGCGACAGGCCGACCGCGCGCAGCACGGGCCACAGACCGGATGCAGCGGGTGCCGGCGTCTCGGAGTCGCCGCTCTCGCCCTGCTCGCCGAGACCCACCGGGGGATCGACCTCGCGGGCGTCGCGCTCCTCGGGTTCGGTCGGGAACTCGGGCAGCCGCTCGCCCTGCTCCAGGCGCTCGGGGCGCTGCTCGACCTGCGGTGTGACATCGATGGGCACCCACTCCCCGTGATCCCCGCGGGCCTCGATCCAGGCCGCGAGATGCTCCCCCGTGCACTCGCGGGTGCAGGACGGAACGCCGTCCACCCCGGCCTCGCCCCGATCCCCGTCGCCCTCGCTCAGCCGCACCCCGACGACCGCGCGGGCTTCGTAGCCGAGCGCCCTGGCGATGAGCACCGCGGCCGCCGCGAACTGCTCGTCATCGCCGACGCCGGCGACGAGCTGCTCGGGTCGTGCCCCGTCGCCCGCGGCGATCTGCTGAGCGTTGAGCTGCTCGAAGAGCGCCTCGATGCGCGCCAGGGAGTGCCCTCCGGGGCTCGATTCGAACTGCGTGCCGTAGCGCTCGCCGAGCCGTTCGAGCCAGAGGCGCTCGCCGTCGGCGTCGCTCATGGAGTGGCTGAGGTAGCCGCGCTGCCGCAGCCGGTCGATGAGTTCGATGAGCCCGGCCGCGCTGTCGGGCTGCTGCTGACGCTCGATCCACGCGCCGAGCTCGGGGGCGGCCTCGGTGTCGAAGAGCGGGGCGCCGGGATCTCCGAGGCTGTCGATACCGGGATCGGCGGCGGTCTGCATCTGGGCCGAGTAGACGTCGCCCTCTGCGAGCCCCGCGGTGCGCCCGGCCGCGGAGCCGGAGGCGGATCCCGCAGCAGAGCCTACTGCAGGGTCGGCGGCGCCCGCCGCACCGGCGGCACTGCCCGCGCCGCCCGGCACCGCCACCGCGGCGCCCGTCTCGCGGTTCACGTAGAACGCGTCGGCGAGCTCGGCGGAGCGGTCGCCCGAGAACACGGGCGGGCTGCCGAGCGGCGCGGTCGGCGCCCAGATGTCGGAGTACCCCGATCCGATCCGCACGGTGACGCGCTCGGGGTCGGAGATCGCACCGCCGCTCGGGAAGCGGGTGAACCGTGCGGCCGCATCGTCGCCGACGTGGAAGTCGACCCCGTCATAGGTGTCGAGCACGGCGAGCCGCAGGCGCTCCGGCAGCGCTCCGCTCGACTCGACCGTGAAGAGCGGCGCGTCGAGCGCGTCGTCGCGCTTGAAACCGCGGTAGGCGGCCAGGGGGCTGGGGCGCTCGCGTACGACGATCTCGGGGTCGACGCGGTCGCGGGGCACCGCGCGCGCGCCGGTGTCGAGCACCGGGGCGAACGCGCCGCCGGCGACGAGTGCCACGACCACGATGCCGGCGCCCACGAGCGCCCGCGCGCCCCTGCCCCCGCCGCGGGAGGACCCGTCCGCGGCGCGGCCGAGCCTGAGCGCGGCACGCCGATCCTCCCCCGAGACGAGCCCGACCCACACCGCCGCCAGCGCGGCGGCACCCAGCCACAGGCCGATCTCGCGGGGAGCCGCGATCTCGAGCACGCCGAGATGCAGAGGCGCGCTCACCTGCGAGGCCCCGAACACCGTGCCGAAGGCGACGGGCGCGAGCAGCGGGGCGGCCGCGAAGCTCGCAATGCGCGAGGCCCGCCGCGCGAGGATTCCCACGAGCAGCGCCGAGAGCAGGAACACGACGTAGGCCGGCACGAGCACCGTGCGGTAGACGCCGACGGGCAGCGTCAGGGTGAGCAGCTGCTTCCACCCGAGGGCGACCGCGGCGAGGCCGTCGAGCAGACCGCGCAGCGGACCGAGCGCGCCCCGGGGAGGCATCGCCTCGGGCACCGCGACCGGCACGACCGTGAGCGCGAAGACGACGAGCGCGAGCGCGGCGACCGCCACGGGGCTCAGGCGGAACCGCTCGCGCACCCACGCGATGCCGGTACCGAGAACCAGTGCCGCGACCGCGACGACCCAGAGCCACGACGTGCGGTAGATCGGCCACGCCGCCCACACGCCGAGAACGAGAGCCCCCGCCGCGGCCGCCGTCCCGAGGAGCGAGCGCACCGCACCGCCCGGGAGCGAGCGGGCCGCCGCGGGCTTCACAGCGAGCTCCTGAGCATCAGCTGCGGCAGGTCGGCGAGCGCTCCTACGGTGAGCACGGTGAGGGGATCGATGCGCTGCGCGCGCGGCTCGGCGTGCAGCTCGCAGCGCACCGCCAGCACGTGCACATCGGGGGCGAACACGATCGCGGCTCTGCGGATCCGCGTCAGATCGGCCGCGGATCCCACGACCAGCGCGACGATCGACAGCGGGCGGCGCGACTGCGCGAGCCCCCGAGCAAGCACCTCGAACGGCGCGCCCTCGGCGACCGCCTCGAGCTCGGCCCAGGCGTCGAGCAGCTGCTGCGGGTCGCGGGACGGCAGCTCCTCGAGCCCGTCGACGCTGGGGCGCATCCGACCGGGCGCCCAGGCGGAGGCGACGAAGCGCTCGCGCCCCTCGCGCACGGCCTGCACCGAGATGGACGCGGCGACGCTCACCGCGAGTTCGAACTCGTCGTCGCTCCGGTACTCCCCGCGGATCGCATCGAAGAGCACCGCGACGCGCGCGGTCTGCGATTCCTCGTACTGCCGCACCATCAGCGTGCCCGTCTTGGCGGTCGACTTCCAGTGCACGTGCCGCATGGCGTCGCCGGGGGCGTACTCGCGCACGGCGTAGAACGAGAGGTCGGAGTCGGTGAGGCGGCGGGTCGACGCGCCCTCCAGATCGCGCACGAGGCCCGCGGAGTTCTGGGGCAGCGGCGCGAGAGCCGGGTGCACGTGCACGAGGTGCCGCTCGGGCCAGGTCACCTCCCGGCGCAGCAGACCCACCGGATCCCTGCGCGCGACGGTGAGCGGCCCGACCGCGATCACGCCGCGGCGCACCGCGGGCACCTGCACCGGCAACTCGATCTCCGCGCCCGGGCCGATGAAGGGCACCGCGAGCTCGCGCAGCGCGGGCCCCACGGGCAGTTCCGCGACCGCGGGCAGCGCCGGCCGCGATCCCCCGTTCTCCACGATCACCCGCACCTGCACCCTGCCGCCGACGGTCACGCTGCGACGGTCGAGCACGATGCGCACGCGATAGGCCCGGCTGCCGATGAGGAAAGGGAGCGCGACGAGCAGCAGCACGCCGCCCGCGACGGCCGCGAACCAGGCCTCCACCCACGAGAGCGCGCTGCCGAGCACCGCGCCGGTCACCGTTATCGCGAGCACGAACCAGCCGAGCGGAGTGACGGCCTGCGCGGCGCCCCGCCATGCGAGGGAGACGCCGCGCCGCGTTCGCCGCCACCACCTGCGCGCGACGAGGCGCCGTCGCCGGGCGGGATCCAGCGCGCGCGTCGAGGTGCGCGTCTCGCCGAGGCGAGTCGACGTGCGGGTGCCGCGCGTGCTCCGCGTACCGCGCGTCGCGGTGCGGAACAGGCGGCTGCGGGTGTGCTCGCTCACGCCGTGCCGTTCTCCCGCGGCACCGGGGTGTCGATGAGGATCTGCCCGATCACGGCCTCTGCCGTGACGCCGTCGAACTCGGCCTCGGGCTCGAGCACGAGACGGTGCGCGAGCACCGGGATGGCGAGCTCGCGCACGTCGTCGGGGGTGACGAAGGAACGGCCGGCCACGAGCGCCCACGCCGAGGCCATGCGTACGAGCGAAAGCGCGCCTCGCACGCTGGCGCCGAGGCGCACCTCGCTCGCGCGGCGGCTCGCCTCGACGAGCTGGGAGACGTAGGAGGCGATGAGCGGACTCACCGATACGGCGCGCGCGAACCGCTGCAGCTGGGAGAGCGTGCCCGTGCCCATCACGGCGGGCACCTCGGGGGTGCGCGCGATCTGCTGCAGGATGCGCATCATGGCCGCGTCGTCGGGGTAGCCGATCGAGGTCTTGATCATGAAGCGGTCGAGCTGGGCCTCGGGCAGCCGATAGGTGCCCGCCTGCTCGACGGGGTTCTGGGTCGCGATCACGAGGAAGGGCTCGTGCACGCGATGGGTCTGCCCGTCGACCGTGACCTGGTGCTCCTCCATCACCTCGAGCAGCGCCGACTGCGTCTTCGGGCTCGCCCGGTTGATCTCGTCGGCAAGCACCACGTTCGCGAAGATCGGCCCCGCGTGGAACTCGAATACGCCCTGCTTCTGGTCGTAGACGGTGATGCCGGTGACGTCTCCCGGCAGCAGGTCGGGAGTGAACTGGATGCGCGACGAGGTGCCGTGCATGGTCTTGGCGAGCGCGCGGGCCAGGGCGGTCTTGCCGGTTCCGGGCACGTCCTCGAGCAGTACGTGGCCGCCCGCCATCGCCGTGGCGATCACCAGCTCGATCACGCGGCGCTTGCCCTGGATCGCCAGCTCCATCGCGTCGGCGATGGTGCGCACGGCCTCGCTCGCCCAGCGCGCGCGGTCATCAGTGAGCGGATCGCTCGCGTCTGCGGCGCCTCGCTCGCGGATCTGGTCGCGGATCGGCTGCTGCTCGGGTGTCATCTGCGGTTCCTTCTGGTCACGGCGTTGGCTGGTACAGGGTAGGGGGATCGGGATCGCCCGGCGGTTCGCCGCCGGTGTCGGCCCCACCGCCCTCGGCTCCGGCGTCGGACCCGGAGTCGGATCCGGCGTCGGACCCGCCCGGGTCCGGTGGCGGATCGCAGACCTTGCCGGTGAAGATCGCCGGCTCGTAGTCGGTCGACCAGCTCACCAGCACGTCGTTCGTGCCCGACAGCGAGTAGGAGGGTGTCGCCCCGGGCTTGCCGTCGATCGAGAAGCGCGAACCCCACCGGCTCGGGTCGGATGCCGGATCGATGCATCCGCCGCCCTTCCAGGAGACTGTGAAGGGGGTCTTGCCCCGCGGCGGGCCGACGGTCGCCGCGTCGACGGAGCAGCGGTTTCCGCCGTCGACGCACTGCCTCGCCCGCGCATCGGGACGGTTCGGCGTGACCTCCGAGACGGGCACGTCCCAGACGATGGTGCCGCCCTCGACCGTGACCATGGCGGATTCGTCCGGGGCGACGGCCGCGTACGTCACCGAGGTCTCGGAGCTCGCCGGGCTCGGCACGGAGCTGATGGTGTACCGGGCTTCGTTCGGGGCGGGTACCGCACCACCGGTGAAGATGGAGTTCGTGCCGATAGCGGCGGTGCGACCGAAGCTGTTGCTCGCGCAGACCGCGCCCGTGAAGTACTTGAACGGGGGCAGCCGGTCGCCGCTCTTCGTCGATCCGGTGCAGTCGGGGGCGGTGCGCCCCTCCTGCAGACCGAAGTCGAACTCGAGTTCGTCTCCGCCGCCCCGCTCGAACCCCGCGGTATCGAACAGCCACCCCGTCTCGTTCGCCCCCGTCGCGGTCAGCAGCGCGCTCCGGGGCGCCGCCGGCGCGCCGATTGGCGTGACCTTCGCGGAGTTCGCGGCGCCGCGCCCGCCGTCCTGCCCCGTGTAGCCGGGCGGGATCATCCCCGGCCGGTCGGCGGCGACGACCCTGAGGATGTGCGGCTGCCCCGCGGAGAGCTCGTAGACGCCGTCGCCGGCGATCGGCGTCTCGACGCCGTCGATCGTGAGCACACGCACCGCGGCGCGGCTCTCGCCGATCGTCGCTCGCACGCGGCCGCGGTCCGAGCGGGTGTTCTCGGGCCACTTCACGGCCTCGGCGGTGATGGAGGGCGGAGCCGGGGGCACGTACGCCCAGGTCTGCGCCCCGCCCGCGCTCCGCTCCGACGCGCCCACCTCGTTCACGGCCCGCGCGAAGTAGGTGCGCCGCTCCCCGGGCTCGAGACCCGAGACCGTGCAGGTGGCCTGGCTGCCCGCGAGCGAGCAGCTGCCGACCGGCTCGCCCCCGCCGGTCAGCAGTTCCACGCCGGTCACGGCGGGATGCGATGCCTCGCCGCTCAGCCGCACGGAGAGCGCGACGCTGCTGCCGTCGGCGCTCAGGGGCGCGACTCCGACCGGCGCGCGCGGAACGCCCCGCGCGTCGAGTTCGATGCGTCCCTGACCGGTGCGCCCCTGCGCATCGCTCACGGTGTACACAGCGGTGCACTCGCCGCCGGGGCCGCCGTCGCCTCGCGGCCAGCTCGCGCTCACACCGTCGCCGGAGATCCGCAGCGAGGCTACCGCGCAGCCGCTCCCATCGATCGATTCGAGCTTCAGACCGCCGCCCTTCTTGCCCGCGAAGGGGTCGTGCTCGCCGGGTGCGCCGATCAGCTGCGCACCGCAGGCCGATCCGACGGTGCAGTTCAGCGCCACCGAGGCCCCGCGCGGCGAATCCTTCGCGGCAGTGCCCACGCGCAGCGCGAGAGGGGCGCTGCTCCCCTCGCCGCTCGCCACGCTCACGACGAGCGCATCCTCGCGGCCGGGCACGGCGTCGGCGCGGGCCTCCACTTCGAGCTTCGAGCCTCTCTGCTGCACCTCGAAGCGGTCTCCGCCCCCGCTCACCGAGAACCGCAGGCTCCCGAGGTCGCCCTCGCGGCCTCCCTGCCAGCGCACCATGTCGGTGAGGTCGATCGTCTGCGACGCTCCGGGCGCGACGGTTCTCGTGAGGGGCTCGAGCTCGGCGACCGGCTCATCCGGCACGATCTGCACCGGCACCGCCAACTGCGTCCACGCGCGCTGCTCGACCAGCTTCACCGAGATCAGGCAGCTATCGCCCCAGGGGCCGTCTTCGCCCGCCGTGTAGCGCAGGCTCGATGCACTCGTCGCCTCGCAGGATGCCTGATCCCTCCGCACGGGGAACGCGCCGACGCGGAACTCCGCGCGGTCGCCGCTCGCGAGATCCACCAGGTCGGCGAGCTGCGCCTCGATCGACTCGCCCTCGTCGACGCTCAGCGGACCGACGCCCGGTTTGAGGGTGAGCCGCAGTTCGTCGAGCGGCGGGATCACCAGGAAGCCGAAGCTCCGCACCTCCGCGCCGCTCGCGTCCTCGCCGGCGAGCTCGAACGGTACGAGATCGCCCTCGGCCCGGTACTCGCCCGAGATGCGCGAGCCGTCCACCGAGAAGCGATCCGCTGCACTCCCCCAGACCGAGAGCCGCAGCGTGCTCGGATCGCCCGCGGCCCACCGCACGCGGTCGGTCACGACATCGACGCCGCCGCGCTCCAGCTCGGTGCGGTCGCGCGCCGACAGGACCGTGTCCTGCACGACCGGCGCCTGCTGGCCGACCCTCGACGAGACCTGCACCACGATCAGCCCGTCCGCCGTGCTCGACGACTCGGTCGAGCGGGCCGTGTACCGGTACGAGACCGTGCCGATCTCGTCGGCGGCCCGCACCGTCACCCGGCCCTCCTCCAGCTGCGACAGGTCGAGCCGCTGCTGCAGGTCGCGATACTGCGCTGAGCCCTCGCCGCCGGGCACGTTCGGCACCACCTCGACGAGCTCGAGCCTGCCGCCGGCCGGGTCGGCATCGTTGTCGAGCGGCCGCACCACCGCGGGGCTCGCCGCCCCCTTCGTCATGCGCACGTAGTCGCTGAAGGCGACGGGGGCTCGGGATCCGCCGGTCTCCTCCACCAGGATCACGCGCAGCCGGCCCTCGGCCTCGCCGCCGAACTCGTCGCGCACCGTGTAACCGAGCATCTCGACGCCCGGCTGCGCACCCGCCGACGCCTCGACCTGCACGGCCGCCGACCTCGACACCACCGAGGCCGTCACCTGCGCCCCCTCCGTCGCCTCGACTCCCACGAGCCGCACGCGATCCCCGTCGGGATCGACGCCCGAGAGCGGCACCCGCACCGTACTGCGCTCCCCGGGCGCGAGACGTACCGTGAGCGGCGCGGGCTGCGGATCCCGATTGCCCTCGCGCGGCAGCACCGTCACGCGCACCTCGCCGACGTCGCTCGCCTCGGGCGTGCTCGCACCGTAGCCCGTGTAGGTGAGCGTGTAGGTACCCGGGTCACTCGGCGCCAGATACCGCAGCACATTGCCCGAGGCGAAGGCGAGTTCTCCCTTCGCCCCCGAACCGCCGATCTGCGGGTGCAGCACGAGCCGCTGCCCGGGCGGCGCGACATCGTTGTCGAGCACGGGGATGTCTGCGACCGCACCCGCCCGCACCGTGATGCTGTCGGCGACCGCGATCGCGCCGCCCTCGCTCGTCTCGGGCACCTGGAAGACGGTCAGCCGCGCCGTCGACACCCGGTCGCCCTCCTCGACCGTGATATCGGCGGAGCCGATCCTGCCTGCGGCACCGTCGAGTGTGCTGCCCGAGACCCGCACCTGCGCGTGATCCAGCACATCCGCGCTCAGCTCGCCGTCGACCACCGTCGCCGCGTTCACGACCAGCGCCCGGGCGTTCGCCCCGGGCACCGCATCGAGCACGTCGATCGTCGTATCCGCGAGCGGTCGCACGAACGCTCTGAGCGGCGGCAACCCGAGTTCGGGGCGCGATTCGAGTGCGGTGACCCGCAGCGTCCCCGTGATCTCGGCGTCCGTGCCCGTGTCCCGCGCCGTGATCGCCACGAGGATCGCACCCGGCTGCCTCGCGCTCACCTCGATCGTTCCCGCGGCGACGTTCACGCCGACATCCGCGCTGCCGCTCTGCACCCGCGCGTCCGTGAGCGCGAAGGATCCCGAACCGCCCGTGATGCGGCTCAGCGGGCGCACCACGGCGGACTCGCCCACCACGGCCGTGCTCGCGATCGGGCTCATCTCGGCACTGGCGCCCGAGCGGATCTGCACGACCAGGTCCCGCTCCGTCGCGTCGCCGCGGGCATCCGCCACTCGCACCCGCACCGCGACATCGCCGTCGGCGGCATTCGGATCCGAGTGGCGCAGCGCGAGGCGGCCGTCGCCCGAGACGAGCACGCGCACCGGGTCCTCAGCGTTCACGGCGCGGGCGCTCTCGAGCATCATCGGATCGCCCTCGGGATCGACCCAGCCCTCGAGCCCCGGCAGCACGAGCGTGCCGCCCGGCGCGAGCTCCGGGCTCGGCCACTCCCGCTGACAGCCCTCGACCGGGCACCACTGCGGGGCGGAGTTCGTGCCGGGCTCGGCGACCGTCAGCGCGACGGTCGCCGGTTCGGAGACGTGCACGCCGTCCGTGATTCGGTACGAGAACGTCGCCGATCCTCCCGCATCCGCAGCGGGATGGATCACGATCGACTGGGCGTCGGGCAGCAGAGACACCGCGCCGAACCCGGGTGTCAGATCGTCGCCGAGACCGTCGGGCACGATCGTCAGCACGTCCTTGCGATTCGGGTCGTAGTCGTTGAGCAGCACGGGCAGCTGCGCCGGCTCGCCCGCGCGCACGCCGAACGAGTCGGCGACCGCGACGGGCGGCTCCTGCTCGGTCGCGTCGGCGACCACGACGGTGCCGCTGCGCTCCTTGGGCGGTTCGACGAGCGACCACTGCTCGACCGGGATGAGGCGCCCCTCCGGCAGCGTCCACATCATGCCCGTGCTCTGCTCCGAGAGCAGCCCGCTCGTGCCGTTCGAGCGGAACACCGGATCGGGCTGACCCGGCAGCTCGACCGCGCCGTCGAGCTCGAGAGGCTTCAACCCCTCGGCCGCCGACCACAGGCTCGCGCCGCTCGGGCCGAGCCAGGCGGCATAGCGACCCGCTCCCACCTGCGTCGGCTGCGTCGGCACCCCGGCCGCCTCCGCGATGCGCTCGGCGCCCTGCGCCGACACGCTCCACAGGCCCGAGCCGTCGGCCACGAGCGCTTCCGAGTCCCCGAGGCCCGCACCCTCGGCGCGCCCGGGGCTCGCGCCCGCCGTGCTCGCGCCCGCCGTGCTCGATGCCTGCAGTAGGGCGTCGCCGCCGACCCCGAACTCGACCGGTCGGCCCGATCCCTCGCGCCACAGGCGGCCCGACTCGGCGTCGAGCAGCACCCATTCACCCGCCACGATCGCGAGCTGAGCGCCCTCCCCCGCGTCGGGCGGCGCCTCCTCCGTCTCCGTGAAGCGGCCGAGGTTCACGTCGTACCAGCGCAGTTCGCCCGCCTCGGCCGAGAACATCACGAGACGCCCGTCCGCGTCGAGCGCGGCCGCGTCGGCCGCGAACCGCGCTCCCGCGGCGTCGTCAGACGCGGCATCGGTCTGACCGTCCCGCCCGTCGCCCGCGTCGCCTGCGTCGTCCGCGGCCGGATCGGCTGAAGGATCGAGCAGCATCGGATCCGCGATCACCTCCCCGCCCTCACCCGCGAAGCGCGAGAGGAAGACCTCCCCGCCGTCGGTTCTGAAGAGCACCGCGTCGCCGGCGACGACAGTGTCGCGGGTGCCGTCAGGAGCGCGCATCGCGGACGGCGCCTCGCCGGATGCGGGCCCTGAACCCGCGTCCGATCCCGGATCCGCGTCCGATCCCGCGCCCTCCGACCCGGAGAGGACGGTCTCGGCGCTCTCATGACCGCCGTCGGCTCCGGCATCCTCGACGAGATCGCGCGGCATCGCGGGATCGATCGGCCAGACCCTGCCGTCGCCGTGGCTCAGCACCGCGCCCCGCGCCCCCGCCTGGATCACGCCGCTCGGCTCATCGACGCGCCGCACCGTGTCGATCTCGGCGGTCAGCGTATTCACCCGGGCGTACTGGCCCGAACTCCGCATCGCCCACACCGAGGGCTCCTCCCGCGGCGTCTCGCGCGCGTCGTACCCCGCGGCGACCACGGCGATCGTCGCCAGCACCGCCAGCGCGGCGGCACCCGAGACCCAGGTCAGCAGGCGCGAGCGGCGGCTCTGCGCCCCCGGCGGCCTCCGCTGCGCACGTTCCCTCCGAGCCATCACCTACCGCCAAGCACACTGAACAGCGCGGCCGCCAGCAGCAGCACACCCGCGGCCGACGCCGCCCCGATGAGCGCCGGCCGCAGCACTCCTCCCCCGCCCGAGCCGCGCCCGTCGGAGACCGCGCGCTCGCGCTCCATCTCGGCGCGCCTGCTCGCCCGGCCGTCGGCCTGCACGCGCGACACCACGGGGCCGCGCACCACCGGCGCATGGGCTGCCGGGCTGTGGGCTGTGGGGCTCTGGGCTACTCCATGCGCTGTCGGGCTGTGCGGCGCCGAGCCAGGCGCCACCGAGCCATGCTCAAGCGGGCTGTGCTCCGCCGGAGACGAGGCGACCGGCGGCACCCACTCCGAGCGCACCACATCGAGCGGCGTCACGTCGTAGCCGTACAGGCGCTGCAACTGCTGCAGCGCCTCGCCGAACTGCTGCATCGTCGCGAACCGCTGCTCCGGGCGCTTCGAGAGCGCGGCCGCCATCACGCCGTCGAACGCCTCGTAGCCCTGCGCACCGGGCACGGGCCGGTATCTCGCCCGCATGATCCGATCGCTCATCGACTTGCGCGAGTCCTTCACGCCGTCATCCCGCGCGAACGGCGAGCGGCCCGCCGCGAACGTGTAGAGCGTCGCCGCGAGCGACCACACCTCGCTCGCCACCGTGCCGGCGGTCGACCGATCGATCACCTCGGGGGCGGCCCACGGGATCGACATCGCCTCGCTCGTGCCCGCGCCACGCATCTGCCCGCGCAGGGACACGATCCCGAAATCCGCGAGCACCGGTCGCCCGGTCGTGGCCAGCAGCACGTTCGACGGCTTGATGTCACGGTGCAGAATGCCGGCCCGGTGCGCGGTCTCGAGCGCACCGGCCAGGCGCACCCCGGCGTCGATGACCTGGTCGAGCGGGATCGGGCGACCGCCGTCGCGGTGGCGGAACGATTCGGGGCAGAACTCCATGGCGATGTAGGGCCGCCCGTCGCTGGAGATGCTCGCCGCGAAGATCGAGACGATCGACGGGTGGCTCGACAGACGCGCCATCGCGTCGGCTTCCGCGTCGAACGCCAGCCGGTCCTCGACGGATGCCGCAAGCGCCGCGCTCCCCGTCAGCACCTTCACCGCGACCACGCGCCGCGGCATGTCCTGCTCGTACTGGTAGACCTGGGCGAACCCGCCGGATCCCAGCGGGCGAACATAGTTGAAACCCGAGATGAGCGGGGGTTTCGCCGCTGCCGCCTCAGGCATCGCCGATCGCGACGGAGGAGGCGGCCCGCGGGAACATATCCCCAATGCTAAAGCACGAACGGCCCTCCCGCCGACAGGTGTCGGGGGAGGGCCGTTCGTGCTGTTCTACCGGCCTCGGCCGGATCGCTTACAGGCCGGAGACGTCGAGCGGGATGCCCGGGCCGAAGGTCGTCGAAACGGCGCCCTTCTGCACGTACTTGCCCTTGGCCGACGACGGCTTGAGACGCGAGATCTCGTCGAGCACCGAGTTGATGTTGTCGGTGAGCTGCTCGGCCGAGAACGAGGCCTTGCCGACGATGAAGTGCACGTTGGCGTGCTTGTCGACGCGGAACTCGATCTTGCCGCCCTTGATGTCCTCGACGGCCTTCGCCGTGTTGGGGGTGACGGTGCCGGTCTTGGGGTTCGGCATGAGGCCGCGGGGGCCGAGCACCTTACCCAGACGGCCGACCTTGCCCATGAGCTCGGGGGTCGCGACAGCCGAATCGAAGTCGGTGTAGCCTGCGGCCACCTTCTCGATCAGCTCGTCGCCGCCGACCTCGTCGGCACCTGCGGCGATGGCGGCCTCGGCGGCAGCGCCGACCGCGAACACGATGACGCGCGCGGTCTTACCGGTGCCGTGGGGGAGGTTGACGGTGCCGCGCACCATCTGGTCGGCCTTGCGGGGATCCACACCGAGCTTGACGGCGACCTCGACGGTCGAGTCGGTCTTGGTGGAACCGGTCTCCTTCGCCAGGGCGACGGCCTCAGCGGGAGTGTAGAACTTGCCTGCCTGGATCTTCTCGGCAGCGGCGCGGTACGCCTTCGACTTCTGTGCCATGTGTCCTACCCCTTAGCCTTCGACCGTGATGCCCATGGAACGGGCGGTGCCGGCGATGATCTTCGATGCTGCGTCGAGGTCGTTCGCGTTGAGATCGGCCTGCTTCTGCTCGGCGATCTGGCGAACCTGCTCGGCGGTGACCTTCGCGACCTTGACGGTGTGCGGAGTGCCGGAGCCCTTCTGCACGCCTGCGGCCTTCTTCAGCAGCTCAGCCGCCGGAGGGGTCTTGAGCACGAAGGTGAACGAGCGATCCTCGTAGACCGTGATCTCGACGGGCACGATGTTGCCGCGCTGGGATTCCGTGGCCGCGTTGTAGGCCTTGCAGAACTCCATGATGTTGACGCCGTGCTGACCCAGCGCGGGGCCCACGGGGGGCGCCGGGTTGGCTGCGCCGGCTGCGATCTGAAGCTTGATCAGACCGGTAACCTTCTTGGCCTTTGCCATGATTGTTTCCTTTCTTCGAGCCCGCGCGGTTGCGCGCGCTCTCCCGCCGTCCCGGCCGGTCCGGGATGCGGTGCGTGTCTGCGAGGATCGCGCACAGGGCGCGCGAAGACGCAAACCAGGCAAGTCTACCCGATCCGCGCCCATTCCGCACCCGTCCCTGTGTCGCCCCGCCCTGCCGCCGCCTCGCCGCCACACCGCGCCACCGCCGCCACCGCCCAGTCCCGCCGCCCCCGCCCCATCCCAGCAGCACCGATCGACGTTCAACCACCTAGAACTCCGAAGAGGGGGTGCCCAGAGGTCGATCGGTGCCGCTGGAAGGGTGTCGAGCCCCCGCAGAACACTTCGCCCACAGCTCGTAGAAAGTGCCATATCGCGGCAAGTTATCCACATTCAGGCTTTTCGGGCGCAGCCGCGCAAGGGACCGCTGCACACTCAATGCATGTCCATCGAACAGTCTCTGCAGACCGAAGGCGGGATTGCGCGCACCTCCCGCCTTCTGCGCCTCGGCCACTCGCAGCACCAGATCAGGAGAAGCATCGCAAACGGAACGGCATCCCGGCCGCGCAGGGGATGGCTCGCGCTCGCGTCGGCGGATCCCGAACTCGTTCTCGCCGCCCGACACGGGGTCGTGCTCAGTTGCATCACCCAGGCGGCCCGGCTGGGGCTCTGGGTGCTGAAACGCGAGGAATGGCACGTGGCCGCACCACGCGGCCGCC
Source organism: Leucobacter tenebrionis (assembly GCF_019884725.1). Lineage (NCBI taxonomy): Bacteria > Bacillati > Actinomycetota > Actinomycetes > Micrococcales > Microbacteriaceae > Leucobacter > Leucobacter tenebrionis. The sequence continues at coordinate 2,374,510 of NZ_CP082322.1, read as the reverse complement.
ATGTCGATCTGCCGGGAAGATCCCGAGTACATTGGCACACCCCTCTGGTCCCGCGGAGCCCCGAGTTATTGACCGACCACCTCGAGAACGTCCTGGACTGCGTGGCTCGATGCCGGCCGCACGACGAATCGCTCGCAGTATGGGACTCCGCACTGCAGCGGCAGTTGACCGACTACCCGAAGCTGGCCACGCTTCCGCTGAGCCCCCGAGCCCGCAAGATCCTGCTCGAGTGCACGCCGTTCGCCGACTCCGGCCTGGAGTCGCTTTTTCGCAGCCGTCTGAGGTGGTTGCGAGTCCCGGTGCGCGCGCAGTCCTGGCTGCACGGGCACCGCGTCGACTTCCTCATCGGTGACCGCCTCGTGATTCAGATCGACGGCCGGGATCACGTGGGCCGACAGCGAACGAGTGACAACGAGCACGATGCAGAGTTGAGACTGCGCGGGTACCACGTGATTCGCGTCGGTTACGAGCAGATCGTATACCGCTGGCACGAGGTCGAAACGATGATCCTCGAAGCCATCGCGCGCGGCCTACACCTGGCGCGATAGCCGCCTTCGTCTAGATACACCGATCAACGCTCGAACACCTCAACCACAGCGAAATGAGGTGTTCGAACATCGATCGGTGCGTGAGCGGAAAGGAGAAAGGCCGGAGGGCGAACAAGCAGGCGTAAAGCAAGACGGCACCCGAACGCGCGAACGCCCCGCGCTTCGGGAGAGAAGGCGGGGCGTTCGAAGAGAGAGGATCAGACCATCTTGGTGACCTGGTCGAAGCTGAGCTCGACCGGGGTCTCGCGCTCGAAGAGCGAGACGAGCACCGTGAGCTTGCCCGCGGCGGGGTTGATCTCGCTGATCGTGCCCGGCAGGCCCTCGAAGGAGCCCGACTTGATGGTGATGGTCTCGCCGATCTCGAAGTCGATCTCGACGTTGCCCTGAGCGGCGGCGTTGGCGGCGGCCTTGCCCTTGGCAGCGGCGGCCGGCTCGAACTCGACGGTGCTCTTGAGCATCTCGAACGCCTCGTTGAGACGCAGCGGCACCGGGTTGTGGGCGTTGCCCACGAAGCCTGTCACACCGGGGGTGTGGCGCACGACGGACCAGGTGGTCTCGTTGAGGTTCATACGAACGAGCACGTAGCCGGGGATGCGCACGCGCGTCACCATCTTGCGCTGGCCGTTCTTGACCTCCATGACTTCTTCCATGGGGACCTGGATCTCGTAGATGTCATCCACGGCGCCCATGGTCTCGCGGCGGTTCCAGAGGTTCGACTTCACCTTGCGCTCGTATCCGGCGTAGGTGTGGATCACGAACCACTTGCCCGGGCGACGGCGCAGATCCTTCTTGAAGGCCTTGTAGGGATCCTCGGCGGCCTCGGTCTCCTCCTCGACCTCCTCGTCGACGATCGCGCTGGCGGCCGCGGCCGCCTCCTCGGCGCTGTCGATGTCGAGCGCATCCTCCACCGCGGCGTCGGCGACCGGGTCGGTCGACTGCACCAGCGCATCGAGCGCCGCGTCGAGCTCGGCCTCGGGGTTGTTGTTCTCGCTCGTCATCTGTTCTTGCTTTCCTTGCTCGGGATTCGGGATCGGACGCTCGCCCGTCAGGCGAGCGGCGTGCCGAAGATGAAGACGGTCACCCAGCCGAACGCCTGGTCGAGCACCCACACGAGGGCCATCATGATCAGCACGAACGCGATCACCACGAGGGTGAAGTTGACGAGCTCCTTGCGGGTCGGCGTGACGACCTTCTTCAGCTCGCCGATCACCTGCTGGATGAACAGGAAGATCCGACTGAACCAGTTGCGCTTCGCAGCGCGGTCGGCCTTGGCGCGCTCGACCAGACCGCCGCCGCTCTCCTCGACTTCACTGCTCACTCGCATGTCCTTTCAACTCTCCCGGCCGGTGCGCGAGCACCGATCGGGATCTGGCAGGGCGGACAGGACTCGAACCTGCAACCTGCGGTTTTGGAGACCGCTGCGCTACCAATTGCGCCACCGCCCTATGGAGATCACGACCTTCACCTTCCGCCCTGAGGGCATGAAAAATTATGGCGAAAGTCAATCACCGTGGATCACTCTACGCGATCCGACCCGGCTTGTCGAACCGGCTCCCCGCGCACCGGCTCCGCGATCCCGCGCCCCGCCCCTGGGATCACCCTCCGAAACGCCCCTGGGATCACCCCCAGAAACACACCGGTGGGGTGCCGCAGCCGGTAGTCTGGACGGGTGACCAACATCTCCCGTCTCTCGAAGAAGATCGCCGCCATCGCCGAGTCCGCGACCCTCAAGGTCGACGCGAAGGCCAAGGCCCTGCAGGCCGAGGGTCGGCCCGTGATCAGCTACGCCGCAGGCGAGCCTGATTTCGCCACGCCGTCGCACATCGTCGACGCCGCGCGCGCCGCCCTCGACGACCCGAAGAACTTCCGCTACACGGCTGCTACGGGCCTGCCCGAGCTGCGCGAGGCGATCGCCGCGAAGACCGCGCGCGACTCGGGCTGGGACGTGCCCGCCGGCCAGGTCATCGTCACGAACGGCGGCAAGCAGGCGGTCTACCAATCGTTCCAGGTGCTGCTCGATCCGGGCGACGAGGTACTCGTGCCCGCGCCGTACTGGACCACCTACCCCGAGGCGATCCAGCTCGCCGACGGTGTGCCCGTCGAGGTGTTCGCCGGCGCCGATCAGGGCTACAAGGTGACCGTCGAGCAGCTCGAGGCCGCCCGCACCGAGCGCACCAAGGTGCTGCTGTTCGTGTCGCCCTCCAACCCGACGGGCGCCGTCTACTCCCCCGAGGAGACGCGGGCGATCGGCGAGTGGGCCGAGGCGAACGGCCTCTGGGTCGTCGCCGACGAGATCTACCAGAACCTCGTCTACGACGGGGTGCGCGCCGTCTCGATCGTCGAGGCCGTGCCCGCTCTGCGGGATCGCGCGATCCTCGTGAACGGCGTCGCCAAGACCTACGCGATGACCGGCTGGCGCCTCGGCTGGATGGTCGGCCCCGCCGACATCATGAAGGGCGCAGCGAACCTGCAGTCGCACCTCTGCTCGAACGTAAACAACATCGCGCAGCGCGCGGCCATCGCCGCCCTGAACGGCCCCCAGGAGCCGATCGAGCAGATGCGTCTCGCGTTCGACCGCCGCCGCAAGCTCATCGTCGAGGAGCTGAACCGCGTTCCCGGCTTCAACTGCCCCACCCCCGAGGGCGCGTTCTACGCCTACGTCGACGTGACCGGTGCGCTTGGGCGCGAGATCCGCGGAGTCACGCCGACCACGTCGCTCGAGCTCGCCGACCTGATCCTCTCCGAGGCCGAGGTCGCCGCGGTGCCCGGCGAGGCCTTCGGCCCGAGCGGCTACCTGCGCTTCAGCTACGCGCTCGGCGATGAAGCGCTCGTCGAGGGCGTGCGTCGCATCCAGGCGCTGCTGAGCGAGTAGCGGGCCCCCTCCGGCCCCGGTCCCCCTGCGCGAGTTTGCGAGCCGCAGGAGGACCGGGGCCGAGCGCGGCGGCGCGAACGCGAGGAGGCGGGCAGGATCGCGCGATCCTGCCCGCCTCCTCGTCTTGCGCGCCTCAGCGCAGCAGCAGCTCGATCCCGAAGTAGGAGAGGCACCCGAAGAGGGCTCCCCAGAGAACGATCGACACGATCTGCCACCCGATCACGGCGTTCTTCGACGCCCCGAAGCCGACCATCGCCGCCGAGGTGATCTGGCTCGGCAGCAGCGTCTGCCCGAGCAGCGAGACTCCGGGCACCCCGAAGCGGTCGAACATGCGCTTCAGCCGCTGGCGCTTCGGGCTCGCCTCGAGGTCGGCGGTGCCCCGCGTCTCCCGCACCTTCCGTCGGGTCGCGTGCACGCTCAGCACGAAGATGAGCATGGAGACGGCGTTGCCTGCGACGGCGGCCACGACGGCGACGACCGGGTGGAGGCCGATCGCGACGCCGATGACCGATCCGAAGTACGACTCCACGAACGGGATCATGGAGACGAGCGCGACCGCCAACCACTGAGCCCACTCCGGGAAGCCGGCCGCGAATTCCTGCAGTTGTTCGATCATCTCGTGCTCCCTGGTTCCGGTGTCGTGCGTGCGGGCCGGGCATGGCTTCCGCCCGTCGTTCCAGGCTATTGAGACGGGCAGCGGGGCGGATCCGCCGCGGGAATGAGATCGGGATCGCCGCTCCGCCGCGCGGGGGAATCCGTCGGGATGAGGCTGGCGCTCAGCCCGCGCTCACCCCTCGGCGCGTCCGGGGCGCACGAGGCCCGTCTCGTAGGCGAGCACGATCAGCGCGGCCCGATCCCGAGCACCGAAGTCAGTACGCGCGCAGCACCTGATCGAGCACCTGGTCCACGCTCTGATCCCGGCGGAAGAGCAGCCAGTCGAGGCACGCCCCCGCGAGCGCCCCGAAGAAGGCCGCCCCCGCGATCTCGGTGATGTCGTCGGGCAAGCGCGATCCTCCCCTCGCGGCCTCCGCCTCGCGCAGCACGTCGCGGAAGCGCACCACCACCGAGGAGCGGGCGAGCTCCATGGCCCCTGCCCACGCCCGGTCGGTGCGGAACACCTCGGACGCCATGAGCTTGGCGAGATCGAGGTTGCCGCGCAGGGTCTCGAGGGTCGCGGCCGCGACCGCGCGGGGCAGCAGCTCGGGATCGCCTTCGGCTCGGGCGCGCGCCTCGTCGATGGCGGCGGCGAGACGCTCGAAGCCGTCGCGCATCACCTGCTCGAAGATCGCGTCCTTGGACGGGAAGTTGTAGTAGAGACTGCCCTTGGCGACCCCGGCCGCCTCGGCGATCTGGTCCATCGAGGCGCCGCTGATCCCGTGCTGCGCCGCGATGCGCACCGCCGCCTCGGTGATGAGCTGCTTCGTGTTCACCCGTGCCATGGGTCTATCCTCTCGCGTTCGCGCTGTTCCCGGCTCAACTCGTGCGCGCAGCCGCCTCAGGTGAACCCGCCGCCCTAACTGCACCGATCTGCCCAAAAGCACACCGATTCGGCGGTTTCGAGGTGTTCCTGGGCAGATCGGTGCTGCACGGGGTGCGGAGGCCGGTGCGGCTGGTTGGGATGGCGCGGCGGGCTGGATCGGGCGGATTGCCGGCCGACCCAGCCGGTCGGGCCGGCCGACCCGGCCAGCCGGCCGCCTAGATCGCCAGCTCGGGGTGCAGCCGCTTGATCGTCCACACCTTCTGGCGGCGCGCGGCGATCGCGCTGATCGCGAGCGACCCGACGAGCACGCCCGCCATCACGAGCAGCGACCCCCAGAACCGGGCGTCGATCCCGCCGCCGATCAGCTGACGCAGCCCCTCGACCACGTACGAGGCCGGCATGAAGGGGTGCAGCGCCTGGAAGAAGGCGGGCGTCGTCTCGACCGGGTAGGTGCCGCCCGACGACGACAGCATCAGCATGAGCAGCACGAGGCTCACCACGCGCCCCGTCGCCGTACCGAGCAGCGCGATGAACATCTGCTGCAGCGCCAGGAACGCGAGGGTGACGAGCAGCATGAACGCCGTCATGCCCATCCAGTGCGCGGGCCGCATGCCGATCCCGAACACCAGCACGGCCATCATGATCGCCACCTGCCCGACGCCGATCAGCGCGGCGGGCCAGAAGCCGGTGAGCACCGATCGCAGCCCCGAGACGTTCGAGGCGAGGGGGCGACGCGGCAGCGGGCGCAGGATCAGCCAGGTGATGAGCGCCCCCACGAACGAGGCCAGTGCGATGAAGAACGGGGCGAAGCCCTCGCCGAAGCCCTGCACCTCGTTCTCGGTGTGCTCGGCGAGCTGCACGGGGGCCGCCATGGTCTCGGCGATGCGATCCCCCTGCCCCTCGGAGAATTCGGGTGCCTCATCGGCGCCCTCGGCGAGCTGCTGGGCGAAGGTTCCGGATCCCTCGCTCACCTGCTCGGCGCCCTTCGCGAGCTCGCCCGATTTCTCGCTCGCCTGCTGGGCGCCGGCGTCGAGCTTCGATGCGCCGTCGGCGAGCTTCCCCGCGCCCGACGCGAGCTGGTCCGCCCCGGAGGCGAGCGCCCCGGTGCCCTGGGTGAGCACCGCGGCGCCGTCCGCGGCCGTACCGACGCCGGAGGCGAGCGCGTTCGTCCCTTCGGCGACCGTGCCCGTGCCGGCCGCGAGCTTCGACGCGCCGTCCGCCAGCTGGGCGCTGCCGGCCTGCGCCTCACCGCTCTTGGCGGCGAGGGTGCCGGATCCGGAGGCGACCTGCGTCGCACCCGCGCTCAGCTCACCCGCTGCGCCCTGCAGCTTGCCGAGACCGTCGACGAGCGCGCCCGCGCCCTGATCGAGCTCGGCGACTCCGACCGAGAGCTCACCGCTCTTCGCGGCGACGTTCTGCAGTTGCGAGTCGAGCGACGCCGCGCCCGCGGAGAGGTCGTTCGCACCCTGCGATACCTGCGAGGCGCCGTCTCGAGCGGCCGCAGCGCCGTCCTGCAGCGCCGCCGCACCGCCCGCGAGCGCCTGCAGCGAGGAGCCCTGCTGCTGCAGTGCCGCGTCGAGCTGGGCGAGGGTCATTTCGGGGTTCGCCGCCGCGAGCTGCGCGACCTGCGCGAGCGCCGGGCTCAGCGCGGCAGAACCGTCGGCGAGCTGGGCCACGCCGTCGTTCAGGCTCGTCGCCCCGGCGGCGAGCGTCGACGCGCCGGAGCTGAGCGGAGCGCTGCCCTCGGCCTGCAGCTGGGCGAGGCCCGCCGCGAGCTGCGAGGCGCCCTGGGATGCGGCGGACGTGCCCGCGGGCAGTGCGCTCGCCCGCTCGACGAGCTCGTCGACGCCGCCCGCCAGCTTCTTGCTGCCCTGCGCGACGGAGGCGGCACCGCCGGCGACCTGCTCGGTGCCGTCCTTCAGCGCTCCGAGTCCGTCGCGGAGCTCGCCCGACTTGCCGGCGAGCTCGCTCGCGCCGCCGCTCACCTGGTCAGCGCCGGCCGCGAGCTGGGCGCTCTTTCCGCGCGCCTCGTCGAGCCCCGCGGCCAGGCGCCCGCTGCCGTCGTGCGCCGCGCCGGCACCCGCCGCGAGCTGCTGCGTGCCGTCGATGAGCGCGGGAGCCTGCGCGACCATCTGCGCGGTCCCGTCGGCGAGCTCGCCGAGGCCGGCGCTGAGCTTCGTGCTGCCGTCGGCGACCTTCGAGGCGCCTCCGTCGAGGGTCTCCGCCGCCTCGGCCGCCTTGCGGGTGCCGTCGCTCAGCTTCTCGACGCCCACCATGACCTGCTCGGCAGCGGTCTGCGTGGCCGTCTGCGCGACCGCGTCGCGCAGCTGCACCATGGCCTGCTTGCCGAGCGTCGAGGCCAGGAACGAGTTGTTGTCGTTGTAGACGACCTCGATCTCGCCGGCCTTGGGGTCGTCCTGCAGACCGGCGAGCGTGCTCGAGAAGTCGCTCGGGATCGTCACCGAGAAGTAGACGTCGCCGTCGCCCACGGCCTTCGCCGCTTCATCGGCGCCGAGGGGCTGCCAGTCGAGATCCTTGCCCTCCTCGAGCTGCTCGATCACGTCGTCGCCCGCGGCGAGCGTGCCGCCGTCCGGCTTCTCGGCCGGCTCGTCGAGGTTGACGATCGCCACGGGCAGTTTGTTCAGGTTGTCGGTGGGCGCCCAGAACGCCCACAGGTAGAGCGCTCCGTAGATGAGCGGGATGACGAGGAGCACCACGAGCGCGACCTTGGGCAGGGTGCCCTCGCGGAAGCGCTTCAGCTCGGTGCTGCGGGTGAACAGTGACATGGCGTTTCTTTCTGCGGTGATGGCCGATGCGCGGAACGGGCTGCGGCCGCGTCGTTAGAGTTCGATGACGGTGGGGGCGGCGTCCGAGGCGCTGCCGCGGGCCGCCGCCGGGGCAGCCGAGGTGAACAGCGCCGCGTCGCCGGGGTCGGTGGTCGCGACGACGATGCGGATCCCTCGCCGTGCGAGGCTGCTCAGCCGCTCGGCGACGAGTGCGCGCTCGGCGGGATCGCGCAGGGCGTCGAAGTCGTCGACCACAAGCAGCTCGGGCCCCTCGATGAGGGCGAGGGCGACGCGCACGAGCATCTCCTCGGCCGGGCCCAGTTCGCGCACGAGGATCGCGGGGTCCGGCTGCTCGAACTCGCCGAACGCCTCTGCGAGCAGCTCGCCCGAGAGCTCGGGGGTGATGCGCGGCGTGCGCCGGTACCAGGGCAGCGCCCAACCCAGGCGCTCCCGCAGCGTGGCGCCGAGCGTCACCGACGGCTCGAGCGCGTCGATGCCGTCGAAGCCGACGAGGCCGGTGATGCGCCGGATCTCCGAGAGTTTCGTCTCGCCGAGCGTCTCGAGGGATCCTCCGCTCAGCTTCATGCGCCCCGCGATCGAGAGCAGCAGCGAGGTGCGGCCGCTGCCCCGCGCCCCGAGCACCACCGTGACGGGGCTCGTGCTCGTGGCCGTCAGCGGGCCGAAGACCGCACCCCGCGCAGCACTCACGTGGGCGGCCCGCAGCTCGACCGCGGGAACGGGTGAGCCGCGCCTCGGCGAGACCGCGCCCGCCTCGACGGAGGCCTCGCCGCCGGTCTCGGCGATCCCGACCTCCGCGATATCGAGCTCCACGTTCCCGAGCTCCTCAGCGGCTTCGATGGTGCTCACGGATCCTCCTCTAATTCCTTGTACTGACTAGTCAGTCTAAATCCGCATGAGGGCTACGTCAACCCGCCCGCGCCCATCCCGCGAACCTCGCCTGCGCCGACCCCGCGGACCTCGCCCACCCCGATCCCGCGCCGCCCGCACCCCGGAGCAGCACAGGGCGGGAATAACCCGCGCCCCACCGCGTTAGATTTACATGCAAGCGCATATAATTGACGCAACAACAGAACGGAGCACCCCATGGAGTTCGGGATCTTCTCGGTCAGCGACGTGACCCGCGACCCGGTCAGCGGCGAGACCCCCAGCGAGGCCGAGCGCATTCAGGGCCTCGCCACCATCGCGAAGCACGCCGAGGAGGTGGGCCTCGACGTCTTCGCGATCGGCGAGCACCACAACCCGCCGTTCTTCTCGTCGAGCCCCACCACCTTCCTCGCCTACCTCGCCGGGCAGACCGAGCGGCTGAAGCTCAGCACGAGCACCACGCTCATCACGACGAACGACCCGGTGCGCATCGCCGAGGAGTACGCGATGCTGCAGCACCTCTCCCAGGGCCGCATGGACCTCATGCTCGGCCGCGGCAACACCGCCCCCGTCTACCCCTGGTTCGGCAAGGACATCCGCAGCTCGCTCCCCCTCGCGCTCGAGAACTACAACCTGCTGCACCGGCTGTGGCGCGAGGACGTGGTCGATTACGAGGGCAACTTCCGCACCTCACTGCAGGGCTTCACGAGCACCCCGCGCCCGCTCGACGACGTGCCCCCGTTCGTGTGGCACGGCTCGATCCGCACCCCCGAGATCGCCGAGCAGGCCGCCTACTACGGCGACGGCTTCTTCGCGAACCACATCTTCTGGCCCTCGGAGCACTCGCTGCGCCTCATCAACTTCTACCGCGAACGCTACGAGCACTACGGCCATGGCACCGCGAAGCAGGCGATCGTCGGCCTCGGCGGGCAGACGTTCATCGCGAAGAACTCGCAGGACGCGATCGACGGCTTCCGCCCCTACTTCAATGAGGCCCCCGTCTACGGTCACGGTCCCCGCATGGAGGACTTCATGAGCCAGACCCCGCTGAGCGTCGGCAGCCCGCAGGAGATCATCGACAAGACCCTCACCTTCCGCGAGACCTTCGGCGACTACCAGCGCCAGATGTTCCTCGTCGACCACGCGGGCCTGCCGCTCAAGACCGTGCTCGAACAGCTCGATCTGCTGGGCGAGGAGGTCGTGCCGGTGCTGCGCCGAGAGCTCGCAGCGCTCCGCGATCCCGAGGTCCCCGAGACCGCCCCCACCCACGCGAGCCTCGTGCGCGCCAAGTACGGCGACGAGGCCCCGCGGCAGCCGCGCCCGCGCGCCAACCGCGGTGATAACGTGACGGGCGGATCGCCGTACCTCGACAGCGCCGGCGCGAGCTTCGGGCTGCGCTGATCCGCCCAGCCCCCGCGCCCCACCCCGCTCACCATCTGGAGGACCCCATGAGCACCGACCGCGTCGACCTCAGGCTCGCCAACGAGGCCTGGGAGTCACTCATGACAGCGCACGCGAGGCTCACCGCGATCTTCGCGGGCGAGGGCATGTGGAGCGAGGCCTCCATGCGCGAGTACGACGTGCTCTACACACTCGCGAAGGGCGACGGGCCCATGCGGCTCTGCCAGATCCAGGACGGCGTGCTGCTCAGCCAGCCGGCGCTCTCGCGCATGATCGACCGGCTCGTCGAGCGCGGCCTGCTGCACCGCGAGAGCGACCCCGACGACAGGCGCGCCGTGCGCATCTCGCTCACCGAGGAGGGCTCGCGCGTGCAGCGGGAGACCGGGCGCGCGCACGCGAAGAGCGTCGGCCGCGAGCTCGGCGCCGCCCTCACCCCGGAGGAGATGCGGGATCTGCGAGCGCTCTGCCGCAAGCTCGTCTCCTAGCCCCACTGCTACTACTCACATCCAGCCACCCTCACCGGAGGAACCCATGCTCCAGACCCCCAACACCGCACAACCGCGCACCCGCACCCTCGCGGTCGTGAGCGCCGGCACGAGCGACCCTTCCACCACCTCGATGCTCGCAAGCAGGATCGCCGACAAGGCGGCCGCGCTGGCGAAGCAGAACGAGGTCTCCCTGCAGATCCGATTCATCGACCTGCGGTCGCTCGCGCAGGACATCACCACCGCGCTGGTCTCCCAGCACGTATCCGCGGCGCTGCAGGAGGCGAGCGACACCCTGCGCGACGCCGACGCGCTCGTCGTCTCGACGCCGGTCTACAAGGCCGGGCCGAGCGGCCTGTTCACCTCGTTCTTCCAGGTGCTCGACAACGACCTGCTCATCGGCACCCCCGTCGTGCTCGCCGCGACCGCGGGCAGCTCGCGGCACGCGCTCGTGATCGACGACCAGCTGCGCGGCCTGTTCGCGTACCTGCGCACCGTGACGGTGCCCACCTCCCTGTTCGCCGCACCCGAGGACTGGAACAGCGGCGATCTCGGCAAGCGGGTCGAGCGCGCTGCGACCGAGCTGCTTGCGCTGATCTCGGGCGGTTTCCGCGATGCGGTGCGCGGCGAGGCCTGGGCCGGATACCAGCACTCCTTCGGCAGCGCCGGCGGCACCGAGGTCGGCATCGACCTCGAGAGCGACCTCATGCGGCTGGCGACCGGCGGGCGCTGAGCCGGGGATGCGCTCCGAGTAGCGCGAGAGGTCGATAAAGGCTCTCGCCTCCGGATTCCCGCGCCCTTTTCGACCTCTCACGAGGCCGGGCACCGGAGGCCGAGCGTGAACCGCGTGCGCTCAGTCGGCGAGACTCGCGAGCATCTCGGGGGTCGGCACGAAGTATGCGCTGCCGGTGACGGGCGTGGAGAAGTCGAGCAGGCGGTCGTGCATCCCCGGCGGATCCCCGATGAACATGCGCTCGAGCATCCGCTCGATCACCCAGAGGTGGCGCGAGTAGCCGATGAAGTAGGTGCCGTGCTCGCCGCTGCCCGGCCGCGCGAAGGGCATGTTGTCGCGCACGATGTCGTGCTCGCCCTGAGCATCCTCGATCGTCGCGAGCGTCTTGTGCGCCTTCTGCGCGTCCGCCGGAGCGTCGTCGAGCTCGAGGTTGTCGGCCTTCGTGCGCCCCATGACGGCCTCCTGTTGCTCCGTCGTCAGCCCCTGCCACGCCTCGAGGTCATGCAGATACTTCTGCACGACGACGTAGCTGCCACCGGCGAAGCCGGGATCCTCGTCTCCCACGAGCGCCGACTCGGGGAGGTCGGGGCCGATCGGATTCGCCGTGCCGTCGACGAAGCCGAGCAGGTCGCGCGCGTCGAAGTATCGGAACCCCGAGACCTCATCAACCGTCTCGACGGCTGATCCGAGCCCCTGCAGCAGCAGCCTTTCGAGCTCGTAGACCAGGTCCTCGCGCTCGGCCCGGATATGGAAGAGCAGATCGCCCGGCGTCGACACCGCCGTGTGCTTCGCCCCCTGCACCGCGCGGAACGGGTGCAGTTCGGCGGGCTTCTGCGGCCCGAGCAGGCGATCCCACACCCGATCGCCGATGCCCACCGTGCAGGAGAGTCGCATGCGCGGCCCTCGGAATCCCACGGTCTTGACCAGATCCTCGAGACCTCCGAGCGTCTCCCGCACCGTCGCGAAGCTCTGCTCGCCGTCCCCGTGGTCGTCCACGATCCTCACCACCAGGAACACGGCGTGGGGAGTCAGAGGGCCCTCGATGTTCTGAGTGTTGTAGTCGGACTGCTCCATGCGCCAACGCTAGCAGCGCACAGCCCCGGCGTAGCGGGCCGATCTTGGACCGACCCGGACTCAGTGAGGAGATCCTGCTTCAGGCGGGTGTTCCGCGGCGGAACACCCGCCTGAAGCAGGATCTCCTCACTGGGCGCCGGACCTATGCGGCGTCGCCCGTGGCGATCGCCTCGGCCTCGCCCACCGCGGTCTCGTGCGGCGTCGCGCCGACGCGGTGCAGCAGGTGGCCGACGCTCGCGAGCACGATGATCGAGACGACGAGCGAGGCGGCTCCCACCCAGTACGGGGCCGGGGCGCCGAGCGCCGCGGCGATGGGGCCGGCGATGGCGGGGGCGATCGCTCCGCCGATGAACCGCACCGCCGAGTAGGTCGACGATGCCACGTTGCGCGGCAGGTCGGTCGCCTCCATGACGGCCTCGGTGAGGGCGGTGTTCATCACACCGAGCAGCAGACCGCTCACGACGACGACCGCGATGAGGCCGGGCAGGGAGTTCACGAAGACGCCGAGCAGCACCAGGCAGATCGTGAGCCCGCCGAGCATGGTGAAGAGCACGGGCCGCAATCCGAAGCGACGGGTCAGCACGGGCGCCACGAGCACCGAGGTGATCGCGAGCGCGAGGCCCCAGCCGAAGAATACGAGGCCGAGTTCGTGGGCGCCGAACTCATGCATACCTGCGGCCTTCGCCGCGGCCTCCATGGGGTACGGGCTGTAGGCGAGCAGCACGAAGAAGCCGAAGTTGTAGAAGAACGCGACGGCGCTGAGCGCGAGCAGCGCGGGGTTGCCGAGCGCCTTGAATCCCGCCACGAGCGAGGGGCGCTGAGCGCGGGCGGCCTTGCGCTCCTCAGCGGTCTGCTTGGGGGCGCGCAGCAGGACGAGGATCGCGAGCAGCGCGACGGCCATGAGCACCGCGGTGCCGAAGAACGGGCCGCGCCACGAGATGGAACCGAGCGCGCCGCCGACGAGCGGTCCGATCGCCATGCCCACGCCGAGCGCGGCCTCGTAGAGCACGATCGCCTGGCGCGAGCCTCCTGAGGCTGCGCCCACGATCGCGGCCAGCGCGGTCGAGATGAAGAGCGCGTTGCCGAGCCCCCAGCCGGCGCGGAAGCCGATGATCTCGCCGACGGTGCCGGATGCACCGGCGAGGGCGGCGAAGAGCACGATCAGCACGAGGCCCGCCACGAGCGTCCAGCGGACGCCGATGAGCCCGGAGACCCAGCTCGTGAAGAACATCGCGATGCCCGTGATGAAGAGGTAGCTCGTGAAGAGCAGCATGGTCTGGCTGGCGGTCGCGCCGAGCTCATGGCTGATGGCCGGCAGGATCGGATCGACGAGGCCGATCCCCATGAACGAGATGGCGCAGGCGAATGCGATCGCCCACACGGCGGTGGGCTGACGCAGGATCGAAGCCTTGCGGGGCGGCTCGGCTGCGGCGCGGGCGGTGCTCGCCTGCGATGCGCCGTGCGGCACGCGGATCGACCCGGTGTCGGAGCGGGATTCTGTGACGGTGGACGTGATGACTCCTCGGTCGTTGGTGTTCGGTGTGGGTGCCGCGCGCGCCGGGCGGGCGGCCGTGGATCAGGCTCGCGGATCCTCGATCCGCTCGCTCAGCTGCTGCAGCAGCTCGACCGCGCGCGCGAGCGTCGCCCGGTCGAAGTCGGAGAGTTCGCCGAGATGCGGCCGCACGCGATCGGCGGCGATGCCGCGGTACTCGTCGAGAGCCGCACGGCCCGCCTCGGTGATGCCCACGCGGGTGGCGCGGCCGTCATCGGGATCGGGGTGCCGGTCGACCCAGCCCTCGTGCTCGAGGCGCTGCACGAGTCCGGTCATGGAGGGCTGCGCGACCCGCTGCTGCTGGGCGAGTTCGCTCACGCGCGCCGAACCCGACTGCTCGAGTTCGGCGAGCACGCGCCAGGCGACGAGCGAGTAGCCCACGCCCGCGGTGCGGCCCGCGATGCGGGAGAACCGACCGCTGATACGGGTCAGCTCAAGCGCAAGAGCATCAAGATTCGATGCATTCTGAGCGTTATCTTCAACCACAAAAACAATCATACACCCATTTGCATAGCAGAGCTATGCAAATGACGATGATGTGACGACGAGACGGGGCAGGACGCCCCCTTTCATCCCGCGAGCATCGGCGCGAGCGGGGTGAGCAGCACGACGATCGCGGCGTTCGCCCACAGCGCCGGCGTAGACTCCTCGCCCCGTTGTAGACCTCTCGCGCGGTGCGAGAGGTCTACAACGGGGCCGGAGGCCTACAATGGCGCCCCGCTCCAGGCGATCCCAGGGTCCCGTGGCGGGGCTCCGAGGCCGGCGCCGAACGAATCTCGCCGCTTGCCCTCGACAAGCTCGCGAGTTTTTTGCAAGCTTGAGTCATCCGACGAGCGAGCCAAGGGAGCCTCACGTGATCTTCGTCAACCTCACCACCACCGACCTCGAACGCAGCAAGGCCTTCTACACGGCGCTGGGCTGCGACATCAATCCGCTGTTCACCGACGAGAACGCCGCCTGCGTCGTCTGGGACGAGAACACGTTCTTCATGGTGCTGACCCACGAGCACTTCGCGCAGTTCACCGACAAGCCGATCGCCGATCCGCGCGAGAGCGCGCAGGCGATCGTCGCATTCACCCGCGACTCCCGCGAGCACGTCGACTCGACAGTCGAGGCCGGCCTCGCCGCCGGCGGCACCGAGAACCGCGAGCCGCAGGACTACGGCTTCATGTACCAGCGCAGCATGCAGGACCCCGACGGCAACATCATCGAGTTCACCTACATGGAGCCGCAGGCCGCCGAGCAGGGCCCCGAGGCGTACACCGAGGAGCACGGCGCGGGCCCGGATTCGGTGCCCGGAATCTGAGACCGCCCATAGACGACCGGTTCGAGCCATCATGACCGAGAACGCAGCAGCGGGTCGCATCGTGATCGACCTGTTCACCACGCTCGACGGGGTCGCCCAGGCCCCGGGCGCGCCCGACGAGGATCCCGCCGGGGGTTTCCGCTTCGGCGGCTGGCAGGCGCCGCACCCCGACGACATGGTCGGCCGATCCGTCATGGACGGCATGCACCGCATGGACGCGCTGCTGCTGGGCCGCCGCACCTACGACATCTTCGCGGAATACTGGCCGCAGCACGGCGACAGCGAGGTCGGCCGCGTGCTGAACGCGCTGCCCAAGTACGTCGCCACGCGCAACCGCGACTTCCCGCTCGGCTGGCCGGGCAGCACGCGCGTGGGAGACGACCTTCCTGGCGAGCTGGCGCGCCTGCGCGAGCGGCACGACGAGGTGCACGTCATCGGCAGCATCGACCTCGTGCAGACGCTCGTCGCCGAGCGCCTCTTCGACGAGCTGAAGCTCTGGGTCTACCCGATCGTGCTCGGCGAGGGCAGCAGGGTCTTCCCAGACGGGGCGGCACCCACGAACCTGCGCCTCATCGAGCCGCCGGTCTCGGGGAGCGCCGGGGCGGTGCTGCTGCGCTACGCGCCCGAGGCCGGCAGCCCCGAGACCGGCACCATGGACGACTCGCCCGAGGCGTGAGCCCGGCGTATCACCGCTCCTACCCGACTCCGGATTCGACCGGGCGCGGTTGCTCGACGGAGCGCTGCCGGCGTGAATCGTGAACTTTTCCGCTCCGCCCGGGGAATACCCCTATGTGAGCACAGATTCCATCCTGATCGCACGATCACTCGCGGAGCCCGCCGTCTTCGGGGAACTCTTCCATCGTCACGCCGCGGCCCTGCACCGCTATGTCGCGCGCCGAACCGGAAGCAGCGTCGCCGACGACGTCACGAGCGAAACCTTCCTCATCGCGTTCGAGCGGCGCGGCCGCTTCGATCTCGAACGGGAGGACGCGAGACCGTGGCTGCTCGGGATCGCCACGAATCTGATCCACCGCCACCGCATCGCCGAGGCTCGCACGCTCAGATCCGCTGAGCGGGCCGCGGCGGAGGCGCCGATCCAGAGCATCGCCGACGAACTCGCCGAGATCGCCGAGACGCGCCTGGAGGTGCGCCGCGTCGCCCGCGAACTGCGGCGGCTCTCGATGGCGGACCGCGACTGCCTGCTGCTCTTCGCCTGGGAGGGCTTGAGCTACGAGCAGATCGCGGAGGCGATGGAGATCCCCGTCGGCACGGTGCGCTCACGACTCAATCGGGCGCGCCGCGTGCTGCGCGACGCCCCGCCAACCGTCACCGAGTTGAAGGAGACCGTCCATGAGTGACTACACCGCGCTGCAGTCCCTGCGCGCAGAAGTGACCGAGCCGACGCCCGCGCAGCTGGCGCCGGCGTTCGCCCGCCTCGACCGGGCGATGCGCGAGGTGGCCCCGCAGGAGCAGGAGGTGCGGATCGCGGATCCCGTGCCCGCCGCGTCCCACGTCGGCAACCGCAAGCGGGTGGGCCACCGGGTCGGCTGGAGCCTCGGCGCCGTCGGCGGGGCCCTCGCGCTCACACTGGTCGGCGGCAACGTCGCGCTGGCGGTCGAGTCCGCCCGCGCGAGCGAGCTGCTGCGGGAGATCGCGGGCACGACGGTCGCATTCGAGGACGCGGTGCCGGCTCCGGGCCAGTACCTGCTGGCGAGCACTCGGGCCGACTGGGGGGTGATCGCAGGCGACGAGGCGGATCCCGCAACCGCGGAATACCAGCCGAACGAGCAGAGGATCGACGTGTACATGCCCGCAGATCCGAGCGACGAATGGGTGCTCGTACGCGACTGGGGGGCAGGAGAAGCGGTCACTGCGGAACCCGGATCCGGCGAACACGTCGAGCACCTCACCGCACCCCATGGTGCCTTCTACCACGGACTCGGTGATCTGCCGCCGGGCACGGATCCCGCTGCCGACCCCGGTCTCGAAGAGGGCTGGATCGGCGTCGACCTCGGCGATATCCCCACTGAGAGCGGCGAAGCCGCCTACGCCTGGATCGACGGCCAATACGCCGACGCGTCGGCGTCGCGCGCCGAGGATAACTTCGATCGGATCGCCGGCCTACTGCGCACGGGTCTGATCCCGGCCGCCCAGCGAGCTGCGCTGCTCGAAGCGCTCGCCCTCGTACCCGGAGTCACGAGCACGGCCGGGGTTCCGAACCTCGACGGCATGGAGGGTGTGGCGTTCGGACGCACCGAGGCTCTGCGGAACGACGAGCGGATGGAGATCATTGTGGACCCCGAGACGGGCCTCGTGATCGGGGAACGGATGCTGACGGGGGTCGCCGTGTTCGGCTTCGGCGCGAACGAGGTGACGAGCAGCACGGCGATCGAGACGCGAGTGGTCGACGACGCGCCGTGACCCTGCGCCGCCGCACGACGAAGAGGGGGGTACCGACCCCGCTCGATGCGCCGTCGATATGACGCGTGTGGCCCCTCCTCTTCCCGAGGAGGGGCCACACGCGTCATATCGACGCTCAGGAACGCGGCGCGCTATGCCGCGACGAAGTACAGGCGCTTGTTCGCGAACTCGCCGATGCCGAGCGGGCCCATCTCTCGGCCGAAGCCCGAGCGCTTCACGCCGCCGAACGGGATCTCGGCCGCCTCGGCCGCGATGGTGTTGACGTGCGACATGCCGACCTCGAGCCGCGAGGCGACGCGTGCCGCGCGGGCCTCATCGGTCGAGAACACCGAGCCGCCGAGGCCGAGCGCGCAGTCGTTCGCGAGCTCGAGTGCCTCCTCGTCGCTCGACACGCGGTACACCGTCGCGACCGGGCCGAAGATCTCCTCGCGGTACGACTCGGAGTCGCGGGGCACACCGGTCAGCACGGCCGGCGAGTAGTAGGCCGCCGGACCCTCGGAGAGCACACCGCCGGCTTCAAGGGTCGCGCCCTCCTCGACGGCGCGCTGCACCTGCGCGTGCACCGTCTCGGCGGCTGCGCGGGTCGAGAGCGGGGCGAACTCGCCCTCGGCGAGGTTCAGCTGGTCGCCCGGGGTGAGGCCCGAAGCGAGCTTCTTGAGCTCGGCCACGAACTCGTCGTAGATGTCGTCCATCACGATGAGGCGCTTGTTCGAGTTGCAGACCTGGCCGCCGTTGTAGACGCGGAAGTTCCAGGCCTCGGCCGCGGTCGCCGCGACGTCGTCGCTGTCGAGCACCACCATCGGGTCGATGCCACCGAGCTCGAGCACGCACTTCTTCAGGTGCTGGCCGGCCTGCGCCCCGATGATCGCGCCAGCCCGCTCCGAGCCGGTGAGCGAGACGCCCTGCACGCGCGGATCGGCGATCATCGTCGCGATCTGGTCGTGCGAGGCGAACACGTTCTGGTAGCCCCCGACGGGCACGCCGGCCTGCTCGAAGATCTCCTGCATGGTCAGCGACGAGCGCGCGCAGATATCGGCGTGCTTGAGCAGGATCGTGTTGCCGAGCAGCAGGTTCGGCGCGGCGAAGCGAGCCACCTGGTAGTAGGGGAAGTTCCAGGGCATCACGCCGAGCAGCACGCCGATGGGGCGGTGCTCGACGTAGGCCTTGCCCGGGATCGTGCTCGGGATCTCGTAGTCGGTGATGAGGCTCGGGCCGTGCACCCCGTAGTACTCGATGATGTCGCGCGCGAACTCGACCTCGTCGATCGACTCCGCGAGCGACTTGCCCATCTCGGTCGCGATGATCCGAGCGAGTTCATCCTTGCGCTCCTCGAAGATCTCGGCCGCGCGCTTCACGACGACGGCGCGCTCCTGCACGCTCTTCTCGCGCCACTCGCGGTAGACCGCATCGGCGGCGGCGAGCTGCTGCTCGATCTCGGCGTCGGTCGCGCTGTCGAACGTCTCGATGATCTCGCCCGTCGCGGGGTTCTGCACTCGGTACTTGGCCATGATGCTCCTTGGTTTGCGTCTCTCGACTTACGTCATTCTGCGCGAAATCGCAGGATCCCATCAACAGGGATCCTGCGACTTCGCGCGGCGGTTGCGGCGCCACCCGCTCCCCGAGCTCGTCGAAGGGAGCGGGTGACGCCGGGTGGCTACGCGCCGGTGTAGTAGCCGTCGGCGACGTTCAGCGCCTCGTCGATGATGTCGAGGCCCCTGACGAGGTCCTCCTCGCTGATGATCAGCGGCGGCGCGACCTGCAGGCGGTTGCCGGCGGCGAAGGGCCACAGACCGGCCTGCTTGCAGGCGCCGATGACCGCGTTGAACGGGGCTGCAGCCTCGCCGGCCGCGTTGAACGGCACGAGCGGTTCGCGGGTCTCGCGATCCAGCACCAGTTCGATCGCCCAGAACAGGCCCGTGCCGCGCACCTCGCCGACCGACGGGTGCTTCTCGGCCATCTCGCGCAGACGCGGCCCGACCACGCGCGACCCCAGGTCGCGCACGCGCTCGAGGATCTGCTCCTCCTCGAAGATGTCGAAGGTGGCGACGCCGGCCGCGGCGCCGAGGGGGTGGCCGCTGTAGGTGAGGCCGCCCGGGAACGGGCGATCGGCGAAGGTGTTGTGGATCGGCTCGGAGATCACGACACCGCCCAGCGGCACGTAGCCCGAGTTGACGCCCTTCGCGAAGGTCACGAGGTCGGGGGTGACCCCGAACGCCTGGAACGCGAACCACTCGCCGGTGCGGCCGAAGCCCGCCATGACCTCGTCGCAGATCATCACGATGCCGTAGCGGTCGCACAGCTCGCGCACGCCCTCGAGGTACCCCGGCGTGGGCACGAGGATGCCGTTGGTGCCGGTGACGCTCTCGAGGATGATCGCCGCGATCGTGTTCGGGCCCTCCAGCTGGATCGTGTGCTCGAGGTGCTGCAGCGCGCGCTCGGTCTCCTGCTCCGGGGTTTCGGCGTGGAACTCCGAGCGGTAGGGGTAGGGGCCGAAGAAGTGCACCACGCCGGCATCGGGGGTGCCGTTGGCCCAGCGGCGGGGCTCGCCCGTGAGCGTGATCGCGGTCGCGGTCGAGCCGTGGTACGAGCGGTAGCGGGCGAGCACCTTCTGGCGGCCGGTGTGGTGACGGGCCATGCGCACCGCGTACTCGTTCGCGTCGGCGCCGCCGTTGGTGAAGAACACCGAGCGGGCGCCCTCGAAGGAGTGCTCGACGATGCGCTTCGCGAGCTCGCCGCGCACGTCGTTCGCCATGGCGGGCTGGATCGTGGCCAGACGGCCGGCCTGATCCTGGATCGCCTTGACGAGACCGGGGTGCTGGTGGCCGAGATTCAGGTTGACGAGCTGCGACGAGAAGTCGAGGTACTCGGTGCCGTCGTAGTCCCAGAAGCGCACGCCCTCGCCCTTGGCGACCGGCAGCGGGTTGATCTGCGCCTGCGCCGACCACGAGTGGAAGACGTAGTCGCGGTCGTTGCGGCGCACCTCGCGCTGGGCGTCGGTGTCGCCGAAGGCCTGCTCGGCGCCGTTCAGGTCGATGTAATCAGTCATGTCTCTTATTCTCTCCCGACGCGTCAGCTGTTGCTCGGGAAGCCGAGGTCGACCTTCGACTGCTCGGGCTTCGGCCAGCGGGTGGTGACGACCTTGGAGCGGGTGTAGAAGTGGATCGACTCGGGGCCGTAGATGTGGGCGTCGCCGAAGAGCGAGTCCTTCCAGCCGCCGAACGAGAACGAGCCGACGGGCACGGGGATCGGCACGTTGATGCCGACCATGCCGGCCTCGACCTCGAACTCGAACTGGCGCGCCACGCCGCCGTCGCGGGTGAAGATCGCGGTGCCGTTGCCGAACTGGTGGTCGTTGATGAGCTGCACGCCCTCCTCGTAGGTGTCGACGCGCACGACCGCGAGCACGGGGCCGAAGATCTCCTCGAGGTAGACCTTGCTGTCGGTCTTGACGTGGTCGAGCAGCGAGACGCCCGTGAAGAAGCCGTCGCCGTCGAACTTCGCCTCGCGGCCGTCGACGACCACGGTCGCGCCCTCGGCCTCGGCGCCGGCCACGTAGGACTCCACGCGGGCCTTGGCCTCGGCGGTGATGAGCGGGCCCATCTCGGATGCGGGATCGGTGCCGTCGCCGATCTTGAGCTTCTCCATGCGCTCGGCGATCTTCGCGACGAGCTCGTCACCCACGCCTCCGACCGCGACGACGACGGACACGGCCATGCAGCGCTCGCCCGCCGAGCCGTAGGCAGCCGAGACCGCTGCGTCGGCGGCGCCGTCGAGGTCGGCGTCGGGCATCACGATCATGTGGTTCTTCGCGCCGCCGAGCGCCTGCACGCGCTTGCCGTTCGCGGCGGCCCGCTCGTAGATGTACTTCGCGATCGGGGTCGAGCCCACGAAAGAGATCGCCTTCACGTCGCGGCTGTCGAGTAGCGTGTCGACGGCCACCTTATCGCCGTGCACGACGTTGAGCACGCCGTCGGGCAGGCCCGCCTCGCGGAACAGCTCGGCGATGAACACCGACGCGGAGGGGTCGCGCTCCGAGGGCTTCAGCACCACCGTGTTGCCGCACGCGATCGCCGAGGCGATCATCCACAGCGGCACCATGACCGGGAAGTTGAAGGGGGTGATCGCCGCGACCACACCCACCGGCTGCTTGATCGAGTGCACGTCGACGCCGGTCGAGACCTGCTCGTCGCGCTCGCCCTTCAGCAGGTGCAGCAGGCCCGACGCGAACTCCACGTTCTCGAGGCCGCGGGCGATCTCGCCGGCGGCGTCCGAGAGCACCTTGCCGTGCTCGCTCGTGACGATCGCGGCCAGCTCGGGGGTGCGCTGCTTGAGCAGCTGACGCAGGTTGAAGAACACATCGGCACGCTTGGTGAGGCTGGTCTTGCGCCACATCGGCAGCGCGGCCTTGGCCGCGGCGATAGCCTCCTCGACCGTCTGGGCCGACGCGATCGCGACCTCGTGCTGCTGCTCGCCGGTCGCCGGGTTGTACACCGGCTGGGTGCGCTCAGCCGCATCGACCTTCTCGCCACCGATGATATGAGGGATGAGTGCCATCCGCGTTCCTCTCGATCAATATGTTCGGGATCGCCGAACTCCGATATGGCCCAGTATTTCAGGGCTGATCCGCCTTGAACACCGTCACTCCATCCGCTTTTACGCCGGTTCCCGTACACTTTGTTCGACAACCCCTCCCGCGCCCGAGAAGCACAGATCTGCCGAACAGCGGTGCATTTCTGGGAGATCCGTCCGGCGTTCGGCATCCGCGGCGTTCGGCAGATCCGCGGCGCTGGATCCGCCCACCCCATCAGCACCACCGGAAACGAGGAACAATGCAGAACAGCATCAGCGTCGCGGACGCGCTCGGACTCCCCGAGGTGCTCGCCGGCGATCCGCGGGTGCTCGCGGGGTCGGAGGGACTCGACCGCGAGATCCGCTGGGCGCACGTGGTCGCGGGATCCGCCGCGGTCAGCCTGCTCGACGGCGGCGAGCTGGTGCTCACCACCGGAGCCGGCTGGCCGCGCAGCGGGGCCGAGCTCGAACGTCTCTCCGCGACGCTGCTCGACACCGAGCCCGCGGCCGTGGTGCTCGAGCTCGGGCGCTTCTTCGCGGATCCGCCGACGCCGCTGCTCGAGGCGTGCGAGCGCCGGGGCGTCCCCCTCATCGCGCTGCACCGGGAAGTGCGATTCGTGCAGATCACGCAGCGCGTGCATCAGCGCATCCTCGCCGCGCAGACCGAGGCGCTCGCGGCGCGGGCCGAGGTGCACGCGATGCTCACCGAGCTGGGTCTCAACCGCAGCCCCGTGGACTACGTGATCGAGCGCCTCGCCGACACGCTCGGCACGGCCGTGGTGCTCGAGGACTCCGCGAGACGGGTCGTCGCCTGGGCCGGTCGAGCCGATGGGGCGGGCGGATCAGGGTCCGGTCCGGCGCAGGCGCCGGCGCAAGCCTCAGCACAGGAGCACCCGCTCGCCCCGTGGGCCGGCGCCGACGGCCAGGAGTTCGAACTTCCGCGCGGTTGGGAGCGCGTGCCGGTCGAAGCGCAGGGCCGACGGTGGGGTCGACTGACCGCCCTGCCGGGTCCGGACCACCCCGCCGGGCGACGCACCGTGCTCGAGCTCGGCGCGTTCGCGCTCGCGCTCGGG
Source organism: Leucobacter tenebrionis (assembly GCF_019884725.1). Taxonomy (NCBI): domain Bacteria; kingdom Bacillati; phylum Actinomycetota; class Actinomycetes; order Micrococcales; family Microbacteriaceae; genus Leucobacter; species Leucobacter tenebrionis. Next base: position 2,351,325 of record NZ_CP082322.1, on the reverse strand, counting down.
CGTCTCGCGGATCCCGAGGGCGGGCAGTGGCTGCAGCTCTCGTCGAAGCGCCTCTTCGACGTACTGCTCGGCGGACGCTACCGCCGCGACGAGGAGCTCGCGGTGCAACTCGCCGCCGCCGGCCTACCGGTCTCGGGCCGGCGGCTGCTCGGCGCGACCCTGCGCGGCGCGGGCAACTTCGGCGGCGACGCGTCACTGCAGCACGCCCTGCTCGCCACGGCGCTCAGGCGGGCGGTGGCCCCGGAGGGGAGGGTGATCCTCGCTCCCGACACCGGCCCGGAGGCCGGCGCCGATCCCGCATTCATCGCGCTGCTCTCGTTCCCTCCGGGCGATCCGCGCGCCGACGCACTCGAGGGCCGCGTGCCGGCCCTCGCCTCGCGCCTCGCCCGCGAACTCGACGCGCTGCTGCCCAGCACCGTGCCGCCCGCCTGGCGCGCCCACCTGAGCCTCGGCGCCGCCGACGGGCGGGTGCGCGGGCTGATCTCGTCGCTCGAGCAGGTGCGCGCGGCGGGGGCGCTGGATCCGGCGGCGAGCGCCGGCCGCGTCACTGTGCAGCAGGCCGAGCGCCAGCCGCTCGCGTACCTGGTGCGGGGGCTCGCCGCGCTGCCGGAGGTGCAGGAGTTCGCCGAGGAGACGCTCGCCCCGCTCATCGAGCACGACGCCGCCGGCGGCCCGGGTCACAGCGGCGACCTGCTGGCGGTGCTGCGCGCCTATCTCGATCACCCCACCAACCGCTCGCTCGCGGCGCAGCGCGCGCGACTGTCGCGGTCGGTGTTCTACCAGCGGATCGCGCTCATCGAGGAGCTCTTGGGGGTGGATCTCGCCGACGGAACCGTCATCGCGACGCTCACGGTCGCGCTGCTCGCCCGGAGGTAAAACGCGGAGTCCCGAATTGTCAGAACCGTACGACGGGTTTCAGCATTCTGAGACTCTGCGTTTCAGGCGGGGCGGTTCAGCGGTTCCAGAGCGCCGGGTAGGAGTGCCCCAGCTCGATCACGAGGCGGCGCAGCGCCGGCAGGGAGAGTCCGATCACGCAGCTCGGGGCTCCCTCGATCCGCTCGATGAACGCCCCCGCGAGCCCGTCGATGGCGAAGCCCCCGGCCAGCTCGAGCGGCTCCCCCGTCGCGACGTAGGCCGCGAGCTCTTCGTCGGTGAGATCGGCCGACAGCTCCACCTCGGCGGTGTCGACGGATCCTGCAGCTCCCCGCACCTCGCCTCCCGTGCAGTCGATGAGCCAGTGCCCCGAGTGCAGCACCCCGGTGCGACCGCGGTGGTGCTTCGCGCGTGCGAGCGCCACCTCGGGCTCATGCGGCTTGCCCAGGATCTCGCCGTCGAGCAGGAACATCGAGTCGCCGCCCAGCACCAGACCGTCGATCTCGTGCCCGTGTCGGCGCACCACGTCCTCGGCCTTGAGCCGCCCCAGGTACTCGGTGAACTCGGGCGCACTGAGCGACCGGCCCAGCTCGGCCTCGCGCGCGGCGACCGCCGCGTCCTCGTCGACCTCGGGCGAGAAGCAGATCGGCTCGATGCCCGCGCCCCTCAGGACCGAGAGCCGGGCGGGGGACGTCGAGGCGAGGTACAGGCGCATGCGTCAAGCCTACGCACCTCGGCCGGGCCCTGCGCCCTGACCTCTTTCTCGGACGGGCAGTCGCGACACGTCGCCTGCGATCGGAGGAGGTGGCGTGTCGCGCCTCCGGCGTCGGGCAGAGCAGCGGTTCGCTACGCTCGGTGATGTGAAAGACGTTTCTGGGCGCTCCGCGCTGCTGCGCGCCACCGTCGTGGTCGTCGCCGAGGGCGGGCTGCGGGCACTGACCTATCGGGCCGTCGCGGCAGAGGCCGGAGTCTCGCACGGGCTCGTGCGCCACCACTTCGGCACGCGCGACCAGCTCATCGCCGAGGCGATGGAGTACGCGATCGACGAGAGTCTGCGCGGATCCAACATGCTGAGCAGCGGCCTCACCGCGCAGGAGTTCGCAGACGGGATCGAGTCGCTGGCGGATCGCGAGGCCGGCGTGCAGTCGTTCCAGTACGAGCTGCTGCTCGAATCGCGGCGGAGGCCCGAGCTGCAACCGCTTGCCGAGCGCCACTATCAGGCGTACCGGGACGCGATCGCACGGCAGCTGCACCGGCTCGGCGTCGACGACCCCGAGCTGACCGAGCTGATCTGGTTCGCGCTCGACGGCATCGTGTTCAAGCAGCTGGTCTGCCCGGAGGATCCCGCGCCCGCGGTGCGGCGGATCCGCGAGCTCATCGAGGCCGCCGCAGCGCGCTGATCCGCGTCACGGCCCGCAGTGCACTGATCCGCGCTCCGATAGAGCCCGCGCGGCGGCGCCCCTTCCCCGACCGCCGCACCCGCCTCCCCTGCCGCACCGATCGATGTTCGAGCACCTCGTTTTCGCGCAGGCGGGTGCTCGAGGGTCGATCGGTGCTCGAACGAGCAGGGAGGAGGGCAGCGGGCCTCCCCCAGGCACCTGAAAACGGCACTTGACTATCCATTTGGATAGTTCTAGGCTGACCTCACCGACCGAAGGGACACACCGCCGTGCCTGATACCCAGAACGCACCCGACACCACCATCGAGTTCCTCTACCTGAGCGAGCCCGACATGATCGCCGCAGGCGTCACCGACATGGCCGCCTGCGTCGACACGATGAGCGAGATGCTCGTCGACTTCAAGCGCGGCGACTACCGCATGGCCGGGGTCGAGAACGACCTGCACGGCGCGCAGATCTACTTCCCGCAGGAGTCGCCCTTCGAAGGCATGCCGCTCGACGGACCCGATCGCCGCTTCATGGCGATGCCGGCCTACCTCGGCGGCAGCTTCCAGACCGCCGGCTGCAAGTGGTACGGATCCAACGTCGAGAACCGCAAGATCGGCCTCCCCCGCTCGATCCTCATGTTCACCCTCAACGACAAGGACACGGGCGCGCCCCTCGCGCACATGTCCGCGAACCTGCTCAGCGCCTACCGCACCGGCGCCATCCCCGGCGTCGGCGCCCGCCACCTCGCCCGCGAGGACGCGAGGGTCGTCGGCATCGCCGGCCCCGGCCCCATGAACCGCACCTCGCTCGAGGCCCTCGTCGCCGTGCGCCCCGGCATCGACACGCTCAAGGTGTTCGGTCGCAGCCAGGGCAGCATCGACGGCTACATCGACTGGGTGCGCGAGAACTTCCCCGGCATCACCGCGATCGAGCAGGTCGACACGCTGCAGGGCGCCGTCGAGGGCAGCGACATCGTGAGCATCGCGATCCCGAGCCCCTCCGGCGTCGAGAACTACCCCTACGTCGCCGACGAGTGGGTGAAGCCCGGCGCCCTCGTGCTCTGCTCCGCGCACCTCGCCCTCGAGGAGAGCCTCGTGCAGCGCGCCCGCCACGTCGCCGATGCCCGCAGCATCTACGAGGCCTGGGGCGCCGAGCTGCCCGGCAACGCGCACGACACCGTCGGCATCTGGGGCATGGCGCTCGTCGACCGCGTGCGCGACGGCCGCATGACCCCCGAGCAGTTCGAGGATCTCGGCGAGATCATCGAGGGAGACACCCCCGGCCGCAAGAACGACGACGAGGTCTTCATCTACTCGGTCGGCGGCATGCCCGTCGAGGACGTGGCCTGGGCCACGAAGGTCTACCGCAACGCGGTCGAGCGCGGCATCGGCACGAAGCTGAAGCTCTGGGACAAGCCGGCCCTCGCCTGAGCACCCCCGCGCGGAGCGCGCCGCCGCGCTCGCGCACACGACAAGATCCTGCGGCTGCGCGCAGGGCGACAGAGGAAGACAGCGATCCTGCGACTGCTCGCGGGATGACAGAACGGAAGAGGATCGAATGGAACTGCAGAAGACCGACGTGGTCGTCATCGGTGCGGGCTCCGTGGGGTCGATGGCACTGTGGCAGCTGAGCAAGCGCGAGGGCATCGACGTCGTGGGGATCGAGCAGTACGGCCGCGTGCACTCGCACGGATCGTACGCCGGGGAATCGCGGGTGTTCCGCACCGCGGTGCACGAGGGCGGCACCTACGTGAGGATGATCCAGCGCTCGCGCGATCTATGGCGCGAACTCGAGGCCGAGTCGGGGCGCGACATCTACGCCGAGGTCGGCTGCCTGTCGATCGGCCCCGAGGGCTTCCCCGACCTCGAGATCGCCATGAACAACGTGCGCGAGTTCGGCATCCCCCACCGAGTGCTCTCGAACGCCGAACTGCGCGCCGAGTACCCGCAGCACCTCGTGAACGACGACGACATCGCGCTGCTCGACGAGCACGGCGGCGGCCTGCGCCCCGAGGTCGCCGTGATGAGCGCGCTCGACCTCGCCGAGCGCAACGGCGCGCGGCTCTTCTTCAACACGCCCGTCATCGACATCGAGGAGCGCCCCGACGGCGTCGTCGTGCGCACCACGCAGGGCGCCTGGCTCGCGGGCACCGTGGTGATCGCCTCGGGATCCTGGTCCACCCGCCTGCGCCCCCAGCTCAAGGAGCTGCTGCGCCTGCAGGTGCTCGGGCTCACGTGGTTCATGCCGCGGGATCCGGACGCCTTCGCCCCCTCGAAGTTCCCCGCGTTCCTGCGCGACGCCGGATCCGTGCACTTCTTCGGCGCGCCGAGCTTCGACGGCTACGCGTTCAAGGCCTGCACCAACCCGGAGTGGCCGGTGTTCCGCGACGTCTCCGAGGTGCCGACCCACCACACCCGCGAGGAGCTCATCAAGATCGGGCAGCGCGCCGCCGAACTCTTCGACGGCGTGAACCCCGAGCCCGTGCGCGAGAGCGTGCACCACTGCGCGTACACGCCCGACCGCCTGCCCGTGGTCGACCGCACCGATCGCGTCGTCACCATCGCGGGTCTCTCGGGTCACGGCTTCAAGTTCTCGCCCCAGCTCGGCGAGTGGGCCGCGCAGCTGGTGCTCGGCGAGGAGAACACGGTGGATCCGCGCTTCGCGCTCGCCGAGCACATGCGGCGGCTCGCCGAGCTCGGCCCGTACACGGGCGGCGGGCACTAGGCCCGGAGGCGCTCGAAACGCGGAGTCCCGATTTGCTGCCTCGCGAAGTGCTGAGGGGGCAAATCGGGACTCCGCGTTTCGCATTCGCGAATGCTTGCCGGGCACGGGCAGAACAAGGGGAGTCCTGGCGGCAATAGTTCTAGCTCGTATAGAGTTATTGCACAGGCGAGCGAGGAGGCCCCATGACGCAGACGCAGCGCGCGGTCGAGGTCGCGCACCTCTCGAAGCGCTTCGGCGGCGTGCAGGCCGTGAGCGACCTCAGCTTCACCGCGCAACCGGGTCGCGTCACGGGTTTCCTCGGCCCGAACGGCTCGGGCAAGACGACCACGCTCGGCATGGTGCTCGGCCTGTTGCGTCCCGACTCGGGCACTGCCACCATCGGCGGCACGCCCTACACCGCCCTCGAGCGCCCGGCGCTCACCGTCGGTTCAGCCCTCTCCGCGAACTTCCACCCCGCGCACACCGGCCGGGCGCACCTCGACATCGTGCGCCGCGCCATCGGAGTACCCCGCGAACGCATCGACGAGAAACTCGGGCTCGTGGGCCTCGCGGGCGCCGCCGACCGCAAGACCGGAGGCTACTCGCTCGGCATGCGCCAGCGGCTCGCACTCGCGGCGGCGCTGCTCGGCGAGCCCCAGGTGATCCTGCTCGACGAGCCGATCAACGGCCTCGACCCCGAGGGCATCCGCTGGATCCGCCTCTTCCTGCGCCACCTCGCGAGCGAGGGCAAGACCGTGCTGCTGTCGTCGCACCTGCTGAGCGAGGTGCAGCAGACGGTCGATGACGTGGTGGTGATCCGCCGCGGCGAGCTCGCCTTCGCGGGCACGCTGGCCGAATTACAGCGGGGCGACGGCGAGCGCACGGTGCTCGTCTCGGCCGCCGATCAGCCGGGGCTCGCGCAGGCCCTGCAGGCCGCGGGCGGGCAGGTGCACGGGGTGCGCGGCGAGACGATGCGGGTGAGCGGGATCGAGCCCGCCGCCGTCGGCGAGATCGCGCTGCGGGCCGGGATCCCGCTCTCCCACCTGAGCGTCGAGGAGAGCGAGCTCGAGCAGATCTTCCTCGACCTGATCGAGGGCGGGGCTGCAGGGCCGAGCCCGGAGGGGCCCTCCGATCCCGCACCGACTTCCGCACCCGCCCCAGCCCCCGCACCCGCCCCCGCGGAAGGAGGCCCGCGATGAGCGGCAACCGCATCACCCGCTCCCTCTCGTCGGAGTGGCGCAAGGTGCTCTCCACAAAGCTGTGGTGGATCCTCGCGATCGTGATCGCCGCGTACTCAGCGATGATCGCGTCGATGTTCGGATTCATGTTCAGTGCGATGGGCGAGGCGCTCGCGGGCGCCGGCGAGGGAGCTCCGGCGCTGCCGGCCCAGAGCGCGGCCGACATGGTCTACTCGTCGGTGTCGGGCTTCGGCTACGTCGTGCCGCTGCTGCTGGGCGCGCTCACGGCCACGGGCGAACTGCGGCACCGCACCCTCGGACTCACCTTCACGCTCGAGCCCCGTCGCGGACTGGTGCTGCTGAGCAAGACCGTCGTGCTGCTCGGCTTCGGCATCGCACTGGGCGCGGCAGGATTGATCGGCGCGGTCGGGGCCGGTGCGAGCGTGCTCGCGGCGACCGGCGCCGATCCGATGCTCGGCACGGGCGAGACCTGGGCCGTGATCGGGCGGGTGCTCGCGGTGCTCGGCATCTGGGCGGTCATCGGGTTCGGGATCGGCGTGCTCGTGCGCAATCAGGCCGTCGCGATCGTGATCGCCCTCGTGTTCACCCAGTTCGTCGAGCCGCTGCTGCGCACCGGCGCGCAGTTCTGGGAGTGGAGCGCGCAGGTGGCGAAGTTCTTGCCGGGTGCCGCGACGGACGCTTTCGTCGGGGCGAGCCTGATGAACAACCTGTCGGCGCTCGACCCGTCGGCTCCGCAGGGCTCGGGCGCGCTCGGCATCTGGGCGGGGTTCGCGGTGATCGTCGCCTACGCCGCGGTGGCGCTCGCGGCCGGCTGGTTGCTGCGCTGGCGTCGCGACGTGGTGTGAGGGCGGGATCGGGGATCCGGATCCGTCAGCCGAAGTAGACCTCCCGCACCCGTGCAGATCCGAGACACCGTGCGCGAGGACTACACCGGGGCAGGTCTACACCCGGGCGGAGCGGTGAAGGATCCGCCAGCCGCCTGCACGAAGCCGTGGGCGGAGCACCACGCGATCCCGCCCTCACGCCCTGCATCTTCCTGAAGGTGGGGCAGGTGCCGCTCATCCCCCACTTCGCCCGCGGCGAGACCCCGCAGCGCCCCCGATTCCGATCGGGCGGCTGCGCGACCGAGCTCAGGATCGGGCAGTGCCTCGTGAAGGCTCGCCCCACGCAGTGGCGTAGAAGTGCTCTCGCTCGTCGGAGCGGACGAACCGCATGCCCGCGGCCTCCATCACCCGGCAGGAGGCGGTGTTGTCTCGATTCGCACTGCCGAGGATCCTCGTCGCGCCCAGAGCCCGCGCGTAGTCGAGCAGCGCGCGCAGCGCCTCGCTCGCGTAGCCCTGCCCCCGCGCCGCCTCGATCAACCCGTATCCGACGGTGGTCGCCCCGGAATCATCGAGGGGACGGTTGAACCCGGCGCCGCCAATCGGCAATCCCGTGCTGCGGAGCCGCAGTTCATAGGCGCCGAACGGCTGCGGATCGCCGCTCGTATCGCAGTGGCCGATGAAGTCGACGGCTGCCTCGACATCGGCCGGGCTCGGGTACTCCGGTCCGTCCGAGCCTCGCCCGACGATGGCCTCGGCCTCTGCACGGGTGAGCGGGTGCAGGATCAGCCGTTCGGTCACGAGCGCGTCGGTCATCCCGCCATCGTAGACGGCTCGGTCGCCCGCGCTTCCCAGTGAGGAGATCGCGATTCAGGCGGGTGATTTCGCTGAATACACCCGCCTGAATCGCGATCTCCTCATCCGGGGGCGCATCGGCTTCCGGCGCTGCCTTAGCCCGCGCCCGGCCGCAGCGGCGAGTGCTGCCCCACCCAGGAGTACATGGCGACCGCGGCCGCCGCGCTCGCGTTGATCGAGCGGGTGGATCCGTACTGCGTGATCTCCACGACGGCCTCGGCCGCCGCGATCGCCTCGGCGGTGAGCCCCGGCCCCTCCTGCCCGAACAGCATTACGCAGCGCTCGGGCCACTCGAAGGTCTCCATGGGCACGCAGCCGGGGACGTTATCGATGGCGATGATCGGGATGCCCTGCTCGCGCGCCCACTCGGCGAGCGCCGCCACGTCGGGCCGGTGCACCACGTGCTGGTAGCGGTCGGTGACCATCGCGCCGCGCTTGTTCCAGCGACGGCGACCCACGATGTGCACGGTGTCTGCGGCGAACGCGTTGGCGCTGCGCACGATCGAGCCGATGTTCATGTCGTGCTGCCAGTTCTCGATCGCGACGTGGAACGGATGCCGGTGCTCGTCGAGGTCGGCGACGATCGCCTCCATGCGCCAATACCGGTAGCGATCGATCACGTTGCGGGTGTCCCCGTGCTCGAGCAGTTCCGGGTCGTAGCGGTCCTCGTCGGGCCACGCGTCGCGGCCCCCGGGCCAGGGGCCGACGCCGGCGGTGGTGCGTTCGGGGTGAGGATCCGCCGCTGTCTCGGAGGGGCTGGGCTGCGCAGGATCCGGATGCTGAGTCACCGCTCCATTCTCCCAGGCGGATCCGGCGCGCGCCGACCGCGCGACGCAGGTTCGCCCCCGCCGAGATACGGATTTCGCATGCTCGATCGCGGGACGGCCTGCGAAATCCGCCTCTCGAAGGGCATCGTGCAGAGGCCAGGAGCCCTCGCGAACCCCAGCCGTTCGGGCGGCGGAGGGCCGTGCGCGAGAATGGAGCCATGACTCGTCGCCCCGCTGCCGGCCCGCACGCGGGGGATCCGGATCGGGATCCCCGCGACTCCGCGAGCGATCGCCGCCGCACCGAGCTCGTGCTGCGGGCGCTGCGGGCCGTGCGCGGCTTCGGCGACGCGCACGACCGCATGTCGGGAAGCCTCAAGCACGGCATGGGCATGAACGCGAGCGATGTCGCGGCGCTGCGGCTGCTCATCATCCGCGAGGAGCAGGGGCGCTCGGTGAGCCCCAACGAAATCGCGCGGCACTTGCGCATCTCGACCGCGTCGACCACGAAGCTGCTGGATCGCCTGGCGGCATCGGGGCACGTGCGGCGCGCTCCCCACCCGAGCGACCGGCGCGCACGCGTCGTCGAGCTCACGGATGCGTCGCGCGCGGAGTTCTTCCGCAGCTACGGCCCGCACCTCGCGGCGCTCCGGGACGCGCTCGCCCCCTTCGACGACGACGAGCTGGACGCCGCGACGCGCGTGATGAACGCCGTGAGCGCCGCACTCGACCTGGAGAGCTGAGCCGGCGGGCCGATCCCGCGCCTTCGCACACCGGCGATCAGGGCCGCTCCCACGACGCGACCGACCCCGGCTCGACGCAGAACACCGGGTGCGGCACGGGTTCCGACACCTCCCAAGCGGCGGCTCGATCGGGGTCGCGCTCGCGCAGCTTGCGGCCGAGGTGCTGCCACTCGAAGGCGAGCTGACCCTCGGTGACCGGGATTCGGTCGTCGTCCGCGAGGGATCCCGGTCTCAGGATGCGCGCCGCGTCGAAGCGATAACCGCGCCGCCCGGCCTCCTCGGCGACGCCGCTCAGGTAGGCGCCCACCGCGTCGAGCGGACGCGGGTGCGCGCGGAAGCGCTCGAGCTGCGGGTGGTTGCGGTAACCGCGCGTGCGCTCTGCGAGCACGGCCTGTGCGAGCAGCGTCTCGCGCCAGCAGGCGAGCAGCCCCATGCGGTCGAGATGCTGCGGGTGCAGCGACCAGATCCTCATCGTGCACCCTTCCCCAGCTTCGACGGCCACCAGATCGCCCGCCCGATGTCGGTCGCGAGCGCGGGCACGAGCAGGGAGCGCACGATGAAGGTGTCGAGCAGCACGCCGAACGCGACGATGAACGCGATCTGCACGAGGAACAGGATCGGGATCACCGAGAGCGCCGCGAACGTCGCAGCGAGCACGAGGCCCGCCGAGGTGATGACGCCGCCCGTGATGGTGAGGCCGCGCAGGATCCCGTCGCGCGTGCCGTGCCGTGCCGACTCCTCGCGCACCCGGGTCATGAGGAAGATGTTGTAGTCAATGCCGAGGGCGACGAGGAACACGAAGCCGTAGAGGGGCACCGCGGGGTCGGCGCCGGGGAAGTCGAACACGCCGTTGAACACCAGGGCCGCGACACCCAAGGCCGTGCCGAAGGAGAGCACGGTGGTGAGGATCAGCAGGATCGGTGCCACGACGGAGCGCAGGAGCAGCATCAGGATCACGAGGATGACGACGAGCACGAGCGGGATGATGAGGTTGCGGTCGTGGATCGACGCCTGGTTCGTGTCGACCGCGGTGGCGGTGACGCCGCCGACGAGGGCCGCGCGGTCCGCGGCATCGGTAGAGGCTCCGGGGCCGCCACCGTGCAGCTCTTCGCGCAGGCTCGTGACGGTCTTCGCCGCAGCGTCGGAGTCGGCAGCGTCGGCGAGCGTGGCCTGCAGCAGCACGCGCCCGTCGTTGACGGTGGGCTCGGGAGCGGGAGTGCCCGGCGGGCCGTAGGCCTCGATCCCGCGCTCGGTGACGGGCGCGGAGCCGCTCGGCGAGTCGTCGCTCGTCACGGTCACCCCCTCGATACCCAAGTGCGCGAGCAGCACGTCGGCTGTGCTCTGCAGCTCGTCCTCGGGGGTGAGCACGTAGACCGGGCTGCCCGATCCGCCCGGGAAGTGCTCGCCGAGCACCGCCTGCCCGTCGCGCGCCTCGGACTGGCCGAGCACGAGATCCGACTGCGGAACACCCTGTGCCTGCAGCTGGGTGACGCCGGCCGCGCCGAGCGCGAGCACGATCGCGGTGACGATCCAGATCGGGCGCGGGCGCCTGCGGATCAGCTCGGCCAGGCGGCGCCAGGCGCCGCGGCTCGGCAGGCCGTGCTCCTCGCGCACGACGTCGGGCTCGTATTTCGGTCGCCGCGGCCAGTAGGCGGCCCGACCGAAGACGAAGAGCAGCGCCGGCAGCAGGGTGAGCGCCGAGAGCATCGCGAACACGATCCCGATCGACGCGACCGGGCCGAGCGTGCTGTTCGATTTGAGGTCGCTGAGCAGCAAGCACAGCAGGCCCGCGATCACGGTGCCGCCCGAGGCGGCGATGGGCTCGAGGGATCCGCGTACGGCGGCCAGTACGGCCGCGCCGCGGTCGCGCGTGACCCGCAGCTCCTCGCGGAAGCGGGCCACCAGCAGCAGCGAGTAGTCGGTCGCGGCGCCGATCACGAGGATGAACAGGATGCCCTGCGTCTGCCCGCTGAGGAGCAGCACGCCGGCGTCCGCGAGGTGCCACACCACAAGCAGGGCCGTGCAGAGCGCGAACAGACTCGTGCTGAGCACCACGACGGGCAGCAGCAGCGAGCGGTAGACGATGACCAGGATCACGAGCACGGCCAGCAGGGCGACGAGCAGCAGGATCCCATCGATGCCGGCGAAGCCCGAGACGAGATCGGCCGTGAAGCCCGCCGGGCCGGTGACGTGCACGACGATCCCGTCCGGCGCCGACGCGCGCAGTTCGTCGCCGAGCTGCGCCACCGCGTCAGAGATGTCGGCATCGGCGTCGATGGGCACGAATGCCTGCGCGGCGAGACCGTCGTCAGATGGGATGAGAGGAGACGCACCGCTCTCGATGCCATCGATGCGCTCGGCGTCGGCCAGCGCATCGCCGAGCCGATCCAGAGCGGCAGCGTCGATCGTGTCCTCCGAGGAGAAGACCGCGACCGCCGGGATCACGTCGTCGCCCAGGAACTCGGGCAGCGCGCGCTGCACCTCGGTGGCCTCGGCCGACTCCGGCAGGTACGCCGTCTGGTCGTTCGACGACACCTCGTCGACCTTGCCGAACAGCGGGCCGCCCATGCCCGCCGCGGCGAACCACACGACGATCAGCAGCGCGGGCAGCAGCACCCGCAGCCAGCGCGCGCCGACCCCACGCTTCTTCGCAGTCCCCGTCTCCACCACCGCACCTCCCCAAAAATTTGCTAGATAAGCTAGTTAAACTCTAGCGGAGGATCCCGTACGGCGCGACGAGCGTAGACCGAGTCTGCTCAGGGTCGCGCACGATCCGCGCACCTCTGCCCGAGATACGGATTTCGCATGCCCACCCGGGGGTGGCAGCTGCAAGATCCGTATCTCGACGGGGCGAGCCGCGGTCTACGCCGACGCCGCGCTCAGGCGCTCCACCTCGTCTGCCGTGAGGTCGAGCGTGAGGGAGGCGAGCAGCGCGGGAAGCTGCGCGGTGTTGCGAGCGCTCGCAATGGGCGCAGCGACGGTCGGCTGAGCACGCAGCCACGCCAGCGACACCGCCGCGGCTGGCACGTCGTGCACGGCGGCGATCTCGTCGAGGGCGGCGAGCACCGCGCGTCCGCGGTCATCGAGGTACCCGATGGCGCCCTCGGCCCGCGGGCTCGCGCCCGGCGCCGCGGCGTCGCCGGCATCCCGATACTTCCCCGCCAGGAACCCGCTCGCCAGTGAGTAGTACGGGAAGACCGCGAGACGCTCACGCTCGGCGACCTCCCGCAGCCCGTTGCTCTCGAACCCGCGCTCGACGAGGCTGTACTGAGGCTGCAGTGCGACAGGCAGGTGGTACCCGCCGTCACGGGCGATGCCGATCCACTCGGCCACCCGCTCGGCCGTGTAGTTCGAGATGCCGATCGCACGCGCCTTGCCCGCATCGACGAGCTCGGAGAAGGCGGCGACCGTCTCCTCGAGCGGCGTCTCGGGATCATCGAAGTGCGCGTAGTAGAGGTCGATCCGGTCGGTCTGCAGCCGCCGCAGTGAGGCATCCGCCGCCGCCCGGATGTTGTCGGGCGCGAGCCCCGAGAAATCGGGGTGCGTCGAAACCTTCGTGGCGAGCACGACGTCGTCGCGGTTGCCGCGGGCCGCGAACCACTCGCCGAGAATCGTCTCCGATTCACCGCCCCCGTTGCCCGGCACCCAGTGCGAGTATCCGTCGGCCGTATCGACGAAATCGCCGCCGCCCGCGAGGAAGGCGTCGAGCACCTCGAAAGACGTATCGCGATCGGCCGTCCAGCCGAAGACGTTGCCGCCGAGCGCGAGCGCGGCGATCTCGATGCCTGACGTGCCGATGGTGGTGCGAGCGGGTGCGGTCATGCGGATCCTCCTTCGAACGGTACAGACTCGACGCTAGCAGCGACCGCCGACATTCCGCCCGGCGCGCGTCATCCCGCGCCGCCGACGCCTGCCGCGCCCCTCACGCGCGGCCGCACCTCGCCCCGACGCGCGGCCGAACCCTCGCCCCGACGCGCGGCCGAACCCTCGCCCGCGAATCGGGGTCGCTTTCGGCCGTGTCGCGGATCCGGGGTCATTTTCGTGCGTGTCGTGCGAAGCGACACGCACGAAAATGACCCCGATCGCCCTGCGGCAGCGCGACCGAGCGGCAGCGCGGCAGCGCGGCAGCGCGGCAGCGCGGCAGCGCGGCAGCGCGGCAGCGCGGCAGCGCGGCAGCGCGGCAGAGCACAGTATGCCGCGAACAGCGGCAGCGGCGGCCGGGCGGTTACTGGTTCGAGAAGGCGGAGTCGAACGCGGCTTCGGGTCGCCGCCAGAGCAGGGACCGGATCCTGCCCACCGCCTCGGCCGCGCCGTGCAGGCGGTCCATCCCGGCGTCCTCCCACTCGATCGAGATGGGGCCGGTGTAGCCGATCGATCCGAGCGCGCGGAACGCATCCTCCCAGTGGGTGTCGCCGTGACCCGTGGAGACGAAGTCCCAGCCGCGGCGCGGGTCGCCCCAGGGCAGGTGGGATCCGAGGATCCCCGAGCGCCCCGTGGGCGGCCGCAGGCGGGTGTCCTTGCAGTCGACGTGGCAGATGCGATCCGCGAAGTCGACGATGAAGCCGATCGGGTCGACGCCCTGCCACACGAGGTGGCTCGGGTCCCAGTTGAGGCCGAAGGCGTGCCGGTGGTCGACGGCCTCGAGGGCGCGCACGGTCGTCCAGTAGTCGTAGGCGATCTCGGATGGATGCACCTCGTGGGCGTAGCGCACGCCCTCCGAGTCGAAGACGTCGAGGATCGGGTTCCACCGTCGCGCGAAATCCTCGTAGCCGTCGTCGATGACCGACTGCGGCACCGGCGGGAACATCGCGACGTAGGGCCAGATCTTCGAGCCGGTGAACCCCGTGACGACGTCGGCGCCGAGTTTGCGGGCGACTCGGGCTGCGCGCTGCATGTCCTCGGCCGCGCGCCGCCGCACCCCCTCGGGATCGCCGTCACCCCAGACGTAGGGGCGCACGATGGCCCGATGGCGGAAGTCGATGGGGTCGTCGCAGACCGCCTGCCCCGCCAGGTGGTTGGAGATCGCCCACACGCGCAGGCCGTTGCGGTCGAGGATATCGAGGCGCGATCGCAGGTAGGCGTCGTCCTCGTCGGCGCGCGCGAGATCGAGATGATCGCCTGAGGCCGCGATCTCGAGCCCGTCGTACCCCCACTCGGCGGCGAGCCGGGCCACCTCCTCGAAGGGCAGGTCGGCCCACTGGCCGGTGAACAGGGTGACGGGGTGCGATGCCTCGTGGGTCATGGTCGGCTGCTCCTTCGCTGCTGCAGATCGGTGAGGAAGTCGAACGTGGTGCGGGCCAGCTCGTCCTGACTGTCGGCCAGGGGCCGCCAGATCGACGCGGCGGTGGCGATCGTGTCGTTGTCGCCGGTGAAGCTCTCGAGCGTGAGCGGGCCCGCGTACCCCGCGTCGTCGAGGGCGTCGAGGAACGCCGACCAGTCGGTGTGGTCGGGTCCGACCGGCCCGCGGTCGTTGCCGCACACCTGCACCACCGCGGTGCGGGATCCCGCGGCCCGGATCGCCTCGGCCGGCGACCGCTCCTCGATGTTGAGGTGGTAGGAGTCGAGGGCGATCCCGACGCCCGCCCCGAACAGGGGATCGAGCGCGTCGAGCGCCTGCTCGACCGTGTTGATGAGGCTCGTCTCGTAGCGGTTCAGCGGCTCGACGGCGAGGATCACGCCACGTTCGGCCGCGTAGCCGGCGACCGGGCGGAGCGCCTCGCGGAGGGTGCGGATCGCGGCCGCACGCTCACCCGCGTCCATGCGCCAAACGCGGCCCGTGCGGGCGGTGAAGGGACCGGCGACGGTGGGCGATCCGACCGCGACGGCGACGTCGACGCAGTGCCGCAGGTAGCGCTGCGTCGCCTCGCGCAGCGCGTCGTCGAGCAGATCCCGCCCCTCCCCCATCGCGCCGACCACCCGCGCGCCCATGCCGAGCGCGGCGAGCCGCTCGGCGGCGAGCGCGGGCGACCAGTCACCCGGCGACTCGACGGGCAGCTCGAGCAGCTCGTAGCCGATCCCGCTCGCCCGCTCGGCGATCGCGAGCAGCCCCGCGTCGTCGAGCGGCGAGGCCCACACCCATGTGTTCACTCCGAGCTGCCGCTGCATGTCGCTCTCCTTCGAGTCCGGGCGCGACGGGTGCCCGCTTCCTTCGACAGGCTCGGGAAACGGGCACCCGTCCACGGCCTACGGGATAACCCGATCCTGCCAGACCTGCGGGTAGCCCGGCAGATCCTCGCCGCCGAACTTCGCGTAGTGGCCGTCGGGCATGCCCTCGTTGCGCTCGAGGTAGTCGTCGAGCTCCTCAGCGGTGATCGGGCTCTGCGGCAGCACCCACTCCTGCGGCACCTCCTCGCCCGCGAAGATCTTCTCCATCGCGAGCAGCGGCGTGCGCCACTGGAAGTTGGAGTAGACGGGGGCGAGCCCGGTGAGGCCAGTCTCCTTCCACTTGCGCAGGAAGCTGAGCTCGTCCTCGCCGGTCATCACCGGGTAGTCCTTGCCCGCGTCCTCGAAGGCCTCGATGGCCGCGACGGCGCCGTCTCCGGCGTCCATCCAGATGCCCTGCACGTCGCCCTTCGCGAGCTCGTCCGAGATGATCTTCTTGATCTCGGCGGGATCCGCGCCCGTGAAGTAGTCGACGGCCTCGATGCCGGCCTCGTCGAACAGCTTCTCGGCCGCCGCCCAGCGCTGCTCGAGCACGTCGACGCCGGGCAGGATGCGCAGCGCGACGACCTTGTCGCCCTCGTCGAGGTTGTCGATGAGGAACTCGGCGGTGTCGATGCCCCAGGCGAAGCCGCCGATCGGGTGGATGAAGGTCACCGCGCAGTCGGTCTGCACGCCGCGGTCGAAGACCACGACGGGCTTGCCCGTCTCGCAGGCCCGCTCGACGGCCGGGGTCATCGCCGCCGTGGAGTTCGGGGAGATGATGAAGCCGTCGCAGTCGCCCTCGGCGATGAAGTAGTCGATGTCGGCGATCTGGGTGTCGTCACTGTCCTTCGCGTCACGGGTCTCCATCTCGGACACCACACCCGAGGCCTGCAGCTCCTTGAGCTGCTCGTTCATCGTGATCCAGCCGGTCTGGCGCCAGGGGTTCGAGATCGACGCGTTCGCGAAGCACAGCTTCTTCGCGCCCTCGGAGGCGTACTCCGTCGTGTCGCGCATCTCGGCGTTGATGGTCTGCAGGTAGGGCTGCTCGGCGGGGCCCTCGGGAACGACGGAGCGCTCCGCGTCCTGCTTGTCGAAGAGCTCCTGGTCGAACCACTCGGTCGACGCCTCTTCGCTCGTCTCGCCGGTCGTCTCCTCCGGGGCCTCCACCGATGGGTCGGTGGTGCATCCCGCCAGCAGGATCAGCGACGCCGCGCCGACGAGGCTCGCCGTGATGCTCAGCGATCGTTTCATGATCGATTCTCCTTCGTGTGTTCGCCTCGCGCGGCGACGGTGCCGGCGGGATCGGGTGACGGGGTGCTCCCCGTCGGTTCGGGCCCGGTGTCCCGGGTTGGATCTGCGGCGGCGCTCCGGCGGCGGCCTCTGAGGGCCGCTCCCGAGTAGGCGACGGCGGCGATGATGATGGCGCCCTGGATGGCGTCGCGCATGGTCGACGGCACCGAGGTGAAGTTCAGCAGCGTGAAGAGCGTCTCGAGTGCGAAGGCGCCGGCGAGCGCACCCCAGACCGAGCCGCGACCCCCGCCCAGCACGACACCGCCGAGCACTACCGCGGTGATGGCGATGAACTCGTATCCCCGGCCGACGGACGGATGAACGCCCGCGTAACCGACGAGCAGCACACCCGCCACTGTGGCCGACAGCGAGGACAGCACGAACGCTGCGGTCTTCGTGCGCCACACCGACGCACCCGCGAAGACCCCGGCTGCGGGGTTGTCGCCGACGGCGACGAGCGTGCGTCCGAAGGGACGGCGCGACAGCCACGCCGCGAACGCCAGCACGGCGGCGAGGATCACCACGGCCCAGGGCAGCAGGCCGATCACGGGGAGCCCCTCGATCCCGCCGCGTCCGATCTGGCGGAACGAGTCGGCCGGGTTGCCGGTCGCGGCCCCGCCCGTCCACCACATGACGCCGCCGTAGAGGGCGAGCATCATTCCGAGGGTGACGATGAACGACGGCACCCGGAGCAGTGTGGCCACCAGGCCGTTGACGATGCCGACCGCCGTGCCGAGCACGACGAGCAGCAGCAGGATCGGCAGCGCCTTGTCGTCGTCCTGCCCGATGAGGGTGCCCGCGAGCACGACCTGGGCGGTGACGAGCGACCCCTGCGAGAGGTCGAACTCCCCGCTCACGATCACGAAGTACTGCCCGATGGCGACGATCGCGATGGGCGCGACGCGCTGGATGTAGCGCACGAACTGCCCGGGCTCCGCGAACGACGGGTTGAGCACGGCGACCGCGACGAGCAGCAGGACCAGCAGCAGGTAGACGGCGCCGCGGGGGCTCACGAGCGTGCGCGCGAAGCGGGCGAGGCTCGAGGTGGCACCGGCCCCCGAGGCCGTTGCGGACTGCGCGGCGTTCATCGCGCACCTCCCTCGGTCGTGGCGTCCAGGCGTTCGACGGCCGCCGGAGGCGCGGTTTCGGATAGAGCGCTGTCCGGCGGGGCGGCCTCCGCGCCCGTGCGGGTGAAGCGCTCCCGGCGGGCCACCAGCCGGCGCCGCGAGTACACGGCCACGGCGATCACGATGACGGCGCCGCGCACCACGTCCTTGAGGAAGGGGGTGACCTGCAGCACGCTCATGAGGTTGTCGATCACGGCGAAGATCGCGACGCCGCCGATCGTGCCCCAGATCGAGCCGCGTCCGCCGGCGAGCAGGGTGCCGCCCAGCACTACCGCGGCGATGGAGAGCAGGTCGTAGCCGCCCTGCACACCCACGGTCGGGCTGCCGACCCCGAGCCGGCTTGCGAGCAGCAGGCCCGCGATTCCCGCGAACACCGAGCAGGTCACGTGCGCCCAGATGAGCGGCCTGCGTGTGCGCACGCCCGAGAGGCGCGCGACCTCGGAGTTGCCGCCGACCGCGAAGAGATGGTGCCCGAAGCTGCTGCGGGCGAGCAGGAAGGCGACGAGCCCGGCGAGCGCGAGCATCACGATCGTCGAGACCGGCACCGGCCCGACACCGGTCGCGCCGAAGAGCTGGAACTCCCACGGCGCCGATCCCGCGGTCCCCTTGTAGTTGGTGTCGAGGTATCCCTTGAGGATGAGGCCGATCCCGAGCGTCGTCACGAAGCCGTGCACCCGCAGGAAGGTGACGATGAGACCGTTCGCGAGACCGATCAGGGCCGCGACGCCGAGCGCCAGCAGCACCCCCGGCACGATCATGCCGGGCCGACCGGCCATCGTCTGCGCGGCGATGAGGCTCGTGAGGCTCACCACGTAGGGCACGGAGAGGTCGAGGGATCCGCCGAGGATCACGAGCGTCTGCCCGATGGCGACGAAGCCGAGCACGCTCATGCCAGTGAGGATGTCGCGGATGCTGCCCGGGCTGAACAGGTTGCGGCCGGCGGTCGCGACCAGCACGGCGCTCACCGCGAGCACCGCGAGCAGCGCGATGTAGACGATCACGGTCGTGTCGAGCGCCCCCAGGCGCGACTTCAGCGCGGCGATCACCGTGCTCCCCCTTCCCCGGCGCTGCCCCCGGTCGCGGTGGCCCCGTGGCTCGCGGCGCCACCGCCACCGGCCGCCTCGCCCGCAGCGTCCGCAGCCTCCTCGGCGGCCCCGGTCGCGAGCGCCAGCACGGTCTCCTCCGAGGATCCGGAGGGCAGCTCGCCGGCGATCCGCCCGTCCCGCATGACGAGGATCCGATCGGCCATGCCGATCACCTCCGGCAGCTCGCTCGACACGAACAGGATCGCCACGCCCCGTTTCGCGAGATCGCGGATGAGCCGGTAGACCGCGATCTTGGCGCCCACGTCGATGCCGCGCGTGGGCTCGTCGAGCAGCACCACACGCGGCGCGGTGGCGAGCCACTTCGCGAGCACCACCTTCTGCTGGTTGCCGCCCGAGAGGGCCTGCACCTCCTGGGAGAGCCCCTGGCTCACCAGCTCGAGAGCGGTGAAGATGCCGGGGATCTCAGCGCGCTTCGCCCGAGTGCGCCCCGGGAAGACGCTGCGGATCGCGAGAAGCGCGTTATCGAGGATCGACTGGTGCAGGGCGAGGCCCGTGCGCTTGCGGTCCTCGGTGACGAGCGCGATCCCCCGGCGCACGGCCTGGCGGGGATCGCGGATCACCGTCGTCCTCCCGTCGAGCCGCAGCTCGCCGCGCGAGAACGGCGCGGCCCCGAAGACCGCCTCGACGAGCTCGGTGCGGCCGGATCCCTGCAGCCCGGACACCCCGACCACCTCGCCGGCGCGCAGCTCGAGGTCGATGCCGTCGAGCTGCGAGTTGCCGCCGCCCCGTACGGTGACGAGCGGCTCTCCGAGTTCGGTGCCGGGCTCGGGGTCGGGAAAGTAGGCGCTGATCGGGCGGCCGACCATGCGCCGCACGAGCGTGGGCTGATCCAGCTCTGCGGCGGGGCCGCTGGAGACGAGCGCGCCGTCCTTCATCACCGTGATGGTGTCGCACAGGTCGAAGATCTCCTTCAGCCGGTGCGAGACGTACAGGATCGCGACCCCGCGGTCCCGCAGGCGGCGGATCACGCGGTAGAGGATCGACACCTCGTGATCGGCGAGCGCGGCCGTCGGCTCGTCCATCGAGATCACCCGCGCGTCGACCGAGAGCGCCTTCACGATCTCCACGATCTGCTGCTCGGCGACGGTGAGCCCACCCACGGTCGCGTCGGGCGAGATGCCCGCGATGCCGAGGTCGGCGAGCAGATCCCGCGTCGCCCGGCGCATCGCAGCGGTGTCGACGATGCCGAATCGCCGGGGCTCGCGCCCGAGGAACACGTTCTGCGCGACCGTGCGGTCGGCGAGCAGGTTGAACTCCTGGAACACCGTGGCGACGCCCGCCGCCGCGGCCTCGACCGGGTGGCCGAAGTCGACGGAGGCGCCGTCGAGCCGCACGTCGCCGCCGTCGCGCCGGTGCACGCCCGCGATGATCTTCATGAGCGTCGACTTGCCCGCACCGTTCTCGCCGACCAGACCGTGCACGGTGCCCGGCACGAGGTCGAGGGAGACGCCGTGCAGCACCTCGACGCCGAAGAACTGCTTGCGCACGTCGACGGCGGAGAGCACGGGGCCGGTGGATCCTGACTCGCTCACGCCTCGCTCACCTCCACCCAGCGCCCGTCGCGCGCGGAGGCGAGCACGGCGTCCGTGATCGCCGCGGCGCGCGCGCCGTCAGCGAAGGTGGGCACGTCCTCGCGCCGCTCCCCCGCGGCCAGCGCGTAGGCGTCGGCCACGAAGGCGTTGAACGCGTCCTGGTAGCCCTGGGGGTGCCCCGACGGCAGCTTCGAGAGACGGGCCGCGGCGGGCGAGAGCGTCTCGGGATCGCGGCGCAGCAGCAGGGAGTGCCCTCGCCGGCCCACCCACAGGCGCTCGGGATCCTCCTGCTCGAAACGCACGCTCTCGCGCGTGCCCGCGATCTCGAGCACCAGGCCGTTCTTGCGGCCGGGGGCGACCTGGGAGACGAGCATCGATCCGATGCCGCCGCCCGCGAGCTCGACGATGAGCGCCGCTGAGTCCTCGGTGTCGACGGTCTGCCCGCCGCGCTCGGCGTGCACGGTGCGGGTCGTCGCGGCGAGGCGCACGATCCGGTCGCCGCTCACGAACTCGACGAGGTCGACGAGGTGGGATCCGATGTCGGCGAACGCCCGCGAGGGACCGCCCGCGTCGGTCGCGACCCGCCAGTTGTCGTCGCCGGCGTCGAGCAGCCAGTCCTGCAAGTACTGCCCCGAGACGGTCAGCACGGCGCCCGCCTCGCCGGCCTCGCCGCCCGCGATGCGGGCGCGGGCCTCGCGCACCATCGGGTGATACCGGTAGACGAACGGCACCGCCCCGACCAGCCCGGCGGCGTTCGCCTCGGCGGCGAGCTCGCGGGCCTCGGCGGCGTTCGTCGCGAGCGGCTTCTCGCAGATGACGTGGGATCCGGATCGCAGCGCCGCGCGGGCGTAGCCGACGTGGCTGTGATTGGGGGTGCAGACGTGCACCACCGGCAGCCCCTCGGCGAACAGCTCGTCGGCGGACAGGCCCCGCGCGTACCCGAGCTCGTCGGCGGCTCGCGCCGCGCGCTCGGGGGTCGACGAGGCGATGGCCTCGAGTCGGGCTCCCGCGGTTCCCGCCGCGATGGTGTGCGTGCGCGCCATGAAGCCGGCCCCGAGCATCCCGATGCTCGGAGGGTGCGGTGCGCGGCCCGTCTGCGTTGACATGCTCTTATTGTGATGCGTGATCACTCACTTTTGTCAAGTGCTTTTCATAAGTAATCAAACCGTTACCGGCTTTACGCTGTGATTAACTGAAAGGGTGAGCCTTCCGTCCCCCCTGCACAGCCCCGTCATCTCGACGGCCGGTGGGCTGCTGCAGCTGCTGCGGGACGGCACGCCGCGCACCCGCGCGAAGCTCGCCCAGATCACCGGCCTCTCGCGGCCCACCATCACCCAGCGCATCGACCAGCTGCTCGACCTCGGGCTCATCGCGCCGGTGGAGGACGCGGCCTCCACCGGCGGCCGCCCCTCGTCGCAGATCGCGTTCAACCCGCGGGCCCGGGTGGTGCTCGCCGCCGACCTCGGCGCGCTCCACGCGCGCGTCGCCGTGACGGACCTCGACGGCGCGCTGCTCGCCGAGGTGTCGTCCCCGAGGGACATCGCCGAGGGCCCCGAGACGGCGATCGATTGGATCCTGCGCTCCGCGCGCGAGCTGCTGCCCGGCCTCGGCTACGCCCCTGGCCAGATCGCCGGCGTCGGGATCGGGGTGCCCGGTCCTGTCGAGTTCTCGACCGGGCGGCCTATCAACCCGCCCATCATGCCGGGATGGGACCGCTTCGACATCCCCTCCGCGATCCGCGCCGAGATCGACGCACCCGTGCTCGTCGACAACGACGTCAACATCATGGCGCTGGGTGAGCTCAGCACCTCGTGGCCGGGCATCACCGACCTCATCTTCGTGAAGGTCGCGAGCGGCATCGGGGCCGGCGTGATCTCCGGCGGATCCCTGCGCCGCGGCGCGAACGGGGCCGCCGGCGATATCGGCCACGTCGCGCTCGCGCGCGCCGCCGACGCCCCCTGCCCGTGCGGCAACCGCGGCTGCCTCGAGGCCGTCGCCTCGGGCCGCGCCCTCGCCCACGCGTTGAGCACCCCGAGAGCGCGGCTGCAGCGCCCGAGCGACGTCGTCGCGCTCGCGAAGAGCGGCGACGTGGCCGCGATACAAGCGATCCGCCAGGCCGGGCGCGACATCGGAGAGGTGCTGACCGCCTGCGTCAGCCTCATGAACCCGTCGACCATCGTGATCGGCGGCACGATGGCGCAGGCCGCCGAGCATCTCGTGGCGGGCGTGCGCGAGGTCGTCTACGCGCGCTCGATCCCGCTCTCCACCGAGCACCTCACGATCGCGCCCTCCCGCGCCGCCGGCAACGCCGCGATCTACGGCGCCGCGCAGCTCGCGATCGACGCGGCCCTGTCGCCGGAGCGGATCGCGGCCGCGCTCGGCGGCTGAGCGCGACGCTGGTGCGGTCGCGCTGCGCGGCGCCCGCCGCGAATCGGGGTCGATTTCTGCCGTGTCGCGCGGCGCGACACGGCAGAAATCGACCCCGATCGCCCCGTCTACGGCACGAGGTAGCCCGCCGCGCGGACGAGCTCGTACCACTCCGCGCGGGTCAGCCGCACCTCGGATCCCTGAGCCGCGGCGGTGACCCGCTCGACCGAAGTCGTGCCGAGAACGACCTGCATACGCGCGGGGTGGCGCGTGATCCACGCGACCGCGATCGCCTCCGGAGGCACGTCGTACTGCACGGCGAGGCGGTCGATCACGGCGTTCAGATCAGGGAAGCGCTCGGAACCGAGGAAGGGTCCGTCGAAGAAGCCCGCCTGGAACGGCGACCAGGCCTGCACCGTGATGTCGTGCAGGCGGCAGTAGTCGAGTATGCCGTCGTCGCGCGTCACGGACTGCTCGAGCCCCTGCATGTTCGCCGCGAGGCCCTGCGCGATCATCGGCGCGTGGGTGATCGAGAGCTGCAGCTGGTTCGCGACGAGCGGCTGGCGCACGTACCGCCGCAGCAGATCGATCTGGCGGGGCGTGTGGTTCGAGACGCCGAACGCGCGCACCTTGCCGGACGCTTCGAGCTCGTCGAACGCTCGCGCGACCTCCTCCGGCTCGACGAGGGCGTCGGGACGGTGCAGCAGCAGGATGTCGAGGTAGTCGGTGCCGAGGGCGGCGAGCGAACCGTCCACCGACTCGATGATGTGCTCGTACGAGAAGTCGAAGTAGGGACCCTGCTTCACGATCCCGGTCTTCGACTGAATGATCCAACGCTCGCGCTCCGAGGGCGCCAGCCGGAGCGCCTCGGCGAAGCGGCGCTCGCAGCCGTGCACGCCGTCGCCGTAGATGTCGGCGTGATCGAGGAAGTTGATGCCCGCGTCGCGCGCGGCGCTCACGAGCGCGCGCACCTCGTCATCGGTCTTGTGCTGGATCCGCATGAGTCCGAGTATGACCTCGGACACTGTCAGCTCGGTTCCCTGCATCGTGAATGTTCTCATGGCGCCACGCTACCGCGCGCTCGGCCCCATCTGACAGGTTCGGGGCCAGTAGTGTCACCCCTCCGGAACGACCGACATCCGCTGCGTGAAGCTCAGGCGCGCCTGCACCACCCGCTCGGGATCCCACCCGGGGCCCGGCGTCGAGGCGACCAGCAGCCGCGTGTAGGGATGAGCGGGCGCCTCGAGCACCTGCGACGTCTCGCCTTGCTCGACGACGGCCCCGCGGAACAGCACGAGCGTGCGCCGGCACAGCTCTTGGATCACGGCGAGATCGTGGCTGACGAAGAGGTATCCGACGCCGGACTCGCGCTGGATCTCGGTGAGCAGGTCGAGCACCTGCGCCTGCACCGACACGTCGAGTGCCGACACCGCCTCGTCGAGTACGACGAGTTTGGGTTCGACGGCGAGCGCCCGCGCGATCGCTACGCGCTGCCGCTGCCCGCCCGAGAGCTCGTGAGGTTTCGCATCGGCATGGCGCTCCGTGAGCCGCACCCGGTCGAGCAGCCGCAGGGCGCCCGCGCGCGCCTCGGCCCGGTTCGCCGCGAGACCGTGCAGCAGCTGGGCGCACTGCAGCGTCTCCCCCACGGTGAGGCGGCGGTCGAGCGTGCTATTGGGATCCTGGAACACCATCTGCGCGGCCCGCGCCCTCGCCAGTCGAGCGCTGCGACCCCGAGGGGGCCGCAGGCAGTCGACGCCGTCGATCCGAGCCTCACCCGCATCGGCGCGCTCGAGGCCGACGAGGATGCGGGCGATCGTCGATTTGCCCGATCCCGACTCCCCCACGAGCCCCAGCGATTCGCCCGGCTCGATGGAGAAGTCGACACGGTTCACCGCAGTGACATCCTCGGCGCCTCTGCCCATGCGGAATACCCGATGCAGTCCGGTGACTTCGACGAGACTCATGATCGCGTCCTCCGTTCGAGTGCCGGCGCCGACTCGATGAGCGAGCGCGTGTAGGGATGCTCCGCACCGGCGAAGAGATCCGGACGCTCCAGGGTCTCCACGATCTCGCCCTGGCGCAGCACATGGATGCGGTCGCAGATCGCTCCTGCGAGGTGCAGGTCGTGGGTGATGAAGAGCATGCCGAGCCCTCGCTCGCGGATCTGACGCTGGAAGATGGCGATGATCTCGGCCTGCGTGGTGACGTCGAGCGCGCTCGTCGCCTCATCGGCGAGGATCAGCTTCGGGTCGGTGCTGAGCGCGGCCGCGATGACCACGCGCTGCAGCATGCCGCCCGACATCTCATGGGGATACTGCCGCATGCGGCGCTCGGGCTGGGTGAGCCCCACCTCGGTGAGCAGCGCGAGGATCCTCTCATCGGCGGCGCTGCGCCGGATGCCGTGCACCCGCACGAGCCGCTCGGCGAGCGAGTCGCCGATGCGGCGCACCGGATTCAGCGCGGCGCGCGGATCCTGCTGCACGAGCGCCACGGAGTTCGCGCGCACCCGGCGGCAGACGGCGGGATCGGCTCCCACCATCTCCGTGCCGTCGACGCGGATGCTGCCGCGGATCTCGGCCTCGTCGCCGTAGAGGCGCAGAGCGGCACGCACGGAGGTCGATTTGCCCGATCCCGACTCGCCCACGAGCCCGATGAGCTCGCCGGGGGCGACGGCGAGATCGATCCCCCGCAGGATATGGGCCGGTTCGTCGCCTCCGACGAAGCTCAGATGCAGATCATCGATGTCCAGGAGCATGGCTCATCCCTTCGCAAGCAGCCGGTCGGCGACGCGCACCCCGACGATGTTCACGGCAATCACCACGAGCGCGATCGCGGCTCCGGGCACCAGTGTCGGCAGGAAGTGCCCCTGCACGATGCCCGCCTGACCCTCCTGCACCATGAGGCCCCACTCCGAGCTCGGCGGTTGCGCGCCGAACCCGAGGAAGCTCAGCGTCGCCAAACTCATGAGCGCCTCCCCGAAGAGCACCACGAGGTATCCGACGAGCGGCGGCAGCAGGTTCGGCACCACACCCCTGAGACAGATCGCGGCACCGCTCATGCCCTGCACCCGGTACGCGTCGATGTAGGGCCGCGACATCTCGCTCAGGGCGAGGCTGCGCGTGTACTTGGCGATGACGGGGGCGTAGGCGAGAGCGAGGGCGACGACGGCCGTGACCGGGCCCTTTCCGAACACCGCGATCACCAGCACCACGAAGAGCAGACCGGGGAACGCGAACATCACGTCGGTGATGCGCGCCAGCAGCGTGTCGACCCAGCCGCCGCGCCATGCCGCGACCACGCCGATGGCGACGCCCAGCACGGTCGCCAGCAGAAGCAGCAGCACGGGGCCGATCAGCGTCTCCCCCGCCCCGATGAGCAGGCGCGACAGGAGGTCGCGGCCCAGCTGGTCGGTGCCCAGCGGGTGCGCACCGCTCGGCCCGCCCCAGACCGCGGCGAAGTCGACCTCGTCGGCCGCGTGCGGCGCGATGAGCCGCCCGAACACGGCGGCGATCACCACGAGCGCCAGGAATCCCAACGAGATCCAGTACCCGAGTGCCGGGCCGCTGCGGCGCTTGGTGCGCAGGCGCGGCGGGATCAGCGCGGTCATGCCGACACCGCCCTTCGATTGATACGGGGATCGAGCACCGGCAGCAATAGATCCACCGCCGTCGTGACGATCATGTATGCGACGACCATGAAGAGCAGCACGGCCTGCACCACCGGGAAGTCGTGCGTGTTGATGGCGTCGACGAGCAGCGAGCCGACACCCGAGATGCCGAACACCGTCTCGACGGCCACCGTGCCGGCGATCATGCTCGCGATCACGAGGGCGACCATCGTGATGATGGGTCCCCATGAACCGCGCAGCACGTGATCCCGCACGATGAAGCGCTCGGCGAGACCGGTCGCCCGAGCCGCCTCCACGTGCTCGGATGAGAACTGCTCGATCATCGACTGCCGGGTCACCCGGCTGACGATGGCGAGCGCAGTGATCGCGAGGGTCAGCGCCGGGAGCGTGAGCGCATGGAGGCGCTCCAGCCCGCCGCTGCCGGCCCCGGCGACGGGGAACCACCGCAGTTGCACGGCGAACAACGCCACCAGGGCGATGCCCAGCACGAAGGAGGGAACGCTCGCGGCGAGCGTGGTGCCGCCCACGATCGCCGTGTCGGTCGGGTGGCCGCGACGCACCGCTGCGAGCACGCCCAGGCCGATCCCGAACACGGCCAGCAGCACCGCCGCGTAGCCCACGAGCGACAGGGTGACCGGGATCCGCGCCGCGAGGATCGCGCTCACCGGCTGGTGGTACTGGAACGACTGCCCGAAGTCGCCCGTGAGGGCGCCCGAGGCCCAGTGCCAGTACTGGGCGAGCATGGGCTCGTCCAGGTGGTACTGGGCTCGGACGCTCGCGACCCGCTCCGGGGTGATGTTCTCCGGGTTCCCGATGAGGAAGGTGACCGGGTCGCCCGGCGCGGCGAACATCGCCGCGAAGATGATGAAGGATGCGACGACGAGCGTGAGCAGCATGCCGCCGAGCCTGCGGATCGCGTTGGACATGGAGGATCAGCCCTTCGCGCTGCCCAGATCGGCCGCCCACGGGTAGTAGATGTAGGCGGCGGAGGAGGGCACCCCGGTGACCTCGTTCGACATCACGAGCGTCGAGGGTGTTGCGACCACGGGGATCCAGACGGCGTTCTCGACCCAGCGGCGCTGCAGTTCGATCGTGATCTCGGCGCGCTCGGCGTCGTCCGTAGCGGCGTACCCCTGCTCGACGAGGGCGTCGTACTCGGGGTCTGCCAGGATGCCGAAGTTGACGCTCGCATCGGACTTGCCGTTCTTGTAGAAGCCGAGCGGGTCGTTCTTCGAGATGTAGTACTCGTCGGGCCACAGGTCGGCCTTGCCGCGCAGTTCGGCGTCGGAGTAGAAGTCGCCGTACTGCGCCTGCGGCACCACGAGGATCTCGGCTTCGAGACCGATCGATTTGGCGGCGGCTACGAGGGCGTTCGCGATCACATTGTGCGTGGAGGAACCGTTGGAGGCGACGACGAGGTTCTCGCCCGGCTTCCCCGCCTCCTCGACGAGCGCCTTCGCCTCGGCGAGATCGTCCTCGGACGGCTTGGCCGGCGCGCCCTCGAGCTCGTCGAAGGCCTGCTCGAAGGCATCGACCTCGTACCCCCAGGCGCCGGATCCGACCGGGGCCTTCCACGGCTCGGCGAGGCCGCTGAACGCGGCTCCGGCGATGCCCTCGCGATCGAGCGCGAGCGACAGCGCCTTGCGCAGACGCACGTCGGTGAGCGCCCCGCGGTCGGTCGCCTCGAGCACCCAGGCGTTCGTCGAGGGGCCCTGGAACACCGAGACGTCGGCGCTGCCGCTGAAGGCCACCGCCGCACCCGCGTTCTCGAGGTACGCGCCCTGGGCCTCGCCCGCGGTCAGGCTGTTCGCGATCGCCGACTCCTCGGCCCAGCGGAACACCACTCGCTCGGCGAGCGCGTCGACATCGGGGTTCCAATAGTCCTCGAACTTGGCGATCGTGAGCTGCGATCCGGGCTCCCACGACTCGATCTGGTACGGACCGCTGCAGGCCGAGGCGGATCCCGGCCCGCCGAAGCCGTCGCCCTCGGCCTCGATCACCCGCGGGTTCCAGACGATGCCTCCATCGCCCGCCATCGCCTGCAGGAAGATCGCGTCGGGCTGGGTGGTGGTGACGGTGATCTGATCGTCGCCCGTCTGCTCGATGGAGACGACGTTCTGGTACTCATCGGACTCCGCGGCGCCCTCGGCCGCGTGACGCTGCATGCTCCAGAGCACATCGGCCGTGGTGACCGGGCTGCCGTCGTGGAAGACGGCGTCCTGCCTGATGGTGAAGACCACGTGGGTATCGTCGATCCACTCGGCGTCCGAGGCGATGCCCTGGCCCAGCGTGAGGTCGGGTTGCACCTGCATCAGGCGATCGCAGGTGTTGGCCAGCACGGTGTCATCGGCGGTGGTCGCATCGATGTCGGCGTCCATCGTCGTGGGCTCCGAACCGAGCATCCAGGTCACCGATTCGACGGGACCGGCCGCTGCGGGGGTCTGCGCGGCGAAGGGTGCATCGAGCTCGACGGCGTCTCCGCCCGATCCGCCCTCTCCCGCGTTCGAACAGCCGGTGAGCGCGAGCGCGGCGACGGCCGCCGCGCCCAGTGCGATGCGAGCACCGCGGGATTGCTTCTTCATTGAAAACGCCTCCTTGTCAGCGTGGGTGTTCAAACGTCGTTGTTCGTTCATCTCATTCGGGCGACCCGGGCCCGTCGTACAGATTCCAGGGCAGCACCTCGTACTCGGTCTCGCAGGGGAAGCCGGGTGCGATGCGGTACTCGCCGCTCGTGAGGTCGACGCAGCTCGACAGCAGCGTCGACCACCGCTTCAGGCGCGGCGAGCCGGGATTGGGATGGGTGCAGACGCCCTCGGGGTGCCCGAGGTGGTCTGACATCGCGGCCCGCACCAGTCGGAAGCTCTGGGCCTCGTCGCGCGCCTCGGCCACGCGGGCGAGCCCCGCGCGTACTCGCGGCAGTCGCAGGAGCGAGTCGGCCGACACCGGCCGGTAGCGGCCGGCGAGCTGGGGCGGAACGGAGGCCTGGAAGTGATTCGTGTGAGCGATCATCCCCTGTTCGTCGGGATAGATCCAGTCGACGCCCTGCGGGGTCGTCTCGAGGTCGATGCCGAACCCGCTGCGATGCGCGAGCAGCGCGTTGCTCGCGATGTGCGGTCGGGTCTTGACGAGGGTCTTCAGGGCCGAGGCCAGGTCGCCGTGGTCGAGCACGAGTCTGCGGATCAGCGTTTGAGGCAGACCGATCTCGTTGCCGAAGCTGCCACCCAGGCCGTTGGCGTTGAGGGCGATGCCCGCGGAGTTCGCCCCGTGCCGGCCGACCTGCCCGGCCTCGAGCTGCATGATGACCGTGGGCAGCGGATCCTGCACCACGCGCAGCACCAGGGTCGTGTCGGCGGTGAGCGTGCGCCAATCCCAGTTCTGCCCCACGAGCGTGTGCCCGGTGCCGCTCGCCGCGCCGGTGAGGAAGAACGAGGTGCAGCCGTCGACCGCGTCGCGCTCCTCCTCCTGCTCCTCGGCGGGCGGCGGGACGGTGGCGGGGCTCGCCGCCTGGTGGTTGTAGACGAACTCGCCGCGCACATTGAGGGTGAGGATCTCGGCGAACGAAGCGCCCGATCCCTCGGCGATACCGCGCATCTCCTTGACGAGGTGGGGCGCGAGCTGCTCCGAGATCGGCAACCACTGCGCGACCGAGTCGGTGATCTCGCGCCAACTCAGACCGGTCTGAGCGGTGAGCGCCTCGGAGTAGTAGTCGATGGCGAGCGCGATGAGGTCGCCGGCTCCTTCGCCGTACTGGCGACCGCGCTCGCGCGGTGGTCCGCTGACCTCGAGCACGCGGATGCTTCCTGCATCCCCCATGGAGACCTCCCTGTCCTGGTTGCCTGCGCCGCCTTGTCACGACGGTGCCGTGATCCGGCTTGCGATTCTCCGGCCGGCGGAGAATGATGAGTGGAACATCCGTTACGGATCCCCGCCCCTTAGTACGAGATGATACATCAATGGAACCGTTTGTAACAAGCGATACAGAAAATGGCGCCCTCGCCGCCCTGCGTGCCCGCATCTCCGAGCACTGGGAGAATCTGTCGAAGTCGGAGCGGGCGGTCTGCCGGGTGTTGACAGACATGTCGGCGGAGCGTCTGCTCTACGCCAGCGCGGCGGAGCTCGGAGCGCAGAGCCGCACCTCGAACGCATCCGTGGTGCGCACGCTGCAGACCCTCGGCTACTCGGGTCTCTCGGAGCTCAAGCAGGAAGTCGCCGCCCCGTTCAGCTCGAGCGTCGCTCCCGATGTCAGGCTGCGGCAGCGCCTCGAGCACGTGGGGCAGGATCTGCAGCAGATCCAGCGGGAGATCTGGGCCGAGGCTTCGGAGCTCATCGAGCTCGGCAGACGCGCCAACGATGACGCGCGCTACTCGACCGCCGTCAACCTGATCGTTCACGCCGACACGGTCTACTGCTACGGCCTCGGCGCTTCGGGCATCGCCGCCGAGCATCTCGCGCTGCGGCTGCGCAGGATCGGCGTGCCGACGCGCCGCCTCACCACCGACGGCTTCAAACTCGCCGACGAGGTGATGAGCCTCGGGGCGCGCGACCTCCTCGTCATCTTCGCGCCGGGTCGCGTGACGAGCGACATCGAAGCGCTGCTCGATCACGCGCAGCTCGTCGGCGCGAGCGTGCTGCTCGTCACCGACGAACTGCTCGACCAGCTCGCCCCGCGCGTCACCTCGGCGCTCGTCGCCCCGCACACCCCGACCGGCCTCACCGCCGAGGGACTCTCAGGGATCCTCGTCGGCGATGTGCTCGTGCAGGCTGTCTCAGCCGTCGGGCCCGACAAGGCCCTGCGCTCGTCTCAGCGCCTCAACGACCTGCGGGCGCGCCTCGGATACTGAGGCGCGCCCGGAGCGGGGTCACTTTTGGCCGTGTCGGCGAATCGGGGTCACTTTCGTGCGTGTCGCCGCGGATGACACGCACGAAAGTGACCCCGATTCAAGCGGCAGCGGCGGGAACGGCGGCAGCGGCGGCAGCAGCGAGAGCGACGGGACTGACGGGAACGGCGAGAGCCCGGGCGCAGCCGCCGAGCCTTCAGCCCAGCAGCTCCGCGTAGTCGATAGCGTTCCACTCGTTCTCGCAGGACGGGCCCGCCGTGTAGCGCAGTACGCGGCTCTTCGGCGACAGCAGCACTGCGGCGAGGCTCTTCCAGCGCTCGTTCGGCCCGGATCCCATATCGGGGTGGCAGCACACGGAATTCGGGTATCCGACGTGATCCCGCAGCGCCGCCTGCAGTTCGGCCTCGGAGAAGACTCCGCCCACCACACCGAGGTGTCGGCGCAGGCGGCCGAGGCGCACGTAGCTGTCGGGCATCGAGATCGGCGCGAGGTCGTGACCGTCCGCAACGGGCTCGACGAAGTGGTTTGCGTGCGACAACGTCCCTTCGGCCGCACCGATCGGGGTCAGGTTGCGCGGCCCGCCCGGCGACGACTCGATGTCGAGCACCGCCCCCGAGGTATCCGAAAGCACGAAGTTGCCGGAGGTAGCGCGCGGCATGCCGCCGAGGATCTCGAGCGCGTGCGGCACGTGCTGCGCGTCGGCGAGGGCGCGGATCTGGAGGTGGTAGGGGATGCCGTCGGTCACG
The DNA here is from genome assembly GCF_019884725.1 of Leucobacter tenebrionis. Classification (NCBI taxonomy): domain Bacteria; kingdom Bacillati; phylum Actinomycetota; class Actinomycetes; order Micrococcales; family Microbacteriaceae; genus Leucobacter; species Leucobacter tenebrionis. Next base: position 2,319,201 of record NZ_CP082322.1, on the reverse strand, counting down.
GCGTCGCGCGACGTCACGAGCGTGTTCATACCCAGAGCGACGCCGTTCTGAGTGAGCACCATCTTGCCGAGCAGGCCGGCCTCGACGAGGGTGACGTAGTTCGGGCCGTCGGTGCGCTCGACCTCGAGCAGGATCACACCGTCCTGGAGCGACTCGAGCCAATCCCAATTCTGCCCCACCACGGCTTCGCCCGTCGGCGCCCGGTCGGCCTCGATCGCGAACGAGGTGCACTCCCCGACGAACCGGGCGAGCTCCGCCCCCTTCGCACGTGTCGCGCTGCTCAGGATCTCGGAGCGCGAGTTGATGACGAGGATCTCGTCGAACGTCAGACCGCTGCCCTCGGCGATGCCGCGGAGCTCCTCGAGCAGGTGCGGGGCGTACTGCTCGATTGCGGGCAGGTAGCGGCGGGCGATACGGGTCGCTCCGACCCAGTCGATCCCCTTCGCGGCGAACGCGCGCTCGTATCCGTCGCGGATGAGGGCGATGCGGGCCGCGGCCTGCTCGCCGTACTGGTGCGAGCGCTCAGCGGCGTCTCCACTGACGCGGATGCGCGGGTACGCTCCTATCGCGGGCTGCTCGTTCATCGCTCGCCTCCCAGGTCAAGACGCAGGGGTCCGCTCTCGCGCGCGTGCGCAGCGATCTCGCGGGTCGTCGCGATCCACGCGCCCGAATCCTTCAGGTGCCCGATCACGGTGTCAAGATTCGCGAGCCGCGAGGGGCGACCCGAGATCATCGGGTGAGTCGTCACCATCGCATGACCGCCGTGGCGTGCGATGCCGTCGATCTCGGGCAGCCACACGTCGAGCACCTCGCGCGGCGAGCGGATCGTTTTCTCCCAGGTATCGTTTGCGAACCAGAAGTGCGGTGCGTCATCGAGGATCCACGACACCGGCACCTCCACGATGTCGTGCGCGGGGTGGCGGTAGGGCACGATATCGTCGAGCAGGTTCGAGCTGTACTCGAAGCCTGCCTCGACGAGCAGGTCGAGGGTATGAGCGCTGAACTCCCACGAGGGCGAGCGGTAGCCGACGACGTCGGCGCCGAGGTCCTGCAGTACCTCAAGACCGCGCTGCAGCTCGTCGCGCTCCTCTTGCTCGCTCAGACCCGTCGGCGAGGAGTGGGAGTGGCCGTGATGGGCGACCTCGTGCCCTGCGTCGATGATCGAGCGCACCGCATCGGGGTGGCGCAGGGCATCCTTGCCGCAGACGTAGAAGCTGCCGCTCACGTCGTGCTTGTCGAGCAGGCGCAGGATCAGCGGAAGGCCAACCTTCGGTCCGTAGGCGCCCTGCGAGAGCACGCCGGGAGCGGACGCGTTGGCCGCGTTCTCGCCGATCCACACCTCCTCCGCATCGAAATCGAAGCTCACGGTCGCCGCGTACCGGTGACCGTTCGGCCACTGTGCCATGTCTTGTTCCTTCCTCTGGTCTCTTCGCGGGGAGTTCATGGTTCTTGTTCTGCGAAGTCGTGCGGCTTCGCCGCTGACGGGTGATCGACAGGGTCTAGTGGATCCTGCCTTCGCGCGTGTCCCACTCGCGCAGTTCCTCAGGCCGCTCCCCGGGATCGCCGTAGCCACCCCCGCCGCCGCTCTCGACCCGCACGACCGTGCCGGGCTGCAGTACGCGGGAAGTCTTCCTGGGACGGTCGATGACCTCGCCATCGGGCCCGATCACTGTGATCGTCGTGGGAAGCGCGTCGCCGCCTCCGGCAGCGCCCGAGGGTGCAAATCGCGAATCGGTCTGCTCGGCGTAGAAAGTGGCGTGCTGCGGGTGCTCGAGGATCTCGTACTCTCGCACGAGGCCGAGGCCGCCGTTGTACTTGCCGCGGCCCTGCGAACCCGGACGGAACTCGGTGCGTCGGATGCGCACGTTGTAGTTGGTCTCGACCACCTCGGTGGGCATGACGCCGACGTTCGCCATGTAGGTGTCGACGCCGTCGAGGCCGTCGCCGTCGCGGGTCGCGCCGGTGCCGCCGCCGACCACGTCGGCCATCACGGAGGGGATGCCGGTGCGCGGATGAGTCGAGCCGATGTTGAAGCTGAAGAAGCTCACCTGACTCGACGCCACCGCGAGGTCGGGCCAGATGCGGTGCATCGCGCGGATCAGGGTATCGGCGAGGCGCTGGCAGGAGTTATGGCGGATCGACACGGCGGCGGGCGGCAGCGGATTCACCACCGTGCCCTCGGGCGCGGTGATGTCGAGCACGCGCAGCAGGCCGTCGTTCGCGCTCACGCCGGGCGCTATGACGCTGCGCACGGCGTAGACGAGAGCGGCGCGCGCACTCGCCCATGGGATGTTCATCGCCCCCGCGGTCTGCGGGTCGCAGCCCGATAGATCGATCGAGAGGCGGGCGCCGTGCTTCTCGATATGCGCGTGGATCCGGGTCGGATCACCGCCGCGGCCATCGTCGTCGAGGGCCCCCTCGGCCTCGCCCGAACCGTCAGGCATCCCCTCGAGCAACCGGCCGATCGTGGTCTCGACGCTCGAGAGCATGCGCCGCATCACCTCGATGAGCTGCGGCGTGCCGTACAGCGCGGCCAGTTCGTGCACGCGTTCGGCGCCGAGATGGCACGACGCCCGCTGCGCGCGCAGATCCGAGAGGGTCGACAGCGGGTCGCGGAAGTTCTCGGTGAGGAGCGCCACCAGATCGTCGTTCTCGACGCCCGCAACCGAGAGCCGGATCGGGGGTATCACGACGCCCTCGCCGTAGAGTTCACCGAGTTCGGGGCCTTCGCTGCCGGGGTTTACTCCGCCGACGTCGATATGGTGCGCAGCGGTGCCCGCCCATGCCATGAGCTCGCCCGCGACGAAGATCGGCGTGACGATATTCACATCGGGCAGATGCATCGCGCCCTGATAGGGGTGGTTGCAGATGTAGGCGTCGCCGTCCGAGATCCGCCCCTCCCACCGATGCAGGATCGACTTCACGACGAGCGACATCGCGCCGAGCTGCGCCGGGATGTAGTCGGCCTGCGCGACGAGGTCGCCCTCTGCGGTGAAGAGCGCGCACGAGAAGTCGTCCATGTCGCGGATGATAGGGCTGTAGCTCGAACGTTTGAGCACGCTGCCCATCTCTTCCGCGGCCGACTGCAGGGCCGCCGACGCGACCTCGAAGGTAACGGTGTCCACCGGCGCGACGGCGGGGCCGACCGGTTTGCTGGAGTTGGCTGAACTGCTCATCGTGATGCCTCATCTCGGATGGGTTCGGTGACAATGAGATCGAGCGTGCTGGCGACCCGCACCCGCTGTCCGGGCAGGATCACCGACGTCGCGTCCATCTGCTGGATGATGGCGGGACCGGTGAACTCGGTTCCGGCGGGAAGCCGCGCACGGTCGAGCAGCGGCGTGTTCGTGCGGCCGAAGCCCGGCAGCAGCACTTCGCGTTCGGCGAGAACCGCCTCACTCGCGAGCTCGCGAGGCGCAACAGGTTCGACGTGCTCGACGCCGCGCTCGATCGTACCGGTCGAGGTCAGCCGCACGGTGACGATCTCGACGGGCTCGGCCGCATTACTGTGGCCGTAGCGCTCGTGGTGCGCCGCGTGGAAGAACTCTGGGATCCGCGCGAGTTCATCTGCGGACCAGCCGGGCAGAGGGATGTTGAGCTCGAAGCCCTGACCGCGGTAGCGGCAGTCGACCGTCGCCGTGAACTCGACCATGTCGGCGGCAATGCCGTCCTGCGCGAGCTGTTCGGCCGCCTCCGCCGCCGCTTCCGAGAACCACCGCGCAATCTCGGGGATGCGCTCGGGGTCGGCTTCGAAGAGCAGTGTCTGCGAGTGGTCGAGCTTGAGGCCCGCCACCAGCAGGCCATCCGCGGCGAAAAGGCCAGGTCGCACCGGGATGATTGCGTTCTTCAGCGCCAGGTGCTTGAGGATCAGGCCGACGTGCAGCGGGCCTGCCCCGCCGAACGGCACGAGCGAGAACTCCCGTGCGTCGAGGCCTCGCTCGACGCTGACCTTGCGCACGGCGCGCACCATGTGCGCGAGCCCGATGGCGAGGATCGCCTCCGCGCCTTCCTCCGCGGTCATTCCGAGCGGTTCGGCGATGCGGTTCACCGCGGCCACCGCGAGATCCCGGTCGATCACCAGGCCACCCGCGAGTTCACCTGAGCCCAGCGTGCCGAGAACGACGTGCGCGTCGCTGATGGTCGGCTCGACACCACCCCGGCCGTAGCAGGCGGGACCCGGCACGGCCTTCGCCGAAGCGGGCCCGACCTTGAGGCTGCCTGCCTGATCGATCCAGGCGATGCTACCTCCGCCCGCGCCGATGGTGTGAATGTCGACGGTCGGGGCGAGGAGCGTGTGATCCTGCACCTCCTGCACGGTCGTGAACGGGATCGTCGCGTCGCGCAACAGGCAGACATCGGTCGAGGTGCCCCCCATGTCGAGGCTGATGAGGTTCGGCTCCTCGAGCGACTCGGCGAGCGCTCGCAGCCCGGCGACCCCGCCCGCGGGGCCGGACAGCACTAGCCGGTGGGCGTCGGCTCCGGCGCGCTCGGCCGGCACGCAACCGCCGTTCGACTGCATCACGAGCAGCTGGGACCCGATTCCGCTGGCGGCGAGCGCCGCACCCGCACGACTCAGGTAGGCCTCGACGATGGGACGCAGCGCGGCGTTGATCGCAGTCGTCGCGGCGCGCGGATACTCGCGGAACTCGCGCGCGACCTCCGAGGAGAGCGTGACGGGGATACCCGGGAAGGCCTCGCGCAGTCGCTCACCGACCTCGCGCTCATGGGCGTCGTTGAGGTAACTGAAGAGGAACGACACCGCGATCGCTTCGGGCTCCGCGGCCCGCAATCGCTCGATGACCTCGTCGAGCCGGGCATGGTCAACCGGGGTCAGTACACGACCACCGGAGTCGAGGCGCTCTTCGACCTCGAGGCGAAGGTCGCGAGGTACGAGTTCGGCCGGGCGGCGCGGCGTAAGGCTGTACACATCGGGGCGGTTCTGCTGGCGGTAGCCGAGCACGTCGCGGAACCCCGCGGTGGTGACGAGTGCGGCACGGGCCAGGGAGCCGGTGAGCGTCGCGTTGGTGGCGACGGTGGTGCCGTGGCAGACGAGGTGCGCGTCGGACAGCTTGACGCCCTGGTCTTCGAGGGCGGCCACGGCATTGCGCAGTCCCAAAGAGGGATCCTGCGGGGTCGAGGCCACCTTCGCCTCGCGAATATCGCCGTTGCTGCTGCGTGCGATCGCATCGGTGAAGGTGCCCCCGGCATCGATGCTGATCGTCCATCGCGGCATGGTCATCGTCGACTCCTCCTTCGTCCACGGCGACGGCAGGCGCCGTCACCGGAGTGCCCTTCGATTGTGCTGCGGAGGGGTTCGCGGGTGCATGGGTCATTCGACGTACTGCCTCCATGCTCGGGCCATACGTCAATCAACCGATGAACGGCGAGCTGACAGACGTCAGAGTGGATTCCCCAGCCGAACGAAATTCGAGAGTCATCATGTCTGCAGCCGTTTCCGATTCCATTCCGTCGACCGCTCTTCGAGCGCGCGTGGCGATCATCACCGGCGCCGCCTCGGGAATCGGCCTTGCTACCGCAAAGCGACTGCTGCGAGACGGATACCTCGCGGGGCTCTGCGATTTCTCGGCGGAGCTCCCGGCGTTATTCGCTGACGAGATCGCGGCCGGTTCCGCGGTCGCCGTCGTCGGCGACGTCTCCGACGACGCGGTGCGACGGCGATTGGTGTCCCGAGTCGCGGGCGAGCTCGGCCGCATCGACGTACTCGTGAACAATGCTGCGAGCGGCGGTGAGGCCGGGACTGTCGCAGAACTCGGTCTCGACGGACTGCGCCGCACCCTCGAAGTCAACGTGGTCGCGGTCGTCGCTCTCACCCAGCTCGCGATCCCGCACCTGCGCGAGTCGGATGCCGGTCGTATCGTGAACATGGGGTCGCTGTTCGGCGACGAGCCCGTCGTCGGGGGTGCCCCTTACTGCGCGAGCAAGGGCGCGATCCATACCCTCACGCGCGTACTCGCGGTCGAACTCGGGAGTTCCGGGATCACCGCGAACACCGTGGCACCCGGCTTCATCCTCACTCCGATGCATGCCGAGGAGGTGGAGTTCCAAGCGCAGGAGAACGGCGTCTCCGTCGAGCAGCGCTACGCCGAACTGCGCTCGCAGGTGCCGTTGCAGCGGCACGGCACGGCCGAGGACATCGCAGACGTCGTCGCCTGGCTCGCGGGCTACGACAGCGGCTATGTCACTGGCCAGCGCATCGCCGTCAACGGCGGAGTCCAGTTCGGCTAACATCGCCACGGCCTGCCATGGCGACCTCGCCGTGCACCCGTGGTCGAACACGGATTGATATCATGTTGCGATCCAATCATAGGCAGGATCGGCGGCAGGGGTCGGAGCACATGCTGCAGGGAGTCATCGAGCGTACGTTCGCCGCCGACACATCCACGCATCTACTCCCCCAGCAGGTTCCGGCGGAGCTCTGGGGCTATGCAAAAGCCTTCCCGCAGATCCGACGCCCGGCCATGCGGTTCGTGTGGCGGGATGGGACGCAGTGGCTCGATGTGCAGCTCGCCCTCACGCACTCGCGGGGCGGGGATCGCGCGAAGTCCGGGCGGGTGTTCGCGCGCATCCGCCCCAGCGAGATGCCGCGCGGCCTCACGGTGCGCGAGCTCGACGTGCTCACCCTGGTGGCGCTCGGCTTCACCAACGGCCGCATCGCAGAACGCCTCGGCACCTCCGCTCGCACCGTCTCGACCCAGCTCGAGCGTCTGCTTGAAAAACTCGGCCAGAGCTCGCGCGGCGGTCTCGCGGCCATCGCCGTCGATCTCGGTCTCCTCCGTCTGCCATTGCCGGGGGGACTCCCCGAGACGGGTGGCCTCGGCATCGCCGAACTCGAACTCGCATATCAGCGTCGTCTAGGGCGCGAGCACCAGCCCATCCGCGACGATGTCCCGACACGCGTGCCGATCCGGCTCGGGATCGTCACGCCCGGCACCTCGTCGTCGGACGGTGCGCAGGTGCTCGGGGGCGCGCTCCTGGCCGTCGACGAGCTCAATCAGCACGGTGGGGTCGGCGGCCGCGGCATCGAGGCGGTGCCGGTCGAGGTCGATCTGTTCGACTGGGACAGCGTCAGTTCAGGGCTCGACACGCTCTTCGAGAGCGGGGTCGATGCGATCGTGACCAGCTACGTCAGCGCCGAGCATCCGCAGGCCATCGACCGCGTCGCCGAGTACGGCAAGCCATTCCTGCACACCGCGACCTTCGAAGCCGACGTACAGAAGGCCGAGAGAGAGCCTTGGAAGTACGGCACCGTCTTCCAGACCTGCGCTTCGGAGAATCACTACGCGCCGGGAATGCTGCGGTTCCTCGAGGAACTCTCCGACGCAGGGTCCTGGACCCCCGCAAATCGCGACATCATGTCCCTCGAGCTCCCCTCAGCCAGCATGTATCTCGCCACTCCGGCGTTCCGCGAGCTCGCGGCATCGCGCGGCTGGAACGTCGTGGACCCTATTCCCACGCCGCCGGGCGAGACCGACTGGGAGGCGATCGTCGCCAGGATCTCCGAGGCCCGCCCCGCGGCGATCCTGTTCGCCAGCTACCTCGATCAGGAGTTCGCCGCGTTCCAGCGTGCCTTCCTGCGCAATCCCGCGCCGTCGCTCGTGTACGGCATCTACGCGCCGTCGAACCCGGCGTTCATCACCGAGCTGGGCCAGGCTGCCGATGGAGTGCTCTGGTCGACCGTCACCGGCACGTACGACGACGAGTTCGGCACGCGGTTCCGCGAGCAGTACCGAGCCAAATATAGCCAGGATCCGGGCTGGTCGATCGGAGGCGCGCTCTACGATCAGGTCCGCATGCTGGCGGCCGCCTGGTCGTCGAACAATCCCGAGGACGTCGCGGAGGTCGTCGCCCACCTGCGACGCTGGCCGTATCGCGGCGTGAACGGGGTCTACTACTTCGGAGCGACGGGTCAATCCCCGCAGCTCTACCCCGATACGACGAACGACGCGGCACTCAGCCAAGCCCACCAGATCTATCAGATCCAGCGCAGCGAGCACGTCCTGCTCAGCCCGCAACCGTTCGGCCGTGTATCGGATTTCGAACTCCCCGCCTGGCTCACCTAGCCGCCCGTGCCAGCTACCGCCCGCTGAACCCACCGCCGACGCACGCGGATCCGTCAAATGACGCATGCCCGCCTCGCACCTTGTCACCTACGGTATGAGACTGACGTGGCACGGACGCATAACTGCGACGCGTGACTGGCATCACGAAGGAGTGGAATATGAGCGACATTCAACCCCCCAGCGGGGCGAAGAGGAAGCGGATCACGCGTCGCGACCTCGTGCGCACGGCGGGCCTCACCGGTATCGTCGGCCTCGCGGCGGGCACCGCCGGCGGATACTTCGGAGCCCCACGGGACCGTTCCTCGAGCGCCGGTGGCACGGGAGGGACTATCAAGTTCGGCCTCGTCGCGCCTGTCACCGGCCCCTACGCGGGCGACGGTCAAGAGATGGAACGCGGCGCGCGCCTCGCCATCGACGACATCAACGCCGAGGGCGGCGTACTCGGACAGCAGGTCGAGCTCGTCGTCGGCGACGTCGGAGACCAGGCGCCCGAGAATTTCATCCAGGTAGCTCAACGCCTCGTCTCGCGCGAGAAGGTCGCGGCGGCTTCGGGCGGCTACACCACGACGACCTCGGTCGAGTTCCCGATCTACGCCGACGGCGGCGTGCCGCTATTCCACACCAACACACTGCAGGACAATACCGACTACGTCGTCGACAAGGGCTACGACAACATCTTCCAGTGCTGCCCTACCGAACCCTGGTACGCCAGCGGGTTCCAGCAGCTGATGGAGGGATGGATCGAATCGGGCGCCTGGACGCCGTCGTCGAAGTCGGCCGCGGTCATCGCAAGCAACGACTCGTACTCCATCTCCATCGCGACGGTCATGATGAACGGCCTCAAGGAGCTCGGCTGGGAGATCACCATGTACGAGGAGATCTCGGTGCCCTACGCGGACTGGGGCCCGCAGCTCTCCAAGATCCGCAACAACCCCCCAGGCCTCATCTTCGTGACCGACTACCTCGCAGGCGACCTGGCGAGCTTCGCGAAGCAGTTCGCCTCAGCTCCGACACCATCGCTGCTCTACCAGCAGTACGGCCCCAGCGTGCCCGAATACTTGGAACTCGCGGGCGACGCGGCGAACGGCGTGATCTGGTCGACCACCATCGGCACGCTCCCCGACGATATCGGCGAGCGGTTCCGCAAGCGCTACCTCGACACCTACGGCACCGCGGCCGGCCTCAGCCAGTCGGGCGCGCAGTACGACATCGTGCGCCTTTGGGCTCAGGCCGCGTCGCGCGCCGGTGACGCGTACGACTCCGAGAAGGTCTCGGCCGCCGCGAAACGCCTCACCTTCCGCGGCGTCGTCGGCACCTACAACCTGGGCGAGGACGACCTCACAGCTATCCCCTACCCGGACCAGGTGAACGACTCGAGCCTCGGCATGCCCCACCTGACCTATCAGATCCAGGATCAGAAGCAGGTGCTCATATCGCCCGCCCCGTACATCAACGGCGAGTTCGAACTGCCGGGCTGGCTGTGATGAGCAACGACACCGGAGCGCTCCTCGAGGTCCGAGGAGCCACGAAGCGATACGGCGGCCTCATCGCCGTCAACGATGTCTCGTTCAGCGTGCTCCAGGGCGAGATCTTCGGCATCGCCGGTCCGAACGGCGCCGGCAAAACCACCCTGTTCGACGTCGTCACCGGCATGGTGCGCGCCACGAGCGGCGAGATCAGGTTCGACGGAACATCGATCGTGAAGTCGTCGGTGCATTCCATCTGCCACCTCGGCATCACCCGCACCTTCCAGAAACCGTCGGTGTTCGACAGCGAGACCGTGATGGGGAACGTCGTGGTGGGGGCGCACTTCGGCTCGGGCAAGCCATGGTGGAAGAGCCTCGGACGCGACCCGCAGGTGTGGGATCGGGCCGCGGAGGCCCTCGAGTTCGTCGGGCTCGCCGATCGGGCCGCGGAGACGTCAGGCGATCTACCCATCTACGACAAGAAGCGCCTCATGATCGCGTCGGCCCTCGCGAGTTCGCCGCAGATGCTCTTCCTCGATGAGCCCTTCGGCGGTCTCAACGACGAGGAGATCGACGCGATGCTCGTGCTGCTCAGCCGGGTCAACAGCGAGCGAGATGTCACGATCGTACTCATCGAGCACGTGATGCGCGCACTCATGACCCTCGCCGACCGGGTGCTCATCATGGACCAGGGCCGCACCCTGCGTCAGGGCGACCCTCACGAGGTGATGACCGACCCTGAGGTCGTGCGCGTCTACCTCGGTTCGTCGGCGGAGGAAGCGGCATCCACGGCGGCGATCAAAGTCGCAGGAAGGGAGGAACGCGATGCTTGAGCTGACCGATGTGGTGGCCGGATACGGCTCCACCACGATCGTGCAGGGTATCTCCCTCGGCGTGAGGCGGGGCGAGTGCTCGGTGCTCGTGGGCCCGAACGGCCACGGCAAGACCACGCTGCTGCGCGCGATCAGCGGACTCATCAAGGTGCGATCGGGGTCGATCGCATTCGATGGGTCCGACATCACTCGCGAGAGAGCCGAGAAGCTGGTCGAGCGCGGTCTGATCCACATGCCGCAGGGCGACCTGGTCTTCCCCGACATGACCGTCGAGGAGAATCTGGTGCTCGGAGCCTTCACGAAGAGCGCCGCGAAGAACGCGAAGCAGCGAATGGAAGAGGTCTACGACATCTTTCCGCGCCTGCTCGAACGTCGCACCCAGCGTGCGCGCACCCTGTCGGGCGGAGAACGCCGCATGCTCGCGATCGGGCGCGGGCTCATGGGCGACGGCAAGCTCATCATGATCGATGAGCCGAGTCTCGGTCTCGCACCAGTGATAGTCGATGAGGTCTACTCGCAGGTACGCCGCATCATCGACACAGGCATGACCGTGCTGCTCGTGGAGGAGAACGTGACCCGCGCGCAGTCGCTCGCAGACTCGATCCATCTCGTCGAGAACGGCGAAATCGTGCGCTCGGCCGACGAAGCCGGGCTGCTCGACGAACAGGCGCTCCGCGAGACATATCTGGGGATGACCGAATGAACCTCGTATTGCAGACCCTCGTCTCGACCGTCGTGCAGGGCTCGATGCTCGCACTCATCACGATCGGCATGAACCTCGTCTACGGTACGCTGCGCGTGCTGAACATGGCGCAGGGCGTAATGGTGATGCTTGGCGGCGTGGCTGCGTGGACGTTCACCTCGAACCTCGGTTGGTCTCCGTGGGCGTCGATGGTCATCGCCGTGGTCATCGCTGCCCTGCTAGGCATGTTGAGCTACGCGGTCGGCGTCAGCCGACTCATCGGGCGGGCAGGCGTCGACTTCGAGATGACAGCGTTCATCTCGACGTTCGCCATCGCTTCGATCTTGCAGAACGTGGTGCAGCTCATCTATGGGCCACGCCAGAAGGACTTCCCAGCGCTCGTACCGGGTCGCCTGCAAATCACCGAGGGAGTCTCGATCACCTGGCATCAGGTCCTCACCGCCGTCATCGCGATCGTCGCGCTCTCGGCACTCGGGCTCTTCCTCACCAAGTCGCGCTACGGGCTCGCGATCACCGCGGTCGCGCAGAACCTCGACGCGGCCAGGCTCATGGGCATCCCCGCTCGGAGGGCCTACGTGCTCACCATGGGGCTCGCGGCCGGGCTCGCCGGCCTCGCGGGCGTGCTGCTCGCGCCGGTGTACTTCGTTTCCCCGAACATGGGCGACCTACCGATGCTGCAGGCGCTGATCGTCGCGATCTTCGCCGGCCTCGGCAGCACCCGCGGCACCATTATTGCGGCATACATCATCGGCTTCGTGCAGGCAGCGGTCTCGATCTTCTGGACCTCGACATACGCGATGCCCGTCCTCTACGCACTGATCGTGCTCGTGCTCATCGCACGGCCGTTCGGCATCGCAGGCAAGCCCCAGGAGGCACGTCTATGAGTTCGAAACAGACGACCGCGACATCGCCCGCTTCACCGCGCTGGGATGCGAAGCGCATGGGCTGGCCACGGCCCCGACCGTTGCTCGCCCTCGTCGTGCTGCTCGTGGCCGTCGTATTCCCATTCATCGCACCGGATCGCAGCTGGCTCAGCGCCGCGGCACTCGCCGTGATCACCATCACCCTCGCGCAGAGCTGGAACCTCGTGCTCGGTTACGGCGGCGTGTGGAACTTCGGCCAGCTCGCCTTCTACGCCCTGGGCGCGTACTCCGCAGGCCTCATCGCGACCTACCTTCCGGTGTCGCCGTGGATCGCGATCCCGGTCGGCGGTCTCGTGTCGGCCCTGATCGCCCTGCTGCTGTCGATCCCGGTACTCCGCCTGCGCGGCATCTACGTTTCCCTGCTCACCTTCGGCTTTGCCGAGGTCGTGCGCCTGCTCATCATCGCCGACCAGAGCGGTGTGACGGGAGGCAGCTACGGCATGTCGGGCTTCGGCGGCTTCGGCTTCGAGGGTGACGGGGCGCTCCGCGCGAACTACTGGATCGGGCTCGGCGCCGCGGTGATCACCACGCTGATCCTGTTCGCGCTGATCCGTTCACCGCTCGGCAACGGGATGGTCGCGATGCGCGACAACCCGGCTCTGGCATCGGCGCGCGGCATCGGGCAGCGCACCTACCAGATGCTCGTGTTCGCGATCTCAGGCTTCCTCGCCGGCGTTGCGGGAGCAATCTACGCTAACGTATTCGAGATCGCCTCCCCGACGCTCATGGGCCTCGGTCCGATGACACTGATCGTCACCATGATGGTGGTCGGCGGCCTCGGTACGATCACCGGCCCGATCATCGGCACCCTGCTGATCTCCTTTGTGCAGATGCAGCTGCAGGATGTGCCCGAGGTGCGCTTCATCGCGCTCGGGTTCGTGCTGCTGGTCGTGATCTTGCTGATGCCGCGCGGCCTGGTGCCGTTCCTCAGCTCGCTGTGGGCGAGGTTCCAGTTCTGGGTGAACGAGGATCAGGACTGGACCGATGAGGACTACGACGACTGAATACCGCGTGGCCCGCTCAGGTCGCCGTGTAACCGCCGTCGACGTGCAGCGTCTCGCCGGTGATGTAGCCCGCCGCGCCGCTCGTGAGGAACAGGCAGGCTGCCGCGACGTCGTCCACCGTTCCGAGACGGCGCGAGGGAAGCTTCGCGGTGAGGGTCTCGACCGCGCCCGGTGTGTTCCCGAGGGTCAGCATCGGGGTCAGGATCATGCCGGGAGCGACGGCGTTCACCCGGATCCCCTTCGGGCCGAGTTCGGCCGCGAGCTGGCGGGTGAGGCTCACGATGGCGCCTTTGCTCGCAGCGTAGGCCGCACCCGGCTCGGTCTCGTCGCCGCGCGCGTACGCCACTGAGCTGAGCAGCACGATCGCTCCCTCTGCGATGGCTCTGGCTGCGGCCTGCGCGACGACGAAGGAGCCGCGCGCGTTTATCCGCATCGACATATCCCATTCATCGGCGGTCATCTCATCGAGAGGGCCCCAGCGATAGATGCCTGCGCAGTGCACGACGGCGTCGGGTGCTCCGCCGAGCAGGCCGTCGGCCTCCGCGAAGATCTCGGCGATGCGCGCAGGGTCCGAGACATCGGCCTCGCGCTGCGCGAGCCGCTCGTGCTGCCAGTCGGGAGCCGTGCGCAGGTCGATCCCGAGCACGGCGCCCTCCGAGGCGAGCACTCCCTCGGCAACCGCGCGTCCGATGCCCGAGGAGGCACCGGTGACGATGACGCGACGAGGAAGCGTGCGATTGAGGTTCATAGGGATCCTTCCGTCGGATATATCCCATCAGACCACAGCCGGACACGCCCCGCGTCCGTGATTTGGCGGATAGCCGTTCACAGTCTCGTCGTCGCCCGCCCCCTGCCAGAACCGTGCGCACGTCTTCCACCTGCTCCAGCCAGTCCGTGCGGACGATATCAACCCGATCGTCGGGCTCCTGGTGCTCGAACGGCTATCCCCTGAGAGAAATCGCCGCTCTCGTGCAGGCCCACCATCTCGAGGACCAGCCGGGCCCGGATCTGATAGGCCGGTGTCTGAGCCCACGAGGCGCAGTGAGCCCCACGAGATACAGCCGCTCCAAGCCGTCGGGCAGAATGCCGGCGGTGCCGTGAAGCGCACGTTACAAGGGCGCTTCCCATCACTCTTCAACCGGCGATGGCACTGCTTCACTTCACCGAGCATCAGCACCCGTTTCCGCGCCAATGAGGAGATCGCGGTCTATGCGGTGGGTCGCCCTCGAAAACCACCGCATAGACCGCGATCTCCTCCTTGGAAGAGGGGCAGCCGGCCACCCGGCCGCCCAATCCTCAGTCGTCGAGCAGTTCGGCCTCGATCACGTCGTCGGGGCCTTCACCCTCGGATCCGCCATTCGACGGCACCGACCCTGCGCTCTCCAGCGCGAGCGATTCGCCGTCGGGCGCCACGTCCACTCGCACGGCGTCGCCGTCGCGCACGGATCCGGAGAGGATCGCCCGCGCGAGCCGGTCGTCGATCTCGTGCTGCATGAGCCGCCGCAGCGGACGCGCGCCGTAGATCGGATCGTAGCCGCGCGATGCCAGCCAGGAGCGCGCCTCGGGCGTGACGCCGAGGGTGAGCCGGCGATCCGCCAGCCGGTCCTGCAGACGATCGACCGCCAGATCCACGATCTGCGCCAGGTCGCCCTCCGAGAGCGGCCGGAAGATGACCATCTCGTCGAGTCGGTTGATGAATTCGGGCTTGAACGCGCGGCGCACAGTCTCGCGCACCCCGAACTCCTTCTCGCTCCACGGCAGATCGGGGTCGATCAGATACTGCGAGCCGAGATTCGAGGTGAGGATCAGGATCACGTTGCGGAAGTCGACCGTTCGGCCCTGACCGTCGGTGAGCCGACCGTCGTCGAGCACCTGCAGCAGCACGTCGAACACCTCGGGGTGCGCCTTCTCGACCTCATCGAGCAGCACGACCGAGTAGGGGCGCCGACGCACGGCCTCGGTCAGCTGACCGCCCTGCTCGTAACCGATGTACCCGGGAGGGGCGCCGACGAGCCGCGATACGGAGTGCTTCTCGCCGTACTCGCTCATGTCGATGCGCACCATGGCGTGCTCGTCGTCGAAGAGGAACTCGGCGAGCGCCTTCGCGAGCTCCGTCTTGCCGACGCCGGTGGGGCCGAGGAACAGGAACGAACCGGTCGGCCGGTTGGGATCCGCGATCCCGGCCCGCGTGCGACGCACCGCGTCAGCGACCGCGCGCACCGCGTCACCCTGGCCGATGAGCCGCTTGCCGAGCTCGCTCTCGAGCGCGAGCAGCTTCTCGGTCTCGCCCTGCAGCAGGCGGCCGACCGGGATGCCGGTCCAGGCAGCGACCACACCGGCGATGTCCTCGTCGGTCACCTGGTCGTTCACCATGCGCGGCTCACCGTCGACCTCTCCCGCCATCTCGGCCTGTTCAGCCTCGGCGAGTTGCTTCTGGATCACTGGGATCTCGCCGTAGAGCAGCTTCGACGCCTTCTCGAGGTTGCCCTCGCGCTGGGCGACCTGCGCCTGCATGTTGAGCTGGTCGAGCTTCTCCCTGAGGGAGCCGACCCGGTTCAGCGTAGCGCGCTCGCGCTCCCAGCGGGCCTCGAGGCCGTCGAGCTCGCGCTGCTTCTCGGCGAGGTCCTCGCGCAGCTTCGCCAGGCGCTCCTTCGAAGCCTCGTCCTTCTCCTTCTTGAGCGCGAGCTCCTCGAGCTTCAGCCGGTCGACCGCGCGGCGCAGTTCGTCGATCTCGATCGGAGCCGAGTCGATCTCCATGCGGAGACGGCTCGCGGCCTCGTCGATCAGGTCGATCGCCTTATCGGGCAGCTGCCGCGCAGTGATGTACCGGTTCGACAGGCTCGCGGCGGCGACCAGAGCCGAATCGGCGATGGTCACCTTGTGGTGCGCCTCATAGCGCTCCTTGAGGCCGCGCAGGATCGCGACCGTGTCTTCGACGCTCGGCTCGCCCACGTACACCTGCTGGAAGCGCCGCTCGAGCGCGGCATCCTTCTCGATGTACTCGCGGTACTCGTCGAGCGTGGTCGCGCCAATGAGCCGCAGCTCGCCGCGGGCGAGCATGGGCTTCAGCATCTGCGACGCCGCCACCGACGACTCGCCGCCGCCGGCCCCCATGAGCGTGTGCAGCTCGTCGATGAAGGTGATGATCTTGCCGTCGGAATCCTTGATCTCGGCGAGCACCGCCTTCATGCGCTCCTCGAATTCGCCGCGGTACTTCGCACCGGCGATGAGCGCCGAGATATCGAGGGAGATCAGCTCCTTGTCCTTCAGTGATTCGGCGACGTCACCGGCGACGATGCGCTGGGCGAGGCCCTCGACGACGGCCGTCTTGCCGACGCCGGGCTCGCCGATCAGCACCGGGTTGTTCTTCGTGCGCCGGGTGAGCACCTGGCTCACGCGGCGGATCTCGCTGTCGCGACCGATGACGGGGTCGAGCTTACCCGAGCGGGCGACTTCCGTGAGGTTGACGCCGAACTGCTCGAGGGCGCTCTGCCCCTCTTCGCCCTGGGCGGGCTGCCAGTTTGCCTGCATGGGGTTCCTCTCTGTTCAGCAGGTGAGTTGAGATCCGAACTCCCGCGACGAACCGCAGGCCGAATCACAAACTTGAGTGAATATGACTCAAGTTTACTGCGGCGGCGCGATTTGCGCCAGCGAATTCCGACTCTTCGTTTGCCATCGGCCGACGAGCTCCTCTAATGGCGACCCTTATCCCGGTGATTCGCGGAACACCGGCTGCAGGGGCCGAACTCTGCCGGTCTCCCGCGAATCACCGGACTTCTGGCAGGCCGGCGGAGTCGATTCGGGCTGAGCCCGATCAGAAGACAGAGCGGACTCGCGCGGCGAACCGGCGCTGAACCGGGTCACCGCACGAGCGAGCGCAGACGTCGCAGCGCGACCGACAGGGTCGCAAGGCCTGCATCGGCGTCGGATCGCACCGCATCGAGCGCTTCCTCGAGCACCCGCCTGCTCGACACCGCGCCCTGTTCGAGCCAGGTGTCGATCCGAAGGGCCGCGTCCCCCGGCTCCGTCTGCTCGAGCACGGAGGCGGTGAGTGCGATCATCACCGCGTAGAGATCATCGCGCATCGCCGCGCGCGCCATCGAACCCCAGCGGTCGTTCTGCGGCAGGGCCGTCACCCCGCTCAGCAACTCGTCGAAGTACATCCGAGATGAAAGGTCGAAGTACACCGCGGTCACCTCGTCGAGCCCCCAGCCTCGCAGACGCGACTGCTCCACGATGTCGAGCAGCGGCAGAGAAGCGAGCAGGCCAGCGCCGCGCCGAGCGAGATCGCTCGGCACCCCCGCCCGCTCGAGTTCGTCGACGCGGGCCTCGAACCGCAGCAGCTCGTCTCCGCGCAGCAGCTCGCCGAGCGCCTCGGAGAGCCGCGCGACGGGCTCGCCGAACAGTTCGATCTCGGCGCCGATGTCGATACTCTCGACGCGATGCTGCACGAACCAGCGCGTCGCCCGATCGAGCAGTCTGCGGAACGTGAGGTAGAGATCGGTCTGCACCGCGGTGCTCACCGCGTTGTCGGTCGCCTCGACGGCCACGACGAAGTCGCGCAGGTCGAACACCTCGCGCGCCACCACGTAGGCGCGGGCGATCTGCTCGCTCGACGCCCCCGTCTCGTCTGCGGCGCGGTAGGCGAAGGTGATCCCGCCGCGGTTCACCATCGAGTTGACCACCGAGTTGACCACGATCTCGGAGCGCAGGGGATGAGCGGCGAGATCGTCTCCGTAGCGCTCTCGGATGGGCCCCGGGAAGTAGTCGGCGAGGGTGCGGGCGAACCAGGGGTCGTCGGCCATCTGCGTCGCCGCGAGGTCGGACTTGAGCGCCAGCTTGGCGTAGGCGACCAGCACCGCGAACTCCGGGCGGGTGAGACCCCGACGTTCGGCGAGGCGGGTCTGGATCTCGCTCGTACTCGGCAGGAACTCCAGCTCCCGATCCAATTCGTCTCGACCCTCGAGCCACTTCATCAGCCGCTCGTGCGACGGAAGCATCTCGACTGCGTTCTCGCGAGAGTTGCCGAGCAGCACGTTCTGCTCGTAGTTGTCGCGCAGCACCTGCACCGCGACCTCGTCGGTCATCGAGTGCAGCAGTTCGTTGCGCGCCTCGCGATCGAGGCGGCCGTCGCGCTCCACAGCACCGAGCAGGATCTTGATGTTCACCTCGCGATCGGAGGTGCCCACACCGGCGGAGTTGTCGATCGCGTCGGTGTTGATGCGCACCCCCGCGAGCGCGGCTTCAATGCGACCGCGCTGGCTCACACCGAGGTTGCCGCCCTCGCCGACGACGCGCACGCGCAGCTCGGAGCCGTTCACGCGGATCGCGTCGTTGCCTCGGTCGCCGATCTCGGCGTCGGTCTCGGAACTCGCCTTCACATACGTGCCGATCCCTCCGTTCCAGAGCAGATCGACCGGAGCGAGGAGCACGGCCCGCTTGAGCTCGGCTGGCGTGAGCGAGGTGACGCCGGCATCGAGTCCGAGCGCCTCGGCCATCTGCGGGCTCACGGAGATCGACTTCGCGGAGAGCGGGAACACGCCGCCGCCCTCGGAGATGAGCGCGCGATCGTAGTCGTCCCACGAGGAGCCGGGCAGTTCGAACAGTCGCGCACGCTCGGCGAACGACGTCGCCGCATCGGGCGACGGATCTACGAAGACATGCCGGTGGTCGAACGCCGCCACGAGACGGATGCACTCGGAGCGCAGCATGCCGTTGCCGAACACGTCGCCCGACATGTCGCCCACGCCGACCACGGTGAACTCCTCGGTCTGGGTGTCGTGGCCCATCTCGCGGAAATGCCGCTTCACCGATTCCCACGCGCCGCGCGCCGTGATGCCCATGCCCTTGTGGTCGTAGCCCGCCGAGCCGCCCGATGCGAAGGCGTCGTCAAGCCAGAAGCCGTACTCGGCCGAGATGCCATTGGCGATGTCGGAGAAGGACGCCGTGCCCTTATCGGCCGCGACGACGAGATAGGGATCGTCGCCGTCGTGGCGCACCACCCGCTCGGGATGCCGCACCTCCGACCCGTCCCGGTTGTCGGTGATGTCGAGCAGACCGCGGATAAAGGTGCGGTACGCCGACTTGCCGCCCTCGAGCCACGCGGCACGATCGCTCGGCGACGGCAAGCGCTTCGCCACGAATCCGCCCTTCGAACCCGTCGGCACGATCACGGCGTTCTTCACCATCTGGGCTTTCACGAGGCCCAGCACCTCGGTGCGGAAGTCCTCGCGCCGGTCGCTCCAGCGCAGACCGCCGCGAGCCACCTTGCCGAAGCGCAGGTGCACACCCTCGACCTCCGGGGAGTACACCCAGATCTCGGCCATGGGGTGCGGCTTCGGCAGGCCCGGCACGCGGGCGCAGTCGAGTTTCATGGATACCCACGGCTTCGGGCGCCCCTCGGCATCCCGCTGGTAGAAGTTGGTGCGCCAGGTCGCCTCGATCACCCCGATGATGGAGCGCAGGATCCGGTCGTGGTCGAGACTGGACACGCCTTCGAGGTCGAGCCGGAGCGCGGCGGCCTGTTCCGCCGACTGCGTCTCGCGGTCGCCCTCGAGGTCGGGGTCGAAGCGCAGTTCGAACAGCCGCACGAGGCCGGCGGCGATGCCGGGGTTCGCGATCAGCGCCTGCTCGATGTATTCGACAGAGAAGGCCGAGCCGATCTGCCGCAGGTACATGCTGATGGCGCGCAGGATCACGATCCTGCGCCAGTTCAGGCCCGCGAGCAGCACCAGCGCGTTCAATCGATCGCTCTCGGCGTTCCCCGTCCAGGCCGCCTCGAACGCATCCGTGAACTCGGCCCCCCAGTCGGCGTCGCCCCACAGCTTCTCGTCGGCGACGACCAGACCGAAGTCGGAGATGTAGCGGGTGCCGCTCGGCAGCAGAATGGTATTCGGGCGCTCGTCGGCGACGTCGACGCCGAGGTCGGTGAGGAACGGCAGCACGCGCGTCAGCGGGTAGGGCGTGCGGGAGACGAGCGTGAGGTAGCGACGGGACGGATCCTCGTCCTCGGGCGTGTAGAGGTGCACCGCGAACTCGGCTCCCTCCTCCAGACTCTCGAGCAGAGCGACATCGCCCAGCGCCTCGTGCGGCGGCACGTACTCCTTGTACGACTCCGGGAAGGCGTTGCCGTAGCGGCTGAGCAGCTCCGCCGCTCGCGTCTCGTCGTTGCGCTCGTGCAGCGCATCCACGAACGCCTGATCCCAGCTGCGGATCGCCGTTTCGAGCTTGGCCTGCAGATCGGCCTCTGAGACATCGGGCACGGCCTCGCCCTTCGGCACCCGCACCACGAAGTGCAGCTGCGCCAGAGGCGAGTCGCCGACGCGCGTGGCGTGGTCCATCTGGTCGGCGCCGAAAGCTTCGCGCAGCAGAGCCTCGATCCGCAACCGCACGGTCGTGTTGTAACGATCCCTGGGCAGGAACACGAGTGCGGAGACGAACCTGCCGAACTCGTCGCGCCGCAGGAAGATGCGGGCGCGCCGCCGCTCTCGCAGACGGCTCACCTCGCCGGCGACGGCCAGCAGGTGCTCCGGCGAGTCCTGGAACAGCTCGTCGCGCGGGTACTGCTCGAGCACCTGGAGCAGATCCTTGCCCGAGTGCGAGTTCGGTGCGAAGCCGGAGGCGTCGAGCACGGCGCGCACCTTCTTCGCCACGATCGGCAGCGTCAGCACGGAGGAGGCGTAGGCGACCGAGGTGAACATGCCGAGGAAGCGGCGCTCGCCCGTCACATTGCCGTCGCGGTCGAAGGTGCGCACGCCGATGGAGTCGAGGTAGGTGTCGCGGTGCACCGTCGCCCGGGAGTTGGCCTTCGTGATCGTGAGCAGCCGAGGCTCGCGAGCCGTGCGCTGCGCCTCGGGACGCAGCTTCGCGATCGGCGTCTTCGTCTTCCTCAGGATGCCGAGGCCCGTGTGCGGCAGCGCCCGGAGCACGTCCTCGCCGTCTTCCCCGACCTCGAGCGCCTGCTCGCGGTACCCCAGGAACGTGAAGTTGTCTTCCGCCAGCCAGTTCAGGAACTCGACCGCCGAGGCGATCTCCGCCCGGTCGACGGTGGGCGGCGCCGCGGTGCGAAGATCGGTGACCACGTCGAGGCACGCGCGCCGCATGGCCTGCCAGTCGTTGACGGCGGCGTGCACATCGTGCAGCACGCCGCGCACCCGCTCCTCGAGCTCGGCGCGCCCCTCCTCTGTGGGAACGCGGTCGACCTCGAGATGGATCCACGACTCGAGGTCCCCGCCGTGGGCGTCGGTCTCGAGCAGTTCGCCCCCGTCATCGCGCCGCACCGAGAGCACCGGATGCGTCAGCAGGTGGACGGTGAGGCCCTGACGGGCGATCGCCGCGATGACCGAGTCGACGAGGAATGGTGAGTCGTCGGTGCAGATATCGACGATCGTGCGACGCGAGGTCCAGCCCTGCTCGGCGAGCGTGGGCGTGAAGACCGAGACCAGGGTCTCGCCCCGATCCCGCCGCCCCGCGAGCATGCGCATCGAGAGGGCTGCACCCACGACGTCGCGGGGCTCGCGCTCCCGCAGATCCTCCGCGTCGACCTGGTCGACCAGCAGTTCGACGCCCGGCCTCAGCGGCCGGTCGACCCCCTCGAGCGCGTCGCGGAGCCCCGTCGTGAGATTCGTGCTGTCCATGAGCTTCGGCGCCCCGTTCTGCAAGAGATGCATCGTAACCGATATCGAGCACCAGCCTAATGAGGACCACCGACATTCTCGACCGCTGCGCTCGACGTTCCGAGAGGGCTCGGCGACGGCGCCGCCTCTCGACCGCCCCAGCCCCGCCTCTCGACCGCCCCAGTGCCGCCGCAGCGCCGCCGGGCCGCCGCCGGGCCGCCGCAGCGCCACCGGAGCATCGCGGTACGCGCACCCGCCCGTGCGACCTCTAAGCTGGTACGGCAACCAGCCCAACGATCCGGGGAGCCCCTCACCATGTCGAAGATCGCCCTCGTGCGCCAGCCCAGCAGCCTGCTCGACGACGGGATCGTCGACCACATCGAGAAGGTCGCGGTCGATCTCGACGCCGCACGCGAGCAGTGGCGGGGATACGTCGCCGCACTGCAGTCGCACGGATGGGAGACGATCGAGGTCGACCCGGCCGACGACTGCCCCGACTCAGTGTTCATCGAGGACACGGTCGTGATGTTCCGCAACGTCGCCGTGATCTCCCGCCCGGGCGCCGACAGCCGCAAGCCCGAGACCGCCGGCACCCGCCGCGCGCTCGAGGCGCTCGGCTGCCCCGTCGCCGAGATCCAGGCCCCCGGCACACTCGACGGCGGCGACGTGCTGAAGGTCGGCGACACCGTCTACGTCGGCCGCGGCGGCCGCACGAACGCCGAGGGCATCGCGCAGCTGCGCCGCATCCTCGCCCCGCTCGGCGGCAGCGTCGTGGCCGTTCCGGTCACCAAGGTGCTGCATCTCAAGACCGCGGTGACCGCGCTCCCCGACGGCACCGTGATCGGCTACCCCGACTTCGTCGACAACACCGCGATCTTCGACCGCTTCATGCCGGTACCCGAGCCGCACGGCACCGCGGTGGTCTGCCTCAGCGATTCCGAACTGCTCATCTCGGCCTCCGCGCCGAAGACCGCCGAGATGCTGCGGGATCTGGGCTACGACGTCACCGAGGTCGCGATCTCGGAGTACGAGAAGCTCG
This sequence comes from Leucobacter tenebrionis, assembly GCF_019884725.1. Classification (NCBI taxonomy): domain Bacteria; kingdom Bacillati; phylum Actinomycetota; class Actinomycetes; order Micrococcales; family Microbacteriaceae; genus Leucobacter; species Leucobacter tenebrionis. Next base: position 2,296,537 of record NZ_CP082322.1, on the reverse strand, counting down.
AGGGCTGCCCCACCTGCCTCTCGGTGCGCGTGCGCTGCCTCTACTGAGGCGGCTCCGCTCACCCCCAGCGCAGACGCGCCTCGGCCTCGAAGTCGTGCAGCATCGCCGTCCGATCGGCGCGGCGGCCAGTGAAGATGCCGAAGGAGGCCGCGGCCTGCCCGACGACCATCTGAGCGCCGCCGAACACCGGGCAGCCGAGCTCTCGCGCCGCCCGCACGAGCGTCGTCTCGAGCGGGCGATAGATCACGTCGCCCACCCAGAGCCCCGGGTGCAGGGCGTCGAGCGGGATCGGGCTGCCCTCCGACACCCCCGTCATGCCGATCGGAGTGCAGTTGACGAGCCCCTGCGCAACGCGGAGCGCAGCGGGCGCCTCGTCAGGACTCAGCACTTCCATGCGCGCACGATCGAATGCCCGGCCGAGACGATCGGCGAGGGCGCGCCCGCGCTCCGGATCCACGTCGACGAGCGAGATGCGTTTCGCGCCGGCCCGCAACAGGGAGTAGGCGATCGCGGCGCCGGCGCCGCCCGCGCCGAGCTGCACCACGCGGTCCATACCGACCGCGGCGCCCGAGCGGTGCAGCGCGTCGAGCGCCTCCGAGAAGCCCACGTGGTCGGTGTTACGGCCGATCGCCCGGCCGCCGTCGAACACGACCGTGTTGACCGCTCCCAGAAGCGTTGCATCGTCGTCGAGCTCGTCGAGGGCGGGGATCACCGCCTGCTTCCCCGGGTGCGTGATGTTGAGGCCAGTGAAGGTGAACCGCCTCGCCCAGTGGATGAGGCCCTCCCAGTCGGGGTCGTCGAGCCCCATCAGGGCGGTGTCGAGCAGACGATAGCTCAGCATCAGTCTCTGCCGCGCCGCCTCCGCCTCATGCATCAGCGGTGAGAGGGAGCCCTCGATGTGCGTGCCGAGCAGCCCGAACAGGCGGCTGGGCGGTTCGGGGCGACGATCCCGCACTCTCGATCCGCCCTCGACCGCGCTCACGCCGCCCCCACGATCAGCTCGCGCGTGCGCTCGTGCAGCAGTCTCGCGTACCCGACGTCGCCGAGTCGTACCGCGAGCGGTCCGTTGGGCACCTCGAGGCCCACCGGCCGATCCGCGAAGAGGGCGAGCATCTCCGCGAGGGGCAGGTCTCCCTCTCCGGGCGGCAGCCGCAGGGCGCGAGACTCGACCTTCCGCGGCTCTCCGTCGGCGGTCATGCCGCGCGGCAGCGGCCCGTCTATCACGAGCGCCTCAGGCGTCGCGAACGGCGCGTCGCACAGCTGAAGCATCCGCACGATCGTCGCGGAGTCGGGCGCCGCTGCGAGTTCGGCGAGGACATCGGCCGGAGTGTCCGCGCGGCGCAGGTGCAACGGGTCGAGCAGCACCCCGGCTCCGGCTGCGCGCGCGATGCGCGTCGCGTGGGAGACGGAGCTCACCGCGTTGTAGCTGATGGGTTCGATCGCGGGGAGGATCCCGAAACCGCGCGCGTCCCCGACCAGCTCGGAGAGCGCCGCCGTGAGGCGCGCCTCATCGGGATCGACCCCCGCCACCGTCAGCGAGCGCGCCCCGAGAGCCGCGCCGGCCTCGAGCATCGGCATCCAGGTCTCGCGCCCGACGTTCCCGTCGAGCGCGAGGAACTCAATGTCCTCGACCCGCAGCCCGGTTTCGTCGAGCGCGGCGAGCACCGCCCGCGACATCGACGAACCTGGCGAGAGGTCGGCGATCCGCTCGGCGGGGGTCGCCCCGCGCACCCGGATCCCGACGAAGTCGTACCCGGCCGCCGCTGCGACCCGTACCAGCTCATCGGGCTCGAGGTGCAGCAGCGACAGGTGGGCCAGCCCGATATCGGACATGATCGTCGGCACTCCCGGTTCAGCCCCGCTGGCCCAGCCGGGCAGTCGGGGTCTTGTAGGTCTCGGGGCTCAGCAGGGCGCACAGGCCCGAGATGGCGGCCGCACCGGCGGTGAACAGCGCCACGCCGAACCAGTTGCCCGCCTCACCCGAGATCGACTGCGCGATCGCCGGGGTGAAGCCCGCGAGCAGCAGGCCGAACATGAGGCCGATGGCCATGCCGCTGTAGCGCACCTGCGGCGGGAACTGCTCGGGGAAGAACGCGGGGTAGACGCCGTTGCTCATCGAATAGGCCCCGGAGAGGAGCAGGATCCCGGTGACCCAGATCAACCAGGTGTCGCCGGGGCCTCCGGCGTTGAGCGCCCACAGGAACGCGAAGGCGAGCACCATCATGCCGATCGAGCCGGTGATGAACACCGGCTTCCGGCCGATCCGGTCCGAGATGTGGGCGAACACCGGGATGGTGCCGACCGCGATGAGGTTGGCGACGCTGACGAAGGTGAGCATCTCGCTGCGGTCGATGCCCGAGATATCGACGCCGTACGCGAGCGTGAAGACGTTGATCATCGTATTGACCATCGTGAAGAGGCTCATGCCGGTGACGAGCAGCAGCGCCTTCGGGTAGCGGCGGAACAGCTCGAAGACGGGCACCTTCACCACGAGCTTGAGCTCCTTGGTCTCGGTGAACACCTCGGGCTCGTCGAGCGTGCGGCGCAGGATGAGGGCGATGGCGGTGACGACGAGGCTGAGCAGGAACGGGATTCGCCAGCCCCAGCTCATCTGGGCCTCCTGCGGCAGCATCGCGATCGGGATGAACACGGCCGAGGAGATCACGATGCCGAAGGTGACTCCCGAGAGGGTCCAGCTCGCGAAGAAACCGCGACGGTGGTCGGGGGCGTGCTCGACCGAGAGCGATGCCGATCCGGGGGATTCCCCGCCGGCGGAGAGTCCCTGCAGCAGACGGAGTGCGATGATGATGATCGGCGCCCAGATCCCGATCTGCTCGTAGGTGGGGATCAGGCCGACCACGAAGGTCGAGACGCCCATGAGGATCAGCGTGGCGATGAGCACCTTCTTGCGGCCGAACACGTCGCCCAGCCATCCCCACATCACGGCACCGAGCGGACGGGTCACGTAGGCCACGCCGATCGTCGCCAGCGAGAACAGCTGGCCCGCCGCGCCGGCCTCGGGGAAGAACAGCTCCTTGATGTACAGGGCGGCCGCGGTGGCGAAGATGAAGAAGTCGTAGTACTCGAGCGCGCTGCCGACGAATCCGGATATCGCTGAGTTGCGTGCGTTCTTACGGCGCTTCTCGGAGAGGATCACTTCCTCGGGCGGGAGGGTCTCGTTCGTAGCTGACATGTCGTTCCTTACTGCTGCTCGGCCGGATCAGCACTTCGTCGTGTGCCCCGCCGGCGATGGATGGTGTGGCCGAGCCCGTGCGAGCGCGGTGCGCCGCTGCTCTGCGATGGCGCCTCGTGAGGGGCTCTTGTGCGATTCAACGCCGAACAATTGCATCTGTCCAAGACCCTATGCGTCTGGAACTATGCGCGATCACAGCTCAATCAGGATTCTTACGCGCGGTTCTGCGGATATCGAAGTAATTTTCGCAGAACGAAATAGTGGTTGTTATCAATTCGTTACATCTGGGAAGGTGGCGCGAATGACGGAGAGCGCCGCGGCCAGACGAGGGCTCTCGTTCTCCCGCGACCACACGAGGGCATGCAGGAACTCGACCGTCTCACCCTCCAGTTCGACCCATTCGACGTACGGCGGCAGCACGGGAATGACCTCGCTCGTCGTCATCGCGATCCCGACCCCCGCCGCTACGAGGCTGAGGGAGAGGAACGGATCCCCGACCACCTGCGCCGCCGTCGGGGAGAACCCTGCGGCCAGGCAGACGCGCAGCACGAGCGTCGACAGCGAGGAGTTGCCGTCGAGCGGGCTCATGACGAACGGCTCGGTGCGCAGCTCCCCGACCCGCACGGACCTCCGTCCGGCCAGGCGATGCCCCGACGGCACGATCACCCCCAGCCGCTGCCTCGAAAGCACCCAGGCGTCGAGGGCGGGATCCAGCTCGCCCACGAGCCCCACGAACGCCAGATCGAGTTCGCCGTTGCGCACCATGCGCATCCCGTCGAACGTGCGGACCCCTCCCACGAGCTTGAGCTCGACGCGCGGGTGGTCCCTGCGCAGCGCCCGCGCCACCAGCGGCAGCGTGTGATGGTTGTGCATGCCCGAGAACCCCAGGCTCAACTCCCCGGCGAGCACCCCGCGCGCGCTCGTCGCGGCATCGGCGGCCAGGCGCACGTCCTTGAGCACGCGGTAGGCGTGAGGCAGCAGGGCCTCCCCCGCGGCGGTCAGCGAGACCGAGCGCGTGCTGCGCTCGAACAGCGGTGTCTCCAGCTCTCGTTCCAGCCTCCGGATCACCTGACTGAGCGGCGACTGCGCCATGTGCAGCCGGGCGGCGGCCCGCCCGAAGTGCATCTCCTCGGCGACCGCCACGAACGCTTCGAGCCAACGGAGTTCCACGGGCGCACCCCCTTTTTCCTGGCCGGGCCTGCTTTCCGGCCGGGCTTCTTTTCTAGCCGGGCCCGCTCTCCGGCAGAGCCTGGATTCAGTGTTGAAACTACATAGAATCTGACCGATCCTCAAACAATACGACCTAAAAGTTGCCGCCCCGGCACGCGCGCCGCACCATGCTTATGGACCGCCCGGCGCGGCGCGGTCCACGAGAGGAGCGGTGAATGGGCAGGGAGAAGCAGTGCGAGGAGTTCGACGTCGTCGTGATCGGCGCCGGCGCGGGCGGGCTCGCGACGGCGGTCACCACGGCGCACCGGGGCCTCAGAGTGCTCGTGCTCGAGCGGGATCGCCGTTGCGGCGGCGCCACCTCCCGCTCCGGCGGCTGGCTCTGGGCACCCCGAAACGAGTTCGCGCGGGCCGACGGCGTCGACGAGTCGATCGACGATATCAAGCAGTACCTGCGAGCCGTGACCGGCGAGAACTACGACGAGGCCCGCACCGACGCGTTCCTCCGAGCGGCCCCCGAGATGGTGTCGTTCTTCGAGCACGAGACCTTCCTGCAGTTCGTGCCGGGCAGCAAGATCTGCGACATCTACGGCGGGCTGCCGCACGCGGGGACCGGCCACCGCTCGGTCGCGCCGAAACCCGTGAGCGGACGCGTCTTCCCGAAGCAGTTGCGCCGCATGATGGCACCCCAGTTCTGGGAGACCTCGTTCCTCGGCATGGGGATCATGGCCGGCCCCGACCTCTCGGGCTTCCTCGCCGCCTCGAAGCTCAAACCCGCCGGCTGGTGGCACGCGGCGAAACGGGTGACCCGGTACGTATTCGACGTCCTCACCGAGGGGCGCGGCATGCACTTCGTGAACGGCGTCGCGCTGACCGGCCGACTCATGAAATCCGCCGTCGACCGCGGCGTCGATATCCGAGTGCGTCATCGCGCGATCGAGATCACCCGTGCCTCCGACGGCCGCGCGAACGGCGTCGTCGCCGAGACCCCGCGCGGTCGGCGCCGCTTCAGGGCCGCGCGCGGCGTGGTCATCGCGAGCGGCGGCTTCTCCGCGAATGCGGCGATGCGCGTCGGCCACTTCCCGCACAACCGATCCGCCGACGACCACTGGACCCTCGCCCCCAGAACTGCCGACGGATCGGGCATCGAGCTCGGCCGCTCGCTCGGCGGCGTGCTCGACACGAGCGGCGCGTCGCCGGCCGCCTGGTGCCCCGTCTCGCTCGTGCCCTACGCGAACGGCCGCACCGGCGTCTTCCCCCACATCATGGATCGCGCCAAGCCCGGCTCGATCGGCGTGCGCCGTGACGGCAGGAGATTCGTCAACGAGGCGAACGGCTACTGGGACTACGTCTCAGGGCTCAACTCGGCGACGCCCGAGGGCGAACTGGCCGAGGCATGGCAGATCGGAGACTCGCGCTTTCTCGCGCACTACCCGCTCGGCTTCGCCATGCCCCGCCCCGTGCCCAAGTGGCCGCACCTGCGATCCGGCTACCTCGTGCGGGCCGACACGCTGCCCGAGCTCGCCGAGCGCTGCGGCATCGACGCGGCCCAGCTCGTCGCGACGGTCGAGAAATTCAACCGGGGAGCGCGCAGGGGCGAGGATCCTGAGTTCCACCGCGGCGAGACCCCCTTCAACCGCTACGGCGGCGATCCCGAGGTCGGACCGAATCCGAGCCTGGCTCCGATCGAGCGCGGCCCGTTCTACGCCGTGCGGGTGATGCAGGGATCCTTCGGCACCTTCGCCGGCCTCCGCACCGACGAGCGCGCCCGGCTGCTCGACGAGCGGGGCGAGCACATCCCCGGCGCCTACGTCGTGGGCGTCGACCAGAAGAACCTGTTCGGCGGCCACTATCCGGCCGGCGGCATCAACATCGGCCCGGCACTGACCTTCGGCTACATCGCCGGACTGGACCTGGCCGAGGCGACGCCGGCTCCAGCCCGATGAGAGATCGCCACCGGGATCCGGAGCCGCGCCCGCGGGTCCCTGACTCAGCGCGCCACCGGGATCCGGATCCCGAGCGTGTCGGTCGGCACGTCCTTCGTCTCGCGGGCGGTCAGGGCGGCGACGGTCACGATGAGGCAGATCGCCCCGGTGAACAGCGAGATCACGACCCAGCCGCCCTCCTGCACGCCCCCGAGCGCGGCGACGATCGACGGCGCGAAGCCCGCCATGAGGAAGCCGATCTGCGTGCCGATCGCGAGCCCCGAGAACCGCACCTTCGCCGAGAACATCTCGCCGTAGAACGACGGCCAGACCGCGTTCGCCGCCGCGTAACCGCAGGAGAAGGTGAGGATCGCGAGCAGGAAGACCACGAAGATGTTGTCGCTGCTCATCGACAGCATGTAGAAGGGCATGAAGACGGCCGACGAGATCGCGCCGTAGATGAACACGGGCTTGCGCCCGATCCGATCGGCGAGCATCGCGAAGAGGGGCTGCGTGCCGAGCGCGACCAGGTTCGCGACGACGATCAGCCACAGGGTGATGCTCTGCGGCAGGCCGACCAGCACGCCGTAGGCGATGGCGAGGTTGCCGAACACGGTCGAGACGGCCGCGATGAAGGCGCACAGGATCACGCGCAGCACATCGCGCCAGTGGTCGCGCAGCAGGTCGAAGAGCGGCACCTTGGCGATCTCGCCCTGCGCCTTGGCCTCCTCGAAGGCGGGCGGTTCGTGCAGCGTGCGGCGGATGTAGAAGGTGACGATGACCACCACGGCGCTCAACCAGAACGGGATGCGCCACGCCCACTCGTACTTGAAGGGATCGTCGTCGGGCAGCAGCGTGACCGGCAGGAAGATGAGGGCGGCGAGGATCTGCCCGCCCTGGGTGCCCGAGAGCGTCCACGAGGTGAAGAAGGATCGCCGGTTGTCCGGCGCGTGCTCGAGCGTCATCGAGGAGGCACCTGCCTGCTCGCCCGCGGCCGAGAGCCCCTGCATGAGGCGGCACAGCACGAGCAGGATCGGCGCGAACCAGCCGATCTGCTCGAAGGTCGGCAGGCAGCCGATGATGAAGGTCGCGACGCCCATGAGCACGAGGGTGAACATGAGGATCTTCTGCCGCCCGATGCGATCGCCCAGGTGGCCGAGGATCACGGCGCCGATGGGCCGCGCGATGTACGCGAAGCCGAAGGTCGCGAGCGACATGACGAGGGCGGCGTCATCGCCGCTCGGGAAGAAGATGTGCGGGAAGATCAGCGCCGACGCGGTCCCGAAGATGAAGAAGTCGTAGTATTCGACGGCGCTGCCCATGAAGCTGGCGAGCGCCGCCTTGATCGGTGTCTTGCGAGAGTCCGTCTCGGTCATCTCGTTCCTCTGTTTCTGTCAGGCCCCGTCGTCGCTGACGAGGCGTTGGAATTGCCGATGCATGCGCTCGGGATCGGCCTCGCGGCCGGTGACGAGCGCGAACGTGTCGATGGCCTGCCCGACGGCCATGGCGCCGCCGTGGAGGGTGCGGCAGCCGATCGCCCTCGCGGCACGGAGCAGCCCGGTCTTGAGCGGCCGGTAGACGATGTCGGCCACCCACAGCTCCGGTCGCAGCAGGGCGGGGTCGAACGGGAGGCCGGGATGGTCGTGCATGCCGACGGGCGTGCAGTGGACGACGCCGTCGGCATCAGCGAGCAGACCCGCCAGTTCGGGGGTCGAGGCCCCCTCGACCCGGGAGTCGGGGTGCCGGTCGCCGAGATCCGCGGCGAGCGCGACGGCGGCGACCGGCTCGAGGTCGACGATGACGAGCCTCTCGACGCCGATCCGCAGCAGGGCGTCGGCCACGGCGGCGCCGGCACCGCCGGCGCCGACCAGCACGACCGAGCCGACCGGCGCGTCGGGGAGTCCCGTGCGGAACCCGCGCTCGAAGCCGGTGCTGTCGGTGTTGTGGCCGATCCTGCCCTCCGCGGTGAACCGCACAGTGTTCACCGCGCCGAGAGCCTCGGCGAGCGGGTCGAGGCGGTCGAGATGCGGGATCACGCTCCGCTTGCACGGGTGAGTCACATTGAGCGCGTCGAAGCCGAGTCGTTCGGCCCAGTCGAGGATCTCGGGCAGGCGCTCGGGTCCGACGCCGAGCACCGAGAGGTCGATGGGACGGTACACGTAGGAGAGTCCCTGCGCCCGGCCCTCAGCCATGTGCAGGGCGGGTGTCAGCGAGGGCGTGGTGCCCGTGCCCACGAGGCCGAGAAGGTAGGCGTCTTGCTGCACTGGCGCTTCTCCTCATCGTTCCGGGCCGCGGCGCCCTCACCGCGGCTAATGTACTCACCGGTGAGTTAAATGTTTGAGCATTTCACCTCCCCTGTCAAGCCCGACCGAGGAGTCGTCCGCGAGCCCTTCCGAAACTATTAACCGATTGGTACATTATTGCCATGCGCACCTCCATCGCCACCGTCTGCCTCTCGGGCGGCCTCGTCGAGAAGCTCCACGCCTGCGCCGCTGCGGGCTTCGACGGCGTCGAGATCATGGACGCCGATCTCGTCGCCGCCCACGAGTCGCCCGAAGAGATCCGCGCGCTCTGCGACCGGCTCGGACTCACGATCGAGCTGTTCCAGCCGTTCCGCGACTTCGAAGGCGTCGATGAAGCGCTCTTCGCCGACAACCTGCGCCGCGCCGCGGCGAAGCTCGCCGTCATGCAGCGCCTCGGGGCTCGCATGATGCTCGTCTGCAGCAACGTCGCCACCGCCACGAGACCCGAACCCGAGGTCGCCGCCGCGCAGCTCGGCGCACTCGCCGACCTGGCAGCCGACCACGGCGTCGACATCGCCTACGAGGCGCTCGCCTGGGGTCGATACGTCGACGACTACCGCGAGGCGTGGCGCATCGTGCAGCTCGCCGACCGCCCCAACCTCGGCATCTGCATCGACAGCTTCCACGTGCTCTCGCGCGGCCACGACCCCTCCGAGATCCAGCAGATCGACCCCGACAAGCTCTTCTTCCTGCAGCTCGCCGACGCCCCCGCAATGGACATGGACGTGCTCTCGTGGAGCCGCCATCATCGGCTCTTCCCCGGCGAGGGCGACTTCGACCTGACGACCTTCCTATCGCACGTCATCCTCGCCGGCTACCGCGGGCCGCTCTCGCTCGAGGTGTTCAACGACACCTTCCGGCAGACCGACGTCGATCGCACGGCCACGCACGCGATCCGCTCGCTGCGCTGGCTCTACGACCGCACGGCCGCGCTCAACGGCTGGGAGGAGCTGCAGCTCGATCCGCCCCAACCGCCGAAGGGGATCGACTTCGTCGAGGTCGCGGGCGAAGACCTCTCGTCGGTCGAGCAGCTGCTGAGCCAGCTCGGCTTCGTCTTCGGCGGCCGACACCGCAGCAAGGCGGTCAGGCTGTGGCGTGCGGGCGAAGCCCGCGTGATCCTGAACGAACAGGACCGCACCCCGGGTGCGCGCCTCGCCGGGCTCGGCTTCGAGGTGGACGACGCCGCAGGCGCGGCTCGGCGGGCCGTCGAGATCGGAGCCCCGCCCGTGTTCCGGCGCACCTACGCCGGCGACTACGAGCTGCCCGGGGTCGCGGCACCCGACGGCACCGAGATCTACTGGAACTCGAGACCGGCCGCGGAGTCGTGGGCGCCCGAATTCGAGGGGGGCGCGGATCCTGGAACCGTCGACGCGCCGGCGGCCCTGCGCGGCATCGTCGATCACGTCAATGTGGCCTACCCGTGGCAGGAGTTCGACGAGGCGGTGCTGTTCAACACGAGCACGCTCGCACTCGACTCCGAGCCGGCCTCCGAACTGCCCGGCCCCCGCGGTCTCGTACGCAGCCAGGTGATGCGGACCGCCGACGGCGCCGCACGACTGGCGATGAACCTCGCACCGCCGACCGCTCCCCTGCTGCCGCGCCACATCGCGGTTCGCGTCGACGACGCCGTGGCCGCCGCCGCAGCCGCACGCGCCCGCGGGCTGCCGTTCCTGAAGATCCCGAGCAACTACTACGACGACCTCGACGCCCGCTTCGGCCTCGATCCCGAGCTCCTCGGCCGGCTGCGGGAGCTCGACCTGCTCTACGACCGCGACGGCGACGGATCGTTCATCCACTTCTACACCCCCATCGTCGGCGACGTGTTCTTCGAGATCGTGGAGCGCCGGGGAGGGTACGACGGGTACGGAGCCGCGAGCGCACCGGTTCGGCTTGCGGCGCAGCGCGCCCGCGGGGAATGATAGCCGTGTGAGTGAGAACGCGGGCAGGCGCCGGGACGCGGAGCGGACCCGCGCGGATCTGCTCGCCCGAGCCACCGCGGCCTTCGCCGAGACCGGCTATTCGGGCACGGGGGTCGATGAGATCGCGCGGCGCAGCGGCACGACCAAGCGCATGATCTACTACTACTTCGGCAGCAAAGAGGGTCTCTACCTCGCCGTGCTCGAGCAGGCCTACCGTGGCATCCGCGAGGCCGAGCAGCAGCTGCAGGTCGACGGCCTCGAGCCGGTGCAGGCGCTGCGACGGCTCGCCGAGATCACCTACGACCATCACCTCGAGAACGACGACTTCATCCGCCTCGTGGCCATCGAGAACATCCACCGCGGCCGCTTCATCAGCCAGCTCGATTCCCTCCGCGACCTCAACGCGCCGGCCCTCGACCTCCTCGACCAGCTGCTCCGCCGAGGCCGCGAGCAGGGCCTGTTCCGCGACGACGTCGCGGCGCTCGACGTGCACCTGCTGATCAGCTCCTACTGCGTGTTCCAGGTCGCCAATCGCCACACCTTCGGGCACCTCTTCGGCTCCGATCTCGGCGCCCCCGACCGCCGGGCGCAGCTGCGCGCGATGATCGGGGACATCGTCGTCGCGTGGCTGACGGCGCCCGTCGGCTGAGGCACCGCAGCTCGACGCGCGGCTCATCCCGAGGCGGGTACGGGACCCAGGAGGCGGATCCACTTTACCTGTGCGGTTCGCCAGAGTGGCCCACACTGTTTTCAGTATCTCACCCGCGTCGAAGGAGACATCAATGACTGCAGAGCGCACCCGCGTCGCCATCGTGGGAGCCGGCCCCGCGGGCCTGTTCCTCTCGCACCAGCTCGCCGAGGCCGGCATCGAGTCGATCATCGTCGACTCTCGCAGTCGCGAGGAGATCGAGCAGACCATCCGCGCAGGCATCCTCGAGCAGGGCACCGTCGAGATCCTCGAGAAGATCCCGGGCAGTCGCGTGCACAGCGTGGGGCAGCGCCACGACGGCGTCGAGCTGCACTTCGCCGGCGATGCGCACCGCATCGACTTCGCGAGTCTCGTCGGCCGCGGCGTCTGGCTGTACCCGCAGCACGAGGTACTCACGGACCTCATTGCAGCCCGCCTCGACGCCGGGCAGATCATCCGCTTCAATGCGACGGTCGACGTCGTCTCGGACGTGGAGAGCACCACCCCGCGTATCACCGGCACCGATGCTGACGGCGTCCCCTTCGAGATCAGTGCCGAGTTCGTGGTGGGCGCCGATGGCTCGCGCAGCGCGGTGCGACCCGCCGTCGCCGGCTCGAGGACCGCGAGCTACTTCCGCGAGTACCCGTTCGCGTGGTTCGGGATCCTGTGCGAGGCGCCGCCGAGCTCCGAGGAGCTCATCTACAGCAACTCCCCCGAGGGGTTCGCACTCATCAGTCAACGCAGCCCATCCGTGCAGCGCATGTACTTCCAGTGCGATCCCGAGGCCGACCCGAACGCGATGAGCGAGGAGGCTATCTGGAAGACCCTGCAGGCCCGCACCCCCGGTCTCGAGCTGGCGCAGGGACCGATCTTCCAGCGTGACGTGCTGCGCTTCCGCAGCTTCGTGGCGCATGAGTTGCGACGGGGCCGCGCAGCACTTGTCGGCGACGCCGCGCACACCGTGCCCCCGACCGGCGCGAAGGGCATGAACCTCGCCGTCGCCGACGTGGTGCTGCTCAGCGAGGCCCTGCGCCGATTGCTGCTCGAAGACGACGAGCGCGGAATCGACGCCTACGCCGACACCGCTCTGAAGCGCATCTGGAAGGCGCAGCACTTCTCGTGGTGGATGACGAGCATGCTGCACCTTCAGCCCGGAACCGACGACTTCGACCGGCTGCGCCAGATCGGGGAGCTGCGCAGTGTGGTCGAGAGCGAGGCCGGCAAGCGCTACCTGGCCGAGGCCTACACCGGGTGGCCGCTGCAGGGGACGCTCCCCTGAGTCGGATCAGAATGCCTACAGCAGCCTCAGGTCGGCGTCGATCGCTGCGGCGGTCTCGAGCAGGCGGGGCAGGTGGTGTTCGCGTACACGCTCGACCGGGTGGCGCGTCGCGCTCATCGACACGTTGACGGCGGCGACCACGCGCCCGTCGCGCGCCCGCACCGGGGCGGCCAGGGAGCGCAGGCCGGCCTCCAGTTCGCCGTCGACGAGTGCCCAGCCCTGCTCGCGTACCCGGTCCAGTTCGGCGGCGAGCGCCTCGGGATCGGTGATCGTGCGTTCGGTCAGCGCGCGCGGCTCCGCGGACGCGAGCACGGCGCTCCGCTCGGCCTCAGGCAGCGCGGCCAGCAGCACACGCCCCATGCTCGTCGCGTACGCCGGGAAGGAGGTGCCGATGGTGATCCCGACCGTCATGATGCGACGGGTGGGCACGCGCGCGACATAGACGATATCGGGGCCCGAGAGCACCGCCGCCGACGACGACTCGTCGACCTCGCGCGACAGTCGCTCGAGGTGGGGCTGCACGACCTCGGGCAGGGACAGTGCCGAGAGGTAGCTGAAACCGAGCTCGAGCACGCGCGGGGTGAGCGAGAACGACCGACCGTCAGCACGCACGTATCCGAGGCTCTCGAGAGTGCGGAGGAAGCGCCGCGCCGCCGCCGGAGGTATCCCCGCGCGCCGGGCGACCTCGCTGAGGCTCAGCTGAGGGTGGTCGGCGTCGAACACGCGGATCACCGCGAGCCCGCGAGCCAACGACTGCACGAAATCGGGGTTCTGAGTTTCTTCCATCACGCCTCCTCGGCGAGCATACGGGCGAGCAGCGCGATCATGAGGCTCTTCTCCTTGGGGAGCCTACCGGCCCGAGTTCTATACGGAATCCGCATATTACTTCTTCCGCCCAGCCAGAACCTGTCGGAGAAACCGACAGGTTCACCGGAGACCAAGCCGCCGAACCCGAGCGACCCCGCCCCTACCGCTCCAGCACGACGGCGAGGCCCTGCCCCACGCCGATGCAGATCGCGGCCACCGCGACACCGCCCCCACGGCGCTTCAGCTCGTGCGCGGCGTGGCCGATGATCCGCCCGCCCGACGCACCGAGCGGGTGCCCGATCGCGATCGCGCCGCCGTGGATGTTCAGCTTCTCGGGGTCGAGCTCGGGCCAGCCCTTGAGGCACGCGAGCGACTGCGACGCGAATGCCTCGTTGAGCTCGACGAAGTCGACGTCGGCCCAGGTCTTGCCGGCGCGCGCGAGCGCCTTGTTCGCCGCCTCGATGGGCGCGATGGGGAAGTCGTCGGGATCCACGCCGTGCGCGGCACGGCCGGCCACCCGCGCCAGCGGCTCCGCGTCGAGCGCCCCTTCCCCTCCGAGCAGCACCGCCGAGGCGCCGTCGTTGATCGACGATGAGTTTCCCGCGGTCACGGTCCCCTCTCCGGGAGGCGCGAACAGCGCCTTGAGCCCCGCGAGCTTCTCGACCGTGCTCCCGTCGCGGATCCCCTCGTCGCGCGCGAGCTCCGCGCCCGGCACCTGCACGATCTCAGCGTCGTATCTGCCCGATGCCCACGCCTCGGCGGCGAGCCGGTGCGAACGCACGGCGAACTCGTCCTGCGCCTCGCGCGTGATCCCCCACTCCCGGGCGATCTTCTCGGCGGATTCGCCGTTCGAGATGGTCCAGTGCTTCGGCAGCGCCCGGTTGATCATGCGCCAGCCGATCGAGGTGTTCCACAGGGTCTGGTTGCCGACCGCGGGCCAGGGCTTCGCCGACTTCTCGACCACGAACGGGGCGCGGCTCATCGACTCGACCCCGCCCGCGAGCACGAGCTCGGCGTCGCCCGACTCGATCGCGCGCGACCCCTGGATCACGGCCTCGACCGACGAGGCGCAGAGCCGGTTCACGGTCACCCCCGTCACCGAGGTCGGGAAGCCGGCGAGCAGCGCCCCGAAACGCGCGACGTTGCGGTTATCCTCCCCCGCCTGGTTCGCGTCGCCGAAGATCACGTCGGCGATCCACGCCGGGTCGATCCCCGTGCGCTCGACCGTCGCCCGCATCACGACCGCGGCGAGGTCGTCGGGGCGGATCCCCGAGAGTGCACCGGCTGCGCGCCCGAAGGGGGTGCGCACCGCGTCATATATATAGGTAGAGGTCATACTGCGTCATCCTTTCGATCGGTCGCGTCGCCGAGCTCCAGCCCGGTCAGCTCGCGCAGCTCCTCGATCGTGTTGTCGCCGAACAGCTCGCGCACCGCGAACCCGTTCGGGGTGACGTCGAACACTGCGTGATCCGTGTAGACCCGTGACACGCAGCCGACGCCCGTGAGCGGGTAGGAGCAGTTCACGACGAGCTTCGACTCCCCCTGCTTGGTGAGCAGGTCGGTCATCACGTAGACGTCCTTGGCGCCGATCGCGAGATCCATCGCGCCTCCGACGGCCGGGATCGCACCCGGGGCGCCCGTCGACCAATTCGCCAGATCCCCGTTCTCCGCCACCTGGAAGGCCCCGAGCACGCAGACGTCGAGGTGACCGCCGCGCATCATCCCGAAGGAATCGGCGTGATGGAAGTAGGCCGCGCCGGCGAGCGCGGTGACGGCCTGCTTGCCCGCGTTGATGAGGTCGGGATCCACCCGCCCCGGCTCGGGGGAAGGCCCCATGCCAAGCATCCCGTTCTCGGTGTGCAGGATGATCTCCTCATCCTCGGGCAAGTAGTCGGCGACCAGGGTCGGCGCCCCGATCCCGAGGTTCACGATCGAACCCTCCGGAATGTCGGCGGCGATGCGCGCCGCGAGATCCTGCCTGCTGATGCGCGTGGTCATCGCGATCCCTCCTTCGTCTTCTCACCGAGGGCCGCTGCGGCGGCCGAACCCGATCCGGCGAATGCTTCGCCACCGCTTGAAATCGGGTTCCCCTCCAGGTCCACCCCGCCGACGAACTCGCCGTCGCGCAGCCAGCCCCGCTCACCGACCGCGACGACGCGGTCGACGAAGATGCCGGGGGTGACGACGGTCTCGGGGTCGATCTCCCCGAGTTCGACGAACTCATCGACCTGCACGATCGCGGTGCTCGCCGCGGTCGCCATGATCGGCCCGAAGTTGCGCGCGGTCTCGCGGTAGACGAGGTTGCCCCAGCGATCCGCCTTGCGCGCGCTGATCAGGGCGAAGTCGGCGCGGATCGGGTACTCCAGGGCGTAGAGGCGGCCGTCGATCTCGCGCGTCTCCTTGCCCTCGGCGAGTTGCGTGCCCACACCCGTGGGGGTGAAGAACGCGCCGATCCCGGCGCCCGCGGCACGGATGCGCTCGGCGAGGTTGCCCTGCGGCACGAGCTCGAGTTCGATGCCTCCCTCCCGGTACAGGCCGTCGAACACCCACGAATCGGACTGCCGGGGGAACGAGCAGATGATCTTGCGCACGCGACGCTTCGCGAGCAGAGCCGCGAGTCCCACGTCGCCGTTGCCCGCGTTGTTGCTGACGATCGTGAGGTCTGAGGCGCCCTGTTCGATGAGCGCGTCGATGAGCTCGACGGGCTGCCCAGCGCGGCCGAAGCCGCCGATCATCACGGTTGCACCGTCTTGGATGCCGGACACGGCCTCCTCGACAGACCGGACTCTCTTGTCGATCATGTTCCGCTCCTCCTCGCTCGCCGCGAGAAGCCGGCGTCCCGGCTCCCATTATTTCGCCCTGCGAACTCTTATTCGTTAGACGAAACAAGCGTACCCCGAAGAACGACCCGGGGGAACCCCTGGGAACCCCGTGATGCCCCGCAACCCTGCCCACATTCGCACCCGCGCCCGCATCGAGATGACGCGTGCGTCCCCTCACGGCATTCAGGAGGGGCCTCACGCGTCATTTTGAGCGAGATGACGCGCAGGTGGGCGAGCGAGGAGCGGGCGGCACCCGTCAGTCGCGCCAGAGCACCCGCTGCTCACCCGCACGCACGGGAGCGGCGATCCGGTTCTGCGCCGGAGGGATGGGGCAGCTGTAGAAGTCGCTGAACCCGCAGGGTGGGATGAAGGCGCGGTTGAAGTCGAGCACCAGCTCGCCACTGTCGTTCGCGGGAGGATCGAATCGCAGGAAGCGGCCGGGCGCGTACGACTCGCGGCCGCTCGTCTCGTCGGCGAACACCAGCACGAGCTGACCGCCGTCGGCGAAGGCCGTGAGCTCGTAGCCCCGGCCCGCGATCTCGGCCACGATCACCCCGGGCACGGTCTTCGTGTGCCCTGTATCGGTGGAACGCGTGAACTCCCACGGCACCTGGGAGTTCGCATCGTACGCCTCGAGCCGGGCGCTCACGCGCCATGCCGGATCGTAATCGTATACGGAGATACCGGCGAACGCCGCGAGCTTGGGCGAGGCCTCGTCGTAGAGGCGGATCTCGTAGTCGCTGCCGTCGAGGCTGAAGACATCTGCGGTGCGCCCGCCCGCCCGCAGCAACGGCAGTCCATCGGCGCCGAGTCGCGCGACGAAGGTCTCCTCGCTCACGGGCTCCCAGCCGGCGGGTTCGGTGGCGAGCTCAAGTCCCTGCCCGGTCGGACGCACCCTCGCGCCGGCCTCGCCAGGCTCGCGCCAGACCTGCGCCGGGAACCCCTGCAGATCGGCGGGTGCCGCTCCGATCGGCTGGAAGGCAACGAGGGCGAGGTTGCCGATCGGTCCGGCAACCGCCCGCTCGCGGCCCTCGACCCACTCGATCCAGGCGTCCCGATCCTCAGCGCGCTCCGTGTCCGTCATGGTTCCCCATGCTACGCCTACCGCACGAACCGCAAGCCGTCCCCGTCACATTCGGCAACCTGCTTCTCACCGGGCTCAGAGCATGTCAGAATCAACCGTCGGCCGATCCTCGGACGACACGCAGAACCGCAGCGCGATGCACGAGCCGGCGATGGCGAACAGGAGAATCGATGAGCACAGATCCGGTGAACTCCTCCGGCGCAGCGGACGCGCGGAGCGGCGACTCCACGACCGCCCTCGGCCACGATGACTACTCGCTCACGCGGGTGCCCCGGTCCGCCCGCTACTCGTGGGTCACGGTCGCCGTGCAGCGGTTCGGACAGCTCTCGGCCCTCGGCAACTTCTTCCTGGCCGCGATGATCGGCATGGGCATGGACTTCTGGAGCGCGATCCTCGCGATCACCATCGGCTCAGTGCTGCTCGAGGTGGTCACCATCTTCCTGGGCATCGCCGGCATGCGCGAGGGGCTCTCGACCTCGGTGCTCGCGCGGTGGACCGGGTTCGGAGCCAAGGGGTCGGCCCTCGTCGGCGTCGCGATGGCGGTGAGCCTCACGGGCTGGTTCGCGGTACAGAACGAAGTGTTCGCGCAGGGTCTGTTCTCGATCGTCCCCCAGGTGCCGCTCTGGGCCTGGTGCCTCGTGGGTGGCGCGCTCGTCACGATCATCACCGCCCGAGGCTTCAACTTCATGAAGTGGGTCGCCTACATCACCGTACCGGCGTTCCTGATCGTCACCGTGTGGGCCTTCGCCGTCGAGGTGTCGAAGCACTCCCTTTCGGCGCTCGTCAGCTCGCCGCCGCCCGGCGCGCCGATCTCTCTGGCCGTGGGTACCACGATCGTCGCCGGCGGCTTCATCGTCGGTGCGATCTTCACCCCCGATATGGCGCGCTTCAACCGCAATCGCCGTGACGTCGTGCTGCAGACCGTGATCGGCGTGACCCTCGGGGAGTACGTCGTCGGTGTGATCGGCGTGCTGCTCGCGCACGCGGTGAAGGTCGCCACCGAGGACAGCGCCGGCCAGGTGGTCGCGATCATCCAGTCGTCCTCGGGCCTGCTGGGCGTCATCGTGCTCGTCGCCTCGATTCTGAAGGTGAACGACTGGAATCTCTACCCGTCCTCACTGGGTATCGCGAACGCCGTCGAGGTCTTCTTCCGCCGCCGCGTGAACCGCGCGACCGTCGCGGTGGTGCTCGGTGCACTGGGCTCGATCCTCTCGGCTTTCGGCTTCGCCAACCAGTTCCAGGGCTTCCTCACGGAGCTCGGGATCCTCTTCCCGCCGATCGCGGCGATCATCGTGGCCGACTACTACGTGCTCAAGACCTGGCGGCCCGAACTCGACGAGTCGCGCGAGCGCGGGGCGCTGCCCGACGCCGTCGTGAACTGGGTTCCGGCGGGCCTCATCGCCTGGGTAATCGGGTACCTGGTGGGCAAGTTCGTCACTTTCGGCGTGCCGAGCATCAACTCCCTGGTGATCGCGTTCGCGGCCTACCTCGTGCTCGGCAAGCTGGGACTCGCGGGCAAACCGCGCGCACCGCGCAAAGCGTAGGCCTTGCCGGACGGCGGGGCGCTCTCCCAGGGGCGCAGGCACCTCGCCGCGGCTTGCAGAGACGACATCGGCCGCAGCCCGAAAGACTCGATCAGCGAAGTGGGACACTAGAACCATGCACATCGGAATCGACGTAGGCGGCACCAATACCGATTCGGTGCTGATGGACGGGCGCCGACTCGTCGCGTCGGCCAAGCAGCCGACCACCGGAGACGTGACGGAGGGGATCACGGCTGCGCTGCGCTCGGTACTCTCCGAGGCGCCAGAACGGATCGAGGCCGTCTCCGTCGGCACGACGCACTTCACGAACGCGGTCGTGCAGGGTCGCGGTCTCGCCCGAACCGCAGCCGTGCGGCTCGGTCTGCCCGCGAGCGCCGGCGTGCCGCCGATGACTGGCTGGCCGCAGAGACTCTCCTCGGCACTGGGCGGGCATCGCTTCCTGTGTCACGGCGGCTATGAGTACGACGGCCGCGAGATCTCACCGCTGGATCCCGATGAGCTGAAGCGGGTCGCCGAGCAGCTCGGGCGCGACGGCGTCGAGTCCGCGGCCATCACGTCGATCTTCTCGCCGGTGAATGCCGATCTCGAGCAGCGGGCGGCCGAGATTCTGCGCGCGGAACTACCCGACCTGCGGGTCTCGCTGTCGCACGAGATCGGGCGCATCGGCCTCGTCGAACGCGAGAACGCCACCATCATCAACGCCGCACTGCTGCCTGTCGCCGACCGCACGGTCGACGCGATCGGCGAGGCGCTGCGCTTTCTCGGCATCGACGCACCGCTGTATCTCTCGCAGAACGACGGCACCCTGATGGACCGGGAATACGTTCGCCGCTATCCCGTGGCCACCTTCGCGGCGGGGCCGACCAACTCCATGCGAGGCGCTGCGCTGCTCTCGGGGCTGGACGACTGCGTCGTCGTCGACATCGGAGGCACCACCGCCGATGTGGGAGCCGTCGTGGCGGGGTTCCCCAGACAGGCGACGACCGCGGTGGACATTGCGGGAGTGCGCACCAACTTCCGCATGCCCGACGTGGTCTCTGTCGGAATCGGCGGCGGCAGCCTCGTGACGCTCGATGGAACGAGCGCACAGGTGGGGCCGGAGAGCGTCGGTTACCGCCTCCCCTCGGCGGCGCTCGTGTTCGGGGGTGGGACTCTCACAGCCACCGACGTCGCGGTCGCCGCCGGTGCGGCCGACATCGGAGACCGCTCGGCGGTGCGCCATCTCGATCCCGCTCTGGTGCGAACGGCGATGAGGTCGATCGCCGAACGGATCGGCGCCCTCGCTGACACGATGCGCACCTCGGCCGCCGACACTCCGGTGGTGCTCGTCGGCGGCGGCAGCGTACTCCTACCCGGCGACCTCCCGGGCTTCAACACGATCGTGCGCCCGGGCGAGCACGCCTCGGTCGCGAACGCGATCGGCGCGGCCATCGCACAGGTCGGCGGCGAGGTCGATCGCATGTTCGTGCTTGAGCGCGAGTCGCGGGAGCGCGCCCTCGAGGAGGCGAAGGCCGAGGCGATCGAGCAGGCGGTCGCCGCGGGCGCCGACCCGCGAACGGTCGAGGTCGTGGACATCGATGAGATCCCGATCTCCTATCTGCCCGGCGGAGTCACGCGCGTGCGCGTGAAGGCCGTGGGAGAACTGGCGCTGGGAGGAGTCCGATGAGCGGGGCGCAGACGACGCAGGGGAACGAGCGGTTGAGCGCGATCCGCCTCGAAGACATCGACGACATCGCGCGCGGGGCGGCCATCCTCGGCGCGGGCGGAGGCGGGGATCCGTTCCTGGGCTCCCTGCTCGCGAAGCACGCCATCGAGCAGCACGGTCCCGTGCCACTCGTCGATCCGACCGATGTTCCCGACGACGCCCTCGTACTGCCCGTCGCGATCATGGGCGCTCCCACGGTGATCGTGGAGCGGCCGCCGGCGGGCGATGAACTGCCGCGGGCGGTCGAGGCGATCTCGCGTCGGATCGGGCGCCCCGTGACCCACATCGCGTTCTTCGAGGCCGGCGGCCTGAACTCGATGACGCCCATCCAGGTCGCGGCGCAAACGGGCCTGCCCCTCATCGACGCCGACGGCATGGGACGGGCCTTCCCCGAACTGCAGATGGTGTCGTTCTCGCTCGAGGGCATCTCGGCCTCCCCGATGGCGCTCGCCGACGACAAGGGCAACGTCGTGCTGCTCGAGGCCGCGGACAACGTGTGGGCCGAACGCCTTGCGCGGGTGTCGACGGTCGAGATGGGCTGCGGGGCGCCGATCGCGCTCTACCCGCACTCCGGCACCCAGACCAAGACGGCGCAGGTGCCGCGCACCGTCACCCTGGCACGCGACATCGGCCGCCTCATCCGCGAGACCCGCGCCGCGCACGGGGACCCCGCGGTAACCGTGACGGAGCGCTTCAGCGGGCGCGTGCTGCTGCGCGGCAAGGTGACCGACACGCAGCGCAGCACTTCGGGCGGTTTCGTGCGGGGCAGCTCGACGATCGAGGGCTTCGGCGACGACGAGGGCTCGCGCTTGCAGCTGGAGTTCCAGAACGAGAACCTGGTGGCCGTCCGTGACGGCCGCCTCATCGCGACGGTGCCCGATCTCATCTGCGTGCTCGACGCCGACACCGGTGAGCCCATCACCACCGAGGCGCTCCGCTACGGGTTCCGGGTCACCGTGATCGGCCTCCCCTGCGACCCCCGCTGGCGCACCGAGCAGGGCCTCGCCCTGGTGGGACCCCGCTACTTCGGTTACGACGTGGACTACGTGCCGGTCGAATCGGCGTAGACGCCACGAGCTTCGGCCACCGGGCGGAGCGGTCTGCGATAAGGTTCGGATAGTGAGCATGCCGACCGCCCTTCCCCAGTCGCGCCGCCCCTGGACACTGATGTTCATCGCGGTCTGCCTCGTCGCCGTGAACATGCGCATGACGATCACCGGGGTGGGGCCGTTGCTCGAGGAGATCGCCGCCCACGAGGGAGTCACCCCCGCCGCGCTCGGCGGCCTCGCATCGGTGCCGCTCATCGCCTGGGGCCTCGTCTCGCCCCTGGCGCACACCCTCAGCCTGCGGCTGGGGGTCGAACGCGCGGTGGGCTGGTCGCTCGTCGCGCTCGGGATCGGCACGGTCTGGCGCTCCCTGCCTGGCACCCCGTCGAACCTCTGGCTCGGCACCGCGCTCATCGGTGCGGCCCTCGCGGTGGGCAACGTGCTGCTGCCCGCGGTGATCCGACGGGATTTCGGATCGCGGATCCCGCTCGTCATGGGCGTCTACACCGCGCTGCTCGGCGGGCTGGGCGCGGTCTCCGCGGGTGTGGTGGTGCCCATCGCGCAGGCGTTCCCCGGGGACGGCGGGGAGGGGTGGCGGATCGCGCTCCTCTGCACGGGAGCGCTGATCCCGCCCGCGCTCGCGGTCTGGATCCTCGCCTCCCGCGTGCGCCGCGCCGACTCGGCGGCGGCGACGACATCGACCGCGCCTATCCCCACCCCGCCTCCCCCGGGGCATGGGGCCGCGCGCCGCATCTGGCGGGATCCCGTAGCCTGGACCGTCGCCCTCTACATGGGCCTGCAGTCGATGACCTTCTACATGATCGCCACCTGGCTCGCCCCCATCGAGATCTCCGGCGGGCGATCGGCCGTCGCCGCCGGCATCGACGTGATGCTCTACCAGTTCGTGTCGATCGGCGGATCCCTGCTGCTGCCGTTCCTCTATCGCGGACCCATGAAACGCTGGCTCGCCATGTTCCTGCCCCTCGCGATCAGCGGCTCCTTCGCGTGCGTCGTGCTGATCCCGGGATCCGAGCTGCCGTGGATCGTCATCGGCGGGCTCGGATCCGGCGCCTCGCTCAGCGTGTCCCTGCTGTTCATGGCGGTGCGGGCCCGGAATCAGATCGCGGCGACCGCGCTGTCCGGCATGGCGCAAGCGGTCGGCTATCTCATCGCCGCAGCCGGCCCGGCGGCGTTCGGTCTCGCTCACGAGGTCAGCGGCGGATGGGGCCTACCCCTCGCCCTCGTGATCGGGATCATGGTCGTGCAGCTCGTGCTGGGCTTTCTCGTCGGCCGCGAGCGCTTCGTGCTCGACGGCCCGCGTCGCGGCTGAGGTCTTACTGCGACACGGTCGGCGACGCTGCAGAGCGATCGGGCTGCGCTGACGCGGGGCGGTGCAGTATCCCTGTGAGGATCGCGAGCGCCGACCCCACCGCGGTATCGAGCACGCGCTCCCAGGCGGCTCCCACGACATCCACGGCTCCGGTCGCAGCGGCGGTGATGAGCAGCACGAGCGGGGTGATGAAGATCAGCGCGAGCGCGTAGTTGCGCACCACGACGAACTCGATAGCGAACTGCAGCAGCACCAGCAGCACCACAAGCGCCAGGGGGATCGTGCTGAGCGGCGAGAGAGCGACCGCGAGCACTGCTCCCAGCAGGGTTCCGACGGTACGGTGCAGGCCGCGCGTGAGCGCGACGCCGCGCGACGGTGTGAGGCCCACTACGGCCACCCCGGCTGAGACGGTCCAGTACGCCCGGTGCGGGTCGAGCAGCAGCGCGCTCACCAGCGCCCCTGCCACGGCCACGATCGCAATGCGCAGGATCAGCTCGCGCTCACCGACACCGACCCACGGGCCGGGCAGCAGCTCGCGGAGCCGTCGCGCCGGCCGCGCCCGCTCCGCTCGGCGCAGCAGCGGTGTGAGCGCGAGCAGGTATGAGCAGAGGGAACCGGCCGTCACGGCGGCGAGGAACACCCAGGGGTCGGTGATCCTCTCGCCGTCGACCACGCCGGTCACGTTCGCAGAGAGCCCGTAGCTCAGCACGAAGAAGACCGGGCCGGGCGGGCCCACCCGGAAGGCGAACGAGAGCGCACTCGCTCCCACCGCCACACCCACGAGTCCCACGGCCAGCAGCCACGGCCAGGGCGAGAACGCTGCGCCGAGCCCGGCGCAGGCGAGCAGTCCGGCGCCCACGAGGGGCAGCGCCTTCGCACGCTCGGCCGCGCCGGCGCCCGCGAAGAACAGGGCTACGAACGCTCCGGCCGCGGTCTGCAGACCGATGTCCTCGTGACCGAGCAGGGTGAGCAGCCCGAAGGGCAGGCCGATCGAGAGCGCAGCGCGCACCGCGATCCAGAAGCGGGGTGCCGGACTCGGGGGCAGAGCGACGAGACTGCGCACCGCGGATCCCGCGATGGCTGCGGCGCGGTTGCCGCCGGTTCTATCCTGGCCGCGATCCTCGCCTGCCGCACCCCCGACAGGATCCTCGCGCCCCGCTCGATCCTTCGCCTCCACCGCGCCCCCTTCCCTCGGGCGCAAACCTAGCAGCAGTCGGAGTGCGGAGCGCACGCCCCTGGGAGCAGCGATCCCCTCCGAAGCGCCTCAGAACGGGTATCGCTCCGGCTCGTGCTGCATAGTGACCCACTGCGTGTTCGTGAAGGTATCGAGATTCGCCTGGGGACCGCCGAAGCGGCCGCCCACCCCCGAGGCCTTGATACCGCCGAACGGGACCACCGCCTCGTCGTCGACCGTCGCGTCGTTGATGTGCACGGCTCCCGACTCGATGCGGTCGGCCAGCAGGTAGGCGCCGTAGGCGTCGGAGGTGATGATCGAGACCGAGAGCCCGTAGTCCGAGGCGTTGATGATGTCGACGGCCTCATCGACGTCGTCGTACACCTGCACGGGCGCCACCGGCCCGAAGATCTCCTCCGTCCACGCCGGATTGTCGGGGGCGACCCCGTCGAGCACCGTCGGGCGGTAGTAGAGCCCGTCGTACTCGCCACCCGTGACGACCGACGCACCGTGCTCGACCGCGCTGCTCACCCAGGAGTGCACGCGGTCGCGCTGCCCCTCGTCGATGATCGGACCGAGCGGCAGGCCGTCGCGAGGGTCGCCGACGGGGATGCCGCGCGCCTTCTCTGCCAGCGCCGCGATGTACTCGTCAGCCATCGACCGGTGCACGAGGTGCCTGCCTGTCGTCATGCAGATCTGGCCCTGGTGCAGGAACGATCCCCAGGCGCCCACAGAGGCCGCGGCCTCCACGTCTGCGTCGGGCAGGACGAGCATCGCGTTGTTGCCGCCGAGTTCGAGGTGCACCCGCTTCAGCAGCGGGGCAGCGGCCTCGCCGATCCTGCGCCCGGCCGCGGTCGAACCGGTGAACGAGATGCACGGCACCGCAGGGTGCTCAACCAGTGCGGCGCCGAGGTCGCCGCCTCCCGGCAGCACGTGCAGCACCCCGGAGGGCAGTCCCGCCTCCTCGAACAGCTCTGCGAGCACGAGTCCGCCCGACAGCGCGGTGCGGGGATCGGGCTTCAGGATCACGGCGTTGCCGAGCGCCAGTGCCGGCGCGACCGAGCGCATGGCGAGGATCGCGGGGAAGTTGAAGGGAGAGATCACGCCGACCACGCCCAGCGGCACTCGGCGCGCCAGAGAGGTGCGGTTCTTCACGCTGCGCAGCATCTCGCCGTAGGGATGGGAGGCGAGCGCAGCGGCCTCCTGCAGCTCGCTCACGACCAGGCCTGTCTCGAACCCCGCCTTGCCCTTCCCGGATCCGCTCTCGGGCACCAGCAGATCGGTCAGGCGCTCCGGGTGTTCCCCGAGCAGCTGCGCGGCCCGCAGCATGACGGTCGCCCGCTCCGAGTAGGGCCTCCGCGCCCACTCGCGCTGCGCGGCGGTCGCGGAGGCGACTGCCGCGTCGAGGTCTGCTGGAGTCGCCAGAGCGATCGACCCCAGCGCTGCGCCCGAGCCGGGAGCCCGTATCTCGGCCACACCTCCCGACCCTGCGCGCCAACCATCGGAGTAGAGGCGCTCATGCCAGGCGGGCTGCTGTGCTGACGTTGCCATCATGGATTCCCATCGTGATTCGCGGCGCGACGCTCGCGCCTGTGCGGGCGGTGTTCGATGTGCCGCGACCCTACTCCACAGAGCGGGAGCTGTGAAGAGCACGACAAAGATGCTTGACTGAAAGAGGCGTTCGAGGCTTCTTCGGCCGCGGACCCGTCACCCCGAAGGCGGTACCACCATGAAGCAGTTCGATGTCCTCCAATCCACCGCACAGCTCCTGCGCGCCCGCGGCCTGACCGTGGTCTTCGGCAACCCCGGTTCGAACGAGCTTCCCTTCCTCGCCGGGCTGGGCGACGACTTCGACTTCGTACTCGGCCTGCATGAGCAGGTGGTCGTGGGCATGGCGGAGGGGTATTCGCGCGCCACGGGCGAGCCGGTGCTCGTCAATCTCCATGCCGCGTCGGGCAGCGGCAACGCCATGGGCGCGCTCACGAACGCCCGCTACGGCAACGTGCCGCTCGTGATCCTGGCCGGCCAGCAGGTGCGCGAGACCGTGGGGCAGGAGTCGATGCTCGCCAACATCGACGCCGGAGCGCTCACCCGCCCACTCACCAAGTTCTCCCACGAGCCCCTCGCAGCCTCCGACGTGCCCCGCGCACTCTCGCAGGCCATCTTCGAGGCGGCGTCCGAGCCCCGCGGGCCGGTCTACGTCTCGGTGCCGCTCGACGACTGGGCGCAGCCGGCGCACCCCGACGATGCCCTCCTGCTGGAGCGCTCCGTGCAGCAGGTCGGCGAGCTGCCCGATGCGCTCGCCGACCAGCTCGCCTCGGTGCTCGACGCCGCAGAGCGGCCCGCGCTGGTGGTCGGCCCTCAGATCGACGCCGCGGCTGCGGCGGATCCGCGGGTCTGGTCGGCGCTGATCCGGCTGGCGGAGCACACCGACGCGTCCGTCTATGTCGCCCCCTCCCCGACCCGGGGCGTGTTCCCGACCGCGCACCCGAACTTCGCCGGCGTGCTGGTGCCCGGCATCCGCTCGGTGCACGAGCGGCTCTCCGGGCACGATGCCGTGCTCGTCGCCGGCGCTCCCGTCTTCCGCTACCACCGCTGGGAGCCCGGCAGCTACCTCCCCGAGGGCACGGAGCTGTGGCAGATCACGCAGGATCCCTCGGAAGCGGCGCGCGCTCCCTTCGGACGCGCGGTCATCGGCGACGCCGGATCGGCCGTTCGGGTGCTGGCCGATCGGGTGCGGGATCGCGGCACGCGCCGCCCCGCTCGCACTCTGCCGCCCGCCCGCACCTCCGAGCAGGGGATGACCGGCACCGAGATCCTCGAGGTGCTCAACGCGAACGTGCGCGACGACGTCGTCTACGTGAACGAGACCACCACCCTCGACCTCGACTACCTGGAGCGCATCGACATCTCGCAGCCGAATCGGTATCACTTCCCGGCGTCGGGCGGGCTCGGATTCGGCCTCCCGGCCGCCGTGGGCTTCGCCCTGGGGCAGCCGGGCGCGACCGTGGTCGCGACGGTCGGCGACGGATCCGCCAACTACGGCATCACCGCGCTCTACACTGCGGCGCAGCGCGGCACCCGCACGATCTTCGTGATCGTGAACAACTCGGGGTACGGCGCGCTCGCGGGCTTCGCTCAGCGCATGGGGGTGCCCGACGTGCCCGGCCTCGATCTCGGCGGCATCGACTTCGTGAAGATCGCGGAGGGCTACGGGGTGCCGGCGTGCCTCGCCGACTCCCGCGAGGACTTCGAGCGGGCCTACCGCGAGGCACTCCAAGCCGAGGGGCCGGTGCTCATCGAGGCTCGCATCGTGAACGGGTAGATCTGTCAGCGGGGCCCGGCTCACCGAGACTGTCGCCCGTGCCGGCGTCCGCAGGGGTCACCCTCCAAACGCGATTCTGCGTTGCATATTCGCTACTCGTTGCAAATATGCACCCGATTGCCGAGAATAGACGCGTGGACACTGCGGCCGAACTCCTCAAGCGCGCGCGCATGCTCCGGCGGTTGAGCGTCGCCGAACTCGCGCGCCTCGCCGGAGTTCCCAGATCCACCATCTCGCGCATCGAGAAGGGTCGGGTCTCCCCCTCCTTCGACACGATGTCCTCGATCCTCAGCTCCATCGGCTTCACTCTGTCGACCGAGCTGCGCGACGAGCCCGACGACCGCCTCATGCTGGAGGCGGCTAGGGCTCTCCAACGGGGGGATATCCCCGAGAAGCAGGTCTTCGACCGGCTGCGCATCGCGGCGCAGACGGCGCCCGTGCTGCAGCGGCCGGGCGCGCGCACGGTCGACGCGACCCTCGCCGAGGTCTGGGAGTGGAGCGTGTCGACGGGCAGTCCCTGCGCGATCTCCGGGCTGGAAGCCTGCTCTCAAGAGCCCTCCTTCCGTCCGATCCTCTACCTCGATCCGACCCGAGAGCTTCCCTGGACCGCCCCCGGAGGCGGCAATCGAGGAACCATCGTTCTGCCGATGACCGGCGACATCCTGGAGCTGACAGAAGTCGTGAACGGCGTGCGCTACGTGCCCGAGGAATGGGCGATCATGGACGCCATCGCGAGCCCCGGCCGCCAGGCGGATGTCGCGCTCGCGCTTCTCGAGATGCGCGCTGGTTCTGGGCTGAAGGAAGCAGCATGAATGAGACCGCCTCCAACCCTCATCCCGGCTCGTTCAACCGCGCCTCGTCACTCAGCTCGCCGATACCGCACCTCGACCCCACCGCCCGCTCGAGGCGCCTACTCATCGAGACCGTCACCGAGTTGCAGCCCTTCCACGAGTCGCTCACAGTCATCGGCTCGCACGCGGTGTACGCCCGCGCCGAGGGGCTGTTCGAAGGCTACATATTCGAGTCGACGGCCGATGCAGACCTGGCGGTCGATCCCGCGTTCGTCCGCCCCGACCCGAGGATCATCGATCTCATGCAGAGCGCCGGCCTCGAACGAGCGCATCCCGACCGACCCGGCATCTACGGGTATGCGGGCGAAGCGCACATTCCGCAGCTGACCCGCACCACCATCGACCTCCTGGTTCCCGAGATCTTCGCCGGCAGAGGACGCAGGTCAGCGAGCATCACGGGTCAGCGCAATGCGGCGACGAGAGCCTCCGGCATCGAACTCGCGCTCTTCGATCGCAGTGAGATGATCCTCGACACGTTACCCACCGACCCGGATCCGATTCGCGCCTCGGTCCACGTAGCCGGCCACGCGGCACTGTTGACTGCCAAGACGCACAAGCTGAAGGATCGCCTCGCCGACTTCGAACGTCGCCCTCACCGGCTCCGCCCCAAAGACTCGGTGGATGTCGGCCTGCTCATACTGAGCTCCCAGCCCGACGAGGTCGCAGATACGCTCTCGAGAGCTCGCACCGAGCATCCCGCGCTCGCCGACCTCATCGATACAGCGATATCTTTCCTCATCGAGCAGTTCAGCCCCGCTTCACCGGCCCCGCTCAGGTCAGAACTGCTCAGCGGGCTCGGCACCGTCTCTCACGATCTCGAACCCGCCCTCGACGCCTGGCTGGAGGCCTTCGCCGCCGCGACGGCCGAGCTCAGGGACCAGGCCTTCCGATAGGAGTCGGCGACCTCGCGGTCACGCAAGGCACCCCAGGGCTCTTCTGGCGCTGCTACGCCGCTCATGGACTCACCGGGGCCGCTCCCGCCGGGGCCCGCTCCTTCGCGGCTCCCTACAGCTCGCCCATCTCCTCGAGCACCCTCTGCGCGAGCCTCATCGCGGTGTTCGCGACCGGCACCCCGCAGTAGACCCCGGCCTGCAGGATCACCTCTTTGATCTCGTCGACCGTGAGTCCGTTGGTGCGGGCGGCGCGCACGTGCATCTCGAACTCCTCGTGGTGCCCGAGCGCCATCATCGCCGTCAGCACGGCCACCGAACGCTCGCGTCGCCCGAGCCCAGGCCTCGACCAGACGTCGCCCCAGGCGGTGCGGGTGATGTAGTCCTGGAAGTCGGCGGTGAACTCGGTGGTCCGCTCGATCGCGCGGTCGACGTGGGCATCGCCCAGCACCTCCCGGCGAACCGTCATGCCCTCCGTATAGCGCGTCTCGTCCGACGCATCGGGGCCGAGCGAGCGGCTCATCGAAGACCCCCGAAGAACTCGAGCAGCGCCGCCGCCGTGGCCTCCGGTTTCTCGGCCGGCGGCTGGTGGGCCGCCCCCGGGATCATCTGCTTGCGCGCGCGCTGAGCCCGAGCCACGATCTCGTCCTGCCGCTCCTCGGTGCCGACCGTGTCGACCTCGCCCCAGAGGGCGAGCAAAGGCACCTCGATGCGATCCAGCCGGTCGCGCAGGTCGTGGCTCGCGAGCGCCTCCGCGCAGCGGGCGTAGCCCTCGGCCGGCGTCTCCTGCAGCACCCTCAGGATCCGACCGACCATCACGGGCTGCTGCGTGAACGCCTCCTCGGCGAACCACGTCTTCGAAGAGGCGGAGACGAGCGAGGCGGGCGACTGCTCGCGCACCAGGGCGGCTCGGGCGCGCCAGTGCTCGGCCGAGCCGAGTTCGGCGCCGGACGCGATGATGGCCGCCCCGCGCACCTGCTCGGGGTGGCGCAGCGCGAGCTCGAGGCCGAGCGCGCCGCCGATCGAGACGCCGGCGTAGAAGAAACGGCCGCCGCCGAGTTCGCCCGCCGCTGCGGCGACGGCGTCGGCCAGCTCGGCGAGCGTGAACGGCTGCTCGGCTACCGGGCTGCCCTCGTGGCCGGGCAGCGTGAGCAGCGTGACGCGGTACTCCGCCGCGAGCACGGGCACGACCTCCTCCCAGATGAGAGTGCCGGTGCCGAGCGAGTGCCCGAGCACCACGAGGGGCGCTCCGTCGGGGCCGACGGGTTCGGTGAGCCGGATCGGGGGCTGCGTCATGGGGTCTCCTCGGCAGTGGGTTCGGGGTCGTCGTCTGCGAGCTCGTCGACGAACTGCGCAGCGAGACCGGTGTAGTCGGCGGGGTCGAGCAGTGCCGCGGCGTCGATCTCGCCGAGGCCCGGTTCGGCGCGGATCAGTGCCTCGAGATCCCCGCCCGAACCCGCCTCGGCGACGATCCGCTTCACGCGGTCGGATCCGATGATGGGGCCCAGTTCGAGGTTCAGTCGTTCGGCGACGATCAGGCCGCGGGTGATTCCGAGGTTGCGCCGCACGGCCTCTCGGTCGACCCGCAGCCCCCGCACGAGGGTCCCCGCGTGGGCCGCGGCGCCGAGCGCGAGGCGCAGCAGCTCCCGCAGTGTCTGCCATTCGGCGTGCCAGGCTCCGTCCGGCCGCTCGTCGGCGGCGAGCGCGGCTGCGGCGTGCAGGGTCGCCCCGAGCTGGGGGGCGCGGATCGCGGCGGAGCGGATCAGCACCGAGCCGGTCGGGTTGCGCTTCTGGGGCATGGCCGAGGATCCGCCCCCGGTTCCCTCTGCGAACTCTCCGATCTCGGTGCGGCTGAGTGTCGCGACGTCCGTGGCGAGTTTGCCGAGCGCGTCGATGGTCTGCACGAGCGCGTCGCCGAGCTCCGTGACCGGCCAGCGCTGCGTATGCCAGGGGGCGTCGGGCACCGCGAGCCCCAGCAGCTCGGCGAAGACACCGGGCAGCGCGCGGGCCGCGCGTTCCCCGCCGAGCTGCGCGAACGACGCGAGCGTTCCGCCTGCTCCCCCGAGCTGAGCCGGCAGCTCGACGAGGATGTCGTCGAGCCGCATCGTCGCACGTTCCACAGCCCGGGCCCAGTTCGCCGCGCGCAGGCCCACGGTGGTGGGAACGGCGTGCTGGGTCAGGGTGCGGGCCGCCGCGGTCTCGTCGCGGTGCTCCCGGGCGAAGACCGCGAGTGCATCGACGATCTCGGCGAGGTCCGTCAGCACCTGCACGCCGGCGTCCACGGACATCAGCATGAGCGCCGTGTCCATGATGTCCTGACTCGTCGCCCCGCGATGCACCCAGGCCCGAGCATGCTCGGGCACGAGACCGCGCAGCATCCCCACCAGCGGGATCACCGGGTTGCCGCCGGCGACGGCCTCCCGGGTCAGCGCGGCGAGCTCGACGACCGTACTCAACCCCTCCGCGCCCTCGTCGGGCTCCTCCGGACGGGCGGCTTCCGCGGGCAGCAGCGCCTCCGCGATCGCATCGGCGGCCGCGACCGGAGCGATCCCGACCTCGGCCCACGCGCGCGCGAGCGCGGCCTCGGCCGTGACGAGGCACGCGGCGAACGCGGCGTCCGACACGAGCCGATCGTGGCCAACGGTGATCGGCGAGAGCAGCCCGGCATCGACCGCGGTGTCGCCGTCGTGCGCGTCAGAATGCAAGGAAGACCGTCTCCTTCTCGCCCTGCAGCCGGATGTCCTTCTGCAGCCATCCCTCGGGCGTCCGCTCGAGAATGAGCGTAGCGCGGTCCTCCTCGCCGAGCGAGGAGAGCAGCGGATCCTGCGCGAGCGCCCGCTCGTCGCCCGGCAGGTACAGGCGCGTGTGCAGCTTGTCGGGCAGGCCGCGGGCGTAAACGATCACTGCGAAGAAGGGGGCCTCACCGTTCACCGACCCCGGCTCGCGAGTCCAGAACTCGAAGTGGCCGTCATCGTCGGTGAACGCTCGGCCGAAACCGGTGAAGGTGTGGCCGTCGCGCGAGAGCGTGCCCCTGGCCCTCGGCACGCTGCCGTCGGAATCGGCCTGCCAGATCTCGACGATCGAGTCGGGAATGGCGTTGCCTGCCCCGTCGAGCACACGCCCGCTCAGCACGATCGCACCGGGAGAGTGCGGGAAGGCGATCTCGTGCTTCTTCTCGAAGTCGGTGCCGAAGGCGAAGAAGGGGCCCACCGTCTGACCCGGGGTAGGTGCGTGGGTTCTCGCCGGAACCCCGGAGCTCGGTGCCGTGGGCGCGGATCCGCCCGCTGTCGCGGTGTTCATCAGTGCTCGTCCTCCTCGTCGAACCAGGTGGAGTTCTCGAACCAGGTCTGGTCGGGGCCGTCGACCACGATGTCGAAGCGGTAGCCCATCGAGAACTCGGGCACCGTGAGGTCGTGATCGTAGACGCCGACGAGTCGGTCGCGGTCTTTCTGGTTGCGGATGGTGTTGTAGATGGGGTCGAGCGCGAAGAGCGGATCGCCCGGGAAGTACATCTGCGTGACGATGCGCTGCGTAAACGAGCTGCCGAACACCGAGAAGTGGATGTGCGCCGGGCGCCAGGCGTTCACGTGGTTGCGCCAAGGGTAAGGGCCCGGCTTGATGGTGGTGAACTTGTACTCGCCGTTCGGACCCGTGATCATGCGGCCTGCACCGGTGAAGTTGGGGTCGATGGGCGCCGGGTGCTGATCCCGCTTGTGGATATAGCGGCCGCCCGCATTCGCCTGCCACACCTCGATCAGCTGGTCGCGCACGGGGCGTCCCCACGAGTCGAGCAGGCGCCCCTCGACCGTGATGCGCTCGCCCTGGGGCTCCCCCGGCCCGCCGTTGAGTGTGAGATCAGCCTCGATCGCCTTCACGTCGCGCTGGCCGAACGCGGGAGACCACAGCTCGATCGTCTCGGGGTCGGTGTGCTTCGGATCCTTGGTCGGCGCCCGGAGCACACTCGACCGATATGGCGGGAAGTCGAGGATGGTCCGGGGAAACCGCTCGCCGGCCGCCTCCCGGCGATCGTACTCGGCGTGCAGTTCGGCGGTCTCACGGTCGATCTCGGCCTGCGACGCCTGATCCGGAGCCGCCAGCAGCGACTCGGGGGCCGCGGATGCGCTCTGCGCTTCTGTCATCGTGCTCTCCTTCGAGGAACGGGGTCACCCCAGAGTGACAGGCACCGCCGACATTCCCCGACGGGACTCCCACTGAGTGAGAGTGCCGCGGGATGACGGCCTAGTCGCGTACCTCCGCGAAGACGTCTCGAGCGGCCTGCTGCACCATGCGCGCGAGCAGCCGCTCATCGGCGCGGTCGATGTGCACCACGACGCCGAGCGCGATCGGCGGCAACCCCGGCACCGGCGGAAGCGCGGCCGCCACCGAGATGTTGCCGAGGGTCATCTCCTCGCGTGTGCGGGCGTAGCCCCGTGCGCGCGTCTCGCCCAGATCCTCGCGCAATCGGGTCTCGTCGACGATCGTGCGCGTCGTCTCCCGCTGCAGCGGCGTCGCGAAGAAGCGCGCCAGCCAGGTCTCGTCGCGAGTCGCCAGCAGCGCCTTGCCCACCCCCGTCGCATGCAGGGGCCCGCGCCCGCCCGAACGGCTCACCGTCGGGATCGAGCGGCGACCGGTCACCCGCCCCACGTACAGCACCCGCGCATCCTCCGGCTCGCCGTCGAGCACTCCGAGGTGCACGTTCTCGCCCGTCACCTCGTAGAGCCTCATGAGATGCGGGATCGCCCGCTCCCGCAGGCGCAGCGCAAGGGGCGAGAGCTCGCCCAGCTCCAGCAACCGCGCTCCCACGGCGTAGCGGTGGGCGGGCATGCGCACGAGGAGGCCGCGCTCGAGCAGCACGGCGAGCAGCCGGTGCAGCGTCGAGGGCGCGAGGCCCGTGCGCGCGGCGAGGTCGGCTGCCCCGAGCTCCGGCTCCTCCTCGCTGAAGCAGCCGAGCACGGCGAGCACCCGATCCAGCACACCATCACCCATGGCGTCCCCTCCCGGGCCCGAGATCGCCGCCGGCCCTACACGGCCCGGAGCACCACGGCGGATCCCTGCCCGCCCCCGCCGCAGATCCCGACGGCGCCCAGCGATCCGCTGCCCAGTTCGGCGAGCTGCCTGGCGAGCGTGCCGACGATCCTCGCCCCCGAGGCCCCGATCGGATGCCCCAGCGCGATCGCTCCGCCGTGACGGTTCACGATCGCCGGATCCAGGCCGAGCTCGTCGGTCGACCGCACGCCGACCGCGGCGAACGCCTCGTTGATCTCGACCGCCGCGAGGTCGCCGGGCGTGATCCCGTCGAGCTTCTCGAGTGCTGCCGCGATCGCTCGCGACGGCTGCGAGTGCAGGTGGGTGTCGGGGCCCGCGACGAAGGCGGTCGCCTCGACGCGCGCCAGCGGGGAGAGGCCCAGCCGATCCGCCGCGGCTTCGCTCACGAGCACGAGCGCCGCGGCGCCGTCCGTGATCTGCGAGGCGTTGCCGGCGGTGATGGTGCCCTCGCCCGCGAAGGCGGGTCGCAGA
Source organism: Leucobacter tenebrionis (assembly GCF_019884725.1). Classification (NCBI taxonomy): domain Bacteria; kingdom Bacillati; phylum Actinomycetota; class Actinomycetes; order Micrococcales; family Microbacteriaceae; genus Leucobacter; species Leucobacter tenebrionis. Next base: position 2,261,968 of record NZ_CP082322.1, on the reverse strand, counting down.
CCCGCGAGCGTTTCTGCCGTGGTATCGGCGCGGATGCCGTCGTCGGCCGCGACGACGCTCTCGCCCCGCCGCGCGCGCACGACGAACGGCTCGATCTCTCCGGCGAAGAACTCGGCCGACTCGGCCGCGCGCCGGTGCGACTCCGCGGCGAAGGCGTCTTGCTGCTCGCGGGTCAGACCGAGCGGGGCGTTGCCCTGCTCGGTGAGAGCCCCCATCGCGACCTGGTCGAACGCGTCGGTCAGCCCGTCGTGGTCGACCGTGTCGATCAACTGGGCGGTCCCGTACTTCGTGCCCGCGCGCAGCGGGATCACGTGCGGAGCCAGCGACATCGACTCCTGGCCGACCGCGACCGCGATCTCCGCCTCACCGGCCGCGATCAGGCGCGCCGCCTGCGACACCGCCTCGGTGCCCGACAGGCAGACCGCGTTCAGCGTGATCGCGGGCACGTCGAGCGGGATCCCCGCCCCTGCGGCCGTCTGCCGAGCCGGGTTCTGACCCGCGCCGGCCTGCAGCACCTGCCCCGCGACCACGATGTCGACCTGATCCGGCTCGACCCCCGCTCGCGCCAGAGCGGCGCGAGCGGCGTGAGCTCCCAGCACGGTGGCAGGCTGGGCGGCGAGCTGCCCGGTGAAGCGGGTGAACGGCGTTCGCGCGTATCCGGCGATGAGAGCGGTGCGGGCTGCGGTCACAGGAAGCCTCCTCGAGTGCGGTGGTCGGTGCCGGTTCGAGGCGCAGCGCCGCGATCCGTCACGGCCATTCTGCCGGATCGAGGCGGGGCGCACTCGACCCGTCAGCACATCGCGGCGCGGTCTCGCTGTGCATTTCGGGCTGCGACCGCTTCGCGGCTCGTGCCGACCGGCGCGACCTCTACGCTGAAAGGGTGACCAGCACCGATCCCGATCCCAGCCTCGAGCCCGACGGATCTCCTCGCGGTCCCCACCGCTCCCGCGGCTCCCGGCGCGCGCGGATCATCGCCGCGACGATCGCCGGCGCCGTACTGCTCTCGGCGGGCGGCTACACGGCGGCCTGCGCGCTCGCACCGCTGCCCGCACCGACCATCGAGTACGAGGGCGGGGCCGAACACACCGTGGCGGCCGATGAGGCTCCCGCTCTGGCCGCCGTCCGGGCCGGGGCGATCGGGGTCGGCTCGGAGGGCAGCGGATCCGGCGACGACGCGACCGCTGTCGGCTGGCTCGACGGCGAGCAGGTGTGGGCGAACACCGAGGAGGCGATGCCCATCGCGAGCATCACGAAGCTGGTGACCGCGCTCGTCGGGCTCGAACGGCAGCCCATCGAGGGCGACGGACCCGTGCACGTGTGGACGGAGGCCGACCGCCAGCGTCAGGACGACTACCTCGCCGTGGACGGCGTGGCCTTCCCGATCCCCGTGGGCACCGAGGTCACCGTCAAGCAGATGCTGACGCTCGCGATCCTCCCCTCCGCGAACGACTTCGCCTCGGCATACGCATACTCCGTGTTCGGCGACAACGACGCCTTCGTGGCGGCGGTCGACGACTGGAAGCAGCGGCACGGCATCACGTCGCTCGTGCTGGCCGAGCCCTCGGGAATGGACGAGGCGAACGTCGCATCGCCCGCCGACGTGCTGCGCATCGCACGGCTCGCGCTGCAGCAGCCGGTCCTCGCCGAGCTCATCGCCACCCCTCGGGCCGAACTCCCGTGGGGCATCGGCGTCGTCGAGAGCACGAACCCGCTGTTCAGCAGGATCCCCGACGTGCGAGGAGCCAAGACCGGCCGAACGGACGTCGCCGGCTACAACCTGGCCGCCGCGCAGGGGGCGCTCGCCGGCGAACGGCCCGTGGTGAAGCTGACGGTCGTGCTGGGGCGGGAGACCCCGCAGGGACGCATCACATCGTCGATCGCGGCGCTCACCGCGCTCGACGCGGCGCCGCAGGACCTCGAGGTCGTCGCCGAGGGGGAACGCATCGGAAGCGCGGTCACCGTCGACGGCCGGCGGGTGCCGCTCGTCGCATCGGCCGAGAAGAGCGTCGTGCTGCTGCCCGGCGAGAAGGCGAGCAGGATCGCCGAGCTCTCACCGATACGGGCCGGAGAGGCGGGGCGCACTGCGGGCGCGGTACGCGTCGAGTCCCCGGAGGGCGGGTTCGAGGTGCCGGTACTCGTCGGCGAGTCGTTCGAGGAGCCCGACCTGCTCTGGCGGCTCTTGCACCCGGACCGGGTCTTCGGCTGAGACTCTTCGGTCGGGGCGAATCAGCGGATCGCCGCTCGGCTTGCCGCGAATTCTCATCTCGCTTCACTACCTTGGCAGCACCGGACGCTGTGCGGAGGGGGCAACAATGATTGAGAACACGAGCACACCAGGACGCCGTGGGGGTCTGCTGATCGCCCTGGTAGCCCTCGCCGTCCTGATCGCGATCGCAGTCGTCTTTGGAGTGATGCAGATGAATAGGAACGGAAACACGAGCGAGCCCGTCGGCGCGGGCGCGGAGACCGAGCAGGCCGCGGATCCGGACGCCTCCGGCGCCTCGGACGCTTCGAGCGGCTCCGACGGCTCGAACGGCTCCGATGCCTCCGCCGCATCCGGCTCGTCCGACAGCGGCGCGAACGGCAGCGACAGCGGCGCGAACGCCGCGAGCAGCAACGTCGAGGGCGGCCTGAAATCGAAGTCGGGGCAGGTCCTGCCGAAGGCCATGGGCGGCCAGGAGGCGATCGATGCGCTCGGAGACGATATAGAGGTCGTCGCGGAGCGCAACGGCAAGACCGTCGAGGAGCTGAAAGAGCTGCTGCTGCGCGACCACAGCGCAAAAGTGTCGAAGAACGGCTTCTTGCTATACCCCTGATCGGAGGGGAAATAGTTACCAGAATGAGATAACAGCCTTGCATTCAGCGGGCATCCAGGTTACGTTTGTCGAGGTTCCGGGGGGACTTTGGGCGACCGCAACTGAGAACGCGCGAGCGTCCGCATCGTTTTTCCGGGGCCGGTAGTAACAACCAATACCTGGGAGATTATCTAGTGACGAAACGTCGTCCGCTCGCGCTCGGCGCAGCAGCAACGATCGGTTTCGGCAGCCTGTTCTTCGCAAGCCCCGCGCTTGCGGTAGAGGCTCCCGCACCGACAGAAACCACCGAGTCGCAGGCGGCGCAGGACGAGGTCACCTCGCTTGCCGCCGGCGACAAGTACGAGCTCGCGGCTGCACAGATGGGTGTCTCTTCGGCAGACGTTCAGCAGCTCGAGTCCGCACGGGAGATCGTCGTCTCCGATAAGGGCTTCGTCGCCCACATCGATGACGTCACGGCGCCCAGCGGCAACGAGTTCGACGCACCGGCAGAGGCCAAGGTTCCGGGCAACCCCACCGACGGCTCGCGCCCCGGCGCTCCGGTCACGGTCTACCTCGACTTCGACGGCGAGACCCTCGAGGGCACCAACTGGAACGAACTGCAGGGCGAGGAGACCCTCACCTTCGCACCGGCCGCGAAGGCCGATGCCGCATTCCAGGCTCGCGTCTGGGCGTCCGTCGCCGAGGACTACGCACCGTTCAACGTGAACGTCACCACCACGAACCCCGGTGAGGACGCGCTCTTCAAGACTTCCGCTGACGATAACGCCTACGGCTCGCACGTCATCGTCACCGACTCCTACACCGACGTGCTCGACGAGGCCGAGGGCACCGGCGGCATCGCCTGGGGCGGCGGCGCCGGATCCGACTTCCTCCGCGGCGCACTCGTCTTCACCGAGGGCGCGGGCGGCGCAGACGCGACCGCGAAGAGCGTCGCCGAGATCGCCTCGCACGAGTCCGGTCACAACTTCGGCCTCGAGCACGACGGCCAGGGCTCGGAGGAGTACTACGCTCCCGTCGAGGGCCTGTGGGGCCCGATCATGGGCGCCGGCTACGAGGTTCCGGTCACCCAGTGGTCCAACGGCGACTACGCCGGCGCCACCAACGACGAGGACGACCTGAGCATCATCACCGATCGCTCGGCCGCGGCTGAGTACTTCCTGTACCTCACCCTGCCCGACGGCACCATCTACGACGGTCCGGTCTGCCCCTTCGAGGGCTCCGACCCGAGCAACCCGAAGCCGGGCGACAAGTACCAGGTGCCGAACGCACAGAACGAGTGCGACGGCTCCGGCGAGATCCTCACCAGCCACTGGACCTTCACCGACCGCGCCGACTTCGCGGGCGACGACCACGCTGATGAGGCGGCCAACGCTACCGCGCTCGACAACTCCGAGGGCACCTTCAGCGCCAAGGGCGTCATCGGCAACACCGGCGACGTCGACCAGTTCGCTCTCACCACCGAGGGCGGCAAGGTCACCGCGACCGTGGAGGTCGCCGACATCTCCGCGAACCTGAACGCGAAGCTCACCCTCACCAACGCTGAGGGCACCGTGGTCGCCGAGGACGCGGGCGCGCCCGAGCGCACCTCCGAGGCAGCCGCGACGGGCCTCGGCGCTTCGGTCACCGCTGATGACGTCAAGGCGGGTACCTACTACCTGAAGGTCGAGGGCGTCGGCTTCGGCGACAGCTCGACCTCGACCGGCACCAAGGCCGGCGGCTTCAGCAACTACGGCAGCCTCGGCAACTACACCCTCACGGGTGAGGCAGCTCCCAAGGAGATCGTCGTGGAGGCTCCGGCCATCACCGATCCCGCCGACGGCTCGACCGTCACCGGCCCCGTGACCGCGATCTCGGGCACCGGCCTCGCCGGCGCGACCGTCGACCTCACCGGCGCCGTCCAGGGTTCGGCCACCGTGGCCGAGGACGGCACCTGGACCGTCGAGGCGAACCTGAACGCTGGCGAGTACACCGTTCGCGCCACGCAGACCGCTCAGGGCGTCACCTCGAAGCCGACCAGCGCCTCCTTCACCGTCAAGGACGCCCCGAAGGCTCCCGAGGCTCCGGTGATCACCTCGATCACCGACGGCCAGACCTTCGCAGCAGGCGAGGGCCCCAGCGGCGTCGCCGGCACCGGCACCCCCGGTGCGACCGTCACCGTGAACGTCGACGGCGTGGCCTTCACGGCTGAGGTCGACGAGGACGGCGCCTGGGGCGTCGAGTTCGGCGGCGCACTGGCCGCGGGCAGCTACGAGCTGTCGGCGATCCAGACCGTCAACGGTCTCGACTCCGAGCCCGCTACCGTGAGCTTCACCGTCGAGGAGGAGGCCGGTACCGGCAACGAGGGCAACGCTGACAACAATGGCGCCAACGCCGACAACGAAGGCGATGCCGACAACCAGGGCACCGGCGGCAACGCCGATAGCACCGGTGGCAACGCCGACAACGAGGGCAGCGCTGACAACGGCGGCAACGGCACCACCGGTGGCGACAACAGCGGCGCCGGCGCTGACGGCGCCAACGGCGGCAGCAACGGCGACGACCTGGCCAACACGGGCAGCAACGTCTCGATGCTCCCCTTCGGCCTGACGGCCGCCGGCATGCTCCTCCTGGGCTGCGCGGTAGTTGTGCTGATGGCTCGCCGCCAGAAGCGCTCCGAGGCGTAAGCTCACGAGCAGTAACGAGGGGCGCAGCACGAGCTAGCTCGTGAAGCAACCCAGGAGCGGGGCTCCGACCTTCGGGTCGGGGCCCCGCTTCCGTATATGCGGACTTCCCGTGGTCGTGCACTCGGCGACGAAGTTCATCGCTGGGCACTCCGATGTGCTTCTCGGCCTCGTCGTCGCCCGCAACGCCGAACTGCGAGCGCGGCTCGCCCGGCACCGCACGCTACACGGCGGCATCCCTGCCTCCTTCCACCCAGCTTTCCTGCGCCATGCTTCCCTCCCACCCCGCCTCCCTCCCAACGAGAGGTCAAAAAGGGTTCGAATCCCCGAGAAGCGGATCGCTTTTTGACCTCTCGCGCACGGATGGTCTCACGCAGGGCGTTCAATCTCGCAGATGATCCGTCGAGAAATCGCCGACTCGGTCTCCGCGTCCGAGTACTCGTCGAGCAGTCTCGCGAGCCCTGGACATACCGGCCTCCCCTCGCGCCCGCCGCCTAGACGTTGGAGGTCGCAACACGCCACTTCACTCCCGGCGAGGCGGCGTGTTGCGCCTCCCGTGCGGCTGCGTGCAGGATCGGAGCCGACAGCGGGGTCTGTTTCGCCAGAGAGCAGGTTCGCGGCGTCGCCTCACCCGGCCCGTCAGAACTCCGGCAATACGCGGGAGACCGGCAGCATTCGGCACCAGGCGACCGTTTTCCGGCGAATCGCCGGAAAAGTGCAGCGAACCTCGTTCCCCGGCCGCAGACGCCGGCCGGAGCCGGGCTCGGGATCCCATGGATCTGGGCAGAACGGAACTGACACGGGCGCACCACACCCGAGCCCCGAAACCAAGAATCCCCCGCCGCTTCCGCGACGGGGGATTCCCAGCGACCCTCTGTAGCTGAGGCGGGGCTCGATCCCGCGACCTCACGATTATGAGTCGTGCGCTCTAACCAGCTGAGCTACTCAGCCAAACTGGCCCGCACGAGGCGGGCCAGAGGGTCAGAGCCCCGAGCCAGGATTGAACTGGCGACCCCTTCCTTACCATGGAAGTGCTCTACCACTGAGCTATCGGGGCGAAGCCATCTCGCGATGACAACCGTTAGAGAATATCACTACTTTCGAGCAAATGAAAAATCGAGGCGGGGTCTCCGAGTCATCGCGCGTGTCGCGGAAACCCGCCTCGATTCCGAGACCGCTATAGGGCCGTGCGGCCACTCGAGCAGGTTTCCTTGCTGGCCGACTGCCCCGTGATGTTGTCGGGGAGCTTGACCGTGCCGTCGTCGGCGGGAGGAGCGGGAGTGATCGTGGCGGGATCGGTCGCCAAGCCGGTCGCGGGATCGATGGGCCATCCCGTCTCGGGGTCGATCGGCCAACCGGTGGTGGGATCGATCGGCAGGCCGGTCGCCGGGTCGATCGGAAGCCCCGTCGCAGGGTCGGTCTCGGTCGGAGTCTCAGCGGGATTCTCGGGGTCGGTCGCCGCGGGATCGTCGGGGGAAACCGCGCCGGCCCCCGTGCTCCCGACCTCGAACGGCTGGCCGCTCTTGATGATCTCGAACAGCGCATCGCCGCTCTCGCGATCGGGCGTGAGCCGGCCCTCTTCGTACGGGTGCGGGAGAGTGGGGTACTGGACGAAGTTGATGCGGTCGAGGTCGATGTCCTTCACCGTGCCCGCGACCTGCTGCATGAACTGCACACTCGCCATGCTGCTCGACAGGGTCATGTTGTCGACGCCGGCCTTCGCCAGGCCGTAGACCTTGACAGGGTCGGACAGGGTCTCGGCGCTGCGCAGCTTGCGCACCAGGGCCGACATGAACACCTGCTGGTTGCTGATACGGCTCGTGTCGCCGCCGTCGCCGACACCGTGGCGGGTGCGCAGGAACTGCAGCGCATCCCAGCCCTGCAGCGTCACCTCGCCGGCGGGGAGGTCAAGGTCGGTGTTCGGATCGACGATCGGCTGCGCCAGGCACACGTCGACGCCGCCGATCGCGTTCGAGACGCCGATCACGCCGTCGAAGGTGATGAGGCTGGCATTCGGGATGTCCATGCCGGTGAGCTCGGAGATGGTGCGCGCCACGCAGGGCAGCCCGCCGTACATCATCGCGCTGTTGAGCTGCTGCTCGCTCATCGCCGGGTAGTAGCCCTCTTCGCCGTTCGGGCCGGGGCAGCTGGGGAACGGCAGCATCATGTCGCGCGGGAAGCTGACGACCGTGGCGTTCTTGTGGTCGGCCGAGACGTGCAGCATGAGGTTGACGTCATTGAGCTCGCCCTCCTCGCCGTCCTGGTAGGCCTGACCCTCACGGGTATCCGACCCGACGAGCAGCACCGTCAGCGCGCCGTCGATCGACTGATTGCCGACGCCCACCATGTCGCCCTCATTGCCCAGGTCGACGGTGCGCACGTCTTGCACCAGCCCCCACACGGCGTAGGCCACGGTGGCGACGCCGCTGAGCCCGACCACGAGCGCGGCCGTGAGGAAGATGCGCAGAGCGTTCGCCCATCCGTTGGAGCGGCGCAGCTTCCCGTGGCGCACGAAAGTCGAGCGCTCGACGTCTGCAGCGTGATTCTTGGCCATGCACATTCCCGTCTTCGTCGAGCGCATAGCTTTCGGGCGCGCTCGGTAGTCGTGAGCCTTCAAAAGTACCCGAAACGACTGGGGACGCCCTTGGAATACGGCTGGGATCCTCCCAGACTTCCGGCATCGGCGCGGCCCCCGCGGCCGACGCCCGGCCCCGCATCGTCACTCCGCGCCGATCAGGGCGTCGAGCAGACTCCAGCCCGCCACGTAGACCCCGGAGCCCGCCAACCACACGACAAGGACGACGAGGTTCCGACGCAGCGGCAGCCGGCCGCGCCAGAGCGCGAACACGATGATCAGAACACTCAGTACGATCTCGGCCACCCAATAGACCGGGCTGGTCGTATCGGTGAGGGAGACGAGCGCCCAGATCCCCTCCCCGAGCAGCACCGCGCACAGCGGCGTGACCGCCAGGAGCCGCCACAGCGGCCTCCCGTGCCGCGCGACCGAGGCGGAGACACCGAGCAGCGGCCCCGCGACGAGCCCGACCACGGTCCACATCGAGGTGAACGGCGCGGCGTAGAAGAATCCCCTCCACGCGGAGACCAGGCCGTACCCCTCGTTGAGACCCAGGAAGGCGGCGGTACCGAGCACCGCGCCGAGCAGAGGGCGCACCCTGCTGAGCCAGACGAGCAGGAAGGCGAGCACGGTCCAACCGCCCGCCGAGTTGCTGAACGAGGAGAGCCACTCCGGGAGGTAGGCCTGCCCCAGGCTGGTCAATCCGCCCAGCACCACCGCCCCGGCTATCACGGCGATCCCGATCACGACGGAACGCCACGTCTCCCGGCCCTGAGTTCTCTGCACCCGTCAACCTTAGAGGCCTCCACAGGCAGACACGGAGCATCCCGCATCGAACAGACCTCCCGAGGGCGCAGGCGGCCCGGCTGTGCCCCGAACGCTCGAACTCCGTAGGCTGGTACCTGCAGGGGTTCACTCCCCGACCATCGCATGATCTCAACGCCGTAGGAGCCCGCCGATATGCGCATCGCCACCTGGAACGTCAACTCGATCCGCACCCGATTCGGCCGGGTGGTCGACTGGCTCGTGCGCGAGGATATCGACGTTCTCGCCATGCAGGAGATCAAGTGCCGCCCCGATCAGTTCCCGGTCGAGGCGTTCGAGCAGGCCGGTTATCAGCTCGAGATCCACGGGCTCAACCAGTGGAACGGCGTCGCCTTCGCGAGCCGTCACGAGATGACCGACGTCGCGCGATCCTTCGAGGGAATGCCCGGCTTCGGCAAACCCGTGAAGGGACAGGAGGAGACTCAGGGCGTCGGCCCCAACGGTCTGCCGCTCGAGGCTCGTGCCCTCGGAGTCACCGTCGGCGACCTGCGCCTGTGGAGCCTCTACGTGCCCAACGGGCGCGCACTCGGCGATCCGCACCTCGACTACAAGCTCAGCTGGCTCGAGGCGCTGCGAAGCGCGACGGAGGCATGGCTCGACGAGGATCCCGATCTGCCCCTCGCGCTCATGGGCGACTGGAACATCGCCCCGCTCGACAGCGACATGGGCGATCCCTCGTTCACCGTCGGCGAATCGACCCACGTCTCCCCCGAGGAGCGCGCGGCCTTCGCGGCCTTCGCCCCCTACCTCGACGACGTCGTGCGCCCGATCGTGCCCGAGGGCTTCACCTTCTGGGATTACAAGGCAGGCCGCTTCCCCAAGAACCAGGGCATGCGCATCGACTTCATCATGGGCTCCCGCGCATTCGCCGACGCCGTCACCGGCGCCTCGATCGAGCGCGACGAGCGCAAGGGCGACGCCCCGAGCGACCACGTGCCCGTCGTCTGCGACATCGACGTGGATCTGCTCGGCGGCACCTTCGAAGACGAGTACGACCGCCCCATGGTGTTCTAGCCCAGCAGCAACGGCGGCGCAGCAGCGGAGCGCGGCAGAGAAAGTTAGACTGGCAGGCATGTCAGAGTTTCTGCGCGTCGCATCCGTCAACGTGAACGGCATCCGTGCCGCCTTCCGCAAGGGCATGGGCGACTGGCTCGAAGCGAGCGGAGCCGACATCGTCGCACTGCAGGAGGTGCGCGCCGCCGACGCCGACATCGCCAAGCTGATCGCCGCAGCCGACGACGGGGGCTGGCACGTGCTCCACGATCCCTGCCAGATCAAGGGGCGCGCGGGCGTCGCCATCCTGAGCCGCACCCCCGCGCTGACGCACCGCGTCGGCCTCGGCGCCCTCGACGCGCAGGAGAGCGTGCAGTCATCGGGCCGCTGGCTCGAGGCCGACTTCAAGTTCGGCGACTCCGAGCTCACCGTCATCAGCAACTACACCCACTCCGGCGAGGTCGACACGCCTCGCCAGGAGGCCAAGTGGGCGTTCCTCGACGCGATGGGGGTGCGCATGAACGAGCTCGCCGACGAGCGCGAGCACGTCGCCATCGTGGGCGACTTCAACGTGGGGCACCGCGAGCTCGACATCAAGAACTGGAAGGGCAACGTGAAGCGATCCGGCTTCCTGCCCCGCGAGCGCGCCTACTTCGACCGTTTCTTCGGGCCGCGCGGTGAGACCGTCGTCGGCGTCGACGGCACCGAGGGCCCCGGCTTCGGCTGGATCGACGTCGGGCGCCGCTGGGCCGGCGAGGTCGACGGCCCCTACAGCTGGTGGTCCAACCGCGGCCAGGCTTTCGACAACGACACGGGCTGGCGGATCGACTACCACGTCGTCACCCCCGCCCTCGGCGAGCGCGTCGCCGACTACCGGGTCGACCGCTACCCGTCGTACGACACCCGATGGTCGGATCACGCGCCCGTCATCGCCGACTACCGCATCTAGTCACGAGCGGGGCGAATGCGTCTCGCGCCGCTTGGGCGGGTCTGGCGGGAGCAGCGGGGAGGATCCGTCTTCCTCCGCTCATCCATCCGCGGCCGGTGCTCCGCACTGGCCGCTCCCGCCAGGCCCGCCAAGCGACGGAAGACGGATCCTCCCCGCTGCGGATGGATGAGCGGCGCGAGACGCATTCGCCACCGCTCCCCTGATCTCCCGGCAGTCACCGACTCCGTTCTCGTTTGTAAGGCAAGGAAAGCCACACCATGACCGAAACCCCCCGTTCTTCGAAGCCCGTCCTGTTCTCGGGCATGCAGCCGTCGAGCGACTCGCTGCAGCTCGGCAACTACATCGGCGCCCTCACCCAGTGGACCAAGATGCAGGAGGACTACGACGCCTTCTTCTGCGTGGTCAACCTGCACGCCATCACCGTTCCGCAGGATCCCGCTGAGCTCATCGCCCGCACTCGGCGCACGGCCGCGCAGTACATCGCCGCCGGAATCGACCCCGAGAAGTCGACGCTCTTCGTGCAGTCGCAGGTGCCCGCGCACGCCGAGCTCGCGTGGGTGCTCAACACCGTCACCGGCTTCGGCGAGGCCAGCCGGATGACGCAGTTCAAGGACAAGTCGCAGAAGCAGGGCGCAGACGCCGCCTCCGTGGGGCTCTTCACGTATCCGATCCTCATGGCCGCCGACATCCTGCTCTACCAGGCCGAGAGCGTGCCCGTCGGCGAGGATCAGCGTCAGCACGTCGAACTGACCCGCGACCTCGCGACCCGCTTCAACTCGCGCTTCGGCGAGACGTTCGTGGTGCCGGAGGCGCAGATCCCGAAGGGCACCGCCAAGATCTACGATCTGCAGGAGCCGACCGCCAAGATGTCGAAGTCGGCCGAGACCGAGGCCGGCCTCGTCAAGGTGCTGGATCCGGCGAACGTCACCAAGAAGAAGATCATGCGCGCGGTCACCGACGCCGACGGCGAGATCCGCTTCGACCGCGAGGCCAAGCCGGGTGTCTCGAACCTGCTCACGATCTACTCGGTGCTGTCGGGCCGGTCGATCGATTCGATCGTGGACGAGTACGCGGGCCGCGGCTACGGCGACCTCAAGAAGGGGCTCGTCGAGGTCGTCGAGGAGAGCCTCGCCCCGGTGCGCAACCGCACGGAGGAACTGCTGGCGGATCCGGCCGAGCTCGACCGGCTGCTCGCCGGGGCCGCCGAGCGCGCGAACGAGGTCGCGAACCGCACCCTCGATCTCGTCTACGAGCGGGTCGGGCTCATCCGGTAGGGCCGACCGGGGCCCGTCATTCGGGTCTGGCCCGTCATTCGGGTCTGGCCCGTCGTTCGGGCCTGGCCCGTCGTTCGGGCCTCACCCGTCGTTCGGAGCGATTCGCAGCTTTTCGTCCGAATGACGGGCGAGATCCGAAGTACGGGATCGCCTGATCCGCTGGCGCAGGGTCCGGATCGCAAGCGCTCCAGTCCCTCCCTGCGCCAGACCCCTGCCGAGATACGGATCTCGCCCGGAAACTCGCGAACCGAGCTGCGAGATCCGTATCTCGGCGGGGTACTTCCGAGGAGACCGACCGGCTACGGAACGAGCACGGCGCGCCCCTGGATCTTGCCGTGGTGCAGATCGTCGAACGCCTGCACGGCGTCGTCGAGCGAGTAGCGCACGACCTCGACGCCGATCTTGCCCGCGCGGGCGAGCGCGACGGCCTGGCGCATGTCCGAGCGGGTGCCGCCGTAGGCGCGCTCGATGTTGACGCCCCACGGCAGGGTGCCGCTGTTCGCGATGTACTCGAACGATCCGCCGCCGAGACCGACGAAGCGGATCGCTCCGCCGTTCCGCACGACTGCGAGCGCGAGATCGACCGTCGGCTGCACCCCGACGAAGTCGAACACCACGTCGGCGCCGACGCCCCGGGTTTCCTCGAGGATGCGCGCCGCAGCGTCGCCGTCGCTCTTGATCGCGAGATCCGCCCCGTGCTCGCGGGCGAAGGCCAGCTTCTGCTCGTCGGTGTCGAGGGCGATGATGCGGGCTCCGGTGGTGGCGGCGAGGATCTGGAGCGCCATGTGCCCGAGGCCGCCGAGGCCGATGGTCACGACCGTGGCGTCGCCGTCGAGGCGGTTGCGCACCGTGTTGATGGCGTGCATCGGGGTGAGCGCCGCGTCGGCGAGCGGGGCCGCGGCTACGGGATCGAGGTCGCCGATGGGATCGAGGTGGTGGGCCTTGACCGCGATGTAGTCGGCCATGCCGCCGGGGCTGCCGATGCCGGGAGAGAGCGGTGCGAGCGAGTCGCGGGGCGACACGACCTCGCACTGGTTGTCACGGCCGGCCAGGCACTCGCGGCACTGACCGCACGACAGTACGAGCGCGACGAGTGCGGCATCGCCCTCCTTCCACCCGGCGACGTCCGAGCCCAGCTTCTCGACGGTGCCGGCGACCTCGTGGCCGAGGGTGCTGCCGATCAGGGGGTTGTCGTCGCCGAAGTTGATGATGGCGATGTCGGAGTGGCAGAGCCCCGCGCCGCCGACCTTGAGCAGCACCTCGTCGGGGGCGATCTCGGGTACCGGCTTATCCCAGATCTCGACCGTGTCGTTCTTCACGTAGGTCACTGCGCGCATGCTGTCTCCTGTTCCGGCCGCGGGCTGTGCGGCCTCGGCTGATCAGGGCGTCGGATCGGCGTCCCAACTCCAGCCTACGCCTCGGCCCCGCCGCTAGGACGAGGTTTGACAGGCTTCTCCCCGGCTCTCCCACCGAGAACGACGCTTGCAGCGAGACTGACCGTTTTAGCGCCTCTGAAACAGTCAGTCTCGCTGCAAGCGTCGAGTTCGCAGAGCGAAGAGAATAGAGGAAACTACTTGCCAAGCACTTGGTCGAGTTCGTCGCGGGTGACGTAGTGGGTGCCGACGAAGCGCTGGTCCCGCTGCAGTTCTTTCACCAGCGAGATGCCGAGCAGGGCGACGATCACCGTGAAGGGCAGCGCCGAGAGCATCGCCGCCTGTTGGAGCGCTGAAAGTCCGCCGACGATCAGCAGTGCGATCGCAGAGACGCCAGTGAGCACCCCCCAGACGGTGAGCACCGGCTTGGTCGGTTCGAAAGTGCCGCGCGACGACAGCATGCTCAGCACGAAGGTGTTGGCGTCGGCGCCCGACACGAAGTAGAGCACCACGAGGATGATCGCCACCACCGAAGTGATAGTCGTGAGCGGAAGCTCGCCCAGCAGCGCGAAGAACGCGGAGTTAACGTCCTCGGCCGCCTTCGCTCCGATGTCGGCGCCGTCCATGTCGAACTTGATCGCCGATCCGCCCATGATCGTGAACCAGACGAAGAAGACGAGGCTCGGCACTCCCATGACGCCGATCACGAACTGCCGGATGGTGCGGCCCTTCGAGATCTTCGCGAGGAAAACGCCCACGAACGCGCCCCAGCTCAGCCACCACGCCATCATGAAGTAGGTCCACCACTGCATCCAGGCGACGTCGTCCGGCGTACTGGGCGTGATGAGCGCGACCTGGAAGAACTGGCCGAAGAACTGCCCGACCGAGCGGAAGAACAGGTTGGAGATGAAGTCCGTCGGCCCGACGACGAGAACGAAGACCCCGAGGCCGATGGAGAACACCGTGGTGATCTGGCTCAGCCACTTGATGCCCCGGTGCACGCCCGAGAGCGCGGAGAGCGTGAACATCGCGGTGATGACGGCGATGATGAGGATCTGGGTCACGAGAGTGCTCGGGATCCCGAACACCTGCGACATCCCCTCGCTGATCTGCGAGGCGCCGAGGCCGAGCGAGGTGGTGGTGCCGAACAGCGTCGCGATGATCGCGAAGATGTCGATCATCTTGCCGAACCAGCCGTCCACGGCCCTGCCGAAGATCGGACGCAACATGGGCGAGATGAGCCCGGTGTTGTGGCGGCGGTGGGTGGAGTAAGCGATCGCGAGGCCGAACACGCCGAAAACCGCCCACGCGTTCGGACCCCAGTCGAAGTAACTGAACTGCATCGCCGTGACTGCTGCGTCCATCGTCTCGGGCTCGGCGAGACCGTGCGGCGGGGTGACGAAGTGCGAGATGGGCTCGGCCACGCCGTAGCTGATGAGACCGATGCCCATGACCGCGGACAGGATCATGGCAAGCCAGGCCCAGGTGCTGAACTCGGGACGATCTTCGTTGGTTCCCAGCCGGATGCCGCCGAAGCGGCTCACCGCCAGGTAGACCAGCAAGAGGATGCAACCAAGCGTGACCACGAGGTAGCTCCAGCCGATACTGCCGGCGGCCCAGTTCATCGCCGAGGTCATGGAACCGCCGAGGGTTTCGGGCGAGATCATCGCCCAGGCGGTGAAGGCGAGGATCAGCACGATCGAGATCCAGAACACCGTGCCCGGGCGGGTCTTCAGTCGCTCGGCTTCCACGATGCTGATCGTGCTGGTGAGGAACTCGGGCTCGCTGCGCTCGGTACCGAGCTTGATCGGCTCGGGCGGACGGTGGTGCTCGGCGGTGGCTGCTTCTTCTTCGTTCATGACTGGTCGCACATCCTTGTGTCGGTCGGGGTATGGGAGGGTGGGTCGTCAGAGCTGCTCAAGATCTCCGCTGGCGTAGAACTTGCCGCCCTTGTAGATGAGGGCATCGAGATCCGAAGCCTCGGCGTGGGTGACCTTCGAGATGAACACGGTGTGCGTCTTCGTCAGGAAGCGCTCTTTGATCTCGGCCTCGATGGAGGCCGCGGACCCCTCGAGGAGTGGGCTGCCGTGCGGGGCGCGATGCCACTCGACCTCCGCGAACTTGTCGGGTGCCTTCGAAGCGAAGACACCGACGGTGTCCCGCTGGCCGGTGCTCATGATGTTGATGCCGAGATGGCTCGATTTGAACAGCGGGTCATGGGTCGAGGTAGTTTTCTGCACGCAGACCAGCACGAGGGGCGGATCAAGCGACACCGAGGCGTACGAGTTCGCCGCAAGTCCTCGAGGCCGCCCCTCGTCGTCGATGGTGGTGACCACGGTGACGCCGGTGATGAACTGGCGATTGAACCCCTTGAGCGCGTCGATGCTGGGGACGCCGCTCAGGTTGTCGACCACCACTTCTTCGGGCTCCTCGAATGCCGAGCGGAGGGACGGCACGCCCAGGTCCTCGAGCAGTTCGGCGCGGTCCCACGTCACGCGCTCGGAGACGATGAGACCGCCGCGGAGCGTCAGAAGATTCGATCCGCGCGTCTCCACTCGATTGCCCGTAGCAGGCACTCCCGGTAGGTCATGCGTGAAGGTGCCCGTCGAGCGCCAGAAGATCGCGGCTTCGCCCTCGGCCTCGTCGACGAGGAGGTTATCGACCGTGGTGACGAGATCCGGGAAGGCAGCGCGGATGTCAAGGATCTCCTGTTTGAGGTAGGCGGCGTCGCGGAGGTTGCCGTTCCCCGCGGTCAGTCTGCGGTACTCGGGATGGAGTATTCCGTCGAAGGCTTCCACCTCGCCGCGGTCCCACGCGGCTGCCCAGGCAGCTGCTACAGCTTCTTTGATGTCTTGTTGCATGCAAGGAATACTAAACTCAGCCAACACTTCACGTCAACAGGCGCCCCACAGCCTCATCAATCCGCATAATTTTGCGCCCGCAGCACGACACGTCTTGCCCAATCTTTGCATGCAAGCTATTCTTGTTGCATGCAAGACAACGCACCGCGTCCGCGGCTCGATCTCCCCCAGGCACCTTCCTCCATACTCGACCGGCTCCGCAGCCTCGTCGTCAGCGGGACGGTCGCGCCCGGCGATCTGTTGGGCGAGACGGCGCTCGCCGAGGAGTTCGAGGTCAGCCGCACGCCGATTCGCGAGGCGCTGAAGCAACTGGAGCGCGAGGGGCTCGTGGAGATCCGCCCCCGCGTCGGCACATTCGTGCGCAAGCCCACCGCTCGCGAGATCCTCGAGCTCTTCCAGCTTAAGGAGTCGCTGGAGGGGCTCGCGGCGAGCCTGCTGGCGCAGCGCGGCGACGTGCCCGAGTTGCGCAGCCTCATCCACAACGTCCAGAGTGAGCGGGATGTCGTGCGCGCAGGCGACCAGGCGGCTTACGCAGCGCTCGTGCACGAGTTCCACCACACGCTCGTCGCCGGCGCCGACAACCAGAAGCTCTCCGAGCACTACGAGCTACTCATGAACCAGCTCGCGTACCACCGCATCGTCAAGCAAACACTCAAGCTGCCCGGCCGCCTCGACCACTCTCTGAGCGAGCACGCGCGCATCGTCGAGGCCGTGCAGTCGAAGGATCCGCTCGCGGCCGAGCTCGCGACCCGGCGGCACGTCGCCCTTACCCGCGAGTCGGCCACGATCGCCGCCTTCGACGGCGACCACGAAGACGCCTGACGACCTTTCGCCCCTCAACCGCCGACCCCAGGAGCACCGATGCCCCCCATACCCACAGCCGAGGCGCGCACCGTCGACCTCAGCAGCCGATCCACCCTGGTCGACTATGCGGATGTCGCCGCCGCCGCGGGCCTGCGCCGGGTCTCCACCCAGGTCGAGGAGGTTCCGCGCGAGCACGCGGAACCGATCCGGCGCGCCGCGGCGATCGCCGTGATCCGCAACCCCTGGCTCGGCACCGGCACCGACACCGATCTCGCCCCCGAGACGCGGCGCGTGGCGCCGCTGCTCGCGAAACTGCTCACCGATCGCCTGCTCGACGCGCTCGGAGGGGCGGATCGAATCGAGGCTTTCGGCAAGGCGGCCCTCGTCGGCACCGCGGGCGAGCTCGAGCACGCCGGAGCCCTCGTGCACACTCCCTACTTCGGCAATCTCGTGCGCGAGGCACTCGAGGGCACCTCGATCATCTGCTTCGTCGACGGCCGCGCCGAGCCGGGGGAGTTGCTGCGCGTGCCGCTGTGGCATAAGACGGCGGCCGCCACTCGCAGCCACTACCAGACCGTCGAGGTGAACCTCGTCGATGCGCCCCACGCCGGGGAGATCGCGGTCGTCGCCACGGCATCGACCGGCCCCCGTCCATTCGCCCGAATCGGCGACCGCACCACCGACCAACCCGTCACTTCGGAGATCCTGAAGGAGATCGAACTGTGAGCACCCCCGTCCTGAACCCGCGCAAGATCTTCACGATCGTCGAGGAGACTGTCCTCGAGGGTGGCCGCCCGGTCGACCCGGTCCACCGCGTCGCCATCGTCGGTGCTGTATTCGCGAACCCCTGGGCCGGTCAAGGCTTCGTCGTGGACCTTCTCCCCGGCATCAACGCCATCGCCTCCGACCTCGGCGCACTCCTCGCACCGCGCGTGATGGAGGCGCTCGACGCGCCCCTCGAGGCCTACGGCAAAGCCGCCATCATCGGCCTCAACGGCGAAATCGAACACGGCTCCGGCCTCATCCACAACCTCAACTTCGGCAACCACTTCCGCAACGCCGCGAACGCCACCACCCTGCTTCCAGCCGTCGAGAAACGCGGCCCCGCCGGCATCGCCTTCGACATCCCGCTCAAGCACTTCACCGACATGAAGATCCGCTCCCACCACCAGACCGTCGAAGCACGCGTCGCCGACGCCCCGCACCCCGACGAGATCCTCGTCGCTCTCGCCGGGGCGAATCAGGGCCGCCCCCAACAGCGCCTCGCCGAACTCGGCAAGGATTGAACAGGATCACGACGATGACCAGCGCGCAGATCCCGATCGTGCTGCTGCACGGCGTCGGCCTCGATCGCTCGATGTGGCAGCCCCTCGCGGCGCGGCTCGAAGCGGCCGGGCGGCCGTGCGTCGTGCTCGACCTGCCCGGGCACGGCGGCCAGCCGCCGCTGCGGCGAGCGCAGACGCTCGCGTCGCTCGCCGCGGACGTCGTCGCACGCCTGCCCGAGGGCCGCGCGCACCTCGTGGGGTTCTCCCTCGGGGCGCTCATCGCGCAGCACATCGCGCGCTTCTCGCCCGAGCGGGTGGCCACCCTCACATCGGTCAACTCCGTGTGCCGACGCACTCCCGAGGAGGCCGAGAGGGTCGAGGCCCGCCTCGCCACCGCCGGCGACGACTTCACCCGCGGCGTCGAGGCGTCGATCGAGCGGTGGTTCCCCGCCGCGACCACCGCGGTGCCGCAGGAGATCGTCGAGCGCACCCGAGCGGCGCTGCTCGCCAACGACGTCGAATCATACCTGCACGCCTACACGGTGTTCGCGCGCGGCGACCACGAGATCGGCCCCGAGCTCGGACGCATCGCGGCACCATCGCTCGCGATCACCGGGGAGCTCGATCCAGGATCCACCCCCGAGATGTCGCGGCGGCTCGCGGCGGCGATCCCGGACTGCCGGGTCGTGATCGTGCCGAACACCCGCCACATGATGCCCGTCGAGGACACCCCCGCCCTCGCCGCCGCCATCACCGCATTCATCGCAGAATCGGAAGGAGCTGAGCATGAACGAGCCCAGCACGAACACGCCCGGCGCGACTGAGCGCCTCGACCACTTCATCGGCGGAGAGCGCGTCGCCCCCACCGAGGGAGCCTACTTCGAGAGCACCAATCCCGCCACGCTCGACGTGCTCTACGAGGCCGCCCGGGGAACCGCCCCGGACGTCGAGCGCGCCGTCACCGCCGCCCGTGCAGCCTTCGAAGCGCCCGCCTGGGCCGGTCTCACAGCGACGAAGCGCGGCCACCTGCTGCGCCGGCTCGGCGACCTCATCGGCGAGCACGCCGACGAACTCGCCCTGCTCGAGAGCGTCGACAACGGCAAGCTGCTGCGCGAGATGCGCGGCCAGATGCGCGCACTGCCCGAGTACTACTACTATTACGCAGGCCTCGCCGACAAGGTGCAGGGCGCGCAGATCCCGGCGACGAGCCTCGAGATCCTCAACTATACCCAGCGCGAGCCGCTCGGCGTCGTGGGCGTGATCACCCCGTGGAACTCGCCGCTCACCCTCACCACGTCGAAGATCGCCCCCGCCCTCGCGGCGGGCAACACCGTCGTGATCAAGCCGAGCGAGTACACCTCGCGCACGATCCTGCGCCTCGCCGAGCTCGCGGTCGAGGCCGGATTCCCCGCTGGCGTTCTGAACGTCGTCACCGGCCTCGGCGCCGAGGCCGGTGCGCCGCTCGTGAGCCATCCGGCCCTCGCGAAGATCTCGTTCACCGGTTCGACCGCGACCGGCTCGCGCATCGCGAGCGAGGCCGCGGCCCGCTTCATCGGCTGCACCCTCGAGCTCGGCGGCAAGAGCCCCAACATCGTGTTCGACGACGCGAACGTGGCGAACGCCGCGATGGGCGTCGTGGCCGGTATCTACGCCGCCGGCGGACAGACGTGCATCGCGGGCAGCCGGGTCTTCGCCCACAAGGCCGTCTATGACGAGCTGCTCGAGCGGGTGACGGAGCGGGCAAGGTCGATCCGGATAGGCGATCCGCTCGCCGACGACACCGAACTAGGCCCGCTCGCCTTCTCCGACCAGCTGGACAAGGTCGACTCCTACGTCCGTCTCGGCGCGTCCGAAGGGGCGACCGTGCACACGGGCGGCGGGCGACCCGACGGCATCGAGCTACCCGGCTACTACTACGCTCCAACCGTGCTCACCGACGTCGACAACGACATGCGGGTCGTGCGCGAGGAGATCTTCGGCCCCGTCGCGGCGATCATGCCCTTCGAGCAGGAGGACGAGCTCGTCGCACTTGCCAACGACACCGAGTACGGCCTCGCCGCAGGCGTGTGGACGCAGAACCTCGCCCGCGCTCACCGCCTCGCGCGCCGCATCGACGCGGGCACCATCTGGGTGAACACCTACCGCGCGATGTCGCCGATGTCGCCTCGTCAGGGATTCAAGCACTCCGGTGTCGGCATCGAGCACGGCATCGAGTCGATGCACGAGTACACCAAGCTCAAGAGCGTGTGGATCAACACGGACGAGGGTCCCGTCGCCGACCCCTTCGTGATGCGGGGCTGATTCGGCATGCCCCTCATCGACATCTCGATCGCGCGCGGGCGCACGCCAGAGCAGTTGCGCGCGCTCATCCACGCCGTACACCGTGCGGCCGAGGAGACGGTCGACGCGGCTCCCGAGAACATCACGGTCATCGTGCGCGAGATCGAGCACGAGCACTGGTCGCGCACCGACCAGACGATTGCTGAGCGCCTCGCGGCGCCCGGCCGGTAACCATTCAGCAGACAACAAGGGAGCAGACCATGCGTTTCTCACTCTTCATCCACATGGAGCGCTATGACGACTCCGTCTCCGAGCAGCAGCACTGGGACAACCTCGTCGAGCTGGCGCTCCTCGCGGAGGCGGGCGGCTTCAGCACGGTGTGGATCGGCGAGCACCACTCGATGGAGTACACGGCCTCCCCGAATCCCATCCCCCAGCTCGCCTACCTGGCCGCCCGCACCTCGACGATCCGCCTCGGCGCCGGCACCATCATCGCGCCGTTCTGGAACCCGATCCGCACGGCGGGTGAGGTCGCGCTGCTCGACGTGATCAGCGGCGGCCGAGCCGAGCTCGGCGTCGCCCGCGGCGCCTACCAGTTCGAGTTCGACCGGTTGGCGGGCGGTATGCCCGCGACCGACGGCGGCAAGGCGATGAACGAGATCGTGGCGACCGTCAACCACCTCTGGGACGGCGACTTCGCGTTCGATGGCGAGGTCTACTCCTTCCCCACGTCGACGAGCGTGCCGAAACCCGTGCAGAAGAACCCGCCGGTGTGGGTCGCCGCCCGCAGCCCCGAGTCGCACGACTTCGCCGTCGCGAACGGTGCCAACGTGATGGTGACGCCGCTCATGAAGGGTGATGAGGAGGTCGAGGATCTCGTGAACAAATACGAGACCGCGATCGCGAACCACCCCGAGGT
Organism: Leucobacter tenebrionis; assembly: GCF_019884725.1. Lineage (NCBI taxonomy): Bacteria > Bacillati > Actinomycetota > Actinomycetes > Micrococcales > Microbacteriaceae > Leucobacter > Leucobacter tenebrionis. Next base: position 2,240,374 of record NZ_CP082322.1, on the reverse strand, counting down.
CGAGAAGCGCCCCGACATCATGGTGCTGCGCCACACCTACGTGCATCCGGAGGACGAGCCCGATGCGTGGAGAATCGGGGCCGCGGGCGTCAACCGCTTCTACCGCACCTTCGGCGCCTGGTTCGGTAACAAGAAGACACCGGTCAACGGCTTTCTCGATCCCACCCCCGAGGAGGTGTTCGCAGACAAGCCCGAGTTCTCACTCGAGTCGCTGCACCGCACCGCGATGATCGGTACACCGGCGGAAATCGTCGAGCGGCTGCGGCACTACGAGGCGCTCGGAGTCACCGAGTACAGCTTCTGGAGCGACAACTCCCTCGACCACGCCGAGAAGAAGCGCTCGCTCGAGCTCTTCATCGAGGGAGTCATGCCGGTGTTCCGGTAGGGCCTCCCCACTCCGGCGACGGGCCCTCCTCCTCGGACGCCGTCGCCGGAGCGCCGCGGCCGGGCATCGCCGTCACCGAGGCGGGAATCGAGGCGCGCCGCGACTCCCGCTCCCACCGGAGGAGAGCCTTCCGGCCCTCCGAGTCAACGCGTTTGACACGGGCCGCCCGCACGATGCTATGGTTGCTCAGGTCGGCACGAAGACGCGTCGTCAAACAGACAGAAAGACCATCGGCATGGAACAGAACTGCGGCGTCCGCGCAGAACTCCTCTGCATGTACTGGGGCCTGGTCGACCTCTTCTAACTCTTCTCCCGCCCTCTCGCTCGAGCGATGACCGGCTGAGGCTCTTCCTCAACCTCTCGCGATCGACGGAGGGCTTTCGTGTGCGCGCAGCGCGCGGGACGAAGCCGTCCCGCCACGCTCCCCCGCACAGCGTCCGACCGATTTCTGATCCGGTCCGCTGCCGCTCGATCCCGCGGCAGTCACGGACCCCACGACACCGGAGCGCGATCCCTGCCCGCGTGTCCCCATTCTCCAGAGCCCTCAACGGGGGTATCGGCCCGGCGGCGCATCCTCGCACTTCGGCGCGCTTCTGAGACCTCAGGCCACTAGGACGGATCTCAGACAGCACGCCGATCCGACGCGCGGCGCATTCGAGCGCCCCGTCATCACCCACGCCCTGCTCCGCAGCCCGGAAGGTGCGTCATCCGACGCAGCGCCCGTGCGGCAGCCGCCTCGCCTTCGCGGGCGCGGTTCGAGCACCGACGATCCCTCGAAACACACAAAGGAGTTATTGTGACGAGAACCCTGGAAGAGACTCACGAACCGGTGGGCACACCGCCGACATCGAAGTGGCGGCTCACCAAGAAGCAGACCATCGTGCTCGTGCTCGTGGCCTCCGCCTACTTGGTCACCTACATGAACCGGCAGATCTTCCCGCTCCTGCTGCCGGCGATCACCGAGGAGATCGCCATGAGCGACACGCAGGTGGGCGTGCTCACCGGCTTCGCCTCGGTGGCGCTCAACATCGCCGCGGCGCTCGGCGTCGTCGCACTCGCGGGGCGCGTCACCAACTCGAGCTTCGTGAAGCTCTCGATGGTGGTGCTCGTGCTCATGCCGCTGCTCGCGGGCGGATCCTTCAGCTTCTGGCCGCTGTTCATCGCGCTGCTCGGCATCGGCATGGCCGAGGCGACCGTCTCCGCGCCGTCCCTGTCGATCCTCGCCGATCACTTCCACGGCTCGAAGCGCGTCTTCGCCAACTCCGGCTACACGATCGGCCTCATCGGCGGCATGGTCTTCGCCTACTACGTCATCGGCGATCTCGCGGTCGCCTACGGCTGGCGCGCCGGCTTCTTCGCCGCGTCGGGCATCACCCTCATCATCGGCCTCGCGATCTTCCTGCTGCTGCCGAAATCCGAGACCCCCGCGGAGGAGGAGCGCGAATCACTCGGGCTGCGCAGCCTGGGCGCGATCTTCCGCATCAAGAGCGCGCGGTGGATCCTCATCGGCACGTTCTTCCAGGTCGTGCTCACCGACTCGGCCTTCCAGTGGCTGCCCCTGTACCTGTCGCGCTCCCTCGAGATGAGCGACTCCCGCATCGCCTGGCTGATGGGCACCAACTACATCGTGCTCGGCACCCTGGGCATTCTGGTGGGAGGCGCCGTCGCGATCCGGCTGCGCACCCACTCCACTCGGCGCATGCAGTGGATGAACCTCTCCGTGGTGGCCCTGACCCTCGTGGGTTACCTGGCGATGCTGTTCACGAGCAGCCAGCAGGTCTCGCTCGTGGGAGTCTCGCTGACGATCCTGCTTGGCATGGCGGCCTACGGCAGCGTGCTCTCCTTCTCGCAGGACGTCACCCCCACCTCCCTGCACACGCAGGTCGTCGCCGTCATGTTCGTGCTCATGGGCATCGGCCAGGGCCTCGGCTCCTTCACGATCGGGGCCATCAGCGACCGCCTGTCCGACGGCCTCGGCGTCGACTCCCTGCGCACGGCGATGCTCGTCGTCGTGCTCGTCGCCGGCGCAGCCACACTCATCTGCTTCACCCTCGCGGCCCTGAACGGCAACCGCGATACCGAACGCGCCCAGCGGCTCGACGCCGAGCGCGCCTCAGCCTGATCCCTCCCTCTCCGCAGACCCAACCCGACAGTAAGGAAACACAGTGAGCAAGCGCCAGATGCACCTCGTCGCCGTCGTCACCACCGGCCCCCACATGGGGAGCTGGCTGCACCCGCAGGCCGAGAACGATTATCTGAACGGCGAGTGGTGGACGGGGATCGCCCGCACGCTCGAGGACGCGAAGTTCGACGCGATCTTCTTCGCGGACGCGCAGGTCTTCTACGGCGACGAGATGGTGCGCAAGGGCGGGGATCTCTACCTGCTCGATCCCGTGCCCCTCGCCGCGCAGATCGCGGCGGGCACCACGAAGCTCGGCATCGGGGTCACGATCTCGACCAGCCTCTTCCAGCCCTACGGCATCGCCCGCGCGATGGGCACGCTCGACGTGCTCAGCCGCGGTCGCATGGCGTGGAACGTGGTGACGTCGGTGGCGGATCGGGAAGCCCACCGGTACGGCATGTCGGGCCTCCTGCCCAAGAGCGAGCGCTACGACCGCGCCGATGAGGTGGTCGAGGCCGCGATCAAGCTCTGGGAGAGCTTCCCGGCCGACGCCTACGTGGCGGATCGGAAGAGCGGCCTCTTCATCGACCCCGAGCGGCTCGACGGCTTCGAGTACGAGGGACGCTACGTGAGCACGCAGGGGCCGCTGACCGTGCCCCCGAGCGAGCAGGGCCGCCCCATGATCATGCAGGCGGGCTCCTCCCCGCGCGGTCGCGACTTCGCCGCCAAGTGGGCCGAGATCGTCTTCACCTACCAGCGCAACGCCGAGGGCATGCAGGCGTTCCGCGCCGACATGAACGAGCGCCTCGCCAAGGAGGGCCGCGCGCCCGAGGACTGCGCGATCCTGCCGTCGATCCAGGTCATCGTCGGCGAGACCGAGCAGATCGCGTACGCTCGGCGCAACCATCTGTACTCGCTGATCGACCTCGACGTGGCGCTCGAGCGGGCCGCCAGCTACACCGGCCTCGACCTGGCCTCCATCTCCCCGGACGCGACGATCGACGACCTCGATGTCGAGGGCCTCGAGGGCAGCGGCGCGCTCGACGTGTTCCTCGGCACCATGAAGAAGGAGGGGCTCACCTTCGGCGAGACCGCCCGCCGCCTCGCACTCAACGACCTCGGCCCCGAGCTCGTCGGCACCCCCGAGCAGGTCGCCGACATGATGCAGGACATGTTCGAGAACTGGGGCAACGACGGCTTCATCATCAACCCCGCCGTGCTGCCCAGCGCATTCGAGGAGTTCGCACGCTCCGTGGTGCCGATCCTTCAGGAGCGCGGCCTGTTCCGCAGCGACTACTCGGGCAGCACGCTGCGCGAGCACGTCCTGGCACCCGCGGCCGAGCAGCCCGCCGACCGGTAACCGACTCAGCAGACGATAAGGAGAAACGCAATGACCACGACCCTGACCCGCCCCTCGTCCGAGACGCTGCTCGACCTGTTCCGCAACACCTTCCGCCGGCACGCCGGCGGTGTGGTGGTGTGCACGACGGTCGACGACGACGGGACGCCCGTCGGCTTCACCGCGACCTCGCTCGCCTCGCTCTCCGCGGTGCCGCCGCGAGCCACCTTCAACATGATCAAGTCGTCGAGCAGCTTCCGGGCCGTGCAGCTCGGCTGCCGGATCGCCGTGAACTTCCTCGGCGCCGGATCGCACGAGCTGGGCCAGCGCTTCGCCGGGCCCGCGGAGGAGCGCTTCGCGGGCGACCACTGGCACGAGGAGCGGGGCCTGCCCGTCATCGACGACGCGGGCGTCGTGCTCTTCACCAAGGTCGCGAGCATCTACGACCACGGGGAGAACGCGATCGTGGTGCTCGAGATCCAGGACGGCACCCTCGGCGACGATCAGGATCCGCTGCTCTATCACAACCGGCGATTCGGCACGATCGCACCCGTCGATCCCGCCCGATAACGGTCGAAGAGGAAGAGGGGCTTCTCCCGGCCCCGGTTCGTACCATACAATGACGGTGTGTTCCGGGGTCGGTGAGAATCCGAACCGGCGGTGACAGTCCGCGAACCTCGCATCCGCGAGGCCGAATCGGTGGAATTCCGATACCGACGGTGATGGCACGGCGGTTCGCCGCCGGTCTAGTCCGGATGAGAGGAACGCTGAGTACCGCGCTACGCGGAGCAACCCTCAGCACCCCGGATCCGGCTCACGGATGGAACAGGGGATCGGGATGCTCGAGCAGGTGCTCCTCGAAGACGGGATGCGCCGCGCCCTCGCCGTCTCCCGCCGCGGGCCGGCCGACGACCCGAATCCGCAGGTCGGCTGCGTGCTGCTCGATCCTTCCGGCCGCATCGTGGCGGAGGGCTGGCACCTCGGTGCGGGGACTCCGCACGCCGAGACCGCCGCGCTCGCGGCACTGCCCGCCGAGTGGCGGGACAGGGCCGGCGAGCTCACCGCGGTCGTGACCCTCGAACCCTGCAACCACACGGGCCGCACGGGCCCCTGCGCGCTCGCGCTGATCGAGGCCGGGATCGGCGCGGTCGCCTACGCGCTGCGCGATCCGGGCGATGCCTCTTCCGGCGGCGCGGCCCGGCTGCGCGCGGCAGGCGTCGAGGTGCGCGGCGGCGTGCTGCCCGGCGAGGCGCGCGCGGTGCTCGGGCCGTGGCTGGCCCGGCAGGGAGCCGCGGTGGAGGGATCGGGATCCGGATCCACCGCCCCGCCCAGCGTCGCTGCGCCACCGCCTTCCCCCCGACCGCACGTCACGGTGAAGTGGGCGCAGACGCTCGACGGCCGGGCCGCGGCAGCCGACGGCTCGAGCCGCTGGATCACCGGCGTGGATGCCCGGGCCGACGTGCACCGGCGGCGCGCGGAGGCCGACGCGATCCTCGTCGGCACGGGCACGCTCATCGCCGACGACCCCGCCCTGACCTCCCGCGCCGAGCACGGGGGCCTGCTGGTGCCCGCCGACGAGCAACCGATCCCGGTCGTGCTCGGTCACCGCCCCGTTCCGGAGGGCGCCCTGGTGATGCAGCACCCGGCCCTCGCCGCGCACGGCCTCACGGGGCCGCTGCGCCTCGCGGGCGACGACCTCGCCGCGGACCTCGCGACGCTGCACGAGCGGGGCGTCCGCCGCCTCTTCGTCGAGGGCGGCCCCGCCGTCGCGAGCGCGCTCCTCGCTGCAGACCTCGTCGACGAGGTGCTGATCTACCTCGCCCCCGCTCTGCTCGGCGGCCCGAAGCTCGCACTCGGCGACATCGGCGTCACGGGCATCGACGGCATCAGGCGGCTGCGCATCTCGCGCACCGTCCAACTCGGCGCAGACCTGCTGATCAAGGCCGCACTGGCGCCCTCCGATCCCGAGCAGCGCCCCACCCCAGCAAAGGAGAACCAGACGTGTTCACCGGACTCATAGAGGAGATCGGCGAGATCGTCGCCGTGGAACCGATCGGCGACTCGATCCGCCTCACGATCGCCGGCCCCGTGGTCACGAGCGACGCCACCCACGGCGCCTCGATCTGCGTGTCGGGCGTGTGCCTCACCGTGGTCGAGCAGAGCTCGACCGATGACGGTCGCGGCGCATTCGCCGCCGACGTGATGCGGCAGTCGATCCGCATGTCGACGCTCGGCGAGCTCGCCCCGGGCAGCGCGGTGAACCTCGAACGGGCGATGCGCGCCGACACCCGGCTCGGCGGCCACATCGTGCAGGGGCACGTCGACGGCACCGCCACGCTGCTCTCCGTCACGCCCCACGAGGCTTGGAGAACGCTGCGGTTCTCGCTCTCCCCCGAACTCGCCCCGCTGCTCGTCGACAAGGGCTCGGTCACGCTCTCGGGCGTCTCGCTCACCGTCTCGGCGATCTCGGATCCACCGGGGCCCGGCGACGACGGCAGCGATCAGTGGTTCGAGGTCTCGCTGATCCCCGAGACGCTCACCGCGACCACACTCGGCGCGCTCGCCCCCGGCGACCGGGTCAACGTCGAGACCGACATCCTCGCGCGCCACCTGGCGCGCATGCGCAACTTCTTCCCCACGACCGAAGGAACCCAGCAATGACCAGCACCCCAGGCATCAGCAGCATCGAAGACGCGGTCGCCGCGATCAGGGCGGGGCGGCCCGTGATCGTCGCGGACAACGAGGATCGCGAGAACGAGGGCGACGTGATCCTGTCGGCCGAGCTCGCGACCCCCGAGTGGATCGCGTGGACGGTGCATCACTCCTCGGGGCTGCTGTGCGCGCCGATGACCAACGAGATCGCCGACCAGATCGAACTTCCGATCATGGTCGAGCGCAACGAGGACCTGCGCACCACCGCCTACACGGTGACCGTGGACGCGAGCTACGGTGTGACCACCGGCATCAGCGCGAGCGATCGCGCGACCACGCTGCGCGCCCTCGCCAATCCGAACGCGACCCCCGGCGACGTGCGCCGCCCCGGCCACATCCTGCCGCTGCGCGCCGTCGACGGCGGCGTTCGAGCCCGTGACGGCCACACGGAGGCCGGCGTCGAGCTCATGCGCCTCGCCGGCCTCAGGCCCGTCGCGGTGATCGGCGAGATCGTGGCCGACGACGGCGAGATGATGCGTCTGCCCGAACTGATCCAGCTGGGCGAGCGCGAGAGCATCCCCGTCATCACCATCGAGCAGCTCATCGCATACCTCAACGAGCATGAACCCGAGAACGCGCCGGCCGAGCAGCCGCAGCACCGCAGCGTGAGCCTGCGCGCCGAGACGCTGCTGCCGACCGAGCACGGCGAGTTCCAGACCCGCGCGTACCGCGACCGGCGCCTGGGCATCGACCATCTCGCGCTCATCGCGGCCGGCCCCGACGGCTCCGCACCCGGTGACGAGGCGCTCGTGCGCGTGCACTCTGAGTGCATCACCGGCGAGGCGTTCGGCTCGCTCAAATGCGAGTGCGGCCCCCAGCTCGACGCCGCCCTCGACCTCATCCAGGAGCGCGGAGGCATCGTCGTATACCTTCGCGGGCATGAAGGCCGGGGCATCGGCCTCGCCAACAAGCTGCGCGCCTACCAGCTGCAGGAGCAGGGGCGCGACACCCTCGACGCCAACCTGCAGCTCGGGCTGCCGGCCGATGACCGCGACTACACCGCTGCCGCCGAGATCCTCGCCGAGCTCGGCGTCGAGCGGGTGCGCCTGCTCACCAACAACCCCGACAAGGTGCATCAGCTCGAGGCCCACGGCATCACGGTCTCGGAGCGCGTGCCGCTCGTGGTGGGCGTCACCGAGCAGAACATGGGCTACCTCGCGACGAAGCGCGACCGCATGGGCCACGAACTGCCCGCGGACGTGCAGCAGTAGCGAAGACCCCGAATACACACCCGACCGAAGGAGCATCCCATGAGTGGAGCAGGAGCCCCCGATCTCACCGTCGACGCGAGCGGGCTGCGCATCGCGATCATCGCGGGCAGCTGGCACGACGAGGTCATGTCGTCACTGATCGAGGGAGCGCAGCAGTCCGTGGCCGCTGCCGGAGCCGAGCACTCCCTGTTCCGAGTGGCCGGGGCGTTCGAGCTGCCGCTCGCCGCGCAGACGGCTCTGGCCCCGGTGGAAGAGGGCGGAGGCGACTTCGATGCCGCCGTGTGCCTCGGGGTGATCATCCGCGGAGGGACCCCGCACTTCGATTACGTGTGCAACGCCGTCACCGACGGGCTGACGCGGGTGCAGCTCGACGCGCGCCGCCCCGTGGGCTTCGGTGTGCTGACCACCGATGACGAGCAGCAGGCGCTCGACCGCTCGGGCCGCCCCGGCGCACCCGAGTCGAAGGGCAAGGAAGCGGCCGAGGCCGCCCTGCACCTCGCGATCTCCACGCGCACCATCGCGGCGACGGCGCTCTGAGGCGGGCGCTGCTCAGACTTCGATCGCGATCTGCCCGCGCATCAGCACGCGAGCGGTGCGGGCGAGCGCGGTCTCGGCGATCCCGCCCTCCTCGTCGCTCATCGCCGAGGCCCTGACCACACCCGAGGCGGTGGCAAGGCGCACCTCCGAGGTCTGTCCCGGGCCGGGAGCAAGCGCTCCCCCGCAGCCGAGCGCGTCCGAGACCACGCTGCCGGCGATCCGCGCCGCAGCCGCCAGGCACATCGCGGCCGTGCCGGGCACCGCCCGGTGCGCCTGCCCCATCGAGAAGGGGCGCACCAGCACATCGGCATCGGCCGCGGGCAGCACGGTGCCGTCGATCAGCGTCGACTCCGCCGCGGGGCCGACGAGCACGATCTTCGGCACCGCGAGCGGCGCCGACTCCGGATCCTCGCAGAGACCCGCGCGCACGGCGCCCCGGCGCCGCACCTGCTCGAGCAGCGCACCCAGCTCGGCGTCGGCGTCGAGCGCGTCGGGCAGCTCGGCGGCGGTGAGTCCGTACTCGGCCGCGGGAACCACCACGAGGGGGATCGCGGCATCGACGATCGAGGCCGTGAATGCGCGATCGTCCACCCGCAGCTGCTCGACGGGCGCGCCGCTCGGCAGCAGGCCCGCGCTGCGGCTGCCGCCGGGGTCGGGGTAGACGAGGTGGATCGGCGATCCGCTCCCCGCGACTCCGGGAATGGCGAGATCGCCCGCGGTCTCTGCCGCGCCGTCCACGACCCGCACCTCCGCCACGACGGTCTTCGCGGTGTTCAGATTGTGCAGGGTGAACCGCTGTACGCCGTCGGGCCTGCGCACGAGGCCCGCGGCGAGCGCGAACGGCACCACCGCCGACGAGAGGTTGCCGCAGTTGCCCGAGTAGTCGACCCTCGCCTCGCCGATGTCGACCTGCGCGAAGGTGTAGTCGAGGTCGACGCCGGGACGCTTCGAGGCCGCGACGATCATCGCCTTCGAGAGCGACGAGAGCCCGCCGCCCATGCCGTCGAGCTGCCTGCCGTAGGGATCGGGCGAGCCGAGAGCGGCGCACAGCACACGGTCGCGCTGCTCGCGTTCCAGCGGTTCGAGGGCGTCCGGCAGTGCGAGACCGCCCGGCAGCGCGGCTGCGTCGAACATGACGCCCTTGCTCGTGCCGCCTCGCACGAACATCGCGTCGATCCACTGCGTCATCGGGCCCCTCCGGCTCTGCTCACTCGTGCGCCGCCCAGCCTACTGGCGCCGTGCACCCAGACCGACTGTTTCAGCGAGACCGACTGTTTCAGGGCTTCTGAAACAGTCGGTCTCGCTGAAAGCGTCAGTTTCGAACGCGGGCCCGCGCCCGAGCGCTTTGCCAGCCGCGCTGCCCTACAGTAGAGGCCGTGGCTGGCACATCTGATGAGACCGCGACCGACGCCCCGAAGTCACGACGCAGGGGGCGCGCACCGCGCACCGCTCCTCGCGGACCCCGGGCGTCTCTGCGGCAGCTGATCCCGTATCTCTTCGAGCAGCGAGGGCTGCTCGGCCTCGCACTCGCCCTGGGTCTCGCGAGCGCGGTGGCGTCGCTCGTGCAGCCCGTGCTGCTGGGCCAGGTGATCACGCGCGTCGAGGCCGGTCGGGCGCTCGGCTGGCTGCTCGTCGTGCTCACGGCGGTCGTGATCGTGGGCGCCGTGCTCGGGGGCCTGCAGCATTACGTGCTCCAGCGCATGGGAGAGGGCGTCGTGCTCATGAGCCGGCGCAGGCTCATCGCGAGGATCCTGCATCTGCCGATCTCGCAGTTCGACCGGCGCCGCACGGGCGACCTCGTCTCCCGCGTCGGCAGCGACACCACGCTGCTGCGCGCCGTGCTCACACAGGGCCTCGTCGAGGCGATCAGCGGAATGCTGGTGTTCGTCGGGGCGCTGATCGGCATGCTGGTAATCGATCCGCTGCTGTTCGGGATCACCTTTGGCGTGATCCTCCTCGCCCTCGTCGTGGTGGTGCTCGTGTCGAGCCGGATCCGCCCGGCGGTCGCGAAGGCCCAGGAGAAGGTGGGCGACCTCGCCGCGCAGGTGGATCGCACCATCTCGTCGATCCGCACGATCCGAGCGGCGGGGGCCACCGAGCGCGAGCAGCGCGCCACCGAGCGCGACGCCGACGAGGCCTACGTGCTCGGCGTCAAGGTGGCGAAGATCTCGGCCCTCATCGTGCCGGTGTCGTTCCTCGCGATGCAGCTCTCGTTCCTCGTGGTGCTCGGGCTCGGCGGCTACCGCGTGGCGACGGGCGCCGTCACCATCGCGCAGCTCGTCACGTTCATCATCTTCCTGTTCCTCATGGTGATGCCGCTGGGGCAGGCGCTCGGCGCGATCGCCGCCGTGAACCAGGCGCTCGGCGCTCTCGGCCGCATCCAGGAGATCTCGGAGCTGCCGACCGAGACCGAGCACGACGCGCAGCTGTCGCCCCTCGGCCGCACGGTGCCGCTCGAGGGCGCCAGGCTCGACTACGCAGCGGCGATCCGCTTCTCCGACGTGCACTTCACCTACCGCTCCGCGGCCCCGATCCGCGCCGACGCACGCGAGCTGGTGCTCGGCGGCCGCGGCGGGCGCCGCGACCTCGAGGCAGCGCCGGCCGAGATCGTCGAGACCCCGGTGCTGCACGGGGTGAGCTTCGAGGTGCCCCGCGGATCGCGCGTCGCGCTCGTCGGCCCCTCCGGTGCGGGCAAGTCGACGGTACTCGGCCTGATCGAGCGCTTCTACGACCCCGACCAGGGGGCCGTCTCGCTCTACGGCGCCGACCTGCGCACCCTCGACCGCGCCGAGGTGCGTGCCCAGCTGGGCTATGTCGAGCAGGACGCGCCGATCCTCGCCGGGTCTCTCCGCGACAATCTCCGCCTCGCCTCGCCCGACGCATCGGACGCGGCCTGCGAGCGCGTGCTGCGAGCCGTCAACCTCGGGGGGCTCCTCGACCGCTCGGCGGTGCGGCCTGGCGGGCCGTCGTCCGATCACGACTCGAACCCCTCCGCGCTCTCCGACGCGCAGCTCTCCGCAGCGCTCGATCAGCAGGTGGGCGAGAACGGCATCATGCTCTCCGGCGGCGAGAAGCAGCGCCTCGCGATCGCGCGCGCACTGCTCACGGCGCCCCCCATCCTGCTGCTCGACGAGTCGACCGCGAGCCTCGACGGTGTCAACGAGCGCCTGATGCGCGACGCACTCGACTCCGTTGCGACGGGTCGCACCCTGCTGGTCATCGCGCACCGCCTCTCGACGGTCGTCGACTCCGACAAGATCATCGTGCTCGACGAGGGGCGCGTGGTCGGAGAGGGCACCCACGCCGAACTGCTCGAGTCGACGCCGCTCTACCGCGAGCTCGCGAAGCACCAGCTGCTCGTGCCGGCCGAGGGCTGAGCGGGTCCGCGCCGAGCGCGCGGATGGCGCAAGCCGCGCCTCAGCCCCGCCGCAGCATCCAGTCGACCCGCGGCTCGATGATCACCCGGAAGACCCGCGTGATCCACGTCATCGAGAGCAGCAGGGCTATCGCGATCGCGATAGCTGTGAGCAGCAGCACGCCGGCGACCCCCCACGCGGCCACCGCGTCGATGACGCCCGTCTCCCGCAGTACCCAGACGACGGGTCCGTGCAGCAGGTACACGTACAGCGTGCGCGCACCCCAGACGGTGATGATGCTCTGACGCCGCGGAGCCACGATGAGCACGGCGAGCGTGAGGGCGGCCGCCATCGCCAGCAGTAGCGCTGTGACCGCGATACCGCCGAGCGAGACCGACACCCACTCGGTCGGCTGCCAGTCGCCGATGGGACCCCGCTCGAAAGCGGTGAGGTAATCGTCACGCCAGGTGAGCCACCGGTCGATGCGCCAGAAGTCCTGCAGGTGCACCGCGACCGCGAACACGATCCCGACCGCCCCGAGCAACGCCCACGCCCCGATGCGGGCCGCCCGCGCCGGCCGCGTGAACCACTGCCCGTCGAGCCACCCGCGCTCGCGGATCAGCCAGCCCGCCACGAAGAACGGCATGAACACCATCGTGCGGGAGGCCGAGAACGCCGTGCCGACGGCGGGCAGCAGCCCCGAGGCGAGCGCGAGCGCGATCGAGAACAGCAGCGGGTGCCGCAGCCTGGCGATGTAGGGCAGCAGGATACGCATGGTCGCCAGCGTCACGAGAAACCAGAGTGTCCAGGACGGATTGACGAGGAATCCGGATCCGGGCGCGCGCCCCTCGACGGCAGCGCGGATCACCGCCCAGACACCCTCCCACAGGAGCCAGGTCGCCAGCAACTGCACGGTCGAGGCGACCGCCTTCGGCGACGCCTCGGGCTTCGAGAAGAGACCGGAGAGCAGGATCATCGCCGGCATGTGGAACAGGTAGATGAACGAGTAGAGGGCGAAGCCGAGCGACGAATCGGTGCGCACCGTGGAGATCACATGGCCGATCACGACGAGCACGATCAGCAGGAAGCGCGCGTTGTCCCAGTAGGCGATGCGGCGCTTCGGAGCGGGCTGGGCGGCAGCGGGCGACGCTGCGGCAGGCTGCGCGGCAGGCCGCGCAGCAGCGGGATCAGCGGGCGTCGCGGCGGCGGATGCGGGAGCGGCGGCACTTTCGTTCACCCCTCCAGAGTACGCGGAGCCTCCGACGCTCAATCGATCGGTTGAACTTGCGGAACCGCGGCTCCCCGGTCGGCCCGCTCCCCGCACCATCGAAATGACCCGTGCTGCCCCGCTCCCCGGGGCGGAGGGGCCGAACGCGTTATCTCGACGGGGAAGAGAAGGGGAAAGCGCCGAGGATCCTGCCCCGAGGCATCCGTCGAAACGAAAAACCGGGGCCGATCGGCTGTTTCCAGCTGATCGACCCCGGTTTCCTTCGAGCCGACTGTGGGATTTGAACCCACGACCTGTTCTTTACGAGGGAACTGCTCTACCCCTGAGCTAAGTCGGCGCGGCGCAGAATCTCTTCCGCACACGAGCGCCAACTTTACCACAAAGAGGCGCTTCGATTCATCTTCGGCGGCTCGCCGACGAGCGACGGCCGCCCCGGCCCCGGCGCTCACTCCGCGCTTCCCCGCCCCCTCCCGGCTCAGGCGCCGACCTCGCTACGAGCAGCGCGGGTCGCTCTCGGGCACGGCGCCCGTGAGCAGGTAGTCGTCGATCACCTCGTCGACGCAATCGCTCTGCCCGTAGGCGGTGTGCCCCTCCCCCTCGTAGGTGAGCAGAACCCCGCTCTCGAGCTGCTGTGCGAGCGACTCTGCCCAGCGATACGGGGTGGCAGGATCGCCGGTCGTGCCGACGACGAGGATCGGATCGGCGCCCGCCGCGACCACCGGCTCCCGATCCGACGCACCGGCCACCGGCCACTCGGCGCACGACACATCTCCGAAGCCCTGGAAACGGCCGATCGTGGGCGCGATCCGGTCGAGCTCGGCAGCCTCCGCGCGCATGCGCTCACGGTCGAGCTCGCCGCTGGGATAGTCGAGGCAGTTGATGGCCGAGAACGCCTCGGTGGAGTTGCCGACGTACTCGCCGTCGACCCGGTCGTAGTAGAAGTCCGCGAGTGAGAGGGCCACGTCGGCGTCTCCCTTGGACACCGAGGCGAAGAGCTGGTCGAGGTAGCCCCAGTTGCTCTGCGAGTACAGCGGGGTGATGATCGCGGTGAGCATGGTGCCTGCGCTGAGCGTGCGGCCGTCGGACCCGGTGAGGGGCTCCGAGTCGACCCGGTCGAGCTGCTTACCGATCGCACCCATCGCCTCGTCGACGGTTCCGGTGAACGGGCAGTCCCTGCGCTGCAGGCAATCGGCGGCGTACGCCCGCAGCGCGAGCTCGAAGCCCCGGGTCTGCTCGCGCACCACGTCGGTGACCTTGCTCGTCGGATCCATCGCCCCGTCGAGCACGAGACGCCCCACCCGCTCGGGGAACGCGTCGGCGTATCGCGCACCGATGTAGGTGCCGTACGAGAGGCCGAGATAGTGCAGCCGGTCGTCGCCGACGATCGCCCGCAGCATGTCGAGGTCCTGCACGGTGTCCTCCGTGCTCACGTGCCCGAGCAGGGCGCCCGTGCGCTCCTCGCAGGCCTCGCCGAATGCGCGAGCCTCGCTGAGCGCGGCGTCGATCCACGCGTCGCTGCCCCGCTCGAGGTCGCGGTTCTCGTCCGCTCCGAACAGGTAGTCGTCCATTCCCGCGGAGTCGAGGCAGCGCACGGGTGTGGAGGCGCCGACGCCCCGCGGATCCCACCCGATCACGTCGTACGAGCGCTGGATCTCGGCGGGTACGGCGTAGTCGAGGCTCTCGCCCACGTACTCTGCGCCGGAAGCGCCGGGGCCGCCCGGGTTCACGAAGAGCGTGCCGATGCGGTCGCCGCCGGTCGCGGGGTGCTTCACGAGGCGCAGGGTGATCGTCTCGCCGCTCACGTCGCCCCAGTCGAGCGGCGCGTAGACATCGGCGCACTCCATGCCGTCGCCGCACGGGGTCCAGATCGGCTGCTGCGCCCCGAACGCCTCGACCCCGCCCGTGGGCCGTTCGGGCAGCTCGTAGCTCTGCTGCTTCCCCGCTTCCCCATCGAACAGCGAGAGGATCGGCGCGCACGCCGTGAGCATCACCAGCGCGGCGGCCAGGGCGGTTGCCGCAACAGCGCGCATCGCCCTGCGCGCGCCGGTCATGCCGCCGCCCCGAGGGACTCGGCGAGCTGCGGCGACACGATCGCCGCGAACAGCGCCTCGAGCACCAGACCCGGCGTGATGCCCCGCGCCAGCCGCTGCCGCGCCGATTCCACCGCCGTCACCATCGCCAGAGCCCGCTCCGGCGACCACCGCTCGGCGAGATCCTCGATGCGCGGCCGCTGCTCTCGGTTGACGAGTTCGGGATCGGCCTCCAGAGAGACGAGCAGCACGTCGCGGTAGAGCGACAGCAGGTCGGTGAGGATGCGGTCGATGCCGTCGCGCAGGCTGCGGGTCGCACGACGCTTCTGATCCTCTTCGAGCGCTCGCACCTGCGCGCGCATCTGGGGCGGGATCGCCGCGCCCGGGGCGAGGCCGAGACTGCGCAGGGCCTCTTCGCGTTCCCGTGCGTCGAGCTGCTCGGTGAGCGCTGCCGCGTCGGCCTCCGCCACCTTCACCAGTGAAGCCGCGGCGCGCATGGCGTCGCCCAGCGTCTCGACCGAGAGCGCCACTGCGATGGATCGCTCGCGACGCGCCAGCGATTCGGGATCGCTCGCCAGGCGACGGGCCATGCCGATGTGGCTCTGAGCGAGGCGGGCTGCCCGCTCGGCCGCTTCGGCGTCGATGCCGTCGCGCTCGTGCAGCAGACGCGCGATGTCTTCCGGGCTCGGGGTGACCAGGCGCAGCGAGCGGGTGCGCGATCGGATCGTGGGCAGCAGGTCCGCCTCGCTTGGGGCGCAGAGCACCCAGATGGTTCGCTCGGGCGGCTCTTCGAGGGCCTTCAGCAGCACGTTCGAGGTGCGCTCGGGCATGCGATCCGCGTCTTCGATGACGATCACCCGGAACCGGCCCTCGGCGGGCGCGTAATGCGCCGTGGTGACGATCTCGCGCGCGGCCCTGATGTCGATCAGCAGCTTCTGGGTGGTGAGCACGCCGAGATCGGGGTGGGTGCGGGCGCGCACCTGCTCGAAGACCGCGTCGCGCTCTGCCTCGCTGCGCGCGATGAGCGCGGCCGCGAAGCGGAACGCCAGGTTCGAGCGGCCGGATCCCGGGGGCCCAGTGATCAGCCAGGCGTGCGCCGGCGGCGCTGAGGCCGCGGGATCGGCGGCATGCTGCAGCGTTCGCACCGCCTCCGGTTGACCGACGATCTCTGTCCAGAATTCCACCCCCAAAGGCTATCGCGCGCCTCTGACGTTCTCGGGAGGGGCGGTCAGGAGGTGCTCGGGATCGGCCTTTCGCACAGAAAGGGTGAAAGCACGGGTGAAGTTCGATGCTTCCGCCGCCTGTGCGAAAACTGCGCTTCTAACATCGGTACTGGCGCTCGACCCAGTTCCCCCCGGGAAGACGCCATCCCTCCCTCCGGTGTCCATAATCCTCTGGGAGGGGCGAGCCCCCGGACCTGTCCCCCAGGTAGCCGGGGGCTTCATACGTTTCGTCCGGCAGCGCGCAGCGTCAGCCCGGCAGGTCGACGTAGCCGGCCTCGCCCGGCCGCACCTCGGCGGCCCCTGCGCTGACCTCCGCGGCGAGCGCGGTCAGCGCCGCGACCTCGCTCTCGGCGACGAGGTAGCGCTGCGCGACACGATCGCTGTACTCGGCGGCGCCGATCCCGAACCCGCGCCGTCGCGCCTCGGACTCGATCTGCGGAGCCAGGTCGTAGGCCGTCGTGATCAGCACCTCGCGCCGCAGGCCGCGCCGCACCCGCACCGCACCCAGCACGGCCTCCGCGACCGCCGCCCGATAGGCGCGCGTGAGCCCGCCGGCGCCGAGCAGCACCCCGCCGAAGTAGCGGGTGACCACCGCCACCGTGTCACTCAGTCCGGCGGAGACGAGGGCGTCGAGCATCGGGGCGCCGGCCGTGCCGCTCGGTTCGCCGTCGTCGTTGGAGCGCTGCACCCGGCCGTCCGCGCCGAGCACGAACGCCGAGCAGTGGTGCCGCGCCCTCGGGTGCTCGCCGCGCACCCGGGCGATCACCTCCCGCGCCGCCGACTCGGTCTCCACCCGCTCGAGTCGGGTGAGGAACCGCGAGCGCGAGATCTCCAGCTCCGCGTCGACGGGGGCGGCGATGGTCTCGTACTCCGTCTCCATGCCTTCCATCCTCGCAGCCCGCGGGGTGTCGCCGCGCCCGCTACGATCGAGCGTATGAGCGAGAGCGTGCGTGCGGACACCTGGGTGTGGGGCGTGCGTCTCGCGAAGACCCGCAGCCAGGCCACTGCAGCGTGCCGCGCGGGCCACGTGCGCGTCAACGATGCTCCCGCGAAGGCGTCTCAGCCGGTGCGCATCGGCGACGTGGTGCGCGTGCGGCTGCACGGTTTCGACCGCATCTACCGCGTCACCGGCCTGCCCATGCGCAGGGGCAGCGCGGCGGAGGCAGCGAAGCACTTCGAGGATCTGACTCCGCCGCCCCCGCCGCGTGTCGAGCGCCCGGCGATGGTGGTTCGGGATCGGGGCGCGGGGCGCCCCACGAAGCGGGAGCGCCGCGAGATCGACCGGCTGCGCGGCCGGGACTCCGCGGAGTAGGGTGCGGCGACGCGGCGCGTCCGCATACGCCGCCGCAGAAGCCCCTACACCGTCCCCGAGAGGCGGATGCAGCACGGGGATTCACCGATCCCGTATGCAGCACCCGCCTCCCGAGGGCGCAGCCCGAGCACTACCCGGCCGCGCCCGCACCGCTCTCTCCAGCCGCGGCCCTTGCCCGCCGCCGCTCCGCCGACAACGCACCGGTACCGCCGAGCAGCAGCAGGAGAGCCACCAGCGCTGCGAAGGCGAGGATGTCGCCGCCGGTGATCGCGAGAGGATCGCGGGGATCCGCCTGAACGACCGAGACGGTCGCTTCATCGCTGATCCTCGAATCGTCCGTCAGCGCGGAATCGGAGTCGAGCACCGCAGTGTTCGTCACGGCGGGGTAAGCGGCCCGCCCCACAGCGACTTCGAGCGTCAGCTCGATCTTCTCGTCGACCTGCAGGCCGCCCGGCAGCACCCAGGTGACCGTGCTGCCATCGACCGAGACGTGCTCATCGGGTGAAGCATGGAAGGTGAGCCCATCGGGCAGTTCGTCGGTCACGGTGATGGGGCCGGGATCGGCCGTGGGGCCGCGGTTCTCGACCTCGATCCGGTATGTGCCGATCTCGCCCACCTTGAACTCGCCCACGGCGGTCTTCGTCACGGCAAGCGTGACGAGGGGGTCCACTACGACCGTCGCATCGGACTCGTCGTTCAACGGGTTGCTGTCATCGTCGGTCGTGACGGTAGCGACGTTGCGCAGACCATCGGGCGCGAAACGGTCCGCGGCCGTAACGGCATCGAGCATCAGAACGATCGTTTCACCGGGTTCCAGGCTCTGCCCCTCGGCTACGGGCGTCCAGGTGAGGCGCTGCGCCCCGCCGGCCGAGCCGAGCTCTGGCTCGATCCCGGCACTCTCACCGTCGGCGACCTGCACCTGCGCGCTTCCGGGAACGTAACTCATGCCCAACGGGAGCGCGTCGGTAA
Source organism: Leucobacter tenebrionis (assembly GCF_019884725.1). Classification (NCBI taxonomy): domain Bacteria; kingdom Bacillati; phylum Actinomycetota; class Actinomycetes; order Micrococcales; family Microbacteriaceae; genus Leucobacter; species Leucobacter tenebrionis. Next base: position 2,221,950 of record NZ_CP082322.1, on the reverse strand, counting down.
CGGTGATCGGTCCGTGCGCGCTGCTCGGCCCCTCATTCGTCACGACGAGCCGGTAGCCGACGGTGTCACCGGCCTGCACCTGCGCGACGTCGGCTGTCTTCACGATCGACAGATCGGCGCTCGCCTGCTGGTGCGAGTTATCGCTGTCATCCGGCCGCTCGTCCTCCGGCACGTTGTCGGCTCGGGCCTGCGCCCAGTTGACCAACTCTGCGTCGGGATCGAGGTCGGGCGCGGTGGTGAACGTCACGATGAACGACGCCGCTTCGCTCTTCCCGACGCCGAGGTCCTCTTCGAGAACCGCCATCAGGCAGTCACCGGCCGAGTACCCGGCCGCCTCAGCGATGCCCGCCTCGCACGCGGTCGTCTCGGCGGCCCACTCACCGGAGCCGATATTCGCCACCCGAGGGTCGCTGAGACCGGCTGGAATCGGATCGACGACCCGTACATCACGTGCGATCGCCGGCCCCTTGTTGATGACGTCGATGCGGTAACTGACGTCGGCGCCGGGTGTGATCGGAGGCGCCGCGGGCGCGATCGAGTTCGCGAGCACCCACTCGCCGTCGACGAGCACGACCCGATTCTTAGCAATGTCGAGCACCGTGCGGTCGCCCGGTGTCACAGTGCTGGTGTCCTCGTTCGGGCCTTCGGGGTCGGTCGTCTCACCCGGTGAAACGACCGCGACATTCGTGATGGCGCCGCCCTCCCACGCGGGGTCGATGAGAGCTGTGATCTCGATATCCGGTTCAGCGCCCACGAGGAAACGATCACCGCGGTATGTGAAGGTGATCATGTCGCCGGCGGTCGCGTGACTCCAACCGCCGGGGTTCGACGTCGTCGCCGCCCAGAAATCGTTCGACGGATCCTCGATCAGGCCGGCAATGCCCGGAGGCAGCGTGTCCATCACCGTGATCGGGCTATCAGCCGAGCTCCACGAGGTCGAGGGACCGGCATTGCGGGGCGTGAGCCGCCAGGTCACCGGCTCACCCGCAGTGATCGCCTCAGCGGGAGTGGTGGCCGTCTTGCCGATCGTGAGATCGGCGACTCCGGTCACGTCGACCGGATCGTCGTCGCGGTCGTTCGTGATGTCGTTGTCGTTCGGGCCGTCGACGACAGCTAGGTTCAGCACGTCCTCCGCCGGCTCGTGATTCGCGTCGACCAGCGCGGTGAAGTCGATCTCCACGGTGCCGCCGACCGCGAGGTCGAGGCCGCCGGTGATGTCGCCCCAGACGAGCCTCTGCCCGTCGAGCGCGGGCTCGACTGCGATGGCCTCCGCATCATCGACCGAGACGCGCGCCGTGCCCTCGACATAGCTAAAGCCGGTCGGCAGGGTGTCGGAGACGACGATCGGCTGGTCGGAGACGCTCGGCCCGTGGTTCGCGACGCGCAGACGGTACTCCACCGTCTCACCGGCCACGACAGCCTCGCCGACGGCGGGCGCCGTGTGCGACTTCTCGATCGAGAGGTCGGCGCTGCGATTGGAGGTCGCGTCGTCGTCGTCCCGGTCGAAGCCGCCCACCCAGTTCTCCGCGGTCGCCTCGGCCCAGTTGATGAGAGGATCGCTCTCGTCGTGCTGCATCGCCGCGTCGGTCGCGTAGGTGACGACGAACTGCAGCGCGGCCTCCGGGCCGACCTCCTGCGAGCCGTCGAGCGTGAAGGTGTCCCAGCCGTCGCTGCCGCCGTTGCTCGTCGTACCGCCGACCGCGTGCTGCCACAGGCGCTCACCGATGCTCTCGTGCCCGACGTACGAGAGCCCCTCGGGCACCTCGTCGACCACCGCGACCTCGCGCGCGTCGGCCGGGCCGTCATTGACGACGGTGATGCGGTAGCTGATGTCGTCGCCCGGAACGAACGGAGGCACCGGTTGCTGCTCGGTCGCGAGGACCCATTCGCCGTCGACCTGCACGACGCGCGCCTTGTCGATGCGCAGCGAGGTGTAGTCGCCTGGTGCGACGGGAACCTCGCTGTCGTTGTTCGACGGATCGCGGTCGCGGGTAGCGCCGGGAACGATCTCGACGCTGTTCAGGATCTCGTCGTCGACCCAGGCGGCATCGATCACGCCGGTCAGCGCGATGCTGAAGGCGGGGTCCGCCGCCTCGTCGGAGTTCGCCGCGATGCGGTCGCCCTGGAAAGTCCAGGTGATCGTGTCGCCGGCACGCGCCGGGAACTCGATCGGCTCGCCGCCGCGGGTCGCGGTGGCGGCCCACTCCTCGGTCGAGGGATCGGTCACGCCGTGCACACCGGCCGGCAGCACGTCGGTGATCGTGATCGGGCTCTCCTCGGTGCTCAGCGAGTCGGAGGGCCCGAGGTTGCGCACATCGAGCCGCCAGGAGAGCTCTTCGCCCGCGGTGATCGCCTCGGGCGCCGTGGTCACCGACTTCTCGATGGCCAGGTCGGCGAGCGGCACGGTGGTGATCACGTCGTCGTCGCAGGGCTCGGTGTTCGTGTTCGTCTCCGTCGTGGCGACGCACGCGTCATTCACGACCTCGACAGCGTCGCCGATCCCGGCGGTCACGAGCGCAGTGATCGTGAGCTGCGGGGCGCGCGAGCCGTCAGCCGGAGCCGCAGGCAGCATGCCGGTGTACTCGGCGACCACGACGACCCGCCCGTGGTCGCCCGGCTCGGCGCTCACGAGCGTCCAGCCGTCGCCTGCCAGCTCGACGAAGTCGAGACCGGTCGGCAACGTGTCTGTCACTGTGACGCCCGTGACGACCGAGGGGCCGTCGTTCGCGACGTCGAGGGTGAAGGTCGCCCTGTCGCCGACCTCGAACTCGTCGTTCGGCTTCGCCGCGACGTGGCTCTTCTCGATCGAGACCTCGACCTGTCGGTCGACGCGCACCTCGGCGATGTCGCTGTCGGGCGCCTCCGCGGGGTCGGTGGTGGGATCGCCGTTCGTCTCGAGGGTCTCCTCATCGATATCGGCGGTGTTCGTCAGAGGGGTGCCGTGACCCACCCCCGCGTCGATATCGACGGCGAAGCGGATCTCGGGCGCGCTGTCGCCGCTCGCGAGGCCCGCGTCGCGCGTGAAGGTCACGCGCTGCGGGTTCTCGGCGTCGACCGCGGCCTGCCAGCCGCTCGCGCCGACCAGCCCGGCGAAGGTCATGCCCTCGGGCAGGGTGTCGTGCACGACCAACGGGCCGACGGCGTCGCTCGGGCCGTCGTTGCGCACGACGAGCTGGTACCACAGCGAGGTGCCTGCGACGGCGACGTCGGTCGCCTCGCCGTCGGCCGGGTCGAGCGCCGTCTTCGCGATGCCGAGGTCGGCCTTCGCGCGCACGACGACATCGGCGCTGTCGGGCAGTTCGTGCGGCTCGTCGGGATCGGTCGTGCGACGATCGATCCAGGTGAGCAGCGCGTCGTTGGTGAGGGTCGCAGAGACGTTGCCGCCGTCCGCGAGCGCCTCGGGCGCGATGTCCACGACGATGTCGATGAAGCTCTCGCCCACCGGCAGCAGCGAGGCGCTGCAGTTCACGGCGCTCGCGCCGGCCTGGTTGCCGTCACTCGGGCAGACCCACGCGCTGCCGGCCTCGGGCGTCACCGAGGCGAGCGTGAGGTGCTCGGGCAGCGTGTCCGCGACGAAGGCTGGGTTCGCAGAGGGACCCTCGTTCTCGATGAACAGACGGAAGGTCGCCTGCTCTCCGGCGACGGCCTCGGCCGAGTCGACCCAGGCGCCGGTCTCGGCATCGTAGACCTTCTTCGCGAAGGTCATGTTCGCCTCGCGCTCGAGGTCGACCTCGTCGGTGGTCGAGTCGTCCGGGCCGTCGGGGCCGCCGACCGTTGCCGTGTTCAGGTACGCGCCGTTCGGGGCGTCGGAGGCGATGTCGACGGTGAGCCTGATGACGAATCCGTCGCCGACGGGCACCGTGAAGGTCTCTTCAGCGGTGCCGATCTCCCAGCTCAGCGTGCCCGGCTCGTCGCCGGGCGCCGCCGTGGTCGCGGCGATGGGCGCCCAGGTCGCACCGCCGTCGAAGCTGATCTGCGACGAGTCGGCGGCGTACGAGAGGTGCGTCGGCAGTGCGTCGGCCACCGTGATCGGGCCGCGCGAGGCCGAGGGACCGCGGTTGACGACGCTGAGCTCGTAGTCGAGCTGCGATCCTGCGACGGCATCGCCGAGGTGCGTCTTCTCGATCTCGAGCGCAGCGCGGCGCTCGACATCGGTCGACGTGCTGGTGTCGTCGTCGGGGTCGGAGTTGTCGGCGTCGGCCACGACCCGGTTGACCACCGCGCTGTTCTCGTCGAGCACGAAGTCCGCGTCGAGCAGCGTCGTGACGACGAACGAGGCTCGGTTCGAGGTGTCATCGGTCGGCAGTCCGACGGGGCTGGGGAGCGGGGACGGATCGGTCAGAGCGAAGAGCTGCTCGCCCGCAGCGTCACTCGTCTCGCGACTCCACTCGCCGACGACGCTCTCGTACGAGACGAACGTCAGATACTCGGGCAACTCGTCGGTCACGGTCACGCCGCGCGCCGTCGCTGGACCGAGGTTCGAGACCTCGACGAGGTAGCTGACGTATTCGCCCGGTACGGGCGCCTCGGTCGCCGCGACCCACTCGCCGCTCGCCTCGTCGTACACGGCGCGCGTCTTGGCGACGTCGATGGCGGTATCGGCCGAAGGCGTCACCGCCGGCGGCGTGGAGGTGTTGTTCTCGTCTTCGGGATCGGGGGTGTCGCCCGGAGTCACCCCTGCTGTGTTCAGCAGTTCGGCGCCGGCCGCCCAGTCGGGGTCGAGCGTGCCGGTCAGCGTGATCGTCGCGGGCGAGGCGCCCACAGCAATGGCCGCGCCCTGGTAGACCCAGGTGATCGTGTCGCCCGCCGAGGCGAGCTCGCCCGCGGGCCAGGCCTCGCCGTTCAGCCGCGCCGTCCAGGTGCCCGCGACCGAGGGATCTGCCACGCCGAAGATGCCCTCGGGCACCTCGTCGGTCACGGTGATGGCTTCATCTGCGCCGCTCAGCGAGTCCGAGGGGCCGAGGTTCGTGACCTCGATGCCCCACGAGATCGGCTTGCCTGCACCGAGGTCCTTCGCCTCCGTGTTCACGGTCTTCACGATCTGCAGATCAGCGGCGGCGCTCGAGGTCTTCTCGGCGTCGTCGCTGTTCGGATTCTCGCTGCCGGGCTCGGTCTTGCCCGGTCGCTCGAAGGTCTCGCCGAGCACCGAGGCGGTGTTCTCGAACGAGGATCCGTCGGCCACGGTCGCGGGGATGTTCACGTCGCCGACGATGCGGATGTAATCGCCGCCATCCGCCGAGAGCGTGATGTTCTCGCCGACGCGGAACTCGAAGGCACCGCTCGCGCCGCTGCCGCCGGTGACCTCGAGGTCGGTGAGCGGCACGACCGTGTCGCCGTGGTGGTAGCTCGCAGTCCAGCCGCTGACCGTGACCCCGCTCGGCAGCTTCTGGGCGTCCTCGAAGGCGAACCAGCCCTCGCTCGCGTCGGGGCCGTGGTTCGTGACGACGATCTCCCACTGCGGCTGCGCGTAGTCGGCGCCGACCGCGGCTCCTGCGACCCAGCTGCCGTCGTCCAAGCCGTAGAGCCCGTTGCTCGTGCCGCCGATGGCGCTCTTCACGAGCTTCAGGTCGGCCTCGGCGATGTGCGCGTCGGCCTGATCGTCGTCGCCGGTGAAGGCGTCGTCCGCGTTCTCCGTGCTGCCGGTCGTGTCGGTGGTCACCGCACGCAGCTGGTTGGTGTGCGGATTGGCCTCGGCACCCGTGCCGGCGTCATCGATCGCGCCCTTCTGCGGGGTCGCCGTGAAGGTGATCGTGACGGTGCGGGCCGCATCATCGCCGGTCGCGTTCGTGCCGGGCAGCAGCTCGAAGCCGTCGGTGTCTTCGCCGAGGCTCCAGAGCAGCGTCTGCCTGCCCGCGTCCGCATCGGTCTTCGGCTCGATTTGCCGAGTGGCTGCCGCGCCGATCTTCACCTGCGCGCTGTGCTCGTCATAGACCCAGTTCCGCGGCAGGACGTCGGTGACGTCGACGGTCTGTGCCGATCCTGCCCCCGTATTGGTGAGCGTCAACTGCCACTGGAAGGGGCTGCCGACCGTCGCGAGCCCGTCGGGGTTCGCATCGCCGACGGTCTTCTCGAGCTCGACGAACGGGAACACCGGTGCGACACTCGCGTCGTCGCGAATGCGGTCGTCGCCGTCGAGGGACGGGTCGTACTCGCGACCGCCGTCTGCGAAGGACTCGAAGTGCGTGACGTTCGCGTAGTTCACGAGCGCTTCGGTCGTCAGCGCCTCAGTGTCGACGAAGCTCGCGTCGTAGCCGAGGATCGCGGCGTTCGGCCGGTCGTCGCCGGCCTGAGCGGCCGGGTGCAGCGGGCCGGCGATCTTCCAGGTGATCGTGCCGCCCGAGCCGTTCGCGATATCGCCGTCGACCGCGGCCGGAGCCGGCGCGATGGAGCCGACGTCGACTCGCACGCCCTCGGGCACCCGGTCGGTCACCGTGACGTTGTGCGCCGCGGTGAGGTTCTGCGCCTCGACGCCGCTGTTGCGCACGGTGATCTCGTAGCTGAAGCCGCCGTCGGGGTTCAGGCTGATCGCGTCTTCATCGATCGCGGTCTCGGCCGCGAAGTCGACCTTCTTCTCGATGGCCAGCACCGGATCGAGCACGTCGACGCGCGCGTCGTCCGTCAGCGGGGCCACAGGGTCGGCGCCGGGCGCCGGGCGCCAGGTGAGGCCGGCGGTGTTCGACAGCTCGCCGATGTTCGCGGCGACGCCGTCGTGCGCGAGCAGCACGTCGTAGCTGAAGATCAGCGTGCGCGGCTCGGCGTTCGAGGCGATATCGCCTCCGTTCTGGCCGTAGCTCCAGGTGCTGGTCTGACCGCCTGCCGCACGGTTCCAGTCACCCGTCACGTCGACGGGGTCACCGGTGCCGGTGATCTGGTGCACGCGCACCGAATCGGCGTCGAGCTCGACACCCGCCGGCAGCGCATCGCGAACCTCGATGTCGTAGTAGTTGATGTTCGGGAAGAGATCGACCCGCACCTCGTACTGCACGGTCTCACCGATGGGAGCCGCGACGGCATCGGGGTCGTAGTCGGCATCGCCCGCGACGCGCACACCCTTGGCGATATCGGCGGTGGTGGCGCGCACCGTCGTCTCGTCTGCGGCGACGCGATCGCCGCGGCGGTTGGTCGCGTCGTCATCGAGGTCTGCCGGCAGCGTCTGCCCGGTGACGCGCGCGGTGTTCGGGTACTCGCGGCCCGCGCCGGCGCTGGGGCTGATGACGGCCGTGTAGCCGAGGGCGACCGTGCCGGGAGCGACGGGAGCGGGCAGCTCATCGAGCTGCGTGAAGGCCTCCGCGCTCCAGGTGATGGTGCCGCCCTCGCCGTCGAGCACGCTCTGCTCGACGACCACGGTGTTCGGCGAGAACGGGCCGGTGTGCGGCGCCTCCGCCACGACGTACTCGGCCGCACTGCCTGCGACCGTGAAGCTGTCGGGATCGACCTCGAGCCCCTCGGGCACCTCGTCGACCACGACGTTGTCGTAGCTCTTCGGGAGGTTCGCCGTCGCGCCGACGGTCAGCGTGTAGTCGACCTCGTCGCCGATCGCGACCTCGCCCCGGGCGTTCTGGGTCTTCACGATGGTCGGCCGGGGCTCGATGTACCGCACCTCGGCGCTCGCGTCGTGCTCGATGCGAGCGCCCGGCGTATTCGGATCGTCGTACCCGAAGGTGGCCGTGTTGCGCAGCTGCGTCGGGTTCGCGAGGTCGGGAGTGCGACTCGGGTTCGAGGCGTCGCGGTCGGTCACCCAGGCCGAGACGCGCACGCGGAACGTCTCGTCCGCGTCGCCGGTCGTGTACTCGTCGCTGCTGAGCACGCCGTGCTCGTCGCCGTCGCTCTGCGCGCAGGTGAAGCCGGCGAGCGAGCCTTCGTCGCAGGTGCCGGGGGCAGCGTCCGTGTCATCGGGCCCGAAGAACTGCGCGCTGCCGTCGACGAACTCGTAGGCGAGGCTCCGACCCCAGTTCGCGCCGTAGCCGAACAGACCGCCGTCCGAGAGCCTGAAGTTCTTGACGGTCGTCTTGGCGGGCAGCGTGATGGTGTACTCGAAGGTCGCGATCTCACCCTGCACGATGGCGTTCGCGGGGTTGCGCGGATCGCTCACCGGGGCGGTACCGGGGGTCGCGGGGGGCGCGATCTGCGTCGAGATCAGCGCCTTCGTCGGCCGCGGGTCGGGCAGCGAGAAGTGCGAGGGATCGGTCGCGAGGTCGGCGGAGATGCCGAATTCACCGTCGCCCGGAGTGTGGCCCGACACTGGCCGCGAACTGCCGCCGTCGCCAGCACCGCCGTGCGCCGCACCGCTCTCGTCGCCGAGCGTCGGCACGATGCGCGAGACGCCGCCGCCGTTGTTCTCGACGGCGAAACTGCTGATCGAGGCGGTGTTCTCGTAGCGCTGGGCGAGCTGCGCGGCGTCGCCGCCGGCGACGCCGTCCGGCGTCACGACGGTGTAGCCGAGGGTGAAGCCGCGCTGCATGGCGGCCTCGGTCTCGCTCGCCTCCGTGCTGCCGGGAATGGACTCCGAGATCTCCCAGACGACGATGGATCGGCCCTCGTAGAAGGGATCCACCTTGATCTCTTGCGGCAGATCATCCCAGTCGTAGACCACGGCGGTGTGCGCTGCCGCGCTGCCGACCGCGGTGCCCTGCCACAGCTGCGCAGACGAATCGAACTCGCCGCTCGCCTGGACGTAGCCCTTCAGGTCGGCGGCCCGGATGCCCTCCGGCAGCGCATCGTAGACCCGGTACCCCTGCGTCGTGGTGCTCGGAGCGGTGACGTCGATGCGGAAGCGCACCTCGTCGCCCTGCACGGCCTCGCCGCCGTCGACGTTGCTGTTCACCGCGTTGCCCGCGGCCGGCTCGCCGTCGAGAGTCTCGAGGCCCTTCGTGAGGCGGGCGCCGGTGTCGAGGTGGATGGCAGCGTCGTCGCGCAGGAAGAAGATCTCGCCGTCGACGTTGCGCTGCTGGTACTTGGCCAGATTCTGCGACAGGTCGACCTCATCGAACGCCGCGACGTCGACGACCCGCACCTTGATGAAGATGTCGATCTGCGTGTTCTTCGGGAAGAAGCGGTGGCCGGCGGTGTCGACGACTCCGCAGTCGGCGCTGCCGAGATCCCAGGTCAGCGACCGGGCGTCTTCGTTGAAAGCGGGGTTCGGCACGAACTCGTCGAGCCAGTCGTCGCCGCTCGGCGAGCAGGTGCCGAGAGCGGTCTCGCTGCTGACTCGGTAGGCGATGTCGGTGAAGCGCCCCTCACCGTCGAGGGCGGGGTCGAACTCCGTGCCCTGGGGCAGGAAGTCGGTGAGCTTCGGTGCGCGCACGTCTGCACCGGCCGGCGGGGTGACGGTGATGCGCCACCACACATCGTCGCCCACGGCGAAGGGCTCGGTCGCCTCCTCGGGCTCCCACGCATCGGCGGGCACGGCGGTGATGTCGCCGCCGGGAATCTCGGCGCTGCGCGGCAGCACCTGCTTCGAGAGCCCGCTGAGGGGCGCCTCGAGCGTGGCGTGCGAGTCGTCCTCCGCACGGTATTCGCCATCGGCGTCGGCCGGCGCAATGCCGTTACCGGGGTCACCTGCCGACGTGACGCCGCTCAGCTCGTCGATCGCGGCGGTGGTGGCGGTGATGTCGACCGTGTTGCGCACGGTGTCGCCCGAGGTGGTCGCGCCCGGCGCGTTCGCATGCTCGTTCTCGTGCTGCGCGTAGAGCGCGTTCTGGGCTGCCGTGTACACGACCTCGTGCCCGGTCGAGCCGCCGTCGTGCCCGTTGCCGGTGCCGGCCCCGAGCGGTTCGATGTACAGGTCGAGGAAGAAGTGGCCGGTGGCCGGGTCGAAGGCGATGCCGCTGAGCGTCGCCCCCTCGAGCGTCGTGTCTGCGCGCTCCGAGGGGTAGGCGCAGTCGGCGCCGACGCCGGCGTCGAGCAGCGCCCGACTCCACGCCTCGGGGCTCATCTCGTCGCTCACGACGGTGCCACCCGGACGGGGATCGCCGATGAGCAGGCGCGGGTAGCCGTCGCCCGGCGTGACCGCTCCGGCGGGGATCGCCGGGCAGATGCCGTCGCCGAGATCGTCGGTGAGTCGGTTGGGGCGGACGTCTGCACTGCTGTCGCCCGGTCCGCCGAGCTCGGCACCCGTGTACTCGCTCGTCGCGATGTCGAGCCGGTACCGCGCGAGACCGCCCTGGGTGAACTCGGCGTTGTCGACCGTTTTCAGCACGCGCACGTCCATCGCGGTCACGGTGTGCTCGGTCGTGTCTCGAACCCGCGCGTCTTCGGACGAGGCCACCTCGCCTGTGTAAACACCGCTGACGCCCGCGACGTTGGTCTGCGCCCGGGGTGCGCCCTCGGGGTCAGGCATCGCCTGGCCCTGGCGAGTGGAGGCGCCGCGGTTGTTGTCGAGGTTCGATCCCTGCAGGCCGCCCTCGGGCGAGGGGGTCTCACCGCCGAAGTCGAGCGTGTTCTCGAACAGCGGCACCGCTGCGCGGTATCGGATCTCGAAGAAACCCGGCCGGCCCGCGGCGTCCGGGTAACTCTGCGCGTGGGGGTCGACGATGCTGTAGTCGACGAGGCCGGCCGCGGCCAGTCGGCCGATGTTCCAGGTGACCTTCGTGTAGACCCTGCCGCTGTCGAGGCCGGGGAAGGCCGCGATGTCGTCGGCCGTCGGCACGAGCGTCTCGACGCGCTCGGCCCCGGCGAGCGCCGCGTTGCGCGCGAGCTCGTGATCGGCGGGGCGATCGGCGTCGGCGTAGAAGCTGTCGTGCGGGGCCGGGGCGTTCATCGCACCCTTGCCCGGATACTCCCCGGGACCGCCCTGTGTGCCGTTCGCGTTGGTCGTGTTGTCGGTGCCGCCCAGCCCGAGGTACTCGAGGCCGGCCGGCAGGAAATCGGTGACGACCAGGTCATCGATGTCGCCCTCACCCGTGTGCCACACGCGCAGCGTATAGGTCGTGGTGTTGTCATGCACGCCGCGCAGCAGCTCGTTCTCGGGGCTGGGCTCGCTCTTCTCGATGCGCGCGGCTCCGACGCGCAGGCCCGCCTCGCCGATGCCGGGCTGCGAGGTCGCTGCGGGGCCGCCGCTGCCGCCGCTGCCGGGGAAGCTGGGCAGGAAGCGTTCGTCGTCGCTCGCGAACGCGAAGACGCGGATGTCGAGATTCGAACCGACCGGGAACGCGCCGGCGTCAGGGCGCAGGGTGAGGGAACCGCGGTTCGAGGCCCCGGCTGGAAGATCCGAGATGTTGGGGAAGACGAGGTACTGCGATCCTTCTGGCACCGTGCAGGAGGCACCGGCTCCGGCACCGGTGAGGCCGACGGCCTCGCAGCTCGCGCCCTGGCTCGGCACGGTCTCGCCCGCCTGGTAGACGCGCTTCGGCTGGCCGAGCGATTCGCCGGCGCCGACGAAGATGACGCCCTGCGGCACGAGCACGCCGAGACCGAGGTTGTAGCCGTCGCTCGTGGACTCGTCGTCATTGGCAACGCCGATGTCGACCGTGACGTCTTCGCCCGCGATGAGCGGAGGGTTCTGCTGCTCGACGGTCACTTTCGGGGCAGCCACGGCGGCCTGCGCCATCTGGGCACCGATACCCACCGCGACGAACGATCCGGCGAGCAGCGACCCCGCCGCAATACCCGCCAACCACTTCTTCGTAGTTCCCTGCACGCGCGACTGTCCCATGTGCCCCGATCACTCCCCGCCCCGGCGCCTCTTCCCGCAGGCGCAATGATTCTGGGCACGAAGCCCGGATTCCCACGCTAGACAGGAAAATCATCCGGTGCCCGCGCAAAAGGGTGAGATCGGGGGTGAGATCGTAGGCGGGAGGGCGGCGGCGTAGCAACGCCTCAGAGCAGGCCCCGGCGCTCTCCCTCGAGCACGGCACCGGTGCGTGAGCGCACGCCGAGCTTGCGATACAGCGAGCGCAGGTGCGTCTTGAGCGTATTCATCGAGATGAACTCCGCCTGCGCTATCTGCTCACGCGACCGACCCGCCGCTAATTCTCCCAGTATCTCCAGCTCCCGCTCCGTGAGTACCGGCCGCACGTCGAACGAGAACCGTTCCGCCCAGCCGGGTAACGAGGGCCAGGCTGCGAAACGGGTTTCGGCGAACGCACGTACCTCACTCGTGAATGCCGCGAGTTCGCGAGGCCTCGGTCCGCCCGGTAAGCGGAGAACGAACCCCAGAACCTCGGCGCATTCCTCTTCCTCGCCGAGGGCGAGATGGCTGCCGGCGAGCACCGAGAGGCGGTACACATCCAGCATGCGCAATCCACGTGTCTCTTGCCGCAGCCCTGCAACGCGCTGCTGCGCTTCACGTGGACGACCGGACAGGAGATCCTGCACCGCTATCGCCAGCCTCGTCACCACCAGGTCGCCGTCGGCCTCAGCAAGGTTCTCTCTGGCCTCCTCGAGATTGCCCGACGCGAGCGCGTTTGCGTATCGGCATAGCGCGAACGCACTGCCGTTGAACCCCTCGCCCAGCACTCGCGGCAGCGCGAGGGTATCGAACAGCGCGAATCGAGCGTCGCTTTCCTCGACGCGCCCTGCGTCGGCGAGGAGTTGCTGCACGGCCACGATGTAGAAGGGCCAGAGCTCGCCGAAGTCTCGCATCGGCACACGGTCGAGCAGGCCAAGCGCGTCATCCGGAGTCTCCGACAGCACGAAGGTTTCGACCAACCGCTGAGCCGCATCGTTCGCCGCCTCGACCCAGCTCTCAGTACGGATGACGTCCTCGGCTTCGACCAGCAGGGCCCGAGCACGTTCGACATCCCCGTAGAGCACCTCGATGATCGCGGACTTCAGGCAGGCGTCTCGCACGAGGAATCCGTGTTCCGGAGCGTACCGCTGCATCCGAGCGCGCGTGAAGCTCGCGAGCGCCGCGGAGAGATCACCGGCCAGCATAGCTGTGATGCCGTGCTGCACCGCGATGAACAGAGTCCAGCCACGACTGCGGTCGAGCACCGTCTCCATGCTTCCCAGGTGCTGTTCGAGTGCCCCGATCACGCGCATGGCCTGCTTCGGTCGACCCTCGAGCCTCAGAGTGAACATGTGCAGCAACTGCACGAGGCTCGTCACCGGTACGCCCTGCTCACCACCCGAACGGCGCAATTGTTCGATCAGGCTGGAATCCATCCCCAGCGCTCCGCCCATCTCGACGACTGCGGCATCGGCATCGAGGGAGCGCTCAGGAACCGCATCGCGGGATCCGTCATCGCCCCCGCTCCTCTTCGACAGCATCAGCGCGAGGATTTGCAGCAAGGCGCCGGGGGGCTCATCGCTCCGCGAGAGATCGCTGACGATCTCCGCGAAGCGCTCCGGAGCAAGCCCGAACCAGCCGGCAATCAAATTGCGCTCGAGCAGTTCCCTCGCTCGGGCGTATCGGCCGTGCGTATATGCATAGTCGATCTCACCGACGACGCGGGCGAGCGGCGTACGGTCGGTGGCTCGGCGCCCGATCATTGGAGGTTCCTCGCGTTGCGCCGCAGCGTCCCGCCTATCAGACAAGCGCTGCCCCTTTCCGCACGCCGAAGCACACGCTCCTGGCGATAACCCGCTCGACGCCCGCGGATTCCGACGATCCGCCCCCGCTTGATTGTAGGCAGTGCGATCGATCCCCGTCGAGTCCCACCTCGCACAGACCGCCTCTCCAGTCTGCCCGGAGACTCGAACCGGTCGAGCGGGTACACTCGGCGGGTGATGCTCACCGAAGCCGCCTGGCGACTCCGCGAGGCCGACCACCAGCGCCGGGCCGACGCCCTCACCGCTGCGCATCGCGAGCGCAAGCAGCGGGGCGAGAAGCATCCGGTCGAGGACTTCCTCTGGACCTACTACTCGGTGAAGCCGAGCGAACTGCGGCGCTGGCATCCGGGCACCGGGGTGCTCGAGGGGGCGGCGGATCGGGCGTCGTGGAAGTACTACCGCGTTCACGGCGAGCACGACGCGACCATCGACCTCGACGCCTTCTTCGCGCGACGCGGCGGCACCGTCGATTACGTCGACGATCTGCTGCGCAGCACCCTCGACCACGCGCCCCGCTTCGGATGCTTCGGCCTCCACGAGTGGGCGATGGTCTACCGCATGACCCCGGAGCAGCTGCGGCACACGTCCCTCCCGCTGCGCATCGGGCACGAGGCCACCGACCGTGTCGTCGAGAGCCACCCCATCGGATGCACGCACTTCGACGCCTTCCGGTTCTTCACCCCCTCGGCGGCGCCGCTCAACGCACTGCAACCGACGCGGGAGACGCAGCCCGAGTTGGAGCAGTCGGGCTGCCTGCACGCGGGCATGGACGTCTACAAGTGGGCCGCCAAACTCGGCCCGATCATCCCCGGCGAGCTGCTGCTCGACTGCTTCGAGCTCGCGCGCGATATCCGCGAGGTCGACATGCAGGCCTCGCCGTACGACGTGACCGGCTTCTTCGGGGCCGACGGTTCGCCGCTCACGCCGATCGCGATCGAGACGGCGGAGGGCAAGCGCGAGTACGTGCGCAGGCAGCGCGTCTTCGCCGAGCGGGGCGACGCGCTGCGCCGACGGGTGCTCGCGGCGATCAGCGCCGCTCGGGCGGCTAGAAGAGCGTAGGCGCGGGAGCGCCTGGCGCATCGAGGGCCGCGAACTCGACGGGTCGGCGGGCAGCCTCGCGGCCGAGCTCCTCAGCTGTGCTGCGCCTCTCGCGCTCGAGGCCGAAGCGCCGGATCAACGGGCGGATCCGCGCCGCCAGTTCCATGCGGTACGCCTGCGGGGCACGACTCGCGCTGCCCGGGTAGAGCCTCCGGTACGCGGGCAGGAGCTCCGGGTACTCCCGTTCGAGCCAGGCGAAGAACCAGGGCTTCACGTGCGACCTGAGGTGGAGCGCGCCGTAGAGCACCGAACTCGCTCCGGCGTCGCGGATGTCCCGCAGGAGTCCGTTCAGGTGCGCCGCCGAATCCGTGAGGTGCGGCAGGACCGGCATCAGGAAGACATCCACCTCGAAGCCCGCCTCGCGCGCCGCGGCGACCGTGTCGAGCCGGGCGCGGGTCGTGGGAGTGCCCGGCTCGATCGACTGCTGCAGTTCGGGATCGCCGACCGCGATCGACATCGCGAGCGCGATGGGCACCCGATGCCTGGCCTCGGCGAGCAGGGGCAGGTCGCGGCGCAGGAGAGTGCCCTTGGTGAGGATCGACATCGGCGTGCCGCTGCGGGCGAGCGCCTCGATGATGCCCGGCATCAGGCGATAGCGCCCCTCGGCGCGCTGATAGGGGTCCGTGTTCGTGCCGAGTGCCACCCGTTCCCGCTCCCAGGAGGGCCTCGCGAGTTCGCGCCCGAGCACCTCGGCCACGTTGACCTTCACCACGACCTGCGAGTCGAAGTCGCGCCCGGCGTCGAACTCGAGATAACGATGGGAACCGCGGGCGAAACAATAAACGCACGCGTGCGAGCATCCGCGGTAGGGATTGATGGTCCAGGAGAACGGCATCGACGACTGGCCCGGCACCTTGTTCAGCGCGCTCTTCGCGATCACCTCGTGGAAGACGAGGCCGGCGAACTCGGGGGCGCGCACGGTGCGCAGGTGCCCGGGCACGGCGGCGACCTCGCCGAGCTCGAGCCCGGGGAGGGCCTCCTCGGCGGTCGCGTCTCGGCGCTGTCCGCTCCATCTCATGGATTCATTCGAACATATGTTCGAATGAATCGCAAGCGTGAGCGCGTGGAGGGACGACCTCTATTCAACGCGGAAGATCCGGCGTATCCCGAACCAGAACTCGCGAGCTGATTCGGGATACGCCGGATCTTCGGCGCAGTGCGGGCGCGGGCTGCTACTCCGAGTCCTCGGCGATCCGCGTGTGGTGGTGGATCACCTCGGCGACGACGAAGTTGAACCACTTCTCGGCGAACTCGGGGTCGAGGTTGGCCTCCTCGGCAAGCGAGCGCAGCCGCGCGATCTGGCGCGCCTCGCGGGCCGGATCCGAGGGGGGCATGTCATGTGCGGCTTTCAGATGGCCGACCTCTTGCGTGCAGCGGAAGCGCTCGGCCAGCATGTGCACGAGCGCGGCGTCGATGTTGTCGATGCTGGATCGCAGTGCGGCCAGTCGGGTCTCGGGCGTCTCTTGGCTCATGGTTCCTATTCGCTTTCGTCATCCGGCGCGAAGCCGCAGGATCTCACGTTCTCAGCGGCGGGTTCTGCGACTCGCTGCGACGCGGTGGCGCCGCCGCGGAATGCGCGAAACGCTGCACGTTTCACTCCAAGCATTCCACGCACGCAGCAGGACCGCGATCAGTCGAGCAGATCGTGGCGCACCACGACCTGCTCGCGCTCGGGGCCCACCCCGATCGCGGAGATGCGCGATCCGCTCATCGCCTCGAGGGCGAGGATGTAATCCTGCGCGTTCTTCGGCAGGTCCTCGAAGCGACGCGCCCCCGAGATGTCCTCGGACCAGCCGGGGAACTCCTCGTAGATCGGCTTCGCGTGGTGGAAATCGCTCTGATTGACGGGCATCTCGTCGTGGCGCACGCCGTTCACGTCGTAGGCGACGCAGACGGGAATGGTCTCGAGCCCCGAGAGCACGTCGAGCTTGGTGAGCACGAAGTCGGTGACGCCGTTGATGCGGGCGGCGTAACGCGCGATGGGGGCGTCGTACCAGCCGCACCGGCGCGGGCGCCCCGTGGTCGTGCCGTACTCGTGGCCGACGCTCGCCAGGTGCTCGCCGAACTCGTCGAAGAGCTCCGTGGGGAACGGCCCGGCGCCGACGCGGGTCGTGTAGGCCTTGACGACCGAGATGACGCGGTCGAGCTGGTGGGGCGGCAGCCCCGATCCGGTGCTCGCGCCGCCGGCCGTCGCGTTCGAGGAGGTCACGAACGGGTAGGTGCCGTGGTCGATGTCGAGCATGGTCGCCTGGCCGGCCTCGAACAGCACGGTCTTGTCGGCCTGCATGGCCTCGTGCAGCAGCAGCCCGGTATCGCACACCATCGGCTCGAGCATCTCGCGGAAGCTCAGCAGGTCGGCGATCACCTCGTCGGCCTCGATGGCGCGTCGGTTGTAGATCTTGACGAGCACCTGGTTCTTGAACTCGAGCGCCGCCTCCACCTTCTGGCGGAGGATGCTCTCGTCGAAGAGATCCTGGATGCGGATGCCGACGCGGTTGATCTTGTCGGCGTAGGCCGGGCCGATCCCGCGGCCCGTCGTGCCGATCTGTCGCTTGCCGAGGAAGCGCTCGGTGACCTTGTCGAGGGTGCGGTGGTAGGCGGTGATGACGTGCGCATTCGCGCTCACCTTCAGCCTCGACACATCGACGCCGCGGCTGCTGAGCGCGTCGAGCTCCTGCTTCAGCACGCCGAGATCGATGACCACGCCGTTGCCGATCACCGGCACGACGCCGGGCGTCAGGATGCCCGATGGGAGCAGGTGCAGCGCGTACTTCTCGTCGCCGACGACGACGGTGTGGCCGGCGTTGTTGCCGCCGTTGAACTTGACGACGTATTCGACGCGACTGCCGAGCAGATCGGTCGCGCGCCCCTTCCCCTCGTCGCCCCACTGGGCACCGGTGATCAGTACAGCGGGCATCTCAGCCCCTTCCTTACAACTGGTCAGTTACCGGCCCAGTCTACCCGGCGCGGGTCGTCACCCCTCGATCGCGGCGATCGCTCCGGGGTCGGCGCCGTTCAGGAACTCGGTGAGTCGCTCGACCTCACCCTGCTCGCCGATGCGGCCGGCAGCCCGGCGGAGCGCGTAGAGCGCGCGCAGCACACCGCGATTGGGCTCGTGCGACCACGGCACCGGACCGGCGCCGCGCCAGCCCGCCTTGCGGAGCGCGTCGAGGCCGCGGTGGTAACCGACGCGCGCGAAGGCGTAGGCCTCGATCTCGTCACCGGCCGCATCGGCGCGGTCGGCGAGGATCGCCCACGCGAGCGGCGATTCGGGGTGCTCGCGCACGACGGATTCGGGATCCGCGCCCGGCTGCGACGCGGTCGCCGCTGCGGGATCCTCGCTCAAGAGGGTCGGCTCGGGGCCGAGCAGGTTCTCGCCGATCATGTTGCGCCTTTCGAGAACTCAGCGGAAGTTGACGAACTGCAGCGCGACATCCACGTCGGCGCCCTTGAGGAGCGCCATGGTCGCCTGAAGGTCGTCGCGGCTCTTCGAGCTGACCCGCAGCTCATCGCCCTGGATCTGCGACTTCACGCTCTTGGGGCCCTCATCGCGGATCAGCTTGTTCAGCTTCTTCGCGGTCGGCTGATCGATGCCCTCCTTGAGCTTGCAGTCGATGCGGTACTCCTTGCCGCTCGCGTAGGGCTCGCCGCTGTCGAGCGCCTTCAGAGAGAGCCCCCGCTTGATGAACTTCGACTGCAGCACGTCGAGCACCGCGTTCGCGCGCTCCTCGGTGTTCGCCTTGATCTGGATGCTCTCGCCCGAGAGCGTCACGTCCGCGCCAACACCCTTGAAGTCGTAGCGCTGCTCGACCTCCTTGCGGGCCTGGTTGACCGCGTTCTCGACCTCCATCGAGTCGATCTTGCTCACCACGTCAAACGAAGAATCTGCCATAGGCACCAGGATACCGGCCCTCGACGCGACCGCCCAGCAGGACGACATATGCAACGTTTCACAATACGTGGAATAACTCTCGCGAATACATTGCTACACTCATCTGCGGCCCGGGCTTCACGCCCGCATGCACTCCGCGGATCCGCCCCCTACCGGCCGATCCCGCGCTCACCCAGCGAAAGGAACACCTCGTCGTGTCGACAACAACGGCCGCCCCCGAAACGCGGCGGCGCCTCCCCAAGTGGATGACCTCCTTCGGCTGGCAGATCCTCGCCGGCCTCGTACTCGGTCTCGTGCTCGGCGGCATCGCCATGTCGCTCGGCGCAGACGCCGAGGACAACAAGAACGGCCTCCACGCCACCCTCGCCACGATCGGCAGCAGCTACGTCTCGCTGCTGCGCGCCGCGGTCGTGCCGCTCATCTTCACCGCGATCGTGTCGAGCATCGTCGGCCTCCGCCAGGTCACGAACGCGGCCCGCCTCGCCGGCCAGACCCTGCTCTGGTTCGCGATCACCGCGCTCATCGCGGTCTCCATCGGCATCGTGCTCGGCGTGGTCTTCCAGCCCGGCACCACCGCCTCGCAGTCCGAGCTCAAGCCCGAGGACCCCTACACGGTGGGCACGTGGTGGAACTTCCTCACCGGCCTCGTACCCGCGAACTTCCTCGGCCTGGGCGTGAGCGTCTCCACCGACGAGGCGACCGGCACGGTCTCCGCGAGCCCCAGCTTCAACGTGCTGCAGATCATCGTGATCTCGGCCGCCGTCGGCATCGCCGCGCTCAAGATCGGCGAGAAGGCCGAGCCCTTCATCCGGCTGACCGAGTCCGCGCTCTCCATCATCCAGAAGGTGCTGTGGTGGATCATCCGCATCGCCCCGATCGGCACCGTCGGCCTCATCGGCAACGCCGTCGCCGAGTACGGCTGGGACAAGATGGGGTCGCTCACCTGGTTCGTCGCGGTGCTGTACCTGGGCCTCGCGCTGGTGCTGTTCGTGGTGTACCCGATCCTCGTCAAGACCCACGGTCTCTCGGTAAAGCAGTACTTCTCGGGGGTCTGGCCCGCGGTGCAGCTCGGCTTCGTGAGCCGCTCATCGATCGGCACCCTGCCCCTCACGCAGCGCGTCACCGAGCGCAACCTCGGCGTGCCCCGCGGCTACGCCTCGTTCGCGGTGCCGCTCGGAGCCACGACCAAGATGGACGGCTGCGCCGCGATCTACCCGGCCGTCGCAGCGATCTTCATCGCCCAGTTCTTCGGCATCGACCTCACGCTCGTGCAGTACCTGCTCATCGTGATCGTCTCGGTCGTGGGCTCGGCGGCGACCGCGGGCACCACCGGCGCGACCGTCATGCTGACCCTGACGCTGTCGACGCTGGGCCTGCCCCTCGAGGGCGTCGGCCTGCTGCTCGCCGTCGATCCGATCATCGACATGGGCCGCACCGCGGTCAACGTCGCGGGCCAGGCGCTCGTGCCCACGATCGTGGCGAAGCGCGAGGGGATCCTCGACACCGACCTCTACAATGCGCCGCGCCAGGGCGTCGCGTTCAACGACGACGAGGCCGGCGACACGCGGGCCCCCGAGTCGGCGCAGGCGGGCGCCGCCGAGGGGCCCTCGGCTGACGAGATCCGGGATCCGGAGCCCGCGGCCCGCCAGTAACCGGCCCGGCCTGCCGGCCTGTTCCCAACGCGGAGTCCGATTCTGCGGCTTCCCCTCACCGGGATGCAGCAGAATCGGACTCCGCGTTCGCATTGGGCGCGGAAGTTGGCTCGGGATCGGAGCGAAACGAGCACCCTACACAAGGCTCAGGATTTTTTCGAGAAAGTTTTCGGCTCGTGTCGATCTCCGCTGTTCCCATTCGACGTCTTCAATGACAGGGTCGAAACAGCCCTCGAATCGAATGGAGAACATCATGAAGTACATGCTCATCATGCGCGCGACCGACGAGGCCCTCGAGGCATCGCAAAACATCCCGCTCGAGGAGATGCTCGAGTCCATGGGCCGCTACAACGAGTCGCTCGTGAAGGCCGGCGTCATGGCCGGCGGCGACGGGCTCACCCCGCCCGAGGAAGGCTTCGTGGTCGACTTCTCGGCCGATCCGCCCCTCGTCACCGACGGCCCCTACGGCGAGACGAAGGAGCTGTTCAACGGCTTCTGGATCCTCGACGTGTCCTCGCGCGAGGAGGCTGCGGAGTGGGCCAAGCGCTGCCCGCTCGGCCCGGGGAGCAAGCTCGAGGTGCGCCGCATCCACGGGCCCGAGGACTTCCCGCAGGACAACGAGTGGGTGCAGAAGGAGCAGCAGTGGATCGCCGAGGCCGAGGCGAAGGCTCAGGGCGAGCAGTAGGGGCGGCATGACCGTCGACAGCAGCGGCGCGGGGCTGGGACCGGACAGGCTTCCGGATCCCGCCCCCGCCCGGCGCGCGGTCGCCGCGGTCTGGCGCATCGAGTCCGCGCGGATCGTCGCGACCCTCACGCGCGCCGTCGGTGACTTCGGTTTGGCCGAGGACCTCGCGCAGGAGGCGCTGGCCGACGCACTCGCGCAGTGGCCCGACTCCGGGGTACCCCGCAATCCGGCGGCCTGGCTCACCGCGGTCGCGAAGCGCAGG
The DNA here is from genome assembly GCF_019884725.1 of Leucobacter tenebrionis. Taxonomy (NCBI): domain Bacteria; kingdom Bacillati; phylum Actinomycetota; class Actinomycetes; order Micrococcales; family Microbacteriaceae; genus Leucobacter; species Leucobacter tenebrionis. The sequence continues at coordinate 2,200,870 of NZ_CP082322.1, read as the reverse complement.
GCGGTGGATCACTGGCGTCGCGCCGAGCGCTACGACGCGCGGATCGCCGCGATGATGCGGGATCTGGAGCAGGAGCAGGATCTCGGCACCGGCGGCGATGCGCCGTGGGATCCGGATCGCATCGACGACGAGGTGCTCGGCCTCGTCTTCGTCGCATGCCACCCCGTGCTCTCGCAGCAGGCCCGCGTCGCCCTCACCCTGCGCGTCGTCGGCGGCCTCGGCAGCGAGGAGATCGCGCGGGCGTTCCTCGTGCCGACCGCAACCGTTCAGCAGCGCATCGTGCGGGCGAAGAAGACGCTCGCGGCGGCGCGGGTGCCGTTCGAGGTTCCGGATCGCGCGGAGTTCCCCGAGCGGCTCGCCGGCGTGCTGAGCGTGCTCTACCTCATATTCAACGAGGGGCACACCGCGAGCTCGGGAGACGAATGGATGCGCCCGGAGCTGGCCCGCGAGGCGATCCGGCTGGCGCGGGTACTGGTGGGGCTCGTGCCGCGGGAGCCGGAGGCGCTGGGCCTGCTCGCGCTGATGGAGCTGACTGCGGCGCGCTTCCCGGCCAGGGTGACCGCGAGCGGCGAGCCGATACAGCTGGACCGGCAGGATCGCACCCGCTGGGATCGCGACGCGATCGCGCGGGGCCGAGCCGCCCTCGAGCGCGTCGACGCGCTCGGACGAGGGCGCGGCCCCTACGCGCTGCAGGCCTCGATCGCCGAGTGCCACGCGATCGCCCCGTCGATCGACGACACTGACTGGGAGCGCATCGTGGTGCTCTACGAGGCGCTGGGCCGTGTCGCCCCGTCGCCCGTGGTCGAGCTGAACCGCGCCGGAGCGGTGGCGATGGCCGCGGGGCCGGAGGCGGCGCTGCCGATCCTGGACCGGCTCGAGGCCTCCGGTGAGCTGCGGGGCTACCACCTGCTGCCGGCGATGCGCGCCGACCTCCTGCGCCGCTCGGGCCGCGAACGGCTCGCTCGCGAGGCCTTCGCCGAGGCGGCCGCACTCACGGGCAACGCGCGCGAGCGGGCGCTGCTGGAGGCGAAGGCCGCCGGGGAGCCTGGGTGAGGCTCGAGGTGCCCGTACCCACCCTGCGGTGCGCGCGGAAACGCGGAGTCCCGAATGGCTGCTTCCGGAATCCGGGAAGCAGCCATTCGGGACTCCGCGTTGGTCGTCAGGGGAGGATGCGGGCTGAGGGGCTCCGCGATCCCGCGCTACCGCACCCTCACCCGAGCGCTTCGAGCACCGAATCTTTCATCAGCAGATCCTGCAGCGCCTGCAGTCTCGCGGTCATCCGCTGTCCCTTGGGGGTCGCGAGCACCACCTCGTTCGGGGCGATCGGGTCGGCGAGCGGCACGTAGGCGACGCGGCCGCCGTCGAAGCTCTCCAGCGAGATCGGACGGCCGCTGAACACCGAGTATCCGAGCCCTCGGGCGACCATCGCACGCACGGTCTCCGGGTTCGAGAACGCCCAGCCCCGCTTCGGAGAGACGTCGGCCTCCTCGAGCAAGCGCTCGATCACACCACGCGATCCCTCCGGGTTCACCAGCAGCAGCGGTTCGCTCGCGAGATCCTGCAGGGCGACGCGGTCTCTGCCTGCCAACGGGTGGTCCGCGGCGAGTACGGCGTAGGGCACCACCTCGCGCACGGTCCTCGAATCGAGATCCGACTCGAGTTGGCGGCGGTAGAGCAGACATGCGTCGGCCTCGCCCCTCAGCACCATGCGCTCCACGTCGGAGGCGAGCCCATCCACCAGATCGAGATCGACGAGAGGATGCTCCGCTCGGAAGGCCTCGGCGAGCGCTGGCAGCACCCGGGGCGACAGCGCGCTCGTGCAGGCGACCCGCAGCGGCCCGGCAGCCTCGCTCGCCTCCGCCGCGGCGAGGAGTTCGAGCTCTCGCGCGTCGCTGAGCATGCGGCGGGCGATGGGCAGCGCACGCTCCCCGCTCTTCGTGAGGCGCACACCCTTCGCCGTTCGCCGCACGAACAGCTGGATGCCGAGACCCCGCTCGAGTTCGTTGAGCGCAGTCGACACCGCTGCCTGGGAGGCCGAGCAACGCAGCGCAGCCGCGCTCACGGTGCCGGTGTCAGCCGCCGCCACGAAGTACTCGAGCTGACGAAGAGTCGCCGTATTCATAAACAAAACCTGATCTATGGATTAATTTTATTCATTTTACATAAGGTTGCTTCCTGCCCACACTTGAAGAGTTCTCAACCTCACGTCCGGTTCCGAAGGAGCAGCCCCGTGTCCTCAATCCCCAAGATCGTCACCCTCGGCACGGCCGGCGGACCCCGCTGGTGGACGCCGCTCACCGCGGAGTCGCGCTTCGGCATCTCGACAGCGGTCGTCGTCGGGGACCGCAGCTACCTCGTCGATGTCGGGCTCGGTGCGGGGCGCCAGTTCACCCGAGCGGGTCTCGAGATGGATTCGCTCGGCGGCGTCTTCCTCACCCACCTCCACTCCGACCACACGACCGACCTCGTCAACCTCGCACTCTTCGGCATGTTCGGCTTCACCCGCGAGCGCACCCCGGTGCCGATCATCGGCCCGGGGAACCGCGGCATGCTTCCTCCGGTCTCCCCCCGAGCCACCGGTCCGGTCGAACCGGTCTCCCCCTCCCTCCCCACACCCGGCACGGCAGATATGTTCCGCCTCCTCATGGAGGCTCACGCGACCGACCTCAACGACCGGGTGCTCGACGCTCTTCGTCCGTCCCCGCTCGATCTGTTCCGAGCCCAGGACATCGAGATCCCCGAGGGCATCGGATACCACCCCAACGACAACATGACGCCCGACATGGCGCCGTTCACCGTGTTCGAGGATGATCGCGTGCGAGTCGACGCGATCCTCGTGGAGCACCCGCCCATCGCCCCGGCCTTCGCGTACCGCTTCACCACCGATGAGGGGTCGGTCGCGATCTCGGGGGATACCGCGAAGACCGCCAACATGGCGCGCCTCGCCGAGAACGTGGACCTGCTGCTGCACGAGGCCATCAGCTTCGAATGGGTCGAGGAACTGTACGGCGGCAGCGCCGACAGCACCGGTCAGGCCTCGAAGGATCACCACTACAAGTCGCACACCTCAGTCGCGGAGGCGGCCGACATCGCGCTCGAGGCGGGTGCCCGCCGGCTCGCGATCCACCACCTCGTTCCCGGCCACCTGCCCATCGAGGCCTGGCGCCGCACCGCGGCGCACGCAGCCGTCGACGTACTGATCCCGAACGACCTCGACGTCATCGAATTCGCCCGGACCGCCTCCTCCATCTGAACGCCCGCACACGAAAGAAGTCAAAGATGACTACCCCATCCTCGGACCCCGCCCTCGACCACTCCCCCACGGTCTCGTCGACCACCAACAGCGACGGCACGCAGATCTCGATGACGACGAAGGACATGCGTCGCGTCATCGCTTCGAGCTTCATGGGCTCGATGATCGAGTTCTACGACTTCATCCTCTACGCCACCGCGGCGAGCATCGTCTTCGGCAAGGTGTTCTTCTCGAATCTGCCGCCGGGATTCGACGTGCTCGCATCGTTCGCGACCTTCGCGGTCGGCTACCTCGCCCGCCCGCTCGGCGGGATCGTCTTCGGCCACTTCGGCGACAAGTACGGGCGTAAGAACGTGCTGATCCTCTCGATGCTCATGATGGGCATCGCCTCGATCGTCATGGGCCTGCTCCCGTCGACGGCGACGATCGGCATCGCCGCCCCCGTCATCCTGGTGCTCCTGCGCATCGTGCAGGGCGTCTCCGTCGGCGGCGAATGGGGAGGCGCCGTGCTCATCGCACTGGAGCACGCCCCGAAGAAGAGCCGAGGGCTCGCCGCAGGGCTCGCGAACGCCGGAGGACCGGTCGGAGCCGTGCTGGCGACCCTCATGCTCGGGCTCTTCTCCAACCTGCCGGAGGACCAGTTCCTCGCCTGGGGCTGGCGCGTGCCCTTCCTGCTGAGCGTGGTGCTGCTCGTCGTCGGGCTCGTCATCCGCCTCCGCGTCGCGGAGACCCCGATGTTCCAGAAGCTCGAGGAGGAGGGCGCGAAGAAGCGCGCACCCATCGTCGACGTGCTGCGCCATCACTGGCGCACCGTGCTCGTGGCGCTCGTGGCCGTGCTCGCGTTCACCGCCACGCAGGGGCTCATGACCGTGTGGGGCGTCTCGGAATCCGTCGCCGCGGGCGCCGATCCGACCGGGGTGCTGAACTGGAAGGCCGTCGGCGCGGTCACGACCGTCGTCATCGCGATCTTCGCGGCCAGGCTCAGCGACAGGCTCGGTCGCCGCACCGTCATCATCGCGGGCTGCGCCCTCGGCGTGGTGCTCGCCTTCCCCATCATCTCCCTGCTGCAGACCGGCACGGTCTGGGGATTCGCGGTCGCGATCATCCTCGGCAACGGCTTCGTGCAGGGCATCGTCTACGGCCCGATGGCCGCGTTCGTCGCGGAGCAGTTCCCGACACAACTCCGCTTCACGGGAGCCTCCGCCGCATACCAGACGGCGTCGACGCTCGGCGCGGGCTTCTCGCCGATCATCGCGACGAGCCTCGTCATCGGGATGTCGGCCACCTGGCCCGTGGCGGTCTTCTGGATCGCGGTGCTCGTACTCGCGGCGCTCGCGGTCTTGATCACCCCCGAGGGCAAGGACCGGAAGATCCACTGAGCCTGGCGGCGCGGTGCGCGCGGAAACGCGGAAACGCGGAGTCCCGAATGGCTGCTTCCGGAATCCGGGAAGCAGCCATTCGGGACTCCGCGTTGGTCGTCAGAGAAGGATGCGGGCTGAGGGGCTCCGCGATCCCGCGCTACCGCACCGACGCGCGGCGCATCGCGAACCAGGTGCCGACGAGCGCGACCAGCATGATCACGACCGAGACGAGGCCGACCCGCCCGAAGCTCAGGCCCGCGAAGATCTCTCCGAGTCGCGGTGCGATCGCGAGCAGCGTCAGAGCGAGAACGAGGCCGAGGGCGAGGCCCATGATGAGCGGCCCCTTCGGCCCGAAGCGCACCCACACCGCACCGAACACCCCGCCGATGGTGAGGAAGAACAGCGTGCCGACGAAGGCCGCGCCGAACAGAATGGCGGGGTTGCCCTCGCCGAGCACGTAGGTGTCGAGCACGTAGATGCCCATGAACCAGTGGTTCGTCACGAGCTCCACCCCGAGCAGCACGAGCAGCAGCACCGCTACGTACAGCGACTGCACCGCGTTCGCGAGCACCGTCCCCAGAATGAAGTTGCGGCGCGTCGCCCCGAGCGCGAGGCCGAAGGGATAGGTCGTGGCCACGGCCTGCACGCCGTAGTAGACGAGGAAGCCGGGCAGCGACCAGAGCACCGACGAGTTGTAGCGGGCACTCGCGATGTATTCGGCCGAGTGCACGTCGAGACTGCCGGCGCGCTGGATCGCGAGCTGGATGACGATCGACACCACCATCACGATGGCGAGGATCAGCGGCGGTGTCATGGCATAGGTGCCCAGCTTGTTGAGGTGCAGCCTGGTCACCTTGACGATGCGGTTCATGATGCGCTCCTTCCGGTGAGCGGCGAGACGGTGGCGAGTTCGGGATCGGCCCCTGCTTCGGCGTCCGCGAGATCTCCGAGCCCGTAGGCGGCGACGAGGTCCTGCAGCGAGACCGGCGTGATCTCGAGGCCGTCGGCTGCGGCCGCGCCGCGATCCGCGTCCCCGAGCACACCCTCGATGACGGCGGTGCCGAGGCCGCCGATGGTGCGGCGGGACAGGGCTCGGCGATCCCGAGCGAACTCCTCCACCGCGGCGGCCTTGCCGGCCACCTGATAGGCCCCGCCCCGAAGTTCGTCGACGTCGGCGTGCCGCACGACACGGCCCTGGTCGAGCACGATGACGCGCTCGAGCAGGCGGTCCATCTCGTCGATGAGGTGCGTCGACAGGATGATCGTGCGCGGATGCGCGGAGTAGTCGCGCAGCAGCTCATCGTAGAAGATGCCGCGGGCGGTGGCGTCGAGGCCCAGGTAGGGCTCGTCGAAGAAGGTGATGGGCGAGCGCGAGGCGAGACCGAGCACGATGCCGAGTGCCGAGAGCTGGCCGCGCGAGAACTTCTTCACGACGGGCTTCGTCGGGATGCGGAACAGGTCGATCAGCCGGTCAGCGACCTCCTGCGACCAGTTGGGGTAGAAGATCGCCGCCGCCCGCACGGCGTGCTTCAGCTTGTAGTCGTCCGGGTAGCGCTGGTTGTCACGCACGAAGCACATCTGCTCGATGATGTCGGCGTGCTCGAACGGGGCGCGGCCGTTCACGCTGACGGTGCCGGCGCTGGGGCGATCCTGCGCGGTGATGAGTGACATGAGCGTCGTCTTGCCGGCGCCGTTGCGCCCGAGCAGGCCCGTGATGACGCCGGGTTCGATGTCGAGGGTGACGTCTTCGAGCGCGGTCGCGCCCCGGTAGCGGCGGGTGAGGCCGCGCGTCTGAATGGCTGGTGCGGTCATTGTTCTTCCTTCGCTTGCTGCGCCGCGGGGTGCGCGACGACTTGCGGCTCGGTTTGCTGCTCTGCTCGCCGCTCTGCTTGCGGCTGGGTGGCCTCCGGACCCGCCTGCGGATCGGCCTGCTGCTCGATGAGCCCGACGACGTCGCGGGCGTCGAGGCCGAGATTGCGGGCCTCGGCGAGCAGCGGCACGATGAATCGCTGCACGAACGCCTGCTGGCGCTCGCCGGCGATGAGGGATCGGGCTCCGGGGGCGACGAACATGCCGATGCCGCGGCGCTTGTAGAGCACGCCGCGCTCGACGAGCAGGTTCAGCCCCTTGCCCGCGGTGGCCGGGTTGATGCGCAGGTGCGCGGCGAGCTCGTTGGTGGAGGGCACCTGCTCCTCCTCGGCGTAAACCCCCCGCAGCACGTCGTCGGCGATGCGGTCGGCGAGCTGCTGGAAGATCGGGCGCGTGTCGTCGAACACCGGCGCCTCCGTTCTCTGAGGGGCGGGGTCGGATTCGGGATCCTCACCACGCTTCCCTGGTTCATTACTTCACTAATGAACCTACGAGCCGCCGGAGCGATTGTCAACCCTTGAGCACCGGACAGCGTCCAAAACCTCCCGGCTGGAGGGGGAGCTACACAGCAGCGCTGCTGTGCAACTAGAGCGCCCGCACCGATCCGCGCTCGATGAGGGGCATCGGCAACCGCACGCTCTCGGCGCGCCGATCCCCGAGCAGCATCTCGACGCCCAGCCGACCCATCTCCTCATAGGGCAGGCGAGCGGTCGTGAGCCCCGGCCTGAGGTACGCGGCGAGCTCCTCGTCGTCGAAGGAGACGATCGAGAGGTCGTCGGGGATGCGCAGCCCCCGTTCGGCGGCAGCCTGGTAGATGCCGAACGCCACGTTGTCGTTGCCCGCGATGATCGCCGTCAGTTCGGGGCGCTCGTCGAGCAGGCGCCCGCCGTACTCGTACCCGACCTCCGGCGACCACCCGGGGACCTCGACCCGCGCCGACTCGAGCCCCTCTCCCGCGAGCGCGGAGGCGATGCCGTCGAAGCGGTCGCGGATCGTCGCCGAAGCGGCGAGCGCGGTCATCTCATCGGGGAGCTCGCCCACGATGCCGATCCGGCGATGCCCCCGCGCCACGAGATGCCGGGCCACCGTCTCCCCCGCCAGCTGCTCGGCCGGCAGCACGCAGGGGCGGCCGTCGGGGGACGCCCCGTTGACCAGCACGATCGGCAGCGGCCCCGGCGTCGGCGGCACCTCGATGACCCGGGCGGCCATGAGGCCGATGAGCAGGCCGTCGACCCGGCGATCCACCATCTCCTCGACAGCCTCCGACAGCCCGCCGCCCCGACCGGTCTCGCTCATGAGCACCGTGCGGCCGTGGGCGCGCGCAGCCTCGAGCACGCCCCCGATCATGGCGGAGGCGTAGCGCGTGAGCGTCACCTGATCGGAGACGAACCCGATCGTGCGGGTCTTCCCCAGCCTCAGGCTCTGGGCCGCCGGGTTGGGCCGATAGCCCAGCTCGGCGGCGGCGGCGCGAACCCGCTCGACCGCCTCGGCGGAGAGGCGGGAGCCGGGGCGATCGTTCAGGATCAGGCTGACGGCGGCCGGAGACATCTCCGCCCGGCGCGCGACATCGGCGAGTGTGGGGCGGCGGGACGAGGCTTCGGCCACGGCTTCTCCTCACTCCGATGGGCGCCCGGTGCGGCGCTGCCTCCAAGGTACCGGCGCTGCCACCACGATACCGAGGGCTTGAGCACGGAGCGAGCCGGCGTGAGGGCCGGACGGCAGGTCGCTCCCTCGGACAGCACGCCCGCGAAAACATTGACCGCCCGCGCGCCGGTGTGCTACTTTTCCCATGCTAAATCCTTTTAGCACCGATACAACCCGATTTTGCACGTCCCACCCGAGCAGCGTCGCCCGGATCGGACCGGAGACCGACGGAGGTCCACACCGTGGCAATCAACACGCGCCTGTTCAGGAACGGCGCCTATCTGCAGAGCTCGACAACGCTGTTCGTATTCTTCGCCGGGTGGGGCATCTGGTGGTCGTTCTTCGCGGTCTGGCTCGACAAGGGCCTCGGCCTGAGCGGCGGGCAGATCGGCACCGTCTACTCGGTCAACTCGCTCACGACGATCGCCGTCATGTTCCTCTATGGCATGGTGCAGGATCGCCTGAGCCTCAGGCGGCACCTGGTCATCCTGTCGTCGGCCGTGATGGCGAGCCTCGCGCCGTTCGTGCTGTTCGTCTACCAGCCGCTGCTGCAGAACGAGGGTACGTTCTACGCCGGCGTCGCGGCCGGCGCGATCTTCCTGCCCTTCGGCTACACCGCCGCGGTCGGTCTGCTCGAGGCGTTCTCGGAGCGCATGAGCCGCACCTACGGCTTCGAGTACGGGCAGGCCCGCGGCTGGGGCTCGCTCGGCTACGGCATCGCCGCGCTCTTCACCGGCTTCATCTTCACGATCAACCCCGCGATCAACTTCTTCCTCGGCTCGGCCCTGGGCATCATCTGCCTGCTCGTGCAGATCTTCTGGAAGACCGACCACGTGCCCCTCGCGCCCGGCCATGTGTCGCACCCGTCAACACCGGGCCTGCGCGAGATGGCTTCCGTGCTGAAGATGAAGAACCTGTGGGTGGTCATCGGCTTCGTGATCTTCAGCTGGACCTTCTACAACCTCTACGACAACCAGATGTTCCCGAACTTCTACGCCGGCCTGTTCGAGAACGAGGACGTCGGCATCCACACCTACGGCGTGCTGAACTCGGTGCAGGTGTTCGCCGAGGCGGGCTGCATGATGCTCGTCCCGATCCTCATGAGGCGGGTCGGTGTGCGCAACATCCTGCTCCTCGGCGTCTCCGTCATGTGCCTGCGCATCCTCGGCTCGGCCGTCTTCACCGACCCGATCATCGTGTCGATCGTGAAGATGTTCCACGCCATCGAGGTGCCCCTGTTCATCCTCGGCATTTTCCGCTACCTCACCCTGCACTTCAACGCGGCGCTCTCGGCCACGCTGTACCTGGTCGGTTTCGAGGTCTCGGCCCAGCTGGGCAATACGATCTTCGCGATCCCCTTCGGGTACATCCGCGACGCGCTCGGGTTCCAGCCCACGTTCTTCGTGATCGCCGGCGTGGTCGCGTGCGCGGGTATCTGGGCGTTCTTCGCGCTGAAGAAGGACGATCAGGACGTCGAGGGCGATCCGTTCATCCGCACCGGTCGCTCGGGTGTGACCGGTGTCGTCAAGACGGTGCAACAATAGCGTGAGCCTCACCACCGCGACGGAGACTCCCGCCCGCGCCGCGCTCAGGCGCACGCCGGCGGGGGTCTCTTCGCGTGCAGTAGAAGTCGGCTCGCTCCTCCAAACGCCCGATCCAGAACCCGGAGACATGAACAGCCTGCACTTCGCTCCCCGTCGCAACTGGACGAACGATCCGAACGGCCTGGTCTTCCACAAGGGCCGCTATCACCTCTACTTCCAGCACAATCCGATCGGCATCGACCACCGCAATATGAGCTGGGGGCACGCGTCGAGCCCCGACCTGGTCCACTGGGAGGAGCACCCGGTCGCGATCGAGTTCGACGAGGCCGAGGAGATCTTCTCGGGTTCGATCGTCGTCGACGCCGAGAACACCTCCGGCCTCGGCACGGTCGCGGATCCCGCGCTCATCGCGATCTACACCTCGGAGGCGAGGGATCGCGATCACGAGGCGCAGTCCCTCGCGTTCAGCCTGGACGACGGCATGACGTGGACCAAGTACGCGGGCAACCCGGTGCTGGATCGGTCGTCGGCGCACTTCCGCGACCCGAAGGTGATCCGCTGGGAGGGCCGCGAGGAGTCGTACTGGGTGATGCTGGCCGTGGAGGCCGAGGATCGCCAGGTGCTGTTCTACCGCTCGGACGACCTGCTGACCTGGACGCACCTGTCGTCGTTCGGCCCGCAGGGCGCCGTCGGCGGGGTCTGGGAGTGCCCGGATCTGTTCCCGCTGCGAGTCGAGGGCACGGACGAGACCCACTGGGTGCTGCTCGTGAGCCTCAATCCGGGCGGGATCGCCGGCGGCTCGGGCACGCAGTACTTCGTCGGCGATTTCGACGGCCGGGTGTTCACCCCGCACGAGCGCTTCCCCGAGGTCCTGCCCGACGACGAGGCCGGCATGCGCTCGCTCGACTGGCTCGACTACGGCCGCGACTGCTACGCCGGCGTGAGTTTCGCCGGGCTGCCCGAGGATCGCCGCACCCTGATCGCCTGGATGAGCAACTGGGACTACGCTCGCGTCTTCCCGGTCGACCCCGAGCGCCCCGCACGCGGGCGGTTCACGCTGCCGCGCCGACTGTCGCTCGTGGCCGGCGACGCTCGCCCGCGGCTGCGCCAGACCCCGGTCGCACCCGCGGTGCGCGAGGTCGCCCGCTTCGAGGATCTCGAGGTGTCGACTCCCGTCTCGATCCCCACCCCGGTCGGGCAGCGCGTCGAGCTCGCCGTCGCCCTTCGCGATACTGCGGGTTTCTCGATCCGCCTGGAGGGGGACGAGGATCGCGCGCTCGAGATCTCCTACGACGTCGCGGCGCAGCAGCTCAGCTGCGACCGCCGCGGATCCTCCGCCGGCTTCCCCGAGGGGTTCGCGAGCGTGCAGCGGATGCCGGTCGCGGCGGACTCCGAGCTCAGCCTCACCCTGTGGCTCGACGAGAGCTCGGTGGAGATCTACGCCGAGGGCGGGGCACGAGTGCTGACCGACCTCGTCGGCGTGCTGCGGGCGCCGACCATGCGGGTCGCCAGCGGCAGCGGCAGCGGCAGCGGCGCGATGATCCGGCGCCTGATCATCTCCGAGGTCGCGGAATGACGGATCGAACGGCCCGCGGACCCGCCGCCCTCGTGGTCGGCGAGGCCCTCATCGACATCGTGGAACACGACGGGGCCGTCGAGGAGCACGTCGGCGGCAGCCCCGCCAACGTCGCCATCGGCCTCGCGCGCCTGGAGCACCCCGTTCGGCTGCTCACGCGACTCGGCGCCGACGAGCGCGCCCGCCGGATCGCGGACGCACTCGGGCGAGAGGGGGTCGAACTGCTGAAGCAGAGCCGGGGCGACGGCGCCACCTCGACGGCGCGCGCCCGGATCTCGGCCGACGGCAGCGCGGAGTACACCTTCGACATCGACTGGCGGTTGCAGCCGTGCGATCCGGGCCCCGTGGCCCTCGTGCACACGGGGTCGATCGCGCTCTTCCTGGAACCGGGCGGATCGCAGGTGCTCGAACTGCTCGAGAGTCTCGCGGGTTCCGCCCTCGTCACGCTCGACCCGAACATCCGGCCCTCGCTGCTCGGCGGTCACGCCGAGGCGCTGCGCCGATTCGAGCGCGCGGCCGCGACGGCCGACCTCGTGAAGCTCAGCGATGAGGACGCCGAATGGCTCTACCCGACCTTCCCCCTCGAGGAGATCGCCGAGCGAGTGCGACGGCTCGGGCCGAGCGTCGCCGTGATCACGCTCGGGGGCGAGGGAGCGCTGGCCTCATCCTCGGCGGGCACGGTGCACGTGCCGGCGCGTCCGATCAAGGTGGTCGATACGATCAGCGCCGGGGACTCGTTCATGGCGAGTCTCGCGTCGAGTCTGCTCGAGCGCGGCCTCGCCAAGGTGACCGCAACGCTGCCCGAGGTGCTGGATCGCGCCGCCCACGCGGCGGCGATCGCGGTCTCGGTCGCCGGAGCGAACCCGCCGCTCCGGGCGCAGCTCGAGGCGTAGGCATAACCGCACTCCCGCCACCCCGCACTCCCGCCACCCTGCGCGCCCTCGTCATCCTGCGCGACGGAGGAGTCGCAGGATCCGTTCACCGCTGTAGACCTCCCGCACAGTTGTAGATCTCTCGCGCGGTCCGGGAGGTCTACAACCGTGCGAGAGGTCTACGTCGGCGGTGGGCAGGACAACGACTCTGCAATACCAGGAGCGAATTACACCGGTGTAATTATCCACAGGCAAGGGTGTGCACTGTGGGGAACAGGGCGCCCGGATCGGCGGCAGGCCCGCCCCGGTACCCGTTTTACCGCGAAATCACGCCCCTCCCGGCTTTCCACAGGGGTGAATTACATCGGTGTAATTATCCACAGGTACTCTCAGATCACCCCGAGCTCCATGGCGCGGATCACCGCACGGGTGCGGTCGGAGACCCCGAGCTTCTCGAAGACGTGCAGCAGGTGCGTCTTCACGGTCGACTCCCCGATGAACAGGCGCTGCGCGATCGCCGGGTTGCTCAGGCCCTCGGCCACGAGCCCGAGGATCTCGGCTTCCCGAGCCGTCAGGCGCGGCTGGGGGTCACCGCCTGAGTCGCCGGCCCCAAGCCCCTCTCCCCCGTCAGGCTCTCCCCGGTCCCGCTCGCGCGCGGTCCCGCGGGCGGCGAGCGCCAGAGCCGCCGCGACCGAGGGGGCGAGCACCGTCTGCCCGGCGGCCACCGCGCGCACCCCCGCCGCCAGCTCCTCCGCGGGAGCGGCCTTCACGAGGTACCCTCCGGCGCCCGCCTCGATCGCCGCGAGAATCTGGTCGTCGTCCTCGTACGTCGTGAACACGAGCACCCGCACCGGGCGATCGGCTGCGGATCCGTGCCCACTCGCCGAACCGTGACCACTCGCCGCACCCTGACCATCGGCGGCCGCGGGACCGCCTTCAGATCCACCGCCCTCGGAGGGCTCCCGGCCCGGGGCGGACCCGCGGTGCTCCGCGATCAGGCGGGTCGCCTCGACTCCACCCATGCCCGGCATGCGCAGGTCCATGAGCACGACATCGGGCTGAGCTTCGCCCACGAGCTCCAGCGCCTCCTCACCCGACGAGGCCTCCGCGACCACCTCGAAGTCGGGCTCGGTATCGAGCAACCCCACGATGCCCGCACGCACGATGGGGTGGTCGTCGACCACCATCACTCGGATCATGATGCCCCGCCTCTCTGCTGGGCCGCGCCCTGCACCCCGGGCTGCGCCTCGCCCTGCATGCCGCGCCGCGCCTCGCCCTGCGCCCCGGGCCGAGCCTCATTCTGAGCCCCGGGCGGAACCTCATCCTGAGCTCCGGGCCGGGCCGCACCCTGCATGCCGGGCCGAGCCTCATTCTGAGCCCCGGGCGGAACCTCATTCTGAGCCCCGGGCCGGGCCGCACCCTGCTCCCCGTGCTGCGCCTCGGCACCGGCATCGATCCTCACCTCGAGGCGCGCGCCGCCGAGCGGCGACTCCCCGAACGCGACCGCACCGCCGACCCCGCGCACCCGGTCGGCGAGACCGCTGAGCCCGAACCCGGCGGTCGCCGAACCCCTGGCCGCCTGGAACCTCTGCGCTTCGGCGAGGCCTTCCTCACCCGCCGAAGCCGCCGCACCCGGAGGCCCCACGCCGTCGTCGTCCACACGCAGCAGTGCACCGCCTCCCGGCTGCGCCTCGAGACGCACCAGCACCCTCGACGCATGCGCATGCCTGCGCGCGTTCGCCAGCCCCTCCTGCGCCGCGCGCAGCAGCACGACCTGCCGCTCTCGATCCAGCTGCACGGGCTCGAGTTCGCACTCCACGTCGAGACCGGTGTCGGCCCGCAGCCGGCCCACCACACGCGAGATCGCAGCCTCGAGCCCGCCGTCGCCGAGCGGCTGCGTGGTCGCGACCAGGGCCCGAGCCTCACCCACAGCCTCCCGGGCCGCCGAGTCCACCCGGGCGAGGCGATCCCGCGCCCGAGCCGTGTCTCCCGCGGCGAGCGCACGATCAGCCTGCTCGCTCAGCATCACGAGGCCGGCCAGCGTCTGCGTCAGCGTGTCGTGCAGTTCGCGCGACAACCGCTCTCGCTCAGCCGACGCGCCCGCCTCCTGCGACAGCTCGGCGACCTCCGCCTGCGAGGCGCGCAGGCGCTCCGCCAACTCGCGGTATCGCTCGCCCTGGGCGAAGATCCGCGTGATCCACGTGCCCATCACGACCGCGAACACGAACGACAACGGGCCCGAGAACATCGCACTGAGCAGCCCTGCCCCGGGGCTGACGACCGCGATCCCCGCGAACATCGACGCGCCCACGGTCACCGCGACGCCGGCGCTCCACAGCACCGCATCGCGGTAGCGGGCGACGAGGGTCCACACCATCGGATATGCGAGCGCCTGCAGCAGCGCGAACATCGGCTCCGTGAAGACCGCCCAGCCGATCGCGACGAGCAGCAGCCACCGGAACACCGTGCCCGGAGCGCCGACGGCCTCGTCGAGTATCGCCCGCCGCAGCGCCGTGCGCCCGACGACGCAATACAGAACGGCGAACCCGGCGAGCGGCGCCAGCAGCAGGCCGCGGCGCGCCGCCACCTGCGTATCGCCCGCCCACAGCGGGGAAGGGTCGTGCACCAGGAACTGCGCCATCAGCACCAGCACGGCGAGCATCATCGCGACGCCGAGGTCCCACCACAGCACGACGGAGCCCGCGGGCCTGTCGGCGGTCGTCTGCTCGCGCTGCGTGTTCATGGATTCACTTTCTCATGCCCCTGTGACATTCATGACCGCGGCGAGAATCTGCAGAGCCCAGAGCCCAGAGCCCAGAGCCCAGACCCGACCGCCCTCGGCTCACGTGCGCCGCTGCCACTTGAAGGTGAGGAGGCTGAGCACCAGTCCCACCACGAGCCACGCGGCGAGCAGCAGGGCGACGAGGCCGAGATCCCAGCTCCCCGAGGGCTCCGTCGCAGCGAAGCTCTCGGGCAGGAACACCGAGCGCATTCCCTGCGCGAGCCACTTCAGCGGGAACACCGACGCGATGTTCTGCAGCCACTCCGGCAGCATCGTGAACTGCAGGTACACGCCCGAGATGAACTGCAGCAGCAGCACGATGGGCAGCACCACGGCGGTCGCGCTGCGCGACGAGCGCGGTACCGCCGAGAGCGCGATCCCGAGCAGCGTCATGGTCGCGATCCCGAGCAGGAACAGCCATGCGAAACGCAGCCACAGCTCCGGCTCCGAGGGCAGTTCGACGCCCAGCACGAGCGCCGCGAAGGCGAGCAGCAGCGCGAGCTGCGCGAGCGACGTGAGCAGGATCATGCCGGCCTTGCCGATGAAGTACGACACCGGCGAGATGGGCGTGCCTCCGAGCCGCCGCAGCCATCCCTCGCCCTTCTCGCGCGCGATATCGACCGCGAGGTTCTGCACACCCGTGAGCAGCACACCGGCCGCGACCATGCCGGGCAGGTAGTACGCGGCCATCGTGACTCCGGGGGCGATCTCCCCCATCGACTCGAAGGCGACGCCGAAGATGCCCAGCATCATGATGGGGAAGAGGAAGGTGAAGAAGACGGTATCCGGCGCGCGGTAGTAGGCGCGCAGTTCGAGCGAGATCGACGCGAGGCCGGCCCGCAGCACGCCGGGGGCGCCGGAGCGTCGGGGGGATCGCGGATCGCCCGCCGCGAGCGACGCTGCGTCGGCGGTGGCGGTTGCTGGGATGGTCATCGTTCCGCTCCGTTCGTGGTCGATGGGGCCTTGCCCTGAGATCTGGCGCTCGGCTGCTCCTGCGCGGGGTGCTGCGGCCGGTCGCTCCGATCTCCCGGCGGCTCCTCACCCGCATCGTGCTGGGAGCGCTCGATGAGCCCCAGATAGATCTGCTCGAGCGACGGTCGCCGCACCTCGAGGTCGGCGGGCTCCCCGCCCGGCATCCCCGCCGCCGCGGCCTCCTCGCAGAGCCGCGCCACGAGTCGGCCCGGCGCCTCGGTGCGCTCACGGCGACGGACCCCTGACGCGTCGCGCCACACCACCTCGGGCACGCGCGCCCCCGCACCGCCGAGTTCGGCCGGCGGTGCCTCGGCCACGATCCGCCCGCCCGAGAGCACCCCGACGCGGTCGGCGAGGTGCGCCGCCTCATCGAGGTAGTGGGTGGTGAGCAGGATCGCGGTGCCCTCCCCGGTGAGGCCCGCGAGCATGTCCCAGAATCGGCGCCGCGCCTCGGGGTCGAAGCCGGTGGTCGGCTCGTCGAGGAACAGCAGCTCGGGCCGCCCGACAATCCCGAGCGCCACATCGAGCCGCCGCTGCTGCCCGCCCGAGAGCTTCGTCGCCCGCTTGCCGGCGTGCTCAGTAAGCCCGACCAGTTCGAGCACCTCGTCGGTGCCGCGCGGATCGGGGTACAGCGCGCCGAAGTGCGCGATGAGCTCGCGGGGCGTGTACGGGCCAAGATCGCCTGTGTTCTGCGCGACGATGCCGATCCTCGACCGCCACGACCGGGGCGCGCTCAGCGGCGCCTCGCCCAGCACGCTGACCTCGCCCGAGTCGGGGCGCCTGATCCCCTCGAGGATCTCGATAGTGGTGCTCTTGCCGGCGCCGTTCGGGCCGAGCAGGGCGTAGGTCTCGCCCGCCGCGATGTCGAGGTCGATGCCCGCGAGCACGGTCTGCTCCCGATACCGCTTCGCGAGCCCACGCACCCTGATCGCCTCGGATGAGCGCTCTCGGTTCAGATGCTGATTCATACTGCCAGTCTGGAGGGCGAGGCCGGGCTCGGGCAGCGACCGGTGGAGGGATCTTCGCGGGGCGGTGCATCCACCGATCGGTGGATGCACCGCCCCGCGCCGCGACCAGTCCCACGCCACGCCCCGCGAAGCGACCAGTCCACGCTCCGGTAGGAGATCCTGTTCCAAGCGGGCGAGATCGCGGATTTCCTCCTCCCCGGATCGCGATCTCCTACTTGGGGAGGCAAGAGCGGGCATAAGAGGCAAGAGCGGGCATAAGCTGAACCGGTGACCGTCGATACCACCCCCGCCTTCGCCTCCGACAACTGGGCCGGCGTGCACCCCGAAGTGCTCGACGCGATCGCCCGGGCCAACACGGGCCACGCGCCCGCGTACGGCGGCGACCCCTGGACCGCGCGCTTCCAGCGGCTCGCGAAGACGCTCTTCGGCGAGGACGCCGAGGCGTTCCCGGTGCTGAGCGGCACCGGTGCGAACGTGCTCGCCCTGCAGGCGGCGCTGCCCCGCTGGGGCGCGGTGATCTGCGCGAGCACGGCGCACATCAACACCGACGAGACGGGTGCGCCCGAGAAGACCGGCGGGCTCAAGCTGCTGCCGGTCGAGGCGCCCGGCGGCAAACTCACACCCGAGCTCGTGGCGCGCGAGGCGTGGGGCTGGGGCAACGAGCACCGCGCCGAACCGCTGGCGGTCTCGATCACGCAGTCGACCGAGCTGGGCACCTGCTACACGCCCGACGAGATCCGGGCGCTCGCCGACCAGGCGCACGAGCACGGCATGGTGCTGCACCTCGACGGCTCGCGGATCGGCAACGCCGCCGCGGCGCTTGATTTGTCACTGCGACAGCTCACGAGCGACGTCGGAGTCGATCTGCTGAGCCTGGGCGGCACGAAGAACGGACTGCTCGGCGCGGAGGCCGTGGTGGTGCTGCGATCCGGATCCGCCCCCGGCCTGCCCTATCTGCGCAAGATGAACCTGCAGCTCGCGTCGAAGATGCGCTTCGTGTCGGCGCAGCTACTGGCGCTGTACGAGGGCGACCTGTGGCTGCGCTCGGCGAGACACGCGAACGCGATGGCGGCACGGCTCGCGGCGGGGCTCGAGGGGCTCGCGACCGAGGGATCGGGGATCGGGATCGCGCACCCCGTCGAGGTGAACTCCGTGTTCGCGACGCTCCCCGCCGAGGCGGCCGAGCGGGCGCGGCAGCGGTTCGCCTTCGGCGCGTGGCCCACGGAGCCTGGGCTCTACCGGCTCATGTGCGCGTTCGATACGCGCCCCGAGGACGTCGACGCGCTGCTCGCCGCGCTCGCGGAGGACTAGGCGGATCGGATCGCGGCGCTCCCGAGCCGCCCCACCCCTCGCCTCCCCTGCATCCCAACGGCACCTATCGACCTTCGAGCACCTTCTTCACGCGAAACGAGGTGCTGCTACGTCGATCGGTGCGCGAGGATACGCGTAGGCCCGCCCCTTACACTCCCACCCCGCCGAAGACGAGCCTGGCCGCGATGACCAGCATGATCACGGCCACGATCCAGTCGAGCACCTGCCACGACCGCGGCGTCGCGAAGAAGCGGGTGAGCGCCCGCGCGCCGTACCCGAGCACGAAGAACCACACGATGCTCGCGAGCGCGCCGCCCGCCACGAACCACCAGCGGGCGGGGTCGCCCTGCGCGTTGCCGATCGACCCCATGAGCACCATCGTGTCGAGGTAGACGTGCGGGTTGAGGTAGGTGATCGCGAGGCAGGCGAGGATCGTGCGCCTCAGGCTTCCGGCTCGCGATCCCGCGTCCCCCTCGCCCGCGACGAGCGCCTCGGGCCGCATGGCCCTGCGCGCCGCAGACCACGCGTACCAGAGCAGGAACACGACTCCGCCCCAGCGCACGATCTCGAGCAGGATCGGCGCCCGCTCGATCACGAGGCCGATGCCGGCCACTCCGAGCGTCTCGAGCAGCGCGTCGGTGAGCCCGCAGATGAGCACGACGGGCAGCACGTGCTCGCGGCGGATCCCCTGGCGCAGCACGAAGGCGTTCTGGGCGCCGATGGCGACGATGAGGGAGAGGCCGCTGCCGGCGCCGACGAGGAGGGGGAGGATCACGCAGTCGACGTTACGGGCGCGGGGCTTCCGGGCGCCACTTCAGAAGCGCTACAGTTTCTGAAGGAGCATAAGCTGTGCTTCATGTCGTGGCGGGGCATCCTGTCTCACGGAGGTCGCCCATAGTTCGGATGTCACCCGTCTTTCGGAGCTGATCCCGGTGATCCGATCCGAAAGACGGGTGAGATCCGAAGTTGTGGCCAGAGCGCGCGGAGGACAGGGCGCAGGAGGCAAGGCGCAGGGCGCAGGGCACCGGAGGCAAGGCGCAGAGGACAGCGCGCAGGAGCAGGGCGCAGGAGCAAGAGCAGGGCGCAGGGCACCGGAGGGCACTGCGCAGAGGGATCAGAGAATGAGGAGAGGCGCACATGGACCTGCCGGTCGAGCATCTCGCGACCTTCGCGGCCATCGCCGACGAGGGCAGCTTCGAGGGCGCGGCCAGGCGCCTGCACATCACGCCCTCCGCCGTGAGTCAGCGCGTGCGCGCGATGGAGCAGCGCGTCGGATCGGTGCTGCTGCGCCGCACCCGGCCGGTCGAGACGACGGAGGCGGGAGCCGCCGTGCTCCGGGCCGCGCGACAGGTGGCGCGGGTGCTCGACGACGTCGCGGTCGAGCTGGGCGCGGGCCCCGCGGGCGGCACACTGATTCCGATCGTCGTCAACGCCGATTCGCTGGCGACCTGGTTCGTCCCCGCGCTGGTGCGCGCGGCCCGCGAGACGGGCGCGAGGTTCGAGGTGCTGCGCGCCGACGAGACCGTATCGACCGAGCGGCTACGCAGCGGCGAGGTCATGGCCGCGCTCACGGCGACCGCCGAGGCGGTGCCCGGGTGCACGTCGAGCCGCATCGGCGTCGACCGGTACCGCGCGGTGGCGTCACCGGAGTTCGTCGCCGAGCACTTCCCGCACGGCGTCACAGCGGCCGCGCTCGAGGCCGCACCGGTCGTCGAGTTCGACCGGCACGACATGTTCCAGCAGCGCTTCATCGAGCGCGTCACCCGGGTCGCCATCGATCCGCCGCGCCACTTCGTGCCGTCCTCGGCCGAGTTCGCCCTCGCGGTCGAGCTCGGGTTGGGCTGGGGCATGCTGCCCCACCTGCAGTGCGCCGACGCTCTCGCGGAGGGACGCCTGGTCGAGTTGACGGCGGGATCACCCTTCGAACTGCCCCTCTACTGGCAGAGGTGGAACCTTCGCTCCCCCGTGCTCGACCGGCTCTCGGCCGTCGTCGCGGAGGAGGCCGCGACCGCTCTGGGCTGAGCTCGTCCGCGCACTCTGCGCACCGGATCGGGCTGCCCGGACCCCGACACCCGGCCCCCGACACCCGGATCCGGCCCTGCTCCCGCGCCGCCCGCTACCTGCTCCCGCGCTACCCGCTACCCGACCGTCGCGAAGCCCGCGATGAGGTAGGCGATGAGGCTGAGGATCGCGGCCGCCCCCGCGTAGGGCAGGATCGACAGCATGAGGTTCAGCGGTTTGACGCCGACCGACTTCGAGGCGAGGATGATCCCGTCGCCGTAGAGGCAGGTGGTCGACCCGAGGGCCGCACCCGAGAAGACCGCCGTGCCGGCGAGCACCGGGTCGACTCCCACCGCGATCGCGAGCGGCAGCACGACCGGCGTGATGACGGCGGCGAGATCCCAGAACGCCCCGGTCGCGTAGGCGTAGACGCCGCAGACGAGGAACACGATCGCCGGCAGCAGCGCGCCGTGCATCACCGGCTCGGTCGCGCCGATCACCCATTCAGCGAGCTGCAGGTCCATGTTCATCTGCTGCACCATGAACGCGAGCACGAACAGGATCATGACGTATCCCATGCTCATGATGCCCTCGAACGCCTGCTCGAAGACGTCGCGGATCGTCATGCGGCGCTGCGCGAGATACAGGATGATGGCCACGACCACGGCCGCCGCGGAGCCCTTGACGATGTCCACCTCGGTGAGGATCGTCACGGCGACGAGCGTGACGATGGGAATCAGGAAGTTGAACGGCAGCGGTCGCTTGCCCGCATCCTCGGGCTCCGCGAGCTCGAATGCCCGCTCCTCCTCGGTGAGGCCCTCGGGCAGGGTGTCGCCGGTGCGGTCGACGCGCAGCTGCTCGCGGCGCAGCGGTCCGACGAGCGGCAGCAGGCCGAGTGCGAGCAGCAGCCCGATCGCGAGCGCGAACCAGCCGAAGAAGACGAACGGGAGGCCCTGCACGTACGCGCCGAATCCGGAGCCGTTCACCGTGACGCCGTCCTGCTCGAGCAGGGCGGCGAAGAAGACCGCCCAGGTCGAGAAGGGGATGATGACGGCGATCGGGGCCGAGGTCAGCTTCACGAGAGATCCCACGAGGGTGCGCGGCACGCCGTAGCGGTCGGTGACACGCTTCATCGAGGTGCCGACGGTGAGTGCGTTGAGGTAGTCGTCGATGAAGAGCGCGACCGTGAGCAGCCAGGTGAGCAGCAGCGACTTGCGGCGGGAGTTCACGAAGCGCTCGGTCCACCTCGCGAAGTCCGAGACCGCGCCCGAGGCGTTGAAGTATGCGATCAGGATCCCGAAGAGCACGACCACGAGCGCGAGCCAGTGCACCGTCTCGTTGGAGAGCGACGCGCCGAAGGTGGCCACGAGGGTGTCGAAGAAGCCCCACCCGCCGAGCAGGATCGCGCCGACGATCGTTCCGGAGAGCAGACCGAGCAGTGCGCGCTTCGTCAGCACTGAGACGAGAAGGACGGTGACGACCGGCAGGATCGCCAGTGCGGTGTTCTGGATCATGGGTGTCTTTCGAGAGGGGGCAGCGATGCCGCGGGGTTGGATCCTGCGAGGCGCTCGCGCAGGGTGACAGGAGGGGCGTTTCGCCGTCGTGGTGCGCGAGCGAAGCGGGTCGCAGCATCCCGCAGCACGACGGGGGCGGGGATCAGGCGGAGTGCTCCTCGCGCTCGCCGTCGAGGTAGGTGGCGAGCACCGGGAGGTCGACGAGCTCCCCGGCTGGGACCGCGACGGGGTCGTCGGCCCAGATCGCGAGGTCGGCGCGCGCTCCCTCGCGGATCACGCCGAGGTCGGCGTCGCCCTGCGCGAGCGCGGATCCGCGGGTGTAACCGTGCAGCGCCTCGGCCGGGGTGAGCCGCTCGTGCGGTTCGTACACGAAACCGTCGGCGTCGCGGGGGTCGCGCCTGAGCACCGACCAGGCGAGACCGAAGCGGGCGTCGAGATCGGCGATGGGCCAGTCGGAGCCGAGCGCGAGCGGAGCCCCGGCGCGCAGCACCGATCCGGCGTTCCACCCGCGCGCCGCACGCTCGGGTCCGAGACGCCTGGCCCACTCGTCGCTGCCGTCGGGGATGCGCCACTGCATGTGCGGGAGCTGCATCGAAGCCGTGATGCCGGTCTCGGCGAGCCGCGCGACGTCGCGGGGGTCGAGGCACTCGAGGTGCTCGATCCGATGCGGCGCCCGGCCGGCGGCCCGGCAGCCGACGGCCTCGTAGGCGGTGATGGTCTCACCGACCGCGCGATCCCCGATCGCGTGCGTCGCGATCTGGAATCCGGCATCGGTGAACTCCCGCACGGCGGCGACGAACTCGGACTGGTCTCCCCAGAACCCGCTGAGCCCCGCACCGTCGACGTCTGGCTCGTAGAGCCACCCGGCGCCGGTGTCGATCACGCCGTCGGCGTAGAGCTTGATCACGCCGCCCCGCCAGCGGTCTCCGCCGCGGTCCCGCTGCGCGCGGATCGTCGCCCGCTCGGAGGGGGTCGACGAGGGCTTCACGTCCATCGCGCTCACGATGCGCACGGGCAGCCCCGATCCCGTGGCGTCGAGCGCCTCGAGCAGATCCAGCGTGGCGGAGTCGCCGTCCATGATCGTGCCACCGGTGAGCCCCGAGCGCCGCATCCTCGCGAGGGTGGCCCGCGCCGATGCGAGCGTCTCCTCCCTGCTGAGCTCGGGCATCGTCGCGAGGAGCGGCTGGTAGGCGCTGTCCTCGCGCAGCTCGCCCGTCGGGCGCCCGGAGGCGTCGACGACGATCTCGGAGCTGTCGTCGAAGGAGCGCGGCCCGGTGATCCCGCCCCGCAGCAGCCCGGCGGTGCTCGCGAGCGCCGTATGGAAGTCGAAGAAGAAGAGCAGCGCTGGGAGCCCGTCGACGGCCTCGTCGATCAGTTCCGCGCGCAGGGTCTCGCCGTCGAAGGCGGCGTAGTCGAGGTTCCAGCCGCGCACCCATCCGTCGCTCGTCTCCCTGCGGACGCGGGCGGCCTCGCGGCGCAGCGCCTCGAGCAGTTGTCGGCGATCCGCAATCCCGCCGAGGTCGATCCCCTGCGTGAGTTCGACGCCCTGGATGGGGTGCATGTGCGCGTCGATGAGGCCCGGCGTGACGGTCGCGCCGCCGGCATCATCGATGCGGGTTCGGGATCCGCGGAAGGCCTCGGAGATCTCGTCGCGGCCTCCGACGCCGAGGATCCGCCCGCCCGAGATCGCTATCGAGCGGGGCGCGAGGTCGTCGTCTCCGGGCACGAGCGAGCGGATCCTCGCCCCATCTATGATGATTTCGGCTGGCGTCATTGGCGCGATCCCTCTCCCCTTCGGCGTCCGCCCGAAGAACCAGTGTTAATTTACGCGCATTCAATTACGGTCGCAACACCTCACCGGAAGGCCCATGTCCCCCGAACCCGACGCACGACGCCCGGCCGGCCGCCCGCGCGCCGCGATCCTCTCGCGCGACCGGATCCTCGAGGCCGCGTTCGCGCTCGCCGATGAGCGCGGAGGCGACTTCACCCTCGCGGCCCTCGCGCGCGCCCTCGGCGTGCGCCCGTCGGCCCTCCATCACTACTTCTCGAACAAGGACGACCTCGTCGCGGGCATGCGCGGGCAGCTCACGCTCCGCGTCGGCGACCCCGGCTTCGGCGACCTCCCCTGGCACGAGGCGATCCTGCCCTGGGCGCGGAGCTACCGGGAAACCCTCGGCAGGCACCCCGGCATCATCGCCGCGCTCGCGACGCTGCCGGTCGACGGCGAGCCCGAGTCGATCGCCGACTACGACCGCATCGCCCAGGCGTTCCGCCGGGACGGCTATCCCGAGCACCGCATCGTGCCCGCCATCGTCGCCGTCGAATCCTTCATCATCGGCTCGGCGCTCGACGCGCTCGCCCCCGACGACAACCTCCGGCCGTCCGACGGCGCCTCACACGCTCCGACGCTCGAGGCCGCGGAGCGGGCCGCGCGCCGGCACTCCGCCGAGCAGGGACAGTCTCCCGCGACCGCCGCCTTCGAGTTCGGCCTCCGCGCGCTCGTCTCGGGCCTCCGCGCGGCGGCGAGCGCCGAATCGGAGTAGCGGGCCCGGTGCTGCGCGGCCGCGACTCCCGCTCCGCGCCGCCGCGCAACGATACGCTGGGAGCGCACGCTCGACGAGGAGGATCCATGTCCCTTATTCCAGAACTGCTCGGCGCCATCGGCTCGGGATCACTACGAGTGGTCGATCTCACGAACAAGCTGCAGGCCTCGACGCCCACGCTGCGCCTGCCCGAGCCCTTCGCGAACCTCATCGACTTCTCGCTCGAGACGGTGAGCGCGTACGACGAACCCGGCCCGTTCTGGAAGCACGCGAACATCCACACCGGTGAGCACATCGGCACCCACATCGACGCGCCGATCCACTGGATCAGCGGCCGCGACGGGCACGACGTCTCCGAGATCCCTCCCGCCCGCCTCTTCGGGCCCGCCGCCGTGCTCGACTTCTCGGCCGAGGCGCAGGCCGACAACGACTTCCTGCTCGACGTGCACCACATCGAGGCGTGGGAGGCCGAGCACGGCGCGTTCGAGCGCGGCACCTGGCTGCTGCTGCGCACGGGGTGGGATCGCTTCTCCGATTCGCAGGAGGCGTTCCTGAACGCCGACGAAACGGGCTCTCACACGCCGGGATTCACGGCCGAGTGCGCCGCGTGGCTGGCCGAGCGCCCCGAGATCTCGGGGGTCGGCGTCGAGACCGTCGGCATCGACGCGGGTCGCGGCGCCGAGCTCGATCCGCCGTTCCCCGTGCACTACCACCTGCTCGGCGCCGACAAGTACGGCATCACCTCGCTGCAGAACCTGTCGCTGCTGCCGCCGAAGGGCGCGGCGATCGTGGTCGCGCCGCTGCCCATCGTGGGCGGCACGGGCAGCCCCGCCCGCGTGTACGCCCTCGTGGAGGCTTGATGCGGCCCGCAGCACCGGAGCCGGATGCGCCCGACCCGGCGGCATCCGACGCGGCGGGATCCGACGCGGCAGCGCCCGAGCCCGCCGGCGCCGATCTCTCGCCCTCACGTCTCACCGTCGCCGACCTCGTCGGCCGGGCGCTCGCCCGACTGGGCGCGGGACACTGCTTCGGAGTGGTCGGTTCCGGCAACTTCGCGGTGACCAACGCGCTGCGGGAGGCGGGTGTGCCGTTCACCGCCACGAGGCACGAGGGCGGCGCGGCCACCATGGCCGACGCGTTCGCGCGCATGTCGGGCACGGTCGCGCTGGTCTCCGTGCATCAGGGCTGCGGCCTCACCAATGCGGCGACCGGGATCGGCGAGGCCGCGAAGAGCCGCACCCCCGTGATCGTGCTGGCGGCCGAGGCCTCGGGGGCCTCGGTCGGTTCGAACTTCTCGATGGATCAGCCGGGGCTCGCGCGCTCGGTGCTCGCTGACTCGCACCGGGTGCACTCGGCGGCGAGCGCACTCGTCGACGTGGTGCGGGCCTTCCGCGCGGCGCGCGACGAACGGCGCACCGTGGTGCTGAACCTGCCCCTCGACGTGCAGGCGCAGCCGGCGCCCGCCGATGCGCTGCGCGCCCTCGACACGCTCGCCCCGCCGCCGAGACCCGTACCTCCGCGGGCCGACGCCGACGCCGTGACGGCGCTCGCCCGGCTGATCTCCACCTCGGAGCGGCCGGTCATCGTCGCCGGGCGCGGCGCGCGCGGGGCCGGCCCCGAACTGCGGGCGCTCGCCTCGGCGGCCGGCGCGCTGCTCGCCACGTCGGCTGTGGCGAAGGGGCTGTTCGCGGGCGACCCGTTCGACCTGGGCATCTCGGGAGGCTTCTCGTCGCCTCTCTCCGCCGAGCTGATCTCGCGGGCCGACCTCATCATCGGTGCGGGGTGCGCGCTCAACATGTGGACCATGCGGCACGGGCGCCTGATCGGCCCGGATACCCGGGTCGCGCAGATCGACCTCGAGGCGTCGGCACTCGGGGCGCAGCGTCCGATCGACCTCGGCGTGCTGGGCGACGCGGCGTCCACCGCCACCGCGGTGCTCGAGGAGCTCACGCGGTTCGGTCACGATCCCGAACCCCGCTACCGCACCCCCGAGGTCGCAGCTCGCATCGCGGCCGAGAGCCGATGGAGCGATGTGCCGCTCGATCCGCCCGACCTCGGCGGCCCCGCGAGAGGCGCCGCCGAGAACAGCGCCGCCGAGACCCGCATCGACCCGCGCGTGCTCAGTCGGGAGCTGAACCGCCTGCTCCCGGCCGAGCGCATCGTCTCGGTCGACTCGGGCAACTTCATGGGCTACCCCTCGGCCTACCTCGACGTGCCCGACGAGTTCGGCTTCTGCTTCACTCAGGCCTTCCAGTCGATCGGGCTGGGCCTCTCCACCGCGATCGGCGCGGCACTCGCGCGGCCCGACCGGCTGCCGGTGCTCGGCACGGGCGACGGCGGGCTGCTCATGGGCATCGCCGAGCTCGAGACCGCGGTGCGGCTCGAGCTGCCCCTGCTCGTCGTGGTCTACAACGACGACGCGTACGGAGCCGAGGTCCACCACTTCGGAGTGAGCGACGACCCGGACTTCGTCGCCCCGGATCTGGGCGCCGTCACCTTTCCCAGCGTCGACATCGCGAGCATCGCCCGCGGTTTCGGCGCGCAGGGTGCGACGGTGCGGGAGGCCGGCGATCTCGAAGCCGTGCGCCGATGGCTCGAGTCGGGTCCGACGAGTCCGCTCGTGCTCGACGCCCGCATCGCCTCCGACGGGGGCGCGTGGTGGCTGGCCGAGGCGTTCCGGGGCCACTAGATGCTGGGGGTGCTGCAGGGCTTCGCGCTGATCCTCGGGGTGATCGGAGCCGGGTATCTGACCGCTCTCTTCCGCGTGGTCGAGGGGGATCAGCGGCGCGTGCTCAACAACGTGGCGTTCTACGTCGCCACCCCGGCGCTGCTGTTCACGGTGCTGAGCCAGAGCGACCCGTCGGTGATGCTCTCGCCCGTGATCCTGGTGACGAGCGCGGCCGCGATCATCGTGGCCGCTGTCTTCGTCACCGCGTCGCGCCTCTGGTTCAAGCGGGATCTGGCGAGCACCACGCTCGGCGCGACGTGCTCGGGCTACGTCAACTCGAACAACCTCGGGCTGCCGGTGGCCGTCTACATCCTCGGTGATGCCGCCTACGTGGCCCCGCTGCTCCTGGTGCAGCTCGTGGTGTTCGCACCGGCGGTCCTCGCCATCCTCGAGAGCACGCGCGGCAACCAGCGCGGGTTCCTGGTCGCCCTGGGGCGCGCGATCTCGAACCCCATCATCATCGGATCGATCGCGGGCCTCGTGGTAGCGCTCCTGGGCTGGTCGATCCCGCAGCTGATCATGGCGCCGCTCGACATGCTGGGGGCCGCCGCCATCCCGATGGTGCTGCTGAGCTTCGGGATCTCGCTGCGCGGGCAGCGCGCACTGCAGCCGGGCACGGGCCGGGCAGCGGTGTTCGCCGCCAGCGGGCTGAAGGTGCTGCTCATGCCGCTCGTCGCCTGGCTGCTGGCAACGGCCTTCGGGCTCGACCCGCACGAGGTGTTCGTCGCGACCACGATCGCCGCGCTGCCGACCGCGCAGAACGTCTACAACTACGCCGCCACCTATCGACGCGCCGAGACCGCGACCCGCGACACCGTGTTCCTCACGACGTTCGCGTCGCTGCCCGTGATCGCGCTCGTCGCCTGGCTGCTCGGTTCTTGAGGCGATCCCGGATCCCGCGATCCCGCAACCCCGCGACGCCTGGGACACCCGCCGCGCCCCCGCCCGCGACGCCCGCGATCCTCATGCGGAATCCGCACCCGGGTACGGCAGCGGAGAACGCGGCTCGCGGTACGGAATAAAGGTCGAGGAACGCGCGTTGTGGTGAGGCGGAATGCGGGGTCTTCGCCGAGGCTCCGCCGTATCACCCCGTAAAGGAGCCTCACTTGAGTTCGCGCATCGCCCAGACCACCGCCCCCGTTCTCGACGCCCTCGCCGGGCGTTGGAGCCCCCGCGCCTTCGATGCCGAGCACGCCTTCCCCGAGGGTGCACTGCGCAGCGTGTTCGAGGCGGCTCGCTGGGCGCCGAGCGCGAACAACACGCAGCCGTGGCGCTTCATCGTCGCCCGTCGCGGCAGCGAGACCTACGCCCGCATCGAGAGCACACTCGTCGGTTTCAACCGCGAATGGGCGGTCAAGGCCGCGGCGCTCGTCGTCAACATCGCCGAGACAGCCGACGCCGAGGGCAAGCCCCGCCCCTGGGCCGAGTACGATCTCGGCCAGGCGGTCGCCCACTTCACGGTGCAGGCGCACGCCGACGGCTACTACACGCACCAGATGGGCGGCTTCGACCGAGAGGCGATCCGCACCGCGTTCGACCTCGACGAGCGCCTGGTGCCGGTCTCGATCACCGCGATCGGCGCGATCGGCACTCCCGAGCAGCTGTCTGAGGTGCTGCGCGAGCGCGAACTCGCTCCCCGCACCCGTTTCGATCTCGAGGAGATCGTGATCGTGCGCGACTGAGGCCGTCGCCCGAGACAACGGCGGAGGCGGTTCTCCGATGGGAGAACCGCCTCCGCCGTTCAGTCTTTCAGCGGTTCGACTCGTTCAGTCGAGCATGTCGCTCTGCTCGATCACCGACTCGACGCTTTCGATCAGAGCGCGCTTCTTCTCGTAGAGCGGATGCGACGGATCATCGGCCTCCGACGGCAGACCGAGGGCCGCTGCGGTCTCGATGGTGTTCACGCCCACGCAGGGCACGATGGTGCTCTTCGGAATCTCGGGGAACTGGGCGGCGACCTCTTCGGCGATCCTGGCCGAAGCCACGAGTATCGCGTTGATGCGCCCGGATTCGATGTCCTCGCGGATGTGCACCGAGGCCGGTACCCCGACCGTGCGGAAGGCGAGCACCTGCGTGACATCGTGACCGCGTTCGATGAGCCCCTGGGTGAGCACCGGGATAGCGACATCGGAGCGAAGCGTGAGCACTCGGAGCACCTCGTCGGTATCGATCTCCGACCACTCCTCGAGCAGCGCGTGGGTACTGTTCTCGCGCTGGGGCGTACGCGTGATGTGGTAGCCCGCGTCGCGGAAGGCGACGGCGGTGGCCTCGCCGACGACCGCGATCTTGGTCTCCGGGGGGATCACCGCGTTGTGGTGCTGCAGCACGTCGGCCACTGTTGAGCTGGTGGCCGTCATCCAGTCGAAGCCGCCCTCTTCGAGGGTCTTGAGCGCTTGGACCAGCTTCTCTTCTTCACGCGTGTGAGCGAAGTCGACGAGCGGCGCGATCACCGTGTGGGCTCCCTGCTCACGCAGCGCCTTTGAGACAAGGTCTCCCCAGGTCCCGCCCCTCGGGACGAGCACCCGCAGGCCGCTGAGCGGTTTCGCCTCTACCGACATACACCCCACTCACTCGACACCAATACAAAAGCCATACGATCAGTTGCGAACAAACCCTCAGTATGGCGGCGATGGAAAACCATCTGTCCTATTCTTACTCCGCGTTTACTCAGGAAGCAAAACGAGGCCCGACGGCCCGAGGAACGAAACTCAAATGTGACCTGCGATCCGAGCCCGCAGATGCTACTGGAAACGCTTGATCACAGCACTGGTCACGGTCCAGACGCCCAGACCGACGATGGCGGCGGCGCCGGCCACGCCGGCCGCGAAGGCGAGCGGGTTGCGCCGCTTCTGCTCGGCCGCACGGTGCTTGAAATCGTCGATGGCATCGTCGACGCGCTGAGCGTAGTTGAGGCGGTCCTTCAGGAGCGCGAGCGTCTCGTAGAGTTCTGCGCGCGCCTGCGCCGCCTCGGCCACACCCCGCTGCTTCTCGTGCACGTTCATCGCCAGTTCCCTTCCTCGCCGACGCGCGGCATCTGCGAACCCGAGGGGCGCGATGTCGGGGTCTCGGCATTGATCCGCACCTCTCCGATCGCCGAGATGTCGTCTCCGACGCGCTCCAGGGTCTCCTCGGGCACGGGGTTGCCGCGCTTGATGAGCGCGATACCCGCGAGGATCGCAAGGGCGGCGAGCACGAGCAGCGCTGCCGCCACGACGAGCGCGGCGAGCCACCACGGCCAGACGAGCGCCAGAGCGGCGATCGCCGCGATCACGAGTGCTTCGAGCATGAAGAACAGGAAGAAGAGCGCGATGACGATCGCGCCGGCTCCGATACCAGCCTTCTTCGCCTTCGAGACGATCTCACGCTTGGCGTTCTCGTACTCGATCTTCGCGAGCGAGACGATCTGCTGCGGCAGACGCGTCAGCAGCTCGAAAGTGCCGGCCTGATCTTTCCTACGGCTCATGCGTCACCGCCGGCATTCGAGGCAGCATTCGAATCCCCCTGCTTCGCGGAAGAGGAACCGCTGCTCTGCTTTGCGGTCGTGGAGCTCGCGCTTTCGCTCCGCGAGCCGCTGCCTGACGCGGGCTTGGCCGTGCCGGAGGATGCGCCCCTCCGTGCGGTGCCGCCCGCGCTCTTGTCGGCGCCGTCGTCGTGCAGGAACGCCGCCATCGCGTTCTTGCCCGCCCGGACAGCGGACGCCTTGAGATCATCGACGCGGGTCTGCGCGACGTCGCGCACCGCACCGACACCGCGCTGCACAGGGGCTGTGTGCCAGAGCGTCTGCGCGCCGTTCTTGATCTGCTCATAACGCTCACGGCCGGCCCGACTGCCCAGCACATAGCCGACTGCCGCGCCGAGAACGAATGCGATCTTGCCCTTCATCACTGCCTCCCCGCCGTTGGCGTTCTAATAGCCTGCAGCTAGCCTACCTGCCGCGGAGAGATGCATGTCGTTTCGAATGCCGCGGTAGTCATGGACTCGCGATTTCTGTAAGATTTGCGCGCTTCGATGTTCAATCCGCGATGCCGGCCAGTCGACGGCGCAGTCGCACCGCCTGCGTTCTCGCGTCAGCCACCGCGCTCGCGACGGCACCGCCGTGCAGGGCCTCCCCCACTACCAACCACCCGTGCGCCTGCTCACGAGCAGTGGCCACCCGGGTCTCGGCGGCGTCTCGCTCGTCGATCGAGGCATACGGCGCCGCACGCAGAACCGCGCCGATCTCCCCGGCCGGCCGCAGCCGGACCGCTGCGAGAGCCTCGGCGACGGTTCGCGTCAGCTGCGCCTCGCTCGGCGCGCCGCCGAGGTCGGGGCTCATGTCGAACACCGGCCCGCTGAGACGGGCCGCGAAGGCTCCGTCTCCGACGGGCTCGATCCGCACGGCCCAATGGGCCCCGTCAGCCAACTGGACGGTGCACAGCGCAGCGCCGCCGGCGATCTCCCCGATGGAAGCATCGGTCTCGGCCACGACAGCCGCATTCGCCTCGATCCGCCACCGCTGCGGAAACAGCTCGCGCAAGAAGTACGGCTGCGCGTCGGTCGCCGCCGCGGCGCGAGCGGCGCCGGCCACATCGGCGGTGGCGGCAGCGCCGCGCGCCGCGTCGGCGCCAGCGGCGGCGGGGTCGGTGTCGGCGGTGTCGGTGTCGGCGGTGTCGGCAGCGCCAGCGGCCGGCTCGAGAATGGAGAGTGCCTCTCGGGTCGACGAGGCCCCGATCCCGGCAATGATGGATCGGACCTCGAAGAACGCGCCGCCCGCCTCCTCCACGATCCAGAGCTCCTCACCGCTGCGCTGCACCGCGACCACGGGAGCCTCCGATGTCTCCGCGCTGTACAGGCCCAGCCGCCGCTCCAGCTCATCAAGACCCGCTGGCCAGCCGCCCGCGGGGACCACGCCGGTTTCACGTGCAACATCGCGGTCGGCGTTTGCGAGCACGGCGCCCGATAGGGAACCGGCCCTCGTCAGCGCCTCGTTGAGACCAGGAACCGCCACCGCCACCTCGACATCGTCGGCCGCCACCCCGAACCGCTCGCGCACGAACGGGTCGACCAGTCGCTCCACGACGATCTCCCCCAGACGGCCGCGCACCAGCTCACCGAAAGAGTGGGCTTTGCCGATCGTGAGCACGGGCTTCACTCGATCGAGATAGGCGCGAGCGGCGGCGCGGCCGCCCAGGAGCGCGATCGCCTGCGACGAGATCGGCACCGCGGGCACTCCCATCGCTGCCGGCATCGGCTGCGGGGCCCAATCACCCTTCGTGCTCCGCAGCAGCACCGGGCTCGGAGACACGGTCCGAGGTCGCAGCTCGTCGTGCGGCAAGCCGCCCTCTGCAACGGGAGCGGCGGCATGGGCCAGGAACTCCCGCAGCGCTCCTTCCGGATCCGGCAACGCGGTGGAGTATCCGCCGGCACGCTCTGCATGAGTTCGCGCGACAGTCGGATCGGAGCCCTCCAGGCTCCAGTCACCGACGCGCACCGAGAGGCCGACCTCGGCGAGTTCGAGTGCGGCGGCCAGTTCAGGCAGCCCCTTGCCGATCACGTAGACATCAATCACGCTGCTGCTCCTCGATTGTCGGACTCGTCGACTGCGGCGCGGATGGCACGGCGACCTGCACCAGATCGATGCGCGTGCGCCCGTATCCGCCTCGACGGAAGATCTTGAGCGTCAGCCAGACGAACACGCCGAGCCCGACGACCTGGCCGACGAGGCCGCCCGCGCTCCCTCCGTCGGCGGTCTGAGCCGTCTCACCGCCGACACCTGCGACCATGAAGCCGAAGCCGACGAAATTATTGACGATGTGAATGGCGATCGCGGCTTCCAGACCGCCGGTGCGCCAGGTCAGCCACGCCGCGACGACGCCGAGCAGCCCCACCGAGGCGAGCCCCCAGAAGTCGTATATATGCGCCATGGCGAATGCGAGCGAGGGGATCAGGATGCCGAACCACGGACTGCGCAGCCAGGATCCCAGCACCTGCATGAACAGGCCCCGGAACACGACCTCCTCGGTCGCGGCTTGAAGAGGCACCAGCACGATGACGAGCACGAGCGAGATGAGCGCCGCGTTCACGCTGAACTCCCGATCCTGAGCAACCGGCGGCTCGGACAGCGCCCCGGGATCCGTGAGCGCGAGCAGACCGAGATCCGCGACCATACCCACCAGGGTCATCGCGATCAACGCCAGCACCGCCGCACCGCTCAACCGGAGCAGCATCCCCCAGCGCATCCGCCCGGCGACCGACCAGATCCGCCCCACCGGCCGCATGCCCAGCGAAAGCATCGCCAGGATCACCGAGGGCAGCATCACGATGATCGACAGCATGCCCATCAGCACCGACAGCGGCCTCTGCGTGTCCAGCAACTCCGCGTTACCCGAGGCCAGATCGTTCAGGTAGTCGGGGTCGCCCATCAGCAGCAGCGGTGCGAACACGAACGCGAGGATCACAGTGAAGACACCGAAGTAAGCGCCCGAGAGCAGCAGGAGCAGCAGCGGCTTCCACCACCGGTAGTTCGCTACGCCCCGCAGCAGGCGGTGGTACTCCAGAGGCTCCGTCTCGACCGTCTGCATGACCGGCGCAGGCGAGGCCCACGCCCACTGCTGCGGCGCAGCCGCGGGCTGGGGCGCAGCCGCGGGCTGGGGCGCAGCGGGCGGCTGCTCGGGATGCTCAGGGACGGTCATCGGGGTCTCCTTATTACTCTCGCCTCGGATTCGCGGGGCGCAGTTCGGGGCAGGATCCTGTTGCTACAGAATCCTTCCCCATACCTCTGACATTCTCAGGAGAGCCGGTGATCCTGCCTCCCGACCGCGACGAGAGGCTCTCGCCGCGCACAGAGCCGCACACCAGCGCTGCCGCGCTGGGCTGTAGCGGCACCGCACTCCCAGGGTCTCGCACCAACGGTGCCGTGTGCAGCACCGCGCACCGGGGTCACACAAGAGCGCTGCCGTATGCAGCGCCGCGCACCGGGGTCACAGCACTGCAGTGTGCAGCGCCGCGTGAATAAACCGAAGCTTCGCTTCGGTTTTGATTCACGCCACCCCTCGCTTCGCTCCGTGGGCACGGAATGCTCAGCGAAAACGCGCCAGCGTTTTCGGCATTTCGTGCCAGCGCTACCGCGCTGGGCTGTAGCGGCACCGCACTCCCAGGGTCTCGCACCAGCGCTGCCGTGTGCAGCGCCGCGTGAGCACGCCGAAGCTCCGCTTCGTCGTCGGCTCACGCGCCCCTCAGACGCGCGGCGAGGTAGCCGTGCAGCTCGGAGAGCGGCACGCGCTCCTGCTGCATGGTGTCGCGCTCGCGCACCGTCACCGCGTTGTCGTCGAGCGAATCGAAATCGACGGTGACGCAGAACGGCGTGCCGATCTCATCCTGACGGCGGTAACGACGGCCGATCGCGCCCGAATCGTCGAAGTCGATGTTCCAGTCGTCGCGCAGGTCCGCAGCGATCTCGCGCGCGAGCGGCGAAAGCTTCTCATTGCGGCTGAGCGGCAGCACCGCGGCCTTCACGGGCGCGAGGCGCGGGTCGAGCGCGAGCAGCGTGCGCTTGTCGGTTCCGCCCTTCGCGTTCGGCACCTCCTCCTCGCGGTACGCGTCGACGAGGAACGCCATGAGCGAGCGCGTGAGACCCGCGGCCGGCTCGATCACGTAGGGCGTGTACCGCTCGTTCTTCGTCTGGTCGAAGAAGTTGAGGTCCTTGCCCGAGTGCTTCGAGTGCGTCGACAGGTCGAAATCGGTGCGGTTCGCGATGCCCTCGAGCTCACCCCACTCGCTGCCCTGGAAGCCGAAGCGGTACTCGATGTCGGCGGTGCGCTTCGAGTAGTGCGACAGCTTCTCCTGAGGATGCTCGTAGAAGCGCAGGTTGTCGGCGGAGATGCCCAGGTCGGTGTACCAGCGCATGCGCTCGTTCATCCAGTACTCCTGCCACTCCTCGTCGGTGCCCGGCTCGACGAAGAACTCCATCTCCATCTGCTCGAACTCGCGGGTGCGGAAGATGAAGTTACCCGGCGTGATCTCGTTGCGGAAGCTCTTGCCGATCTGACCGATGCCGAACGGGGGCTTCATGCGCGCGGCCTGTAGCACGTTCGCGAAGTTCACGAAGATGCCCTGAGCGGTCTCGGGGCGCAGGTAGTGCAGGCCCGACTCGTCGTCGACGGGGCCGAGGTAGGTCTTCAGCAGGCCCGAGAAAGCGCGCGGCTCGGTCCACTGACCGCGGGTGCCGCAGTTGGTGCAGACGATCTCGGCCAGGCCGCCCTCGGGGGCGCGGCCCTTCTTCTCCTCGAACGCCTCGATGAGGTGGTCCTCGCGCTGACGCTTGTGACAGCTCAGGCACTCGACGAGCGGATCGCTGAACACCTCGACGTGACCCGAGGCCTCCCACACCTGCTTCGGCAGGATGACGCTCGAGTCAATGCCCACGACGTCATCGCGCTTCTGCACCATGGTCTTCCACCACTGGCGCTTGATGTTCTCCTTCAGCGCGGTGCCGAGGGGGCCGTAGTCCCACGCGGAACGCGAACCGCCGTAGATCTCTCCCGCCTGGAAGACGAAGCCGCGGTGGCGGGCGAGGGCGATGACCTTATCGAGGCGGGACTGCTCAGCCATATTCTGTAATCACTCCAAGGGGCAAGCGGGGATCTTGGGACGGTGCGGGCAAGGCCCGGCACATCCGTCCATCCTACGCCCTCAGCATCCGCATGCTCCGGGCGTCACCGCCCACGGTGCCGCTCAGTGCAGGTCGACGAGATTCTCCGGAGACTCCCCCGCCTGCAGATGCGCGATCTGACGATCCAGCAGGGCCGCGATACGGGGCTGCATCGCGCTCGAATCCCCGCCCACGTGGGGAGTGATGAGGGTGCCGGGGCACTTCCACAGCGGATGATCCTCGGGGAGCGGCTCGGGATCGGTCACGTCGAGAGCTGCGCGCAGTCGGCCCCGCTGCAGTTCGGCCACGAGCGCATCCGTGTCGACCACCGGGCCGCGTGCCACGTTCACGAGGAGGACGTCATCCGGCATCGCCGCGAGTGCCGCCGCATCGATCAATCCGCGCGTCTCCGCGGTGGACGGCACCGCGAGGATCACCACCTCGGCCTCGGCGAGGCATCGATGCAGATCCTCGAAGCCGTGCACTTCGACCGTCTCACCCGCGAGGTTGCGCTCGTGACGCGCCGATCGGGCCAGACGCGTGAGGCTCACCTCGAACCCCGATAGGCGCGCCTCGACCGCCTTCGACACCCCGCCGTAGCCGACGAGCAGCACGCGCCGATCGGCCAGGCTCGGCAGACCGACCGGATCCCACCGACCGGCATCGCCCGACCGCACGAACCCGGGGATGCCCCGCTGCGACGCCAGCGCGAGCGTCACGGCCAGCTCGGCCGTGGAGGTCTCGTGCACGGAAGCCGCGTTCGCGAACGGAATCCCTCCCGGCAGATACTGCGGCACCCCGTCGTACCCGATCGACTGCCACTGCACCAGCCGGGTCTCGACGTCGGCAAGCGCGGCGAGACACTCGGCGCCTCCCCAGTACGGCGGCACGACGATGTCGAAATATCGACGCGGAGCAGGAGTTTTGAGATCCCAATCCACCAGCTCGAGGCCCGGCTCAGAACGCAGATGCTCCCGCAGCGGATCTTCGAAGGACAGGGAGACGACGAGGTCACTCATACGATCGAGTGTAGCGTCGAGCGCTCCTCCGGGCGGGTTCCGCGGCCCTCCGACGCACCTTGCTGCAGCGCTCAGCGGCACTTCGTTGTACGGTAATAGCTATGGACACCTCATATTTTGAGCGGCTTCCCGAAAGCATTCAGAAGCTCGTTGTGGACGGACTGGACGCCGAAGTGCAGGCCGGCCTCGAGAAACTCGATGACGCCAAGAAGAACGGTTCGATGAACCCCGAGCAGCAGGCCGCGATCGAGGGCGACATTCGCCGGGCCGCCGAACTGCGTCACCGTTTCGCTCCGGCCTGACCGGCGCACTGAGCCCATTCCGGCTTCGTCCCCCGCCCGTCTCCTCCGCTTCTTCGCCTGCGGCTCCGCCGCCAGTCGACGCGGGATCGCCGCGCACATCTGGCGCACAGCTTCATTCGAAAGTGTAGAGGCCTAGCTGAAGGGAGAACCGGCCATGGGATTTCTTGAGGACGCGAAGGAAACCGCGGGAGCCGCGGCGAAGAAGGTCAGCCGCGCGGTCGAGGACGGCGTGGACAAGGCCAAGGACAAGCTCGACGAGGTCAAGGCCGACGCCGACGTGAAGAAGGCCGAGGCCGAGGTCAAGAAGGCGGAGGCCGAGCGCGACGCCACGAAGGCGCGCAACGACATCAAGGACGACCTGCGCGACTGAGTTCACGGTTCGGCTCGCGCATGCTTGCGCCGAGACGCCGGAAGGCCCGGTCGGGATCCGCTCCCGACCGGGCCTTCTGCATGCGGCTCGACGCGCTCACACGGCGCTCCTCGTTGCTCCTCGTTCGCGCAAACGCGCCGAGGTGACGCGTGCGGCCCCTGTTCCTCGATCCCGGGGCCGCACGCGTCATCTCGTCGAGAGGGGGCACCCCTGACGGGACTAACGCACGAAAGCCCGGTCAGATCTGCGATCTGACCGGGCTTTTACTGTGGCGGGTGAGGGATTCGAACCCCCGTAGGCAGTGCCAGCTGATTTACAGTCAGCCCCCTTTGGCCGCTCGGGTAACCCGCCGTCGGCCGCGCGAACACGACCAAGAGACCACTTTAGCGGCTCATGAGCCCGAACGGAAATCGGCGCGGCCGCGCAGGCTGGAAGGCGCCGAGATACGGATCTCGCACGCCGGATCCCGATCGAGGATGCAAGATCCGTATCTCGAAGGGGTTCACCCTCCGTCAGACTCAGGGGCGAGGCATGGCAGGATCGGAGCATGCCCCCACTCCCCCCAGAGCTCACCCTGCGCACCGCCGATCGCATCTATGACGTCCCGACCACGACCTTCTACCGCATCGCACGCCTGCGGCAGGAGGTCTTCGTGGTCGAGCAGGACTGCGTCTATCTCGACCTCGACGGGCGCGACCTCGAACCGGGATCGAAGCAGCTCTGGGCCGAAACCACCGAGGGCGAGGTCGCGGCGACCGTGCGCATCCTGGACGAGCACGCTCAAGAGGCGGGGCTCATGAGCATCGGCCGCGTCGTCACCGCGCCGGCCTGGCGCGGTCGCGGCATCGCCGCCGCGCTGCTGCGCGCCGCGATCGAGGCCTGCGCGGGGCGCGCGATCCTGATCCACGCCCAGTCCCACCTCGCCGAATGGTACGGCGGATTCGGCTTCGTGCAGTGCGGCGACGAGTTCCTCGAAGACGGGATCCCCCATCTCCCCATGCGGATCGGCTGACGCCGAACTCAATTCTCGCTGTCGTGTACAGCGCATTCACACGGCTACGAAACGCTGCCGCGTTCCGCCCACGCCGTGTGCCCATGCGGATCGGCTGACGCCGGGGCCCGCTCCGCCCCTACTCGTCGATCAGCTCGTCGAGGCCGGGCACCGGAACCGCCAGCCCGTGACGGTGAGCCCGCGCCGAGACCGCCTGCTCGCGCAGCAGCGTGAGCAGTTCGACGGGTCCCGCCATCGTGACGGGTTGCGCCCACAGCGCCACGCGATCCAGCCCGCCCATCCACTCGGCAGCGCGCACCGCATCACCGCCGATGAGTCGCACTCGATCCGCGATCGTTCCGTCGGAGCCGACCGGCCCTGAGACAGCGAGCCTCTCCACCCAGTCGTCGTCTCGCTCGAGGGACACCTCGATCCCCTGCCGCTCGAGGAACGCCGTCACGGCCGCCGGCAGTACCTCGCCGGTAGAGACCGAGATCGGCGCCCGCACCAGCAGCGCCGCGGCAAGCACTCGCACCAGCAGGGCCACGCTGCCGCCCTCCGCGAGTCGCAGCTGAGTTGTGACGGGCAGATACCGGATCACGTTGCGCTCGATGCCGAGACCGATCGTGTCGTGCTCCACGCCGAACGACGTGCGCCACGCGAGCGCGTCGGCGAGCGCGGCGCGGCGCACCTCGTCGAACTCCTCGTAGGCGAGCACCGACTGAGCCGCCTCGATGAGCAGCCGCACCTCGGGTTCGAGCCCGCGCAGGTGGAGCGTTTCGCTGCGCGTCCCCTCCCGCAGCTGCCAGGCGCCGAGCGGCAGCAGCCTGTTGGGCCCGCCGCTCAGCGCAGGCAGGCCCATGGCCGCCCGGTTCCACACACCGCCGGGATGCCGCTCGATGCGCGCCACCGCGGTCGGGCGGTTGATCGTCAACGAGGCGGCCTCGACGGCCCCGAGCCAGCTCAGAATCTCGTCGGCGTCGTTCGACTGCAGCCCGGCCACCGCTCCGCCGCCGTCGGCGTTCTGCAATCGCAGCGCCTCCTCGAACGAGTGCGCGTGCGCGATCCCGAGCACAGGCACGCCCCGGGCGTCATCCCAGAACGAGGAGGCGGGGGAGACTCCGAGCCGCACACCGGGGCTCCACAGCAGCCCCTCATCGTCGAGCTGCCGGGGCTGCACGAGCCATTCCTCGCCCCGCTCCAGCTCGGTCAACGCCCGCAGCGCCCCTTCTCCCGGCGGCTCTGCCAGCGGGCCCACGTCGAAGCTGAGGGGGTCGGCGCCCCGAGGCTGCGCCGTGTCGCCCACCCGCAGCGCGCGCACCGCATCCGCAAGGCCGTCGCGGAATCTGCGCGACCGAGCCACACTGCCCAGCAGGATCGCGATGCTCGCCGCGCGGGGATGAGCACCGGCCGCGTAGAACGCCGAGGCCACAAGGTCTTCGACTGCCCCGTCGAGGTCGGCCGACGGGGCCACGAGCACGCTGCCCCGCGCGTGGAAGCGGCCCTCGATCTGCAGCTCGGGCCGACGCCTCGCGATCTCGCGGGCCGCGGCGCGGTCGCCGAGCACGATCGCTCGGTCGATCTCGGAGCTCACCGCGGAATCCAGCGCCCCGCCCTGCTCGGGCGCGGGCTCGATCCTCACCGAGCCCGGCGTGATGCCGCCGATCTCCCACTCCTCGAGCAGCACGGAGGCCGAGCGTCTGAAACGCTGCGGCACCATCCACAGCACACTGCTGCCGGCCCCGAGTGCCGCGAGCACGGCCTCGGCCTGCGTCGCGAACGGCGTGCGCGCGTCGGCGACGACCAGCGCCAGTCCCTCCGAGACGAACGTCGCGCCCCGCACGGCGGCGAGTCCCTCGGCGAGCTGCCCGTAGTACCGCGCGGCGTCGACGATGTCGCTCACCTCGGTGTCGAGCTCCCCCGCCGGAGCGCCGGTGTCGACCGCGAGCGACTGCAGCAGCCGATCTCGCGCTGCGACGACGGCCAGCGCTGCGCGACGCAGCCTCGACGCCCGGGTGCGGGCCGGCTGACCGCTCCAGGTCTGCCCGGCGGCCCGCTCGACCGCGCCAGCGGGTGCCGCAGTAGATACAGCGGGCGTAGCAGGCTCCGAGGACGCAGCGGAGCCGGAAGTCGCGGCAGCGCCGCCCGTTCCCGTGTCCGCCTCCGCAGAATCCGCGGCGTCTGCGCTCTGGCATCCCCGTGCACCCTCGCGCACGTCGCGGACGAGCAGCTCGCGCACCCAATCACGGTTGGCGGAAAGGCTGGCGTCAGTGGCCGGCTCGCCTGCGAAGCCCGACTCCGAGACGACCGGGATCGGGCGGGGCGGCGTGAGCGATTCGAGGCGCACCTCCCCCGTCGAACCGCGCGTGAGACCGAGCACCGCCGCCGTCAGGCCGCCCGTGTCGAACCGGGCGGGCTCGTCGGGCGCGCGGTAGAACAGCGCGCTGTCGCGCTCGCTCGGATCCCACTCTCGGGCGCGCAGCTGGGTGCGGTGGGAGGCGGGCGCAGGATCGGCGGCCCGTGCAGAGGCCGCCCGGAACGCGGCCCGCTCCACGGCTCTCACCGGAAGCGCTTCTCCGGAAGCAGGTTCGGAGACGCGGTCGGGGCTCGTCTCAGGAGCAGGGTCGGGATCCGGGGAGGGTGCGGGATCCGGAGAAGCATCGGGATCCGCGTCGGCCGCCCCGCGCCCCTCGTCCAGAAGCGCGTCGAAACGGGCGATGACGGACTCGGGATCGGCCGCCTCCGCGGCGAACCCGACCAGCATGTCGACGGCCCCGGCGAACTCGCGGGGCGCGACCACGGGGAGCGACATCCGCACCTCCGCGCCCCCGGCGGAGAGCACCTCAGCGAGCCCCGGAGCGAACCCGCTGCGAAGCTGCAGCGAGAACAGCCCGGCGGACCCCAGGTGCTCCGCCAGCTCAATGGTGCCGCTCAGCACGAACAGATCCTCCGTCGCGACGACGGGACGCAGCACGGCCGCCCTGGCCGGGTGCAGTGCGAGTTCGATGAGGCGCAGCAGCTGAGCGGTCACCTCTTCGCGATCCTCGAGCACGGGCACCGCGAGCCCGCTCTCGATCGACGCGATGCGCTCGGCGCTCGCCACCCCCGCCACACCGATCACAGCCTCGACGGCGGCCCCGCCGTCGGCGGCACGCTGCTGAGCCCACCTGCTGAGACGGTCGTAGTGCTCGCGCGACTCAGGCAGCTCGGCCATGATCCTCACGCCGACACGCACGCGATCGAGGGCCGCATCCGCGAAGGCTCGCACCACGATCTCGGGCAGCACCCGGGCCCAGCGCACGCTTCGGGGCTCGAGGTGCACGGTGGTGCCGTGCTCCGCCGCCGCATCGAGCACGGGGCGAAGAGACCGCACGACCCGGCACACGTCGTCTTCGGCCGTCCAGTCGGAGCCGCCGGGCGCGAGACGCGCCGGATCGATCACGAGGTGCCCGACCGTCGGCACGGCGCAGAGCGCGACGAGCCTGGCGACCTCGGCCTCGACGCCGGCCGGCCCGTGCACCGCCTCCCCGAGCGGCGTGACGACCGCCGTCACGCCCGCCTCCCCGAGGCGTCGCACCGCCTCCGTGAGGCGGCTCAGGCGCGCCGGCCCGGAGGAGGCGCCGCCGACCGGGAGCTTCGCCGCGAGCACCAGGTCTGCCACACGGTCGCGCAAGCGCTTCCTCGCCATCGGCAGGATCGCCCAGGGGAACCCGAGCGAGGTCGCTCCCCCGGCGCGCACGGCCAGGCGATCCCGCGCGGGCAGCGACTGCGGCACCTCTTGCGCGACCTCGCGCAGCGCCGCGGCAGAAGCGAACACGTCTTCCGTGCTCGCGAGCAGTTCGAGCAGTCGCCGCGTGAATTCGAAGCTCTCGGGCTCACGCCGCATCTCGCGCAGGAAGCCGCGCTGATGCTCCACACCGCGCTCGAGCAGCGCGCCGATCCACTCATCGACGCGCCCCTCCGCCCGGTCGGCCACCACCTGCCACGCGGCCTCGACTTCGAAAGAATCTGCTGCCATGTGCCCACTGTATGGGGCACCTCTGACAAACGTCGGGAGCGCACGCGGGGATCGGCGAAGCACCGCTGCAGACCTTCGGCGCCGCTGTAGACCTCTCGCACCGTTGTAGATCTCTCGCACGGTGCCGGAGGTCTGCAACGGTGCGAGAGATCTACAGCGGCGGGCCGGCGGGCGCACCTCGGTGACGGGCGCGCAAACCCCGCCGGCCCGCGCGAGCGCGGTTACTCCCCGACGGTCTCCGCCTGGTCGAGGATCTCCTGCGGGATCTCGACGCCCATACGCTCCGCGGCGCCCGGGTTGACGACGTACGCCAGTTCGGTCGCGAACTCGACGGGCATCTCTGCGGGGTCCTCACCCTTCTGCAGGATGCGGAGCGCCATCTCGCCCGTCTGGCGTCCGAGCGCGACGTAGTCGATGCCGAGCGTGGCGATCGCGCCGCCCTCTACGGTGCCGGATTCGGCGCCGATCACGGGGATCTGCTTCTCCTCGGCGACCTGCACGAGAGACGAGATGCCGCCCACCACCAGGTTGTCGGTGGGCACGTAGATGGCGTCGACGTCGCCGAGCGCGTCGGTCGCCTGCGGGATGTCGCTCGCGGTGGTGACGGTCTTCGTCACGATCTCGAGATCGAGACCGGCTGCGACCTTCTCAGCGGCCTCGACCTGCACCTCGGAGTTGACCTCGCCCGAGGAGTAGACGATGCCCACCTTGGCGGCGTCGGGCGCGAGTTCCTTGAGGAGCTCGAACTGCGACTGCAGAGCGTCGCTCGGCACGGCGTCGCTGGTGCCGGTGACGTTGCCGCCGGGCTTCGCGTTCGAGTCGACGAGGTCGGCGGTCACCGCGTCGGTGACCGCGGTGAAGAGCACGGGCTTGTCGACGATGGCCTGAGCGGCAGCCTGTGCTGCGGGGGTGGCGACCGCGAGCACGAGGTCGGCGTCCGACGAGGCGAAGCCCTGCGCGATCGACACGGCAGTGGCCTGCTCGCCGTTGGCGTTCTGCAGATCGAACTCGACCGTCTCGCCCTCGACGTATCCCGCGTCGATGAAGGCCTGCTTGAAGCCCTCGGTGGCCGCATCGAGCGCGGGGTGCTGCAGCAGCTGGCTGATCCCGATGTTCACCTTCTCGA
Source organism: Leucobacter tenebrionis (assembly GCF_019884725.1). Taxonomy (NCBI): domain Bacteria; kingdom Bacillati; phylum Actinomycetota; class Actinomycetes; order Micrococcales; family Microbacteriaceae; genus Leucobacter; species Leucobacter tenebrionis. The sequence continues at coordinate 2,157,477 of NZ_CP082322.1, read as the reverse complement.
GCTCACCCTCGCCGCCTCCCGTGGTGTCGGAGGGCGCGGACGAGCCGGAGCAGGCGCCGAGCGTGAGCGCGGCGACGGCGGTGAGGCTCGCTGCGGCGAGCGCACGGCGGAACGAGGTCTGACGCATGTGTATCGATCCTTCGCAGGTCTACCCGCCGGGACAGCGCCGCGGCGATCTGGGAGATCGGCGCGGAAGAACGCCGATTCCAGCATCGTAGACTGCGCCGCCCCCGTTCGCGCAAACCCCGCGCGGTTTCGTGATCGACACGTTGCCTGGGAGGGGAGGATCCCGATCGCGTTCGCGACCCGGCTCCGCCCCCCGGCGACCCCGTCAGGCGAGCAGTGCGCGGTCGTCGAAGCTGGCGCCCTTGATCTTCGCGAACTCGGCGAGCAGCAGAGGCACGGTCAGCTGCCGCTTCTCGGCCTCGGTCGCCTGAAACACGATCCGGCCCTCGTGCATCATGATCAGCCGGTTGCCGAGCTTCAGCGCCTGCTCCATGTTGTGCGTCACCATCAGCGTGGTGAGCCCGCCCTGGGCAACGATGCGCTCCGTGAGGTCGGTGACCAGCGCCGCGCGCTGCGGGTCGAGCGCCGCCGTGTGCTCGTCGAGCAGCAGGATCCGCGGCTGGGTGAAACCCGCCATCAGCAGCGACAGCGCCTGGCGCTGACCGCCCGAGAGCAGGCCGACCTTCGCCGTGAGCCGGTTCTCGAGGCCGAGCTCGAGCGACTTCAGCTCCTCCACGAAGCGCTCCTTGCGCGCCTTCGTCACACCCAGCCCGAGGCCCCGCGCCTTACCCCGCTGCAGCGCGAGCGACAGGTTCTGCTCGATCGTGAGATCCGGGGCGGTGCCCGCCATCGGATCCTGGAACACGCGCCCCACGTACCGAGCCCGCTGGTACTCCTTGAGCTTCGTGACCGGCTTGCCGTCCACGGTCAGCGTCCCCGTGTCGACCGTGTAGCGGCCCGCGACCGTGTTGAGCAGCGTCGACTTGCCGGCGCCGTTCGACCCGATGATGGTCACGAAGTCGCCCTCGTCGAGGGTGAGGCTCAGATCGACGAGCGCCTTGCGCTCGTTGATGGTTCCCGCGAAGAACGTCTTCGAGATGCGATCGATGTTCAGCATGGCGTTCTACCTCCCCGCCTCGGGCACGGTGACCCCGGTCGTCGCGGACGCCACGGGTTCGGGCGCCGGATCCGGATCCTTCGCCCCCGGTCTGCGATTGCCGCGATCCCTGAGCGACGGCAGCTTCTTCAAGAATCCCCAGCGCGGCAGCAGCAGCGCGAGCACCACGAGGATCGCGGTGATAGCGCGCATGTCGTTCGGGTTGAGACCGACCGACAGCGCAAAGAAGATGATGAGGCGATAGAGGATCGAACCCACGAGCACCGCGAGACTGGCCAGGAAGATGTTGCGCTGGCCGAGCACCGCCTGCCCCAGGATGACCGAGGCGAGACCGATCAGGATCACGCCGATGCCCATGCTGATGTCGGCGAAGCCCTGGTACTGGGCGACGAGCGCGCCGGCGAGCGCGACGAGGCCGTTCGAGATCGCGAGCGTCAGGATCTTCATGCCGTCGGTGTTGACGCCGAAGCTGCGGATCATCTGCTCGTTGTTGCCGGTCGCCTGGATCGCGAGGCCCAGGTCGGTCGACAGGAACCAGTCGACCACGAGCTTCAGCACGAACACCAGCACCGCGAAGATCGCCACGGCGATCCACGTCTTGCCGATCCAACCGGCGTCGCGCAGCGGGGTCATCAGCGTGTCCTCCCGCAAGAGCGGAGTATTCGCCTTCCCCATGATGCGCAGGTTGATCGACCACAGCGCGATCATCGTCAGAATGCCGGCCAGCAGGCCGTCGATCTTGCCCTTCGTGTGCAGCAGGCCCGTGATGATGCCCGCGATCACGCCGGCCGCGGTGCCCGCGAGGGTCGCCAGCACCGGGTTCTGCCCCGCCGTGATGAGCGCGGCGGCGACCGCGGCACCGGTGGTGAGGCTGCCGTCGACGGTGAGGTCGGGGAAGTTCAGCACGCGGAACGTGAGGTACACGCCGAGGGCCATGACTCCGTACAGGAGTCCGAGTTCAATCGCACCGATCATGGGATCACTCTACGATGTTCGCGGCGCGGTCGACGAGCTCCTGCGGAAGCTCGTAGCCCAGCCGCTCGGCTGCCGCGGGGTTGACGGTGAGCTCGAACTCGCTCTGCGTCTCGACGGGCATCGTCGCGGGGTCCTCGCCGTCCTGCAGGATGCGCACGGCCATCTCGCCGGTCTGGTGGCCGAGCTTCTCGTAGTCGATGCCGAGCGTGGCGACCGCGCCGCCCTCGACGTGCTGCGCGTCGGCGCCGACCACCAGGATGCCTCGCTCCTCGGCGACCGACACGATCGAGCCGAGGCCCGAGACCACCAGGTTGTCGCTGGGGGTGTAGATGGCGTCGACGTCGCCGAGCGCCTCGGTGGCCTGCTTGAGCTCGCCCGCGTTGGTGACGGTCTGCTCGACGAGTTCCAGGCCCTCGTCCTTCGCGGCCTCGCGGGCCAGCTTCACCTGCACCTCCGAGTTCACCTCGCCCGAGCTGTAGACCGTGCCGATCTTCTTCGCGTCGGGGTCGATCTCCTTGATGAGCGCGATCTGCTCGGCGACGGGGTTCATGTCGCTCGTGCCGGTGACGTTGCTGCCGGGCTCGTCCTCGGATTCGACGATGTCGGCGACGACGGGGTCGGTGACGGCGGTGAAGACGACCGGCACGTCGGCGATGTTCTGCATGGCCGCCTGGGCCGACGGGGTGGCGACGGCCAGCACGAGATCGAGCTCGTCCCCGGCGAAGGTCTGCGCGATGGTCGTGGCGGTGGGCACCTCGCCGTTCGCGTTCTGCTCCTTGAACTCGACGGTCTCGCCCTCGACGTAACCGGCGTCCGCGAAGGCCTGCTTGAAGCCCTCGACAGCGGCGTCGAGCGGCGGGGCCTGCACGAACTGGCTGATACCGACGGTGAGCTTCTCACCGCCTCCTTCGTTGCCGCCGGCCTCGTCGCCGGTGCTCGAGCACGCGCTCAGTGCGAGGGCCGCGGTGGCGACGCCCGCGACGGCGATCGCAAGGCGACGGTTTCGGATGATTGCCATGGTGTTCCTCAACTCGAGTGAAACTGGTGGAGCACCCGGGCGGGATTGCACCGGGCGAAAGCTGACAACACGGTGCTGGAGCACAGCACCGTCGCTGTTGCATGTGATGCTAATTCAGCCGGAATCCGAACTACAAGCTGCCAACTCTTCTCTAGACAGATAGGACACTTCAGGCAGCAGGATCAGCGATCAGCTATACATATTGTCTAGTTCACGGGCGCGAGTGCGCCGAGCACGGCGTCATTCTCCTCGGGCAGGCCCACGGTCACGCGCACTCCCTCACCGGGGAAGCAGCGCACGGAGACGCCCTGCCGCTCGAGCGCCTCGGCGATCCGCATGCTCTCCTCCCCCGCTGGCAGCCACACGAAGTTCGCCTGCGACGGCACCGGCTCGAGCCCCGCGGCACGCAGCCCCTCGAACAGCCGCGCCCGCTCCCGCACCAGGTCGTCGATGCGCTCGTCGAGCTCGGCCTCGGCTGCGAGCGACAGCACGGCCGCCTCCTGCGCCAGGCGCGAGACCCCGAACGGCAGCGCGACCTTGCGCAGCGCCTCCGCGACCTCCGGGCGGGCGATGGCGTAGCCGATGCGCAGACCCGCGAGCCCGTAGGCCTTCGAGAACGTGTGCAGCACGGCCACATTCGGGTAGCGGCGGAAGAACTCGATGCCGCTGGGAGATTCGGGATCGCGGTCGAAGTGCACATACGCCTCGTCGATCACCACGAGCACCCGCTCGGGCACCGCCGCCATGAACGCCTCGAGCTCGGCCCGGCTGACCACCGTGCCCGTCGGGTTGTTCGGATTGCAGACGAAGACGACGCCCGTGCGCTCGGTGACCGCCGCCGCCATGGCGGGGAGGTCGTGCCGCGCGTCGGCGTCGAGCGGCACCTCCACCGGCACGGCCCCCGCCACCCGCGTGAGGATCGGATAGGCCTCGAACGACCGCCAGGCGAACACGACCTCGTCGCCCGGCCCGGCCAACGCGTGGATCAGCTGCGCGGCGACCTCGACCGAACCCGCACCGAGCACGATGTTGTCGGGCTCGACCTCGAAGCGCTCGGCCAGCGCCGACGTGACCTCGGGGGCCGCGATGCTCGGATAGCGGGCGAGCGATGCGGGGAGCGCCTCGGCGAGGCGTTCGGTCACCGATGTCAGCGGGGGGTAGGGGTTCTCGTTCGACGAGAGCTTGATGCTGCGGCCGCCCGGTCCGACGGGTGCGGGCTTGCCCGCCCGGTAGGCGGCGATGCGCTCGAGCCCGGGACGGAAACGGTGGTCGGTACTCGCCTGGTACTGGAAGGTCATCTTCGACGCTCTCTCTTCGTGGGGCAGTTGACCCGCGCCACTCTAGAGAGCCTTCCGGGAGCGGTCAAACGGCAGTGGATTTCATCGGCAGTATGCTCATTACGTATAGCGGGATCCCGAATCCGCTATACACATTGCCCACATCAAGGAGGATGCATGACCATCGACCAGCTCGACGCACGACTCATCACCCTCATCAGCGAGGAGGCGGGCATCTCGGTGGTCGAGTGCGCCCGCCGGCTCGGGGTCGCGCGAGCCACCGCGCAGGGTCGCCTCGACCGGCTGCGCCGCTCCGGCGTGATCTCCTCGATGGCGCCGCACATCGACCCCGCAGCCCTCGGGTACCCGATCCGCGCGTTCTGCTCGCTGCTCATCCATCAGTCGGTGGGGCACCAGAAGGTGGCCGAGGGGCTGGCGAGGATCCCCGAACTGCTCGATCTGCACACGGCCACGGGCGATACCGACATGACCACCTCGGTGGTCGCCCGCTCCACTCAGGATCTGCAGCGCGTGCTCGACCTCATCTCGCACACCCCCGGGGTCGCGCGGGTGTCTTCCCGACTCGCGCTCGGCACCCACTTCGAGGGGCGCACGCTGCCCCTCGTGCAGGCCGCGGTGGAGTAGGGGAGTTTCAGAGGTCGAGCAGGTCGAGCGCCTGCACCTTCCGGTGGCTCACCAGGCTCGAGAGGATCACCGAGCTCTTGGTGCGAGTCACGGCCGGGCACTCGGAGATGGCGAGCAGCACCTCCTGCAGGTGCTGCGTGCTGCGCGCGACGACGCGGCACTGCACGTCCGCGCTCCCGGTGGTGGCGAACGCCTCGATCACCTGGGGCATGCGAGCGAGATAGTCCCGGATCAGATCGATCTCGCCCTGCTGCACGTTGAGCTGCACCCAGGCCTGCACTTCGAACCCCATCGAGGCGAGGTCGAGCTGCGTCTCATGCCCGATGATGATCCCGCTGTCCCAGAGCCGATCGAGCCGGGCTTTGAAGGTCGTGCGCGAGACGCCGACGGCCTCGGCCATCTCCCCGAGCGTGGCGCGCGGATCGTCCCGGAGCGCACGGAGCACCCGCCGGTCCAGGTCGTCGATCACCTGACTCGCCTCACGTCCCACGATTGCTCCCAACTGCTTCGATCCGCACCCGGATCCCCTACACCGACATTCTAATGGCATAGCCGCCTCATGCTTTCCGAAATTTCAAACAGAAGCCGCTTATGCTTGCGTTTTGATAAGCAGATATGTAACTTGGTGTGCGTATTGAACGCAGAGAGGCGTTCGATGAACGTTTAGGAGACAGCATGAATCTCGGCATCACCCTGATGATCATCGCCTACCTGGTGGTGATGTTCCTCATCGCGGCCTGGCTTCGGAAGCGGGTCAAGGACGACACCGACTATCTGCTCGCCGGCCGCAAGATGGGCGCGGGCCTCATCGCGATCATGCTCCTCGCCACGAACTTCGGCGGCGCCTTCGTGCTCGGCACCAGCCAGGACGCCTACTCCGTGGGCTTCGCGGCCATATCGTTCGCCGTCGGCATCTTCGTCGGCCTCGTATTCCTCGCGCTCTTCGTGGCGAAGCGGGTTCGAGCAGGATCCTTCGTCACCGTTCCCGAGTTCCTCGAGCACCGATTCACGAGCCGCCCGGTCCGCCTGCTCGCCTCCGCCCTCTCGATCCTGGCGCTCACCGGCATCCTCGCCGGGCAGGTCGGAGCCGCCGCCTCGTCGCTCACCGCGCTCGGCCTCACCCACACCTGGGGTGCGATCGTGGGCATTGTGCTGATCATCGCCTTCACCGTCCTCTCGGGCATGTGGGGCGTCGCCATCACCGACGCGATCCAGTTCGTCGTCATCGTGGCGGGGCTCGTCATCGTGACGGTCATCGCCATCGGCTCGGCGGGCGGCTTCACGACGATCGCTGAGACCTTCGCGACCGCGGGTGTCGCGCAACCCTTCAACCCGCTGAACCAGGGCTGGTCGTTCTTCCTCGGAGCCGCGCTCCCCGTCGTCGTCCACAAGCTCGTCGGACAGGACGTGATGCAGCGGGTCTTCTCGGCGAAGTCGGTCCGGTCCGCGGCTGCGGGCGCCGGCATCGCGGGGGCGCTCACGGCGCTCTTCGCCGTCGTGCCGGCCCTCGCCGGCATGGCCGCGCGCGTGCTCTTCCCCGATCTCGATCCCACCGTCGGGGTGATGCCGGCCCTCATCAGCAACGTGCTGCCCGTGTGGGCAGCCGGCATCCTGGTCGCCGCGATCATCTCGGCCGTGGTCTCGACCGCCGACGCACTGCTCCTCGCGGCGGTCAGCAACATCTCCAACGACTTCCTGCTCCGTATCAAGAGCGTGCGCGACGACCCGAAGCGGCAGCTGCGCTGGTCCCGCATCCTCACCGTAGCGCTCGGCCTGCTCGCCCTCGGGTTCTCGCTGCTCGTGCCCGGCATCATCCAGGTGCTCACCATGGCCTTCACGATGTACGGCTCCGGCGTGTTCGTCTCTTTCATCTTCGGGCTCTTCACCCGCTTCGGAGGGCGCTGGGCCTCTCTCACCTCGATGGTCGGCGGCGCTCTGACCGGGCTCCTGGGCCTCACGGGCCTCGTGACCGTCCCCGGCCTGCCACCCATCGTGCTCGCTGTCGCCGTCTCCCTGGTGATCTACGCGATCGTCGCCGTCGCCGCCCGCGAGACCTCGACGCGCCGGGCCGTTCTCCCGGAGCAGGAGACCCAGCATGCCTGACGCACCGCAGACCGTCATCGTCACCGGCGCCGGATCGGGGATCGGCCTCGCGATCGCGGATCGCCTCGCCTCCGAGGGGGCCCGCGTGATCCGCCTGAGCCGCAGCGCAGCGCCGGGGGTGCTCCCGTTCGACGTCACCGATGAGACCGCCTGGGAGGGCCTCGCCCACGACGGGGTCACCGGTCTGGTGCACGCCGCGGGCATCCGCGAGCGCAGTCCGCTCGTCGACACCGACGTGGAATCGTTCCGGCGCGTGCTCGACACGAATGCCACCGGCACCTTCCTCGCGCTGCGCTGGGCCGCCCGCCGACCGCAGCAGCCGGGCGGCGAGCCCGCGCCGCTCTCGGTCGTGACCCTCTCCTCGGCCGTGGTCGAGCGCCTCCCCGAGCATCAGCTCGCCTACAACGCCTCCAAGGCCGCCATCAACGTGCTCACGCGCTCCGCCGCGCGCGAGCTGGCCTCGGCGGGCGTGCGCGTGAACGCAATCGCTCCGGGCTCGATCCTCACCCCCATGACGGAAGCCGGATGGGCCGACGACGCCCACGCGGCCCGCATGAGAACCGAGATCCCCGCCGGCCGCCCCGGCACGTCGGAGGAGATCGCCTCCGTCGCCTCGTTCCTGCTGAGCGACGCCAGTTCGTATATGACAGGCTCGGTAGTGACGGTCGACGGCGGGTGGGCGGCCTGAGAGCCGATCCCTCGCACACCACCACAGAAAGGAACACCGTGACATACGATCCCTATGCGGCACTCCCCGAAGTGCCCTCGTTCGCGCTCGACTCCACCAGCTTCGCCGATGGGGAGCACCTGCCTCTGCCCCAGGTGTCGGGCATGGTGGGCACGGGCGGCGGAGACGCCTCGCCCCAGCTGAGCTGGTCGGGGTTCCCCGAGGGCACCAAGAGCTTCGCACTGACCTGCTTCGATCCCGACGCCCCTACGGCCAGCGGCTTCTGGCACCTGGCCGCCTACAACATCCCGCTCTCCGTCACGGAGCTCCCAGAGGGCGCGATCACCGTCGATGATCGCTCCGGGCTCCCCGAGGCCGCGTCGCTGCTGCGCAACGACGGCGGCGTGCGCGGGTTCGTCGGCGCCGCCCCGCCTCCCGGGCACGGCGACCACCGCTACATGTTCGTCGTGCACGCCCTCGACGTCGAGAAGCTCGAACTCGATGACCTCGCGTCGCCCGCGTTCCTCGGATTCCAGATGTTCGGCCACACACTGGGCCGGGCCCGGCTCACGGGCACCTTCGGGCACTGATCCGACGAGCGCCTCGTCGATATGACGCGTGTGGCCCCTCCCCGCCGTGGGGAGGGGCCACACGCGTCATCTCGGCGGCGGGCTGGGCAGCCGAGCGGGCGGGCGCGCGGGCGGCGGGCGCCCGGGCGAGGAGCGCGGGCGCGGCGCGGGGCCGAGCGCGCGGGCGCGGGGCGCTGGGGCAAGGAGCGCGGGCGCGGCGAAGAGCGGCAGCGCCAGGCACCGGACGCGGCACCCGCGCGGCCTCAGGCCGGCAGCGCCCGCTCGACCGCTCCGAGCGAGCGCTCGAGCACCGGCCGGGGATCGAACGCGTAGGATCCGTCGCCGAACAGCTCGACCGTCATCCACCCCTCGTACCCGTGCCGCGCCAGCGCCGACAGGATCGTCTCGAGCGGCAGCTCCCCGTCGCCCCAGGCGAGGTGCCCAGCGGGGGCGCCGTCGATGAGGTGCACGTGGCGCACGCGCTCGCCGAGCAGCTCGAAGTAGCCGTCGACGTCGTCGCCCGCCACCGCCATGGCGACCGTGTCGAGCGCCACGCCGAGGTTCGGCGCACCGACCTCGTCGAGCGCGCGCGCCGCGTCGGCGGCCGCGTTGACGAGGTTCGACTCCACCCGCTGCAGCGGCTCGAGCAGGCACTCGAGGCCCAGCCGATCCGCGTACCCCGCGATCTCGCCCAGCGCGTCGATCGATCGCCGCCAGGCCACTTCCTCGGGCTCGCTCTCGAACCCGCGGCCCGGCGTGAGGAAGAGCTTCGGGGCCCCGAACTCCACCGCAAGCTCCGCAGCCCGCCGGAACATCGCGATGCTCTCGGCGCGCAGGCGACTGTCGGGCGAGGCGATGTTCACGGGGTACATCACCTGCTCGGGCGTGAAGCAGACGATCTCGAGGTCGCGCGCCGCGGCCTCCCTCCGCACCGCCCGCGCCTCGGCGTCGCTCAGCCACGGCACGTGGAGCTGCGGGGCGATCCCCCACAGCTCCACGCCCGTGCGGCCGAACTCGGCGAGGTCGTCGAAGCACTCGGCGAGCGGCCGGTGCTGGTAGGAGAAGTTGGATCCGCTGATCTGCGCGAGTGAGAGCGCCACGGTGGTTCCTTTCGAAGCGGTAGAGGAGGTCGGGGATCGGGATCCACGCCGAACCCGACTGTTTCAGCGGGACCGACTGTTTCAGAGCCCCTGGACCAGTCGGTCTCGCTGAAACAGTCGGTTTCGAGGCAGCGGGGCGGGGCAGGGCAGGGCGCGCCCGCCCCCCCTACTTGCCCACGCCGTCGGCGAGGCCCTTGACGAAGTACCGCTGGCAGGCCAGGAACAGCACGATCACGGGCACCGCCGCGATGACCATGCCGGCGAACACCACCGGATAGTCCGTGCCGTGCTTGCTCATCAGGCTCGTGAGGCCGACCGGCAGCGGCTGCACCCCGGTCCCGCTCGTGAAGACCATCGCGAAGAGGTACTCGTTCCACGCGAACAGCACGTGCAGCAGCACCGTGGAGACGAGGATCGGCCGGCACATGGGCAGGATGATCCGCCAGAACGTCGTCCACCGGCTCGCACCGTCGATCTGCGCGGCCTCGTCGACCTCGCTCGGCAGGTCGACCATGTACGAGCGGATGAGGAAGGTGGTGAAGGGGATCCTGAACGCGGTGTAGAGGATCATGAGCGCCCAGAACGTGTTGTAGAGCCCCATCGCCTGGAACATCTTCACCAGCGGCACGAGCGCGACGGTCGGGGCGAGCATGAGGCCGCCGAGGATGATCCCCGTCCACACGCCGTTGAAGGGGATGCGCACGCGGGTGAGACCGTACGCCGCCCACGCGCTCACGAACACAGTGGTGATGGTCGAGGTGATCGTAACCAGCACGCTCGTCATCAGGTAGTTGCTCACGCCCCGGTTCCACGCCTTGACGTAGTTCTCCCAGCTCCACTGCTGCGGCATGGCGAACGGGTTGCCGAACAGCTCGGTGTTCGTCTTGAAACCGTTGAACACCATCCAGAGCAGCGGGTAGAGCACGATCACGACGAGCCCGATGAGCAACGACCAGACGAGGATCCGCCCGATGATCCCCAAGAATCCCAGCTTGCCGATGCGCGACCGCCCGGGCGGCACCGCCAGCAGCACTGCGGTTTCAGTACTCATACCTCGACCCTCCGCTTCCTCGTGTACCACAGCTGCAGCAGGCCGATCGCGAGCGACAGCACGAAGATGACCACGGCGATCGCCGCCGCGTAGCCGAAGTCATTGCGCACGAAGCCGTTGCGGTACAGCCAGGTGCCGAGCACCTGCGTGGAGTTGTTGGGGCCTCCCGTGGTCATCACCATGACCTCGTTGAAGACCTGGAACGCACCCGAGATGGTCACGATCATCATCAGACCCGACATCTCGCGCACCAGCGGCACCGTGATGGTGAAGAAGCGCCGCACGCCGCCGATGCCGTCGAGCTGCGCCGCTTCGTAGAGCTCGGAGGGGATGCGCTGGATCGCCACCGTGAAGAGCAGCGCCGAGTACCCGAAGCCCTGCCACTGGCTCATCGCGATGATGCCCATCATCGCCGTGCTCTCCTGACCGAGCCAGGGCTGCGCGAGGGCGTGCAGGCCGATGGAGTCGAGGAAGCTGTTGAGCATGCCGATGTTCGGCTCGTAGATGAAGTAGAACAGCAGGCCGGAAACGGTGATCGAGATGGCCGACGGGATGAAGTAGATGGTGCGCAGCGCGTTGCGGGTGCGCCTGCTGCGCACGCTCTCGACGAGGGCCGCGATCACGAGCGCCGCACCGACCTGGAACACGATCGACACGAGCGCGTAGAGCAGGTTGTTGCCGAGCGATCGCCAGAAGACCGGATCGTCGAGCAGGCGCTCGAAGTTCTTCGCGCCGACGAACTCGTTCGTGCCCGAGTAGATATCCCACTCGGAGGCGGCGAAGCCGAAGTTCTGGATCAGCGGAACGTAGACGAATCCGATCAGGATCAGGATCGCCGGGGCGAGCCAGAGGAGACCCCTGGCGCTGGTGAGGCGTGAGTGCATGTTGCTTCCCTCGGTACTGCGTCGACGTGCGCTGCGGGGCCGTGGCGCGGACTTCGCGTTCCGGCCCCGCAGCGCGACGGGTCAGCGGGCCATCTCGTTCGCCTTCTGGACGCTCTCGAGGATCTGCTCGGGCGAGGAGTCGCCGCTGATCAGCGCCTCGCCGCCCGCGAGCCAGGCGTCGGCTACCTCGGGAACCGTCACGGTGTCGAGCCAGACCACGATCTGGGACGCCTCGTTGACCTGAGTGATGCCGTCGTAGACGGCGGCGCTCGAGGTCTCCTCGGTGACGGCGTCGATCACGGTGCTCGGCTGGCCGTAGGGCGGCGAGGAGAGCGTCTTCGCGTTCTCGGGATTCGTGACGAACTTCATGAAGTCCACGGCGAGCGCGGCGCGGGGCGACTTGTTGTTGATGAGGTATCCCTCGGGCGAGCCCTCGATCGCGTCGGGATCGCCCTTCGCCCCCTCGGGCACCGGCAGCTTGAAGATGCCGAAGTTCTCGGGCGTGAGGGTGTCGCCCGAGGTGAGCTGGTCGAACTCGAGGATCTCCTGGTAGTACATCGCCGCGCGGCCGCCGGCGAGCGCCTCCTGCGCGGTCGTGTAGAGCACGCCGTTGGTGCCCTTGCCGGAGTCGGTGCACTCGGTCACGAGCTGCTCGAACTCCTCGAGCGACTTCACGTACCCCGGGTCGTCCCACTTGGCGGTCTCGGGATCGAAGTCGGCGTTGAGGGTGTCGCTCGGCACGTTGTAGGCGAACAGCTGCTGCAGGTAGTGCAGGCCCGGCCAGCCGTCCTTGTTGCCGAAGGCGATGGGCTCGTAACCGGCGTCGCGCAGCGGGCCGCAGCTGTCGATGAGCCCCTCGAAGGTTGTGGGCACCTCGATGCCGGCCGCGGCGAAGGCGTCTTTGTTGTAGCCCATGAACTTGCCGTTGTTGTAGAGCGGGATGCCGTAATACTTGCCGTCGTACTTGAATGCGTCGAGCGAGGCTTCGCCGAAGGTATCGCCCCACTCGGTGCCCGGCGCGATGACTTCGCTGAGGTCGGCGGCCAGACCTCCGTCGACGAAGTTCTGAGCCCAGGTGCCGGTCCAGGTGAAGTAGATGTCGGGGAGCGCACCCGACGCCGTCAGAGTCTTCGTCTTATCCTTGACCGACTGGTCCGTCTCTTGGATCAGTTCGAATTCGACGTCGGGGTGCTCTTCCTGATAGGCCGCAGCGAGGTCCTCGAAGTAGGGGCCGAGCGGTTCACCGGCGAACTTCGTGAGAATGCTGAGCTTGCCGGAGAACTCGGGTTCCGCGGTCACGTCGGCCTCCGCGCCGCCGTTGCCCCCGCCTGCGCACGCGCTCAGCATGAGTGCGGCTCCGACCGCCATTACCGCCAGAGTGGTCTTCTTCCGTTGCATGTGTATGCCCCTCCTCGTTGAGAGCGCCGCTTCAGCCCGGCCGGGCGACCGGTCGTGGAATACGGCGTCGAGCGGGCGGCCCGGTATCGCGGATCTGATACCGGTACCACCGACTTGCATTGAATTGTCACCCATGCGGGCGCGCTGCGCAAGCGGCAATCTGGAATATCACCCCTCGGTTGACCGAAATGGCCGCTTTTTACCGCACATCATTGCTGTCACGGCCTCGCCGATCCGCCCCTCCCGCCGGAGAGGTGTTGACGCGCACCGCGGGCTATGCCACGATGTTCGAACCTGATACCGGTACCAGATCGGGCAGGGTCTCGGCACGAAAGGATCAACGATGCTCGGTTTCAACGAAGCCCAGATTCGCGAACAACTCTCCAGCGCAGTCGCACTGCGCCCGCAAATCGAGCAGCTGGTCGACCAGTTGCTCGAGCGCGGAATCGACAATGTGCTGCTCGTGGGCTCGGGCGGCACCTACGCGCAGGCGTGGCCCTACGAGTATCTCGCCAGGCGCTTCTCGAAGCTCCCCATTCGCGCGGTCATCTCGCGCGAGCTCATCGAGTCGGGCGACGCCTGGCTCGGCGAGAACACGCTCGCCGTGTTCATGTCCGTCTCGGGCACCACCGAGGACGTGCTGCTCGCCATCGACTACGTGAAGTCGCAGGGCGCCACCACCGTCTCCTTCACCGGCGTACCCGAGTCGCCCATCGCGCAGAAGGTCGACCACACCCTCAGTTCGGCTCCCAAGACGTGGCCCTTCGACCCGCAGCTGCTGCTGCTCGTCGGCCGCATCATGAACGTGCGCGGCGAGTTCCCGGGATACGAGTCGCTCGCGGACGAGCTGACGGCTCTGCCCGACGCCGTGATCGACGCGGCGAAGGCCGCGGAGGAGCAGGCCTCCGCCTTCGCGGAGGCGCACAAGGACACCGACTACCACTTCCTCATCGGCGGCGGCCCGCTCTGGGGCTTCACCTACCTCTACTCGATGTGCATCCTCGAAGAGATGCAGTGGTTGCGCACCACCCGCGTCAACTCCGCCGAATTCTTCCACGGCTCGCTCGAGCTGCTCGAGGAGGATACGTCGGTCATCATCTTCCAGGGCGAAGACGAGACCCGCCCCCTCACCGACCGCGCCGAGGCCTTCGCGAAGCGCATCTCGAAGGACGTGAACGTGTTCGATACGCGCAACTACGAGCTCAAGGGCTTCAGCCCCGAGAACCGGGCGCTCATCGCCCCGATCGTGCTCGACGCCGTCATGGGGCGCGTGAGCAAGCACCTCGAGCGGGTGCGCGACCACTCCCTCGATCTGCGTCGCTACTACCGTGTGATGGACTACTGATCCGACTGACCGGCGCGCCGGATTGCGGGCCCCGGCGCCGTGCGCGCACGAGGCCCGCAGGCGCCGCCGGAACACCGAGCGGGGCGGATCGGCCGATCCGCCCCTTCCCGTCGGCTCCGGCGAGCCGCTCGTCGATCCACAATGAAGAGGTGACTCCGTGAAGATTCTCGGCCTGGGCGACAACATCATCGACCGCTTCGTCGATCGCGGTATCGACTACCCGGGCGGCAACGCGGTGAACGTCGCCGTCTACGCCCGTCGGCTGGGCGCGGAATCCGGCTACCTGGGGGTCTTCGGAGACGACGAGGAGGGCGAGTTCCTGCGCAGCTCGATCGCTGAGGAGGGGGTGGATCTCCACCGCTCCCTCGTTCGCGGGGGCGAGTCGGGCATCTCGCGGTTGCACGTGGTCGACGGCGACCGCACGTTCCTGGGCTGGAACGGCGGCGGCGTCACCGTGCGCGAGCCCATCGACCTCGCCGACGGCCGATTGGAGTACGCCGCAGAGTTCGACCTCGTGCACACGAGCGTCTACTCCGGCATCCTCCCCGAGCTGCCCCGCCTGGCGCGGCTGGGCCCGCTCGTCAGCTTCGACTTCTCCTCCGAGCCCGAGTACCGCACCGAGGAGTACTTCGCCCGGGTCGCCCCCCACATCGACCTCGCGCTGATCTCATGCTCCGAGCAGGGCGAGACCGAGACCCGCGCGATCCTCGACTCCCTCGTCGCCCACGGCGCTTCGCTCGCCCTCGCGACGCGTGGCACCGACGGGGCGATCGTGACCGACGGAACGCGAGTCGTCACGGGCAGCGCCTTACTCCTCGAGGATCCGGCGACCATGGTGGACACCATGGGCTGCGGCGACGCGTTCCTGGCGGGATTCGTCGTGCACCTGCTCGACGCCGGCTGGTCGAGGGATCGCCGACCCACCTCTGAGGAACTGCGCCTCGCGCTCCGCGCCGGAGCCGAGGCGTCCCGGGATCAATGCCTGGTCGAGGCCGCGTTCGACCACGGCCGGAAGACACCCGTCGCCTCGGCCGCGCACGAGGCTGCGGCCGCACCCGATACCGCGGAGGGGGCGGGCCGCACGCCCACCGGCGCGACCTCCTAGACTGGATACTCCACCGAGGAGGAAGCATTGGGCAAAGCGCGATCGTCCTCCCCCACGATCTCCGAGGTCGCGGCAGCCGCAGGCGTCGGCCGCGCAACCGCAGCGAGAACACTCGGGGGGTACGGCTACGTCAGCACCGAGGCGCGTCTCCGCGTGCTCGCCGCCGCCGAGGGACTGGGCTACCGGGCCAATCAGCTGGCCCGCAGCGTCTCCACCGGCATCAGCCACACCCTCGGGGTGGTCGTGGCCGATATCTCCAACCCGTTCTTCGGCGGGGTGGTGCGCGGCGTCTCGGAGGTCGCGAGCGCCCGGGGCTTCGACGCGCTCGTCATCAGCACCTACGAGCATCTCGAGGACGAGATCGCGGCGGTCAACGTGCTGGTCGACAAGCGGGTCGACGGCATCATCCTCTCCTCCGCCGCCTGCGACGCCGCTTCGACCGCGCATCTGCAGTTGGCGCGCGACCAGGGCATCCCGCTCGTACTGCTCGACCGGTTGATCCCGGGAGTCGAGCTCGACGCCGTGGTCATCGACAACCGCGCGGCAGCACGCGCCGCCACCGAGCAGCTGGTCGCGGCCGGGCATACGCGCATCGGCTTCGTCTGGGGCCCGCCCATGGTCGAGCGCCCCAGGTTCCGTCGCGACCTGGTGGACGCGGCCGCGCGCAATCTCTGGAGCGACGGCGAGCGCCTCATGGGCTATCTCGACGCCCTCGATGACTCAGGGCTGCCCCTCGACCCGGAGTTGGTCTCGGTGGGCGAGAAGACCGAGTCGCACGCGTACGACGAGGTCACCCGCATGCTCGCGCTCGACACCCCGCCCACCGCGTTCTTCTGCACCGAGACCGACGCGCTCACGGGCACGCTGCACGCCCTGCGCGACGGCGGGGTGCCCATCCCGTCGCGGGCGTCGGTGATCGGCTTCGACGACAGCTCGTGGGCGGCGGTCATGGAGCCCCCGCTCACGATGGTCGAGCAGCCCATGCTCGAGCTCGGGCGGCGGGCCGCGGAGCTGCTGCTGAGACGCATCGACGGCGAGGACGCCGACCCAGAGGGCAGCGGGAGCAACGAGAGCAGCGGGAGCAACGAGAGCAGCGGGAGCAGCAGGCACGGCGAATACACGCAGCTCGAACTGCCAGCGCGCCTGGTCGAACGGGCGTCGGTAGCGGCCCCGCACTGAGCTCGCCTGCCCCGCCCCGTTGAAACTCCGGCGATTCGCACGAGACCGGCGAACATCAGCCTCTAACGCCCGCCCTCCCGCGAATCACCGGAACTACGACGAACCGGCTCGTCAAACGTGCTCACTGAGCGCGGACCCTGATCGAGCAGTCCGCTCACGCTACCGCTGACGCAGCACGCTGAAGGAGATCTCGTCGCCGCGATGGTAGTCGCGGGCGTAGAGCACCCGGCGACCCTCCTTCGTGAGCCCGACCTCGGTCACCAGCAACCACGGACCCAGACCCTGGAGCCGATGCCGCTCGGCCCACTCCTCGGGCAGCGAGGTCGCGGAGATGGTCGCGAGCGAGGAGCGCACGTGATGACCGTGCGCGGCGAGCGCGGCGGTGAGCGATCCGCCCCAGTCGCGGTGCTCGAGGGGGCCGGGGAGCAGGTCGCGGGGAACGGTGTTCTCGCTCACCACGAGGGGGCGGTCATCACCGAAGCGGATCCTGAGGAGGCGGATCACGGGATCCCCCTCCTCCGCCTCCAGTGCTGCCGCCTCGGCTGCGCTGGCCGAGCCCTCCGCCACGTCGAGCACCGCACTGGTCACCGCGTACCCGCGCGCGGTCAGCATCTCGGTGATGCTCTCGTACTTGCTCATGGGGCGCTCGGGGCTCAGCGAGGCCACCGCCGAGATGAAGCGGCCCTGCCCCTGCACCGCGAGGAGAACCCCCTCCTGCTCGAGCCTCCGCAGCGCTTCCCGCACCGTCGAGCGGGAGACGCCGAAGAGGTCCGACAACTCCGCCTCGGTGTGCAGCCGGTCGCCGGCGCGCAGGCCGAGCTGCTGGATGAGCTGCAGCACACGTTCGTACACGCGATCCACCGCGCTGCCGGATCCGCCCATCGCGTCCGCGCCACTCTTCATCAAGCCCCCTCCAGGACGGTCTTCGAAAGCCCACGCCTCATCGGCGACCATAGCAGCTTCCCCGAATGACCAGACAACTGTTATTGTTGTCGGACAACATAATCCAATGACGGACAGGAGCAACGATGCTGAATTTCGACCCCGCCCACTACCTCTCCGTGCAGCAGGGCGCCACCGCCCTCGCGGCGCCGATCCGCGAGGCTATCGGCGAACTGCTGAGCGACGACGCGAAGAACGTCTTCTTCATGGGCGCGGGCGGCGTGAACTTCCTGATGCTGCCCGCTGCCCGCCTGCTGCAGACCCGTTCGACCTTCCCCGTGCACATCGAGATGAGCGCCGAGATCGTGAACACCGGAAGTGCGCACCTCGGCCCCGGGTCGATCGCCGTCTTCCCGTCCGTGTCGGGCACCACCAAGGAGGCGATCGCCGCGATCGAGTTCGCGAAGCAGCAGGGCGCCACGATCCTCAGCCTCACCGCCAAGGCCGACACCCCCATCGCCCGGCTCGCCGACGTCAACTTCGCGAACGACTGCGCCGATCCCACCTCGAGCGAGAACTTCTACCTCCAGTCGCTGCTGCTCGCCCTCGCCATCATGGACGTGCGCGGCGAGATCGACGACTACGACGAGGTGGTGGCGCAGCTGCAGACGCTGCCCGAGCTGCTCGTCGCAGCCAAGCAGCAGTTCGAACCGCGCGCCGAGGCCCTCGCCGACGAGATCAAGGACGAGCAGCACCACATCATGACCTCGGCGGGCGGATCGTGGTACGAGGCCGCCTACTACGGCATGTGCATTCTCGAGGAGATGCAGTGGATCTGGACGCGCCCCGTGCACGCCTCGGACTTCTTCCACGGCACCCTCGAGCTGCTCGAGGAGGACACGAGCGTCTTCCTGTTCAAGGGCGAGGACGAGCAGCGGCCGCTGACCGAGCGCGTCGAGCGCTTCGCGACCACCGTCACCCGCAAGCTGCGCGTGCTCGACGCCGCGGAGTTCGAGCTCGCCGGCCTCACGCCCCACGTGCGCGCCCTCGTGTCGCCGATCGTGTTCGCGGCGGTGCTCGAGCGCCTCAGCTCGCACCTCGAGCGGGCGCGCGACCACGACCTCACCACGCGCCGTTACTACAAGAAGGGCGACTTCTAGACTGGGCTGGTGGATCCCGAACCTCGGAGCGCCCCATGAGCACCTCCTCTCCCCTCATCGCGATCGGCGACAACTGCCTCGACGTGTACGTCGAGCAGGGCCGCGTCACCGTGGGCGGCAGCGCGCTCAACGTCGCCGCCCAGTGGCGGGCGGCGGGCCGCGGCGCCCGCTATCTCGGCGCCGTCGGCACCGATGCCGCCGCGGAGATCGTGCGGGGAGCCGCGGCCGAAGCCGGGCTGCGCCCCGAGGAGATCACGACGCTGCCCGGGCGCACCGGAGTCACGCTGATCCGGTTGCGGGATCGGGATCGCGAGTTCTTGCACGAGGATCTCGGAGTGGGCCCCTCCTGGGATCCGCCCGACCTCGTGGCGGCGACGGCGGGATCGGCCTGGTGCCACGTGACCGGGACCGCGCCGCAGGCGGCGATCCCGCAGCGGCTCGTCGAGGCCGGGCGTCGCGTGAGCGTCGACCTGCTGGGCCGACCGAACGGAGACCAGGGTTCGCTCGCCGGCGTCGAGATCGCGTTCACCTCGTGCGACGGCGATGCGGCCGAGGCCCGCGCGACTGCTACCGCACTCGTCGCGGCGGGCGCTGCCATCGGCGTCGTGATGCGCGGCGCCGACGGCAGCCTCGCGCTGCACGCCGGCGAGTTCTTCGACACCCGGGCCGAGCGCATCACGCCGGTCGACACCTGCGGAGCGGGCGACAGCTTCATCGCGGCATTCGTCGCGGCGCACCTCAAGGGCGCCGGGATCGCCGACGCCCTCGGAGCGGCCACGCGATCCGCGACCCAAACCTGCCTGCACCTCGGCGGGTTCCCGCAGCGGGCCCGTCCGATCCCGGGCTGGCTCGCCGAGCAGTACGCGCAGCACCTCGGTTGACCCGCCCGGGCCCGCAGAGCCCGGGCCCGGGCCCGGCGCTACGCTGCCAGGCGGCGGGCGCTCAGCGTGCCGATACGCCGACCGCTCTCGAACTCGAAGAGGTGCACACGATCGGGGTGGGGCGCGATCGTGATCAGGTCGCCCGGCTCCGCGTGATCCCGACCGTCCACGCGCACGACCAGCGTCACGCTCTCGCCGGCGATCTCCGCCTCGCCGAAAAGGTACCCGTCGGCCCCGAGCTCCTCGATCAGCGCGGTCTTCACCGCGATGCCCGGCTCGTCCGGTCCGCCCACGATGAGATCCTCCGGCCGCACCCCCACGGTCACCCGGCCGCCGCCGATCGCCGCTCGCACGTCGTCGGCCACCGGCAGCACGGAGGTGCCGAGCACGAGGCCCTGCTCGTTCAGCTCCGCGGTGAACAGGTTCATGGCCGGGCTGCCGATGAACCCCGCCACGAAGGTGTTCACGGGGTGGTCGAGCAGCTCGCGCGGCGAGCCCACCTGCTGCAGCACGCCGAGCTTCATGACGGCGATGCGATCCCCCATCGTGAGCGCCTCGGTCTGATCGTGCGTCACGTAGACGGTGGTGACGCCGAGCCTGCGCTGCAGCGTGGCGATGCGGGATCGCGTCTGCACACGCAGCTTCGCATCGAGGTTCGACAGCGGCTCGTCCATGAGGAACACCTTCGGTGCACGCACGATCGCGCGCCCCATCGCCACGCGCTGCCGCTGGCCGCCAGAGAGCGCCTTGGGCTTGCGGTCGAGGTACTCGGTCAGGTCGAGCTGCTCGGCGACCTCCTCGACCCGCTTGCGCCGCTCCTCCTTCGAGACACCCGCGATCTTCAGCGCGAAGCCCATGTTCTCGGCGACCGACATGTGCGGATAGAGGGCGTAGTTCTGGAAGACCATCGCGATGTCGCGGTCTTTCGGAGAGACCTCCGTCACGTCCTGCTCATCGATGAGGATCCGCCCCTCGGTCACCTCCTCGAGGCCCGCGAGCATGCGCAGCGCGGTCGACTTGCCGCAGCCGGAGGGACCGACGAGGACCAGGAACTCACCGTCCTCGATGTCCAGATTCAGATTCGTGACCGCGGGGCGCTCGGTGCCCGGGTACTGCAGGGTCACGTCGTCGTACACGACTCTCGCCATTGAGTTTTCCTCTCGTTTCACCGGCAGGTACGTGCCGGACGATCCGTTGTGAAATCGAAGCAGTCGGCGTCGCAGCCGACTGTGCCAGTGTTGCAGATGAACCCCGACTTGCCAAGCGGAACGGGAGCGTTTCAGAGCCCCTGGCGCGCGGCCTACGCGGCCTGGCCGTACTCCCCGGTGGCCACGATGATCGCCCTGGCGACGACGGCATTGCGCATCATGAAGCCCATCACCGCCGGCGTGGCCTGCGGGTCGACATCGATGTGATCGACGTCGAGCGCGTGCACCACGAACCAGTAGTGGTGCACTCCGGTGCCCTCGGGCGGAGCGGCGCCCGTGAACGCGGGCTCCCGCTTCTCGTTGGGCATCGTGAGCGCGCCCTCGGGCAGCAGAGCACTGCCGAGCGAGCCGGCTCCCGCCGGCAGCTCGGTCACGGTCGCCGGGATATTGGCGACCGCCCAGTGCCAGAACCCCGAGCCGGTCGGAGCGTCGGGATCGAAGCAGGTCACCGCGAAGCTCTTCGTCTCGGCCGGGAACCCCGACCAGCTGAGTTGCGGCGACCGGTTCGATCCTCCCGCCTGCTCCGCGTACAGCTCGGCGGGCAGCGGCTCACCGTCCTGGATGTCGGAGCTCACCAGCGTGAAGCCCGGCACCTCGCGCATCCCCGCGTACGGATCGATCATGCCTCGACTCGGATTCTTCTGCGTCATCGCTTCAGCCTTCCTGGGTAGTGCCCGGGCGCCCGCCGCGGCGCTCACCCGGCTTCTCAGCTCAGCCTAGAGCGGCAGGGGCCGCAGCGCACGCTGCAGTACGTCATCCTGCGTCTGCGCCCAGGATGACGTACTGCGAGACGGCTGCGCAGCCCCGGCTCCGCTCCGCGGACGCCGATATACTTGGCGGAACCCCGGATCCACAGCAGCGAAGCGAGGCGAAGCATGGCAAGCACCACAGGTTCTGAACGAGCCCGTGCGACCCTCGCCTACCTGCGCCGCAAGATCACCACGGGCGAATGGCCGGTCGGCAGCCGGATCCCGATCGAACCCGAGCTCTCCGAGCAGACGGGGGTCGGCCGCTCGACCGTGCGCGAGGCCGTGCGCTCGCTTGCCAGCATGGGCATGCTCGAGACACTGCCCGGCCGGGGCACCTTCGTGCGCTCGTCCACGCCGACCAGCACCCTGCTCAACGAGTTCCTCAACGACTTCACGCTCGAGGAAATTCTCAGCTACCGACGCGCGCTCGAGATCGAGGCCGCGCAGCAGGCCGCACTGCACCGCACGGACGAGGATCTCGCCGCGCTCGAGCAGGCCGCCGCCGAGGAGGTGGGCTGCACCCGCTGCCCCGTGCTCGGCCTGGCCGACGGCTCGGAGAACTCGGCGTTCGACAGCAAGTTCCACCGCCTCGTCTTCGACTCCGCCAAGAACCGGCTGCTGGCCTCGCTCTACGCCGGTATCAACGACCAGCTGCGCACCCCCGAGCACCGCGGGCGACTCGCGAACGTGGCCACCGGCGCCGAGATGGAGCGCGACCACGCCCGCGTGCTCGACGCGATCCGCCGCCGCGACTTCATCGACACCGTGCACGCCATGGTCGATCACGTCGACCACGACGTGGTGATCGTCAACGACCAGCACGAGGTCGTGCCCCCGCTCGTGCGCACCCCCGAGCAGCAGCAGCGCATCCGAGAGGCCCGCGCCGCCGAGGACGCGCGTGTGGAAGACGGCGAGCGCTATGCAGAGAGCTCGCGCGCCACGTAGATCCGCAGCGCGTCGCGCACGAAGCCTGCGCCCTCGACGCCGCCGTAGTTCGCGGCGAAGCGCTCGTCGGCGACGTACATCTCGGCAAGGCCGAGCACGTACCCCGCAAGGGTGGCGGCCTGCTCTCCGCCCGTCGCCGAGGTGCGCGCGGGCTGCTCCGCGGATCCCGCATCGCGCTCGCTCCACGCCGGCGTTCCCGGAATCCCCCGCAGCCACTCGACGTGGCGGCGGGCGAGATCCTGCGCTTCTGCGGATTCGGGATCCGAGCCGCTCCGAGCGGCGGCCGCCCAGTCGCGCCCCAGCTGCTCCGAGCGTGCGCGCCACTCCCGCTGACCGGTCTCGCCGAGGCCGCGCCACCAGGCATCGCTCCGCGCGTACGCGTCGGCGCCCCAGCGCTGCTCCACCTCCTCGCGGTACTGCGTGTGGTCGAAACCGTCGAACATGTTCTCGGACATGAGGTCCTCCTCTTCTCGTTCGCCCCCAGAAGGCGCCGCGCTCGGATCACCCGCGCGACGAAGCGCCGCGATGGTGCGCTCGACCGAGCCGATCTGCGCCTCGATCCGGCTCCGCTCGCTTCTCAGCAGCTCGAGGTGCGTGTCGAGGATGCGCGCCTCGGCGACAGCGGGGTGCTCCCCGCCCCTCGCCTGGGCGTCCTGCGCCGCGAGCACCTCGCCGATGGCGTCCAGCCCGAGACCGAGCCCGCGCAGCAGCAGCACTCGCTGCAGCCGCACGAGCGCGCGGTCGTCGTAGTACCGGTAGCCGTTGCCGCCGATGCGGCTCGGCCTCACGAGCCCGATGCTGTCGTAGTGACGCAGGGTGCGCGAGGTCGTGCCCGCTGCTCGGGCGATCTGCTGGATCGAGTACTCCATGCTCCGCCTCCGGGGTGTCGGCCGGGACTCTCCCGGCTCGAAACTCACGCTAGAGGTTGACGTTACGTCAAGGTCAAACAACTTGGGAAAAGAATGCCCGGGCTTCGATGAGGAGATCGTGATCCAGGCGGGCGGATCGGCGCGGATCGGCCCGCTCCAATCAGGATCTCCTCCCTGAAGCGCGCCGGAGGGGCCCGGGCCCGAGAAGGAGGAGAAGCCCGCGAAACCCGCGAAGCCCGAGGAGCTCGCGAAGCCCGCGCTACTCCATCGTGTCGAGGATCCCCGCCAGCTGCTCGAAGGTGGTGAGCGGGTTCACGATCGCGAAGCGGGTGTTGGGGCGACCGGCGTGCGAGCTCGGCACGACGAAGGCCCGCTGCTCCTCGAGCAGCCGATCCGACCAGCGGTCGTAGTCGGCGCGCTCCCAGCCGTCGCGCTCGAACACCACGACCGACAGCTGCGGCTGGCGCACCAGGCGCAGACCCGGGCGCCGTTCGATCTCGTCAGCGATCTGCCTGGCGAGCGCTATCGAGTGGGTCACGGCCTCCCGATAGGCGGCGACGCCGTAGGTCGCGAGCGAGAACCAGAGCGGCAGCCCGCGGGGCCGCCGGGTGAGCTGGATGGAGTAGTCGGAAGGGTCGTATGCCGCCCGCTCCGTGAGCACGTCGAGATACTCGGCGTGCTGCGTGTGCGCCTGGCGACCGAGTTCGGGATCGCGGTAGATGAGCGCGCAGACGTCGTAGGGGGCGAACAGCCACTTGTGCGGATCGACGATCACCGAGTCGGCGCGCTCCACGCCGGCGAAGTGCGGGCGCCCCAGCGGGGAGAGCATCGCGGTGAGCCCGTAGGCGCCGTCGACGTGCAGCCAGAAGTCGAAATCGTCCTTGAGCGCGGCGATCCCCGCGATGTCGTCGACCACGCCGAAGTTCGTCGATCCGCCCGTCGCCACGACCGCGAAGACCCGCTCGCCGTGCTGTTCGAGCGCCTCGCGCACGGCTTCTGCTCGCAGCACCCCGTGCTCGTCGGCGAGCACCGGGATCACGTCGACATCCATGACGCGCGCCGCCGACTTGATCGAGGAGTGCGCCTCGGCGCCGCAGACCACGGCCCAGCCGCCGTCGGGACGTGGCGACGCCCCCGCGGCCTCGCGCACCGAACGAGCATGATCGCGCGCGGCCACGAGCGCTGAGAGGTTGCCGATCGTGCCGCCCTGCACGAACACCCCGCCCGCTCCCTCGGGCAGTCCGAACTCGGAGGCGAGCCAGCCGAGCACCTCGTTCTCGGCGTAGACGGCGCCCGAGCCCTCCATCCACGAACCTCCATAGAGCGCGCTCGCCGAGACGACGAGGTCGAACGCGATCGCGGCCTTCGAGGGCGCAGAGGGAATGAACGAGAGGTACTGCGGATGGTCGGTCGTAATGCATGCCGGAGCGAGAATGTGCTCGAACACCGAGAGTGCGCGGCGGCTGCCGAGCCCCTCCTCGCTGATCGTCGGCCCCGCCAGCCGGCGGAGTTCCCGCGCCGAGGAGGCGTGGTCGAGCGGGGTATCCGTCGCCAATATACGGCGACGGGAATAATCGAGCACGAGGTCGACGATGCCGCGGGTCTCGTCTGAGACGGAGTGCATGCGCGCGTGATCGGTCGTCGTGGCATCGGGGAGACTTCCCGGGGTGCGGGAGAGCGGAGTCTGTGCGGCGGCGTCTGACATGGTCTCATCATAAAGGCGGACCCGCGGCCTCTAACATGGATGGGTGAGCGAGCCCAAGATCCTGCTGTACTACGTCTTCGCGCCGGTGGCCGATCCCGACGCCGTTCGACTGTGGCAGCGCGAACTCTGCGAGTCGCTGGGGCTGCGGGGCCGGATCATCATCTCGAAGCACGGCATCAACGGCACCGTGGGTGGCGAGCTCGACGCGTGCAAGCGCTACCTCCGTCGCACCCGCGAGTACGGGCCGTTCGCCGGTCTCGAGGCCAAGTGGAGCGACGGAACCGGCTTCGTGCCCGAGCGCCCCGAGGCGCTCCACGGTGTCGATCGCGCGGCCCCGTGGCGTCGCATCGCCGATTTTCCGAAACTGAGCGTGAAGGTGCGCGACGAGCTGGTGGCGTTCGGGATCCCCGACGAGTTGCGCGTCGACGAGCACGGCGTGGTGGGCGGCGGCACGCACCTCTCGCCGGAGGCCGTGAACGAACTGGTGGCCGAGCGGGGCGACGACGTCGTCTTCTTCGACGGACGCAACGCCTGGGAGGCCCAGATCGGCCGCTTCAAGGGCGCGATCGTGCCCGAGGTCGATACGACCCACGACTTCATCGCGCAGATCGAGAGCGGCGCCTACGACGACATCAAGGACCGGCCGGTCGTGACCTACTGCACCGGAGGCATCCGCTGCGAGATCCTCTCGGCCGCGATGCGGGAGCGCGGTTTCGAGGAGGTCTACCAGGTCGACGGCGGCATCGTGCGCTACGGCGAAGCCTTCGGCAACGACGGCCTCTGGGAGGGGTCGCTCGCCGTGTTCGACGGGCGCGAGTCGCTGGATTTCGCTCCCGGCGCCGCCGTGCTCGGCCGCTGCACCGTCTGCGAGGCCCCGACGAACCGCCTGGCGAACTGCGCGGATCCGAGCTGCCGCGCTCGCTTCGCGGCGTGCGCGACGCATCCCGACGCCGCCTGCGCCGAGCACGCCTGACCCGCGCGTTTCAGCGCTCGGCCGCGCTCGGTCGCCCGCGTTACACACGCTCGCGCCCCGCCGCGCTCCACGCCCGCGTTTCACACGCTCGCACCGCCCTCTTCCGCCGCAGCGCGCCGCACACGGTTGCCGCAGCGAGCAGCGAGCAGCGAGCGACGAGCGACAAGCGACGAACGACGAACGACGAACGACGAACGGCAGCGAAATTTAGACTTGACTTATATAAGTCGAGAGTGAAGAATCGGGGCATGCACGCGCTCGACATTCTCGGAGACCCCGTCCGCCGGAGGATCCTCGAACTCATCGCCGACGGCGAGGCGAGCGCGGGCGGCATCGCGGCGGTCATCTCGCGTGAGTTCGGGATCAGCCAGCCCGCGGTATCGCAGCACCTCCGCGTGCTGCGGGAGCACGGCTTCGCCTCCGTGCGTGCGGAAGGCACCCGCCGTCTCTACGCGGTCGATCCGCAGGGGCTGCAGCAGGCGAGCGAGTGGCTGACGCCGTTCGAACGCTTCTGGCGGGGCCCGTTCGCCGCGCTCAGCACCGAGCTCGCGCGTGGCAAGCGGGAGCGGCGACTCTCCGCCGAGCGCGCCGCTGCGAGCCCTCCCCCGCGCGGCGACGCCGCGGCACGCACCGCGGGCCCCTCGCATGACGACCGCGCTGACAGTCGCAACGGCACTAGCGCCGACAGCGGCAACGAGAGCAACAGCAGCAGCAAAGACAGCTACGACGACAACGGCAACAACGACAGTAAGGAATGATCATGGTCGACGTACATGCGCAGATCGAGGCGGTCAGCCGCACTCTCCGCGACGAAGAGATCGACGGCGAACCCGCACGCGTGCAGGCCCTCGCCCAGGAGTACCCGGCCGGTATCGCCGACGTGTGGGACGCCGCGACCAGCCCGGAGCGGATCGCCCGCTGGTTCATGCCGATCACCGGCGACCTGCGCGTCGGCGGGCGCTATCAGCTGCAGGGCAACGCGGGCGGCGAGGTGCTGGAATGCACGCCTCCGCACGACGGCCGCGCCGAGTACCGCATCACGTGGGAGTTCGGCGGCGGCGTCACGTGGGTCACCGTGCGGCTGACCGAGCAGGGGGCCGAGCGCACCCGCTTCGAGCTCGAGCACGTCGCGAAGACCGCCGACGTGCCGACGGAGATGTGGGACACCTTCGGTCCAGGCGCCACAGGCGTGGGCTGGGACGGCGGCCTGCTGGGTCTCTCACTGCACCTGGGCGCCGTGGAGGGCTCCCTGTCGCCCGCGGAGGCCGAGGCCTGGGCGTTCACCGACGAGGGACGCGCCTTCTACCGCGCGGCCGCCGACGGCTGGGGTGCGGCGCACGTCGCAGCCGGTGCGGATCCCGAGGTCGCCGCGCGCGGCGCGGACGCGACCTACGGCTTCTACACCGGCCAGGGAGCCGGGCAGTAGTAACCCGCACCCTCCCGATCCAGAGGCCGGTGCAGACCTCCGGCACGGATGCAGACCTCTCGCACGGTTATGGAGGTCTGCGCCCGCGGCGGAGGTCTGCACCGGCGGGCCCGACTGAGGTCGGAACCGCGCCCGAGGCCTACTCGACGCTGTGCAGCGCGGCGCCCACGATCCCGGAGTTCTGACGGAAGTGCGCCGGGATCACCGGCGCGCGCACCGAGATCAACGGCAGGAACCGATCGGCCTTCCGGCTGATCCCGCCGCCCACGATGAAGAGGTCCGGCGAGAACAGCGCCTCGACATGCGAGAAGTAGCGCTGCAGACGCGCGCCCCACTCCTCGTAGCTGAGCCCCTCACGCTTGCGAGCAGCGGCCGAGGTGCGCGACTCGACGTTCGGCCCGTCGAGTTCCAGGTGCCCGAGCTCGGTGTTCGGCACGAGACGGCCGTCGATGAAGAGCGCGGATCCGATCCCGGTCCCCAGCGTCAGCATCATCACGACGCCCGCCCTACCTCGCCCCGCGCCCAGCCGCATCTCGGCGAGCCCGGCGGCGTCGGCGTCGTTGAGCGATCGCACAGGAACGCCGAGGCGCTCGGCGAGCCGCGATTCAAGGTTCTCGCCCAGCCACTCGTCGTCGATGTTCGCCGCGGAGCCGACGACGCCGCCCTTCACAATGCCGGGGAAGGCGCAGCCGACGGGCGCCTCCCAACCGGTCGCGGTGACGACGGCGGCGGCGGTGTCGAGCACTCCCGCGACGGTCGCCGGCTGCGGGGTGTCGAAGCGCACCCGCTCGCTCAGCAACTCGCCGGTGCCGAGATCGACGATGCCCCCCTTGATGCCGGTGCCGCCGATGTCCAATCCGAATGCCGTGCTCACTCCATCGCCTCCAGTTCACGACCGCGGGTCTCCCTGATGAACTTCCACACGAAGAAGAGGGAGAGCACTGCCATCGTCGCATACAGGCCGTAGGCCAGGCCGAGACCGGCCTGCGCGAGCGACGGGAAGGTGAGCGATACGACGAAGTTCGCGACCCACTGAGCGGCCGCCGCCACCGAGATCGCGTAGGCGCGGATGCGGTTGTTGAACATCTCGCCGAGCAGCACCCACACGACCGGCCCCCAGCTCATGCCGAAGAACACCACGTAGAGGTTCGCAGCCAGCACCGCGACCACTCCGGCCGTATCCGAGAGGATCGGCTGCACCGCCCCGCCGACCGTCTCGGTCGGCGCGGTGCCGAAGATGAACGCCATCGTGCCGAGCGTGAGCGCCATGCCGATGGAGCCGATCATGAGCAGCGGTTTGCGGCCGATCCTGTCGACGAGCAGGATCGCGATCACCGTGGTCGCGATGTTGACGACCGCGGTGATCACTCCCGTCAGCAGCGCGTCGGATTCGTCGAAGCCCACCGCCTGCCACAGCATCGTCGAGTAGTAGAAGATCACATTGATGCCGACCAGCTGCTGCAGGGCGCAGAGCACGATCCCGATCCACACGATCGGCGCGAGCCCGAAGCGCGGCCCGCGGATCACCGAGATCGACTGCGTCGCCTCGAAGTCCAGCGTCGACCGGATCGCGCGGATCGTCTCGGTCGGCGTGCCGCCGACGTAGTGCGCGAGGATCCGCTCGGCCTCCTCCTCCCGCCCCTTGCTCACCAGGAACCGCGGGGACTCCGGGATCAGATAGGCCAGCACGCCGTACACGACGGCGGGCAGGCACTCCGCCATGAACATCCATCGCCAGGCCTCGAGCCCGAACCAGAGAACCTCGCCCGCGCCGCCGGCCGCCTGAGCCAGCGCGTAGTTGCTGAGCAGCGAGACGAAGATGCCGATCACGATCGCGAGCTGCTGCAGCGAGCCCAGACGCCCGCGCACCCTCGCGGGCGACACCTCGGCGATGTAGGCGGGAGCGATGACGCTCGCGGCGCCCACCCCGAAACCGCCGATGAAGCGGAAGGCCGTGAGCGACCAGATCTCCCAGGCGAGCCCGCTGCCGAGCGCCGACACGAAGAAGATGACCGCTGCGACCTGCATCACCCTGATGCGGCCGAACCGGGCCGCGATCGGCCCCGCGAACCAGGCTCCGATGGCGCAGGCGATCAGTGCGCTCGCGACCGAGAAGCCCAGCAGCACGGATCCCGCGCCGCTCCACTCGCCGACGGCGCCGACCGCCCCGTTGATCACCGCGGTGTCGAAGCCGAAGAGGAATCCGCCCATCGCCGCCGCAGCGGCGATCATGATCACCCGCGTGACCGGAGGGACGGGGACCGTGCCCGTGACCGTGCCTGCCATATATCAACACCACCCTGTGTCGAGGGATCGATGCCCGGACGCACCGTTGCGCCCGCGCGTGCTCAGAGTCTCCTCCGCTCCCGCGCGCCAGTCAACTTCGGGCGCGCGAGAGCGGGCTGCGTCGCAGCCGCTACCAGATCGAGACGCGCTGCTCGGGATCGAGCCAGAGCCCGTCACCCGGCTGCGTGCCGAAGGCCTCGTGGAACGGGGCGAGATTGCGCACGATCTGGTTGCAGCGGAACTCGTTGGGCGAGTGAGGGTCGATGGTGAGCAGGCGCACCGTCTCCTCGGGCCGCGACTTCTGCTGCCAGGCCTGCGCCCAGGCCAGGAAGAAGCGCTCGGCTCCCGTCAGCCCGTCGACGACGGGCGGCTCCGCACCGTCGAGCGAGCGCAGGTACGCCTTCCACGCGATCTCGAGACCCGACAGGTCGCCGATGTTCTCGCCGATCGTCAGCTCGCCGTTGACCGTCTGGCCGTCGGCGCCCTCGGGCGAGAGCCCGTTGTACTGACCGATGAGCGCGCCGGTCAGCTGCTCGAACGCCGCGCGATCCGCCTCCGTCCACCAGTCGGTCAGCCGCCCGTCGCCGTCGTAGCGCGAGCCCTGGTCGTCGAAGCCGTGGCCGATCTCGTGCCCGATCACCGCGCCGATCGCACCGAAGTTGGTCGCTGCATCCCACGACGCGTCGAAGAACGGCGGCTGCAGGATCGCGGCGGGGAACACGATCTCGTTGAAGCCGGGGTTGTAGTAGGCGTTGACCGTCTGCGGCGTCATGAACCACTCATCGCGGTCGATGGGCTTGCCGACCTTGCCCAGCTCGCGCGCGAACTCGAACTCGGAGACGCGGCGCGAGTTGCCGAGCAGGTCGCCCGCGTCGACGGCGAGCGCGGAGTAGTCGCGCCACTTCACCGGGTACCCGATCTTGGGGGTGAACCGGTCGAGCTTGTCGAGGGCGCGCTGACGGGTCTCGGGGCCCATCCACTCGAGCCTCTCGATGGACTCGCGGTAGGCCTCGATGAGGTGCCCCACCAGCTCGTCCATGGCCGCCTTCGAGTTCTCGTCGAAGTGCTGCTCGACATAGAGGCGCCCCACGGCCTCGCCCATCGCGCCCTCCACGAACGAGACGCCGCGGCGCCAGCGCTCGCGCTGCTCGGGCGCGCCCGTGAGCGCGGTGCCGTAGAAGTCGAAGTTCGCCCGCGAGATCTGCTGCGAGAGCAGGGCCGCCGATCCTCGCACGATCGTCCACAGCAGCCAGGCGCGCCACGCCTCGAGCTCATCCTCGACGAGCAGCTCGGCGAGCCCCGCGAGCGCCTCGGGCTGCGCCGCCACGACCTCGGCGAACGCCGCCTCCGGCGCCCCCATCGCGGCGAGGTACGCGTTCCAGTCGAGCCGCGGGGTGATCTCCTGCAGGCCCTCGAAGGTGCGCAGGTTGTAGAGCTTCTGGATGTCGCGGCTCGCGACCTTGTCCCAGTGAGACGCGGCGATGCGGCGCTCGAGGTCGTAGGCGAGCCCCGCGAGCCGCTCGGCCTCCGCGCCCTCGGCGACCTCCGCGAGCTCGAGCATGCGGGCGATGTGGGCGCGGTACTGGTCGCGGATCTCGGCGAACTGGTCCTCGCGGTAGTACGACTCGTCGGGCAGGCCGAGACCGCCCTGCATCACGAAGACGATGTAGCGCGAGGGATCGCCGGGGTCGTTGTCGACGAACATGCTGTAGAAGCCGCCGACGCCCTGCCGCTCGAGCTCGGCGACGAGGGCGATCAGCTCGGGGATCGAAGCGACCGCTCGGGCGCGGGCGACGTCGCCCTCGATGGGGGCCGCGCCGAGGCGGTCAGCCCGCTCGGTGTCCATGAAGCTCGCGTAGAGCGCGGCGACCTTGTCGGCCTCGCGATCCGCGCCGCCCTCGATCAGCCCCGGCGCGGGAGCCTCGGTGGTCGTGATGATGTCGCGCACCGCCTCCTCCGCGTTCTCGGCGAGCACCGCGAACGAGCCGTAGCGCGCCTTATCCGACGGGATCTCGGTGCGCTCGATCCATTTGCCGTTGACGTGGCGGAAGAGGTCGTCCTGCGGTCTCACCGCAGGATCGAGTTCGGCGAGGTCGATACCGGAGGTGTGCGCAGCATTGGTCATGGGAACAGCCTAGAGCGTGTCGCTCCCGCGATCCTGGAGCGCAGGCCCAGCGCCGCAATTCCGCCTTCGAGCACCCCGAATCGGCGAAAACGGGGTGCTCTACGGTAGATCGGTGCGCGAGGGGCGGGAGTGGGGAGCGGGCGAGGGGCGGACGGGACGGTGCGCGAGGGTCGGGGCGCGGGGCGCGCCGCGCAAAGGGCAGCAAGCCACGCCTGAGCCTGCCCGAACCGATACCTTGGAGCGATGAGCGAAAGCAGCAGGCGCATCGACCGCAGCATCGCGCACCTCGCCGTACCCGCGCTCGGCGCGCTCATCGCGGAGCCGCTCTTCATCGTGGTCGACTCCGCGCTCATCGGGCACCTCGGCGCCGCTCCCCTGGCGGGCCTCGCGGTCGCCGCGGCGATCCTGCAGACCGCGGTCGGCCTCATGATCTTCCTCGCCTACTCCACGACGCCGCTGGTGGCGCGGCGACGCGGGGCCGGCGACCTGCGTGGCGCGGTGCAGGCGGGCATCGACGGCCTGTGGCTCGCGCTCGGCATCGGGATCGCGGTGGGCGCGGTGCTGTGGCTCGCGAGCGATCCGCTCGTCGCACTGTTCCACGTGGAACACGACACCGCCCAGCAGGCACTCGCCTACCTCACGATCTCCTGCCTCGGCATCCCGGCCATGCTCGTCGTCTTCGCCGCGAGCGGCCTGCTGCGCGGCCTGCAGGACACGAAGACGCCTCTCGCGGTCGCCACCGTCGGCTTCGCCGCGAACGCACTGCTCAACTGGTGGTTCATCTACGGTCTCGGCTTCGGCATCGCGGGCAGCGCCTGGGGAACGGTGGTGGCGCAGTGGGGCATGGTCGCGGTCTACGTGGCCGTCATCACCCGGCACGCTCGCCGCGCGGGAGCGGGATTCCTGCCGCATCGCGACGGCCTCGCCCACGCGGGCCGCAGCGGCGGCTGGCTCTTCATCCGCACCGTCGGGCTGCGGGCCGCGCTGCTCGTCACGGTCTTCGCGGCGACCAGCCACGGCACGACCGCCACGGCCGGCTATCAGGTGGTGTTCACCATCTTCTCCACGGCCGCGTTCGCCCTCGACGCGCTCGCCATCGCGGCGCAGGCGCTCATCGGCGATGCTCTGGGGGCGCGCGACGCCCCGCGCGCCCGGCTCGTCGTGCGGCGCACCCTCTTCTGGGGCGTGGCGTGCGGCGCGGTGATCGGGGTGCTGCTCGCGGTCGCGAGCTCCGTCGTGGGGCGCATCTTCACGAGCGACGAGCAGGTGCTCGCGATCCTGCCTCCCGCTCTGCTGGTGCTCGGGATCTCGCTGCCCCTCGGCGGCTTCGTCTTCGTGCTCGACGGTGTGCTCATGGGCGCGGGCGACGCGCGCTACCTCGCCTGGACGAGCCTCGTGAACCTCGCCGTGTACCTGCCCGCGCTGTGGCTGCTCACGACGCTCGTGCCGAGCGGCACGGCCGCGCTGGTCGCACTCACGGCCGGATTCACGCTCGTGTTCATGCTGGCGCGGGCGGCGACGCTCGGGATCAGGGCGCGCGGCGACCGCTGGGTGCGCCTCGGGGCCTGATCCGCCCCCGATCCCGCCTCGTGCGGGGGTCGCGCCCGCTTCGGTGCGCCTCGTAGACTCGAGGGGTGACAGCTTCGGTGCCCTTCGAACGGGCCGCGGTGGTGCGCTGGGTGCGCACGATCCCCGTCGTCTTCCTCGTGGTGGGTCTGGGTTTCGGCACCTGGCTGAGCCGCCTGCCGGCCGTGCGCGATCACCTCGGCGCCTCCGCCGTCGAGATGAGCATCTACGGCCTGTGCCTCGCCGTCGGCAGCCTCGCGGGGCTCATGCTGTCGGGGCGGGTGGTGCAGCGCTTCGGGCCGCGTCGCACGCTCCTCTGCGGAACCGTCGCGACCACGATCCTGCTGCCGAGCGCCGCCGCGATCATCCTGAGCGGCGCGATCCCGGTGGGGCTCGCGGTGCTCTTCGCGTACGGCTTCGCCTTCAGCATCTGCGATGTCGCCATGAACGTCAGCGGCGCCAACGCGGAGGCGGCGTTCGGGCGGCCCCGCATGCCGCTCATGCACGCGGGCTACAGCCTGGGTGCGGTCGCCGCGACCGGGATCGGCGGGCTCGCCGAGGCGCTCGGCGTGCCCGTGCCCGTGCACTTCGCCGCGGTGATGATCGTGAGCGCCGCGGTGCTGCTCTCCCTGCTGCGCTATCTGCCTCGCGACGAGGCGACGGCGCGGGCCACGGCCGAGGGCGCCGGCGACCCGGGATCCGCCTCCTCGGCACAGCGCCTCCCCGGGCCTGAGGAGCGGTATCCCGTCACGGGCTCGATCCCGATCATCGAGTCCGCCGCCGGGCAGCAACCGGCGTTCACCCCGGTGACCGGGTCCATTCCGATCCAGTGGTCCGACGACGGCGCCCCGCGCGAGTCGTCGTCGAAGGCCCCCGGATCCGGATCCGGATCCGCCCGCCCCTACAGCCCATGGCGCGACCCGCGCATCTTCCTCATCGGCCTGATCACGCTCTCGTTCGGCCTCTTCGAGGGCACTCCGAGCGACTGGCTGCCGCTCGCCCTCGTCGACGGCAGAGATTTCAGCAACCAGCTGGGCTCCACGATGCTGAGCGTGTTCTTCGCCGCGGTCATGGCGGTGAGGATCGCCGGATCGTGGCTCATCACCCGCTTCGGGCGGGTCGGCGTGCTGCGGGTGTCGGCCGTGATCGCGGCGGTGGGAATCGTGATGACGATCCTCGTGCCCGGCACCGCGGGGGCCGTCATCGGCGTGCTCGCCTGGGGTGTCGGCACCAGCCTCGGCTGGCCGATCGCGATCTCGGCGGCTGCCGACCGCGCCGAGACCGCGGCTCGAGACGTGGCCGCGGTGTCGGCGCTCGGGTACGGCTCGATGCTCGTGGGGCCGATGGCGTTCGGCTTCCTCGGCGAGCACATCGGGCTGCTCGTCGCGTTCTGGGCGCTGCTGCCGTTCGCGGTGTACGTGCTGTTCGCCGCGTCGGCCGCGCGGTCGCGCCGCTGATCCGCGGTCGCCCGAGATGCCCGACCCCGCTCCCCGCCGGAGCGGCTAAACTACCGCGAGTGCGAATCGTTGTTGCAGACTGCTCCGTCGACTATGCAGGGCGGCTCTCGGCCCACCTGCCCCGGGCCAAGCGCGTGCTCATGCTCAAGAACGACGGCTCGATCCTCGTGCACAGCGACGGCGGCTCGTACAAGCCGCTCAACTGGATGAGCCCGCCCTGCACGCTCGCCACGCTTGAACTCGACGAGGATCAGCGCGAGGCCGGCATCGTCGAGGCCTGGCAGGTCACCCACAAGAAGACCGCCGACAAGCTCGTCGTGTCGGTGTTCGAGGTGTTCCACGACTCGTCGCACGACCTCGGCGTCGATCCGGGGCTCATCAAGGACGGCGTCGAGGCGCACCTGCAGGAGCTGCTCGCCGACCAGATCGAACTCGTCGGCGAGGGCCACACGCTCGTGCGCCGCGAGTACATGACCGCGATCGGCCCGGTCGACATCCTCGCCCGCGACGCCTCGGGCGCGTCGGTGGCGATCGAGATCAAGCGGCGCGGCGGCATCGACGGTGTCGAGCAGCTCACCCGCTACCTCGAGCTCATGAACCGCGACCCGAAGCTCGCCCCGGTGCACGGCGTCTTCGCGGCGCAGGAGATCAAGCCGCAGGCCCGCACGCTCGCCGAGGACCGCGGGATCCGCTGCCTCGTGCTCGACTACGACGCGATGCGCGGCATGGAGGACAAGAACACGCTCTTCTGACGCGGCAGGTGGCGGCCCGACGCGGCCTGCCTCTCCCCACCCCACCGCGTCCGCGCGTCCTGCGCTGGCTCTCCCGGCCCCGCCTGCCTCGCATTCGCCCGTCCTGCGCCGGCCAGCCCCTCCAGGCCCCGGCCAGCCCTGCCCCGCGCCGCCCAGCCCGGCCGCACCCCGCCGCACCCTGCTCGAGTGGCGGATTTCGCATGAGAGGCGCGGACCCAGCATGCGAAATCCGCCTCTCGGCGCTATATGCATGCGGCGAACGCTGCTGTCTCGCTTGCCTGCGAGCGCCGCTCAGCGAGGGGCGTCCAAGCCCCGCAGGATGATGTCGAGACCGCGACCGAACGAGGCGTCCAGGTCGAGGTCGGGATCCGGGGCCTCTTCCGCACCCCGCCCGGGCAGCGCGGCGGGATCGACCAGCGCCCCGAACGCCGCGGCCTGACGGTGGGTCTGCGTCGATTGCGCGTGCCCGAAGGTGTAGAGCAGGAGCGTGCGCGCGCCGTCGGCTCCGACGAGGGCGCCGAGGCTGCGCTCGATCCCCGAGGCTCCGAGCCTGAAGGCCGCAGCGGTCGCCACGACGTCGGCCCCGTCGCGCACGGCGAGCATGGCGTCGCGCAACGAGACGCAGAAGGACCGTGGATCGGCGTCGGGACCACCGGCAGGAGCTCCGGCAGCGGCGGCGCCGCCTCCCGCCTCGACCGGCGCAGTAACCTCTGCCCGCGCGGCGGTCTCGTCCGGCACAGCAGCCTCTGCCCGCGCGACATCCTCGACCCGCGAAACAGCCCCGGCCCGCGCGGCAGTCTGCTCCCGCGCCACCGGCGCCACGATCTCGTCGGCCATGAGCGCGAGCAGCGTCTGCTTGTCGGGCACGTGGTGGTAGAGCGCGCTCGGCTGCACGCCGAGCTCGGCGGCGACGCGGCGCATCGAGCAGCCCTCGAGCCCCTGGGCGTCGAGCACGCGCAGCCCGGCGGCGACCACATCGGCGAGGGTGTTGCGCATCGGGCCAGTCTAGCGCTAACCTGAACACCGTTCACCAGAACACTGTTCAGGTGACCGAGAATCACCGACCGCACTGATCGCCCAGGAGACATGAATGACCACGCCCACGCACACATCGGCACCCCGTGTGCTCGGTCGCGTGGTCGATGCCGAGACCCGGTGCGCGCACTATCACGGCCCGCTCGACGTCGTCGCGCTGCAGTTCAAGTGCTGCGAGGAGTTCTACCCCTGCTTCGCGTGCCACGAGGAAACCGCGGGGCATCCGACCGAACGCTGGAGCGCCGCCGACGGCAACCGCCGCGCTGTGCTCTGCGGGGTCTGCCGCACCGCGATGCGCATCGACGACTACCTGCGGGCCGAGGCCTGCCCCTCATGCTCCGCCCCGTTCAATCCGGGCTGCCGCCTCCATCGCCACCACTACTTCGACCTCACGGAGACATCATGACCGACCACTCCCGCGCCGACTCCGCTGCGGCCGACCCGACCATCCCGAAGAACGCGACCGCATCTACTGGCCTCCCGGCGGCCGCCTCCCCGACGGCCGCGATAGCCCCGACGGCCGCGACAGCCCCGACCGATCCGGCCGCCTCAACCGGCCCGGCCGCCACGACAGGCTCGACCCCCGCGACCACCGCAGCGACCGCCCCCGACCCCCGCCCCCGCTCGAGGCAGCGCCGCAACCCCGCGACCGACCTCGCCCTCATCGCCACCTTCGCGGCGCTCATCGCCGTGTGCGCGATCCTGCCCGCGATCTCGCTCGGCCCCGTGCCCTTCACGCTGCAGACCTTC
Organism: Leucobacter tenebrionis; assembly: GCF_019884725.1. Taxonomy (NCBI): domain Bacteria; kingdom Bacillati; phylum Actinomycetota; class Actinomycetes; order Micrococcales; family Microbacteriaceae; genus Leucobacter; species Leucobacter tenebrionis. The sequence goes on along the minus strand of NZ_CP082322.1, from coordinate 2,120,269 downwards.
GCGATCGTGCTGACCGGCGCGGTGCTCGGCGCGCGGCGCGGTTTCTTCGCGGCGCTGCTCTATCTCGCGGTCGGGGCGATCGGTCTCCCCGTATTCGCGGGAGGCAGCGCGGGGCTCGCCCCGTTCGCGGGCCCGACCATGGGCTACCTCGTCTCCTTCCCGTTCGCCGCTGCGGCGGCGGGCTTCATCGCGTCGCGGATCCCGCGCAGGGGCGCCGTGGCGACCACGCTGGCGCTCCTCCTCGCGACCGTCGTCGGGGTCGCGGTCAATCATGTGCTCGGGATCGCGGGGCTCGCCTGGCGCGGCGGCATGTCCGTAGGCCAGGCCGCGATCGTGGACGTCGCGTTCCTGCCGCTCGACCTCGTCAAGGCCCTGCTCGCCGCGATCGTCGCGACCGCGGTGCACCGCGCCTTCCCCGCGCTGCTGCCCGTGCGCGTGCGACGCTGAGCCCGCCGACACGCGTAGGATCTCCGAGTGATCGAACTCCGCAGCGCAGCCGTCGTCGCCCCCTCCCCCGAGGGTGAGGCGACGATCCTGCAGCCAACCTCGCTCGTGCTGCGCGAGCGGCGCGTCTCGATCGTCGGAGGCAACGGATCCGGCAAGTCGACCCTCGCCCGGTTGCTCAACGGGCTGATCGAGCCCACCTCGGGCGAGGTGCTGATCGCACCGGGATCCAGCACCTCCAGCACCTCCAGCACCTCCAGCACCTCCGGCACCTCCGACACCTCCGGCGCCCCGGACGCCGACACCGCGACACCCCCGCTCGACACCCGCCGCGACGGCCCCGCCGTGCGACGCGCCGTCGGGTTCGTCTTCACCGACCCCTCGGCGCAGCTCATCATGCCCACGGCCGTCGAAGATGTGGCGCTCTCCCTGCGCCGCACCCACCGCGGCAAGCGCGAGCGCACAGCCGCGGCGCTCGCCGTGCTCGAGCGGTTCGGGATCGCGCACCTCGCCGAGCGCAGCGTGCACACCCTGTCCGGGGGGCAGAAGCAGCTGCTCGCGATCGCGGCGGTGCTGGCGACCGACCCGGCGATCCTCGTCGCCGACGAGCCCACGACCCTGCTCGACCTGCGCAACAGCCGCCTCATCGGCGAACTGCTCATGTCGCTGCCGCAGCAGGTGGTGGTCGTCACCCACGACCTCGACCTCGCGCAGCGCGCCGACCGCACGCTCGTCATCTCGGACGGGCGGGTCGTCTTCGACGGCGCACCGGCCGAGGCCGTCGCGCACTACCGGGCGAGCATCGCATGAGCGGCTGGTCGCCGCTCGGCGCCTACCTGCCCGGGCGCGGGCCGCTGCACCGATTGCCGCCGGGGGCGAAGCTGCTGGGACTCGTCTGCTTCGCGGTCGCGGTGACCTGGACGCGCGGCGTGCCGATCACCGCGGTATGGCTCGGGATCGCCGTCGCGCTCGCCGTCCTCTCCGGTCTGCGCGGACGGCACCTGTGGCGCGTCGCCCGGGGGTTCGCGTTCATCGCGATCCCGCTGTTCCTCTTCGCGTCGGTGAACGAGGTCTCGACCGCGACATCGGAGCCCTTCACAACCGTGCTGAGCTCACCCGACTGGCTGCTGCAGGGCTGGCCGCGCGGCTTCGAGGTGGTCGGCGATCTGCTCGCCCTGATCCTCGCCGCGAGCGCCGTGACCGCGAGCACGGCGGTCGCCGACATGCTCGACACCATCGCTCGGGCGCTCGAGCCGCTTCGCCCGCTGCGGGTGGACCCGGATCGCGTCGCACTCGCGTTCTCGCTCGTCATCACCGCGATCCCGAACATCCTCGGCATCGCCCAGGAGACCCGCGCGGCAGCCCAGGCCCGCGGTCTCGAGCGCAGCGTACGCGCGCTGCTCGTACCGTTCGCGCTGCGCACCGTCGCGCACGCGCAGTCGACGGGCGAGGCGCTCGCGGCTCGGGGCGTCGGCGAGGAGTGAGGATCGCGGCACAGCCTCCCGTGGTCTCTGAACGTCCTCGTCGTGATTCGGGGTCACTTTCGTGCGTGTCGCGCGAGACGACACGCACGAAAGTGACCCCGGACCGAGGGGAACCGCCGATGAGGGGCGGCGGAAAGCCGCCGGTAGGGTGGAGGCATGGCCGAGAACCCGCAGCAGCCCGCACCAGACGCCGACGCAAACCCAGATGCAAACGCAAACGGGACGGCGGAAGCGGCGGAGGCTCTGATCCCTGACGAGGTGCACCCCGACTACGCGAACGAGGCCGTGCGCGGCGCGCTGCGGGCGCTGCAGGAGCAGCCCGATTACGAGCACCTCGCGACGTTCCTGAACTCGCTGCGCGAGGGCTATCTCGTGGCCGACGTGACGGGCACCTCATCGAAGAAGAAGGGCCCGCGGGTGCGCACCATCCGCTCGACCAAGGGCCAGCTGGTGCTCCCGCTCTTCACCTCGATGGCCGAGCTGCGCGCGGTCGCCCCGGCGGAACGCCGGAGCGAGATCAAGGGCGCCATCATGCCGGCACGGGAGGCGCTCGCGCTCATCGGCACCGACCGCTTCGTCGCGGCGGAGTTCGACAAGGCGGGTGCGTCGCTCGTCGTGCTCCGCAAGTACATCGCGCTGGCGAGCGGCGATGACCCGGTCACCGCCGCTCAGCTCGAGCAGATGCGCTGACGCGCGGGCGGGCGGCGGCCACCCGCGCACGGCGCCGCCCGGTAACCGCCCGCGCTGTACCCCCTACGCCGCGGAGCCGATCTTGAACGCGCGCACCACCTGCACGATGCCCATCGCCAGCATGGAGATCCCGAGCAGCAGCCACAGCGTGACCGCGCCGAGCAGCGGCGAGAACACGAGCGTCAGGCCGGCGAGCACGCTGATGATGCCGTAGATGACGGTCCAGGCCTTGTTGCCGCTCTGACCCACCACGGTGAACGCCATGACGCCCTCGAGCAGCCACAGCACACCGACGGTGACCGAGAGGAAGACGGCGAGCACCGCGGCAGCGGCGCCCAGGTTCACCATCATCACGATGCCGCCGATGACGTACAGCACACCGAGCAGGATGTGGCCGGTGCGCGCCCAGCCCCCGAGTGCTCGGCTGAAGATCGAGGATCCGATGTAGACCACGCCGACCACCAGCGCATAGGCGGCCATCACCGCCGCGATGATCTGCATGGCGACGGCGCCGGTCTTTCCGGGGAAGAAGATGATGAGCAGGCCGAGCACGATCGCGATGAGCCCGCCCACGCCGAAAGCGGTGCGGACGCCGTCGCCGGCGCGGTGGAGCAGCTTGGTTTCGGGCGAAGTCATGGGAACTCCTTACAGTCAGTAGTGCGCCACGATGAGGCGCATACCCTCATCATGGCGCATTTCACGTCTCTTCGAGGTGGAATCGGGGGCGCTTACGGCGTCTCCGGAGCGCTGAAGGCGCCGCAGGCGCCCCGGTTCGGGGACGGAGTCCGCCATCACGACCGGGTCGGGATGGCGGGGAGGAGCCACAGCAGGAGGGCCGACAGGGAGTGCGCATCGGCGACCGCGCCCGAGCGGATCATCCCGACGACCTCGTCGCGGCTGAACCAGCGCGACTCCTCCACCTCGCCGTCCACGTCGCCCGGTTCGCGCGAGGCATCGATCTCGCACAGCACGGCGCAGACCCGCTGCGGGAACACCGTGGAGTCGACCACGTAGCCGCCCAGCAGCTCGGAGCGGGCAGCGGTGAAGCCCGTCTCCTCGGCGAGCTCGCGCAGGCCGGCGCGCAGACCCGCGTCGCCGACGGGATCGGATGCGGGATCGGAGACAGGATCGGCGGGGCGATGAGGATCCGGACCCGAACCGCGAACCGGATCGGGATCGGCGGGGCGATCCCGATCCACCGCGTCCTCGGGCTCCCCCGACCCGCGAGGCAGCTCCCACAGCTCCTGCCCCACGGCGTAGCGGAGGCTGCGCACGAGCAGCACCTCTGGCGTGTCCTCGCGCTCCCCCGATCGCACCGCGACGACCACGGCGCCCGGCCGGCCATCGGCGACGACCAGGCGGTGGTGCAGATACGGTCGTCCGCGGGAGTCCTGGCGGGGGGCTGCCTCCAGGCGCACCGGCAGCCCATCCCGGGCCTCGTAGACCGGCGCGAACCCGACTCCATCGTTCATGACGCGATTCCTCTCCGATGCAGGATGAGCTCCGCCCGCGGATCGGGCACGAGCAGGCCCGCGAGCGCGAGCAGCGAGTCGAAGGGCACGGTCGTCACGATGACGCCGGCGAACACGATCCAGGTGAGCGGGTTCTCGAGCGCGACCGCCTCGAACCCCGGCACCGCGAGCACGACCGCGACCGCCGCCACGAGGAGCCGCAGCACGGAATCGCGCAGCACCCCTCTGCGGGTGCGCGCCGACGCGATCTGCGTCGCCTGGTAGGCGAGATCCCGCATCGACGCCCAGCTCGACCTGCGCCGCAACCGCTCGCGCTGCTTCGACGTGGTATCCCAGGCGAGGGCGATGCTCGCGGGGTTCGCCTCCCGGGCCCACTCGAGCAGACGCCTGGGGAGGCGGATCCGCCGATCGCTCCTGCGGACGGAATGCTGCAGCGGGCCGGCGGCCTCGAAACTCAACCAGTCGGCCCCGGCCTGGTCGGCGATCGCCCGGAGATACCTCGCGTTCCACCACGCGCGCAGGCGATCCTGATCCCGGGGATGCAAACCGGCCTTCTCGATGATCTCGAACGCCTCGCTGCGCCTCACGACGTTGCGCAGCGATGAGGCGAGCGCCGCGGCCTGTGTCGTCTGTGCTGCCTGCCCAGCCTGCCCGGACTGCGCCGCCTCGCCGCCCGCGGAGAGCGGCGGCAGCTCCCCGAACGCGGGCATGGTGAATCCCGGCGGCTGCTGCTCGTATCGGATGAGCCCGCGATCCACGGACCCCAGCCAATCCTCCCAGCGGGCCTCGACCGCGGAGGGCACCGCCTCGCCACGGTTCACACCGATGAGGGACCACGCGAAGCCGGCGTTGCGCCTGCGGAACTCCAGCCCGGCCGCGAGCGTCTCAGCGGGCCCGGTGACGGTGAGCGGGAACCTCCCGTCCCCGGCGCCCAGCTCGCGCAGCACACCCTCGGGGCCAAGCCTCATGAAGTACTCGCCGTCGAGCAGCATCGCATCGGTCACGAGCACGGTCTCGGCGACGAGCCGGCCGATGCGCAGCATCCCCGTGAGGTCGGCGGTGGCCGCCTCCGCCCCGTTCTCGGCATAACGTGCGGCCTGAGCGACGGAGTCGAACTCGGCGATGAGAATGCGCGTCGGCAGCCCGCCCATCGATCGATCGCTCATCCGCCCACACTAGCCGCGCCCGCGGCCGAGCTGCCACCTATGCTGGGAGGGGAGGCGCCGATCGGGCCCCGTCACGCATCGAGGAGGATCATGAGCAGCGGATCGCACAGCGAAGTACAGCTCGAGAACGAGCACTTCCGCGTCACGAAGTGGACCATCGAACCGGGCGGGGCGATCCCGATGCACAGGCACGAGCACGAGTACGTAGTGGTGCCGCTCGTGACCGACACGATGCACGTCACGAACGCCGACGGCAGCGAGATCGTCGCCGAGCTGGTCACGGGCCGCAGCTACACGCGCCCGTCGGGGGCGGAGCACCGCATCGAGAACCGCGGTAGCGAGAGCGACGTGGTCTTCGTCGAGGTGGAGAAGCTGTCGTGAGCGGGGACGGCCGCGCGGTGGTCGTGCGTCCGGTCACCGAGGGTGATCGCGAGGCGTGGGCCGCGCTCTTCCGCGGGTACCGCGATTTCTACGAGAAGCCGCACGATCCCGCCGTGCTCGATACGGTGTGGGGCTGGCTGATGGATCCCTCGCACGAAACGCGCGGGCTCGTCGCCGAGGTCGACGGCAGGGTGGTCGGGATCGGGCACTTCCGCCGCTTCTCGCGGCCCGTGGTCGGCGAGCAGGGCCTCTACCTCGACGACCTCTTCACCGCGCCGGAGGCGCGCGGCACGGGAGCCGGATCCGCGATCCTGCACCGCCTCGCCGAGATCGCGCGCGACGAGGGAGTCTCCCTGGTGCGCTGGATCACCCACGAGAGCAACACGACCGCGCGCCGCCTCTATGACCGGCTCGCGCAGCAGACGCCCTGGGTCACCTACGACCTGGCGCCGGCGGAGTAGCCTGCCCACCCCCTGGGCCTGTCGAAGGGGCCGGATCCCCTGGCTTCGGATCTCACCCGTATTTCGGATCAGATCTCCGCGATCGATCCGAAATACGGGTGTGCTCCGAAACAGTGGCGGGAGGGGGTCCCTTCGACAGGATCAGGGGCAGGTTCGGCCTTGAGCTAGGCCACGAGCTCGGGAAGACGCGCTCCGATCATGCGCCCGACGCGCTCGAGCACGGGCACAGGGGCCTGTATGCATCGATCGACGCGGGGCTCGATCCCGACCAGCTCGAACACTTCGCGGAAGCCCGCCGCGAGCGCCCGCTCGCGCGGGAGGGCGCTGGATCCGCACACGACCACCACGGGGATGCCCTGCGCGCGGGCGGCGACGCCTGCCGGAGCCTTGCCGCTGAGGGTCTGCGTGTCGAGGCGCCCCTCTCCTGTGATGACGAGATCCGCGCCGGCAACGGCCCTGTCGAAGTGCAGCAGATCGAGCACGAGGTCGATGCCGGGGCGCATCTTGCCACCGAGCACCGCGAGCGCCGCGAACCCAAGCCCGCCCGCCGCGCCGGCGCCGGGGTGCTCGGTCCAGGCACCGGGAGCGGCGTCGAGCGAGCGCTCGACAAGCGCTCCGAAGCGTGCGAGACCGGCGTCGAGCTCGGCGATGCGCGCGGGCGGTACACCCTTCTGCGGGCCGTAGACGCCCGCGGCACCGTCGGGGCCGCACAGCGGGTTGGTGACGTCCGAGGCGATGAGGATCTCGGTGTCGCGCAGGCGCGGATCGAGTGCCGCGGTGTCGATGCTCGCGGCGAGCGCGGCACCGGATCCGCCCGGCCCCACCGGGGCACCAGTGGCATCGCGGATGCGCGCGCCGAGCGCTGCCAGCATGCCCGAACCGCCGTCGGAGGTGGCGCTGCCGCCGAGACCGAGCACGATGCGTTCGGCCCCCGCGTCGAGCGCAGCCGCGATCAGCTCACCGACGCCCGCGCTCGTCGCCGAGAGCGCATCGACGGAACGGGAGCGCAGCGCCTCGGGATCGACCAGTCGTAGCCCGCAGGCCTCCGCCGCTTCGATCACCGCGGTGCGCGCCTCGGAGCCGAAGGCGAAACGAGCCTCACGGCCCTCACCGTACGGACCGGTCACCGCGCAACGGCGCTCCTCGAAAGTCGAGGAGGCGAGCGCAGCGTCGACCGTCCCATCTCCCCCGTCCGCCACCGGCAGCTCTTCGACGACCGCCTCGGGCTGCTCCGAGAGAATGCCCCGCCCGAGCGCGGAGACCACCTCAGCGGCAGTCGCGGAACCCTTGAACTTGTCGCACGCGATCAGCACACGAGACATCGCTCCTCCTTCTCGCCCGTCACACTGCGACGACGATCTTCATGTGCTCCGCGGATGCGCGACGGAGCTCTTCAAGCCCCTCCGCTACGACGTCCTCGAGTCGGATGCGCTCGCTCACGAACGCCTCAACGGGGAACTCGTTTTCACGCAGCAGTTCGATTGCGGCCGCGTGGTCCCCTGCGTAGCAGATACTACCGAGCACGGAGATCTCCTTCACGATCAACGGCAACAGGTCGACCTCGACGGCCCGGCCGGAGATCGCCACATTGACGACGACGCCGCCTGGACGCACGGCTTGCAGGCAGCCCTGCAGCGTCGCTCCGGTACCGGCGCACTCGAAGGCCGCATGCGGCGAGATACCCCATTCCGTGAGCTTCTTCTCGAGGTCGTCCTGCTTCGGATCGAGCAGCCTGGTAGCACCGAACTTCAATGCGTTCTCCCGCCGCCCGGCCCCGGGCTCGACCACGACCACCTCGGAGGCTCCGGAAGCGCGCAGCACCCACACGACGAGCGCACCGATCGGGCCTGCCCCCATCACGAGGACCTGTTTACCGTGCACTCCTCCCTCGATCCGGCGCACGGCGTGGGTCGCGACGGCGAGCGGTTCAAGCGCCACTCCCACCTCGGCTGGAATGCTGCCGAGATCATAGACGAGCTGCTCATCGACCGCGATGTAGTCGGCGAGCCCGCCACCGCCGCCCTGCAGACCGATCGTGGCCGCGATCGGGCAGCAGTTGCGGCGTCCGTCGAGGCAGGGCCCGCATTCGCCGCAGGCCTGACGCGGTTCAACCGCTACTCGCTGACCCTTCGAGAACCGGGACACCTCCGAACCGACAGATTCGATGACACCCACCATCTCGTGCCCGAGAACCACCGGCGCCGTCTCGCCCGTCAACGGGTCAGGGACATCCGCGGTCGGGGCGAAGATGGGCCCTTCCGTATATTCGTGCAGATCGGTGCCGCAGATACCGCAGAGTTCGTTGCGGATCAGTACCTGATGCTTGCTAGGTACCGGCTTCTCGAGGCGCTCCACCCGGACATCGCCCGGCCCGTAGTAGCGCACCGCGCGCATGGTCTCTCGCATCGCCTCGGCTCCGACGCTCATGATGCGCTCCTCTCATCGCCGGGCAGCGGCGCATCCTCACGGATCAGCCCCTCTGCCTGCATTTCTTCCCAAAGCGCGCTCGGCACGGCCAGACTGGCGTACTCGGCCGTCTGGGCCTGCTGCTCCGGACGACGCGAACCGATGCAGACACTCGCCACTACCGGGTGCGCGGCGGCGAATTGCAGGGCCGCTGCCGCCAGGGGGATGTCATATCGCCGGCAGATCGTCTCCAAGCGGGCGGCACGATCCAGCACCTCCCGAGGTGCTGGCGAGTAGTTGAACTTCGCACCATCCCTGGGGCCGGTGGCGAGAATACCGGAGTTGTAGACACCGCCGAGGATCACGCTCGCACCGCGTTCTCTGCAGAGCGGGAACAGATCGTCGATCGGATCCTGCTCGAGAAGCGTGTAGCGTCCCGCAAGCAGCAACACATCGGAATCGGTGCGCTGCATGGCCTCCAAGAGCACATCGGATTCGTTCACACCGAATCCGATCGCCTGCACCACTCCCTCGTCACGCAATTTCTCAAGCGCCCTGAAGCCATCGGTGACGGCCTGTTCGAAGTAACCGCGCTGCGCCTCGGCGCCGTGGGTGTACGCGTCCACATCGTGCACGAGCACCATCTCGATGTGATCGGTCATGAGCCGTTGCATGGCATCTTCCGCAGAGCGCATGATGCCGTCGTAGCTGTAGTCGTAGGTCACCGACATGGGCGCGGGATCGACCCATAGCCCGGAGTCGAAGGTACCGCGAGCCGCGGGCTTCAGCACCCGCCCCACCTTCGTGAGCAGAGAATACGCATCTCGCGGCCGCTCGTACAAAGCGTGGCCGAGGCGGTACTCGCTCAGCCCGTGGCCGTAGAGTGCCGCAGTATCGAAGTATCGCACCCCCAGCCCCCACGCCTGGTCCACCATTGCGCGGGCTTCGGCATCTGTGAGTGGTTGCATGAAGTTGCCGATCAACGTGGCGCCGAAGCCGAGCGTCGTCACCTCGACCCCCGTGCGCCCTACCCGATTCTTGCTCGCAATATCCACTGCTTCGTCCTCCTCTGTGAAAACGTGTCTTGCGCGGGCACCAACGGCGCTTCGCTCACGCTATTGCTCGCCCTCGGGCCCGGTCCGCAGTGACGGCGATCGTCAGTATGACGATCACACCGTAGATAATGGGTTGCACTGACGACGGTACTCCGACGATATCGAGGCCCACCCGCAGCACCGTGATGATGAGCACGCCCACCAGGGTGCGACCGATCCCTCCGACGCCGCCCGATATGGCGTTGCCGCCGAGTAGCACGGCGGCGATGCTCGGTAGCAGCAGCGCATCGGCGGTGGTCGCGCCCGCGGAGCGCAGTTCCGCGATTTGCAGGGTCGCCGCGAGGCCGCTGAGCGCGCCGGACAGCGCGAACACCGATACGACGACGAGCGTCGTGCGGATACCAGAGAAGGCGGAAGCTCGCTCGTTGAACCCGACGGCGCGGATGCTGCGCCCGATCGGGAAGAGCGCGAAGCAGAGCATCATGAGGCCCGCGATGCAGACCAGCAGTAGGAACGAGATCGGAATACCGAAGTAGCGCCAGGTCATCCATTCGAGCACCTCGTAACCTGATGAGACATAGAGGGAATCGGCTCCTGAGAGCCAGAGCGAGAGCCCTGCGAACACTCCCATACCGCCGAGCGACACGACGAACGAGGGAACCTGCGCGATCATGTGGATGGTGCCGAGCAGCAGGCCGAGCAGGGCAGCCCCCAGCACCACGGCTATGACGCCGAACCAGCCGTAATCGGGCAATAGCAGAGCGAGGCATACACCTCCGAGCGACGCGAGTGCCGCGTTGGCCAGTGTGATCCTGCCGGTGAGCACGACCACGGCTTGGGCGAGCGCGAGAAGGCCGAGCACCGCTGTCTGATCGAGCAGCGAGGTCAGCGCCCGCGGCGATAGGAAACCAGGATCGTAGATCGCAACCACGCCGACCACCACGATCAAGGCCACGAATGGTGTAAGGCCCCGCTCGTGGAACCATTGGAAGTCGCGTTTCTGCCGCGCTGCTATCAGTTGCGCCGAGGTGCTCGGGGCCTGTTCTTCATTCAACCGGGTCACCCTAGATCATCCTCTCCAGAATCTCGGTGCGCTCGGGCATCGAGCCAGCGGAGCAGAGGAACTCCCCGCTTGTACGCCCATCTTTCAGAGTGACAACCCGATGCGCCATGTGCATTCCCTCCTCGAGAGTGTCGGCGATGAGTATCACCGAGAGCCCGTTCTCCGCGAGCTCGCGGATCAGTTTGTAGACATCCGATTTGGCTCCGACATCAAGGCCGCGGGTCGGTGTATCGAGAATGAGCACCCTCAGTTTCGGATCGAGCAGCCATTTGGCGAGCACTACCTTCTGCTGGTTACCACCCGACAGGTTGCGCATAGGAGTGAAACCCGAGGGTGTCTTAATGCGCAACTTGTCGATCCATTGCTGTACTGTCTTCGATCCGAGCAGCGGATCGAAGACACCCGCCCGCGCGACGCGCTCCGGGTGCGCCAGCACCATGTTGTCCTGCACCGACATGGGCAGCACGCAGCCGTCGGTCTTGCGGTCGGAGGGGATGTAGCCGATTCCCTTACCCACCAGATCCGCCGGCGAGCGGAGGCTCACACGCACGCCGTCGACCTCGACAGTGCCGCGAGAAGTCGGCAGACCCCCGAACAGCGCCTTTCCGATCTCTTCGCGGCCCGAATCCTGCACTCCCATGAGGGCGACGACCTCGCCGGAACGCATCTCAAGATCGATATCGCTGAAGCCCGCGCCCGAGAGCCCGGAAAGCTTCAGCCGCACATCATCCCGAGGTTCGACCCGCAGGTCCTCATGGTAGTAGCCCTGGGAGAGGTCCTCACCGACCAGCAGTTCGTAGAGCTCCTCCTCCTCGACCCGGCCGGGGATCCGCTCGCCCGCGACCTCACCGTCCCGCAGCACGTACACACGGTCGCAGACGCGCAGCACCTCCTCCATGCGGTGGCTCACGAAGATCACCGAGGCGCGCTGTCGCAGTCCGTCGATGATCTCGAACAGTTTCTCGATCTCCTGCGCCTCGAGCACCGAGGTCGGTTCGTCGAGCAGGATCACCGGCTCATGATCGGAGCCATCGGCACTGGCAATGGCCTTCGCGACCTCGACCATTTGCCGTTTCGCGAAGGGCAGGGCACTGGTGGGCTGATCGGCGCTGATGTCGGCACCAACCATGTCGATGTATTTCTGCGCCTCTCGCCTCAGAGCTCCCCACCGGTACACGCCCGCCGTGACGGTTGCTCCCTCGTGACCGAGCAGCACGTTCTCACCGACGCTGATATTGCTGATCAGCGACTGCTCTTGAAAGACCATGGCGATGCCGTGCTCATTCGCTCCGCGGATACCGTTCAGGGTGACCGCTTCGCCTCGCAGCGAGATCTCGCCTTCGCTCGGCTGCTCGAGACCGGTGAGGATCTTCAGCAACGTCGACTTGCCTGCGCCGTTCTCACCGATGAGGCCGAGCACCTCGTGCCGACGCAACTCGAGCGAGACATTCTTGAGGGCGACCGTGCCGCGGAAGCGCTTGGTCACGTTGTCGATCGCGAAGACGACTTCGTTCTTCTCAGACATTCGTCACTTCACCACCCTCAGCCGTGCACGCGAGTGCCAGAGTGTCGCGACCGCGGCGCCGACCACTACGATGCCTTGGACGGCCTGCTGCACGTAAGGGTTCACACCACCGAGCACCATCGCGTTAGAAATGGACACAATCACCAGCACTCCCGCGACGGAGTGGAGCACGCCACCGCGACCGCCCGTCAGGTATGTGCCGCCGAGCACAACGCCTGCAATGGTCGTGAATAGCAAACCGCTGCCAATGCTGACATCGCCGACTCCGCCACGGCCGGTTGCCATGACAGCGGCCAGTGCGGCACATCCTCCGGCGAGCACGAACGCCATCATGCGGAACAAACGCACATTGACCCCCGACTGCATCGCGATCTCCTCACTGTCCCCGATCACATAGGCGTATCTGCCGAACCGCGTCATCCTCTGCAGCAGCAGTCCGATCACCACGATCGCGATCGCGATCCAGACGAGACCGGGAACACCGAGCACCGGGACCCTGATGAGGTCGCGCAGGAATTGATCCTCGACTTGAGGCGGGGCGCTGCCGAACATCATCTGTCCGAGCCCGAGGCCGATCTGCCAGGTGCCGATCGTCACGATGAACGAGGGTATGCGCAACCAGGCCACCGAGGCACCAGCGATCAAGCCGAGGCCCGCACCGAGCGCGATAGCCAGGAGCACACCGAGCAGACCTAGGTCGAAGGAGCTCTGAGAGTTGGCCACCAAAAGCGCCACGGCGAGCGAGGCCGCCGCCATGACACCCTCGACAGAGAGATCGATGCCTCCCATGAGCACCACGAACGTGAGACCGATTGCGACGACGACCGGTACCGCGGCCTGCTGCGCGATCGCCGAGAGGTTTCCCGGTGAAAGGAACTGGGGGTTGATCACCAGCATCACGAGAGCGATCACCACGAGGATCCCGAGCGCGGGGATCGGATACTTATCACCGCGGAGCAGCCGGCGGAACACCGACTCGCTGCCCTTCGATGTCGCGTCGAGACGCTGCCGCGTCTCCTCTTCCTGTATTGCGGAGGTCATCTGCTCCTTCTTCCGCTCTCGGTTCCAGAAATCAGGCACACGGACTGACGACCGGAGTGGGCATTCGCGGCCGTCAGCCCGTGTACATCACATTCCGCGTCCGTTGACCGCCCAGACGTCGGAAAAGTCGAGTTCGGAGACATCGGTTGCCGCGGGAGTGTCAGCGGCGTTCTCCTGCGTCACGATGGGTAGATCCTCGAGATAGAACTCGCGCTTCTCAGCGGGCAGCTCGTCGGGATCGATTTCTCCCGTAGCTGCGGCGAATCCGATCGCAAGCCCATACCCGCCCTGCAGCTTGCCAGTGGACTGGGTAGTAGCCGCATAGCCGTCCCCGGCAGCGACGAGCTTGATCGCCTGTTCCAAACCATCGACACCCGCTACCGGAACGTCGGCACGACCGGCATTGAGAAGTGCTTCTCGAGCCCCGAGAGCCATCTCATCGCCCGCTGCCCAGACTCCGCCGATCTCATCACCGTGCGCCGTGAGCCAGGTCTGGGTGATGTCCTGCGCTTTGGTGCGATCCCAGCCGGCAGTCTGATCCTCGATTAGCTCGATCTCCGGGTACTCTTCGAGTGCCTGCTGCAACCCCGCGAACCGTTCCTTCGCAGGAGGGTTGTCGAGGATCCCCTGAAGGGCGACGATCTTGCCCTTACCACCCATCTTCTCGAAGAGCGCCTTGGCGATCCCGTACCCCTGCGGCACGCCGTCGACAGACATATGCGCTACCCAGTGCTTGCTGCCGTCCAGCGGCGAGGCATCGTCGGGCTTATTCCACTGGGTGACAAGCCAAGCACCGCTCTTCTCGACCTCGCTGACGATCGCGGGAACGATCGATGACTCGTTAGCGTCGATGTTGAGCACAGTGCACTCCCCAGACTTCGCAAGGACCGACTTGATCTGCGAGAGCTGCTTCGACGAATCGCCATCGCTTGAGATCCACTGGTAATTGTCGAGGAGTCCTTTCGACTCGGCAAAGGCCCGCGCGCCGGCATCGACCGCCACGTAGTACTCGTTCTCGAGGCCACGACCCGACTGAACGATCGTGATGTCCTCGGGAGCGCAGGCCTCACCTGAACTCCCCGTGCCGGTCGAGACCCCGCCCGCACAGCCGACGAACACGGGCAGCGTCACCGAGATGGCTGCGACAGCGGCTACGCGCCTACGTGCTACGGCCAGGCGCGTGCGGTTGGAGGCAGTCAGTGCAGATTTCATGGGATCCTCTCCTTTGAGGCTTGAGAAAGCGTTTTCTCATAGTGCCACGGGAAAGCGGATCCAGCAAGCTCTCGCGAAGGAAATTTAGTTCAACGGCAGACCGGCGCCGTCTTCAGCGAGCCCGAACACCGAGTTCAGCATTCCCCTCGTCGGCATCCGGCGCCGGCCCGGTCGAGCGCCGCAGAATGACAGGGGCTGCGACGGGAGCGACCTCGGCGTTCCCCTTATCGGAGAGCGAGGCACGCATCGCTCTCCACGCGAGCCGACCGAGTTGGGCCTTCGGGCTCAGCACCGTTGTCAGCGGTGGCACCGAGTGCCGCGCGATCTCGATATCGTCGAATCCGGTCACCGACACTCTTTCCGGGACACCCACCCCCAACTCGCTGAATCGCGTGAGCACTCCGTAGGCCATGAGATCATTGAAGGCGAGCACTGCTGTCGGGGACAGATACACGGCCTCGTCAGCAGCCAGATACCCCCCCTCGATGCTCGGCTCAGCTCGCAGTATCTCAAGCGAGAACCCGAGCCGAGCCGCGTTCTCGACCATCGCCGCCTCGCGAGCACGCGCCTGCCAAGAGGGATATGAGTTGTTGATGAACACCATATTCCTGTGTCCGTACGAGAAGAGGTGGCGGCAGAGCTCGCCGATCGCAGTGTGATTGTCGGAAGTCACCGTGGGGATGTCGAAACCCGGCTCCACGCGATTCACCATGACGAGTGGAACTCCCGTCTCCACAAGCCCCTCGAGTTGCGACACCGTCATCCGGGGCGATATCAGGATGAGGCCGTCGACGTTCGGCACCTGCTGCAGACAGGCTTCATGCTCCTCATCGGCGTCACCCATCGAGTCCATCACCACGATGCGATAACCGTCGCCCTTGGCTGCAAGCACAGCCGCCCGCAGCACCTCCTGGAAATACTGATTGCCGAGATCGGGAACGGTGACACCTATCGTGCGGAATGTACCGCTGACCAGGCCCCTTGCGGCGGAGTTCGGGCGGTACCCCACCTTCTCGGCCGCCTCACGCACACGCACCGCCATCTCTGGGTTTACCGTTTTCTCACCCGAGAGCACACGGGAGACGGTCGCGATAGATACCGACGCCTCCCGCGCCACGTCTCGGATCGTGGCTCGATTCCTGGCCGCCATTCCCAACCTCCCGACACAAGCCTCTCTATCGGCTCTGCGTCACTGGAACGATGTCGTAGTGGTTCATTATCCCTTGTGAGCCCCTGACACAGTGAAGGCGCTGCACGATTTCATCGTCTCGGCCGGGCCTGGTTCTCGTATTTTGCACTGGAATCCCTTACTATCAGTTGAGTAAGCGTTTTCTCAAAGGAGAGTGGAGCATGACCGGTTCGGCGAATTCCCTGCAGCACGCACGGAACTATGGCCTGTTCATCAACGGCACGGAAACTGAAACCGAAGCCGTGTCGCAGCGGTTCTGTCCAGGTACGGGCGAGCACGTCGCGACGTTCGCATCAGGCACGGCAGGGGATGCCCTAGACGCCATCGCCGTAGCGAGGCGGACCTTCGAAGAGCGAGTGTGGTCACGCAAGAACGGTCCGCAGCGCTCGCATGTACTGCTGCGTCTGGCTGAGCTCATGCGCGAGAACGCCGAGTACCTCGCACGCATCGAGGCAGAGGAGGTGGGCAAGCCTGTCAAACTCGCCCGGGGCGATGTCGCGGCCTCGATCGCGATGGTGGAGCACGCCGCGGCGCTTGCCCAGACCGCTTCCGGCGAGGCTGTCGATAACGTGAATCCTGATGTCGTATCACTTGTGGTTCGAGAACCTGCCGGCGTCATCGGCATGATCACTCCCTGGAACTTCCCCCTCCTGCAACTTTCCCAGAAACTGCCCTACGCCCTCGCAGCCGGCTGCACCGCGGTGATCAAGCCCGCCGAGATTACCGCGGGCAGCACCGTAGAGATGGCTCGTTTCTGCAAGCAGGCGGGAGTGCCCGACGGTGTCGTAAACGTGGTGACGGGGCGCGGCTCCGTCGTCGGCAATACCATCGCCGCCTCTCCTGATGTCGACGTGCTCTCGTTCACCGGCAGCACAGAAGTGGGGGCACGTATCACCGAGGTTTCGGCGGCTACGACGAAGCGTCTCTCGATGGAGCTCGGCGGTAAGGCCGCCGCGGTCGTGCTTCCCGACGCCGATCTCGAGCAAGCAGCGAACGGTGTGGTGTTCGGTGCGATCTTCAATTCGGGAGAGTGCTGCGTCGCAACAACTCGTCTGATCGTGCACGAGAGCATTGCAGACGAGCTCATCTCGCGCGTCATCGAAATCATGGGACGCGTCCGCGTCGGACCACCTCTCGACGACGACTCAGAGGTCGGCGCCATGATTCACGAGGCCCACCTCGAGTCAGTGCTCGGCTACATCGAGAAGGGCGTGGCCGAGGGCGGCACCATCCTCTTAGGTGGCAACCGACTCATCGACGGCGCTCACGCGAGCGGGTTCTACGTCGAGCCCACCATCATCGACGGCGTGAAACGCGGCGACACTATCTTCCAGGAGGAGATCTTCGGTCCGGTGCTCGCAGTCACTCGTTTCGCTACCGTCGAGGAGGCTGCGGAGCTCGTCAACGCAGTGGACTACGGTCTTGCGAACACCATCTGGTCTGCAGGGATCCAGACCGCGATTCCGCTCGCCAAACGCCTGCGTTCGGGTTCGGTGTGGGTCAACACCACGCTTGAGAACGCACCTCAGATGCCGACTGGCGGCCTCAAGCGATCCGGCTACGGGCGCGAGATGGGCACTGCGGGGTACGAGGAGTTCACCGAGCCCAAGACCATCACTCTGCGACTCAAGGCTGCCGAACCGTTCTTCGGCATCTGAACGTTCCGCTCGCTTCACCACACATATCAAGCACACTAGGAGAATCAATGTCGCGTCTCCCGACAACCACCAGTTTCGACTACGTCATCGCGGGCGGCGGTACCGCGGGCTGCGTGCTCGCCAGTCGGCTCTCTGAGGATCCCTCGGTCACGGTACTGCTGCTCGAGGCAGGCCGAAGGGACCGCCATCCCTTCATCCACCTCCCTCTCGGATTCGCGAAGCTCACGGGAAGCACCTTCGACTGGGGCTACCGGTCCACTCCTCAGAAGCACGCAGGGGACCGTGTCATGGGCCTCGCCCAGGGCAAGGTGCTCGGCGGCGGCGGGTCCATCAACGCGCAGGTGTACACGCGCGGCATCGATTCCGACTACGACGGCTGGGCCGAACTCACCGGCTACGACGAGTGGAACGCCGAGAGCATGCTCCACTACTTCAAGAAGTCGGAGGGGAACGAGCGCCTCTCGGGCGCGCGTCACAGCGGCGACGGCCCGCTCAAGGTCTCCGATCTCATGGATCCGCACCCGCTCTCCCAAGCGTTCGTGAAGGGAGCGCAGCAGTACGGTCTGCCGTTCACGAGCGATTTCAATGACGGCGATCCGCTCGGCGTCGGCTTCTATCAGCGCACCACGACACCCGACGGGCTGCGCTGCTCGGCCGCCACCGGCTACCTCACGAAAGAGGTCATGCGTCGGAGCAACCTCACCGTCGTCACCGAGGCATACGCGCATCTGATCGACCTGCGTGACGGCCGCGCGGCCGGCGTGAAGGCGCGCATCGGAGACTCGAGTATCACTTTCGAGGCGAAGCGCGAGGTCATCGTGTCATCGGGTCCCTTCGGCTCGCCACGGTTGCTGCAGCTCTCGGGCATCGGCGATCCGGCCGACCTCAAAGAGGCCGGCGTAGAAGTGAAGCACGCGCTGGTCGGCGTGGGCAAGAACCTTCACGATCACTGCGACCTCGATATCATCTACGAACTCAACGAATACGGCTCACTCGACCGGCTGCAGCGGGTGAGCCCGGCAATGATCTCGGCAGGGGTGCAGTACCTCGCGTTCAGGTCGGGGCCCCTCACTTCGACCGGAGTCGAAGCGGGTGCCTTCTCACTAGCCGACCCCAACGACGACAAGGTTTCACTGCAGTTCCACTTCCTCCCAGCTTCGGGATCGGAGGCGGGAATCGCTTCGGCCCCGGTGGGACGCGGCGTGACCATCAACTCGTACTTCCTCCGCCCCCGTAGCCGGGGCACTGTGAGGATTGCCTCGAGCGATCCCAGACGACAGCCCCTCATCGACCCCAACTTCCTGAGCGACGAGTTCGACATGGAGATGAGCATCGAGGGCGTGCGCCAGACCCGCGCGATGATGTCGCAACCGGAGATGGCGAAGCATATCAAGCGCGAGATCATCGACGACAGCTACCGACTGAAGACCCAAGACGACTACCGTCGCTTCGTTACCGATTTCGGGCGCACGTCGTATCACCCGGTCGGCACCTGCCAGATGGGCGATTCCGAGGAAGCAGTAGTGGATGCGAGCCTGCGCGTGCACGGCATGGCCGGTTTGCGCGTAGTCGACGCATCGGTCATGCCCTCTGTGAACTCCTCGAACACCCAGGCACCGACAGTCGCCATCGCTGAGAAGGCGGCAGACATGATCCAGGCCGGTCGTTAAACCCGCCAGACGGGCGAAGGGCTCCCAGCATCGATACGACGCTGGGAGCCCTTTTCGATGCGCGGATATCCATTCTCAAACACCATGCGGAAGGGCCTCCCCGATGAAACACCGGGGAGGCCCTTCTTTCGGAGCTGGTTTACGACGGGAAGCCGAGCCCTGAGAAATAGGCCTGAGCCCGGCGCGCGGTGAATTCGGGATCTGGAAAGAGACCGATGCGGTCCCCCGCCTCGAGCAGCTCAACCAGATGCTGCACCGACCGTCCCGTTTCGAAGCCGTCCAGCATCTTGAAACTCTGCTGCCAACCGTTCAAGAAACTCAGCCAAGCCACGCCGACCTTGTAGTACTGCGTCGGAGCCTCGAAAACCAGTCGCGAGACCTCCTGCGTCGGTTCGAGGATGCGGCGGAACTCCGCCACATCTCCTCTGTCGAGTGCAGCGAACGCGGCGCTCGCGAACTGCGGTACAGCGGCAAACGCGCCGAGAAGGGCGTCGCTGTGCTCCTCGTTGTCCCCCGCGATGAGATTCACGTAGTTGAAATCGTCACCCGTATATACCCGTACCCCCTCGGGAAGAGAACGACGGAAACCGGCTTCGAACGTCTCATCGAGCAACGAGATCTTGATCCCGCTCACTCGTACCGCGTTCTGCTCGATGATCGACCGCACGGTCTGCGATGCCACCGCGATGTCCTCACTGCCCCAATAACCTCGCAGGGCAGGATCGAACATCGAGCCCAGCCAGTGCAGCACGACTCCGTTCTTCGAAGCGGAAAGAACCCGGTCGTAGACGCGCACGTAGTCGTCGGCGCTCGTCGCCGCGGCAGCCAGCTGTCTGCTCGCCATCATTACCGTCCGGCCGCCTACCCCTTCGATCTCTTCGAGTTGGGCGATGTAGGCGTCCTCGATCGCGATGAGGTCGCGCTCATCGGCGGCGAGCGTGTCGGTCGCGATGCCGACTACGACCTTGCCACCCCGATCTCGCCCTTCCGCAACGGTGCGCCGGCCGAGCTCCATAGCCACACGGGATGAGAGTCCCATACCTCGCTGCGCCGTATCCATCGACTCGGCGATGCCGAGTCCGAGGTCCCACAGTCGGTGCCGTACGCGCATCGTCGCCTGCCAGTCGATGCAGTCGGTAGCCCCCTTCGCAGCCAGCCGGGGGTCCGCCACCACATGGGCCGCCGAGTACACTTCCCGGGCTGTTGGAGGCATGCGTGACACGATGAGATCCGCGGGTTCCCGCAGCTCGATGGTGCGCAGGCCGCCGTCAACAGCCGGCACGGAGAGAAACGTTCGCTCTGACATGGGTTCAGCCCTCCTGCCGGGTCTGCCCGGGGATGGCATAGCCGAACGATTCAACAGTTCTGGCGACGATGACCTCGAGCGGCAGCCGCCACAGTTCCTCGTTGAAGACCTCAACCTCGATCGGATCCCGGTACCCCGCTTCGATCATCGAGTGGGTGAGTCCCGGGAGATCTATAGTCCCCTCCCCCGGCATCACCCGTCCATTCATGTTCTCGGGCAGCGGCAGCGGCAAGGTGAAATCGTTGATCTGGTAGCCGAAGAGACGGCCCGCAGATCCCGCGTCAGCTAGGGAGGACTCCAGTTCGGGATCCCAGAAGGTCGCCCAGGCGTCGATCAACAGCCCGACATGCTCGACGGCCAGCTCCTCGACGACACGTAGCCCTTGGCGCACCGTCGTCACCACGGAACGATCGTGCACGAAGAGCGGGTGGATCGGTTCCAGCGCGAGCTTCACGCCGGTCTGCTGCGCGTGCGGTACCAGCTCGCCGAGCGCGTCTGCGATGCGAAGTTCAGCGTTCGAGATGGATCTATCATTGGCCGTCAAGCCGCCCGCGATGAAGGTGAGGTAAGGCGCCCCCACCTCGGCGCAGACATCGAGAGCATGGCGCGTGGCGTCCAATGCCTCTCTCAGCGCAGTTCCCTGCTTGTCAGCCACGAAGCCGACGCGACACATCGACGTGGGTGTAAGGCCCGTGTCACGCAGAAGGGCGCGGGTGGCGGCCGTGCCGATCTGCTGCACGGGCTCGAGCCAAAGACCAATGTGCTCGATTCCCGCAGCCGCGGCCGCAGCCGCAGTCTCGGGGAGCCCGTACGGACGTGTGGTCGCTTGATTCAAACTCAGTTTCACCGGTGCTCCTCACTCAATGACGTTCGCTGCAACAGGTTGCCTGTCGAGGTGCGCGAAGATCGCAGGCTCGGCGCGTTCACCGAGCTTTACCGGCACCCCCGTGCGAGCAGACTCATAAACAGCCTCGATCATCGCCAGCGAGTGCAACGCGTCTTTGCCGGTCACTGTCGGTTCGCGGCCCTCCCGGATCGCTTCTACGAAGTCCTGCAATTGCAGACGGTGGAAGCCCTCGAGCGACGCATTGACTTCGTTCACCGTTTTGCTCGGCTGGAACCCTGCAGTCACGAGCATCGAGCCGGCCTCCTCTTCTCCGGGCACCGTCCAAACCTCAACGGTGGCATCAGATCCCTCCGGATACTCGGCGATCTCTACGGTGGCTCCCGAGCTACCCGTCACCGCAATGCTCGCCCCCAAACTCGGTGCGGCGGAGACGGTGGCGTTGATCGTGGCGATCGCACCCGATTCGAACGTCACCACGGCTGAGACCGTGTCCTCGACCTCGATCGAAGCCTGATGGGTGAAGTTGCCCGCCCTCGCATAGACCTCTACGGGCGCGCCCATGTACCACTGCAGCAGATCCAGGTAATGCACGGCCTGCGTCATGAGCACCCCGCCGCCGTCGGCGGCCCAGGTACCGCGCCAGGGCGCGGACCGGTAATAATCGTCACCGCGGTGAAGCAGCGCATCGCAGCGTCCGAGCATAGGCGTTCCGAGGGCACCGCTATCGATAGCGGTGCGGATGCGTTGGGCAGCCGGCCAGAACCGGCGCTGGTAGACCACGCCCAACAACACATCGTTCTCCTCGGCCGTTGCGATCATGCGGCGTGCGGCTCCGGCGTCGACCGATATCGGCTTCTCGCAGAGCACGTGCACACCGCGGCGTACAGCCTCCGTGACGACTTGCTCGTGCGTGGGGTGCGGGGTGCACACGCTCACCGCGTCGACGCCGAGGTCGACCAGCTTTTGCACCGAGTCGACTGCGCGCTCGATGCCGCGCTCGGACGCGAAGGCTTCGGCGCGTGCGAGGTCCACGTCGCAGACCGCCACCACTTCGACCGCGTCAAACGACTCGTAGGCGCGCACGTGATTGTCCGCAATATTGCCGCAACCGATGATCCCGATACGCAGCGAACGATTCGATCGCTCGGGGCCGGTCTGCGGCGTCGCCGTCGGTGCCTGGTGTCTGCTCACTCGCCTGCTCCGTCCAACGCCGTCTCAGCTGCTCGGCGACCGAGCACAAAGCCGAAGATGATGCCGCCGATATAGCGCAGATCCTGAGCCCCACCAGCGTCAGCCCCCACCGCGAAGAGTCCCTGGATAGCACGGCCGTCGCGGTCGAGCACGCGGGCGTCGCCGTCAATACGCAGACCGCCGTAGGGGATGGTCATGCAAGGCTGAATCTCTACCGCGCGGAACGGCCCCTCTGCGAGAGGTGAAGGACGCTCCGGCAACGGCGCGTCGAGCGCGCGCTTCTCGCCTGCGGCAGCTGCGCGGTAGTCAGCAAGCGTTTTCGCAAGAGCCGCGCCGTCGACCCCCCAATCACGTACCACCTCGATGAGCTCCTCAAGCGTCTCGGTCTCCGCGGTACGCGCACCGATTTCACGAGCCTCCGCGTGACGGTCGAGGGTGAGGCCCGAGGGGTAGGGTGCGGCGAGTGAGCGCTCGCGCTGCACCCGATCATCCCAGATCAGCACACCGCGACGGCCGGTCTGCTTCACCAGACGCTGATTCGTCACCTCGTCGCCGAGGGACTCGTCGCTGAAGCGGCGGCCCTCTCGATTCACCACCACGCCGTAAGCCGAGAAATAGAGAGTCAGTCGCAGAAATACCTCCGAGGTCACCTCCACCGGACTCGGCAGTGTATGGCCGTAGAACCCCGAGAGGTGCCGCGAAGCCGCGGCCCCCACACTGGCGCCTAGGCGGAAACCGTCACCGACCGAATTCGGATTCGAGCGCACCGCGATATCATCCGCCCCATTGCCGATGAACAGCTGCCGCAACTCGGCATCGCCCTGGAAGCCACCGGTTGCCAATACGACGCCCTTCGCAAGGGAACGCTGCTTTCGGCCCTCGTGGCGGTAAACAACACCGACGACCGCATCTCCCTCTTTCACGAGTTCGACATCAGTGACTCCGAGCTTCAGTTTTCCCGAAGAAGAGACCTTTTCGGACCACCTCGCAAAGACTCCGGGAATATCGATCTTGCAGGCGCGACCCCACTCCAGATGGTCGTGCCACTCCTCGGAGACCTCCACGCCGGCGTTAAGCACGTCCTGCTTCACGACATCGTAGTTGTTCACGATCAACGGGCCGATCACGGGGTCGTGATCCGGCTGGATCCTCCGCAACACCTCGAGGTTCGGCGCAGTCCATAGGATGCCGGCAGAAAGCAGGGCAGAGCCGCCCACTGCCTGCGATTTCTCGAGTACTAGGACCTTCGCGCCCAGATCCACTGCCCGATTGGCCGTCGCCAGCCCTCCAGCACCCGCACCGACAACAACGAGATCGAATTCCTCGGCTGCTTCTGTCATTTCACTCTCCATCGATTTGAAATCAAGCGACGCCGGAAGGCTGCGTCACACTGCTTCGAAGTTAAGTGAGAAAACGTTTTCTGTCAAACTATGGCGGTAGCCTGATTTCATTCCGACGCGAGCCTCCTCCCGAACCCCGGGCAGAGACTCCCCTGCCGATTCAGTGATCGACCGGCTCCCGCAACCGCTCCGTGCCCTCGGTCGTCTCGGTGCGTCCGTGCGCGACCGCGCGCCCGTCGGCGTCGACCGCGACGAACACGATGCGATCCAGCGTCAGCACCTCCTGGCCCGTCACCGCGTTCTCGACCCGGCAGCTCAGCGTGATCGATGTGCGCCCGAAGGCCTCGACGCGGTACTCGAGCTCGAGCAGGTCGCCGCGGTCGGCGCGCGCGGCGAAGTCGATGGCCGACATGTGGCGGGTCACGACGTCGATGGTGCCGAGCTGCGTCACGGCGACGATCGCGGCCTCCTCGTCGACCCACTGCAGCAGGCGTCCGCCGAACAGCGCCCCGTGCTGGTTGAGATCCTCGGGCTTGACCCACTTGCGCACCACGTGCCGGTACTCGCTCATGCCCTCAGCATACGGCGCTCGCCGACCCGCGGCGCGGCCCGAGCCCGGCCCTCGGCCCGCCCTCAACCACCCCGTCGAGATACGGAAAACGCACGCCCACCCCGCCCAGAACCTGCGTTTTCCGTCTTTCGATGCCGCTGTTGCCTGCTCGCCACTGCGCCCGCGCCTCACGTGAGCAGCGGTAACGTGTCCGCCCGACTGTGCTCGACGTGGGCGAGCGCCAGCGCGGCGGCGCGCTCGGTCTGGCCCCGCACGATCGCGTCGCACAGATCACGGTGCTCGTGGTGCACGTCGCGGTCGTCCCGGCCGTTCGCGATGTGGAACAGGCGCTTCACCCGCCCGCGCACCGGCAGCATGAGATCCTGCAGCAACCGGCTGCCCGCGAGCTCCACGACCGTGTCGTGGAAGTCGGAGGTCGCGTCGGCGATCTCCGCGCCGCGCCCCGAGGCGACCGCGCGCTCCGCTGCGGCGAGCGCCGCGATCAGGCTCTCGCCCGACGCGCCTGCGGCGCAGCGGGCCGCGGCGAGCCTCGCCGCGAGCACCTCGAGCGATGCCCGCACATCGAAGAGCTCGATCACATCGTCGAGCGCCATCGGCGCCACCACCGCCCCCCGTCGGGGCAGCGTGCGGATGTATCCCTCAGCCTCGAGGCGGGGGAAGGCTTCGCGGATCGGGATCCGCGAGACCCCGAGCTGCTCGGCGACCTCTCGCTCACGCACGCGGCTGCCCGTCGGCAGCCGACCGTCGATGATCCGGTCGCGCACCCACTCGTAGACGCGCTCCCCCTGGGGGAGTCCGGGCTCCGCCGCGTGCTCCGCTCCCGCCACCGTCATCGACATCTGCACCGATCCGCTCCTCGTGTCCCGGGCCGCTCGTGTGCGGCCCGCACCCCCGATCGACAGTGTAAGGCAGCAGCACCTTGATTGACTTTGGTATTCCAAAAAGACCGAGCACTGAGCCAATACCGCGATTTCTCGCATTCACAGTTCGCACTCGCTCACATTCTGGCATACAATCTCTCGTGGTTCGAGCTCGAACCCACAGGTCATTCACCAGAGCAAAGGAGTCTGCGCATGACCGCACCCGCACAAGCCCCAGCAGCACCGGAGGCCGCCCGACCGCGCACGCTCAAGCGCGAACTCGGGCTCCCCGCACTCATCGCCTACGGCCTCACGTCGATGGATGTGCTCTCGGTCGTCTCCGTCTACGGGCCGGCGACCGCGATCAGCGACGGGCACCTGCCCGCCGCCTACGTCGCCGCGATCGTCATCATGCTGTTCACGGCCCACAGCTACGGGCGCATGGCCGCGCACGTGCCGATCACCGGAGGCGCCTACGCCTACGTCACGCGCGGTTTCGGCTCCGCGACCGGCTTCCTCACCGGCTGGGTGATGCTGCTCGACTACCTCTTCCTGCCGATGGTGAACTTCCTGCTCTTCGGCCTCTACTTCAACAGCCTCTTCACCGGCGTCCCCTCGTGGGTGGGCACGCTCATCTGCATCGCCCTCGTCGCGGTGCTCAGCATCATCGGGGTGAACTGGATCAAACGGATGAACTCCGTCGTGATCATCGCCTCGGTGCTGGTGATCCTCGCGTTCCTCGTGCTGGCCGCGCTGAACGCACCCGACCTGAGCCTCGAGGCCGTCATGACTCCGCTCTCGATCGGCGAGGGCGGGATCGCCCCGATCCTGGCCGCGGCGGCGATCGTCGCGTTCGCGTTCCTCGGTTTCGACGGCGTCTCGACGCTCGCGGAGGAGACGAAGGATCCGCGCCGCAGGGTCCCGAAGGGCATCGTTCTCGCGACGCTGTGCGCGGGCCTCGGCTACCTGGCCTTCTCGATCGCGGGCAGCCTCATCGCGCCCGACTGGACGCAGCTCGAGAACCTCGACGCCGCAGGCACCGAGCTCATGCAGAGCGCGGGCGGTGATGTGCTCATGGTGATCTTCGTGATCGTGAACACGGTCGGGATCGTGCTCTGCGGCACGGCCGCGCAGATGAGCGTCAGTCGCGTGCTCTTCGCGATGGGCCGCGACGGCATCCTTCCGCCCGTGCTCTCGCGCCTGCACCGCCGCTTCCGCACGCCGTACGTCGCCGCGCTGCTCGTCTCGGTCGTCGCCCTCGTCGCGCTCTTCATCACTCTCGACCAGGCCGTCTACATGATCAACTTCGGCGCGCTGGCCGCTTTCGCGATGGTGAACCTCGCGACGATCAAGGTACTGTTCTTCGACATGCGCCTGCGAACCGGGTGGGGCCTGCTGCGACACCTCATCATGCCGGTCGTCGGGTTCGTGTCGATCGCGTGGCTCTGGACCTCGCTCGCACCGTTCACCTACGTGCTCGGCGGGGTGTGGCTGGTCATCGGCGCTGCGATCTACATCGCGCGCCGCAAACGGCACGGCGGCCCGCTCGCCCTGCAGCTCGACGGCGTGAGCACCGAGGCGATGCCCACCCTCCCCTATCAATCCTGATCCTTCGAAAGGAATCGCATGACCGCGCTCCCCTCCTCGCCGGTGCTGCGCACCCCCGGACTCGTCGACGGGCACATCCACCCCGACAAGACCTCCTGGGGTCTCCCGTGGATCTCACGGCGACCGGCCGCGACGCTCTCCGCACTGATCGAGAACGATCGCGCGACGCAGGCCGGGTACGAGACGAGCGTCGAGGATCGCGCCCACGCGCTGCTCTCGCGCGCGCTCGAGCACGGCACGCTCGCCATGCGCGCGCACGTCGACGTGTCGTCGGAGCTCGGCACGGGGAATGTCGAGGGGGTGCGGGCCGCCGCCGAGCGGCTGCCCGACCTGACGGTGCAGATCGTGGCCTTCCCGCAGTTCGGGCTCCTCACGAACCCGGGCACGCTCGAGGCGATGGCCGCGGCGCTCGATTCGGGGGCGGATCTCGTGGGCGGGATCGACCCGGGCGGGATCGAAGGAGACCTGCACGGTCACCTCGACGCCGTCTTCGGCCTCGCTGACCGTGCGGGGCGCGACCTCGACATCCACCTGCACGACGGCGGAGAGGACGGGCTGGCGCAGATCCGCGAGATCGCCCGCCGCACCCTCGCGGGCGGCAGGCAGGGCCGCGTGACCATCGGGCACGCCTTCGCCCTGTGCGACACGACGCTCCCCTCCCTCCAGGAGACGCTCGACCTCGTCGCAGAGGCGGGCATCTGGATCGCGACCTGCGCTCTCGGCCCAGACCCGGTACCCGACCTCGACCTGCTGGAGCGGCACGGGGTGCGCGTCGTCGCCGGATCCGACGGCGTGCGCGACGCCTGGAGCCCCTTCGGCACCGGGAGCATGGTCGACCGAGCGCACCTG
Source organism: Leucobacter tenebrionis (assembly GCF_019884725.1). Classification (NCBI taxonomy): domain Bacteria; kingdom Bacillati; phylum Actinomycetota; class Actinomycetes; order Micrococcales; family Microbacteriaceae; genus Leucobacter; species Leucobacter tenebrionis. The sequence continues at coordinate 2,092,780 of NZ_CP082322.1, read as the reverse complement.
CTCGCCTACCGCACCGGAGCGCTGATCGATGCCGAGCTCGAGCGGGCCTTCCGCATCGCCTCGATCGACGGCGGGGAGATGCTGGGGCTGCCCGAGATCGCCGAGTGGACCCGGGAGAGCGGCACCCGCCTCGAGTTCGCGGCCGAGAGCGTGGCGCAACTCGTCGCGGATCGGCCCGCGCCCCTGCGGGTCCTCCGCGACGGCCGCCCGGTCGCCTCCCGATGACTCGACGACTCGAACAGTCCGCTTCGGCCGACCGCCGCACCTCCCCTGACCGTCGTCAGGGGGTCGCGGCCGGGATCCTGATCCTCGCCGTCGGCCTGAGCGTGCGCTTCCCCATCACCTCCGTCTCGCCGCTGCTCGGCGACATCGGCGACGCCTACGCGCTCTCGCCAGGCGGACTCGCGGTGCTGAGCGCGATCCCGGTGCTGCTCTTCGGCCTGGCATCGCCGCTCGCCCCGCTGCTCGTCGCACGGCTGGGTCTCACACGCGCGCTCACGGTGCTGCTCGCGGTGCTCGCGATCGCGACGCTTCTGCGCCCGCTCGCTCCGCCCCTGCTGTTCGCGGGCACGGTGCTCGTGGGGGCGGCGATCGCGCTGCTCGGGATCCTCGCCCCGCAGATCATCCGGCACGCGCTGCCGCACCGCGGCGGCTTCTGGACCGGCGTGTACACGACCTCCTTCGGCGTGAGCGCGGCGGCGGGTGCCGCGCTCTCCGTACCCGTGCTGCACCTGCTCGGCGAGCGCGTCGCGCCGGCTCTCATGACCTGGGCGATCCCGCTGCTCGTCGCCCTCGGCCTCGCCATCGGATTCGGCCCGAGACTCGCCGCAGCCGGGCCCGTCGTGTCCCGCGCCGCCGCCGACCGGCGGGCATCGGTCTTCCGCGCGCATGGCATCTGGTCAGTCACGGGCTTCTTCGGCTCGCAGGCGCTCATCTACTTCTCGCTCACCGCGTGGCTGCCGACGATCGCGGCGGATCGCGGCATGCCTCCCGCCCAGGCTGGTCTGCTGCTCGCCTGGATGAGCGTGGCCGGCCTCCCGGCGTCGCTCCTCGCACCGACGCTCGCCGCACGCCCACGCCTGCGCAGCGGACTGATCGTCGGGGTCGCGATCCTCTCGGCGATCGGCCTCGCCGGGCTCGCGTTCGGGCCGCTCCCGCTCGCGCCGGTGATGGTCGCGGTGCTCGGGATCGCGCAGAGCGCGGCATTCGGGCTCGGGATCGCGCTCATCGTGTTCACGGCCCCGAGTGCCGCGGAGACCGCGAGTTTCTCGGCCGTCAGCCAGGGCATCGGCTACGCGTTCGCCGCCGCCGGCCCCCTGCTGCTCGGCCTGCTCTCGCAGGCGGGACTCGAGTGGTCGGCGATCCTCGCGCTGCTCATACTGGCGGCCGCGTGCGAACTCGTGTTCGGAGTGACGGCGTCGAGGGCGTCGGCGCGCGGGTAAGCCGCGGCGCCTCCGTTCTCGCACGGTGCGAATGACGCAGGCCTGCGTCGGCTCCCGGCGTCGACGAGGTCACGCCGCGCGCACGGGCGCGAGGCTCCTCGTCATCGCGGGGTGCCGGCGGCGACCGTCACTCCTCTTCGTCTGCGTGCGCGTGACCCGACTCGAGGTGGGTGGCCGGGCCGAGATGCGAGGCGCCGCCCTCGTCGGTCCACTCATGGCCGAGCTCATCGTTGCGGGCGGGATCCGACTCGTGATCCGGAACGCGTCGATCCTTGTCGTTCTGCATCGTGACCTCCCTCGTCTCCGGGCCGCCCGGTGGGCCGCCCTTTCCTCCAGGGTACGCGGGCGATGCGGCTTAGGATAGAAAAATGAAGCGTATCCTGACCTACGGCACCTTCGACCTCCTGCACTGGGGGCACATCCGACTCCTCAAGCGGGCGCGCGATCTCGGCGACTACCTCGTCGTGGCGGCCTCGACCGAGGAGTTCAACGCGGGCAAGGGCAAGAAGACCTACCACGACTTCGAGACCCGCAAGAACATGCTCGAGGCGGTGCGCTACGTCGACCTCGTCATTCCCGAGGAGTCGTGGGACCAGAAGATTCGCGACGTGCAGAAGTACGAGATCGACGCGGTCGTGATGGGCGGCGACTGGGAGGGCGACGAGCGCTTCGAGATCCTGCGCCCCTACTGCGAGGTCGTCTACCTCGACCGCACCGAGGGCGTCTCGACCACCAAGATCAAGCGGGATCTCGGCGTCAACTCGTAAGGCCCGGGGCCCTCGGCCACCCGCTCCGAACACGACGGTTTCATTGAGACCGACGGTTTCAGGGGCGCTGGAACAGTCGGTCTCACTGAAAGCGTCGGTCTCGCCGGAGAGAGCAACGAAGCAGGGCGTCTCGAGAGCCCACTTCGAGAGCCCACTTCGAGAGCCGCTCCTGCTTCGCTCACAACCTCGGGCAATGCTTGGGGTCGACGTACTTGTCCACATTCTTCGTCAGAGGCCCGCTCGCGACGCGCACCGCTGCGACCATGGCGTCGTGGACTACACGCAACATCTCGCACAGCTCGACGCTGCGCTCATCGTTCGACGGCATTTGCTGGACGGGGAGCTCAGCGATCACGAGTTGCGCGCGAGGACGGAGGCGGGGCTCCTCGTCAGAGTGATCCGCGGCTGTTATCTCGACCGGAGCCTCTGGGACGGGCTCTACGAAGAACAGCGTCTGCTCGCGCGCACGCTCGCCGTCGCCAGGCTCGGCAGTGCCAAGCCCGGCAGTGCCGGGCTCATCGACGAGCCACCCATCTTCTCGCATCTCTCCGCCGCCGTGCTCTGGGGTCTCCCGCTTTACGGCCTCAAGCGGAGCTCGCCTCAGCGGGTCCATCTGCTCACCCCGCCGGAGAGGCCGGGACGGAGCCGGGGAGCGGTGATCCGCCACTCCGAGCCCTATGGAGAGGACGACGTCACCACGGTCGCGGGGCCGCGGGTCACCACCCTCGACCGCACGGTCCGCGATCTCGCTCGGCTCGCAACGCCCGAACTCGCCCTCGGCTGCGCCGACAGTGCGCTACGCCGCATCCTCGGCGACCCGCACTACGCGGCACCGGCGCCGGTCGAGCAGTGGCGCGAGTCCCAGCTCCGGATCCTGCGTGAGCGACCGGGTGTGCGAGGAGTCCGCCGGGGCAGCCGGATCCTTGAGCTCGCCGACCCGCGAGCAGACTCGCTCGCCGAGAGCGTGAGCCGTCTGCAGCTGGTGCGGCTCAGGGTGCCGTTCGAGTTTCAGGTTGCGGTCTCAGGGCTGAACGGAGCCGTCCACCGGATGGACTTCGAGTTCGTCGGACAGGCCTGCTTCGGGGAGATGGACGGCCGGATCAAGTACACCGATCCCGACTACCGGAACGGGCGCACGCTCGAACAGGTACTGCTCGACGAGAAGGAGCGCGAAGACGAGGTGCGGGGCATCCATCGCAAGTCCGTGGCGCGCTGGGGATGGAGCAGCATCGGCACCGCACGCAGACTCGGGGCCCGGCTGAGCGCCTTCGGGCTGCATATCCCCGGGTTCTGAGCGCGCCTTCGCTCGCCCCGCTTCCCGCGCCGAACACGACGCTTTCAGCGAGACCGACGGTTTCAGGGCCTCTGAAATCGTCGGTCTCGCTGAAAGCGTCGGTCTCAGTGGAGCGACGAAGGCCGGCGCTCCGACTACAGCACCTTCGAGAGGAACGCCTTCGTGCGCTCCCGCTGCGGGTTGCTGAGCACCTCGACGGGATCGCCCGACTCCACGACCACGCCGCCGTCCATGAACACCAGCTGGTCGGCGACCTCGCGGGCGAAGCCCATCTCGTGCGTCACCACGATCATCGTCATGCCGCTCTCGGCGAGCCCCTTCATCACGTCGAGCACCTCGCCCACGAGTTCGGGGTCGAGCGCGGAAGTCGGCTCGTCGAAGAGCATGAGCTTCGGCTCCATCGCGAGCGCGCGGGCGATCGCCACCCGCTGCTGCTGACCGCCCGACAGGTGCGCCGGATAGTAGTCGTGCCGCTCGGCGAGACCCACGCGCGCCAGCAGCTCCATCGCCCGCGCCTTCAGCGCGGTCTTGCCGCCCTTCTTCAGCAGGGTCGGCGCCAGCATCACGTTCTCGAGCGCGGTCAGGTGCGGGAAGAGGTTGAAGCGCTGGAACACCATGCCGATGTCGCGGCGCTGCTCCGCCGCCTCGCGCGGGTGCATCTCGTAGAGCTTGTCGCCCTTCTGACGGTACCCGACGAGTTCGCCGTCGACGGAGAGCCGACCCGCGTTGACGGTCTCGAGGTGGTTGATGCACCTGAGGAACGTCGACTTGCCCGATCCCGACGGCCCCACCAGGCACAGCACCTCGCCGCGCTGCACCTCCAAGGAGATGGACTTCAGCACGAGGTTCGAGCCGTACGACTTCGAGACGGCCTCCGCCTTCACCATGGGCGTACCGGTCGCGTGCGCGCTCATGCGCCACCTCCTGGACGATTGTGCGGGGGCACGATGTTCTCGCCGCCGCCCGCACTCGGGTACGTGGGGTTCGCATCGGCGCCGCCCCGGCCCGCGGCCTCGCCCACGACACCGATCGCCGCGGTCTCGACCGTCGGCTTCATCACGTCGGGCCGCTGGGCGACACCCTTCGCGAAGTGCCGCTCGAGGTAGTACTGGCCCACCATGAGGATCGACGTCACCGCGAGGTACCAGATGGACGCCACGATGAGCATGGGCACCGGCTGGTAGGTCACGGCCGAGATGTCCTTGGCGCGGCCGTACAGGTCGAGCGTGAAGGGCACGGCCGTGACGAGCGAGGTCGTCTTCAGCATCGAGATCACCTCGTTGCCGGTCGGCGGGATGATCACGCGCATCGCCTGCGGCAGCACGACGCGGCTCATGGTGTGCCACCAGCCGAGGCCGAGCGCGGTTGCGGCCTCGTCCTGCCCCTTGTCGACGGAGAGCAGCCCGGCGCGCACGATCTCGGCCATGTACGCCGCCTCATTGAGCGCAAGGCCGATCACGGCGAGCGTGAAGTAGTTCAGCAGGTCCTTCGTCGTGAACGAGGTGACCGCCTCGGTGAAGGGGATCCCGAGCTCGATCGTCTTGTAGATGACCGGCATGAGACCCCAGAACGTGAGCTGCACGTACACCGGGGTGCCGCGGAACAGCCACAGATACACCCACGCGACCGATCGCACGACGGGATTCGGCGACTGGCGCATGACCGCCATCGCGACGCCGAGCACGATGGCGATGATCATCGAGTAGACGGTGAGCTGCAGCGTGTACCCGGCGCCGATGACGATGCGCTCGTCGAAGAGGTACTTGCCGACCTCGGCCCAGTTGTAGACGGGTCGGTTGAACGCGGTGTCGTACAGGAACAGCGCCGCGATCAGCACGAGCACCACCGCGAACACGCTGCGCCACGGATGCCTCAGACGTATCGCCTGGATCTGCTCGGGTTCCGTCTCGCGGGTCGCCCCGGAGACGGAACCGTCGGAATTCTGCATGTTCATGACGAGGATCAGGCGGAGCCGGCGTTGATCGTGGCCTCGGTGAGCGCGCCCGCCTCGATGCCCGCGTCGGTCAGGATCTCGAGGTACGTGCCGTCGTCGATGAGCGACTGCAGCGCGGCCTGCACCGCCTTCGTGGTGTCGCTGTCCTTCTGCGTCGCGAAGCCGTAGGGCGCCGCGTCGAAGACGTCGCCGACGGTCTCGAGCTGGTCCGAGAGCTTGGCCACCGCGTCGCCGGTCACCGGCAGGTCGGCCGAGAAGGCGTCGGCGCGGCCGTCGACCACGGCCTGCGTCGCCTCGGGCTGGCCGTCGAAGCGCAGAATCTCGATCGCGTCCTTGCCCGCGTCGGTGCACGCCTTCGACTTCGCCGGCAGCTCCTCGGTGTCCTGCACGGTCGTGGCCTGCACCGCGATCGTCAGACCGCAGGCATCATCGGGGTTCACGTCCGACCCGACGGGCGCCGCCCACTGCGTGCCCGCGTTCAGGAAGTTGACGAAGTCGACGGACTTCTGGCGCTCGAGGGTGTCGGTGAAGGACGACGAGCCCATGTCGAGGGCCCCCTCCTGGATACGCGGGATGATGCTGTCGAAGCCGAGGATCTCCCACTCGGGATCGAGGCCGAGCTTGGCCGAGACGGCCTCCGCGAGCTCGACGCCCCATCCGGTGGGGTTGCCGTCGGCGTCCTTGTACTCGTTCGGCGGGTACTCGGCGTCGGTGCCGATGCGCAGCACGCCGGAGTCCTTGAGCTCGTCGGGCAGCAGATCGACGGCCGCCTGGTCGGGGGCGATATCTGCAGGGGCCGAGGTGCTTCCCCCGCCTTGACCACCGCCCTCGGACTCGGCGTTGTTGACGCAGCCCGTGAGCGTGAGCAGAGCAGCCGCGGCGATGGCGGGAACTGCATAGCGAATCTTCATCGATTCCTCCAAATGACGGATGGCCGAGGGGTGCCCGGCGTTCGAACTCGCTCCGAGTGTACTGCCCCGATGTATCGAGCGGATCACAGGGTCTCTATGCGGCTCCAGAGCCGGACTGGAGCGCTCGTCTCCGCCGCGTCTTTCCGCGGGGCCCGACGATAAAACACTGATGTAACATTCGGGTTAAGCTGTCTATCGGGGGAGCCGACAGAAGTGGGCGGTGTCCAGGGGCCGAAGCGCGGGGGCGCTTCGCCTCAGATACCCTGGCGCGAAAGGGAATCACGCTGTGCTTGGCGACCCCCGACCCGATGCTGCAGTACCGATCGATGCACCGGGCCAACTGCGACGGGAGCGACTGCTCTCGCAGATCGAGAACGGCGGCCGCGTCGTGGTGGTGCGCGCCGAGGGAGGCGCGGGCAAGACGGCGCTCATCGCGCGGTGGGCTCGAGAGCACCGCGATACCGCGGTCGCCTGGGTGACGCTCGACGAGGGCATCATCGACGCCCGCAGCTTCTGGCTGCGCACCTTCGCAGCACTCAGAACCGCGGCTCCGGAGGTGTTCCAGCGCATCTTCGACGGCTACCTCAGCGGCTTCATCTCACCCGATGACGCTCCCGCCCTGCTGGCGTCGACAGTGCTGCGCGCCGAATCCCGTGTGGTGCTCGTGCTCGACGACCTCCACCTGGCCGAGGATGCCCTGCAGGATCAGCTCGTCTCCCTCATGCGCATCGCATCACCGCTGCGCATCATCGCCTCGAGCAGGCGTCGCACCCGGTTCGAGGCGCCGCTGACATCGACGGCCATCGAGACCACCGTCATCGATTCCGCAGAGCTCGCGTTCACGAGCGGGGAACTCGCGCAGCTCGCCTCCGCGCTGCCGTATCCGGTCACGAAGAGCGAGCTCGCGGTGCTCGAGCGCATGACCCGCGGCCACTCCCTCGCCGTGCGGCTCTCGCTCTCCGTGATGGAGGGGCTCTCGGCCGACGGCTCCCGCAGGCCCGAGCTCGACGAGGTCGAGCGCGGCATCGCATCGGTGCTCACCGATTTCACGCCGCGATTCGACGACCCGGCGAAGGAGGCGCTCGCACTCGCCGTCTCCCTGTGCCCCGAGGTCGATGAGCCGCTCGCGCGGCGTCTGGAGCACTCGGGCCAGGGTTGGAGACTGGTGGAGGCGCTGGAGGAGCGCGGGCTCGGGCGCATCGCGATCCGCCGCGGCCGCCCCGTCTTCCTCATGCACGCCCTCATCACCTCGGCCCTCAGGCAGCGGGCGGTGCACGAGCTCGGTGCCGAACGCGTCACCGAGGTGCGCCGCATCGCCTACGAGCAGCTGCGCGACCTCGCGGACCCCGTCGAGACGCTCGGGATGCTCATCGAAGGGGGGATGGACGGCCTGGTCTTTCCCCACTTCGCGCGCTACTTCTCAGAGCTCAGCCAGTTCCGCTCGGCCGAGGTGATCGCGCTGCTGAACCCGCTCCCCACCGAGCGCCTCCAGCGCAAGGGCGAGCTGCCGATCGCGCTCTCGATCGCGCTCAGCGAGAGCGCGATCATTCCCACTCAGCGCATCCGGCAGCTCCTGCGCATCGGCCTCACCGAACTCTCACGGCGGCCGATCCCCGCGGGCAGCGCCGAAGAGCTGTTCGCAGCGCTGGCCAGGTTCGGGGGCATGCGGGTGAGCCGCAACTACGACGAGGCCGCGCGCGCCGGCGAGGAGTTCGTGCGGCTCGTCGCAAGGGCGAAGGATCTCTCGGCCGAGCCCTGGCTCTACGCCGGCACCCTGCAGCTGGTGATCACGGCGCTGCTCGCCCACCGGATCCCGCGCGTGCTCGAACTCGCTCAGGGGATGGAGGGCGACCCGCACCCCGGCCGCCCGTTCCACACGCACTCTGTGCTCTCGTTCACCCGCGCCTACACCGGCGACATGGTGGGGGCCGAGCGCGAGATCGCGATGGTCGGCACCTCACCCTGGAAGGGCTGGGAGGGATCGCTCTACGCCGTCGGATGGCACCTCTCGAGCGCGCTCACCGCTCTGAACCGCGGAGACGGCGGCACGGCGCTCGAGGCTCTGCAGCCGGTCGCGAAGCGGCTCGAGGAGTTCGAGCAGTGGTCGACGATCGCCTGGACGCGAGGGGTCGTGCGGCTCCTCAGCGGCGAGGCCGCGCGGGGCCTCGAAGAGCTGGAGGCGACCCGCGATTCCCTGAGTTCGTTCCCGCTGAGCTCGGGCTGGGCCGAGGAGCTGCGCACGCTGCACGCCGACCTGCTGATGGCGGTCGGGGATCTGCCCCGCGCCCGCGCCGTGCTGACGCATCGCGGCGAGGCTCCCGTCACCATGCTCGCGCGGGCGAGGCTCGCGCTGCTCTCGGGTCAGCCGCAGGAGTCCGCCGCTCTGCTCGACAGGATCCGCACCCACGATCTGATCCCCTCGCATCAGGCGCAGCACCTGCTGCTGAGCGCTGCGGCGCACGCCCGGCTCGGCGAGACCGGGTACGCGGGCACGCTCCTGGAGCAGGCCCTGTACTCCCTCGATCGCACCCGCAACCGGCTGCCGCTCTCGTGGGTGCCCGCGGTGGATCTGCGAGTGCTGCGCGCACTCGTGCCCGAGGGGATCTGGATCGATCCCGTCGGCACGCCGTTCGAGACCGAGGCGGAGACCTTCGAGAAGCTCTCCAAGCGGGAGACGTTGGTGCTCCTCGAATTGGCGACCCAGGCGTCGAACGAGGAGATCGCGAACGCCCTCCACGTCTCCGTGAACACGATCAAGTCGCAGACGCGCAGCATCTACCGCAAGCTGCGGGTGTCGTCCCGCGCCGACGCGCTGGGGCGGGCGCGGCAGATCGGCCTGCTCTAGCGATCCGGCGCCGGCGGTGCGCGGCGCCCCCGGAAGCGGCCCGGCTCAGCAGCCCGGCTCAGCAGCCCGGCTCAGCAACCCGGCTCAGCAGCCCGGCTCAGCAGCCCGGCTCAGCAGCCCGGGGCCGAACAAGTCCCGGCCGGGCCCCGCCCAGCCGCTACCCCAGCTCGCCGTCGACCGCCGTCGCGAGCACTCGGGCTTCGGCGAGCGCTTCGGGATCGGCCGTGCGCGGATCCACGTCGAGCACCGCGAAGTCGGCGTGCAGCCCGGGCGCGAGCGCTCCGACCTCGTGCTCGCTGCGCAGCTGCCAGGCGGCGTTCGAGGTGTGGGCGCGCAGGGCGTCGAGGCGGGTGACGCCCGCGCCCCCGCCGAGGTGCCTGCCCGTGCGCGAGGTGCGGGTCTCGGCCACGGCCATGTTGCGCAGCGGCTCGTACGGCGTCACCGTGCCGTCGTTGTGGAAGGTGGCGCGGTGCCCCGCCGCGAACGCCGCCCCCGCATCGGCCCAGGCCGATCCGCGCTCCCCGAACAGGTCGTCGACCAGCACGTCGCCCCAGTAGGTGATGTGGTCGACGAAGAGGCTGACCGTCACGCCCAGCGAGGCCGCGCGGCGGAACTGAGCCGGGGTCATGAGTCCGCAGTGCTCCACGCGGAAGCGGTGGTCGCGCAGTTCGAACCGGCGGATCAGCTCCTCGTAGGCGTCGAGCGTGCTGTCGACGGCGACGTCGCCGTGCGAGTGGCAGGCGAGCTGCCACCCGTCGCCCGCGTACTGCGATCCGATGTCGATGAGCTGCTCGGTCGTGTAGTTCGCCCGCCCGATGTGGCCGGGCTCGAGGCCGATGCCGCGGGTGACGGCGTTGTCGAGGTACGGGAAGGAGGTGGCGATGTTGCCGACCCACGGCGATCCGTCGCTCCACACCTTGATGCCGGTCTGCCGCACCCAGGCGTCGCCGTTCTCGAGCGGAACGGTCGCGGTCGCACCGGGCCGCGACATCTCGTAGCCGCGCACCCGCACGGGCAGGCTGCCGGCCTCGCGCAGCCCCTCGTAGAGCGGGCCGAGCTCGGATGTCCAGGTGAGGTCTGCGACGGTGGTGATGCCGCGCCGACGCACGTCCGCGAGGTGCTCGGCCATGCGCTGCGGAAGCCGCGCCCGAGCGGCGGCCATGACGGGCCCGGCGATCCTCATCACCGCAGCGGCCTCGTAGGCGACGCCGCTCAGCTCGCCCGACGCATCGCGGCCGAACGAAGCACCCGCCGGGTCGGGGGTGTCGCGGTCGATGCCCGCCTCCCGCGCCGCCGCCGTGTTGAAGTAGGCGGAGTGCAGCGAGTTGTGCACGATGACGAGCGGGGTGTCGCCCGCGACCGCGTCGAGCTCTGCGCGATCGGGCGGGGTGAGGCCGCGCTGCAGCAGCGGATCCCAGCCGTTGGCGAGCACCCGCGCGGGCCCGGCGGCGAGCGCGGCCCTGATGCTGCTCCAGACCTCGTCAGCGGAGCTGAGAGTGACGGGGCGGATGTCGATGACGCCCTCGCCCAGCAGCTGCGCGGCCTCCGAGGGGTGGCCGTGGGGTTCGATGAGGCCCGGGATCGCCCACCCCTCGCCGAGGTCGATGCGCCGGGCTCCGGGAGGGGCCGGGACTTCGTCGCGCGATCCGATCGCCGTGATGCGGCCGTTCTCGACGAGCATGGCCTCGGGGGCGGATGCGGGATCGGCCGCGGCTCCCGGCTCCTCCGCGATGCAGGCGAGGTCGGTGCGCACGAAGCGCCCGGTGATGTGCAGAGCGCCGGATCCGGCCATGTTCGTGTCCTCTCATCGGGCCGCACGGCCCTTCGACATTTGTATCGGTTCGCGGCATCTCGCGGAAGACGAACCGGCGGCTTCGCGCCCGATTTCACCCGGCTCGCGGCGGGAGCGCCGGTCGGCCCCGCCATTGACAGGCCCCGCCGGATCCACGAGTATCGGCAGTGTCGACGGAACCCCGCACGCGAGACGTTCACGGACGCTCGCAGCATCCGCCGCGATCAGCTCGAACCCGACGTGGAGGTCGCAGTCATGAAGAAGCTCATCAATGATCCGGCGGATGTGCTCGCCGACGCGCTCAAGGGCCTGGATCGGGCTCACCCGGAGCTCACCGTCGACCACGAGAACCGCGTGATCTACCGCAGCGAGCCGAAGGAGCAGGGCAAGGTCGCACTGCTCTCGGGCGGCGGATCGGGCCACGAGCCCCTGCACGGCGGCTTCGTCGGCCTCGGCATGCTCGACGCGGCCTGCGCGGGCGAGATGTTCACCTCCCCCACCCCCGACCAGGTGGTCGCGGCGACGAAGGGCGCGGACCGCGGCGCGGGAGTGCTGCACATCGTGAAGAACTACACGGGCGACGTGATGAACTTCGAGATGGCCGCCGAGATCGCCGCCGCCGAGACCGGGGTGGAGGTCGCGACAGTGGTCGTCGCCGACGACGTCGCGGTGCAGGATTCGCTGTACACCGCCGGTCGCCGCGGCGTGGGGCTGACCGTGCTCATGGAGAAGATCGTGGGGGCCGCAGCCGAGGAGGGGCAGGATCTCGCGGCGGTGACCGCTCTCGCCGAGAAGCTCAACGAGCGGGGACGGTCGATGGGCATGGCGCTCACCAGCTGCACCGTGCCCGCGGCGGGCAAGCCGACCTTCGACCTCCCCGAGAACGAGATCGAGATGGGCGTCGGCATCCACGGCGAGCCCGGGCGCAAGCGCGTGCCGCTCGCCCCCGCCTCCGAGATCGCCGCGCAGCTGGTCGAGCCGATCCTCGCCGACCGCGACTTCACCGGCGAACCCGTCATCGTGATGCTCAACGGCATGGGCGGCACCCCGCTCAGCGAGCTGCACCTCATGTACGGCGAGGTGGCCGAGCTGCTCGACCGTGCCGGCGTGACCGTGGCCCGCACCCTCGTGGGCGACTACATCACCTCGCTCGACATGGCCGGCTGCTCGGTCACGCTGCTCTCGGCCGACGATGAGATCCTGCGTCTCTGGGACGCGCCGGTGCGCACCCCCGGGCTGCGCTGGCTGGCGTAGAGCCGGCCGCGGGGCCTCGTCTCGACACGGGCCCCGATCCCGATCCTGATCGCGACCGCCGTTCGCGGCCCGCGCCCCGCTACTTCCGTTCTCCGACCGCTCGCACCACCGAAAGGCATCATGACCGACACCATCACCATCGACGCCCTCACCCGCTGGCTCACCGGCTTCGCCGAGCGGGTCGCCGAGCAGCGCGAGTACCTCACCGAACTCGACTCCGCGATCGGCGATGCCGATCACGGCGCCAACATGGCCCGCGGCATGGGAGCCGTGGTCGAGAAGATCGGGCAGGATCCCGCGGCCACCGTCGACGCCCTGCTCAAGACGACGGGCATGACGCTCGTCTCGTCGGTCGGCGGCGCGAGCGGACCCCTCTACGGCACCTTCTTCCTGCGCATGGGAGCGAAGGCCGGGGCGGTCGCCGAGCTCGACGCCGCGGGCCTGGGGGCGGCGCTGCGGGCGGGCTACGAGGGGATCCTGCAGCGCGGCAAGGCCGAGCCGGGCGACAAGACCATGATCGACGCCATGCTCCCGGCGCTCGACGCGTACGACGCGGCGGCGGGATCGGGATCGCTCGCGGACGCGCTGACCGCGGCGAGCGCGGCGGCGGCCGAGGGGCGCGACGCCACGGAGCCGCTCGTCGCGCGCAAGGGCAGGGCGAGCTACCTCGGCGACCGGTCAGCGGGGCACATCGATCCGGGCAGTGCGTCGACCGCGCTGCTCTTCGAGGCGCTGGCTGCGGCGGCCTGAGCGGCCCGTCGGGGATCCCGCCGGCGGGCCGCGGTACCTGCCTCGCCACCCCGCCGTCACCCGCGCCTCGTTGCCCGCGCTTCGGGCCGCGCCTCATTGCCCGCGCTCCCACCCCGCGCCGGGTTGCCCGCGCGTCATCCATCGCCGAGATACGAATTTCGCAGGCCGTCGCAGCTATCCGCGTGCGAGATCCGTATCTCGGCCACCATCGGAACACCCATCGGAGGTCTCAGCATGACGAATCGCGTCGGAATCGTCGTCGTCTCGCACAGCGCGCCGCTCGCGGAGGCGGCGGTCGCGCTGGCCCTCGAGATGACCCCGTCGGATCCTCCGCGGGTCGTGCTCGCGGCCGGCACCGCCGACGGCGGTACCGGCACCGACGCGATGCGCGTGGCCGAGGCGATCGGCGAGGCCGCTGCCGAGGGCGGGGGTGTGCTCGTGCTCATGGACCTCGGATCGGCCGTGCTCAGCGCCGAGATGGCGCTCGAGTTCGCCGACGTCGGCGAGACCCCCGTGCGCCTCACGAGCGCGCCGATCGTGGAGGGACTGCTCGCGGCGGTCGTGACCGCCGCCTCGGGGGCCTCGCTCGACGACGTCGAGGCCGAGGCGCGGGGCGCCCTCGCGGCGAAGAGCTCGCACCTGGTCGAGGAGGACGCGGATCCGGGTTCGGGATCCGGTTCCGCCCCGGCCGACGGAGCGGGCGAGACGGAGACCTCCGCGGGAGCCGAGGAGACGAGGGCCGAGGTCGGGGTCGAAGCGGAGGTCGAGGTGCTGAACCGCGACGGCCTGCACGCGCGCCCCGCAGCGCTCGTGATCGGCGCGCTCGCGGGCCGCGACGCGGTGCTGCGGGTCGCCCGACCGGGATCAGATCCCGTGCGCGTGAGCGGGCCGACCGCACTTCTCGCGCTCGGCGTCGGCCAGGGCGAGACCCTGCGGCTCACCGCCGAGGGCGCAGACGCGCGGGCACTGCTCGACGAGCTCGTCGCGCTCTTCGCCGACGGATTCGGCGAGCCGACGGATCCCGCCCCTGGTGATGCCGGAATAGGCGATCCCGGATCAGGCGGTGCGGCCACGCCCGATCCCGCGCCGCCCGCCGCCCCGGATGCCCCCGCCACTGCCGCTCCCCCGCAGCCCGCAGGCCGTACCGACGGTCGCACCACAAGCCGCACCGCAGGCGGGTCAGCTCCCGGCGGAGCACCGATCGGCGTGAGCGCCGGTCGCGTCGCGGGGCGCGTGGTGCTCATGCCCGGGCCGGTGGCCGAGCCGCCCGAGGGTCCGGCGATCGCCGACGCGGACCGAGAGCGCGAAGCCGCGCGAGTCGCGGAGGCAGCCGACGCCGTCGCGGCCGCACTGCGAAAGCGCGCCGAGCGCGCGGGCGAGGAGGGGCGCGCGATCCTCGAGGCGGGGGCCGCGATCGCCGCGGACGAGGATCTCAGGGAGGCGGCCCGCGAGCGGATCCGATCCGGATCCCCGGCCGCACGAGCCGTCTGGGACGCCTTCGGCGCCGCCGCCGAAGCCCTCCGCGCCGTCGGCGGACGCACGGCCGAGCGCGCCGCCGACATCTCCGACGTGCGCGCCCGCATCGTGGCCGCGCTCACCGGCCAGCAGCAGCCGGGGCTCCCCGACACCGACGATCCCTACGTGCTCGTCGCCCACGACCTCGCCCCCGCCGACACGGCGGTGCTCGATCCCGAACTCTGCCTCGCGCTCGTCACCGAGGAGGGCGGCCCCACCTCGCACACCGCGATCCTCGCGCGCGGGCACGGCATCCCCGCGGTCGTCGCGGCCCGCGGCGCCTGGAGCGACCCCCAGGGCGACACCCTGCTCGTCGACGGTTCGACGGGAGAACTCGTGTGGGATCCCTCGCCCGAACTCACCGCCTCCCTCGCCGAGCGCGCCGAGATCGCTCCGTTCGACGGGGAGGGCCGCACCTCCGACGGCCACCGCGTGCCCCTGCTCGCGAACGTCGGCAAGGCCGCCGACGCCGAGGAGGGCGCCCGGGCGAACGCGGAGGGCGTGGGCCTCTTCCGCACCGAGTTCTGCTTCCTGGGCCGCACCGAGGAGCCGAGCGTCGACGAGCAGATCGCGGCCTACCGCGGCGTTTTCGCGGCGTTCCCCGGCAAGCGGGTCGTGGTGCGCACGCTCGACGCCGGATCCGACAAACCGCTCGCGTTCGTGCCGACCGGCGAGGAGGAGAATCCCGCGCTCGGCGTGCGCGGCCTGCGCACCTCGTGGATCGTTCCCGAGCTGCTCGATCGGCAGCTCGAGGCGATCGCGGCCGCCGCCGCGCAGGAGCGAGCCGAGGTCGCGGTGATGGCGCCCATGGTCGCCACCGTCGCGGAGGCGGCGGACTTCGCCGAGCGGGCGCGCGCACGAGGCCTCGAGCGCGTCGGCGTGATGATCGAGACCCCCTCGGCCGCGCTGCTCGCCGACCGCCTCTTCGAGGTGATCGACTTCGTGAGCCTCGGCACCAACGATCTCACCCAGTACACGATGGCCGCGGACCGGCTGCTGGGCTCGCTCGCCGCGCTGGGCGACCCGTGGCAGCCGGCCGTGATCGAGCTCATCGCGCGGGCCGGAGCCGCAGGGGCCGCGGTCGGCGGCAGCGTGGGCGTGTGCGGCGAGGCGGCGGCCGACCCTCTGCTCGCGGCCGTGCTCGTCGGTGCCGGCGCGACGAGCCTGTCGATGTCGGCGCGTGCGATCCCCGCGGTCGCCGCGCAGCTGAGGGCGGTGAGCCTCGAGCAGTGCCGGGAGGCCGCGTCGGCGGTCATCGAAGCCCGCGACACCGGGGCGGCCAGGGCTGCGGCGAGCGCGATCCTGCGCTGAGCGGGTGTGTGGCGGGCGGGTGCACTGCGGGAGGGCGCGCTGAACGGGGTGCGCCGCGTCGTCAGAAGTGCCGTAGCGCCTCGCGCGCGAGCGTGGGCTCGGGAGCACTCGATATCTCGACGATCCAGATGCGATCCTTGAAGAAGTAGCTGCGGTGCATCGGGGCGACCCCGCCCTCGGAGAAGTCGGAGTAGCGGATCCAGCCCTCCTCCTCCGACCGCACGAATACCGAGCCGTCGAGCTCCGCGATCAGGGCGTCCCGAGCGTCGGCGTTCAGCTCGGCGACGTACAGGCGGCTGATGCCGTCGCTCGCGGGGATACCCCACGCGCAGTGCCGCATCTGCTCGGCCCCGTCGAGCGCTGCGATCGCAGCGGGACCCAAGGCGAGCTCCCTCGCCTTGTCCTGGATCTCCTGCGAGTCGTGGAACGTCTCGATATCGGGCGCGCCCGGAAACTGCTCGCGGACCGTCTCGAGGGGCACCAGCTCCTCGCAGCTCGGGATCGCGACCGGGGACTCGGTGGGGTCGGGCTGCGGTGCTGTCGTCTTCGGCGGTGTGCTCTCAGACGGTTCCGTCGTCTCGGAGGAGCCTGTGGGGGCGGGATCCTCGGTCGGCCCCTCAGCCGGAGCAGCGCAGCCCATCAGCACCAGCGGGATCCCGAGGGCCAGCGAGGCCCGGAGGATCACGGCGGCGATTCCCGATC
The DNA here is from genome assembly GCF_019884725.1 of Leucobacter tenebrionis. Classification (NCBI taxonomy): domain Bacteria; kingdom Bacillati; phylum Actinomycetota; class Actinomycetes; order Micrococcales; family Microbacteriaceae; genus Leucobacter; species Leucobacter tenebrionis. The sequence goes on along the minus strand of NZ_CP082322.1, from coordinate 2,076,243 downwards.
TCGGCTTCGCGACCATACCTCCACGGTACGCTTCGGAGCGCCTGCGCGGTAGGGCGCCGGTCGCGGGGGCGGGAGGGGCGCCGGTCGCGGGGCGGTAAGGGCGCCGGTCGCGGTCGAGTCGGCCCCTTTCTGGCGACTCGACGCCTTTCTGGCGAGGCAGCCCCTCCTACCGAGGCAGCCCCTTCCTACCGAGGCAGCCCCCTCCCTGCCGAGGCGGTCCCTCCCTGCCGGGACGGCCCCTTCCTGCCGAGACCGCCTCTTCCCACCGAGACCGCCCCTTCCTGCCGAGACCGCCTACAATTCGCGCGAATTGTAGGCGGTCTCGACGCTTTCAGGCCGACTCGATGTGCGGGCGCGGGGGGAGGCATCGCTCCTCGAACTTCGCTCACAATCACGGGCTTTTCGTGACCCCGCGCGACTTATCCACTGATCTACTTTTTCGCCGATTCTCGGGTCATCCACCCCCTCAGGATGGTGTGACCGGCGACCGCCGGGCCGATCAACGACCAAGGGATGACCCTCTTCATGAATACCTTCGACCAGCAGATGAAGCGCAGAGCGTTCGGGCGGCAGGCCGCTGCGGGCACGCTCTCAGTACTCGCGGTCGTGTGGCTCGCCCCCACGACCGCGCACGCCGTCGCGGACGCTCCGGCAGCACCCGACAGCTCGATTACCGACCCGCCCGCGGCATCCTCAGCGCCGCCCGAAGCGGCGCTCCCAGCGGTGCCCGACTCCGCACCCGAAGCGGCGCCCGTAGTGAGAGATTTCGCGCGGATCTTCACCGATATCACCGCCTCCGAGCAGAACCTCACCCCGGATGGCGAGCTGCACGTCACCGAGGGCGTCATCATCGTCGGCGGCGCGCTGAGGGTTCCCGCGGCCGCAAGAGCGGGAGAGATGATCGAGCTCGGTCTCGACAACGGATTCGCGTTCCGCAGCTTCAAGGATCTCGAGATCCGCACACCCGACGGCACGCTGATCGCCACCGCGTCGGCGACCGCCACGCGCTTGACGATCTCGTTCGCGGACGGTGTGGATCGTCTGCAGAACGTGACGGGTACCTTCACCGTGACCGTGCGCGGCGAGCACCTCTTCGAAGCCGCGAACTCGCAGGTGCTGAACCTCATCGCCCCGAACGGGCAGCTGCTCGGCCCGGGCAGCTCGCACACGATGCAGCAGCAACTCCCGAACGCGACCGGGATGCTCCTGAGCACCGGAATCGCCTCGGGCAATGAGATCGGCGTGACGGCGATGGTGCAGTACTCCCCGCAGGGCAGGGCCAAGGGACCGCTCGACCCGGGGACCGTGAAGTTCACGGTCGAATCGCGTGAGCGCGATGCCGTGGTGAACGCCGACTATCGGTGGAGCTACCGCTTCATCGACTCCGCCGGTCTCCTCATGAGCACCGCTGCCCCGGGCGTGACCGGCACCGCGGTCGCGAAGCGGGTGAGCAACAAGCGGGTCGTGCTCACACTCCCTACCGGGGTGCAAGTGCCCGAGGGCGCCGTCGGTGTTCGTCTCTCCGCCGGCTACATCGTGGGCAAGCCCTCGGCTCAGTATCACTTCGCCTACAGGGTGGAAGCGATGGGCGATACGCCCGTCGACACCTTCAACAACATCCCCGAGAACACCGATGCGAATCGCGACAGCGTGTATCGATCGACGATCCGGTCGGCGAAGCTCGACGGGGCCGCCGATGGAGTGCTCCGCCCCGCGCGCACGGCCATCACCAAGGAGGTGACCTCGGACGCGTCGCGCCTCATGGCCGGCGATACGGTCAGCTACGAGATCGTGACGACGAACGAGGAGACCTCACGGGCGGCGGTCGGCGTCGTGACGACCGACACGCTGCCCGATGGCGTGGAGGTAGTGTCGGTCTCCGACCTGGCACGAGCCGATGGACGCCGGATCGTGTGGCCCGCGGTCGACCTCGCCGGCGGCGAGACATCCACCCGCACGGTGGAGGTGAAGGTCACGGAGAAGAGCGCGGATCTCCTGAGGAATGAGGCCACCAACACGGGCGTGAACACCTGCTTCGCCAGCGATACGACGGGCTCGGTGTGCGCCGCAGACGCCTCGGTGCCGGTGGTGAAGCCCGGCCTCGAGACGATCAAGACGGTCGCCGAGGTGCAGGACACCAACCAGGACGGCGCGCGCGGCAACGCCGGCGACACGATCGTCTACGACATCACCGCGAAGAACACCGGTAACACGACCGAGGAGTCCATCATGCTCACCGACGAGCTCCTCGGACTCGAGGGGCAGGAGTGCCTCGCCGAACCGCTTCCGGCAGGAGAACAGGTCTCATGCATCGGCGACTTCGAGCACGTCATCACCGAGGCCGATGAGAAGGCCGGTGAGGTGCACAACATCGCGACCCTGCAAGTACCGGGGATCGATCCCGTTCCCGGCGAGGTGACCGAGAAGACCACGCCGACCCCCGAGCCCGCCGCGGAGCAACCGACGGAGACCACAAAGGAGGACGCTCCGAAGGAGGGCTCGAAGCAGCGGGCGCAGCACGAGACTCCGCTCGCAATGACCGGCGGGGAGGGTCTGCTGCCCCTCGCCGGTACCGTGGCGTCGCTTTTCGGAGCAGCCGGGGGTCTGCTCGCGTTCATGGCTTGGAAGCGGAAGCGCGCCGCGGCCGAAGGAGCCGAGCGGTGAGCGGCCGCGAATGCTCGCACGGCTGCTGAGCGAGCATTCGCGGCTGACCGGCTCCGCTGAATAACCCGGCTGAGCGGATCCGCTGAGCAACCCGGCTGAGCGACTCGGCTGACCGGATCGGCCGACCGGATCGGCGTTCGCGGTGAGCCCCGGGCCGGGGCCGGTCCCGCAACGCCGATCCGGGCGGCCCCCTCGCCACGCAGCAAGAGGCCGCCGTGAGTGAGTTCTCACCCGTCCCGACGTTCCGCCTCGCTCAGGGGGCGTTGTTCCAGCTCTCGATGAAGGCCCGTCCCTGCTTCGCGGCTCGAGGTCCGGCATCGTCGGGGTCGATCCTTGGCGCTGCGATCAGACAGAAGGCGCCATCGCCCTGTTCGACGCAGAGCCGTTCACCGGGCTCCGCGAGATCCTTCACCCCTGGCGCGTACTCCCCGAGATCGGCATCGGCGACATCGTCGGCTATCACGAGTTCGATCGAGTATCCGGCTGACCGGCGCACGGCCTCCACTCCATCCCGGGCGAGCAGATCCGCCATCGGACGGATCGAGTCGGCCAGGCGCGAGGGCGTCTCCTCCAGTTCGAGCGTCGGCTCATCGGGCCGACCGCTCGACACGGTGATCGTCTCGATCATCGCGGCGCGCGGATCCTCGGCCAACACCCCCACGAGCTCCTCGGCATCGACCACCGATTTCAGGTGGAATGCCGCCGTGCGATCGTCGGTCCACACGGTATCGATGGTGTCGATGCGCTCGTCGCCCATGTCGGCGAGGATCGACCTCACGGTGTCGCCGTTCGCACCCGGGAAGAGCGTGACGAGGTTGCTTTCCACGAACACCTCGATGCCCGACACCCCCGGCGCCGCGCGCGCGATCGATGCCGCCTCCGAAGCGTCCCGCTCGCTGCCGACCGTCACGGTGAACGCGTCCTGCTCCGCGCGGAACGACGTCAGAGCGACCTCCGCTCGCAGCGCGTCATAGGCGTGCTGCGCCCGCTCCAGCCACGGACCCGGCCGACCCGACAACTCCACCGACCCCTCCGACGCTGACTCGGCTGCGACCGTGATGGCGGGCTCCAGCCCCCTCTCCGAGAAGCGACCCGCGGTCTCTTCGAAGAGGGCGAAGGCGCTCGGCGCGTCCACCGCCTGCAGCGCGACGTGGGTGATGTCACTGCGGTGATCCTGAGATCCGATGGCCCCCGAGACCGATACGGCCTCGGCTCGCTGCGCGAGTGCGAGATCGAGGACCGCCTCGTTCGTCTCAGTGTCGGTGAGCACCGGGATCCGCCACTCATCGGCCTCGATATCGATACTGACCCGCGCCTCCCCGCCGCGGTCGGCCTCTCGTGCGGCGAACTCGACGATGCGCTCCGAGACGTCGCGCACTTGCTCGTCGCTCGACCCGTCGCGCAGGATCACCGTGCCGCCGACACCACCGGTGAACGGCATGTTGTCGGCGCTGGAGAGGTCGAGGCTCTCGATCGCAGGATCGGCGGAGAATTCCTGCCTGAACGCGCTCGCAACGCCGTCGCCCGTCATGCACCCCGTGAGCGACACGAGCGCGCACGTCGCTGCGGCGAGCGCGGCGCGAATGCGGTGCCGGCGTCGCCGACGCTCGTGCCGCTCAGGCATCGCACCTCCCGGCAGGATCGCGCTCGTCAGGCGGCCGCTCTCGGGCACTCCCCGCCGTCGGCGAGGGCATGTGGAGGCAGACCGTGAGAGAACACTATCCCGATTCAGCCGGTTCCGTGCAGGTAAGCGGCACCGTCGACACCGGGCGGGCATCAGGACCCCCGATACTCCTCACCCCCGTCAGCGCCGTCGCTAGGCTGGCAGCATGACCCGAACGACTGCGGCAATCATCACCGGCGCCTCCCGTGGAATCGGCGAGGCGATCGCGCGAACGCTCGCTGCGAGCGGCGTCGCGGTCGGGTTGATCGCCCGAGGCAGTGAGGGCCTCGCACGGGTCGCGGGCGAGATCGTCGAGGCAGGAGGCCGCGCGGCGCACCGCCCGGTCGACGTGACCGACGATGCGGCCGTGCAGGCCGCGGTCGCGGAGCTGACCGCCGAGCTGAACGCACCGATCAGCCTGCTCGTGAACAATGCCGGGCGCATCGACACCGAGGTACCGCTGTGGCAGGCCGACGCGCACGAGTGGCGAGAGGTGATCGAGACGAACCTCATCGGCTCATTCCATGTTTCCCGGGCGACCATCCCTCTGATGCTCGAGCAGGGCGGAGGCCGGGTGGTCGAACTGGTCTCCGGCGCCGGCGCCCGGGACTGGGCGAAAGCCTCGGCCTACACCTCGAGCAAGGCCGCCATGATCCGCAACGTCGGCCACCTGCATGAGGCCGGCTTCGCACTCGGTCTGCGCAGCTTCGCGGTTTCACCCGGCACGGTGAAGACCGCGATGAGCACGTCGATGCAGCTGCACGCGAACCGCACCGAGTTCACCCCGGTCGAGCGCACGACCGAGTTGGTGCTCGCGATCCACCGCGGCGAGCTCGACAGCTGGTCGGGCAAGTATCTGCGAGTGACGCACGACAGCCCCGAGTCGCTCGCCGCATATGCGGCCCTGCACGGCGCTCCCCCGGAAGCGGCCCGACGCCTCGGGATCGCCCCCTGGGGCGACGACGACCCGCAGCTGGCAGAGATGCTGGTGCCGAAGCCCCGCTGAGCGGGCGGAGATGGCCGCATCTCGCACGGGACACAGTGCTCTTCTCCCCGGGGATTCTTCTTGTCTCCCAGATGCGTCGATTTTCGGATGTCGAGCGGCCGGCTGCGCTGTCGTCAGATCCCGCTCCCCACTGTAAACCTGCGCCACTGTAGACCTATTGCACCGTTGTAGACCTCCAGCACCGTACGAGAGGTCTACAACGGTGCGGGAGGTCTGCATCGGCGGGACCGACGGGAACACACGAACCCCAGACGCGTCCCCCTGTTGGCGTGGCCCTGCGCGAGGGTCGTCGTCATAACTCCGGCGATTCGCGGGAGAGCGGGGGCTGGACACTGATGCTTGCCGGTCTCGTGCGGATCCCCGGAGTTCTGACGGGGCAGGCTCAGAGCGGACAGCGCCAGTGGGATGTGACGGCTCTCACTGCCCCGGACATGGACTGACGGGATCCCGATCACGGCTCCTAGAGCTCGGGCGGAATCTGGATCGCGACCATCTCCCCGGTGACGCACACCTCGCCCTCCGCGGAGAGTTCGAGCGCGACTACGACCTTGCGTCCGCTGATGCTGTCGAGCCGTCCCCGCACCGTCAGTTCGACGCCCATCGGCGTCGGCCTCCGATAGACCACCGTGAGAGTGCCCGTGACGAAGCGCAGCGGTTCGCCCCCGTCGCCCACCTCGCGCCCCCGCGCGCGATGCGCGAAGCCGGAGGCCGCCGCCGCACCGTGGCAATCCAACAGCGAGGCGAGCAGTCCTCCGTAGACATGCCCGGGCACTCCGCCCGTGTACTCCGGAGAAGGTGTGAACCTGAGCACGGCCTCATCGCCCTCGAGATAGCTCCTGAATCGCATGCCGTGTGGATTGGCGGGGCCGCAGCCGTGGCAGTGCGCGAACCGCTCGGGGTACGAATCCTGTATCGCCTGCATGTATCGCTCCCCTCCCGCACGAGCCTCTTCAGGGATGCGGCTAGCGCGTCAGCTGCAAAGGCGGCCGCGAGGGGCCCTCCAAGCGGGCGACGGCGACCTTCAGATCGGTCACCTCTGCCGCGAGGCCGCCGATACGCTCACCCATCTCGTCGATACGCCCCGTCAACTTCTCATCGACCTGATCGATCCGCGCCGTCAACTTCTCATCGACCTGATCGATCCGCGCCGTCAATCTCACATCGACCTCGTTGATCCGAGACGACAAATCCTCCTCGACTCGATCGATCCGATCCCCGAGCCCCGTCTCCACCCGATCGAGTCGCCGGTCGAAGTGCGTGATCATCCAACCGAACCCCGCCGCGAGGGCTACGAGCAGCGTGGCGGCGCTGACGACGGTGGTGATGACTGCGACCACGATGGAACCCCTCTCGACGATTGGCGCGATGCGATCGGATCGGATGCGATGCGATGCGATCCGACGCGATGCACTCAGTGTAGGCAGGGCGGCGGGGTCGTGAGACGGATTCCGGGAATCTGTGGATAACTCGCGCGAACCCGTCGGCTACTGCCCTCAGGTTCGGACGACCGGCACGAGTTCGACGTCTCGGAGCGCTCCCGCATCGGCGACGGCGGTCATGAAGGTGCAGACCGGCTGCCGGCGCCGATCAGTCGGGGAGCCCGGGTTGAGCAGCCGCAGCCCGCTCGGCGTCGTCGTGTCCCACGGGATGTGGCTGTGCCCGAACACGAGCACGTCGAACCCCGCGAAGCGCTCGTCCATGCGCTTCTCGCGCCCCTGCGCGGCACCGGTCTCGTGCACGACGGCGAGGCGGATCCCCTCGATCTCCGCGGTGGCGATCTCGGGCAGCCGCACCCGCAGCCCGGGCCCGTCATTGTTTCCGAAGACGGCGATCAGTCGGCGCGAGCGCTGCTCGAGCGCGTCGAGGGTGACCTCGTCCACCCAGTCGCCCGCATGGATGACGACATCGGCCGCTTCGACCGCGTCCCACACGGGGTCGGGCAGCGCCTTCGCGCGCTTCGGCAGGTGGGTATCCGCGAGCAGGACGAGAGATGCGGGCATAGATCTATTGAACCGGATCCCGCGCCGCTCGCTGCGCGCGCCGCTTGCGGAAGCGGACGAGGATCAATGCCGCCCCGCTGATGACGACAGCCCCGAGCAGCACCCACAGGTCCGAGATACTCCCCGTCGCCCCGAGCACCGATCCCTCGAGTCGCGCCTGGTCGGTGGCTCCGAGCACCCCGCCGAGCGAGGTGGTACCTCTGGTGACCAGCAGGAAGACGCCGATCGCGATGGTCAGCGCACCGCCGATCACCCCGGTCCACGTGTTGCGCCACGGCCCGATCCGGATCTCCCGCGGCCGCACCAGCTTCTTCACCGCCGGGATCCTGCCCCAGAGCAGCGCGAGGAACAGCAGTGGCAGCGCCATTCCCGCAGCAAAGACCAGCAGTACGAGCCCGCCGTAGACCGCGTTGCCGCCCATCGCCGCGTAGGTGAGCACGGCGCCGAGCAGCGGCCCCGCGCAGACGCCGGCGAGCCCGTAGACCGTGCCGAGCGCATACACCGACAATCCGGAGGTGCCGTCGAGCCCGGATGCACCGCGCAGGCGGAGGAACGGCAGGTTCAGCAGCATGATCGCGCCGAGCACGATCACCACGATCGAAGCGACCGTGACGAACACGAAGCGGTGCGCGTTGATGAACGCGCCGAGCGTGCCCGCGAGCATGCCGAGCGGCACCAGGGTGGTGATGAGGCCGAGGTAGAAGACGCCGGTGCGTGATACGACCTGCCGGGGCGCGGTGAACGCGTACGAGAAGAACGCCGGAAGCAGCATGACCGAGCAGGGGCTCAGCAGCGTGAGCACGCCGCCGAGCAGCGCACCGAGCAGACCGATGTTCACGAGTTCTCGCTACTTCTGCGCGTCGGCGAGCACCCCGTCGAGGAACTCGCGGAAGGCCTCGACCGGCTGCGCTCCCGACAAGGCCTGCCCATCGGCGACGAAGAACGGCACTCCGCTCACGCCGAGCTGCTGCGCCTGCGCCGTGCTCGCCTCGACGGCACGCCGCAGTTCGGGATCGTCGAGATCCCTCTCGAACTGCGCGAGATCCGCGATCCCCGCCGTCTTCGCGAAGCCGATTAGCTTCTCACGCGGCATGTCCGGGTGGCCCTCCTCCGGTGCAGCAGCGTAGAGCGCCTCCAGATACTCTGCGTACCCGCCCTGATTGCCGGCGGCGCGGGCAGCGATCGCGGCATCTGCCGACTCGTCGCCGAAGTAGGCGACATCGTTGATCTCGATGCGCACCTTCCCTGCTTCGACGTACTCCTCGATGATCGCCGGCAGGGTGTCCCGATTGAACACGGCGCAGAAGGGGCAGCGCATATCCGTCCACTCGCTGAGCACGACCGGCGCATCGGGATCGCCGATCGCCATCGGATCCTCAGGATCGGCGCGCACGTAGCTCGCCTCGTCCGGCCCGCTCTGCTCCGCCGACGGCGCCGAGGTCTCGGCGGGAGCGCCCGACGTCTCCGTGCCCTGCTCGGTCGACTGGGCGAACAGAGCGATGCCCAGGAACACGCATACCGCCAGGAGCAGGAGGGTGACGACCCTCAGTCGGCGGTACTTCTGCAGAGGGACGGTCGAGGACGGGGAGGGAGCGGCCATCCATCTAGGATACAAGCGGAATCCTACAGATGATGGGTAAGCGCTCAGCAAGCTCCAGCCGATTCAACATGGATACTAGTTGTACCCACGCCTGCCCCGACCCGAACGAGGTGCCCGCAGCATGATGCAAGAACCGGGATCCGCCGCCGCCCGCGCCTACGAGCACATCCGCGACGGGATCATCGAGGGGCGCTACGAAACCGGGGAGATGCTCGGCGAGTCCGGCCTGGCCTCCGAGCTCTCGATGAGCCGCACCCCCATCCGCTCGGCGCTGGTCCGGCTTCAGGACGAGCAGTGGATCACGATCTACCCGAAGCGCGGCGCCCTCGTGAAGGGGCTCGGCGATCGCGCGATCTCTGACCTCTCCGACACCCGCTACATCCTGGAATCAGCAGCGGTGCAGCGGGCGGACAGCTCCCAGATCGAGGCCCTCGCTGAGAAGCTCGCCCAGCAGATCACCGAGCAGCAGGCCGCGCTCGAGGCGCGGGACGTGCGCGGCTTCGTCGACCTGACCACGGCATTCCACCGCTCGTTCGTGGAGGTGTGCGGCAACCAGGTGCTGCTCGAGCTCAGCGACCGGCTTGCCGACCGGCAGCGCTACATGCTGTTCAAGCTGGGCCCGAAGCTGCTCGAGCAGTGCCAACTCATCCTCGACGAGCACCGGGAGCTCGTCGAGGCCCTGCAGGCCGCCGACCCCGCGCGATTCGCCGAGACGCTGCGGAGGCACATCAACGACGTGCACACCGAGCGGGTGGCCCCGCTCGCACCCGTGCCCTGATCGCGGAGACGAAGCCGGCGCCGCCGTTGTCACCGCGTGGAACCGCGCCGATGCACCTCAGTTGCGACCGTGCGCGGCTCGACGGTGCGACCCTCGAGCCGCGCGATCAGGAGCTCCACGCCTCGATGACCGGCCTCATCGAGCATGAGGTCCACCGCGGTCAACGGAGGATGGTTCACCTCGGCCATCCGACTGTCCGTGAACGATACGATCTCGACATCCTTCGGCACCGATAGCCCCCGGGCCTGGGCCGCCTGCGAGACGCCGACGCCAAAGCGGCTCGCTGCCACCAGAAATCGGCGGAAACCATGATCGAGCAGTGACTCCGCGGTGACGGCCGCGCCCGCGACGCCCTCGCCCTCGTAGAGCTCGATCTCGGTGAGGAGCTCCAGATGGTCGCGGTACACCTCCGCGACAGTAGAGCGAATGGCGCGACGCCACTGATTCTCCTCGGTTCCGATGATGAGCGCGGCCGGGGTCCGCTCAAGGTCCGTTAGCTGCGAGAGCGCCTGGGCTACGCCGCTCTCGTAGTCAACACGCACGTTCCACCCCGGATCGACGTTCGGGTCCTCAGGCACTCCATCGATCGTGACGACGGGCAGGCCAGTGCGGAGCGCTTGCACGAGCACCGCATCCTCGAAGTAAGGACTCGCGACAATGTACCCCTCAACGGGTAGCGTCGCGTCGAACCCGTCAGAGGTATTGGGGACGTGCACGAGTCCCAGCCCCTGCTCGAGCGCGCGTACTGCCGCCGCCCCGATCAGACGGAGGAAGTTGTCGGTGCCGCCGAGCGATCCCCGGATCGCGTCGCGCGGCCGGATGATCATTCCGATCAGGCCGCTACGACCTCGCCTCATCGAAGCGGCGAGCGCGTTGGTCGAGTAGTTCAGCGCGTCGATCGCCTCGAGAACCCTGAGCCGAGTGGCCTCCGAGATCGGGCGCTTGCCCGACAGTGTGTGCGAGACAGTGCTGATCGAAACCCCGGCCTTGGCCGCGACGTCCCGTATCGTCGGAGCCGCTCGCTGCCGCCCTTCCGGAAAACCGTTTGACACAAGATCATGCTAGCCGTACAGTCGGTAATCAAATCGTTTTGATGATGAATCGAGAGGCGCCCATGTCACCGAACGCACCCCACGGCGGAGAAGGGCGAATGCGTCCGGATCTCATCGTCAGCGCCGCTCAGTTCTGGGCCGGCACCGACGTCGACAAGAATCTCGAGACGATCAGCTCCATGGCCCGTCGAGCATCGGAACGCGGAAGCCACCTGCTCGTCCTCCCCGAGGCGTCGATGTACTCATGGAATTCGCCCGTCGAGGACCTGGCCGAGGCCGCCCGTCGACACAGCATCCGATTCTTCGATACCGTCGCCAGGATCGCGCGAGAGGAGAACCTGGCGATCATCGCCCCCGGCTACGCGCCGAGCGACGACGGCCGACCGTGGAACCGCATGGTCGCCTTCGACAGCGGCGGCACGCCGGTCGCGGTCTACGACAAGGTGCACCTCTACGATGCATACTCATATCTCGAGTCGAACACGGTCCGGCCAGGCCAGGCCGGAGACGACGGCTCCGAGTTCGGACTCTTCGACATCGAGGGGTGGCGGATCGGCATGCTCAACTGCTACGACATCCGGTTCCCTGAGATGTCGAGAGCGCTCGTCGACGGCGGAGCCGACATCCTCGCGATCGGTTCGGCCTGGGTAGTAGGCCATCGCAAGGAGTTCCACTTCAAGACGCTCGCGCGGGCGAGAGCGATCGAGAACACGGTCTTCCTCGCCGCCGCGACCCAGCACGGAGAATTCTCGATCGGCGGCAGCGCCCTCTACGGGCCACTGGGCGACACGCTCGCGTCCGCTGAACTGGACCGCGATCTGATTACCGCGAAGATGCGGGACGAAGTGCTCTCGGAGGCCCGAAGGCTCCTCCCCGTCCTGGAGAACCGACGCTACAGCTGGTCTCCGACCGCTCGTTGACCATACAAGGAGGTATACGACATGGCCAGTAACGGCTCACGCAGCGAGGGCGCTGCACATCTCGATCGACGACGTATCCGCCGCGTACTCTCGTCCGCGGCGATCGGACAGTTCGTCGAGTGGTACGACTTCGTCATCTACGCATACTCGGCGACCGTCATCGCCTCCCTCTTCTTCCCGAACGAGGACCGCATCGCCTCCCTGCTCGCGACCTTCGCCGTCTACGCGGTGGGCTTCGTGATGCGGCCGGTCGGAGCGATAGTCTTCGGGCACCTGGGCGATCGGATCGGGCGCCGCAACGTGCTTGCGGCGGTCATCCTGCTCATGGGCACCGCAACCTTCGGCATCGGCATCCTGCCCACATACGAGCAGATCGGCGTCACCGCCGCGTTCCTGCTCCTCCTCTGCCGACTGCTGCAGGGCATGTCCGCGGGTGCCGAAACGACCGGGGCGAACGCATTGGTCGCCGAGCACTCGCCGCGACGGCGCCGCGGCATGTTCGTGGCGTTCACCTATGCGTTCGCAAATCTGCCCGCGGTGTTCGCGTCGCTACTGGTCCTCTCGCTCACCTCCCTCATGGGGGACGAAACATACAACGCCTGGGGCTGGCGCATCCCGTTCCTGCTCGGCGGCGTCATCGCTCTCGTCGGCCTCTACATCCGAAGGCGCGTCAACGAGTCGCCTGAATTCGAGGCGCAACGCCACGCTGCTCCTGTTGCGGCGAAGCGCAGTATCCCCCTCTTCTCGGCGATCCGCGAGAATCCCCGTGCGGTCGTGTTCGCCTTTGTGCTCGCGGCCCTCTCGAGTCTCGGCTTCTACACCCTGACCGGGTACTTCACGACCTACCTCCAGGAATCGGTTCAGGTCGATTCATCCGTCGCCTTCCTCTCGAACGCGATAGCCCTCCTGCTCGCGTTCGTCGCCATGCCGATCACCGGAGCAATCTCGGACAGGGTCGGCCGCAAGCCGGTGCTAGTGGTCGGGGCTCTGCTGAGTGCGGTCATCGCACTCCCTGCGTACATGCTCGCCAGCAATGGCACAGCGGTGGGAGCTATCGTGGGACAAACCCTGCTGGGCCTCGCGCTCGCCGTCTATTTCGGCCCGTTCGGCGTCGCATTCGTCGAGCTGTTCCCGGTGAAGAACCGGTTCAGCGGTGCGGGCTTCGGATACAACATCGCGTACGTGGTGTTCGGAGGCACCGCCCCCTACGTCAGCACGTGGCTCGTCGGCACGACGGGCAGTCTGCTCGCGCCTGCTTTCTACATGGTGATCGTCGCCGCGCTCGTGGGCTTCATCTGCCTCGCTCTGCCGAAACCGCAGATCGATGAGGACGCGATCTCGACCGCTTCCGGAACCGAACCCGGAGCAGCGCTCGAATAGCGCTGGGAGCCGGCGGTCGGAACAACGGAGTCGGGGCCCGAAGGCGCGCTGCGCAGAGGCCCGCGTCGGGATGGTGAGAACACGAAACTATCCATCCGCGGTCTCACCAGAGCCCGCGACCCCGGCATCGCGGTGGCGGGAGGCGAGGGTCGTGGCGAGGTCCGCGATGAGGGCACGTGCCTCGGGCGGGTCCGTGATCTCGACGTGGTCGGCGAACTGGAGGAGCTGGCGCACGGCGGCGAGTTGGTCATAGCCGACGGTGATCCGCACCTCGGCGGGGTGCTCGGTCGGCTCGACCGAGAGCAGCCTGGTGCCGAGGATGCGGCGGGCCATATCCTCGGTCTTCGCGTCGAGCAAGGCGGTCACGCGGATGCTGTGACGCTCCTCCAAACCCGAGACGAGGCTCGCTGCGATGTCTGCGAGCGCGAGATCGGTGCGGATCCGCCGGTCTTCGTCGAGCACAGCCCAGGCCTGGAGCCGGCTCAGCGCGAACATGCGAGGCTCCCCGCCGGCGTCTGCGATGAGGTACCAGCGCCCGCCACGGGAGAACACCCCGTACGGATCGACAACGCGCTCCCGGGAGTCGGGCCGCCCGCTTGCGCGGTAGTTGATCCGCAGCCGTTTGCCGCGCCTGACATCACGGATCACGGCAGCCACATCGGCGGAATCGCCAGGGGTGAACCAGGCGGCATTATCGATCGCGACGACTTCGCTCAGCGGGAGCAGGCCGGCGGGGTCGCCGTGGGGCCAAGGCCTGCGCGAGGCGAGCTTCTGCGCGGCGGTGCGCGCGGCGGCCTCGATCCCGAGCTGCTTGGCGCGGGTGAGATCCACTCCGATGAGCTCGAGCACCTCTGCTTCATTCCCGCTGAGACGATTCACGTCCACTTCAGCGCCGGGCAGCAGCGCAACGCCACCATACCGGCCGCGCTCGGCGATGATGGGGATCTCGGCTTCGGCAAGCGCCTCGACGTCGCGCAGGATCGTGCGCCTGGACACGCCGAACTGCTCGGCCAGCTCCGCGGCGGTCATCTGCCGGTTCGCCTGCAGCGCGACGAGGAGCGCGAGGAGCCGTTGCGGACGTTCCACGAAGTTTTCTCCCTAAAGGTGACATGGACTGTCTTCTATCCGTGTCAGTGTAGGTCATGTACCGTTACCCAGCTCGCAAGGAGGCCTGCCGTGAGTGCACCCAACCAGTTCCTGATCTACGTCACCGACACCGAGCGCTCGACCCGCTTCTACTCCGAACTGTTCGACATGGAGCCGGTCTTCGTCGCCCCCGCCTACGTCGCGTTCGAGATCGCCCCGGGAGTGCTGTTCGCGCTCTGGAGCCGCCACGGCGAAACCATCACCTCCGAGACCCCGCGCTTGTCCGAGGTGGGACTGATGGTGCCGGGATCGGGCGAGAAGGTCGACGAGGTCTACGCAGAGTGGCGCGCCAGAGGCGTCACAGTGGTCGAGGAGATCCGCGACGACATCTTCGGTCGCACGTTCGTCATCGCCGATCCCGACGGCAACCGCATCCGAGTCGCACCGGTCGACTGAGCACTGAGCCGCGGACGCCTCCTGAGCGAAGGCGAGGGCTAAGGCTAAGGTGAAGCCGAGGGCGAAGGCTATGAACGCTCGTCGAACGAGGATGACCCGCGCAGCACGTCGATCGTGATCTCGAGCTGACCGAGGTGCTGGGACAGCTCCTCCAGCACGTGCAGCAGCACGCCCTCGGCCGTGGCCAGCCAATGATGATCGTCATCCCCACCCCCGGGCATAGCCTTCGGAGGTCGCTGCAACTCCGTGGCTGCTGCATCGCTCAAGAAGGCCTTCCGCGCCTGACTTGCGAGCTCCAACCCCTCGTCGACGGTCAGCCGGGTCTCGAACTCCGCGTCACGGTCACGCATTCGCGGGAGACCGAGGTTCACACTCGACGACCACCAGCGCAGCATCCCGCAGCAGTGCACCAGTATCTGCATCGGAGAGTTGCTCCCCGGCACCTGCAGCGCCGAGTTCGCCAGCTCATCGTCCAGAGATCCGACCGAGGCGATGAGCTGGTCGAGCTTGTCGAGGATGAGCTGAATGAGGATCCGCTCGCTCGGGGTCTGCTCTGCCATTCGGCCAGCTTAGTGCGCGGAGTGTTAATATCTGCGTATGGATGCGGATAAGCAGGTTTGCGGATTGAATCCTTCCTCGGAGTATGTCGACCTCGCGGCCGAGGTGCTGAGCCTGCTGTCCGATCCGACGAGGATCAGGATCGTACTCGCGCTGCGACGGGAGGGCGAGCTGCCGGTGAACGCGCTGGCCGAGCTCGTCGGGAAGAAGCCGTCCGGCGTATCGCAGCACCTCGCCAGACTGCGGATGGCGCGCATGGTCACCACCCGGCAGGAGGGAACGAGCGTGCTCTACCGCCTCACCGACGAGCACGCCGTGGCGCTGGTGGTCGAGGCGATCAAGCAGGCCGAGCACGCGGTCGCGAACGGGCAGATCCCTCCCCATCACCACGCGCCAGCGCAGTGATCCCTCGCTCCTCTCCACCCCTGACCGTAAGGCCTCGTCCATGATCTCCGTTCTCCGCAACCCGGGCTACGCGAAGCTGTTCGGCGCGCAGATCATCGCCCTGCTCGGCACGGGGCTGCTCACCGTCGCGCTCGGTCTGCTCGCCTTCGAGATCGCCGGCGGCGAGGCAGGCATCGTGATGGGGGTGGCGATGACCATCAAGATGGTCGCCTATGTCGCCGTCTCGCCGGTCACCACCGCACTCACGGCGCGCCTGCCGCGCAAGCCCGTCCTCATCGGTGCCGACCTGATCCGCGCCGGAGTAGCGGTGTCCCTGCCGTTCGTGACCGAGGCCTGGCAGATCTACATCCTGATCTTCCTGCTGCAGTCGGCCTCGGCGACGTTCACACCCGCGTTCCAGGCCGTCATCCCCTCCGTACTGCCCGATGAGCGGGAGTACACGCGCGCCCTGTCGCTGTCGCGACTGGCCTACGATCTCGAATCGCTGGTGAGCCCGATGCTCGCCGCCGCACTCCTCACCGTGATCAGCTTCCACACACTGTTCGTGGGCACCGTCATCGGGTTCATCGGATCTGCGGCCCTCGTGATCGCCACTCGATTCCCGCACATCGAGGTGCCACCGCCGGCACCCTTCTTCGACCGTCTCACACGCGGGGTGCGGGTGTTCTGGGCCAGCCGCGAGCTGCGCGGCCTGATGGGTCTCAACCTCGTCGTCGCGACGACCACCGCGATGGTGATCGTCAACACCGTCGTGCTCGTGCAGGGCGACCTCGGGCGCCCGCAACCGGACGTCGCGCTCCTGCTCGGCGCATACGGCGCTGGATCGATGGTCGTCGCGCTCGGCATGCCGAAGCTCCTGGACACGCTGCCCGACCGGCGCGTCATGCTCGCGGGCGGGATCGCCCTTCCGCTCCTGCTCCTCGCCGCGGCCGGGGCGATCGCGCTCATGCACGGCACCGCGCAGTGGGCGACGCTGCTGCTCGTCTGGATGCTGCTCGGCGCGGCCACCTCGACGATTCTCACGCCGTCGGCGCGACTGCTGCGCCGGGGCAGCACCGAGCAGAACCGGCCCGCGGTGTTCGCCGCGCAGTTCTCCCTCTCCCACGCCTGCTTCCTGCTCACCTACCCGCTCGCCGGAGTGCTGGCCGCCGCGATCGGCCTGCCCGCCGTCGCGCTCGTGCTCGTCGCCATCGGCGTCATCGGCACCGCGCTCGCGCTCCTGGCGTGGCGAGGCAGGGCTGGCATGGCGAGCCGTTCGACCGAGCGAGAGGTGCCGGCACGGGGGTGATCCAGCGAGGGACAACCCCGTGCTATCACGCCTCACTACCCTGCGGCTTCGCGTCGCGCTGTCGAACGGTAGCGCGCCGAACCCACGGCGAAAGTCCGCTCGGGCGAAGGCGCGGCAGCCATGTGCCGGTCTCGAGTTCCCCGGGAAAGGCGTCAGGCCGCCTCCCCCGTGATGAACGCGACCACTGGCTCCTGCGCGTAATAATCGGGCAGGGACATCCCGAGATTCGGCTCGACGCGTCCCACGTCAGCGCCGCGCGAGCGCAGCGCCTCGAAGATGCGCGAGAGGTCGCGATGCAGTTCGCTGTTCACCGGCCTGCCCTCCGCGTTTTCTCGCTTCGGCAGGATCTGACGAGCGTCGAGAGCGGCTCGACCGAGCACGGAATTGCCGTACGAGTCGAGGGCATTCGGATCCGCGCCCGCATCCAGAAGCGCCTCCATGATCGCGAACGACTCGTCAGCACCCGCCTGGGAACCGACCATCTTCCACTCCGTCACCGGACGGCCGAATGTCACGGGCCGCAGCCACCGCGATCGCCGCACCGCCAGCATCACCGCGTCGTGCAGCACGGGCGCCGCCCACGATCCCCCCGGCGAATTCGCATCATACTCCTCGATAAAGTTCGGATCCGCGCCCCGCTGCAGCAGCAGGGCGGCGATCTCCAACTGCTCGGAACGGATCGCCACCTGCAGGGGCGACTGCCCCGCATACTTCTTCGGACTGCCCGACGCAACCATATTCAGAACCGAAGGATCCTTCTCGATACGAGCGCGAACCTTCTGGATATCGCCCTTCACGATCTCGGTGAACAAAGCCTGCATCATCAACCTCTCTCAGAAATCAGAACCGCGGTTTCTACTCCGGGCCGGCACGGTGGGTTCGTCATTCTCCACCCTCGGCGCTCTCGCGCTCTCCTCGGGCCCGCTTCCGCCTCCGCAGCCGGTCCCACTCGGCGACCTGCTCACCGACCCACCGCTCGTAGCCGTTGCCCGTCGGGCGGTAGAGGCGTTCCCGCTCCATGCCCTCGGGGAAGTAATCGGCGCCGGAGAAGCCGTCTTCGGTGTCGGGGTCGTACTGGTAACCCTCCCCGTAGCCGAGGTTCTTCATGAGCTTCGTGGGAGCGTTCAAGATGTGCGGCGGGGGCATGAGGGATCCGGTCCGCTTCGCAAGCTTCCGCGCCGCGTTGAAGCCCCGGTACACGCTGATCGATTTGGGCGCGGTCGCGAGATAGACGACGGCTTGCGCGATCGCGAGTTCCCCTTCGGGTGAACCGAGGCGCTCATACACATCCCAGGCGGCAAGAGCCTGGTGCACGGCCTGGGGATCCGCGATGGCGATGTCCTCGTTCGCGAATCTGACGAGGCGGCGAGCGATGTAGAGCGGATCCTCACCTCCATCGAGCATGCGCGCCAGCCAGTACAGAGCGGCATCGGGATCCGAGCCCCGCATCGACTTGTGCAGCGCCGAGATGAGGTTGTAGTGCCCCTCCTGCGATTTGTCGTAGAGCGGGGCGCGCTGCTGCACCAGCCGAGCGAGGCCCGCTACGTCGAGCGTTTCGTGCACCGTCTGCAACTGCTCTACGAGGTTGAGCAGGTAGCGTCCGTCGCCGTCGGCCATCGCCAACAGCGCCTGCCGCGCTTCCGCCTCGAGCGGCAGGGGTCGCCCTATCGCGCGTTCCGCCCGCTCGATGAGCGTGTCGAGAGCTTCATCGTCGAGTCGCCTCAGCACGAACACCTGACAGCGTGAGAGCAGCGCCCCGTTGAGTTCGAAGCTGGGGTTCTCGGTCGTGGCGCCCACGAGCACGATCGTGCCGTCCTCGACATACGGCAGGAATGAGTCCTGCTGCGCGCGGTTGAAGCGGTGGATCTCGTCGACGAACAGCAGCGTGCCCTGCCCGATCTCGCGGCGCTTCTGCGCTGCGCCGAACACCTTACGCAGATCGGCGACGCCGGAGAACGTCGCAGAAACCGACTCGAAGACGAGGTTCGTGCGCTCGGCGAGGAGTCTCGCGATCGTGGTCTTTCCGCACCCAGGAGGCCCCCACAGGATCATCGACACGAGTCGCTGCTCGGCGACCATACGCCTGATCGGCCCGTCTTCGCCGAGCAGATGCTCCTGCCCGACGACCTCCTCCAGGGTGCCCGGACGCAGCCGGTCCGCGAGCGGGCGCGCAGAGTCGTCGGGCTCGAACAGCGAAAGCGGATCCTGACTCATCGGTTCGTCCCCTGCCCCGTCAGGCCCGCCCCTTCGCGCCCTGCCCGAACGGGCGTTCCGGAGCCACGCCCTGCCGCTCCGCACTGCGCGCGGTCGCGTGCCGCTGAAGTGATTCGCCGAGCATGCGGCCCCTCCTCTCATCGAGGCTGACGCGACCAGCCTACCCAGCGGGATCGGATCTCACGAGGTCTCCGCATCCGGCGCATGCCGGGCGCGGAGGTCGCGCATGAGCTCGTCCACAGGGAGCCGTCGTTCTGTTTCGGCTTCCGTATCGGTCGGCCTCCAGTCCCGCCCCCAGTCGGCGAACGCGAGCAGCACCGGGACGGTCTGCACCCCCGCCTCGGTGAGACTGTAGCGCGCGCGCTGGCCGCGTCCGGCGGCGCCGCGAGTGAGGATCCCGGCATCCAGAAGCCGCGCGAGTCGATCCGCGAGGATGTTCGTCGCGATCCCCTCGGCCGACCCGGTCAGCAGTGCGCGGAAGTAGCGCCGATCCTCGAACACGATGTCGCGCAGGATGAGCAGTGTCCAGCGGTCGCCGAGCACATCGGCCGCCGCGCTGATCGGTTCCATGTCTCCTCCTTGACAGACATCCTGGCATCGATGATAGTGGTTGTAAATTGCAATCACTATCGGGAGGTCTCGCCATGGGCCGATTCGTGTACTCGATGAACGTATCGATCGATCTGCGCATCGAACAGGTGCCGGGCGACAACGGCGCCGGCGAGTGGCTCCGCATCGACGAGGAGCTCCACCGCGCCGCCAATGAATTCGCCCGCGACGTGTCCGCCATCGTTCACGGCAGGGTGTTCTACGAGACCATGGAGGAGTTCTGGCCGCACTCCGCCTCCGACCCCTCTCTGCCCGACTTCCTCCGCGAGTACGGCGAGATATGGAAGGAGAAGCCGAAGATCCTGGTCTCCCGAACCCGCACCAGCGCGGAGTACAGCACGCGGATCATCGGCGACGACGCCATCCAGCGGCTCGCCGAGTTCCGCGCCGCTACCGACGGCCGGATCGGCGTCGGCGGTGCGAGCCTCGCGACGCAGCTGCTGCGCGCCGGGCTGCTCGACGAACTGCTGCTGTGGACGCATCCCGCCTATCTCGGCTTCGGACGCACACTGTTCGACGACTACGATCGGCCGTTCGACCTGGAACTGCTCGATGAGGCGAGATTCGCCTCCGGCGTGACCATGAGGCACTATTCGATCCTGCTCGAGGGCGGGGTGCGCTGATGCTGACCCGAATCGCCCCGGGCGTGCACGTGCACACCAGCGAATGCATAGCGACGAACTCCATCATCGTCGATGACGGATCGGAGGCGCTGGTCATCGATCCCGGGCTCACGAGTGAGGAGCTGACCGACCTCGCGGCCGGTGTGCGCTCGCTCGGCCTCGAGGTCGTCGCGGGCTTCGCAACCCACCCCGACTGGGATCATGCGCTCTGGCACCCGAGCCTCGGCGAGGTGCCGCGCTACGGAACGGCGCGGGCCGCTGCCGTACTGGCCGAGCTGCTGGCGCAGCCCGATTGGCAGACCCGGATCGCCGAGGGGCTGCCGCCGGAGATCGCCGACGACGTTCCGCTGGAGTTGTTCGGGCTGCTGACCGCGCTGCCCCGAGACGCGACCAGGATCCCGTGGACCGGCCCGAGCATCCGCATCCTCGAGCACCGAGGTCATGCCGAAGGCCACGCGGCCCTGCTCATCGAAGAGCACCGCGTACTCGTGGCGGGCGACATGCTCTCCGACGTGCTCGTGCCGATGCCGAATCTCTACGGCGACGCCCCCGATCCGCTGCGAGACTATCTCCACGGCCTGCAACTCCTCGAAGACGCATCGGCCGGAGCAGACGTCGTCGTGCCGGGCCACGGCTCAGTGGGAGACTCCGAAGATCTGCGGGCGCGGATCGCCCTCGACCGGGCATACATCGAGGCCCTGCGCGACGGACGACCCATCTCCGATCCCCGTGTCGCACAGCCGAAACCCGGCTGGGAATGGGTCGCATACATCCACGAGGGCAACGTCGAGCGAGTAGCTCGGCGCTCCTGATGCGAGGCGTCGCCCGCATCCAGCACTTCCAACGAAAATGACCCCTGACCTTGGGAACCGAATCCCAGGTCAGAGGCCATTTTCCATTCGTGGGGTGTTTCACGAAATCCGGAAGGCCTTGTGCCGCAAGGGATCGCGGAGAGCTCGAAGTACACAGTCACAGGTTAAGCGGTACAGAATCACACAGACCTCAGCACCGATGCGGCTGGCATGATGCCGTTCCTTGGGTCCGAAACTATGATTGATGGATCGAACGAAACTCAGGTGACTGACGTAGGCGGAACAAGAATCTTTGAAAAGGGCATGGTATGGCAAGAACTCAAAGTCGGAGCCTCCCAAGCCTCAAGTTCCGTTTCGAAGCCGACATGGTGCCCCAAATCCGGAACGCGTTACCGCGCCTAGCCTTTCGGCATGAACGTGAAACTCCAGTTGAAGTGTTCACCGAGGTACCCGCTGCACAAGGCGTACCGGATCTGGCAGCGGTGCGTTTTGCACCGGAAGCCATCACTATTCGTAGGGAGTTCGGAGTACGACCTTTAACGACAGACTTAGAGGTTCGAGCGGTTTTTGCAATCGGACGCAGCAGTCTCCGCGTCGACGAGCTTGCAAGACTCGTTGGCACTTCAAGTAATTACATGAGGCGTGCCGTCGTTCCGATGCTTGTAGAACTAGGTTGGCTTCACTATGGAGGCGGCGAAGTCCGGCGGAAGCCAGAAGCCCGCTGGGTAGGCAAACGCGTCGTAACCGTGGAAGCCAAACTACGTGATTGGCGTGCCGCGCTCAGCCAGGCTCGTACCCAATCGCGATCCGCTGACGCAGCTTATATGGCCCTCGAGAGGTCAGCTTTTGGCGCATTCAATTCCTACTTGCCCCAAATCAGCAATGGTGGAGTTGGCGTACTCCTCGTAGACCGCACAAGCGGCAGAACTGAGGTAGCTGCCCGCCCACGCCGACGGCCTGCAACCGCCACACAAGTCGGGAAACAGCTCCTCGCAGAACGATGCCTCGACATGGTGCAACGGGGAACTCGCGAAGGTCAGATCTATCCAGTTTTTGGACGGTCACAAGTTCCTAGCGAAGCACTTCATCCCAAAGCCCGAGATGCACTGGCATGTTAGGTCCTTGCAGCGTGTCAACCGTGTTTAGGCTCCCCATAAAGTCCAACCCTTGCCGGACGAGCCGCGCTGCGGCGTTCTGAGGATTTCGGGCGTTGAGCTTCGCAGTGAGATCACCTACGACAGCTAAGTAGTGCAGTCCCGCCAGTTCTGGCGTGTGGCCCGATTCTCGAACCTCTTGAAGGTATACGGAGTCTGGCTCGCTATGACGAGCCAGCTCGTCAAGCCTTTCGTATTCCAAGTACTGAAGCGTGTGTAGAACCCGGGGGTCAAATAAGCGTGGGATTCGCGGCGGGGTCTGTGATCCCGGTTGGCGACCCATCTTCCGTTGGCGTGCAAATGCTTGTTCACCCCAAGCAGTTCCCGTAGAAAAACCGGCCGAACCCTTGGCCGAGAGCAACCATCCAGTAAGTCCTGAATTAGGAAGATAGAGCCGCTTGCCCTCATTGTCGCATTCATAGGCAAGCTCCAGATAGCCTCGGACGATACTCTCGTCGGTCAGCTGCCCGTACCTAGGGCTGACTTCAGGCCACCAAAATCGCAGATACCAGTCGGGCTCGTTACTCTCCACTATCTCTTCGATAAGAAAGTTTCGAAGCGTCCTATTCGAAAGCCAAGCGGAGTCAAAAGTAAGGTTTACCCACAGACGGCTGTCTCCCGCCTGCTGCCGGCTTTCACGGACCCAATTCAACGTGTCCTGCAACGCGCGCTGACCATTTGCTTCAGGCACCCACCCCGATGCACTCAGAAGTACCGAAGCGTTTAAGCCACGCTGCTCATCTAGTACGGTCTTTACCCAAGAAGAGCTCACACGCTCAGGACGCGAATCAAAGTACTTCCAGTCCCGCCAACGCGACTTTGCTTCGGGCGCGTCGTGCCAGCCCCACGCTCGATGCAAGTATAGGTCAGGATCAAGAATCCGTACTGGAATGTTTGAGGTCTCTACAGCAAACGACTCCGCAGTCTTCCTTGTCATTGCTGGCAAGCGTGCAATAACCCCTAGCCCAAGACGATCTCCATTGGCCTTAGCGATCTCAGACATGACCTCAGGTACGCGCTGATTTTGCTGCACGCTGCGGTGAATCAAATACAACGGAACATCACCAGACAAGGAGCGCTGGATATCTGCACCTGCCCAAGAACCGTTCACCACTAGTTCTTCCCTTCTAGATCCAAGTAAGCACGACGAGCACTACCTCTCGCGCCAAGTGGTTCAGCCGTTAGCATTCGGCTCACTGTCCGCGCCAAGTCTTCAGGCACTGAAAATGGCAGGGAAGGAGAAGGACCAGAAACGAGATCGAGAATCTCGTCCTCATCATTCAAGATCTCGCGAAGATCCAAACCGTGAAAGAAGGGGTGCCGTCCAGTGAGAAGTTGGTAGAGAATCACCCCACACGCCCAAACATCCGCGGCTTTTCTAGCTCTACTGCCCCGCAATTGCTCCGGCGACATCCAAGGAATACTGCCGACACGTTGCGGATACAAGGTCATTGTGCCCCCATCAACCGGCCGCGAAAGACCGAAGTCAATGATGACGGCTTCCGCCCAATCACCGTTCCGAAGCATAATGTTGTCTGGCTTCAAATCACGGTGGATGCGGTCCGCACTGTGCAGTTCTACCAGAGCGCTGAGCAAGCTAAGCGCGAATCCTCTTACCTCGTCAGTCGTCGGTAAGCCCTCACTCGCTGCAGCAGAAACTGACTTCCCATCAATGAACTCACAAATCAGTACATGACGAGGTTCACCAGCAAGATCAACTCTCCCCGTGTCGTGAAGCTTTAAGATTCCTTGATGCGAGGAAGCGGAGAGCCCCTCAGTTTCCCGCTTCAATAACCTCGGGTCAAACTGCTCGGCTTTCAACAGCTTGACCGCAAAGACACCTGAGTATGACAGCGGATCGGATACGCGCCAGGTTTCCCCAAAACTACCAACTCCAAGCAAGGATGCGTCTGTTGCGTGCAATGCATCGCACACGTCGCGCGGAAGACTCGAGCTTGCAGGACTCACCGTTGTTCCCTCTCATCATCCTCATCGCAGATGTGCATTTCGCACCAAGGGATTACCTATTCAAGAACGTACCAGCAAACTGTGGATAACCGCGATTTCGTTCTTTCAGCCAGGGCAGTCGCCTCCGGTCCACGGGCAGCATCGCCAGTCGAACGGTGCGCCCAGGCCGTCAATGAAAGTCTTGTTCGCACCGTAACTCGGCTCGAGCACGCGACCCGCCGTCAGAATAGACACCTCGTCGTACCCTGCCATCTTCATGGCGGATGCGACCGACTGCGCGTGGGCCCCACTCACCCAGGAATCGTCAATGAGGAGCAGCTGGCGGTGCGGCGGCACGCTGGCCGGGACCGCCCACGCGCTCGGATCCAGCGCTCGCACCCCAGGACTGCCTACATATTCGACCGGCACGCGGCTGCGCGGGTTCTTCGCCAGCCGCGTGACCATATCGGAGAACTGCGACCGTCCCCGTGTCGACGGAACGACCGCCCAGTCGGTTTGCGAACACGATGGCGCGAGCGCAATCGCGCAGGGTGTGTGTGCTCGCAGCCCGACCGCGAGCAGCGACTGCATCGTGGATATATGCGTGGGGCCGACAAACGGAGACTTGTACTGCCGCAAGAACTCATACGCTTGTCCTCCCTTCGGTGCGTACACCAAAGAAGCAACACGATCAGCCAAAGGCAGGCCTCGCGCGACATGGGAACTGCACGTCCCGCAAATATGAGCGGACTGATCTCTGGGACACGAGCAGACCGTGCAGGTCGTCGCATCTCGGATCGTATTCCGCAGGTACGAACCTGCCATCAGCTCCAGCTGGTGACCGACCGCGACGATCTCGTCACTGAAGTTACGCGGCACTGCTCAGGAGCGCTTGGAGGGCGCGATCAAGGTCCGACGGGGCGCGGCGGACGGCGCGCACCGCGTCTTTCAGCTCCCCGAGATTCGACACGACCTGCACGTTCGGGGTGCCCACTAGAGCCTTCCCCCACTCAGTGTCATCGACCACTTTGGAAGTCAGGATTACGGGGCGCCCGTGCTGCCCTGCGACTCGGGCCTGAATCCTGGTGCCAGAATGATTCGACGCTTCGACGATGATCGTAGCGAGGCCATACCCGGACATCGCAGCATTACGGATCGGGAAGCTCTGCTTCGTGGGCGGAGCCTCGGGGTAGAACTGCGACAGCACGAGGCCGTACTCAGCGATTTCACGCTGCAGATCAGCGTTGCGGGCCGGATAGAACTTCGTGATTCCCGTCCCGATGAATGCCACTGTCCTACCGCCAGCGTCGAGGGCTGCTCGGTGCGCAGCGGTGTCGATGCCCTCTGCCAGGCCGCTGATGACGGTGAGTTGCTCACTCACGAGGAAGCGCGCGATCTCACCCGCGAGTTCACGGGAGCGCTCGGAGGCGTTGCGGGAGCCGACGACCGATATGCCATCGTCCTGAGGGAGGAGCGCACCCGCATAGAAGAGGAACGGCGGCATTTCGCGAATGTCACGCAGCCGTGCCGGGTAGGTCTCATCGAGCACGGTGACGACGTTCAGGCCATCCTGAGCCCATCCCTCGACGAGTACGCGCGCCTCGTCGAGGTACGCCGTAGCTTCTGGCGGAGGGATAAGAGCACCGTCGAAGCGACTGTCGTACACACGCTGCGCACTACCTTCGAATGCTGCCTCCGCAGCTATCGAGGCGTACGTTTCGCCACGCCGCTTCGAGCGCAGCAGCGCGAAGAGCGCGGCGGTCTCGGCGAGTGACTGGTTCATAAGACTTAGATTACCGGGCACCACTGACAGTGTCAGTAGATCGCCGCCTCCCATAGACTCCGCAAGACGGATTCGAATGGAGGATTCAGTAAGGGCGCAGCACTTCACGAGACCGACTCAACGGCGACTACCGGTGCGGCTGGTACACCCGGCACGACGACCACGACGGCACCAAAGTCGCCAGGTCGAAAGCCGCCTACGAACTCGACACCACCGTGCTCATTGATACCCGGAACGGGTCATTCGAGTTCCCGCTCATCACGGGCATCAATCTCCACCATCCCGGCAAGATCAAGCACGGCCCTCGCTCGACCATCGAGCAGCATGTCGCGTTCACCGAGCAGCGGGGCCTGGTCGTCGTCGATCGTGCGTTCAATAACCTGCAACCGCAATACTTCCAAGAACCCGTACGTCGCACCCAGTTCGAGACCGTCTACGACTACCGCGCGAACCAACTCGGACAGCAAGGCAAGGTCCCCGGACATCCCGTGATCGTCGTCGACGGAGCACTCTACGTGGACCGCATGCCGAGGAACTATCGAGAGATCAGCCGCTGGGTCGCAGAAAGAAGACCAACCCTGACACCGGTGTCCCCTACACGCTCGAAGACCGTGACAAGATCATGCGCGCCCGCGAGAAGAACCTTATGAAGCGCCACAGCCGCGTCGACGCCGACGGCTACCAGCGCTTCTCTTACCCCGACCCCACTGGCTACTTGGCGTTTGATCCCGTGACGGGGAAGCCGACGAAGGACAAGCCCCACCGGCACGATCCAGGTCGGCCTCGACTCCGATGTCATCCGGCACCTGCAGCGCTACCCTTGGAAGTCCGAGGACTGGTACCGCGCCTACGGGCAGCGCAACCAGGTCGAGACCAGCAACAAGACCCTGAAAGACGCCTGGGCTACGAACCTGGGTGATAAGAAGAGCCGCCCTGGACGCGGCTATGCCTACACCTACCTCGTCACCGCCCTCGCAGTCGTCGCGACGAACATCCAGCGCATCATCATCGGGATCAAGAACACCATCACCGAAGCTGCTGGGCAGAGAACCAGGGCGCGGCGCTGCAGAGACAGCAGCGGCCCACCATTGAAGCGACCTACGAACGCGATCTCGCCGCAACCGAGGCCGCGTCGCCGCCGGGCGACAGCAGTTGAGCGCCAGCCCACCCCGAACTGGAGAGAATGACGCCGGACGCGCAGAATGATGCCGAGCGGCGCAGGGGGCCGGAGTCCGCAGCACGGGGCACAGCACCGCACCAAGCACTTCCAACGAAAAAGACCCCTGACCTTGGGAACCGAATCCCAGGTCAGGGGCCATTTTCATTCGTGCGCGAGGGGGGACTTGAACCCCCACGCCCTTGCGGGCACTGGCACCTGAAGCCAGCGCGTCTGCCATTCCGCCACTCGCGCGAGACGTTCTCTGAGCCTTCCGGCCCGGACAACTCTGCAAGCTTAGCAGCACCAGGGCCCTCACACCAAAGCGGGCGGGCTCCGGGATACACTAAGCCTGACAGTCGCAGCCGATCGGCGTGCGATCCGACCGAGCGGAAAGGGCGAGCGCGGCACGTGGGCATTCTGGATAGCGTCGAGCGCGGGCTCGAGCGAGCCGTCAACGGCGCCTTCGCCCGCACCTTCCGCTCCGGCGTGCAACCCGTCGAGATCGCCTCCGCCCTGAAGCGCGAGCTCGACATCAGCGCCGTGATCGTGGATCGCGATCGCGTGCTCGCTCCCAACCGCTTCGTCGCGCGCGTCTCGCAGAAGGACGCGGATCGCCTTCGCGGCCTGGGCGACACTCTCGAGCAGGAGCTGCGCGGCGTCGTGGTGAAGCACGCGAAGCAGCAGAACTACCAGCTGCTCGGCGAGCCCGACGTCGAGATCCGCGCCGACGAGTCGCTCACCACGGGTGTGCTCGAGATCGATGCGTCCCGCGTCGAGGGCGCGGTCGACTGGGTCGCCGCGATCGACGTCGACGGTAAGCGTCACGAGCTGCCCCGCGGCACGACCACGGTCGGGCGCGGCAGCGACTGCGGCATCCGGATCGGCGACACGGCCGCCTCGCGCAAACACCTCGAGATCATCTGGGACGGCGCGGCCGGCCTGGCCCGTGACCTCGGCTCGACCAACGGATCCAAGATCAACGGGCAGCGCTTCCGCGAGGCCGCCCTCTCCCCCGGCATCGTGATCACGATCGGCCAGACGGCGCTGCAGTTCCAGTTGGTGCCAGGCAGAGCGCACCGGCCGGCGCAGCCGGCACGACCCGCGCGACCTGCACACCCGCAGCCCGCACCGCCACCTGCGGCGAGCGCGCCTCCCCGGGCCACTCCGCCCAGCGCCGCTCCCGAGCCGCCGCCCTCAGCGGGCGGCACCCCCGGCATCGACGAGGATTTCTGGAGGGGTCTATGAGTGAAATGAGTGAGCTCACCCTGCTCATCCTGCGCATCGGCTTCCTGCTGCTGCTCTGGTTCTTCATATTCGCAATCGTCTACGCGCTGCGCAGCGACCTCTTCGGCGCTCCGGTGCGGCGTCTGCGCAACGACGGCGACGGCAACCCCGTACCGCAGCCCGCACTGCAGGTCACGGCGCCTGCAGCACCAGCGGCTCCGGCACCCGCCGCCCCTGCGGCGCCGGCCGCTCCGCCTGTACCCGGGCCGATCCCGTCGGCCGGCGGCACAGGCCCCGCTCGCCTCCTCGTCATCACCTCGGGCGTCGCCGCGGGCACCTCGATCCCTCTCGAAGACGACATCCTCACGATCGGGCGCAGCAGCGACTCCACCCTCGTCATCGTCGACGAGTACACCTCGACCTACCACGCCCGTCTCGCCCGCAACGGCGACGAGTGGATCCTCACCGACCTCGACTCCACGAACGGCACCCGCCTCGACGGCGCCCGCATCACCCAGCCGGTGAGCGTGCCCCTCTTCACGCCCGTCACCATCGGCACGACCACCTTCGAGCTGAGGCCCTGAACGTGACGGTCGGTTACGAAAGCGCCATCGGCTCGCATGTCGGGATGGTGCGGTCCAACAACCAGGATTCCGGCTTCGCCGGCGACTACCTGTTCCTCGTCGCCGACGGCATGGGCGGTCACGCCGGCGGCGACGTCGCCTCGGCGGTCGCCGCGAAGTCGATGGCCGAGTACGACCTGGCGCCCACGGGCAGCCCGGAGGCCACCACCAATATCCTGCGCTCGGCGATCCTCGACACCAACACGAAGCTTCGCACCACCGTCAAGGAGCGACCCGAGCTCGCCGGCATGGGTACGACCTTCACCGGTTTCATCACCGTGGGCGACAAGCTCGCGCTCGCCCACATCGGCGACTCGCGCCTCTACCTGCTGCGCGGGGGCGAACTGCGGCAGATCACCAAGGATCACACCTTCGTGCAGCGCCTCGTCGACAGCGGCAAGATCACCGAGGACGAGGCGAAGATCCACCCCCGCCGCTCGGTGCTGATGCGCGTGCTCGGCGACGTCGAGGCCTCGCCTCAGGTCGACACCGAGGTGCTCGACACCCGTCCGGGCGACGTCTGGCTGCTCTGCTCCGACGGGCTCTGCGGCTACGTCGAGGATTCCGACATCGAGAAGATCCTGCGCCGTCGCACCTCCCTGCAGGGGGCGGTCGACGCGCTCATCGACAAGAGCCTCGCCCATGGCGCACCCGACAACGTGACGGTCGTGCTGGTCGAGACGGTGCGCGAGGAGGAGGCTTCGGCGAAGCAGGCCGCGCCGGCGCCCCGCCGCGAGACCGCGACCGACACGGTCGAACTCACCGACGTGGTGGAGCAGGTCACCACCGGAGGCCAGCCGGTGCCCACCGCTGAGCCCACCGCCGCCGAGCCCACCCCCGCCGAGGCCCCCTCGAACCGGCGCTTCGCGGGGTCCGCGGCCACCTCCGCCGGCTCCCGGGACGGCTCCGTCACCACCGCGCGCACCCGGCTCATGGGCCGCCGCCGCCCGGTGCGCCGCCCGCCGCAGATCGAGGAGAGCCACTTCGAGCCGCGCGTCGACGAGTACCTCGCCGAGCTCATGGCCGAGACGAAGCGCCGCAACCGCCGCCGCCGCCTGCTCTGGGCCTTCGGCGCGGTCGCCGTGCTGGTCGCCATCGGCGGCGCCCTGCTGTTCGGCTACCAGTGGACCCAGAGCCGCTACTTCGTCGGCACCGACGGCGAGACCGTCATCATCTACCGCGGCGTGCAGCAGGAGATCGGGTCGTTCTCGCTCTACTCGACCGCCGAGGACACCGAGATCCCGCTCACCGAGCTCGACGGCCTCGAGCAGCGTCAGGTCAAGCGCACGCTCAGCGCGGGGTCCCTCGAGGAGGCGCGCGACATCGTGCTGAGGCTGGGGGTGCACGATGAGTGACGCCAAGGGCACCGGCGACAAGCCGCGCACCTTCGAGAAGACCCGCACCAGCGAGACCGTGCTGCAGCGCATCACCGCGCTCCGCGCACCCCGCAAACTGCTGGGCCTCGAGCTCTCGCTGCTGCTGTTCGCCATCGCGATCGGGATCGCCGCGGTCGTGATCATCGATCTGACGGTGCGCGGCACCGTGACGACCACGCTGCTGCCGATGGGTTCGGCCTTCATCGTCGCACTGCTCGCGCTGCACTTCACGGTGCGCCGCATCGCTCCCGACGCCGATCCGCTCATCATGCCGATCGCGACCCTGCTGAACGTCATCGGCGTCGCGATGATCTACCGCATCTCGCTGGCCACGGAGGACGCGGACCCCGTGCGGCAGCTGCTGTGGTCGACCGTCGCCGTCGTGGCCGCGATCGCCGCGCTGCTCGTGGTCCGCAACCACCTCGTGCTCTTCCGCTACACGTATCTGGCGGGGCTCGGGGCCGTGATCCTGCTGCTGCTGCCGGTGCTCCCCGGCATCGGCGCCACGATCAACGGCGCACGGGTGTGGATCCGGCTCGGCAGCTTCTCATTCCAGCCGGGCGAGGTCGCGAAGATCCTGCTCGCGATCTTCCTCGCGGGATATCTCGTGCGCAACCGCGACTCGCTCGCGATGGTCGGCAAGAAGTTCCTGGGCATCCGGTTCCCGCGGGGACGGGATCTCGGGCCGCTGCTCGTGTTCTGGCTCGCAGCGATGTCCGTGCTCGTGTTCCAGCGCGACCTCGGCACGTCGCTGCTCTACTTCGGCCTGTTCCTGTCGATGCTGTACCTCGCCACGGGCCGGATCGGGTGGATCATCCTGGGTGTCGGCCTCTTCCTCTTCGGCGGCCTCGCGGCCAGCCAGACGCTCGATTACGTGAACCGTCGCTTCGCGAACTGGCTCGACCCCTTCGCCGACCCCTACGGGGCCAGCCATCAGATGGTGCAGGGCCTGTTCGGCATGGCCAACGGCGGCATGACGGGCACGGGTCTCGGGCAGGGCTACCCGGCTGACACGCCGCTCTCGTTCAGCGACTACATCATCCCGAGTCTCGGCGAGGAGCTGGGCCTCATCGGCCTGTTCGTCATCCTCGCCGCCTACCTGCTGCTCGTGGGCCGCGGCCTGCGGATCGGCTTCGCAGGCAAGGACGACTTCGGCAAGCTGCTCGCCGCGGGCCTCGCCTTCACGATCGCACTGCAGGTCTTCATCGTGGTCGGCGGCGTCACGCGGGTGATCCCGCTCACCGGCCTGACCGCCCCGTTCCTCGCCGCGGGCGGTTCGTCGCTCGTGTCGAACTGGATCATCATCGCCCTGCTGATCCTCCTCTCCAACTCCGTTCGCAACCGACCGAAGCTGGTGATCCGCTCGTGAACAAGCAGCTCAAGTTCATCACCCGCACCGTGTTCGTCATGTTCCTGGCGCTGTTCTTCTCGGTGACGATGATCCAGTTCGTGCAGGCCGACGAGCTGCGCGCGAACGAGCTCAACGGGCGCACCATCAAGAACAGCTACAAGATCGAGCGGGGTTCGATCCTCGTCGACGGCGAGCCGGTCGCCTACTCGACGCCCACCGGCGACTCGTTCCGGTTCGTGCGCCAGTACTCGAACGGTCCGCTCTACGCGCCCATCACGGGCTACTACTCGCACCTGCAGGGCGCCTCGGGGCTCGAGGCCGCGATGAACCAGGATCTCGCCGGCATCGGCAACGCGCAGTTCTTCACCCGCATCATGAACACGCTCAACGGCGTCGAACCGCAGGGCAGCTCGATCGAGACCACGATCGACCCCGCCGCGCAGGAGGCAGCGGTCACGGCGATGACCGAGAACGGCTTCGAGGGCGCCGTCGTGGCGATCGAACCGAAGACGGGCCGGATCCTCGCCCTCGCCTCCACACCGAGCTACGACCCGAACACCGTCTCCATGAACGACGACGCCGAGATCATCGCGAACTACCGTCAGTTGGAGCAGGATCCCGCTCAGCCGCTGCAGAACCGGGCCATCGCCGGCGACCTCTACCACCCCGGCTCCGTCTACAAGCTGCTCGTCGCCGCGGCGGCCATCGAGGCCGGCAAGGCGTCTCCGAGCACCGAGTTCGATAACCCCGCACAGCTCACGCTGCCGCAGTCGACCCACCTCATGCAGAACGCGTCGCGCACCACGTGCGGTTCGGGGGCGAAGGCCACGCTCGAGCAGGCGATCGTGCTCTCGTGCAACATCCCGATCGCGGAGCTCGCGATGAGCATGGACGAGAACACGGTGCCGAACATGGCCAACGCTTTCGGCTTCGGGCAGGATCTGTCGATTCCGCTCGCCGTCACCCCGAGCCAGTCGCCCACTCCGGCAGACAAGGCCGAGACCGCGCTCTCCTCGATCGGACAGCTCGACGTGCGCGCCACCCCGCTGCAGATCGCCATGGTCTCGGCCGGCATCGCCAACGCCGGCACGGTGATGAACCCCTACCTCGTCGACGAGATCATCACCCCCGATCTGCGCGTCGAGAAGGAATTCACCCCCTCCGAGTTCTCCAAGCCCATCTCGAGCGAAACGGCGCATGCGGTTGCTGAGATGATGGAACACGGCGTCTCGAACCCCGAGGGCCTCGCGAAGAACGCGGGCATCGAGGGCGTTCGCGTCGCAGGCAAGACCGGTACGGCCGAGAACGGTCAGGATGACGCGGGCAACGACCTGCCCTTCACCCTGTGGTTCACCGGCTTCGCACCGGTCGACGACCCGCAGGTCGCCGTGGCGGTGGTGGTCGCCGACGGCGGCGGCGAGGCATATGGTTTCGAGGGTGGATCCTACGATCTGCCCACGGCAGTCGGAAAACGAGTAATGGAAGCGGTGTT
Source organism: Leucobacter tenebrionis (assembly GCF_019884725.1). Taxonomy (NCBI): domain Bacteria; kingdom Bacillati; phylum Actinomycetota; class Actinomycetes; order Micrococcales; family Microbacteriaceae; genus Leucobacter; species Leucobacter tenebrionis. The sequence continues at coordinate 2,043,020 of NZ_CP082322.1, read as the reverse complement.
GAGCGAATGAGGCCATCGGCAGGGATCACATTCGGCGGACGCTACGAGCTGAGCTCGAGGATCGCCGTCGGTGGTATGGGCGAGGTGTGGAAGGCGACGGACAGCATCATCGGCCGCACCGTCGCCATCAAGATCCTCAAGGACGAGTACATGGGCGACCCGGGCTTCCTCGAGCGCTTCCGCGCCGAAGCCCGACACGCCGCACTCGTCAACCACGAAGGCATCGCCAACGTCTTCGATTACGGCGAGGAGCAGGGCTCCGCATACATCGTGATGGAACTCGTGCCGGGCGAGCCGCTCTCGGCGATCATCGAGCGCGAGGGGCGACTGCCGGCGAACCGCGTGCTCGGGATCGTGGCGCAGACCGCGACCTCGCTGCAGGCCGCGCACGACGCAGGCCTCGTGCACCGCGACATCAAGCCCGGCAACCTGCTGATCACGCCCGAGGGCCGCGTGAAGATCACCGACTTCGGTATCGCCCGGATCGCGGATCAGGTGCCGCTGACCGCGACCGGCCAGGTCATGGGCACGGTGCAGTACCTCGCGCCCGAGCAGGCGAGCGGTCACACCGCGACCCCCGCCACCGACATCTACTCGCTCGGGGTGGTCGCCTACGAGTGCCTCGCGGGCAAGCGGCCCTTCACCGGCGAGTCGCAGGTGGCGATCGCCATGGCGCAGATCAACGACACTCCGCCGGATCTTCCGGCCGACGTGCCCGAGCACGTGCGCAACCTCGTGATGGCCTGCCTCGCGAAGGACGCGGCGGGGCGCCCCCAGACCGCGGCGAAGCTCGCGCAGGCCGCGACCGCCCTCCACCGCGGCGACGTGCGCCTCGCGGCCAGCTACGTTCCGCAGGTGCTGGGCGACGCCGAGCCGGCGACGACCGCGCTGCCGCAGCAGACCCAGGTGATGGATGCCGCCACGACCGCGCTGCCGCAGACGACCGCGCTGCCCGGCCAGACGGCGGCCACCGCGGAATTCGTCGGCGAACCGGTGGAGCAGCCCGCGGAGAGCGAAGAGCAGCCCGCCAAGAAGAAGCGCAGTCCCTGGACCTGGCCGCTCATCACCCTGCTCGCGCTGCTGCTCATCATCGGCGCCGGCACGGCATTCGCGCTCTGGAACACCAACCAGAACGAGAAGCCTACGACCACGACCACGGCCACCACACCCAAGAAGACCACCAAGCCCCCGACCACTCCCGAGGTCGCCACCACCGGCGTGGTCGACGGGGAGGCTCTGCGAGGCATGAACATCGACGACGCCGTGGCCGAGCTGACGTCGCTCGGCTTCACCAACGTCTCCCCGCAGGAGGGCAACGCGGCGCCCGACGACCAGGTCGGCCTGGTGACCGCGGTCAACCCCACCGGCGACAAGGTACCGTTCGACGAGCGGATCACCCTCACCTACAACGTGCGGTTCGGCGACGCGGGACAGCCCGCGGCGCCCACCAGCGACCGCACCGAGGTGCAGTCCGGCCAGGCGTTCACGGTGCAGCTCGCGCCCGCGCAGAGCTTCTGCCCCGCGAACTTCACCGTGGAGAACTACGCGGTCACCCCAGAGGGCGCCGGTTCGCTCTCCGGCGTCTCGGGCGCCGTTGCGAACATCCAGGCCGATGAGCTGAACCCGGGCGATGACGACGCCACGATCACCATCACCTACTCCGCGACCTGCCAGAACAACCTGGGCGTCGTGCGCGAGGCGCCGGCATCGGAGCCCCTCGTCATCACCGTGAAGGCCCCCGCCGACAACAGCAACAACGGCAACAGCAACGCGAACGACACCGGCAGCGGCGGCGGCAACCCGAACTCGAACAGCAACCGGGCCGGATAACGACTCGCTGAAGCCGGGCGCGCTGCGAGGTCTTACTCAGCACCTGTCCCTATACACTTGGTACATCTATGAGCACGGAAGAGGTGGACATGCCAGAGACGCCAAATGGCGGCGAACAGCGCATCCTCGCCGGGCGCTACGCCATCGGCGAGTTCGTCGGCCAGGGTGGCATGGCCACCGTGTACCGAGGCACCGACACCAAGCTCGGGCGGCAGGTCGCCATCAAGGTGATGAAGGCGGATCTGGCCGGCGACGAGGAGTTCCGCTCGCGCTTCCGCCAGGAGGCGCAGTCGGCTTCTCGCATGGCGCACCCCACGGTGGTGCGCGTGTTCGACGCCGGCGACGACCTGATCCAGACCGCGGACGGGCCGAAGCAGCTGCCGTTCATCGTGATGGAGTACGTGGAGGGCACGAACCTTCGACAGCTGATCTCGGAGAGTGAACTCTCGCAGACCGAGGCCTGCCGAGTGGTCGACTCGGTGCTGACAGCGCTCGAGTACTCGCACCGCGCAGGCATCGTGCACCGCGACATCAAGCCAGCCAACATCATGATCACCAAGACCGGTCAGGTCAAGGTGATGGACTTCGGGATCGCGCGCGCCGTCTCCGAGACCTCGTCGACGCTGCAGCAGACCACCGCGATCCTCGGCACCGCCGCCTACTTCTCGCCCGAGCAGGCCAAGGGCGAATCCATCGACGCCCGCACCGACCTCTACTCGACCGCGGTGCTGCTCTACGAACTCCTGACGGGCGACGTTCCCTTCCGGGGCGACACCGCCGTGGCCGTGGCCTACCAGCACGTCAGCGAACGCCCTGAGGCCCCCAGCGAGCGCAACAGCGCCGTCACGCCCGAGCTCGACCGCGTCGTGCTCTACGGAATGGCGAAGGATCGCGCGAAGCGCTTCCAGTCCGCCTCGGAGTTCCGCGACGCGCTGCGGCTCGCCGCGAACGGGCAGATGCCCAAACTGACTCTGGCTCAGCCGGAGACCGTGCTGTTCACCGGCGGCAACGAGGTGACCGAGTCCGATCTCGCGCTGCGCCAGCTCGCCGAGGGCGGCGGCGGCGCGCGCACTCAGAGCCGCCCCCCGGTCATGTGGACCTGGGCCGCGATCCTCACCATCGGCGCGATCATCATCGCGGTCGTGTTCTGGCTCGTCACGCTGGCCCCGCAGACGTTCCAGCCCGATACCTCCCGGGAGGTGCCGCAGCTCGTCGACCTCGACCGCGAGGAGGCGATCACGAAGCTGGCCGAGCACGATCTCGCCGCGATCCCCATCGAGCAGACGAGCGAGGACGTGGCGGCGGGTCACGTCATCTCTACGGATCCCGAGGGCGGCATCATGGTGAATCGCGGCGATTCGATCACCCTCTACGTCTCGACTGGTCCGGTCACCGCCAAGGTGCCCGAGATCAAGCGCATGTCGGTCGAGGACTACAAGCAGGCCCTCGCCGATCTCGGACTCGAGGTCGGGCTCATCACGAGCGTCAACGACCCGCTGGCTCCGGCGAACCGCGTGCTCGAGGTCATCCCGGCGCCCGGCACCGAGCTGCAGTCGGGCGAGAGCGTGGAACTCCGGGTGGCGAGCGGCAAGGTGCAGGTGCCCGATGTCGCGAGGCTGCCGCTCGACATCGCGCTGCAGCGGCTCGACGGTCTCGGCCTCCAGGTCGATCCCAAGGAAGACACGTCCTGCCCGGCAGAGAGCGGTTTCCCCATCACTACGCAGTCGCTCACCGGCGAGCAGGAGCAGGGCGCGTCGATCGAGCTCATGTACTGCACGGGATAGTCGACCGCTCGCCGACAGACGAATGAGGGCCGGATCCTGGTGGATCCGGCCCTCATTCGTTCGACGCGGCTGCCCGCCTCAGGCCTTGAGCAACGGGGAGAGCGTCTGCGCGATGGCGGCAGCATTCGGCAGGCCGACCACGGTGAGCCAGTTGCCGAGCTGCTGGTAGCCTCCCTCGGTCAGCACCGACTCTGGGTGGTACTGCACGCCGTAGATCGGCAGCTCGCGGTGGCGCAGCGCCATCACGATGCCGCTCTCGGTCTCGGCCGTGACGAGCAGGCACTCGGGCACGGTATCGCGCACGACCGCCAGCGAGTGGTAGCGGGTCGCGTTGAACTCGGGGGCGACCCCCTCGAAGAACGCGTCCCCGGCGTGCCGCACGCGGGAGATCTTGCCGTGCATCAGCTCTTCGGCGTGGGTCACGGTGCCGCCGAGCGCTTCGGCGATCGCCTGGTGGCCGAGGCACACTCCGAGCACGGGGATGCCGGTGCGCAACGCGATCCCGACCATCGGGATCGAGACACCCGCATCGGCCGGGGTGCCGGGCCCCGGAGAGATGAGCACGCCGTCGTATTCGGCGGCCAAGTGTTCGAGCTCGCCGGTGCTCACCTCGTCGTTGCGGATCACCCGCGTCGACGCGCCCAGCTGCTGCAGGTAACCGCTCAGGGTGTAGACGAAGCTGTCGTAGTTGTCGATGATCAGGATGTTCGTCATGTTCCGACCGTCACCTCTTCCGGTTCGAGGAATTCGATTGCCACCCACGGGTAGACGTAGGCGACGAGGGCGTATACGAGCGCTGCCGCGACGAGCAGCATTACGATCACACGCAGCCAGGCGGGGCCCGGGAAAAAACGCCAGAGCAAGGAGAACATCAGCTTTCCTGATCTCCTCTCAGGGCCTGATGGCCCTCCATCGTCGGGTTCAGCTCGAGCAGTTCGGCCGGCGGGCCGTCGGCTCGGGGCTGGAAGGACTCGAACACAGAATACGCGATCGCACGCTCGTCGCTGCCCGCCCACTTCGGGTGGCAGGTGGTGAGGGTGAGGATCTGGTCAGTTCCGGGCTCGCCCTCCAGCCGCGGGAACGGGTTCAGCACGTCGCCCTCATCGGGCAGGACGTACTCGATGTTGCGGAAACGGTACGTGTACCAGCCGTCCGCGGTCTCGATGAAGAGGGGGTCGTCGACCCGCAGGTTCATGACCTCGCGGAAGGAGTTGATCAGGGGTCCGGATCGGTGCCCGGCCAACGCCACATTGCCCGGTTCACCCGGCATCTGGGTGGCCTCGTAGTGGCCGATGCCCTTGTCGTCGAGGTTGAGCACGGTCCACCAGTCGGTCGTCTCGGCGACGCGGTTGGCGTAGGTGACTCCGAAGGCGGGTACCCGCAGCACTCCGAACACCTCGGCGGCAGCGGGGCGGGCAGTGACAGGCACCGTCCCGTCGTAGGGCTGCGGCTGCTCCGCATCCCACCGCGCCGAATCCTCTGCCGAGAGATCCGCCTGCTTCGCGGTGACGCCGACGCCGGTGTGCCACGGCTGCCAGACGATGTAGCCGAGCACTCCCAGCCCGCCGAGCAGCAGCAGCTCACCGATCACGGTCAGCGGGCTGAGCCGCGCGCGCCTGCGCCGGCCGCGCCTCTCGCGGGTCTCCATCACCCTCATGATTCTAGAGCGATTGCCTGAGCGCAGCCGGAATCCCGGTAGAATCGAGGGCATGGCAGCAGCTGGGAAGAACGTAAGCAAGCGCAAGTCGGCGGAGCTCGCTCAGGGCGGGGCGGATCGGACCCCCTCGCGCAAGGATGCGCCGAACCCGGTCTGGTTCAAGCCGGTCATGTTCGGCTTCATGCTGCTGGGCCTGATCTGGATCGTGCTCTTCTACATCACGAGCACCACACTGCAGCTGCCCGTGCCCGCTCTCGGCCAGGCGAACATCTTCGTCGGCTTCGGCCTGGTGCTCGTCGGCTTCCTCATGACTCCGTGGTGGAAGTAGCCGCGCTCGCGCGCGTTCCCGCCTGAATGGTTCTCGGGTCCGTGCGCCGGCACGGACCCGAGAATGTCCTCAATCACACCGGTGTAATTCCTCCCCAGTTGGGGATATACCTGTGGATAACTCCGTGGCAACCCCGGTCAGGGAAGCACCGCGAAGTACGCGAAGCTGAGCGCCACCAGCACGGCGCCGATCGCCACGAGCGAGACGATCCGCCGCGTGCGCTTCCGCGGCCCCCGATTCGAGAGCAGCAGCCACATCGTGAGCGCCCCCACGATCAGCCCCCCGAGATGGGCCTGCCAGGAGATGTTCGCCCCCGGGAGCAGGCCGATGCCGAAGTTGATGGCGATCAGGGTGACGAGGGAGGCGACATTCGCGCCGGCGGCTTTGAACGCGACCGCCGTCGCCCCCAGAACGCCGAAGATCGCACCGGATGCGCCGACGGTGGGCACGACTACCGTGGCAGGATCCGCGTAGACCCACAGCATCACGGCGAGCGAGCCTCCCAGCCCGGCGAACAGGTAGAGCACGAGGAACTGCGCACGCCCCATCAGCTGCTCGAGATTGCGGCCGAACAGCCACAGCGCGTACATGTTGAACAGGATGTGCAGCAGGAACCCTGTCGAGTGCGTGAAGGTGGCCGTGAGCATGCGCCACGGCTCGAAACCCACGTCGCTGAACAACTGGCTCGACACCGATTCGGGCACCGAGTAGATCGGCATGTACCACAGCGCCCGCGTGACTCCGTCGGAGAAGAAGTACCGCCCGAGCAGCTGCAGCACGAACACCGCCAGGTTGACGGCGATGATCGTGTAGGTGACGGGAGTGTCGAGCGCAGCCACCCGGCGCCCGGTGACCCGGGCAGACCGGACGGCCCGCTTCGCAGCTCCCGGCTGCGTCTGCTTCACGCACTCGGGGCAGAGCACACCTACGGCGGACGCGGTCTGGCAGGCGGAGCAGATCGTACGCCCGCAGCGCTGGCACAGCGTGAAGCTGTGGGTGTTCGGGTGGCGGTAGCAGACGTCTTCAGGGCCGTACTCGACGCGCTCGCCGAACGTCGGCCCCGATCCGCTCGCTACCACTGGGCTCAGGCCTCGGAGATGTCGACGCCGGTGATGACCACGTCTTCGACGGGGCGATCCATGGCACCGGTCTGCACCGACTCGATGGCGTCGACGACGGCCTTCGAGTCGTCATCGGCGACCTCTCCGAAGATCGTGTGGTTGCCGTTGAGCCAGCTGGGCGCGGTGGTGGTGATGAAGAACTGCGAGCCGTTCGTGCCCGCCAGGCGGCCGGTCATATCGGGGCGCTTGCCGGCGTTAGCCATGGCGAGCTGGTACTTCTTGTTGAAGGTGAGTTCGGGGTGGATCTCGTCGTCGAAGGTGTAGCCGGGGCCGCCGGTGCCGGTGCCGGTGGGATCGCCGCCCTGGATCATGAAGTCCTTGATGATGCGGTGGAAGATGACGCCGTCGTAGAAGCCCTTGTTCGCGAGGTCGACGAAGTTCTTGACGGTCTTGGGCGCGTGGTCGCCGAAGAGATTGATGACGATGTCGCCGTGATTGGTGTGAATGGTGGCTACGGAGGTGTGAATGCTCATGAGTCCAGTCTAGGCGGGGCCACCGACAAGCTCACCGAAGACGCATCGGAATCGCGGGTGCACTCTACCCCCAACTGGGAATCCCTTGCAACCATCCGGTCAGAGGCCGCGCGACGGCCGTCGTTCGGTGTAGCGTTGAACTTACGAGCGATGTCGCTCAGAGCATTGCCTCGCCGAGCTAGGAGGACAGGTATGAAACTCTCACGCAAGCGCCGCCGCGAACTCCGCCGTCTGCGCAAGGACGCCCAGCAGCTGCTCGACCAGCAGCGCGTCGTACTGGGGCACGCGGGCGAGGTGCTGCAGACTGCCGGGCATCAGGCCCGTCAGCTGAGCGACGAGCACCTGCAGCCGCGCATCGAGCGGGCCGTCGAGACCGCGCGCCCGACCGTCGAGCGCGGCATCAAGCGCGCACGTCGTTCCGCGGAGAACGTGCGCCGCGCCACGGCGCCCCTCGTCGCGGCCGCGCTCACACGAACGATCCGCACGCTCGATGAGATCGAGAGCCACGACGCCGCCAAGCAGGTGCGCGGGTTCGGAGAGCGCACGGGATACCTCAAGCCGTCGAAGAAGCGCCGCGCGGGCGGCATCATCGCCGTGGGGCTCGGCATCGCCGCAGCCGCGGGCGTGGGCTACGCCCTGTGGCAGGCCTTCCGCACCGACGACGATCTCTGGGTCGCCCCCGAGAACTCAGCCGAGAGCTGATCGACCGAACTGATCAACGCAGACATCGCCGGGGCGGTGCCGGGTCCTCGTGATCCGGCACCGCTTCTTCGTTGCCGGGGCCGCGCCGCGTTCAGTCCCGAGGCTGCTGCTTGCGATTCTTGGCGTTCGGGCGGCCGCTCTGCTTGCCGCCGGACTTGCCGCCCGACTTCGCGGGTGAACGGCGCGCGGTGATCCCCGCCATGCGCATTCCCGTCTGCACCAGCGAGAGCGTGCGCAGCGAGCGGATCTCGCGGATCGCCACCCAGCGCGCCTCGTCGGAGGATCCGTCGACCTCGTTCTGCAGCGGCCCATCCTTCACCGAGGCGCGGTAGACGATCCGGATCGTGTGGAGTTCGGGATCCGACCCCTCCGGCACCTCCTCGCGCACCATGACACGGGAATCGACCCCGAGCAGTTTGCCGACGCGTGCCTCGAGACCGGTCTCCTCGAGCACCTCGCGCACCACGGCGTCACGGGGATCCTCACCGCTCTCGAGCCCGCCGCCCGGCAGAGTCCATCCGTGCAGGTGGCCTCGACGCCAGTGGGTGAGCAGGATCTTGCCGCGGCGTTCCACCACCGCGTAGGCGGCCACTCGAAGATCCATGTTATGAGCCTAGCCTGTCGCGCTGCGAGCAAGCCGCGCGCCCAATCGCTCCCGGGTGCTACGCTCAGCGATCCGGAGCGATTTCGACCGCACGCCAGCCCGTCAGCCACCGATCGAGGCGCCGATAGGCCTCGGTTCTGGCGGGTTCGCTCGACAGGAAGACATCGTGCAGGGCGCCGTCGATGCGATCCACCGTCACCGTCGGCCCCAGCTTCAGCGCGGCCTTCGCAACCTCGTCGACCTCGAGCACCGAATCGGCACGCGTCAGCTCCTCGCTCCACTTGAGCGGCATCGCGGTTCGCGCCGAGAGCAGCACCTGGATCGGCGCGTCGATGGCGAGGCCGCGGCTCACCCGCGAGTGCCCCTCCAGAATCGCCCTCAGCCAGCCGCCGCGCACGGCGTGCGTGCGCTCGGGGCGCCAGGCCGCGTTGACCTGGTCGAGTTCGTCGAGCGGCCCCACCTCTCGCTGCGCCCTCGTGTAGAAGCCGTAGTCGAGCTGCGGAGCCACCTCGCGCGGGTTCGTGCGCGCGCCGAGGTTGAGCAGCGGCATGAGCACCTGACGGCCCGCACTCGCGAGCTGGAACTCGAGCCAGGGGCTGTTGAGCACCAGCGCGGCCGCTCGGCCGGGATTCGCCGCGGCCCACAGGCTCAGGACGAGTCCGCCCGTCGAATGACCGAACAGCACGAGCGGGCGCGGCTCGACCGTGCCCTCCCCCAAGACCGAGAGAGCGGCGTCCACCTCGAGGTGGTAGTCGTCGAGGTTCTCGATGTACCCGGGCGTCTGCCCCTCGCGCAGACTGCGTCCGTACTTGCGCAGGTCGAGAGCGAAGAACCGGGCTCCCCGCGAGGTCCAGAAGGCCGCGAGATCGCGCTGGAAGAAGTAGTCCGACCATCCGTGCACGTAGAGCACATCGACGCCGTCGAGCAAACGTTTCCCGTGAAACATTCGCTCGAACCAGGCGTCGGGACGGGGCTCGGATCTCACCAGCGTCGCGACGATCGGCCCCTCGTCATCGGTGCCGAGATCGAGATCGATGCACTCGAACCCGGCACCGAGCACGTCCTCCCGCCACTGCGCCATGCGGCCATTCTACGGGCGGGCCTCAGCGGGCGGCGGGCGCTCAGCGCAGCGTCACCTCGGCGAGCGATGCCCGTACGCTCACGACGTTCTTCGACTGGTCGTTCGTGGAGAGCCTGTTGTCGGTCGCACCCAGCTCGCCTTCCGCGTCGACTCGGTACTCCCCCTCGGGCAGCTTCAGGTCGGCGCTGCCGGTGCTCGCTTCAAGGTCGACGAGCGCGGGCGCGGTCCCCGACAGCACGGCCCGCAGGTCCCCCACCTCGAGGTCGAACTCGGCCTCGCGCACGTCCTTCGCCTCGATCGAAGCCTCGCCCGTGCGCACAGAGGCCGACAGATCCCGTGCGCTGCCGATGAAGCCGAGCGAACCCGCGTTCACATCGAGCGAGAGCTCCGCGAAGTCGCCCGCGACCTGCAGCTCACCGCTGTTGATCGTGAGATCCCCGTTCAGCAGGTCCCCCTCGCCGAGGCTCCGCGGCAGCGTCAGCTTGACCCGCTCCCCGCCGCCCCGCTCGCCGCAACCGAACAGGCATCCATCGGTGCGCGGGCCCGAGGCGCGCTCGACCACCAGTTCCTCGTCCTCGGCGCGCATCGTCCACTCGCCGCCGCGACCGCTGCCGCGGTGGTCGACCGTCAGCACCGCCTCGTCCACGTCATAGAACTCGAGTGTGAATGACGCGGCCGAGGCGTCCACCTCAAGCCCGGTGATCCCGATCACGGGCGATCGCAGCTCGGCCCCGGAGGTCGCGTTGTCCGCGCTGCTCCCGCCTCGATCGTCCCACCCTCCGTCGTCGAAGACGCCGTCCTCGTCGAAGGGCACGACGGCCGAGAGATCCGGCCGCGGGGAGAACACGCCGAAGGTGTTCAGCGTGCTCGACACCGCGGCGCCGAAGAGCACGGCGCCGCCCACGACGGCGGTGACGATGGTGATGGTGCTCGCGGTCGAGGTGCGCGATGCGGAGGGGGCGGAGGGGGCGGAGGGGGCGGAGGGGGCGGAGGACTCGGTGGTGCTCATGAGAATGGTCCCGTCTGTGTGTTGATGGACGCACCGGGGGCGCCCGGGGCGGATCCCCCGGTCGGCCCGGCCGTGCTCTCGATATGGGCGATCGCGGCGAGCACGCGGCGGTTGCCGCCGTCCTCGGCGTCGAGCCCGAGTTTCTGGAAGATCGCCGTGATGTGCTTCTCCACACTCGCCTCCGAGAGGAAGAGCAGTGCGGCGATGGCCTGGTTGGAGCGCCCCTCGGCGAGGGCCGCGAGCACGGTGCGCTCGCGGTCGGTGAGGGATCGCATGCGGTTGTCGCGGCTGCGGCGGGTGAGCAGCTGCGCCACCACCTCGGGGTCGAGCACGGTCGCGCCCTGGCCGATCCGCTCCACCGATTCGATGAACTCCCCGACGTCGGCGACCCGGTCCTTGAGCAGGTAGCCGAAGGCTCCGCCCTGGCCCGAGATTAGCTCGCTCGCATAGCGCTCCTCGACGTACTGCGAGAGCACCAGCACCGCGAGGCCGGGGCGGGCGCGGCGCAGCTGGATCGCCGCGCGGATCCCCTCATCGGTGAACGTCGGGGGCAGACGCACGTCGAGGATGCAGAGATCCGGATCCGTCGCCCCCACCCGCTCCATCAGTTCGTCGGCGTCGGGCAGCGCGGCGACCACCTCGTGCCCTCCGTGCTCCAGCAGGCGCACGAGGCCCTCGCGCAGCAGCACCGAGTCTTCGCAGATCAGGATGCGCATGGCACACTCACCTCCAGGGTGGTCGGCCCGCCGAGCGGGCTGTCGAGTCGTGTGGTGCCACCCGCCGCGAGCACCCGGTTCTTCACACCGTCGAGACCGCCGCCCGGAAGCACTGTCGCTCCCCCGATGCCGTTGTCCTCGACGCGAGCCCACAGCGTGCGCTCATCTCGCACCCGCACGACCACGCGGCACTCGCTCGCCCGGGAGTGCTTCGCCGCGTTCGTGAGCGACTCGGCGATCGCGAAGTACACGGCCGCTTCCGCGTCGCGGCTGCACCGCTCGGGCAACCTGACGTCGAGCTGCACGGGCACGTGGGATCGCGCCGCGAGCGCCGACAATGCGGCATCCAAGCCCCGATCGTCGAGCACGGACGCGTAAATGCCGCGCGCCAGCTGTCGCAGTTCGGTGATGGCGGCCTTCGTCGAGGTGTGCGCCTCGGCCACGAGCGCCTTCGCAGCCTCGGGATCGGTGTCGATCTTCTCCTGCGCGAGCCCCAGGGTCATGCCCACCGAGACGAGTCGCGGCTGCACGCCGTCGTGGAGGTCGCGCTCGATGCGGGTGCGCTCGACATCGGCGGCCCGCACGGCGCCCTCGCGCTGCGCGGTGGAGGTGCGCACCTGCTCGGTGAGCTGCTCCTCCTTCACGTCGGCTCCCACGATCGCCACCGAGATCAGTCGGTGCAGCAACGCGAGCGCCACGATCCCCGCTGCGCACAGCACCGCACCGATGAGACCCGGTTGCCACCACACCGAGAAGGTGCGGAACATGCCGATGAGCGAATGCACGAGGCCCTGAGCGAGCCCCAGCACCCCGATGCCCATGAGGCTCGCGATGCCGAAGTTGGCCAGCGCGCGCCACATGCGGCCGTCGATCGACTGGCGGCCGATCGAGCGCAACCACCCCTTGAAACCGGGCTGCTCCTGCGGGCTCAGGCGCAGCGTCGGCGTGTCGAGCAGGTACAGGCCGCTCACGCGATGCGTCTCGAACCAGGCGATCCCGAACAGCGCATACACGAGCCCGACCAGCACCACCGCGCCGATGCCGAGCACCAGCAGCAGGCCGAGGCCCGTGCCGAGCGCCCCGAACAGGAGCCCGATCACGGTGAAGCCCACGACACCGACCGCGGCGAGGTGCAGGATCGTCATGGCGATGCGCAGCGGCGGACGCTTCGCCCGCGGCTGAGGATCGAGCCGGGGCTCGGGCTGAGGCTCGGGACGGCCCGCGGGCGGAGCCGGGGCCGGCGGGACCGGGGCGTGGGTGCTCGCCGGCGGGACCGGGGCTGGCGGAACCGAGGCCGGCGGGGCGCTCTGCGGCGGAAGAGGGGCGCTCCCCGGCGGAACCGGGCCGCCCGCCCCGGCACCGGTCGGCTGCTCGGGCAGTTTCTGCGTGACCTGCTGATCCGACGCGAGCGGCACTGTCGGGGCCCCGGGGGCGAGCTGCCCGTCGGGGAGCGGCTGTGTCTGTGGTGTCATGCTTCTACGCTAGGCCGTGGCCCGCGGCCCGCGACACCGAGGGACCCGGAGAGAAGACTTCCGGTTTCCCCTACCCCGGTTCTGCCACCCCCTGTTCTTCGCGCGGGATCCGTGCGTAGTCTGAGGTCATGGACACACACGAAGCACCGCATCCCGGCACTGACGCTCCCCTCCCGCAGCTCGACGAGACCGGGCTCTCCCGAGTGCTCGTGGTGGTCGCCCACCCCGATGACGCGGAGTACGGCACCTCGGCCGCGGTCGCCCACTGGGTATCGCGCGGCATCGAGGTGGGCTACCTGCTGCTCACGGCCGGTGAGGCCGGCATGCAGCGACCGCCCGAGGAGGCCGGCCCCCTGCGCGCTCGAGAGCAGCGCGCAGCCTGCGAGGCGGTCGGCGTGGAGCGCCTGACGATCCTCGACTTCCCCGACGGCGTACTCGAGTACGGCCTCGACCTGCGGCGCGCGATCGCTCGGGAGATCCGCGCCTTCCGACCCGATGCCGTGGTGTGCGGGGCGGGTGAGCTCGTGGTGGAGTGGGGATTCGACCACGCGGATCACCGCGCCGCGGGCCTCGCGACGATCGACGCGGTGCGCGACGCCGACAACCGATGGGTGTTCCCCGAGCTGCTGCACGAGGAGGATCTGGCGCCGTGGGGCGCGAGCCGGCTGCTGCTCACGGGCACCCGCCCCACGCACTGCGTGGTCGTCGACGAGGAGGCCGAGCGGCGGGCCGTCGCATCGCTCGGCGCGCACGAGGCCTACCTCGCCGATCTGCCCTGGCACCCCTCCCCCGAGGAGCTCGTCACCGGAGTGCTGGCCCAGCAGGGCGCCCTTGCCGGCGTGCCGCGCGGCGTGGCCTTCGCGGAGCACCGCCTGTAGGTCGCGTAGGGGCCGGTGCAGGCTATTGTCGGCCTGCGCGAGTAACGTGCGCCGCCCGGCTCCCCCGCGCCCCTACGTCCCTACACCCCCGGCGAGATACGGATCTCGCATGGGAATTCGCGGATCGGCATGCGAAATCCGTATCTCGGCGCCCTTCGGGCCGGAGAACCCGGCGGATCCCGTCAGCCCAGCGGCATCCGCATCAGCACCCGCGGATACCCGTCGAGCACCGATCCCGTGTCCGCGGCCTTCACGAACCCCGCGCTCTCGAACAGCCGGCGAGTGCCCACGTAGGCCATCGTGAGGTTCACGCGCTCATTCCCGTTGTCGACGGGGTACCCTTCGATGGCCGGCGCTCCGCTCGCGCGGGCATGGGCCACCGCACCCTCGATGAGGGCGTGCATGATCCCCCGCTTGCGATATCCCGGTCGAACGCGGAAGCACCACAGCGACCAGACATCGAGATCGTCGAGCTGCGGGATCAGCCGATTGCGCGCGAAGCTCGTGTCACGGCGCGGATGCACTGCCGCCCACCCGACCGGCTCGCCGTCGAGGTACGCGATCACACCCGGCGGCGGATCTTGAGCGCACAGCTCGCGCACGCGATCGGCGCGGGCGGGGCCGCGGAGCGCGTTGTTCTGCTTGTTGCCGATGCGGTAGCTCAGGCAGAAGCACACGTTCGAGGTCGGCTTCTTCGGCCCGACGAGCGTCGCCACGTCTTCGAACACCGTCGCCGGCAGCACCTCGATCCCCATCCCATCAGTATGAACCCGGCGGAGGCGCGGGGGAAGCCTTCGGAGCTCTGGGCGCGCGGCCCGCAGGATGCCGGGCTGCGGCCGCCGGGGTGGGGCCCTCGCCCGAGTAGCCCGGGAGCTGAAGCACCCTCCGCCGCTGTATACCTGCCGCACCGTTGTAGACCTCCCGCACGGGGCGGGAGGTCTACAACGGTGCGCGAGGTCTACATCCGTGCCGGAGGAACGGTTTCAGCAACACTTCGAACACGAGAAGCCGGTTATCCCCAAGATGTGCATAAGAATTGTGAAGATCTGGGGATCATTCAGGCCTGATCCGGGAGTGCAGCAGGTTGTCACTCGGATCGCGCGGGAATCACAACGATGTAATTCGTCCCCAGGTGTGGATAACTCTGGGGATGGAAGCGCGCCACAGGACTGTCGCTTCTCGGCGATCGCGAGTACGCTGAGGCGCTACATGTTCAGCGCCCGGCGCCCGTATCCGTCTCGCGCCGCAACCCACTTCCCGCTTGCGAGTGTGCGATGACCGACAAGATCGACTTCAAGAAGACTCTCGACTGCTACCGGGCCCCGCGAGGCGGGTTCCGCATCGTCGATGTTCCCGCTATGCAGTATCTGATGGTGGACGGGCACGGCGATCCCAACACTTCTCCGGCCTACACAGACGCCCTCTCCGCTCTCTACCCCGTCGCCTACAAGCTCAAGTTCTTCAGCAAGCGGGAGCTCGCGCGCGACTACGTCGTCCCGCCGCTCGAAGGGCTGTGGTGGGCCGAGGACATGAACAGTTTCACGGGATCCTCACGCGACAAATCCCGGTGGAGCTGGACGATGATGCTCATGACCCCCGATTGGATCGAACGCGCCGCGTTCCTCGAGGCGGTCGATCAGGCGGGGGCCAAGGACAGGCCCGCCCGCCTCGACGACGTTCGCCTCGAGACCCTGTCGGAGGGGCGCTGCGTGCAGACGCTCCACGTCGGCTCCTTCGACGATGAAGGCCCAGTGCTGGAGCGCATGCATCACGAGTTCGTTCCGGAGCACGGATTACGCCTGGAGGGCAAGCACCACGAGATCTATTTCAGCGACTTCCGCAGGGTCGCACCCGACCGGCTTCGCACCCTTCTGCGCCAACCCGTCGGCGTCTCGCCCTCGGACCTCGGCAGGGATCCGGCCTAGCCGGCGGTGTAGGCGCGACCTCGCCACCGGCGGCGTAGGTGCGACCTCACAACCAACGGCGTAGGCGCCGCAGCCGCGCCCTCGGCCGCTGTCGAAGAACCCCATCGAACCCACGAACAAGCATTGCGGAGTGCCAGCCCGGGCGGGCGGTAGCTGGTCAGGGTGTCGGCGCGCCCCCGGGAGCATCGGATTCCTGATCCGTCCTTCCCTACTGCCGGACGATCCCCGCGGCGCGGATCTTTCGGGTCGCCCGATCGTCGATGCTCGTGCGGACCGTGCTGAAGCTGTCATTGTGACCGCTGTCGAGGAAACCCACGATGAAGAACAGGGGGAAGAAAACTCGGATCAGCATCGCCCAGCCGGCCTTGCCCCAGCCGATGCGCTCACCGTCCTTGGCCCTCACCAACCGGGTTCCGGTGAGAAGTCCACCCAGTGCGCGGCCATTGCGGTAGCACCAGCCGTAGAGGAACGGCAGCACGAGCAGCAGAATGATCATGATCACCGCTGCCCCCGGCACCGGATTCGGCGACGACGAGGATCCCAGCACCGCGAGCCCCAGCCCGAGTGCGGCGCCCACGACGACGAACAGGTCGATGAGCCACGAGAGGAACGCACGACCCAGCGGGGCATCGATGTAGAGCAGACCGCTCTGCGGGATGGCTCGCAGACGCTTAGCCGCGTCGTCTCCGATCACCGAGGCGGCCTGCTGACGTCGAGACCCGAGCGGATCGGAACTCGTGATATCAGGCGAAGTGGAGGGGACTTTCATCGGGCGAACCTCTCGTGCGCGATTCGAAACAGGTGCAGGGTCTCCTCCTCGGTGAAACCCTCGATGCCGGGCAGCAGTAGATAGGGAATGTCGACGCGCAGGTACGGCTTGGGGCCGACGAGGTGCTTCCACCAACCAGGCTGAGCGTTCACCGCTGCGTGGCCCGCAGGTGTGAGCGGCATCAGCGTGCAGTCACCCCCGATGTCGTTCTTCACCGGCACACGCCGACGCTCGGGAGGTGCGAGCCAGCTCCATGGCAAGGGCCCGATTCCGCGCAGCGTCACGCCATGCGGGTCGATCGTCACGGGGTGCTCCTCTGCGGAGAGGCGCGGGTTCATCAGCCGTCGCAGGAGGAGCACGACGCCGATCCAAACCGCTCCGCAGAAGGCGAGCAGTGCACCGACCGGGATCGCCAGCGCCCAGAAGACACCGCTGTCGCGGAGCACTCCCCCCCCCCCGCGACCGTCAACCCCGCGCCGACCGCAAGGACGCTGATGGCGAAGGATCGCCACCGCCGCCAAACCCTGAGCCAGCGCAGGGTCGCGCCGGCAGGACGGCCGGGCAGCGTGACGCCTCCGTGGACGTCGAGCTGCTGCAGCGTACGCGCAAGCTGCGCCGTCATCGTCGGTGCAGCCGCGTACATCATGTCCCCCACCCTACGACGGAGGCCTGGGCGAATCACGTCGGAGGTCTGCACTGACGGGCACTACCCGGCGCGATCGATGAACACGAAGAAACCCCCGGCTTCGGTGATCTCTCACGGAAGCCGGGGTTCTGGCTGTGGACGCGGGTGGACTCAAACCGAACACCTGGCAGAGGTTCGAGCGGCTCGGCACCGCGTGGGAACAGGCGAAACTCGGTCTTGGCGACGAGCCGCGAGGTGCCGCCGACGATGAACCCGGAGTCGTAGTGAACGCTAGGAGACGAGCTAGAACACCTCTGACGGACAGCCAAGTGGACGCTATTACGCCACGTCTCCACGGTGCCGGAGCGTTGCCCGCGGATGAGGCCGCCGTCGACGGGAACTACGAGGGTGTCGTCCCTCACGCGTGCGCCTCCTCCTCGCCGCGGGTGTCGGTGGGGATGCGGACGAGCATCTTGCCGGTGTTCGCGCCGCGCATCATGTCTAGGAACGCATCCACGGTGTGGTCGATGCCGTCGACGATGGTCTCGTCGTAGGCGATCTTTCCCTCGGCGAACCAGGGAGCGATCTTCTCCTGGAACTCCGCGCCCAGCTGCAGGTAGGCGGCCAGGGTGAAGCCCTTCAGGGTGAGGGCGCGGGTGATGACGTTGGCGAGGTTGTCCGGACCCGGGGCGCGTTCGGTGGTGTTGTATCCCGCGATCGCCCCGCACAGTGCTGCCCGTCCGCCGCATTTGAAGACGTCGAGGGCCGCTTCGAGGTGGTCGCCGCCGACGTTGTCGAAGAATACGTCGATGCCCACGGGGGCGGCTTGGGCGAGCTGGCCGCGCACGTCACCGTTCTTGTAGTTGAAGGCCACGTCGTACCCGTACTTCTCGGTGAGCAGGGCGAGCTTCTCGTCGCTGCCGGCAGAGCCGATGACACGGTCGGCGCCGAGGAGCTTCGCGAGCTGTCCGACCGCGGTTCCTACCGCGCCCGCAGCGCCGGAGACGAACACCGTCTCACCCGGCTGCAGCTTCGCGATCGCCGTCAACCCGACGTACGCCGTCAGCCCCGTCACCCCGAGAATGTGCAGGCGCAGGGAGGACGGCACGCCGGGAAGATCTGGCACGGCGCGGAACGTCGAGGCGGCATCCTGCACGAGGTCACTCCACCCGTGCTGGTGCAGCACCAACGCACCCACCGGCAACTCCGGCGCCTCCGAGGCGACGACGCGGCCGATCGCACCACCGGTGATCGTCTCACCGAGCTGGTACGGGGCGACATAGCTGCGGACGTCGTTCATCCGCCCCCGCATGTACGGGTCGACCGACACGAACTCGTTCCGCACCCGCACATGCCCGGCCTCGAGCGCCCCCAACGGCACCGTCACGGTGCGGAAATCGTCGTGGGTGGGCCAACCCTGCGGGCGGGCGGCGAGCTGGATCTGCGTGCTGACAGGCGTGGACATGACTGATGAAACTTCTCAAAGCAACAACGAACAGTTCCGGGCGCCGGGCGCATACCCCCGGCATGGCAACGAAACGACTACAGGGCGACGCCGATGGCCAAGGCGATCACCCCGAGCAGCGGCAGGATACCCTGCTTGAGCGCGGCGCCGCGCTTGTCGGGGCTGGAGGCGAACAGCACGAGCGCAGCGGCAGCCATCGACCCCGCACCGGTGAACACGAGGGCCGCGCCGACCGCTGTCGCACCCGTGGCGAGGAAGACGATGCCCGCGACGACGGCGATCGCGAGGAACAGGTTGTAGAAGCCCTGGTTGAACGCAAGACTCTTCGTCGCCTCCGCTTCTTCGACCGTGGTCCCGAACGTGGCGCGCGCCTTCGCGCCCGTCCAGGCGATGGACTCCATGTAGAAGATGTAGACGTGGATCAGCGCCGCCAACCCGGCGAGCACGAGACCTGCGATGACCATGATGCGTTCCCTCTCCGGACTCCTGCCCGTTCTGTAATGACTCTTCCAGTATATACTGGACTGAACGTTACGGAGCGAGCGAGGTGCAACATGGCCCGGACGCAGGCCTTCGACCGCGACACTGTCGTGCGCGCCGCCCGCACAGTGTTCTGGGAACACGGCTACGACGGCGCCTCCATCCCCGAACTCGAGGAAGCGACCGGCATCCGCCGCTCCAGCCTGTACAACACCTTCGGCTCGAAGCGCGGTCTTTTCGACGAGGCCGTCCAGTCATACCTCGACGAGGTCATCCGCCCCCGCCTGCGCCCATTCAAGGCCGACCCCGTCGCGCCCGATGCCCTCACGGACTACCTAACCGGGCTGTGGGACGCGTTCGGCAACCTCGACTCCATGCCCGCCACCAACGGGTGTCTCCTGGTGAACACCGCGAGGGAATCCATCGCTCACGACTCCGCAGTGGCACAGCTCGTTGCCGAGTATCGGGCAGAGCTCGCCTCGGCGATGAGGCGGGGCGTACACGCCCAGCGACCCGCATCGTTAGCCACGCAGACAGACGATCTCGCGGAGAACATCGTGGCGCTCGTGATCGCGGCCTTCGCACTCGCCCGAGTCGACTCCACCCAGGCCCGCCACAACCTCACCCTCGCACTCCGCCTCGCCCACGACTGAGCTGAGACGGCCGATACGAGCAGACCGTGGCCGAAGACACCCGCGTCGTCCCTGTTCCCGCTGACGAACTCGTCAAGAAGGCGACGTGACGGCGCTCACCGCCGTCTGACGGCGGTCCGGCGCCACCCCACCAAGGCGGCGCCTGCCCGGACCTGGAGAACCGCGAGATCTCGGCGCGGACCAGTCGCCGCCACTTTCGTGCCAGGACGCGCCTCCCCCGATTGCATGGGCAACCAGCGCTCACATCGAGACACAGGCAACGCTCGCTGCTACCGGGACATCGCGATCACCGAGGTCGAGTACGCGGCGCTCGCGGCGCAGGTTGAGGCCGCGTTCGACGAACGCCTCGCCTCCCGTTCCCAAGAACTGGCCGAGCTGACCGAGAGTACCGAGAGTAGTGCCCCGTAAAGTGGTGTAGCGCACGGTGGCCAGCACGTCGTAGAACGTGGACGCGGTCACCGTGTGATCCTTCGAGGAATCTCCTACAACCCACTCGAAAGGCATCAACACGATGACCGCTCCTACTATTGTCGACCCTGCCGGCCTGCTCAGCGAAGCTCTCACCGACGCGTCCCCGGATCTGATGCGCAGTCTGTTGCAGACCATGATCAACGCGCTCTTGTCCGCGGACGCGGACGCCGTGGTCGGCGCTGAATGGGGCAAGCCCTCATCCGACCGGATCACGCAGCGCAATGGCTACCGACACCGCGACCTCGACACCCGGGTCGGTACGATCGATGTCGCGATCCCGAAGCTTCGGCAGGGAACCTATTTCCCCGAATGGCTGCTCGAGCGCCGCAAACGCGCCGAGACCGCGCTGATCACCGTCGTCGCCGACTGTTACCTTGCCGGCGTGTCCACACGCCGGATGGACAAGCTCGTCAAGACCCTCGGCATCCATTCCCTGTCGAAGTCGCAGGTGTCCCGGATGGCGGCGGAGCTCGATGCACACGTCGAGCAGTTCCGACACCGACCGCTCGACGACGCCGGTCCGTTTACCTTCGTTGCCGCCGACGCGCTCACCATGAAAGTTCGCGAGGGCGGCCGCGTCATAGGCGCAGTGGTGCTCGTCGCGACCGGCGTCAACGGCGACGGGCGCCGCGAGGTGCTCGGCCTGCGCGTGGCCACCAGCGAGACAGGAGCAGCCTGGAACTCGTTCTTCGCCGACCTCGTCGCCCGCGGTCTCGGAGGCGTCCGCCTCGTCACCAGCGACGCCCACCAAGGACTCGTCGAAGCAATCGCAGCGAACCTGCCCGGTGCTGTTTGGCAGCGCTGTCGCACGCACTACGCAGCGAACCTGATGAGTGTGACACCGAAGGCCATGTGGCCGGCGGTGAAAGCGATGCTGCACTCCGTCTACGACCAGCCCGACGCCGCCGCGGTCCACGCTCAGTTCGACCGGCTCCTGGACTACGTCGACGGGAAACTGCCCGACGCTCACGAGCACCTCGACGCGGCCCGCGCCGATATTCTCGCCTTCGCGCAGTTCCCGGAAGGCCTGTGGCAGCAGATCTGGTCCAACAACCCCAACGAGCGTCTCAACCGGGAAATCCGCAGCCGCACCGACTCCGTCGGGATCTTCCCGAACCGGGACGCGATTATCCGCATCGTCGGCGCGGTCCTCACCGAGCAAACCGACGAATGGGCCGAAGGACGCCGCTACCTCGGCCTCGACATCCTCGCGAAGAGCCGCCTCACCCTCGTCACAGACAACGACGCCGAGGGGGTGATCGACACCGTTCTCGAGCTCAGCGCCTGACCCCATCACCACGAAGGACCAACCGTTACACCACCACCCGGGACTTGACCTGACCGAGAACCGCAAGCGGCTCCAGAACGAGAGCGACAAGCTGCTCGCCGCGCACTTCGCCGACGCGATCGACCTCGACACCCTCAAGCGTCACCAAGACCGCATCCGCGCCGGCTCGCTGACATAGACCGTCGGCTCGCCAGCGAGCACGACCACCACGAGGGATCATGTAAGCAACTCAGCACCGCACTCCGCCTGCTGGTCGACTGCGCCACCCTCTACGCACGGACCGACGAGCACGGCAAGCGGCTGGCGAACCAAGCCTTCACTGATGGCATCGAGATCAGCGAGGACGAGCAGGCGACGATCCGACTCGCCGAGCCCTTCACCGCCCTCCCACCGGCATCAACCGATGTCAGGTGTTCTAGTACGTCTTCAATGGTGGATCCTGGGAGAATCGAACTCCCGACATCCTGCTTGCAAAGCAGGCGCTCTACCAACTGAGCTAAGGACCCGCAGAACAACTCCCGAGGAAGTCATTCGGTGGGGCTACCAGGACTTGAACCTGGGACCTCTTCATTATCAGTGAAGCGCTCTAACCGCCTGAGCTATAGCCCCTTGACCAAGAAACAACATTATCCGATACCGGCCGAAATCAAAAATCGAGTTCGGATACCGGGCGAGTTGCTCTGGTCGCGCTGGGAAAGCGCCGCTCAGTTGCTGGTAAAGCCCAGCTGGAACCCGCCCAGCACACGCACCAGCAGGTTGTAGATGAGCGAGCCGATAGCGCCGAGGGCGGTGCCCACGATCGTGTTGAGAATACCCACCACGACCGAGAAGCCGAGCACCTGCGGGAAGCCGATGAACTTCATCAGGCTGTTGTCCTCACCGACGATGTCCATGAACAGGGCGTCGACCTCGGAGAACACACCGGTCTGGATGAGCACGGTGTAGATGAGGATCGCAGAGATCACGCTCACGATCCCCACGCAGAGCGAGATGAGGAACGAGAACTTCACCGCCGACCAGAAGTCGATGTAGACCAGCTTCAGGCGAACCTGCTTCGCCGGGGCCTTCTTGCGGGTCTTCTTTGCCAGCTTGTCGGCGACAGTGTTACTCATTCACGTCTTCCTTGTTCTCAGCGTTCTCGGTGCCCAGGGACTCGGACTCTTCGTCGTCGAGCCCGCGCTCCGTGTTTCGCGCGATGCCAATGATACGGTCCTGCTCTGGGAATCGCGCAAACACGACCCCCATGGTGTTGCGGCCCTTCGCGGGAACCTCGGCGACCGCCGACCTGACGACCTTGCCGCTCGCGAGCACCGCGAGCACCTCGTCGGCCTCGTCCACGATGAGCGCGCCGACCAGATTACCGCGGTTCTCGTCGAGCTTCGCGACCTTGATGCCGTAGCCTCCGCGGTTCTGCACCCGGTACTCACCGGAGGCGGTGCGTTTCGCGTACCCGCCCTCCGTGACCACGAACACGTACCCCTCGGTGCCGTCGAGCCGCGACGCGGACAGCAGCGAATCGCCCTCGCGGAAGTTCATGCCGCGCACACCGCTGGTGGAGCGCCCCATCGGCCGGAGTGCCTGATCAGAGGCGGTGAATCGCACCGACATGCCCTGCTTCGATACGAGCAGCACGTCGTCGCTGGACTCAGCGATCAGCGCCGATACGAGCTCATCGCCCTCGCGCAGCTTGATCGCGATGATGCCGCCCGTGCGGTTGGTGTCGTACTCCGTGAGCGCGGTCTTCTTGACCAGGCCGTCGCGGGTGGCGAGCACGAGGTAGCCGGCTGCATCGAAGTCGCGGACATCGAGGATCTGCGTGACCGTCTCATCGGGAGCCAACGCCAGCAGATTCGCGAGGTGCTGACCCTTGGAATCGCGACCCCCCTCGGGCACCTCGTAGGTCTTCGCGCGGTACACGCGGCCGGTGTTCGTGAAGAACAGCAGCCAGTGGTGCGTGGTGGTCACGAAGAAGTGCTCGATGATGTCGTCGGCGCGCAGCTGAGCGCCCCTCACGCCCTTGCCGCCGCGGTGCTGCGAACGGTAGTTGTCGATGCGGGTGCGCTTGACGTATCCCCCGCGCGTCACGGTGACCACCATCTCCTCCTCGGGGATGAGGTCTTCCATCGACATGTCGCCGTCGAAGCCGTGCAGGATCGTCGTGCGCCGTTCATCGCCGTACTTGTTCACGAGCTCGGTGAGCTCGGACACGACGATGCCGCGCTGCTCGGAGGGCGAGGCCAGAATGGCCTGGTACTCCGCGATCTGCTGCTCGAGCTTGGCCGCGAGATCGAGAATCTTCTGACGCTCGAGGGCCGCGAGGCGGCGCAGCTGCAGGCCGAGGATCGCGTCAGCCTGGATCTGATCCACCGAGAGCAGATCCATCAGGCCCTCGCGAGCCTCCTCCACAGTCGGCGAACGACGGATCAGAGCGATGACCTCGTCGAGGGCGTCCAGCGCCTTGAGGTAGCCGCGCTGGATGTGGGCCTCGGCCTCCGCCTTCTTCAGGCGGAACTCGGTGCGGCGAACGATCACCTCGACCTGGTGCTTGGCCCAGGCGGTGATGAAGCCGTCGAGCGCGAGTGTACGAGGCACGCCGTCGACGATCGCGAGCATGTTCGCGCCGAAGTTCTCCTGCAGCTGGGTGTGCTTGTACAGGTTGTTCAGCACGACCTTCGCGATGGCATCGCGCTTGAGCACGATCACCAGGCGCTGACCGGTGCGGCCACTGGTCTCATCGCGGATATCCGCGATGCCCTGGACCTTGTTCTCCTTGACCAGGTCTGCGATCTTCACCGCGAGATTGTCGGGGTTGACCTGGTATGGCAGCTCGGTGACGACGAGGCAGGTGCGGCCCTGGATCTCCTCGATGTTGACCACGGCGCGCATGGTGATCGACCCGCGGCCGGTGCGGTAGGCCTCGCGGATCCCCTTGGATCCGAGGATCTGCGCCCCGGTCGGGAAATCCGGGCCGTGCACGCGCTCCATGAGCGCCTCGAGCAGCTCGTCGCGGCTGGCCTCGGGGTTCTCCAGATGCCAGATGGCCGCTTCGGCCACCTCGCGCAGGTTGTGCGGGGGGATGTTCGTCGCCATGCCCACGGCAATGCCGACGGAGCCGTTGACGAGCAGGTTCGGGAACCGGCTGGTGAGCACGGTCGGTTCCTGGGTGCGGCCGTCGTAGTTGTCCTGGAAGTCGACGGTGTCTTCATCGATGTCGCGCACCATCTCCATGGCGAGCGGTGACATCTTCGTCTCGGTGTAACGGTGGGCGGCGGCGCCGTCGTTGCCCGGCGATCCGAAGTTGCCCTGCCCGAGTGCGAGCGGGTAGCGCATCGCCCAAGGCTGCACGAGGCGCACGAGCGAGTCGTAGACCGCGCCGTCGCCGTGCGGGTGGAACTGGCCCATCACGTCGCCGATGACTCGGGTGCACTTCGAGAACGACTTGTCGGGACGGTAGCCGCCGTCGTACATCGTGTAGATGACGCGGCGATGCACCGGCTTCAGGCCGTCGCGCACGTCGGGAAGGGCACGGCCGACGATCACGCTCATCGCATAGTCGAGGTACGACCGCTGCATCTCGAGCTGCAGATCGACCTGGTCGATCCGACCGTGCACGGCCTGCTCCTGAGTCTGCTCCTCGACCGTCTCGTCGGCCTCGGTCTCCGGGGTGTTGTTCTCAGATGTCAAGGAAACGCACGTCCTTCGCGTTCTGCTGGATGAAACTGCGGCGAGCATCGACGTCCTCGCCCATCAGGGTGGCGAAGATCTCGTCGGCGGCCGCGGCATCCTCCATGGTGACCTGCAGGAGGGTGCGGGACTCCGGGTTCATCGTCGTCTCCCACAGCTCTTCGTGATTCATCTCGCCGAGACCCTTGTACCGCTGCACGCCGCTCTCCTTCACCAGGCGGCGGCCGTTCTCGGCCCCCACCTTGAGGCGCAGGTCGCGCTCGGCGTCGCTGTACACGTACTCGTGATCGGCATTGGCCCACTTGATGCGGTACAGCGGCGGCTGCGCGAGGTACACGTAGCCGAGATCGATGAGCGGTCGCATGTAGCGGAAGAGCAGGGTGAGCAGCAGCGTGGTGATGTGCTGCCCGTCGACGTCGGCATCGGCCATGAGCACGATCTTGTGGTACCGCGCCTTCTCGGGATCGAACTCCTCACCGATGCCGGCGCCGAACGCGGTGATCATGGCCTGCACCTCGGCGTTGCCGAGCGCACGGTCCAGACGGGCCTTTTCGACGTTGAGGATCTTGCCGCGGAGGGGCAGGATCGCCTGAGTGTGCGGATTGCGACCGGTCTTGGCTGATCCGCCCGCCGAATCGCCCTCCACGATGAAGATCTCCGAGACGCTCGGATCCTTGCTCGTGCAGTCGGAGAGCTTGCCCGGCATACCGCCGGACTCCAGCAGGCCCTTGCGGCGCGCAGTCTCCCGAGCCTTTCGAGCTGCGAGCCGCGCGGTCGCGGCCTGGATCGCCTTGCGGATGATGTCCTTCGCGCCTGAGGGGTTGCGCTCGAACCAATCGCCGAGCTGATCCCCCACGACCTTCTGCACGAAGGCCTTGGCCTCCGTGTTGCCCAGCTTGGTCTTCGTCTGCCCCTCGAACTGCGGCTCGCCGAGCTTCACCGAGACGACGGCGGTAAGGCCCTCGCGCACGTCATCACCGGAGAGATTGTCGTCCTTCTCGCGAAGAATGTTCTTCTCCCGGGCGTAGCGGTTCACGAGCGTGGTGAGCGCAGCACGGAATCCCTCTTCGTGGGTACCGCCCTCATGGGTATTGATCGTGTTCGCGTAGGTGTGCACGCTCTCCGTGTACGCGGTCGTCCACTGCATCGCGACCTCTACCGCGATCTTGCGTTCCGTGTCCTCGGACTCGAACGAGATGATCTGCTCGTTCACCACCTCGGCGCGCTTGGTCGAGTTCAGGTGCTGAACGTAATCCTCGATCCCTTTTTCATAGAGGAACTCGTCGTGCTGCGGAGAGGGGACGACCAACTCGCCCTCCGCGTTCTCGACCGGCTCCTGGGGACGAAGATCGGTGAGAGTGATCTTCAGACCCTTGTTCAGGAAGGCCATCTGCTGAAAACGGGTGCGCAGAGTCTGGTAGTCGAATTCGACGGTCTCGAAGATCTCAGCACTGGGCCAGAAGGTGATCGTCGTACCGGTCTCCTCGCTCGGCTCGCCCTGTGCGAGCGGAGCGTCTGGAACGCTGCCGGTGAACGACATGTTCCACGTGAAACCTTGGCGCTTGACCTCGACCTCGAAGCGACGCGAAAGCGCATTGACGACCGAGGATCCGACACCGTGCAGACCACCGGACACGGCGTATCCCCCGCCGCCGAACTTACCGCCGGCGTGCAGCACCGTCAGCACCACCTCCACCGTCGACTTCGACGGGTCGGAGGAATGAGGATCGACCGGGATGCCGCGCCCGTTATCGACGACACGAACCCCTCCGTCTTCGAGGATCGTCACTTCGATGGTGTCGCAGTAGCCGGCGAGCGCCTCGTCGACCGAGTTATCGACGATCTCATAGACGAGGTGGTGCAGACCACGAGGGCCAGTGGAACCGATGTACATACCAGGACGCTTGCGTACCGCCTCGAGGCCCTCGAGCACCTGGATTGCTCCGGCGCCGTAGTCTTCCTCGGACGAAGCCTGTTCTGAACTCATACCTTGAATGATCCTTTTCCGGCCCTCTCGGCGCGTTTTTGCGCCCGGGACACTTCCGCACACCAGCCTATCAAGCGCAGGCCGAGAAAAGCCCCACGACGGGCCGGAGCGAGGTATTTCCGGAGGAGGATCGACCCCGCCTGAAATTGTGCCGGCGAAGAACCTGTCCGCATCGCTTCCGCAACCCCACGATTCTACTCGTTCCCCGACCCTGAGGTACTGGCTTCCCCAGGCTGCCCACGGCCGGGTTCTCATCATCCAGCGCGACGAAATCAGTACCGGGATTCGCAGCGACGCAGTGGCGTCGCCAGGGAATACCCGTGCGCGCTTCACGTCCGCTTCAAAGCATGCCGCGTGCAGAATGAGGATGATGTGGAACGCGCGGCTCGCCCTCGCTCATGCAGGCTGTGGAATGCTCGCACTGCCGGAATTCCAGACGGCTCGGACCCGATCCAGCTCGCGATGCTCCCAGAGAACCCCAGTTCAGAACACGAATCAGAACGATCAAACTATCCGTAGGTATCGCGTGGACCACGACCCTTGACGGTGCGAGGACCGTGTCGCCAGCTCGGTGCACCAGGAGCGAGAAAGCGAAGATCGCGCACCTCGGCGTCCGGGTAATCCTTCAACAACCGCGTGAGCATCTCCGCACGCAGTCGCCGCAGTTCGGTGGCCCAGGTAGTCGAGTCGCACTGCACCTGCAGCACACCGTTACTGATTCCGACGACGGTCGTGTGCTCTGCTGTCGCCTCCCCCGCGAACTCAGGCCACTCTTCGAGTAAACGCGCTTGCTCGAGCTCGACGCTCCACCCCATATCGTTCGCCATGACGGTGAGCACCTCGCCGAGTGCACGGGGATCTCGGCCATGACCGAAGGGTCTGCCACCGGGGGCGTCGCTCTCCTGATTCCTCCGACTGCGTCGGCGTACCGGCGCTCCCCGCCACACCGACTTTGCTCGGAGATACATCTCGGTGGCGAAGCTGGTGTCGCAGGAAGTCGTCACGAGCCGTCCTCCTCCAAGATCCTGCCCGCCTCGATACGAACGCGATGCCAGGGTACGCCGTTCGGTACGTCCTCCTCAACCGCGGCCGTGACAATCACCTGCTCGAAGTCGCTCACAGCCGTCATGAGTCGCTCCCTTCGGCGCGCATCGAGTTCAGCGAAGACGTCGTCCAGGATGATGACGGGATCCCCGGCCGGGGATTCGGCCCGAAGAACCGAGGCGAGCGCCATCTTCAGCGAGAGCGCAAACGACCAAGACTCCCCGTGGCTCGCATACCCCTTCACCGGAAGCCCGTTCAGAGTGAGGACCAGATCATCGCGATGGGGACCGACAAGCGTCACGCCCCGCTCGAGTTCCCGCGAGCGCACCGATTGCAGCGCCTCTCGAAACTCCTCCGCTAGCGTTTCACGTGAAACGTCGGCCGAGTCGGCAACAGACTGGGTTTCACGTGAAACGTCAGAGAGCGCAGCGTTCACAGACTCGCTGAGAGCCAGCTCCGGTCCGTGATCCTGATCCACCAGAACTCGATACCCGTCACGTAGCGGCACCCTCAGGTCCCGAACAAGCTCACGCCTCGCAAGAATGATCTGTGTTCCGTACTCGACCAGCTGCTCATCCCAAATGCCGAGCGTGGCCTCGATTGCAGATCCACTCCCCCGTCGAGCCGACTTGAGGAGCGACGTACGCTGGCGCACCACCCGTTCGTAGTCGCTGAGGGCTCCTGCCGCGACGGGATGTCGTGAAACGAGAGCATCATCGAGAAACCGGCGCCGTCCTGATGGCTCTCCACGAACGATTCCAAGGTCCTCCGGCATGAAAGACACCGCCGTGAACCATCTCGTCACCTCGCGTGGACGAACCGAGTTGCGATTCACCTGCGCTCGGTTCGGCCGATCCCGATTCAATTGCAGCTCGAGCAGCACGTCTCGCTCAGCTGCTTCGACACGCAGCCTGGCAATGGCGGAATCAGCGCCCGATCTGATCAGCGGAGCATCACCCGACGCTCGATGCGATCTCAGGATCGCGAAGTACGCGATCGCCTCGACCAGATTCGTCTTCCCTTGACCGTTGCGCCCGACGAGAAGATTCGGTCCGGCAGCCAGTTCGAGTTCGGCCGTGACGTAGTTGCGGAAGTCCCCGAGTGAGAGATGCGCGACCCGCATCGCTCTCCTCCCCTACCGAAGCAGCAGGTTCGGCTGGAGCAGGTAGCGGAAGCTCTCCTCGTCGGCGTCGTCCTTGCTCCGCTGGCTCGTGATGAGCACCGGACCCGGCTTACCCGGGTTATCCGTGCGCGTGAACGCGATGCGCGCGAACTCCGAGTGGGTGGAGCGCAGTCCGTCGAGCAGGAACTGCGGCTTCAGCGAGACCACCATCTCGTCACCGACGAGGTGCGCGTCAACCGTCTCGACAGCCTGGGCCGACTCGGTGCCCGCGGCCTCGAGCGTCACCGTTCCCTCGGCGAACGAGAAGCGCAGCGCAGCTTCGCGCTCGAGCACGAGGCCGACACGGCCGACTGCCTCGACCAGCTCGGCGGTGTTGATCACCGAGTAGTTATCGACCGAGGTCGGGAAGAGCCGGCCCACCGGAGGATAGTTTCCCTTGATCAGCAGCGAGGTAACGGTCTTCGAGCCGCCGGTGAAGGCGATCAGCTCGCGCTCATCGTCCTTGATGATCGAGACCTGCACCTGACCGTCGCCGGAAAAAGTTTTGCCGACCTCGGTCACGATCTTGGACGGCACCAGCGCGCTGAGATCGCTCTGGCCGCTCTGGTTCTCCCAGTCGATGCTGCGAGTTGCGACACGATAACGGTCGGTCGCCGTGAGCGTGAGGGAGTTCTCACTGACCTCGAATTGCACACCCGTGATGACCGGGGTGACATCGTCCTTCGAAGCGGCGAGCGAAACCTGGGCGATTGCGTCCGAGAAGAGATCCGCCGGAACCGACCCTGAGACCGAATCGATCTGGGGCACCTGCGGGTACTCCTCCACGGGCATCGCCGGCAGGCGGAACGAGGCCGAACCGCAGCGAACCTCGACACGACTCTCGACCAGGGAGAGCTCCACGTCGGCGTGGGGAAGCCGCTGTGCGATCTCGCTGAGCAGCTTGCCGGAGACGAGCGCGCGTCCGGGCTCGGAGATGTCGGCGGTGACGCTCGTGCGAGCTGACACCTCGTAGTCGAATGAGGAGACCGTCAGGCTGTCGCCCTCGGCCTCGATGAGAGCACCGCTCAGCAGAGGCTGCGTGGGACGCTGCGGAAGCAGCTTCACTGCGAACGACACGGCGTCGCTGAACACGTCGCGGTTGACGGTGAATCGCATCTGGTTTCCCTCCCACGCGCACGAGTGTGCGTGAATCTCATCGGTTCACAATCTTTGCACACTCGGAGGGCACTGGCATCCGAACGTGTCGTTCGGTCTGCTCGAAGACCGACTCGAGAGGAGCGGTCCGCGTGATCGAGTGCCCGTTAACAAGTATTGAGGTGTTAACAGTGTTAACGGCTGTGGATAATGTGGATAACTCGCGACATCCCAATACTCCGTAGCGAACTACAACTCTGTGAGTTGTTGGCGAATGTGGAATGAGTGGGGATCCGCAGAATGATGCGGATTTCTTGGGATCCTCCTGTTTCCACAGGCGATCCGTTCTCCTCCACAGATTTAGGCGACTTCTCCCCATCTATTCACAGGGCGGTGGATAACTGTGGATAAATCCGCTCGCCTCGACCGCGGGCGAAGGCTCCGGAAACGTCAGCGCGATCCCTGCTTGATGCGGGTCGTGAGTTCCGTCACCTGGTTGTAGATCGAACGTCGCTCGGCGATGAGCTGCGAGATCTTCTTGTGGGCGTACATGACGGTCGTGTGATCCCGTCCCCCGAACAGCTGACCGATCTTCGGGAGCGAGAGCGGGGTCAGCTCGCGGCAGAGGTACATGGCGATCTGACGCGCCGTGGCGATCTGCTGCGCGCGAGTCGGACCGTACAGGTCGTCGACCGACAGGTCGAAGTACTCCGCGGTGCGACTGATGATGTCCGACGGCTGCACCTCGTTGTCGGCGTCGAGGGTGATCAGATCCTTCAGCACCGTGTGCACCAACTGCATGTCGATCCGCTGCTGGTTGAGGCTCGCGTACGCGGTGACCCGGATCAGGGTGCCCTCGAGCTCGCGGATATTCGAGGAGAACTTGCTCGCGATGAACTCGAGGATGCTGTGGTCGATCTCGAGGCCCTCGCGCTGCGCCTTCTTCCGAAGAATGGCGATGCGGGTCTCGAGATCCGGAGCCTGGATGTCCGTGAGCAGCCCCCACTCGAAACGGGAGAGCATTCGTTCCTCGAACCCGCGCAGCTGTTTCGGCTGCACGTCGCTCGTGATGACGACCTGTTTGTTGTGGTCGTGCAGCGTGTTGAAGGTGTGGAAGAACGCCTCCTGCGTCTCGACCTTGTCTTCGAGGAACTGGATGTCGTCCACCAGCAGGATGTCGACACTGCGGTACCGGGCGTGGAATGCGGCTCCCTGGTTGTTGGCGATCGAGTTGATGAAGTCGTTGGTGAAGTCTTCCGAACTGACGTAGCGCACGCGCACGTCGGGGAAGAGCTCGCGCGCGTAGTGCCCGATGGCGTGCAGGAGGTGGGTTTTGCCGAGACCCGAGTCCCCGTAGATGAACAGCGGGTTGTAGGCGCGGGCCGGCGCTTCGGCTACGGCGACGGCCGCGGCGTGCGCGAAGCGATTCGACTGTCCGATCACGAAGCTGTCGAAGCCGTACTTCTCATTCAGACGGCTGTCGACCTGTTCCTCGATGCCGTGCCGCCGACGGGGCTCGGCTACCGGGCGCGTGCTGTCGTGGCGAGTGGGCGCAGTCGACTGCAGCGCCGGATCGGTGTCGCCGACGTGGAAGGAGGATTGGGCGGGGGCTCCCTGCGCATGCGACGGCTCGGGTTCGGGATCGAGCGAGGGGTGGGCGTCCTCATCGACGATCACGACGAAGTTCTCGATCTCACGGGCTTCGGGGATGCCCGCGATCGCGTTCATGATGGCCGGTCGGAGACGGTTCTCGAGCAGCTTCAGCGTGAACTCGAGCTGGACGGCCAGGTAGAGCGTTCCCGCCGCGATGCCGCGCGGAACGGCGAGTGCGAGCTGGGCCCCCACGGCCGGGCCGACCGAGGGATCGCTCATGACGGCCTGGGTGACTCTGCCCCAGGCCTCTTGCAGTTCGTCGTCTGTCACGCGGATACTCGGTTCGGTCTCGTAGCTGAAATCTGAGAGATGTTATGCCCAGCTTTATCCACAGCTTGCACGGCGTGGAAGCCCGAGAATACTGGAGAGTTCGAGACCGGACGAACACCTGCGCCCACGTTAGTCACAGTTTTGTCCACAGGCAAGTCTGAAACTCCGAGCGGCACGACCGGGAGCACGACAAGAATCCGCTTTGACTGCACGGGAAATTCGGCGTAAAGTTACTACCTTGTATGGGCGGCAGCCGACTGCAACCCTGCCCAATTCCGACTTCCTCGTCGCCCAAGAGCTTCGGGGATCTGTTCCATAAGTCACGGAGTCTTTCATGAGCAAGCGTACGTTCCAGCCCAATAACCGCCGCCGCGCCAAGGTGCACGGCTTCCGCGCTCGCATGCGCACGCGTGCCGGTCGCGCCATCGTCGCGGCTCGTCGCGGCAAGGGCCGCGCGAAGCTCACCGCGTAGTCGTCCCTGTTCCCTGGCCGATCGTGCCTGCCAAACGGCATCGCGTCACCCGGGGTGAGGATTACCGGTTCGCCGTACGAACCGGCCGCCGCGTGGGTGGTGCGTACTGCATCACCCACGCGGTTTTGCGTTCACCCGGAGAACCCGCGCGGTTCGGCTTCATCATCTCGAAGGCCGTGGGCAATGCGGTGACGCGCAACCTCGTGCGTCGCCGTATGAAGACGGTGGTCGAGCGCAGGCTCAGGAGCGGCATCGTCGGCGTGGACGTCGTGTTCCGAGCGCTACCCGCATCGGCCTCCGCACCCTTCGGCGAGCTGGAGCGGGAGATGAATCGGGCGCTGGATCGCGTCGAACGCGAGGTGCTCGACGGGAGGGATCCGTGAGGCACGCGGCGTACGAGATTTGGTTCCTGCCGAGGAACCTGATGATCGCGTTCATGCTCGCCTACCGCCGGATCATCTCTCCGCTGTACGGCCAGGTGTGCAGGTATTACCCATCGTGTTCCAGGTACGCTGTGGATGCGTATCAACTGCGCGGATTCCTCGCCGGGTCGTTTCTGACGATCTGGCGTTTGCTGCGCTGCAATCCGTTCAGCCCCGGCGGTGTCGATGATGTTGCACCAGGGCGGCGCCAGAACTTCCTGATCAATCATCGCGGCTTCGTCCGCCCCATCGAGCGAAAGGCCTGATCCCGGTGGACTTCTTCGAAACGATACTCTGGCCGCTGCGCTGGCTCGTCGAGCTCGTGCTGTGGGCCTGGCACTGGCTCTTCACCGCGCTCGGCATGGATCCGGCCTCGGGTGTCACCTGGGTGCTGTCGATCATCGGCCTCGTGGTGGTGGTGCGTTCCGCGCTGATCCCGGTGATGGTGCGTCAGATCAAGTCGCAGCGCCGCATGATGGAGATCGCGCCGCAGCTGAAGAAGGTCCAGGACAAGTACCGGGGCAAGAAGGATCAGTTCTCGCGCGAGGCGATGAGCCGCGAGACGATGGCGCTGTACAAGCAGCACGGCACGAACCCGTTCGCGTCGTGCCTGCCGATCCTCATCCAGATGCCGATCTTCTTCTCGCTCTTCTACGTGCTCCGTCACGCTGCCGAGAACAAGACCGGTATCGGGTTCATGACCCGCGAGCTGACCGAGAGCTTCAATGCCGCCTCCATCTTCGGGGCGCCGCTCAAGATGACCTTCACGCAGGGCTGGGAGAGCGGCAACTGGATGGTCGTGGTGCTGCTCGGCAGCATCATGGTGCTGATGATCGCGTCGCAGTTCTTCACGCAGCTGCAGATCATGTCGAAGAACGTCTCCGACGAGACGAAGAACTCTCCGATGTACCGGCAGCAGAAGATCCTGCTCTACATCATCCCCTTCGCCTTCCTCTTCTCGGGTGTGGCGTTCCCGCTCGCACTGAACATCTACTGGTTCTCGTCGAACCTGTGGACGATGGGGCAGCAGTTCATCGTCATCCGCAACATGCCGACGCCCGGCAGCGACGCCTGGCGCGCGCGCCAGGCCCGACTGAAGGCCAAGGGTAAGCTGACCGACGAGGAATCGAGGGCGCTCGAGGTCGCAGAGCAGCCGAAGCCGCGCGGCCAGCGTCAGCAGCCCGTCAGCGCGAAGCGCGCCAAGAAGAAGAACAAGTGAGGTCACGTTGAGCACAGACGAGGCGGCAGTGGAGCGCACGCGCGAGGATCCCACTCTCGAGGAGCTGGAGGAGGATGGTGATCTCGCGGCCGACTACCTCGAGGGCCTGCTCGACATCGCTGATCTCGATGGTGACATCGATATCGACGTGGCGAACGGGCGTGCGTATGTCTCCGTGAACGGAGGCGGCACGGATCTCGACCGGCTGGCCACCGCGGACGCCGTGCAGGCGCTGCAGGACCTCACCCGGCTCGCAGTCCAGGCGAAGACCGGCCGCTTCTCGCGTCTGATCATCGATGTCGGCGGATCGCGTGACGCGCGGGCAACCGAACTCAAGAGGATGGTCGATGCCGCGGTCGCCCAGATCACGGCCGGTCGCGAGCAGGTCGAACTCGAGCCGATGTCTTCGTACGAGCGCAAGTTGGTGCATGACGATGTCGCCGAGCGAGGCTACTTCTCGGAGTCGCGAGGCGAAGGCCGGGATCGCCGACTCGTCATCAGCAAGCGCTGACCGTCGGCAGCGCGTTTTACGTGAAACGCGCTGCGTCGGCACTTCCGATTCGGGCTTGCACCCGTCATTTTCACGCGAACGAGAGGGAGGACGCGGTGAGCGAGATCCAGATCGAGACCGAACCGGCCTCCGCCGCTGATATCGCCGGTGATCGCATCGATGTGCTGCGAGAGTTCGCTGAGGATCTGGGTCGACGGGGCGAGGAGCTCGGCCTCATCGGCCCGCTCGAGCCTCCCCGGCTCTGGACCAGGCACCTGCTCAACAGTGCGATCCTCGCCCCTCTTGTGAACAGGGATGCCCGCGTCGCCGACATCGGCACCGGCGGCGGGATGCCCGGCCTCGTGCTGGCGATCGTGCGCCCGGACGTCTCGTTCAAGCTCATCGAGCCGATGGAGCGCCGGTGCAACTGGCTGAACGATCAGGTCGACCGTCTCGCGCTCGACAACGTCGAGGTGCTGCGGGGGCGCGCCGAGGAATATCACGGCGCATTCGAGGTCGACCAGGTCACGGCTCGGGCTGTGACCGCGCTGCGCAAGCTCGTGCCGCTCACCGCTCCCCTGCTCCGCGACGGCGGCGAGATGCTCTTCCTCAAGGGCTCGTCCGTGCAGGAGGAGATCGACGCTGCCGAGAAGGCTCTGCGCAAGCACCGGGTGCGTGAAATCGCCGTCGAGGAGCTCGGTTCGGGGCAGCTGACGGAGACCACTCGCGTATTTCGAGCTAAAATCGGTACTCATGGCTGAAGCGGAGAAGACGCTCGTCGGCGACCACCTCGTCGACAAGATCCGCCGACGCCGCAAGCTGGCCGAGACGGTCTCGCCGCTCCCCGAGGAGACGCGGGTGATCACGGTGTCGAACCAGAAGGGCGGCGTCGGCAAGACCACGACCACGGTGAACCTCGCCTCCGCGCTCGCTCGTCGCGGAGCGCGTGTGCTGGTCATCGACCTCGACCCGCAGGGCAACGCCTCCACCGCGCTCGGTGTGCCCCACCGGCCTGAAGTGACGAGCGTGTACGACGTGCTGCTCGGCGACAGCAGCATCGAGGACGCGCTGCAGCCGACCACCGACCACGAGAACCTCTTCTGCGTGCCGTCGACCATCAACCTCGCCGGCGCGGAGATCGAGCTGGTCTCACTGGTCGCCCGTGAGCAGCGCCTGCGCACGGCCCTGCAGACCTTCCTCGCTCAGCCCGAGCACACGTTCCACTACGTCTTCATCGACTGCCCGCCGTCGCTCGGGCTGCTCACCGTCAACGCCTTCGTCGCCGCCGACGAGGTGCTGATCCCGATCCAGTGCGAGTACTACGCCCTCGAGGGTCTGAGCCAGCTGCTCGGCAATATCCAGCTGATCCAGAAGCACCTCAACCCGGAGCTCGCGATCTCGACGATCCTGCTCACCATGTACGACGCGCGCACCAATCTCGCTCAGGAGGTCGCCGGCGAAGTGCGAGCGCACTTCCCCGAGCAGGTGCTCACTGCGGTGATCCCCCGCTCGGTGCGGATCTCCGAGGCCCCGAGCTACGGGCAGACGGTGCACGCGTACGACGGCGGCTCGATCGGTGCGCTCGCGTACCTGGAGGCGGCCGCCGAGATGGCGGAGCGCGGCGCGAAGCCGCACGAGGCAGACACACACGAAGACGGAGAGGCATAACGCATGGCGACGAAGAAGCGAGGCGGGCTCGGCCGCGGGATCGGTGCACTCATCCCGCAGGCGCCCTCGACGGGTGAGCGCCCCGTCGACGTGTTCTTTCCCGCCAACAACGGGGCGGCCGCGGTGGCGGCTGCCGAGAGCGAGAACGCCGCGGCGGCCGGCGCCGAGCAGACCGAGCAGAATGAGTCTCCCGAGCTGCAGGAGGTGCCTGGAGCGCAGCTGACGCGTCTGCCGGTCGCCGACATCGTTCCGAATCGTCTGCAACCCAGAACGGAGTTCGATGAGGAGGCGCTCGAGGAGCTCACGCACAGCGTGCGCGAGTTCGGCGTCTTCCAGCCGGTCGTGGTGCGCGCCATCGAGCCGCAGCCGGCCGAGGGCGAGCCCCGGTACGAGCTCATCATGGGCGAGCGCCGCCTGCGCGCGTCGAAGCGCGCCGGCCTCGACACCATTCCCGCGATCATCCGCAGCACCGCCGACGAGCACATGCTGCGCGACGCGCTGCTCGAGAACCTGCACCGCGCGCAGCTGAACCCGCTCGAAGAGGCCTCGGCCTACCAGCAGCTGCTCTCCGACTTCGGCATCACCCAGGAGCAGCTGGCCGAGCGGATCGGTCGGTCGCGCCCCCAGATCTCGAACACGATCCGACTGCTGCGCCTGCCGGAGCAGGTGCAGACCCGTGTCGCGGCCGGTGTGCTGTCGGCCGGGCACGCGCGGGCGATCCTCTCGCTCGACGGTGACGGTGAGGCGATGCAGCGGCTCGCCGACAAGATCGTCAACGAGGGCATGTCGGTGCGCGCGGCCGAGGCGGCGGCCTCCGAGGAGCCAAAGCGCAAGACTCCCCGGCCCCGCGCGGGCGGCGTGCAGGCGCAGCTGGGAGAGATCGCGGATCGGCTGGGCGATCGCTTCGATACTCGCGTGGCCGTGAAGCTCGGCGCGAAGAAGGGCCAGATCATCATCGACTTCGCGACGATCGCCGACCTCAAGCGCATCCTCTCGGAGCTCGGCGACCCCGGCTTCAGCTGATCGCTCGTTTCGACCGAAGCAGAGGGACCGGTGCGCCAGTGCAGACCTGCGGTGCCGTTGTAGATCTCTCGTACCGTACGAGAGATCTACAACGGCACGAAAGATCTACAACGGCGGGGCGTACGAGCGGTCACGTGAAAGCACCCCTGCGGGCCTCGGCCTCGCGGGCCGTTGTGATTGACTGGCACCATGACTGATGAGAACCGAGTCGTGCACGCCGAGCGCATCATCGACGCCGATGCCGCCGAGCTCTTCGAGCTGATCGCCGATCCCGTGCAGCAGCCGCGCTGGGACGGCAACGAGAATCTGGTCGAGGCGGCCCCGGACCAACGGGTGCGGGCAGTGGGCGATGTCTTCGTGATGCGGATCCACAACGGTCAGGACCGGGAGAACCACGTGGTGGAGTTCGAGGAGGGGCGGCGGATCGCGTGGAAGCCGTCACCGGTCGGCGAGCCCCAGCCCGGTCACCTGTGGCGCTGGGAACTCGAGCCGCGGCGCGAGGGCGGCACCCTCGTGCGCCACAGCTACGACTGGACGGGACTGTCGGATCCGGGGCGCTTCGACCGCGCGCGGCAGAACACCCCAGAGACGCTCAGCGCTTCGATCGACCGTCTCGCGGCTATCGTCGAGCGGTAGCGGCCCGCGCGGGGACGCGCGGCGCTCTCCCCCAGAACCGAACGGGATCGGTGTAAAACGAGAGCGACGGTGCGATCATCGGGGAAGCGTGCGCATCAGGGTTGGCGCGGCGCGACGTTCCCCAAAAACCGAACGGGATCAGGGTAAAAACAAGAGCGGCGGTGCGATCATCGGGGAAGCGTGCGCATCAGGGTTGGCGCGGCGCGACGAAAGAGCGACGCGCCGGGGTTCCCTGCCTAGCACGCGGCCGATGATCGCACCGCCGCGAGGGAAAACGGACTAGATGATCCCGTTCAGGTGCTCCTCGATCATGGGCTTCGGCATCGCCCCGATGATCTCGCGCACCTCTTCACCGCCCTTGAACACCTTCATCGCGGGGATGGACGTGATGCGGTACTGGGCTGCGAGGTTCGGGTTCTCGTCGACGTTCAGCTTCACGATGCGGAGCTTGCCATCCTGCTCGGCGGCGATCTGATCGAGCACCGGCGCGACGGCGCGGCACGGACCGCACCAGGCGGCCCAGAAGTCCACGAGTACGGGAATGTCGCTCTGCAGCACGACCTTGTCGAAGGTCTGCTCGTCTACGTTGATCGTTTCTGACATGGTGTCTCTCCTTTGAATCCGTGTGATGGTCAGCCGTCGAGTGCGGCCAGGTGGTGTTCGGCGTCGAGTGCGGCGATGGTGCCCGAGGCGGCTGCGGTGATGGCCTGGCGGTAGGTGGGGTCCACGACATCGCCCGCCGCGAAGACACCCGAAGCCGAGGTGCGCGAGCTGCGACCCTCGACGGCGATGGTGCCCTCGGGGGTGAGGTCGAGCTTGCCGTGCACGAGGTGGGTGCGCGGATCGTTGCCGATCGCGATGAAGAGGCCCTGGAGCGGGAGTTCGCGCTCGGAGCCGTCGACGGTGCTGCGCAGCGACACCCCGGTCACCTCGCTCTCGCCGTGGATCGCGGTGACCTCCGAGTTCCAGATGAACTCGATCTTCTCGTTGTCGAATGCGCGCTGCTGCATGATCTTCGAGGCCTTCAGCTCTTCGCGGCGGTGGATCACGTAGACCTTCTCGGCGAAGCGGGTGAGGAAGGTCGCCTCCTCCATCGCGGAGTCGCCGCCGCCGACGACGGCGATCGTCTTCTCGCGGAAGAAGAAGCCGTCGCAGGTGGCGCACCACGAGACGCCGTGGCCGGAGAGCCGATCCTCATCGGCGATGCCGAGCTTGCGGTAGGCGGATCCGGTCGCGTAGATCACGGTGCGCGCCTCGTGCACGCTGCCGTCGCCGGCGGTGACGCGCTTGATGTCGCTCGAGAAATCGACCTCGACGATGTCGTCGTAGACGACCTCGGTGCCGAAGCGCTCCGCCTGCTCCTGCATCTTCTGCATCAGGTCGGGGCCCTGGATGCCCTCGGGGAAGCCGGGGAAGTTCTCGACATCGGTGGTGTTCATCAGTTCGCCGCCGATGGCCACGGAGCTCGCGAAGAGCACCGGCTTCAGGCCCGCGCGAGCGGCGTAGATGGCCGCGGTGAACCCGGCGGGGCCGGAACCGATGATGATGATCTGGTGCATGAAGCTCCTCGCGCACGATGCTGGTCAGAGGGGCGGCCTGCGGCCGCTGCGGACAGTACAACCAATCCTAGGCGCGGCCTATTCCGAGAGGCTGGTGACGCGCGCTGCGGAGGCGGCGCGGCGACGGCGCACGCTGCGCCAGATCCCGAACCCGAGCAGTAGCGCGGCGAGTATGCCGAGCGTCGTGAGCGCGATGGTCTCGACGCCGCTGCGGACGGAGATGGCCAGGGTGCCGGTGAAGACGGTCAGGTCGCCCGAGGCCGCGCCGACCGTGACGACGAGGCCGGACTCCCCGGAGGAGACGCGGCTGTTCACCGGTACGAGCACGCGCTCGTTGCCCTCCGGTGGAACCAGTACGCCCGAGAAGTGCGGCTCGGTGACGGAGAGAACGGCCGAAGCCGGAACCACCTGAACGTCGACCGACGCCTCGAACGGAAGCGAGTTGTGCAGCTGCACGGGCACGCGCGTCGACGCCCCGACGAGTTGCATGCGCTCGGTGGTGATGCCCTGCACTCCCTGGAGCAGTTCTGCGTCGCGTTTCTGGTACCGTGCCGCCACCTCCTCGAAGGCGACACCGGGCGCCGCGTGCCGGGTGGCGAACAGCTCGAGCAGGCGGGCGCGCTGGTAGCCGCTGAGGTACTCGGGGTGCACGAGCACCGCGCCGAGTTCGCTCACCGAGGATTCGCGGCCGACAGCGGCGCGGAGCAGCTCCCGGCGCTCCTCGAGCGTGTCCGAGCCGCGGAGCAGCGCCTCTCCCTCGTCGAGGGCGCCGATGGCGGTCGGCTCCACCCAGCCGAGTTCGCGCAGCTGGGCGATGAGAAGCGCGGGATCTTGAGCATCGGCCGTCGCCCCGCGGTCGAGCCCGAGCACGAGATCCTCTGATCCGCTCTGCGCTGCGAGCAGCAGGTAGGCGGAGAGTCGCGAGAGGCCGGCGGCGCGTTCGACCTCCCCGGAGGCCGAGAGCGCGGTGCGTGCGGCGTCTGCCAGCGCGGCATCGGTGACGATCGCGGATCCCTGCTCGAGAGAGACCCTGGGGCCTCCGCTCGCCCGGTCGACGTTCTCGGAGTCGAGCACGACGGAGTCGA
Organism: Leucobacter tenebrionis; assembly: GCF_019884725.1. NCBI lineage: Bacteria > Bacillati > Actinomycetota > Actinomycetes > Micrococcales > Microbacteriaceae > Leucobacter > Leucobacter tenebrionis. The sequence goes on along the minus strand of NZ_CP082322.1, from coordinate 2,002,220 downwards.
TGTTCGAGAGCCGCAGCAGCTCGAGCGTGCCCTGATCCGCCGATCCCTCGGCGGGCCAGGCCATGGGCTCCGCCTCGTTCCAGCTCAGCAGCTCGTCGAGGGTCGGCAGCGGAGGGGCGGCATCGGTGCCGGTTGTATCGTCGGAGCCCTGGCCGGCCGCGCCGTCGGCTCCATCGGCGCCAGAATCGGAGGACGATTCGGAGGACGAGTCGGATCCCGCCGTCTCGTCCCGCGGGGGCGTCTCGGAAGCGGCGCTGCCGAACCGTGACACGAAATCGAGGCTTGTGGGCTGCAGAAGAGAGGTGAAGCCCAGGTCGGCCTGGGCAGAGGGATCCGCATCGGCGAACTGCAGCAGGAAGTTCGGCAGGGGGGTCGCCTCGAGCCTGGCGAGGAACTGCCGAGCGGGCTCGGGGGCTTCGTCGCCGTAGGCGCGGATCCCGGCGATGACCCGCGGGTCGATGGCGAGCGTCGCCTCCGCAGAGCGGGCCTGATCGAGCAGATCCGACCACCCCGGCACGAGTTCTTCGAGCTGCGGCCGTGTGGGCAGTGTGCGGATGTCGTCGGGGAGCACGATCGGCACGATGAGTCCGAGGCGCACGGAGGCCGCGGTTGCCGGATCCGATCTGGTCCCGGCGGAGCTCTCCCACGCGAGTGGCACGGTGAACTCGAGATCCGGCGCGATCGAGGCGCGCAGCAGGTAGACGCCAGACGGGGTGGTGGAGGTGAAGGGAAGCCGATCCTGCGGCACCGTGATGGTGAGCGACTGCTCGGAATCCGGGGCCGTGGGGCCGATCTCGGCCTCCCCGAGCTCGACCGGGTGCTCGGGGAAGACCCCGTCGAGATCCTCGATGGATGCGAGCGGGCGGGGGTCGACCTCGAGCCGGACCGTCCCCTCCGGGAGCTGCTGCTGCCCCGGGTTGTCGATCTGCACATCGATCTGCAGCTCGGAACCGGGGCCCCGCATCACGGGTTCGCGAGGCGCCGCGACGAGCGTCGCCGCTGTCTCGATCGGTGGTTCGTCGACGGTCTGCGCCGCCGCCGTTCCCGCGGTGCCGAGCATGCTGACCGCACCCAGCGCGAGCACCGCCGCGATGAAGAGGTCGCGGAACCGGGGTAGCGAGAGCATGGGCAACAGTTTAGGGCGCGCCCCCTCGAGGCGACCCGGCGGGGCCGCGCGCCATGCGGATGCCCGGGTACCCTTGAGGGATGCCAACCCTTGCCGAATCCATGGAGGCGCTGCGCACGATCGCGGCCTCCGCCCCCGTCGCGACGCTCGCGAGAGCCTTTGCCGATCAGGGGCATGAGTTCGCACTCGTCGGCGGCCCGGTGCGCGACGCGCTGCTCGGCAGGTCGGTCACCGACCTCGACTTCACCACGTCCGCGCGGCCCGAGGAGACGCGCGCGATCCTCGACTCCCTCACCAAGAACGTCTGGGACGTCGGCCGCGACTTCGGCACCATCGCGGCCAGAGTGCACGGCGAGACCGCGGAGATCACCACCTACCGCGCCGACACGTACCGCGATGATTCCCGCAAGCCGGAGGTGAGCTTCGGCGACACCATCGAGGGCGACCTCGTGCGTCGGGATTTCACGATCAACGCTCTCGCCCTCATGCTTCCCGAGATGCGCCTCGTCGACGTCTCGAACGGCGTCGAGGACCTCCTGGCCGGGCGGATCCGCACCCCCGGCTCTCCCGAGTCGTCATTCACCGATGATCCGCTCCGCATGCTGCGCGCGGCTCGATTCGCCTCTCAGCTCGGCTTCGAGGTGGAGCCGGAGACGCAGGCGGCGATGTGGGAGTTCTCCGAGCGCCTCGACATCATCTCGGCTGAGCGGGTGCGCGACGAGTTCGTCAAGTTGCTCGCGACCGCCGATCCGGTGCCCGGCATCCGACTGCTGGTCGACACCGGACTCGCCGAGCGCTTCCTGCCCGAGCTGACGGCGCTCATCGCCACGCAGGACGACCACGGCCGCCACAAGGACGTCTACGAGCACAGCCTCACGGTGCTGCGCCAGGCGATCGACCTGGAAGGCGACCGGGACCACGAGCCCTCCCCCGATGTCGTGCTGCGGATCGCGGCACTGCTGCACGACATCGGCAAGCCCGCCACGCGGCGTTTCGAGCGCGGTGGCGTCACCTTCCACCATCACGACATCGTGGGCGCGAAGCTCGTGAAGAAGCGACTGCGGGAGCTGCGCTTCGATAACGACACGATCAAGCGGGTCGCGCGCCTCGTCGAACTGCACCTGCGCTTCTTCGGCTACAGCGATCAGCAGTGGACGGACTCCGCGGTGCGCCGTTACGTGCGCGACGCGGGCGAAGAGCTCGAGCGCCTGCACATCCTCACGCGCGCCGACGTCACGACCCGCAACCGGCGCAAGGCCGAGCGGCTCGCGCACGCCTACGACGACATCGAGCGCCGCATCGACGAGCTCGCCGAGGCCGAGGAGCTCGCGGCGGTGCGTCCCGAGCTGGACGGCGAGCGGATCATGGCGCTGCTCGGCATCCCGCCGGGGCCTCTCGTGGGGCGCGCCTACAAGTACCTGCTCGAGGTGCGCCTCGACGAGGGGCCCATCGGCGAGGCCGCGGCCGAGGAGCGGCTGCGCGCGTGGTACGAGCAGAACGGAGCTGAGTGATGCAGGATCCGAAGGCGTGGTTCGACGGCCGTGCACGGGTGATGTTCGTGCACGCGCACCCCGACGATGAGACCATATGCACCGGAGGCACGCTCGCCGCGCTCTCCGAAGCGGGGATGGAGCCGCTGCTGGTCACACTGACGCGGGGCGAGCAGGGCGAGGTCGTCGCCGGGCCGCTCGAGGCGCTCGCCGCGACGCACGGCCTGGCGGTCGTCAGGCAGAACGAGCTGCGTACGGCTCTCGGCATGCTGGGCGTCGAGCGGCACTCCTTCCTCGGAGCCGAACCCGCTCGAGCGGAGGGGCTTCCCCCTTATATTTACGAGGACTCGGGCATGGCGTGGGGATCCGACGGTCGCGCGACCGCAGCGCCCGATGCGAGCCCCGACGCCCTCACGAGCGCCCCCGCCGTGGAGGCGCTGAACGATCTGCTCGCCGCCGCCTATCAGGCCGGTGCTCAGGGCATCGTGAGCTACGACGACGGGGGCGGATACGGGCATCCGGATCACCGCCTCGCCCACAGGCTCTCGCGTGCGGTAGCGCACGCGCTGGGTCTCCCGTTCTGGGAGATCGTCGCGGATCCCGATTCCTCGGCTTCCGCGACGGATCGCAGGGCCGAGGGATCCGATCCCCACTCCCCTGACGATCCCGACTCCCCCGCCGAGGCCGTCGAGCACCACGACGTCTCCCCCTGGCTGGATCGCAAGGTCGCCGCACTGCGCGCGCACGGCACCCAGCTCACGGTCGACGGCGACGACATCGTGCACGTGGGTGGTCAGCGCGAGCCGATCGGCCGGATCGAGAGCTTCCGCCGGCTCTAGGAGGCGCGCGCGGGATGACGAACGGCGCCTGCGAGTGCTAAGCTGTTCTAGTTGTCTGCGCGCGAGCGATCCGCTGAGCGGGTGGGCACGAAGCATAAACACCCTCCTGCCACAGAAATCCTGTGGCCGTGAAGTCCGAAGGAGGTGGGTCAGTAATGCATCCGTACGAACTCATGGTGATCCTCGATCCGGGTATCGACGAGCGCACCGTGGCCCCCAGCATGGAGAAGTTCCTCGGCGTCATCCGCAACGCGGGCGGCGAGATCGAGAACGTCGACATCTGGGGCAAGCGCCGTCTCGCATACGAGATCAAGAAGCAGTCCGAGGGCATCTACGTCGTGGTGAACTTCTCCGCGACCCCCGAGGCGACCGCAGAGCTCGACCGTCAGCTGGGTCTCTCCGAGGCCGTGCTGCGCACCAAGGTGCTGCGTGCCGACGAGCTCATCGCCCAGCGTGACGCTCAGGCCAAGCGCGATCAGGCCAAGGCCGCTCGCGCCGCCGCGAAGGTGGGCGCGTAGCTCATGGCCGGCGAGCCGCTGATCACTGTCGTCGGCAACCTCGTTGCCGACCCCGAGCCGCGTGTCAGTCAGGCGGGCAATTCGTGGGTGACCTTCCGGATCGCCTCGACGCCGCGCGTGCGCGACCGTCAGTCGGGCGAATGGTCTGACGGCGAACCGCTGTGGCTCGGATGCCGCGCGTACGGCGAGTACGCCGATAACATCGCGGCATCGCTCACGAAGGGCATGCGCGTCATCGTGCAGGGCCGTCTCACTCAGCGCAGCTACACCGATAACCAGGGACAGCAGCGCACCTCCCTCGACCTCGAGGTCGAGGAGGTCGGTCCGTCGCTCCGCTTCGCCACCGCCCAGGTGAGCCGCGGTCAGTCGCGCGGGCAGGTCGGCGGTTTCGGCGGCGGCAACGCCAACCAGCCGCAGGGCCAGAGCAGCTGGGGTCGTCCCGCGGCGCAGCAGCAGGAGAGCAACCCGTGGACCAACCCCGGTCAGGGCGGCAACTCCGGCGGAGGCGATTTCGGCGGCGGCTTCGACGACGAACAGCCCTTCTAAGGCAGAGAACTTCTTGATCCGGGCAACCGGATCGCATCACGAAAAGAGACCAATATGGCAGGCAAGTCCAGCGGCGCAGGCCGCAAGCCGGGTCGGGGTAAGAACGCCAAGACCCTCGCACCCGCGAAGAAGCAGACCGTCGGCGTCATCGACTACAAGGATGTCGCGACGCTGCGCAAGTTCATCTCTGAGCGCGGCAAGATCCGCGCCCGCCGCATCACCGGCGTGTCCGTGCAGGAGCAGCGACTGATCGCGAAGGCCGTGAAGAACGCCCGCGAGATGGCGCTCCTCCCCTACGCCGGCTCCGGCCGCTGAGCCGCAAGGAGTACACATCATGGCGAAGGTAATTCTCACGAACGAGGTCCAGGGCCTCGGTTCCGCCGGTGACGTCGTCGACGTCAAGAACGGCTACGCACGCAACTTCCTCGTGCCGCAGGGCTACGCGGTGCACTGGACTCGCGGTGGCGAGGCTCAGGTCGCACAGCTCCGCGCCGCCCGCGAGGCGCGCGCGCTCGCTTCGGTCGAGGACGCGCAGGCGCTCAAGGCCAAGCTGCAGGAGGGCAAGATCCGCCTGTTCGCGAAGACCGGTGCCGAGGGCCGTCTGTTCGGCTCGGTGAAGCCCGCTGCGGTCGCCGCCGCGGTCTCCGAGGCCGGCATCGGCGAGGTCGACAAGCGCAAGATCACGGTGCCGACGATCAAGTCCACCGGCGAGTACGAGGCCGTCGTGCACCTGCACGAGGGCGTCGATGCCAAGGTGACGCTGCAGGTCATCGCGCAGCGCTGATCCCCGACGCTCGAACGGGGCGGCGATCCTTCGGGATCCCGCCCCGTTTTTGCATCTCACGGCCTGAATCGTCCGTTATCCGGGCGATGAACAGGGTGTGAATAACGCAGCGCGCGCGGGCGCCCTCGACGCTTTGACAGGAGCGGATCTTGCCGCTAGTTGTCCACATCTGGAGGGCGCCCACAAGCCTCAATCTTTACCTGAAACTTGAATAACTTTTTGCCTGTGGAAAGTTAAAATACCTGATCAAGGGCATTATGGTGGGATTCATGCACAAGTCATCCACACCTTGTCCCCAAGCATGTGGAAAAGATGTGGCTCAAACCGGCAAGTTATGCACCGAGTTATCCACAGGGCGGATCTGCGTTCATTTGAGCAGTCATCGAGGTGCTCGTACCGTGAATGTCTGGGGTCTGGTGTCTCATCAGTGGGTAACAGACCCGGACAACGAATAAGGAGCCGTCGAGTGTCGATCGCACACCTGGGAATATCGGATCCGTTCAGCGAAGAAGAGGCCCGCGGGCAGGAGCGCACCCCGCCTTACGACCTGCTCGCCGAGCAGAGCGCGTTGGGCGGCATGCTGCTGTCGAAGGACGCGGTCGCCGACGTGACGGGGCTGCTCAAGGGTGCGGATTTCTATGTGCCGAAGCACGAGGTCATCTACGAGGCCGTGCTCTCGCTGTACTCGAGGGGCGAGCCGACCGATGTGATCACGGTCACCGATGAGCTCACCAAGGCGGGCGAACTGCAGCGCGCGGGCGGCGCGGAGTACCTGCACACGCTGACGAGCATCGTGCCCACCGCGGCTAACGCGGGCTTCTACGCCGAGATCGTCGCCGAGAAAGCGCTGCTGCGCCGCCTCGTCGAGGCGGGCACCCGCATCGTGCAGATGGGCTATGCGGGCGAGGGCGAAGCGATCGACCTCGTCAATGTCGCCCAGTCCGAGATCTACGGTGTGACCGGCGAGAGCCAGGGCGAGGACTACGTGCCGCTCTCGCTCGCAGTCGACGCCGCGCTCGACGAGATCAACAAGGCCAACGGAGCGGCTGACGGCATGCTCGGCGTGCCGACCGGCTTCAGCGAGCTCGACGCGATGACCAACGGCTTCGCCGGCGGTCAGATGATCATCATCGCGGCGCGTCCCGCCATGGGTAAGTCGACGCTCGCGCTGGACGTCGCCCGCAATGCCTCTGTGCACGCCGATGCCCCCACGGTCTTCTTCTCGTTGGAGATGGGCCGCGCCGAGATCGCGATGCGTCTGCTGGCGGCCGAGGCGACCATCCCGATGCAGACGCTTCGCAAGGGTGCGCTCGACAACCGCGACTTCCAGAAGCTCGCTGCCACGCAGGCGCGCATCGCCGAGAAGCCGCTCTACATCGACGACAGCCCCAACCTGACGCTCGTGGAGATCCGCGCCAAGTGCCGCCGCCTCAAGCAGCAGCACGGCCTCAGGATGGTGGTCATCGACTACCTGCAGCTGCTGTCGAGCGGCAAGAAGGCCGAGAGCCGTCAGCAGGAGGTCAGCGAGTTCTCGCGCGCGCTCAAGCTGCTCTCGAAGGAGCTCGACGTGCCCGTGATCGCGCTGTCACAGCTCAACCGTGCCTCCGAGCAGCGCGCCGATAAGATGCCGGCGATCAGCGACCTCCGCGAGTCGGGCTCGCTCGAGCAGGACGCCGACATGGTGATCCTGCTCCATCGGGAGGCGGTGGGTGATCGCGACAGCCCTCGCGCCGGCGAGGCCGACTTCATTCTCGCCAAGCAGCGCAACGGCCCCACGGGCACGGTCACGGTGGCGTTCCAAGGTCACTACTCCCGCTTCCAGGACATGCCGCAGGGAGTGTGAGAGCCGATCGCGCGATCAGCGAGTTCGCGGAGGAAGGCGATAGACTTGAGCACGAAGAAAAGGGGTGTCATGTCCGCTGCTGTATCGAGCGCTGCGGAGTCGACGACCCCGCAGGTCGCCTCCCGCTCCGTGAGACTGCTCCGTGTCGGCGTGCTCCTGCTCGCGGGCATGACGATCGCGTTCAGCGCGACCATGCACGAGCAACTCGGCTTCGATCTGGGCGTCTCAGCGGCGGCACTCGGGGCGATCGGCATCGCGCACCTGGTCGAGTGGAATGCGCGCCGCTCATCCGCGCCGAGCATGCTGCCGCTGCTGCTCGGCATCGTCGCGGTGGCATCGGCCGTCGCGCTGTCGCTGAGCGGCTCCGTGATCGGATTCTCCGTGACCATCGCGGCCTGGTCGCTCGTCAGCGGGTTGCTCGAGTTCATCGGCGCCGCGGTGCAGCCCGGCAGCCGGCAGGATTCGACACTGCTGGGAGCGGCGGGTGTGCTGCTCGCACTGCTCGCACTGCTCGCGCGTGAAGACCAGGTCGCGGTGCTCGGTTTCTTCGGCGCCTACGCGGTGATCGCGGGTGTCTTCCTCGGCATCTCCGCGTTCGACAGCCGCTCTTCCGATGCGCGCCGCTCCGCGACCGATGCGAGCCCGGCGGCGTCCGCCGAGCAGCCCTCGGCCGACGCCGACTGAATCTCCCCCTCACCGACCCGAAAGCAGACGATGACTGAGCCCACCGAGCCCGCGCCGCACGATCCCGTGACCCCGTCGCGCCGTGACCGCCTGCGACCGCTCGAGCTCCTCGGGTTCTCCGCCGTGCTCGGCGTCTTCGCAGGGGGCATCGTGTTCTTCGCCACGCGCGACTGGGTGCTCGCCCTCGTCTTCCTCGGCGTCGCATTCATCGTCTCGGTGATGATGGTCGCACTGGTCGGGCTCGGCGGCAAGCCGAGCCAGGAGGATCTCGAGGCGCGCAAGGATCTGCAGCGCCCCGACAGCGACAACTGGCACTGAGCTGGTAACCCGAGCGGGTGCCCTGGGCGACGAAACCGTCGAGGGCGCGCGCCGGGCGTCTCAGTCCTCGGGATCCTCGGGGTCGATGGGCGCGTGGTGGTCGAAGTTCGCCATGCCGCGCTTCCAGTAGCCGCTGAGCGCGTACTGGGCCCGCGGGATCCCGTATTCGTACTTCACCAGCCGGCGCAGGGGGATGAGACGGCTCGCCTCGCCGGCGGCGAACAGGTAGGTGCCCTCGTCGATGCCCGCATCGGCTGCGGCATCGGCGAGCGTGCCGAAGGCCTCGCCGACCGTCACCTCGCGTCCGCTCTGCTCGCGCAGGTAGGCCTCGATCCACTCGAGATCAGCGGGGGAGGCGTCGGCGATGACCTCGACCTCGGTGCGCTCGGGAACTTCGTTGATCCAGCGGGTCGCGGAGGGCAGAGCCGAGGGATCCACGATCAGCAGCAGACGGTCCGCGCCCTGCGGCGCGCGCACCGAGCCGCGCGGGCCCACCACGACGAGACGGTCGCCCGGCTTCGCGCTCGCGGCCCAGGCGGAGGCCGGCCCCGGGTCCGGGTGCTGCAGGAAATCGACGTCGAAAGCGCGCAGGCCCGTCTCGGGGTCGGTGCGAAGGTTCAGCGGGGTGAAGTCGCGGGGGAACATCGGAGCTTCGGGGCGTACGATCCCGTCCTCGCCGGGGCCGACCGGGGTGGGAGCGACGAGTTCGCCCGTGATCGGGTGGGGGAAGAAGAGCCTGGCGTGATCCGCAGGCCCGTCTGACACGAAGTCGTGCAGGTCGGGGCCCGAAAGCGTGATGCGGATGAAGGGCTCGGCCGGGGAGCTCACCGCGGTAACAGCGACCTCTCGGGCGGTGAAGCGGTGGCGCATCCGCTCGCGGGCGAATCGATCGGCGGCCGGGATCTGCTGCTCGGGCACAGGCGTCCTTTCATCGGATGTTTTCTCCGGCCACTCTGGCACATATCGCTCCGAAGCGCCAAGGGCGGGGCCTCGTGGGTGCGGGGCGGCGCGAACTCGGCGCCGACTGCGCCGAGAGGCGGATTTTGCACGCCGGATCGCGGTCTGACGTGCAAAATCCGCCGCTCGAAGCGATAACGGCAGGGATCCGACCCATGCCGGGAACTGGTCGGGGATCAGCCCATCGCGGCTGCGTCGAGGTGGACGGCCTCGAAGTGGTGGCCGTCCGGATCGACGAACGCGCGGTTGTAGAGCCAGCCGAGGTCGATCGTGTCCGTAGCCGAGTTCGTGGACCACCGCGGTGATCGACGTGCCGGTCTGCAGCAGTATCGCCGCCTCCCGCGCGCGTTCGATCTGATGGATCGCGGTCTGCAGTGCAGTGTCGTGCGCGAACACGATCCCGAGCGCCGATCCCTGTCCCGGTAGATCCACTAGCGAGGGGTCGTCTCCGGCCTGCGCACCGAATCGGATCCGCGATGCTCGGTGTTCAAACCGCTCACCCGAACAGTGTCGCACCGTGAGCGCGCCACCGGCTACGCCGAGATACGAATCTTGCACGCCGGATCGCGGTACGGCGTGCGAAATCCTTATCTCAAGGGGGCGGTCGTGGGCTCAGGAAGCAAAAACCGCCCGCACCCCAGGGGCACGGGCGGTTTCACGTGGAACCGGCGGGCAGCGCCGCCCGTGCCTACCGTTGCAGGAAGTCCACGAGGCGCACCGCATCGCCCACGTAAGTCGCGGGCGTCAGGGCGAGCAGCCGCTGCTTCGCCTCGTCGCCGATCTCGAGCCCCTGCACGAACTCGATGAGTTCGGCCTGGCCGATCCGGCGCCCGCGGGTGAGTTCCTTGAGGGCGGCGTAGGGATCCTTGATGGTCGAGCGCCCGGCGGTCACCTCGGCGCGGATCACGGTCTGGATCGCCTCGCCGAGCACCTCCCAGTTGGCGTCGAGATCCGCCGCGAGCACCTCGGGAGCGGCGTCGATCTGACCGAGGCCCTTGAGGATGTTGTCGAGCGCGAGCACCGAGTGACCGAGTGCGACGCCGATGTTGCGCTGCGCCGAGGAGTCGGTGAGGTCGCGCTGCCAGCGGCTCGTGACAAGCGTGGCGGCCAGCGAATCCAGCAGAGCGTTCGACAGCTCGAGGTTGGCCTCGGCGTTCTCGAAGCGGATCGGGTTCACCTTGTGCGGCATCGTCGAGGAGCCCGTGGCGCCGGCGACGGGGATCTGGCGGAAGTAGCCGATGGAGATGTAGCTCCAGATGTCGGTCGCGAGGTTGTGCAGGATGCGGTTCGCATGGGCGATCCGCGTGTAGAGCTCGGCTTGCCAGTCGTGCGACTCGATCTGCGTGGTGAGCGGGTTCCAATCGAGACCGAGGCCCTCGACAAACTCCTGCGACACCGCTGCCCAGTCGACCGAGGGATCGGCGGCGAGGTGCGCGGCGAAGGTGCCGGTGGCGCCCGAGAACTTGCCGAGGTACTCGACGTCGTCGATCTGGTTGAGCTGCCGCTCGAGGCGGTGCACGAACACGGCGAGCTCCTTGCCGAGTGTGGTCGGCGTGGCAGGCTGGCCGTGCGTACGGCTCATCATGGGCAGCTCGCGGTATTGCTCGGCCTGGCGGGCGAGCTCGGCGATCACCTTCTCGAAGCGAGGACGCCACACGTCGGCGATCGCCTGCTTGACGGTGAGCGCGTACGAGAGGTTGTTGATGTCCTCGCTCGTGCAGCACACGTGGGTGAGCTCGGCGAGGCGGCCGAGATCCATCTCGTCGAGTTTGCCGCGCACGAGGTACTCCACGGCCTTGACGTCGTGCTGCGTGGTCTTCTCGGTCTCGGCGAGCTGGTCGATCTCGGCCTGTCCGAAGTTCGCGGCCCAGGCGCGCAGCGTCGCGAGCTGCGATGGATCGAGCGGGGTGCCGCCCAGCAGCGAGTGCTCGGTGAGGTACGCGATCCACTCGACCTCGACGTGCACCCGCGCCTTGTTGAGCCCGGCCTCGGAGAGCGTATCGCCGAGATCGGCGACGGCCGCGCGGTAGCGGCCGTCGAGGGGGCTGATGGGCTGCGGGGGGAGCGGGGTCATGGGTGCCTCTCGGTGGTTCGGATCGCGGGCCGCCTCCCATTCTTCCACGTGGGGCGCGGACCGCCCATCCTTCGGAGCAGGCCGCTCTTTCGCATCCGATCCCCGGTTCCGATCCGAAAGAGCGGCCTGCTCCGAAGAACGGGACGCGCCTCGCCTCCCGAACCCGCCGAAGGGACGAGGACCGGAGTCACACCGCGGCGGCTACGGAGCGCAGCAGCGGCCGCGTCGCCGTGAGACCCGCCTTCACGAGCAGGATGCCCGCAGCGATCGACGCGAAGACGATCCCGACCGAGAGCGGGGCGAAGATGATCGCGATGCCGAGGATCGGCAGTGTGACGACCGCGGCCACGCCGGCGGAGCCGAGCGCCGCGAGCAGCAGCGGCAGCATCACCGAGCCGTGCCTGGCCGAGTCCTGGGTCTCGAGGGGCGTGCCGAGCATGTCGAGGGATCGGATCACGTCTCGCCGGTCGAGGATGTGCGCGGCCTGTCCGACGCCGACCGAGCAGGCGACGGTGAGGAACGCGCCGATGACGGTGATGAGGATGCCGGTGCGGATATCGGCGGGGAGGAAGACGGCCGAGGGATCCATGCTCGGCTGGGCCAGGTCGGCGTTGTCGACGGAGCCCATCATCGCCATTCCCGATCCGGCGAACACCGCCATGAAGCTCGCCATCGCGACACCCGAGACCTGACGCCAGGGACTATGCTCAAGGTATGGATAGTCCCGAGCCAAGTCGATCAATTTTTACACTAGCTCTACGCATCGTGGCGGCTGTCTTCCTCTTAGTTGCCGCAGGGACTACCGCTTTGCATATATTTTCTGCTCAAGGTCTTGCTGGGGAGATCACTAAAGCGGAACAAGCTGTTAATAAAGCCAAAACCACAGCTGAGTTGTTAGCCAAGGACGAGACGAATGCCTCTCTTGCGCTCCAGACTGCGCGGGAAGAGCGTGAAGAAGCAGAGCGATCAGCTTCATACAATAAGGCAAGCAGGTCGTTCTTTATCGGAACGGTGCAATCGCGTGAGTCAATTGACCAGAATTATCAAGCTGAGATGGATCTGGCAGCAGATGAGTTTAACCGGGTCGCTGACGCATACGAAAATGTCCGGGAAAAGCATGCTGAAGCAAAGGTGCAGTTAGAAGCTGAAACTGCCGCGCTTAGTGAGTTGAGGGCCTCGAGCGACGCTGCCGCTGACAAGGGCGTAATTATCTACGTCATCAGCGGCGTCCTCGCTCTATCTGCACTTGTCGCTATCGCTTTTTCATTCCGCAGAACCAAGAGTGAGAGTGGAATCGCAGAATAATGGAATCTTGCAATGTCGCAGGCGCGCTAGAGGCTCTATTTGTTGCAATATGGTTCACTGCTTCATGCTAGTTCCAGTTCGGCTTTTCATTTAATGAGACTGCGTAAGAGGTGCTGCGACATTCTCAATAACCTGTAAAAGCGACCATGTCGCCGAGCGCGGTGATCCGGGAGCCGGCGTAGTCGACGGCGCCCGCGTCGGGCGCGATGATGCCCGCGAGCGTGTGCAGCAGGGTCGTCTTGCCCGACCCCGAGGCGCCCATGATCGCGGTCGAGGTGCCCTCGACGAAACCGAGCGAGACGCCCGCGAGCGCTCGTGTCGCCCCGTAGTCCTTGGTGAGTCCCTGCGCGTGGAGGATGAAATCGTTCATGTCCTCCAGCCTCGCCGCCGGCGGGCCGGTCGGCATCGTGCTGCGGTGCCGAGGTGTGGCACCGCAGCACGATCCTCGAGTGCCGATCGGTGCTCGGCCGGGCGCCTCAGGCCGGGCGCCTCAGGCCCGGCGGGTGAGGTGCTCGAGCAGCGCGGTGCAACTGCGCTCGATCTGCTCGAGCACCTGATGGAAGGCGTGCTGATCGGAGTAGTACGGGTCGAAGACGTCGGGGTCGCCGGGGCGAGCGGGATCGTGGACCGTGAGCAGGGAGAGGCGTTCGGGATCGGCACCGAGTTCGCGCAGGCGGCGCTCGTGGCCGCGATCGAGTGCGATCAGCAGGTCGTGATCCGCGATGTCGGCGGGGGAGACCTGCGCTGCGCGGTGCGCGCTGCCGTCGTAGCCGGCCGCGGCGAGGGCGGTGAGGGTACGCGGATCGGCGGGCTCGCCGACGTGGTAGCCGTGCGTGCCGCGAGACGTGACGACGAAGCGCTCGGCGACGCCGGCCTGCTCGGCCATCGCACGGAAGATCACCTCGCCCATGGGGGAGCGGCAGATGTTGCCGGAGCAGACGAAGCTGACATGGAAGGGGCGGATCGGATCGGCGGTGTTCATGCGCCCAGTCTGCCCGAGACCACTGACATCCATCGCCCGAGTGCTTCTGCCATTTCTGATGGTACTATCGATGCCATGATCACTACCATCGACAAGGCAGGGCGGGTCGTCATCCCGAAGCAGCTCCGCGAGGCGATGGGGCTGCAGCCGGGCGCGAAGCTCGACATCACCTACGCCGAGGGGCGCATCGAGATCGATTACGCGCCGGTCGAGGCCCGAGTGCGCATGCTCGACGACGGCTTCCCTGTCATCGAGACGAGCGATCCCGAGCTCTACGCCGGGATCACCGACCAGGATCTCCGAGAGGCGAGGGAGGAGATCTATGCCGAGCGCGAAGCCCGTTGGGTGTGATTCGAGTGTGCTGATACCGGCGCTTTCGCAGGCGCACGAGTTTCACGAGTTCTGCCGCGTCCAGTTACCGCGCGTGACCGTGCTTCCCGCGCACGTTCTACTGGAGACCTTCTCCTGGTTGTCGGGGCTTCGCGACGGGCGAGCCGTGCCGCCTCGCGCGGTCATGGGCGCGTTGGAAGCTCTGGATCTGCCGGTGGTTCAGCTGCCGCCCGGTGAGTATCTCGAGATGCTGGGCTCGATGGCGCAGGGAGGGCGATCCGGGGCGGCGGTCTACGACGCGCAGATCGCCGCCACCGCGAAGCACCACGGTGTGAAGCTGCTCTCGCGCGACCGCCGGGCGGCCGCGACCTACGAGCTGATCGGCGTGGACTACGAGCTCATCTGAGCGACGGGTCCTGAGCGACGGGTCCTGAGCGATCGGTGCTGAACCCTGAGCGACCGGCGGGCTCAGCGGTCCTTCTTCTTGCCGGTGCCGAGCAGCGCGTTCATCAGTCCCGACAGGATCGACATGACCAGGGCCGCGAGCACGCCCCACCAGAATGTCTCGATACGAAGCCCGAAGCCCGCGAGATCGGAGAGCCAGGCCACGACGGCGAACAGGAATCCGTTCACGATCAAGCCGAATAGGCCGAGCGTGATGATGTAGAGCGGGATCGATACGAAGCGCACTACCTTGCCGAGCGTGCCGTTCACGAGCCCGAACACGAGCGCGACCAGCAGCAGAGTGATGATGTAGCCGATGCGGTAATCGGCCGCAGGCTCGGCCGGAACGTCGCTGATGGGCTCGATCCACACGCCGTGGGCGCCGCTGCCGCCGACGATGAGCGTGGTGAGCCACAGGGCGAAGGCGCTGACGAGAACGCGGACGATGGTGCGCATGGATCCAGTCTGCCACTCGGAGCGTCGGATCAGCCGAGCGTTTTCGCCGCACTCACTAGAATGGCGCTTCATGAGCGAAAACGCCGCGCCTCCCGTTCGCATCCGTGCAGACGTGCTCGCCACGCCCGCGTATCGGCAAGGGGCGACGCCCACGAAGCCGGGGTTCAAGCTGTCGAGCAACGAGAACCCGTTCTCGCCCCTGCCCGGCGTGCTCGAGGCGATCGCCCGGCGCTCGGAGGAGTCGAACCGGTACGCCGCGGCGGCCATGCCCGAGCTGCGGGCCGGCCTCGCGGGCGAGTTCGGGGTGAGCCTCGACCACGTGCACCTCGCAGCGGGGTCCGTGGCGATCCTCTACCAGCTGGTGCACGCCGCAGCCGGCAGCGGAGACGAGTACCTCTACGCGTGGCCGAGTTTCGAGGCGTATCCCGCGCTCGGTCTCGCCTCCGGCGCCTCCGGCGTGGCGGTGCCGCTGACCGCGGGCGCCGAGCACGACCTCGACGCCATGGCGGCGGCGATCACCGATCGCACGCGCGTGATCCTGCTCTGCACGCCCAACAACCCGACCGGCCCCGCGATCCGCCGCGCCGAGTTCGAGCGCTTCATGGCGCGCGTGCCCTCCGACACCCTCGTGGTGCTCGACGAGGCCTACCGCGAGTTCGTCACCGACCCCGAGGCGGTGCGCGGCGAGGACGTGCTGCGGGATCATCCGAACGTCATCGTGCTGCGCACCTTCTCGAAGGCGTACGGCCTCGCCGCGCTGCGCATCGGCTACGGCGTCGGGCACCCCGCGATCCTCTCGGCCGCGGCGAGTGTGGGGATCCCGCTCTCGGTCACCGGCATCGCCGAGAGCGCGGCCCTTGCCTCGCTGACGCCCGAGGCCCGCACGGTGCACGCGGAGCGGATCGCGGAGATCGTGCGGCGCCGAGACGCGCTCGCCGCGGGCCTGCGCGAGCTGGGGCTTGCCGTGCCGGAGGCCCAGGGCAATTTCGTGTGGATCCCAGAGGGGGGCGAGCGCGGCGGGATTGGCGACTCGCAGGCGCTCGCCGCCGCCTTCGCCGAGGCCGGCACCCTGGTGCGCCCGTTCGCGGGCCACGGCGTCCGCATCTCGGCCGGCGAGGCGGAGAGCCTCGACGAGGTGCTGCGCGTGGTGCGCGGGTTCCTGGCCGGCTGAGGCGACTGAGCGGCAGACCGGCCTCGATCGAGATGACGCGTCTTGCCCTTGGCCGGCGCGAGCAGGGGCTGTAAGCGTCACCTCGACCACAGGAAGGGAGAGGGCGGGCGGACCTCGGGGATCGCGAACCGCCCCATGCCGCGATATATCCGCGCAGTGTCGGGGGCGCTCATTACACTGGGTCGGGATGAGCGAACACACGACCTACGGCCCGCTGCACGGTGGGGCGGATCCCGAGCCGATCCGCTTCCTCGACGAGGCGGGCGATTACGCGCCCTCGGCCTCCGCGGCCGAATTCGCCGACGAGCTCGCGTCCGTGGGGCTCGACGACTTCAAGCAGTGGTACCGCGACATGGTCTCGACCCGTGCCTTCGACACCGAGTGCACGCACCTGCAGCGGCAGGGGCAGCTCGCACTGTGGGTGCCCAGTGTGGGGCAGGAGGGCTGCCAGGTCGGTCTCGGTCGCGCGGCCGAGCCGCAGGACACCATCTTCCCGGCATACCGCGAGCACGCGATCGCGCAGATCAGAGGCGTGCCGCTGGTGAAGGTCGCCGCGCTGTTCCGCGGTCTCACCCACGGCGGCTGGGACGTGACCGACCCCGCGAACGGCAATTTCCATCTCTACACGCTCGTGCTCGGCGCGCAGACCCAGCACGCCACCGGCTACGCGCTCGGCCAGGTGCTCGACGCCAAGATGCGAGGCGCCGACACGTCGCTCGACGCGGGCGAACCCGGTACCGCTACCGGTGAGGCCACCATGGTCTTCTACGGCGACGGCACCTCCAGTCAGGGCGACGCCAACGAGTCGATGATCTTCGCCGCCAGCTACCAGACCCCCGAGGTCTTCGTGGTGCAGAACAACCGGTGGGCGATCTCGGTGCCCGTCACCCGGCAGTCGCGCACCCCGCTCTACCGGCGTGCGCTCGGCTTCGGCCTGCGTGCCGTGCAGATCGACGGCAACGACCCCCTGGCCGCGTACGCCGTGGGCCGCCGCTTCCTGCGCCTCGCGCGCGAGGGCCAGGGACCCGGCTACATCGAGGCCCTCACGTACCGCATCGGCGCGCACACCACGAGCGACGATCCCACCCGCTACCGCGAGGCCGGCGAGCTCGAGCAGTGGCAGCAGCGCGACCCCATCGCGCGCCTGGAGCAGTACCTGCGAGCCCAGGGGGTCGCAGACGACTTCTTCGAGGAGGTGCGCGGGGAGGCGGATCGCGAGGCGAAGCGGATCCGCGACGAGATCCTGCGCCTGCCGATTCCCGAGGCCGACTCGATGTTCGCCCACGTCTACTCCGAACCCCACCCGCGCATCGAAGAGCAGCGGCAGTGGCTCAAACGCTACGAGTCCTCGTTCTCGGAAGGAGCAGCAGAATGAGCGGCGTCCCCACGCTCACCGAGCGCACCACACTGCCGTTCGCCCGCGCCATCAACGAGGGCCTGCGTGCGGCGATGGCGGCCGATGACCGCGTGCTGCTGATGGGCGAGGACATCGGCCCGCTCGGCGGCGTGTTCCGCGTCACCGACAGGCTGCAGGCCGAGTTCGGGTCGGCGCGCGTGCTTGACACCCCGCTCGCCGAGGCCGGCATCGTGGGCAGCGCGATCGGTCTCGCCATGCGCGGGTACCGCCCCGTCATCGAGATCCAGTTCGACGGCTTCATCTTCCCGGCCTTCAACCAGATCGTCACCCAGCTCGCGAAATTCACCAATCGGCACGACGGCACCGTCTCGATGCCGGTCGTGATCCGCGTACCCTACGGCGGGCATATCGGCGCAGTCGAGCACCACCAGGAGAGCCCCGAGGCCTACTTCGCTCACACGCCGGGCCTACGCGTCGTCGCGCCCTCCACTCCCAACGACGCGTACTGGATGATCCAGCAGGCGATCCAATCGTCCGATCCGGTGCTCTTCTTCGAACCCAAGGCGAAGTACTGGCAGAAGGGCGAGGTCGATCCGGCAGCCCCCTCCGCCGAGCTGCACCGCACCCGCGTGGCCCGCTCGGGCACCGACTGCACCGTCGTCGGCCACGGCGCGATGGTCACGACCCTGCTGCAGGCGGCCGAGGTCGCGCAGGCCGAGGGCACCAGCCTCGAGGTGGTCGACCTGCGCAGCCTTTCTCCTATCGACTACGAGCCGCTGCTCGAGTCGGTGCGCAAGACCGGCCGACTGGTCGTCGCGCAGGAGGCCCAGGGCGGGGCGAGCGTGGGCAGCGAGATCGCGGCGCACGTCGCCGAGCACGCCTTCTACTCGCTGCAGGCGCCGGTGCTGCGGGTCTCGGGCTACGACGTGCCCTTCCCGCCCGCGCGACTCGAGGGCCTCTACCTCCCCGACGCCGATCGAGTGCTCGAGGCCGTCGACCGCACGATGCACTACTAGACCTCACTTCGAATCCCAGGAGCAACCATGAGCGAGATGACGTTCCCCCTTCCCGACGTGGGCGAGGGTCTGACCGAGGCCGAGATCGTCACCTGGCACGTCGCGCCCGGCGACACCGTCGAGCTCAACCAGGTCATCTGCGAGATCGAGACCGCGAAGTCGCTCGTCGAACTGCCCTCGCCGTTCACGGGAACGGTCACCGAGCTGCTCGCCGAGGTCGGGCAGACGGTGCCCGTGGGCGATCCGATCCTGCGCGTCACCACCGACGCAGCCGGGGGCGACGCGGCAGCACCCGCGTCACCGGTCGCCGAGCCGCAGCGCGAAGACGATGAGACCCGTGAGGCGGTCGCCGACGCGGCGGGCAGCGTGGAGCGGGAGGACGAGGGCGGTGCCGTGCTCGTCGGCTACGGTACCGGCGGTTCGGTGAAGTCGCGTCGCCGCCGAGGCGGCGAACCGCTGCTGGACGGGTCGCCCAGGGCGCAGGCGTCGATCCCGGTCGCCGACGCGTCCCCGATCCTCGCGAAGCCTCCGATCCGCAAGCTCGCGAAGGACCTCGGCGTGGATCTCGCCCAGGTCACGGGCACGGGGATCGCGGGGGAGATCCTTCGCGACGACGTGGTGCGGCAGGCGACGCAGGCCAGCCTCTTCCGCAACATCTCCACCCCGGTGCCGGAGGCGACGGCGGCGCGCGAGGAGCGGATCCCGCTGAAGGGCGTGCGCAAGATGACCGCACAGGCGATGGTCGCGAGCTCCAACGATGCGCCCCACGTGAGCGTCTTCACCGACGTCGACGCCACACGCACCATGGAGTTCGTGAAGCGCCTGAAGAGCTCCACCGACTTCGCCGGCGTCAAGGTCTCGCCCCTGCTCATCTTCGCGAAGGCGATGCTGTGGGCGGTGCGACGCAACCCCGAGGTCAACTCGACGTTCACCGAGACCGAGATCATCCGTCACAACTTCGTCAATCTCGGCATCGCGGCGGCGACGCCGCGCGGCCTCATCGTGCCCAACGTCAAGGACGCGCAGGATCTCAGCCTGCTCGACCTCGCGAAGGCGATCGAGCAGCTCACCATCACCGCCCGCGATGGACGCACGCAACCGGCTCAGATGCAGAACGGCACGATCACGATCACCAACATCGGCGTCTTCGGCATGGACTTCGGCACCCCCATTCTCAACCCGGGCGAGTGCGCCATCATGGCGATGGGCACCATCCGGGAGAAGCCGTGGGTGGTCGACGGCGAGGTGCGGCCGCGGATGGTGACGACGGTCGGCGGCTCGTTCGATCACCGCATCGTCGACGGCGACGTGATCTCCCGCTTCGTGGCCGACGTGGCCTCGGTGCTCGAGGAGCCGGCGCTGCTGCTCGACTGAGGTCAGGCGGAGGCGGCTCGCTGGCTGAGCGCCACCCGCGGACGGCGAAGGGCGCCCCGGTCATGCGACCGGGGCGCCCTTCTGCATTGCGGCGCGGAGGTGCCGGGCCGCGGGTTCGGGATCCGTCGATGCCGAACCCGCGACCGCCCGCAGGCGACTACCGCGCGTCGAAGCGGTCGAGGTTCGCGACCTTGACCCACGCCTTCACGAAATCGTCGACGAACTGCTCGGCGGCGTCATCGCTGGCGTACACCTCGGCCACGGCGCGCAGCTCGCTGTTCGAGCCGAACACGAGGTCGGCGCGGGTGCCGGTCCAGGTCTCCTCGCCGGTGGTCTCGTCGGTGGCCTGGAAGGTGCGCGACTCGGGGTCGACCGCTCGCCAGTTCGTGTTCAGATCGAGCAGGTTCACGAAGAAGTCGTTCGTGAGCACGCCGGGGCGGTCGGTGAGCACGCCGTGCTGCGAGCCGTCCCAGTTGGTGTCGAGCACGCGCATGCCGCCGATCAGCACCGTCATCTCGGGGGCCGACAGGGTGAGCAGGTTGGCGCGGTCGATGAGCAGCTGCTCCGCGGGGCGGCCGAGGGCGCGGGCGCTCTCGTAGTTGCGGAAGCCGTCTGCGGCCGGGTTGAGGTACTCGAACTGCTCGACGTCGGTCTGCTCCTGCGTCGCGTCGGTGCGGCCCGGGGTGAACGGGATCGACACCGCGTGGCCCGCGGCGGCGGCAGCCTGCTGCACGCCCACGTTGCCGGCGAGCACCGTGAGGTCGGCGATCGAGACCTTCTTGCCCGCCGCGACGGCGGACTCGGAGGCGTCGAACTGCTCCTTGATGCTCTCGAGCACCTGCAGCACGCGGGCGAGCTGCTCGGGCTTGTTGACCTCCCAGTTGCGCTGCGGCTCGAGGCGGATGCGCCCGCCGTTCGCGCCGCCGCGCTTGTCGCTGCCGCGGAAGGTCGACGCCGCCGCCCAGCCGGTCGAGACGAGCTCGCTCACGGTGAGGCCGCTCTCGGCGATCTTCTGCTCGAGCGCTGCGATGTCGGCGGCGTCGATCAGCTCGTAGTCGCGGGCCGGCACGGGATCCTGCCAGATGAGGTCCTCGGCGGGCACCTCGGGGCCGAGGTACCGCGACTTCGGGCCGAGGTCGCGGTGGGTGAGCTTGAACCACGCGCGGCGGTAGGCCTCGGTGAAGGCCTGCTGGTCGTCGCGGTAGCGCAGTGCGATCTCCCGATAGATGGGATCCTCGCGCAGCGAGATGTCGGTGGTCAGCATGCGGGGCTCGCGGCGGCCGCTGAAGTCGGCCTCGGGGACCATGTCGGATCCCGCGCCGTCCTTCGGACGCCAGTGGTGGTGACCGCCGGGGCCCTCGACCCGCTCCCACTCGTAGGCGAAGAGGATGTGGAAGAACTCGTTGTCCCAGCGCGTCGGGTGGTAGGTCCAGGTGACCTCGAGGCCCGATCCGATCGCGTCCTTGCCGTGGCCCGCGCCGAAGCTGCTCTTCCAGCCGAGGCCCATCTGCTCCATGGGAGCGCCCTCGGGCTCAGCGGCGACGTGGTCACCCTCGGGGGCGGCGCCGTGGGTCTTGCCGAAGGTGTGGCCGCCGGCGATCAGTGCGACGGTCTCTTCGTCGTTCATCGCCATGCGGGCGAAGGTCTCGCGGATCTGCAGCGCCGCGGCCAGCGGGTCGCCGCTCGCGCGCGGGCCCTCCGGGTTGACGTAGATGAGGCCCATCATGGTCGCCCCGAGGGGCTCGGCGAGCTTCGCCTTGCCGTCCTCGCCGAGGCGCGCCTCGTCGCCCAGCCAGCCCGTCTCCGAGCCCCAGTACACGTCGTCGTCCGGCTCCCACACGTCGGGGCGGCCGCCGCCGAAGCCGAAGGTGGGCATGCCCATCTGCTCGTGAGCGACGTTGCCGGCGAGGATCATGAGGTCCCCCCACGACAGCGACTTGCCGTACTTCTTCTTGACCGGCCACAGCAGGCGGCGCGCCTTGTCGAGGCCGACGTTGTCGGGCCAGCTGTTGAGGGGCGCGAAGCGCTGCTGGCCGGTACCGCCGCCGCCGCGGCCGTCGAAGACGCGGTAGGTGCCGGCCGAGTGCCAGGCCATGCGGATGAACAGGGGGCCGTAGTTGCCGAAGTCGGCGGGCCACCAGGGCTGCGAGTCGGTGAGCACGTGGGCGATGTCGCTCTTCACGGCGGCCAGGTCGAGCTTCTCGAAGGCGGCGCGGTAGTCGAAGTCGGCGCCCTGCGGATTCGCGACATCGGGGTTCTTCGCGAGGATCTTCAGGTTGAGACGATCGGGCCACCAGTCGCTGTTCGTGGTCGCGCCCGCGGCGGGCTTCGCCGATCCCGAGGTGGGAGCGGGACCCATTCCACTGTGGTCGACGGGGCACTTGAGCTCGTCAGTCAATGCCGGTTCCTTTCTTCGGAGTGATTCGGTTCGTGTGTTCGGGCAGGCTGAGGTCTTCGCAGGCGGCGCAGATGCCCCTGAAGGTCACGGTCGCCTCGATGATGCGCATTCCGTGGGTCTGCGGCGGCACCATGCACGGCGCGGCACCGAGAGAGCAGTCGACGTCTTCGATGCGGTGGCAGACGATGCACTGCACGTGGTGGTGATTGTCGTGCAGGCGCGTCTCGTAGAGTGCGCTGCCCGAATCGGGAGGATCGATCCGCCGCAGCAGACCGCTCTCGGTGAGGTCGTTGACGATGTTGTGAACCGACTGCGGCGACAGCGAGGGGTGTTCGACAGCGAGGGCCGCGTGGATGGCGGAGGCGGAGCTGTGGGGATGGGCCGCGATGTGCGCGAGCGCGGCGATGCGCCCCTCCGTCGCCCGGAGACCGTGCGTGCGGAGCAGCTCGCTCAGCTGCTCGGGCGCGGTGCTCGGGGCGGTGCGGATCATGCCTCGAGTCTAGTTCTTTTGAATTATTCAAAATAGGGATCCGCGCGGTTCCGCGGTTGTCGGGGCCGTGGCCGGGCGTGTCGGAGGATGCTGCGAGCGGCGGCGCGATGGTGACTCCGATGATGTCTGTCAGGCTATACCCCGTGGGGGTATTGGTTCAAGGGGTGATGCCGGTAGCAGCCGCTCAGCGGCTCTCGCTCTGAGCCCCGAGCCCGAGCGTCGAGCCGGTACGCTCGAGGCATGTCCTCGAGCTCATCCCCGCTGCGCATCGGCTTCGTCATGCTGCACACGTCGCCGCTCGATGTTCCGGGCACCAAAGACGCTGGAGGTATGAACGTCGTGGTGCGGGCGCAGGCCGAGGCGCTCGCGCGAGCCGGCCACGAGGTGCGCATCTTCACGCGGCGCAGCGACCCCGCACCGCCGGATCAGGTTGAGCTGCGCCCCGGGCTCACGGTCGTCCATCTCGCAGCCGGCCCGGCGCGGCTGCTCGCGAAGGGCGAGCACGAGAGCGTGATGGAGCGGTTCGGCGAGCTGCTCGAGGTCGAGCTGCAGCGCGAGCCGGTCGACCTGCTGCACGCCGAGCACTGGTTCTCGGGCATCGCGGCGCTTCCGGCCGCGCGCCGCGCTGGGGTTCCGCTCGTGCAGAGCTACCACTCGATCGCGGCTCCCGTCGATTCGCCGCTCACCGACGGAGAACGGCCGGAGTCGCCGGGGCGGCTCGCGGGCGAGCGCCGGCTCGCTCACGAGGCGGATCTGGTGATCGCGGTGAGCGAGGCCGAGAGGCGCACGGTGCTCGAGCGGCTCGGGGGAGACGAGGATCGTGTGCGCGTGGTGCCGCTCGGCGTCGACACCGAGCTGTTCCATCCGTGTGCCACGCGTGATTGCATGGAGGATCGCGACTGGTTGTCGAGCGGCGGGCGGCCCGAGGCGATCGTCGTGGGCAGGCTGCACCCGCTGAAGGGCTTCGACCTGGCGATCGACGCGGTTGCCGCGATCGACGCGGAGCGCCGGCCGGCACTGCGCATCGTGGGGGCTCCGCCGCCCGACGGCGACGACTATGTGCGGGCGCTGCACGATGCGGTCGCCCGTCACGGGATGCTCCGCACGACGGCGTTCGATGGGGCTCTGCGCCGCAGCGATCTGGCGGAGCGCATCCGCCGCGCCGCTGTCATGCTCGTGCCCTCGCACTCCGAGACCTTCGGTCTCGTCGCTCTCGAGGCTGCCGCCTCGGGCGTCCCGGTGATCGCGCGCGCCGCCGGCGGGCTGCGGGAGGCCGTGCTCGACGGCGAGACCGGCATGCTGATCGGCTCGGGGTCGGGCACCGGTGCGGAGGACGCCGACGATCCGACGGTCTGGGCCGCCGCGATCGATCGCCTGCTCGGTGACGCGGAGCTGCGCGAGCGAATGGGGGCGGCTGCGCGGGATCACGCGCTCGCGCGCAGCTGGGACGCGTCGGCGGCGCGCCTGGCCGGGGTCTACCGCGAGGCGCTCGGGCGGTAGGCTGCGGACATGAGGCTCACGGTCATCGGCGGAGGCGGATTCCGCATCCCGCAGCTGTTCAGCGCGCTCGGTCGTGAGGACGCGCCGCTCGTCGTCGACGAGCTGCACCTGTACGACGTCCAGCCCGAGCGCCTCGACATCATGCGACGCATCACGGCCCATCTGGCGCCGGGACTGCCGCGGGCGCCCCGGGTCACGGCGGGTACCGATCTCGATGAGGCGATCCGCGGTTCCGATTTCATCTTCTCGGCGATGCGGATCGGCGGCATCGACGGGCGCATCGCCGACGAGCGCACGGCGCTCGACCTCGGGGTGCTGGGCCAGGAGACGGTGGGGCCGGGCGGTCTGGCGTACGCGCTGCGCACGCTGCCGGTGGCCGTCAGCCTCGCGGAGCGGGTGCGCGACCTCGCCCCCGAGGCCTGGCTGATCAACTTCACGAACCCCGCGGGGCTCGTGACCGAGGCCATGCGGCGCGTGCTAGGTCACCGGGTCGTCGGCATCTGCGATACGCCGATCGGCCTCATGCGGCGTGCGATCCGCGTGGCCGGGGAGATCGGGGGCTCGATGGCGGCGGGATCGGGGGTCGCGGCGGGCGGCATCGCTGGGAGCTGGCCGGCGGATTCGGGATCGGGGCTCGACCGCGTCGATTTCGATTACGTGGGCCTCAATCACCTCGGCTGGCTGCGCCGCCTCAGCGTGGACGGTATCGACGTGCTGCCGGAGGTGCTGCGCTCCGACGAGGCGCTCGAGGGCATCGAGGAGGCCCGGCTGATGGGCTTCGACTGGATCCGTGCGCTCGGAGCGCTGCCCAACGAGTACCTCTACTACTACTATTTCACTCGCGAGGCGGTCGAGCGCATCAGCACGGGGTCTGAGACCCGGGGCGAGTACCTGAAGCAGCAGCAGGATCGCTTCTACGCCGACGCCCTGACCACCGACGCCGCCGAGACGCACCGGCTCTGGGAGGCGACGCTGCGCGACCGGGAGTTCAGCTACATGGCCGAGAGCCGCAGCGAGGAGGATCGAGACGGCCGTCTCGCCGAGGACGTCGAGGACGGCGGATACCAGCGCGTCGCCATCGAGCTGATGACCGCGCTCTCCGGGGGCGCGCCGGCGACCATGATCCTCAACGTCGGCAACATGGCCGCCGCCGGCGCCGGGCCCATCGTCGCCGGGCTGCCCGAGAACGCGGTGATCGAGGTGCCCTGCCTGGTCGACTCGGCGGGTGTGCATCCGCAGCGGGTGGCGCCGGTGGCGGGCGACATGCTCGGTCTCATGCAGCAGGTGAAGGCGGCGGAGCAGCTGATCATCGAGGCCTCGCGCCTGCGGGATCCGCGGCTCGCGTGGCGCGCCTTCGCGATCCACCCGCTCGTCGACTCCGTGTCGGTCGGCAGGCGGCTGCTCGACGACTACCGGGCGCGAATCCCGGGTGTCGCCGCGGCGCTCGACGACGGTCCGGCGCGCGGCTGATCCGCCCCTCCCGCCCCTCCGCGCCCGTGCTACTGTCGGGCTGTGCACCCCTTCGATCCGATCCCGCGCACCGAACCCCAGCAGCTCGATCTCTTCCTCGCGGGTCCGCTCTTCTTCGACCTCGTCTTCACCGACCTGCCTGAGGATCCGCGGCCCGGCACCGAGGTGCGCGCCGGCGGTATGGGGTCCCTGCCCGGCGGGGTCGCGAACATGGCGGTGGCAGCTGCTCGGCTCGGGCTGCGGACGGGCCTCGCGGCGGGCTTCGGCGACGACGCGTACGGCTCCTGGAACTGGTCGGTGCTCGGCGAGCACGAGGGGATCGACCTCAGCCGCTCGCGCGTGATCGACGGCTGGCACTCCTCGGTCACCGTCTCGGTGAACCGGCACGGCGACCGCAGCATGATCACCCACGCCGACGAATCGCCCGTCTCCATCGAGGAGCTGGTCGGTGAGACGCCCCAGGCCCGCGCCTACTTCGTCGACCTGGGGGAGGAGCGCGTCGTCGACGCGGGCGGCGCTGCGACGGCTCCCTGGTGGACGGGTGCGCTGGGGACCGACGCGCTGATCTTCGCCGACGTCGGCTGGGACGACTCGGGGTCGTGGGATCCGCGGGTGCTCGACGCCCTCGACGGCTGCCACGCCTTCCTGCCCAACCGGGTCGAGGCCATGGCCTACACCCGCACCGACACCCCGGAGGCGGCGGCGCGAGCGCTCGCGGAGCGGGTGCCGCTCGCTGTCGTGACGCTCGGGGCGGAGGGCGCGCTGGCGATCGATGCCTCGACCGGTGAGGAGGCGCGTGTCGCCGGCGTGCCGGTCACGGCATTCGACGCGACCGGGGCGGGCGATGTCTTCACCGCGGCCATGATCACCGGCACGCTGCAGGGCTGGCCCCTCGTGGACCGCCTCAACTTCGCCACGCTGTGCGCGGGTCTCGCGGTGCAGAACTTCGGGGGATCGCTGGGATCCCCCAGCTGGAACGACCTCGCGACCTGGCGCATCGGCGTGCTCTCGCGCACCGAGCACGACGAGGCGGCGAGAGAGCTCGCGCAGCGCTTCGGATTCATCGACCGCGCGCTCCAGCAGGGGGCGCCCCAGACGCTGCGGGCGTGCGCCACCATCGGCT
Source organism: Leucobacter tenebrionis (assembly GCF_019884725.1). NCBI lineage: Bacteria > Bacillati > Actinomycetota > Actinomycetes > Micrococcales > Microbacteriaceae > Leucobacter > Leucobacter tenebrionis. The sequence continues at coordinate 1,975,625 of NZ_CP082322.1, read as the reverse complement.
TCGAACCGCGACGCTGATCGTGCGGAGGGCCGCGGCGCGGGATCGGCCTCGAGCGTGTCGAGAAGGCCGACCCCGCGCCGCCCGGGCAGTCGGCTAACCGATCGCGGCGTTGGCCACCTCGTCGGCTTGCTTCAGGCCCTCCTCGACTGGCAGCTGGCCCAGGAAGATCTCGCTCAGGATCGGACCGAAGCCCTCGGAGGCGGCCCCGAAGTTCTCACCGACGGGGGCGGGGATCGTGACGCCGCTCTCGAGCACATCGAAGAAGGGATCGAGGTTCACGTCCTTGTCGGCCCAGTACTGCCGGTAGACGTCCTGCGCACCCTCGACCGCCGGCAGATTCGCTCCGGTCGCGCCGATAGCGCTGTTGCCGTCGGCGGTGCCGAGCCACTGCAGCACCTTGTTCACCGCCTCCTGGTGGTCGCTCTTCGCGTTGCCGACGACCGCGACGCCATTGGTGACGCTGACCGCGCCCTCGGGGCCGGCGGGCAGCATCGCGACGCCCCAGTCGAAGTCGGCGTTGTCGGCGACGTTCGCCAGGTTGTACAGACCCGACTGGAACAGCGCCATCTTGCCCTGCAGGAACTGGTCGCGGCTGAAGTCGCCGTTGGTGTTCGTGTCCGCGGCGTCGGGCGCGACGTGGTACTCGTTGATGAGATCCACGATGTACTGGAACGCCTCGACGGTCTTCGGGTTCGAGAAGGTGAACTTCTCGCCGTCCTGGAAGGTGCCGCCGTTCGAGCCGATGTAGGGCAGGTAGATGGCCTGCAGATCCTGCGCCGCGTTGTAGCCGTACTGGGCGATGCTGTTCGCGTCGAAATCGGCGTCCGCGGCGGTCTTGCCGGCCTGGTCGACGGTCAGCTTCTGCAGGGTCGGGATCAGGGTGTCGTCGGATCCGCCGCCGGGCGCCCACTGCAGCTCCGAGAGCTCTTCGGGTGCGACGCCCGCCGCCTCGAGGAGATCCGCGTTGTAGTACACCGCGATCCCGCCGTCGGATGTCTGGGGCACGCCGTAGAGCTTGCCGTCATCGGTGAACTGCTCGACGACGCTGGGCGCCCACTCCGCCTTCGCCGCATCGAAGTCGTCGCCGTAGACGTCGGCGATGTCGAGCAGCGCGCCCGACTGCGCGTAGGGGAGGTAGGAGGAGGAGTTGATCCAGAAGAGGTCGGCGGCGCTGTCGCCGGCGATGTCGGTGCGCAGCTTGGTGAAGTAGTCGGCCCACGGCACGACCTCGACGTCGACCGTGATGTCGGGGTTCTGCTCGGTGAACGCCGCGAAGGACTCCTCGTAGGCTGCCTGCGCGTTGGTGTCCCACGTGCGGAAGGTGAGGGTGACGTCGCCGTCGCCTCCGCCGTTCCCGCCGCCCTCCGAAGCGCATGAGGTGAGCGCGAGGCCCGCGATCGCGACCCCGGCCAGCGCCGCGAGAATTCGCCTCTGTTTCATGTGGATCCCTTTCTGCAGTCGATCACCGGAAGCTGGTGATCGCGATCGATGAGACGATCTGCTTGTTGAAGATGGTGAAGAGCACGATCAGGGGGAGCAGCGCGATGGTCGTCGCGGCCATCACGATCGTCCAGTTGCCGTTGAACTGCGTCTGCACGCTCGCGGTGGTCGTCGTGATGACGCTCCACTCGGGCCCACTAGTGATAATCAAGGGCCACATGAAGTTATTCCAGTGCGTCACCACCGTGATGATGCCGAGGGTGACGATGATGGGGCGCGACAGCGGCACGATGATGCGGGTCAGGATGCGCCAGTGGCCCGCGCCGTCGATGCGGGCGGCGTCGACGAGATCCTGTGGGATCCCGCGGAAGTACTCCCTCAGCAGGAAGATCGCGTACGGCGAACCGAACAGGTAGGGCAGCACGAGCCCCCAGAACGTGTTGCGCAGGCCCATCTCCGAGATCATCAGGTAGAGGGGCACCATCGTGACGACCGCGGGCACCATCAGGGTCGCGAGGTAGACCCAGAACAGGGCGTCCCGCCCGGGGAAGCGCAGGCGGGCGAAGGCGTAGGCCGCGAGTATCGAGAAGATGAGCTGCCCGACGAGCACGATCGCGACATAGCCGGTCGTCACGCCGATCGCGCGCGAGAAGTCGACGAGGTCGCCCTCGAAGAGGCGCTGGAAGTTCTCGAGGGTGAGCGGCCACGGCGGTGCCAGCTTCGACTGGGTCGCGAGCTGCTGCGGTGTCTTGAACGCGGTCATCAGGCTCAGCACGAACGGGCCGAGCACGAGCAGTGCGCCCGCGATCAGCACGACGTACACGCCCAGCGTGCCGAGCAGCCCGGGTCGCGGCTCGCCGCCCGCGCCGAGTCTGCGATCGCGGGCAGTACCGCTTGCGCTAGCTGAGGTCATAGGTCATTCGCTTCCGGAAGTACGCCTGCTGCACGATGGTGATGAGCACGAGGACGACGAAGAGGATGACCGCGATGACGGATGCGGATCCCACATCGAAGCGCTTGAATGCGGTCTGATAGAGCGTGAAGGCGGCCACCGAGGTGCTGCCGTTCGGCCCGCCCTGCGGCGTGAGCCCGTACACCGTGTCGAAGATCTGGAAGGTGCTGATCACCGAGGTGACCAGCACGAAGAACATCGTCGGGCGCAGCAGCGGAACCTTGATGCTCCAGAAGATCCGGGTGGCGCTCGCGCCGTCGATCCTCGCGGCCTCGATTACCTGGCTCGGGATCACCGCCAGCCCGGCCATGAAGAAGAGGGCGACGTAGCCCACCTGCGACCAGACGGTCACCGCCGCGACCGAGGGCAGCGCGAACGCGGGATCGGCGAGCCATCTCACGTGCGTGCCGAACAGTTCGTTGAGGGCGCCGCCGGTCGGCTGGAAGATCCAGTTCCACACGATTCCGAGCGCGAGCGGCGCGCACACCCACGGGATGACGTAGATGACGCGCAGCAGGCCCGAACCCGGCAGGCCCTTCGTGAGCAGGTTGGCGATCCAGAGGCCCAGCAGGGTCTGCAGCGGGATCACGAACACGACGAACAGCAGCGTGACCAGCATCGAGTTCCAGAACCCGCCGTCGTGCAGCACGGCCTGCCACTTCGAGAGCCCGGCCCAGCTCGGATCCGAGATGAGATCCCACTGGTGCAGGCTCAGCCAGAACACGACCACGATCGGGGCGAGCAGGAAGGCCAGGATGCCGAGCAGGCTCGGGGCGATCAGACCCCAGCCGAGGGCCGTGGATCGCGTGCGCGCGCGGCGACGCGTCCGCGGAGGCGGTGCTGCTGCGGCAGGGGGCATACGTACAGCATGCCAGGTGAGCGGCGCATCGCAATTCGCGGCGATATCGGGCGCAACAGGGAACGCGGGTCGAGTCGCGGTAGACCGCGTCAGCGGGAGACGAGCGTCGTCTCGAAAGAGTAGAGATCGGGTCGGTAGCAGTGGTGCCCCGCTTCGATGGCCCGCCCGCCGTGGTCGAAGGCCACGCGGTCCATGGTGAGCAGCGGACTGCCCTTCGCGAGGTCGAGCAGTTCGTGCTCGTCGCCGTGGGTGCGGCGGGCGCCGATGGTCTGGTTCGCGATCTTGATCGTGATGCCTCGTGCTCGGAGGATCTCGTAGAGCCCCTGGCGCTCGAGATCTGCGACGGTGATGTCGGAGAACTCGGGAGGGAGCAGGTTCTCGAGGATCGCCATGGGCGTGCCGTCGGCGTAGCGGAGCCTGCGGATGCGGGTGATCTCGGTGCCGGGCGCGATGCGCAACTGGCTCGCCACCTGCTCGTCGGCCTTCACGCGTTCGACGGAGAGCACACGAGTGGACGGTGTGTGCCCCACCCGCGTGAGATCCTCATGCAGGCTCGTCAGCTCGACGGGGCGGCTCACCCGCGCCTGCACGACCTGGGTGCCGATGCCGCGGCGGCGCACGAGCAGCCCCTTGTCGACCAGCTCCTGGATGGCGCGGCGCACGGTCGGGCGCGAGAGCCCGAGACGCTCTCCGATCGAGATCTCGTTCTCGAGGCGCGCGCCGGCCGGGATGATGCCGTCGCGGATCGCCCGTTCGAGGCGGCTCGAGATCTGGAAGTAGAGGGGCACCGGGCCGGTGCGGTCGAGGTCGGTGAACAGCTCTTCCGGCCAGACGGGTTCGGTGCTCATGTGACCCTCGCTTCGCTCGGCGCGGCGGCGAGCCGCTCGAGTCGCGCCACTCCAATGTGAGGACAACATTACCTGCTCTGAGTCTGGTCGTGCGTGCGGATTGTGTTATTGTTAGGACAAATATGAGGGCGCCGCAAGCGCTGCTCTGCCCGCGGGACTGGAAGCGAGGAGCGTATGTCGGAACAGCGGCGTCCTGATGACGTGTTGGTGATGGGGCGCCTCGGCGTCGACGTCTACCCATTGCAGAAGGGTCCGCTCGAGGACGTCGAGAGCTTCGGCAAGTACCTCGGCGGCAGTGCGGCCAACGTCTCGGTCGCGGCGGCCAGGTACGGTGACGCGAGCGCCCTCATCTCCCGCGTGGGCGACGACCCCTTCGGCCGCTATCTGCTGCGCGAGCTCGACCGCCTCGGCGTCGACCCCCGCGAGGTGAGGGTCGATCCCGAGTTCCCCACCCCGGTCACCTTCTGCGAGATCTTCCCGCCTGACGACTTCCCGCTCTACTTCTACCGCAAACCCAAGGCGCCCGACATGCAGATCGAGAGCTCCGACCTCGACCTCGACGCCGTGCGGGCCGCCCGCATCTTCTGGTTCACGCTCACCGGGCTCAGCGAGGAGCCCAGCCGCAGCGCCCACCGCACCGCCCTCGAGGCGCGTGCCGGCGCGCGGCACACCGTCTTCGATCTCGACTACCGCCCCATGTTCTGGGCCGATCCCGCTGAGGCCACCGCCGAGGTCGATCGTGTCATCGGCAACGCGACCGTCGCCGTGGGCAACCGGGAGGAGTGCGAGGTGGCGGTCGGCGAGACCGAGCCCGATCGCGCGGCCGATGCGCTGCTCGAGCGCGGCATCGAGCTCGCCATCGTGAAGCAGGGGCCGAAGGGCGTGCTCGCCAAGACCCGTGACGAGCGCGTCGAGGTGCTGCCGCACTTTGTCGACGTGGTCAACGGCCTGGGATCGGGCGACGCCTTCGGCGGCGCACTCTGCCACGGCCTGCTGCAGGGCTGGGATCTCGAGCGCGTCCTTCGCTTCGCGAACGTCGCCGGCGCCATCGTCGCGACCCGACTGGAGTGCTCGACCGCCATGCCCGACGCCGCAGAGGTCGAGGCGATTCTTGCGAAGGGGGCCTGATATGGCACTGGACTTCGAGCGTCTGCGCGAACTGCGCGCCGCCGACCCGGCGGACATCGGCCGCGCCCTCGCCGAGCGCCGCCGGCGCGACGTGATCCGCGGCGACGGGCGGCTGTTCATCGTCGCCGCGGATCACCCCGCCCGCGGCGCGATCGCCGTCGGTTCCAACAAGACCGCGATGGCCAACCGCTACGACCTGCTCGAGCGCATGGCGCTCGCCGTGTCGCGACCCGGCGTCGACGGTGTGCTGGGGACCCCCGACATCATCGACGACCTCGCCGCGCTCGGCCTGCTCGACGACAAGATCGTCGTGGGCTCGATGAACCGCGGCGGCCTGCGCGGCGCCTCGTTCGAGATGGACGACCGCTACACCGCGTACGACGTGCCCGCCATGAAGCGGCAGGGCATCGACTTCGCCAAGACCCTCATCCGCGTCGACCTGGACGACCCCGGCACCGCGCCCACGCTCGAGGCGACGGCCCGTGCAGTCGACGCGGCAGCTGCGTCGGAACTGCCCATCATGCTCGAGCCGTTCATGAGCGGCCGCGTCGAAGGCAGGGTCGTCAACGATCTCTCGGCCGACGCCGTGATCCTTTCGACCGCGATCGCCTCCGGCCTCGGCAACTCGAGCGCGTACACGTGGATGAAGCTGCCGGTCGTGCCCGAGATGGAGCGCGTCATGGAGGCCACGACGATGCCCACGCTGCTGCTCGGCGGCGACAACGGCGGCGATCCCGACGAGACCTTCGCCTCCTGGGAGAGCGCGCTCGCGCTCCCCGGCGTGCGCGGCCTCACCGTGGGCCGCACGCTGCTCTACCCCCACGACGACGACGTGGCGACGGCGGTCGACACCGCGGCCCGGCTTGTGCATCGAGGCCTATAGTTTTTCTGCGCGAGCGCATATGCTTGGACCGGTCCAAGTTCAGGTCGAATGAACCACAACATTTTTAGGAGCCGCTATGACCACCGACCTCCCCATCATCCCGCACTGGATAGACGGCGCCCGTCGCGAGTCGGCGAGCGGCCGCACCGCTCCCGTGTACAACCCGGCCACCGGTGAGGTGCAGGCCCAGGTCGCGCTCGCCGACGAGGCAGAGATCGCCGAGGCCATCGCCTCGGCCCAGCGCGGCTTCGAGCTGTGGAGCGAGTTCTCCATGGCGAAGCGGCAGGCCGTCATCTTCAAGTTCCGCGAGCTGCTCAACGAGCGCAAGCCGCAGCTCGCCGCGATCATCACCGCCGAGCACGGCAAGGTGCTCTCCGACGCGATGGGCGAGATCCTCCGCGGGCAGGAGGTCGTGGAGCTCGCCACGGGCTTCCCGCACCTCATCAAGGGTGCGTTCTCGGAGAACGCCTCGACTGGCATCGATGTCTACTCGGTCAAGCAGCCCATCGGCGTCGCGGGCATCATCTCCCCCTTCAACTTCCCGGCGATGGTACCGATGTGGTTCTTCCCCATCGCCATCGCGGCGGGCAACGCGGTCATTGTGAAGCCGAGCGAGAAGGACCCCTCGGCATCGCTGTGGCTCGCCGAGCTCTGGAAGGAAGCGGGGCTGCCCGACGGCGTGTTCACCGTGCTCAACGGCGACAAGCTCGCCGTCGACGGCCTGCTCACCTCGCCCGACGTGGCCTCGATCTCTTTCGTGGGCTCGACGCCGATCGCGCAGTACATCTACGAGACCGCGTCGAAGCACGGCAAGCGCGTGCAGGCGCTCGGCGGCGCGAAGAACCACATGCTGGTGCTGCCCGACGCCGACCTCGACCTCGTCGCCGACCAGGCCATCAACGCGGGCTACGGCGCCGCGGGCGAGCGCTGCATGGCGATCTCGGTCGTGCTGGCCGTCGAGCCGGTGGCCGACGAGCTGATCGAGAAGATCAAGGATCGCATCGCGAAGCTCAACATCGGCAACGGCGCGTCGAGCCCCGAGCCCGACATGGGGCCGCTCATCACCGACGTGCACCGCGACAAGGTGACCGGCTACATCGACATCGCCGAGCAGGACGGCGCCACGATCGTGGTCGACGGCCGCGGCATCGCGGTCGACGGTCACGAGAACGGCTTCTTCGTCGGCCCGACGCTCATCGACAACGTGCCCACTACCTCGCGCGCCTACACCGAGGAGATCTTCGGCCCGGTGCTCGAGGTCGTGCGCGTGCAGACCTTCGAGGAGGGCGTGAACCTGATCAACTCGGGCGCCTTCGGCAACGGCACCGCGATCTTCACCAACGACGGCGGGGCGGCCCGCCGCTTCCAGCACGAGATCCAGGTCGGCATGATCGGCATCAACGTGCCGATCCCCGTGCCCGTCGCCTACCACTCCTTCGGCGGATGGAAGGCCTCGCTGTTCGGCGACGCGAAGGCCTACGGCGTGCATGGCTTCGACTTCTTCACCCGCGAGAAGGCGATCACCAGCCGCTGGCTCGATCCCGCCAAGCACGGCGGCATCAACCTCGGCTTCCCGCAGAACGACTGAGCGAAGCGGAGAGGGGCACGAACATGACTCAGCAGGCAGCGCGCTGGTTCCACCGCCGCGGTGAACTCGCCGAGGGCGGTTGGGAGACCGTGGTCGACGAGCGCACGCCCGGGTGGGAGCACACCGGCATTCGAGTGGGCAGGCTCGAGCAGGGAGCGTCGCTCGACCTCGACGGTACGGGCGTCGAGCGCCTGATTCTCCCCCTCTCCGGCTCGTTCCGGGTGGCGCACACGGAGGGCGGTGAGCAGGCGGTCACCGAGCTCGCCGGCCGGTCCTCCGTCTTCGACGGCCGCACCGACATGCTCTACCTCTCGGCGGCGGCGACCGGTACGGTCACCGCCCGCTCCGAGGGCGAGAGCCGCTTCCTCGTCGCCACCTCGCCGACCGGTATCGTGCGGCCCACCCGATACCTGTCGGTCGACGAGATCCCCGTCGAACTGCGCGGCGCCGGGGCCTCGAGCCGCCAGGTGCACAACTTCGGCCGCAAGGAGGTGCTCGACGCCGCCCGGTTCATCGTGGTCGAGGTGATCACCCCCGCAGAGAACTGGTCGTCGTACCCGCCCCACAAGCACGACGAGCACATCCCCGGCCACGAGTCGCAGCTCGAGGAGATCTACTACTTCGAGGTGGCGCCCGTGAAGGACGCCCCCGAGGGCGTCGATCCGGATCGCGCCTTCGGCATGTTCAGCTCGTACTCGTCTCCGGCGGGGCACCTCGAGATCGATTCGCAGGTGAAGACCGGCGACGTGGCGCTCGTGCCCCACGGCTACCACGGCCCGGCGGTCGCGGCCCCCGGCTACGACATGTACTACCTCAACGTGATGGCCGGGCCCGATCCCGATCGCAGCTGGCTCATCAGCGACGACCCGGCCCACGGCTGGGTGCGCGACACCTGGGAGGGGCAGGAGCTGGATCCCCGCCTTCCCTTCACCGCCGAGCGGTAATACCTCCTTACGCGCGAGTGGAGCGAGTCGAAGAAGCCTGAGCTCCAGATCTCGCACCTCGCTCAGAATGACAGATTGGAAGACACTCAATGACTGAAGAACTCCGCATCGCCGTCGTCGGCGCCGGCATGATGGGCGCCGATCACATCAAGCGCATCACTTGCCGCATCGCCGGCGCCCGAGTAGCGGCCGTCGTCGAGCCTGACGCGGGCCGCGCCGCGGCCGCGACGACGCATGCGCCGGGGGCGTTGACCTTCAGTCGTCTCGAGGATGCGATCGAGACCGACGCCCTGGACGCCGTGCTCATCGCGACCCCCGGCCAGTTCCACGCCCCGGTGCTGAAGCCCGCGCTCGCCGCGAGGCTGCCGATCCTGTGCGAAAAGCCGCTCACCCAGACCTCCGAGAGCTCGCGCGAGATCCTCGAACTCGAGCAGCAGCTCGATCGGCCCCACATCCAGCTCGGCTTCATGCGTCGATTCGATGCCGAGTACCAAGCGCTGCGCGAGCTCGTGGGCTCGGGCGAGAGCGGGGATCTGTTGATGGTGCGAGCGCTGCACCGCAATCCCTCGGTGCCCGACGGCTACACCCAGGACATGCTCATCACCGACTCCGTCGTGCACGAGTTCGACGTGGTGCCGTGGCTCGCCGGCTCGCCGGTGAAGACCGTCGAGGTGAAGCATCCGCGCCGCAACTCACTCGCACCCGCGCGCCTGAGTGAGCCGATCCTCGTGATCATGGAGCTCGAGAACGGCGTGCTGGTCGATGTCGAGATGAACGTGAGCGTGCAGTTCGGCTATCAGGTCGCCACCGAAGCCGTCTTCGAGAAAGGCATCGCGCGCATCGGCCAGCCTGCAGGTCTGCAGCAGTGGGAAGCCGGTTTCTTCCGTGTGAAGGAGCACGAGAGCTTCACCACCCGCTTCGCAGCGGCGTACGACGCGCAGATCCAGCGTTGGGTCGACGCCGTGCGCCGTGGAACCCTCATCGACGGCCCGAACGCGTGGGACGGCTACCTTGTGGCGCTGTCGTGCGAGGCGGGCGTCACCGCTCTGCACGGCGGCGGTATCGTGCCCGTGGAAGCGCCCGAGCGCCCCTCCTTCTACGCCTGATCCCACGAGAACGGCGGGGATGCGGGAGGGGGCTTCCCGCGCGATGCCGCATGCGGTGCTTCGGCGATCAGCTCACCAGTAGGTAGACCGCACCGAGCGTCGTGCACAGGATCACGGCCCACTCGAAGGCCTGCTGTTTAATGCGCCCGGCGATCCAGCGTCCCAGCACCGCGCCCCCGATCACGCCGGGCACGAGCAGCAGATCGAGCATCAGCGTAGCCGGTGTGACAAGTCCGAGTCCGGCGGAGATCGGCAGCTTCGCCAGGTTGAGCACCGCGAAGAACCAGGCGGCCGTGCCCAGGAAGGCCTTGACGGGGAACCTGGCCGCGAGGAAGTACATCGACATCACCGGTCCGCCGGCGTTCGCCACCATCGTGGTGAAGCCGCCGAGCGACCCGTACCCGACACGAGCGAAGGCGGCGGCGCGAACCGATTCTTCTTCGGCGGTGCGCAGGCGCTTCGCGCTGCGCCTCCAGACGGTGAATGCGATGATGAGCAGCAGGATCACTCCGATCACCCGCCGCACCCACGAATCATCGGCTAGAGCGAGGAAGACCGCCCCGAGCGCGAGACCGACCACGACGGCGGGAACGAGGCGGAGGAGGGTGGCCCAATCGGCGTGCCGACGGTAGCTGAGCAGCGCGAAGAGATCGCCTACGATGAGCAGGATGAGTAGCGCGCCAGTGGAAGCCCGCGCGGGCAGTACGGCCGCGAAAACAGCGATCGAGAGGGTGTTGATGCCCGGGATCGCGGTCTTCGAGACGCCCACCAGCAGGGCGGCGACCGCGAGGAGAGCCCAGGCGGCGGGCGCGAGATCGGGGAGTAACGATGTCACCGGCCCACCATACGCTCGAAGCCACATTTGTACAAATGTAACGACATTGAAATGGCGTTGGTATCGCGTGACCCGAGTCCGCCTCGCACCCACGGTGCAGGATGCGGATGTCGGGGTACTGGATTCGAGCGGGCAGAGAGTGGACGACAAGCGCAGTGCAGAGTGTTTCCGGAATGTTGCGACGAGGAGAGATTCTGCCTAGACTTTGGACCGGTCCAAGCTTCACGATGGCCAAGACGAAGGAGTCCGTATGTCCGGAGGCACAGCAGCCTCAACCACTGGAAGTGTCAAGCTCCCGCCCCTCACAGACGGCTCGCATAAGCGGCGCCTCGGTATCGTAGCCGTCGTCGCGACCTTCGGCGGGCTGCTCTTCGGCTACGACACCGGTGTTGCGAACGGTGCGGAGCGCCCCATGCAGGCCGAGCTCGGCCTGAACGATCTGCAGCTGGGGTTCGTGATCAGCTCTCTCGTCTTCGCCGCAGCGTTCGGTGCGCTGATCGGGGGTTGGTTGTCGGATAGGATCGGTCGCCGCGCCACGATCATTCTTCTCTCCATCGCGTTCTTCGTCGGCACGATGTTGGTGATCTTCTCGCCGGGCAGCGGCGCCTATGGAGAATTCTCAGCGGCCGGTTATGGCGTACTGATCACCGGGCGCATCATGCTCGGTCTCGCGGTCGGAGGTGCCTCGACCGTGGTGCCGGTGTACCTGGCGGAGATGGCTCCGTTCGAGATCCGCGGATCCCTCGCGGGTCGCAATGAGCTCATGATCGTGGTCGGACAGTTGGCAGCCTTCATCGTGAATGCCGTCATCGCCGCGATGTTCGGTCACCACGACGGCGTGTGGCGCTATATGTTCGCCATCTGCGCGCTGCCCGCCATTGTGCTGTTCGTGGGTATGCTGCGGATGCCGGAGTCGCCCCGATGGCTGCTCGAGAAGGGGCGTGAGGATGCTGCTCGCGAGGTGCTGCATTCGATCCGATCGAGGGATCGAGCCGAGGCCGAACTCGCCGACATCGAGCGCGTCGCCGAGGAGGAGCGGCTCATGGGGGTCCGCTCGATCGGGCTCAAGGCGATCCTGACGAACAAGAACCTGCTCATCATTCTGCTGATCGCGAGCGGCGTCGGCGTTCTGCAGCAGTTCACCGGCATCAACGCGATCATGTACTACGGGCAGCGCATGCTCGCCGAGGCCGGTTTCAGCGAAGCGATGCTCGGCTGGGTGAACATCGCCCCCGGGGTCATCGCGGTGGTCGGTGGCTCGATTGCGCTATTCATGATGGATCGCATCAATCGGCGCACCAACTTCCTGTGGGGCTACGGTCTCGTCTCGATCGCGCACATCCTCATCGTGATCGCGATGCTGTGGGTGTTCCCCGAGGGCGACGCGGCTCGGCCGTGGGCGTTCCTGGTGCTGGTGCTGGTCATGGTGGGCTCGATGCAGCTGTTCCTGAACATCTGCACCTGGGTGTACGTCTCTGAGATCTTCCCGCTGCGGGTGCGCGGCATCGGCATGGGCATCGCGATCTTCCTGCACTGGATCGCGAACGGCTCCCTGGCGCTGTCGGTCCCCTCGATCGTCGGATCTGTGGGAATGGGCCTGTTCGTGCTCTTCGCCGCGGTGAACGTCTTCTCGTTCTTCTTCTTCTGGAAGTGGGTGCCGGAGACGCGCGGCCGCACCCTCGAGCAGCTCGACGAGGATGTGACCACAGGGGCCATTCGCCTGCCTGCCGTCAAATAGGAGCTGGTGGCCGAGGCCTCCAACTCCGAAGCCCTCGCGGTAGGAGCTCAGTGCTCTTCCGCGAGGGCTTCGTGCTCGGCGGCGGGTGCCGCGGCCGGGTGAGGCCGTTCAGGGCAGGTCGATCGAGCGACCCCGTGCGTCGCTCTCCCGGGCGGCGTCGAGCACCGCGATCGTGTGCAGCGCCTCGTCGAGTTTCACCGGCAGCGGTGCACCATCGGCGATCGCGGCGTGCAGCTCTCGGTAGAAATCGGAGTAGTCGCCGGCCGCGGAGGGCACGCGCCGTTGCCCGGACGCGGTCGAGAGCACGCCCCAGCGCTCCTCCTTCTCCACGCCCCACTGCTCGGCCGTCGCCGGACGTTCGCCCGCAAGGAGCTGGTCGAACTGCACGTCGTGCATCCGCGACGCGTACGAGCCCTCGCTGCCGTAGACGATCATGCCGCGCTCTGCGCGATGCCCGAGTTTGCTCGCCGAGACCGCACTGTAGACACCCGATTCGTGGTGCAGGCCGAGAGCGAAGCCGACGTCGATCCTGCCTGCGTCTGCGTCGAGCCAGTCGAGGTGCCCGTCGACGCGCGCTACCGGTCCGAACAGCTGAATGACCTGATCGACGACGTGCGCCCCGAGATCGCGCAGGAGCCCGTCCCCGGGACCCGCCTCGAGCGTACCCGGATCGTTTTGGTCGAGTACGAAGTTCGCTCTCCATGGCGTGCCGAGCTCGCCTGTTTCGAGCACGTTCCTCAGCGTGATGAGGTCCGTGTCCCAGCGCCGGTTCTGGAAGACGGTGAGGATCTTTCCCGCTGTCTCCGCGGCCTCGGCGAGTTCGCGGGCGACCTGCTGGTCGGGCGCGAAAGGCTTGTCGGCGACCACGTGAACGCCCCGCTCCAGGGCCCGCAGCACAAGCTCGCGTCGTGTGCTCGGCGGGGTGGTGATCACGACGGCGTCGAGCCCAGTGTCGATGAGCTCGTCGAGCGAGTCGAAAGTCGGAAGTTCCGGTGCTTCGGCCGCGAGTGCGGCGCGTCGCTCGGGAGAGCGAGTCACGACGCCGACGATCTCCCACTCGGTCGCGGCTTGAATGTAGGGCAGATGGAAGAGTCTGCCGCCGGCGCCGTAACCGACGAGTCCAATGCGCATGCGTTTCCTTTCGTCTTTGAACCGGTCCAAATTTGAGTATACTTATAGGCGGTTCGTTGTCCTATCAAATCGGTAACCACGAGGGTCGTGCGATCCTGATCTCAGAGGAAATTGACGCAATGACGCAGAATCCAGTTCGTTTCGGACTTATCGGCACCGGACGCATCGGGCAGGTGCACGCCGCCAGTATCGCGGTGGATCCCGAAGCGACGCTCGCGTGGGTCGCCGACCCCTTCGTTGCGGGAGCTGAAGACATCGTCAAGCGTTTCGGCGGTATTGCGACCGCATCACCGGAGGAGCTCATCGCTTCGGGCGAGATCGACGCCGTGCTCATCGCCTCGCCCACCCCGACTCACGTCGACCTCATCGCAGCCTCGGTCAAGGCAGGTCTACCGGTGCTCTGCGAGAAGCCCATCGACCTCGACATCTCCCGCGTCGAAGCACTGCGGCCGCTCGTGCAGTCGAGCGGCGTGCCGGTGGCGCTCGGCTTCAATCGACGCTTCGATAGCAACTTCCGCGAGGTGCGCACCCGCATCGAAGCGGGCGATATCGGCGACGTCGAACAACTCACCATCATCAGTCGGGACCCGGTCGCTCCTCCTGCCGATTATGTGAAGGTGTCGGGCGGCATCTTCCGAGACATGACGATCCACGACTTCGACCTGGCCCGGTTCTTCCTCGAAGACATCGTCTCCGTGAGTGCGACCGGAACGCAGACCTTCGACGCCGGCGCCCGCGAGCACGGCGACTTCGACACTGCCGTGACGACCCTGCGTACCGCCTCTGGCGCCATCGCCACCATCATCAACTCGCGGCACAGCGCGATGGGTTACGACCAGCGCATCGAAGCATTCGGTGCGAAGGGGATGCTGCAGGTCGCGAATGCTCCCATAAGCCTCGTGAGCCGTTCTTCGGCTGACGCCGTCGACGCGAAACCGGCTTTCGGGGGGTTCTTCCTCGAACGCTACGCGCAGGCGTACGCCACCGAACTGGCCGAGTTCATCAAGCTCGTGCGCGGTGAGGCCTCCACGAGCCCGACCTTCGATGACGGGCGTGCAGCGCTCGTTCTCGCTGATGCTGCGCAGCGGTCCGCTACCGAGGGTGTCGTGGTCTCCGTCGCCCTCTGACGCCCGAGGCCTGGCCCCTGTGCCGCTCCGACGCCCGTACCGGTCGGACGATACTCTCCGTCGACTCTAAGATGAATGGAACAGAGCAAACATGCGGGAGCCTCTAGGGGGCGCCAGCGCACTCCTGCTGTGCGAGTGAAAAGGCGGGCGAAGATGGTGGATCGGGTGGGAGAGGACGTGCTACCCGTGCGTCCTCCGACTATCCGGGACGTGGCTCGAGAGGCGGGCGTCTCGAAGTCTCTCGTCTCGCTCGTGTTCAATGGCGGCGAGAACGTCAGCGTCGAGCGTCGACGGAGAGTGCTGGAGGCCGCCGCTGCGCTGGGGTACCGTCCCAATCTCGTGGCGCAATCGCTTTCGGCCGGTCGCCGTGATGTGGTCGGCATTCTCGTGTCGAACCTGTCGAATCCGATCTTCGCCGAGATAGTGGGAGCCGTGAAGATCCGGCTGAGCGAGGCGGGCCAGCGCACCGTGATCGTCACCGCCCAGGTCGAGGACGGCAGCGGCGAGGCCGTCCTCGACCGCGATAACCTCGACGTGCTGCGCGACCTGCGGCCGGCGGGGCTGGTGACCGTCGGCACGATTCCCGATTTCGGGGAACTGGCCGACCTCACCGCGACGATCCCCACGGTCGTGGCGAGCGCCATCGACGCGACCGACGACACTGTCGCGACCGTGCGCACCGACGATGCGGCAGGCATCCGAATGGTGGTGGATCACCTCATCGACCAGGGGCTCGAGCGCATCGTGTTCATCGGCGGCAGCGGCGGTACGGTGTCGGCGTCGCGCGAGACGGCGTTCCGTGCCGCCATGGACGCCCGTGGTCTCGGATCCTCTGGCGCGGTGCAGCGTGCGGATCTCACCGAGGCAGGCGCTATGCGCGCGGTGAAGCAGATCCTCGCCTCCGGAGAGCAGCCGGAGGCGATCGTCGCGGTGAACGACCTCGTCGCGGTCGGTGTGATCACGGCACTCGAAGCGGCCGGCGTCTCTGTGCCCGACGACTGCCTCGTGACGGGCTTCGACGACTCGATGCTCGCGGGGATCCCACGCATTTCATTGACGACGATCGACCCCATGAACCGGCGCATCGGTCGAGAGGCGGCGGGAGCGCTGCTCACCGCCATGGAACTCGGCACCCACGGGGCCCCGGGGAGCCGATCGTGGAGGCAGCCTGCCGGAGGTGCGACGGTTCTCATCCCGCCGCGACTCATCGTTCGAGACTCGACGCGCGCCGAATAATCCGGGGTGACAGCCCCGGAGCTGTGCTCCGAATCGATGTCTGAAGGACGGTTCGCCGCCGTGGCAGCTCGCAGGACAGCCGGGTCGATGCTTATGACGAGGAGACGGATACCCATCGTCCGGTGGTGGCCGAGGCCGTGAGAGCCTCCTCCAGTCGGGCGACGCGTAAAGCGTCATCGATCGTCGCCGCCTGGGACGGCATCCCTCGCATCATCTTGACGAACTCGCCGAGCTCGATGAGTTTGACGTCGTCGAAACCGAGGCCGAGTCCGGGCCCAGGAAGGAAGCGACGGTATTCGCCCATGCCGGCGTCGACGTGCTCTCGCGTCACGCTTCGCATCGCGCGGTCGCGCCAGAGAAACTCGTTCGGGCGCTCGGAGTTCCACTGCGCATAACCGTGGCTGCCGTGCACCTCGAGCAGGATCTCATTCTCGCCCGCACGCGAGACGCGGCTCGCGTTGAGAGAACCGAAGGCGCCGTCGGCGAACGCGACGAGGGCGACGGCGATGTCGTCGTTGTCGACGGTGCCGCGGTTCGTGAGAGCGGGGCCTCCGAAGTGCCCGCCTGGTGCGAGCGGGAGTGGACGCGACGCGTGCACGGTGCGCAGCCGCCCTGTGATCTCGGTCGCGGGACCGCACACGTGCTGTGCAAGATCGAGGAGGTGGCTGAGGATATCGCTCGAAGCTCCACCGCCGGCTTGCTCGCGGGAGAAGCGCCAGGTGAGAGGCGCTTCCGGATCGGCGGCGAACCCCGCGTCGTAGTGCCCGCGGACCTGTTCGACCCTTCCGATCCGTCCCTCGCCGATGCGCTGCCGCAGTTCCCTGATGGCGGGGGAAGAACGGTAGTTGTGCCCCACCGCGAGGGCTGTGCCGTTTCGCAGCACCGCCTCGCGCACGCGTTCGACCTCTTCGACCGATCGTCCTACCGGCTTTTCGATCCACACGGCCTTGCCGGCGTCTGCTGCGGCCACGGCGAGGTCGACGTGCTCGGCGTTCGGTGTGCAGACCGAGAGGACATCGATGTCCTCCGCTGCAGTGAGGAGCATCGGCTGATCGACGGCGCTATCGAACCCCCAGCGCGTGACGGCCTCATCGCGCAACACAGCTGATCGGCTCGCTGCGGAGACGAGGTCGAATGAGACCTCGAAGTCGGGGAAGACCTCTGAGAAGCGACGGTAGCTTCGGGCGTGCAGCCCGCCCATCCAGCCGAGTCCCGCTACTCCTGTCTTGAAGCGTCGGCTCATCGTCTCAGTTGCTCCTGCCAGTGGTCGAGTCGGATGACGGCACACTCGACTCGAGGTGGGACAGGAGGCGCGCGGAGATGCCGTCGATATGCGCCACTACTGCCTGCTGTACCAGTTCAGGCTTCCCGGTCGCCATGGCGTCGAGTGCGGCGAGGTGCTCCTGCACGGAGGCGCGAAGGTGCTCGTGCAGGGGGTTCGCGAATACCCGCACCCTGGCCAGGGGCCCTTGAAGTCGAGCGATGAGATGCAGCAGCATGGGATTTCCGCAGCGATGGATGTAGAGGTTGTGGAAGGCCGCATCTGCATCGGCGAAGGAATGGCTGCGCCCCTCCGAGAGATCGACGAGTACGCGCTCCATCATCTCGCGCACCGCGTTCATCTCCTCGGACGGAATATCTCTGGCCAGCAGCGCAGCCTCACCCTCGAGTGCGCGTCGCACCTGGTAGAGCTGGGCTACGAATCGGGTGGTGATCGGCGGCACCGAGAAGCCGCGCGGGCCGGATTCATTGAGCATGCCCTCGTCCTGCAGGCGACGGATCGCTTCTCGTAGGGGCGAGCGGCTGATTGAGAGCTGGCGGGAGAGGTCGTTTTCGCTGAGCACGGTTTCGGAGGTGATCGCGCCGGAGATGATGAGCTCTTGAATAGCTGCATAGGCCTGCTCAGCGAGCGAGGGACCGCGTTGCAGCGCTGTCGTAGCCTGAAACGTTTTCATACTGTTACCTGCCTCTAATGAGCTCTGTTTGAGTGCGGATCGCGGAACCGGGCCCCTGGTTGTCCTCTCCGTTTCGAGTCCATCCATTGACAAACTTACCGAAGGATCCCTAATCTGTCGACAGGCGACGGACGACGGACGTCTGTCGCCAATGCACTCAAGGAAGAGACAGGAGAAGGATCGATGGCAAAGAAACTCGTGAAGGCGATGTTGTCGCTCGCCGCCGTAGGGGCACTGGTAGGGCTTTCGGCTTGCTCGTCGGACGACAGTGGGGGGAACGGCGATGGCGGCTCGGCGGAGGCCGGCGATATCACCATCGGTTACTCGGGCTATACGGTGTCGAATCCGTTCTTCGCGGGTATCCTCGAGGGCCTTGAGCGCGGTGCAGAAGAAACCGGCGTCGAATTGATCTCGACCAATGCGAACGGCGACCCCAATCAGCAGGTCACAGACGTCGAGAATCTCATCACCCAGGGCGTCGATTACATCGCCATCAACCCCGCAGACGGCAAGGCCATCGTCCCCGCGGTGAAGGCGGCAGACGCCGCCGGTATCCCCGTGATCGCGCTCGCCGACTCGATCGGCACCGACGTGACCTTCACGATCAGCCAGAACCATGTCGAGGCCGGCAAGATGGCTGCCGAGGAGATCGCCGCGTTCCTCGAAGAGAAGAACGGCGAGCCCAAGGGCAAGGTCGTCAATATTCAGGGCCTCGCGGGATCGCCCGCCGCGATCGACCGCGACAAGGGCTTCCTCGAAGCGATGGAGGCGTACCCCGACATCGAGATCGTCGCCACCGCCGATGGCGGCTGGGACACCGCGGTGTCGAACGAGGTCATGACCGACATTCTCCAGGCCCAGCCCGAGATCGACGCGGTCTTCGCGGCCAACGGCGCAGAGGCGGTCGGTGTGAGCCGCGCGATCGAGTCGGCGGGGCGCTTCAAGCCGGTCGGCGAAGAGGGTCACATCTACGTCATCGGCATCGACGGCCCGAAGCCGGCCGTCGAGAACATCCGCGCCGGGATCCAGGATGCCGAGATCAGCCAGCAGCCGATCACCATGTCGGAGGAGGCCGTGCGCCTCATCGTGAAGCTCTCCAAGGGGGAAGAGGTCGAGAAGAACGTCGAGTGGCCTTCGATGCTGCTCACCGCCGACAACCTCGAGAGCCCCGAGGTGCAGGAGTTCGGGATCTGGGCGGACGAAATTGAGTGATCAGCCTCTCGCCAGATTGGTCGGGGTGAGTAAGCGCTATCCGGGCGTTCGTGCGCTGACGGATGTCAGCCTCGATATCTACGCGGGCAAGGTGCTCGCGCTCGCCGGCGAGAACGGTGCGGGGAAGTCCACGCTCATCAAGAGCCTGGCCGGTGCCGTTCGCCCCGACGAGGGTGTCGTCGAGATCGGCGGCAGGCCTGTTGCCGCCGATCCCGGCGAGGTCATCAAGGCCGGCGTCAGCGTCATCTATCAGGAACTCACCGATATTCCCGATATGTCGGTCGCCGACAACCTGCTGCTCGGTGCGATGCCGGCGAGCGCCGGAATGATCCATCGAGCGCAGGCCGAGCACACGAGCCGCAAGGCGATGGCCCGCGTCGGCCTCGCCTACGTCGACCCGCGGCGCACGGTATCGAGCCTCACGCTCTCCGAGCGCCAACTTCTCGAGATCGCCCGCTGCCTCGCCCGCGACGCGAAGGTGCTCATCTTCGACGAGCCCACCTCCTCGCTACCGGAGAGCGAGGTCGAGATTCTTATGAACGTGATCAAGGGGCTCAAAGCAGACGGCCTCGGCATCCTCTACGTGAGCCACCACCTCGACGAGTTCTTCGAGATCGCCGACGACATCCTGGTGCTGCGCGACGGCCAGGTCGTCGAACAGCGCCCCACAGCCGAATGGGATGAGCAGCAACTCGTACGCGCGATGCTCGCCCGAGACCTCGGCCGCGCCTATCCGTATCGCGAGCGCGAACTCGGCGATGAGGTGCTCGAAGCCGAGGGCTTGAACGCCCCCCGCGTCAGGGATGCGAAGATCCATGTGCGCAGCGGCGAAGTCGTAGGCCTCATCGGGCTGGCAGGCGCGGGACGCACAGAACTCATGCGGGCGATCGCCGGAGTCGACCGCCCGGACAGCGGCACGGTCAAGATCTACGGTAAGCCGGTGCCGACCGGCAGCATCGCCGCCGCGCGCGGTGCAGGCATCGCCTACGTCACCGAGGACCGCAAGCAGAGCGGGCTCGTACTCGAGGGCAGCGTGCGTGACAACATGGCGCTCGGCAATTACGGCCTGTTCAGCAGGTTCGGGTGGATCAGGCAGACCAAGCTCGCCCGGCTGTGCAAGCAGTGGATCGCCGACTTCGAAGTGAAGACGGCCGGCATGAACGGCGCGGTCGGGCGTCTCTCGGGCGGCAACCAGCAGAAGGTCGTGCTCGCACGGTACGCCGCGACCGAGCCGCGCCTGATCCTGCTCGACGACCCGACCCGCGGTGTCGACGTCGGCTCGAAGGCTGCCATCTACGAGAAGGTCTTCGAGATGGCAGAAGGAGGTGCCGGCGTGATCGTCACGAGCTCGGATACCGACGAAGTGCTCGCAGTCTGCGACCGGGCCTACGTATTGCGCGCCGGTCGCATCGTCGGTGAAGTCGATCGATCCTCCTTCGACCGCGAGGCAGCTCTGCACCTCGCCTCACTCGGCTGAACACTTCTACTCGAGGAAGAACTCATGAATCAGAAACCAACCAGGCTCGAAGAGCGCGTGACAGCACCGACGACCTCGGCGCTGCCGACACTCGCCGAGCGCCAGACCAGCTGGACCACGCGCGCGTGGCAACGCATCAAGTCGAGTCCGACCACGCCGATCCTCGTCGCTCTCGTGCTGATCTGCATCGTGCTCGCCGTGCTCACGGACCGTTTCTTCCGCGCCGCGAACATTCTGAACATCCTCAACCAGTCTGCGATCGTAGGCATTGCAGCGGTCGGTGCGACCCTTGTCATCATCACCTCGGGCATCGACCTGTCGGTGGGTTCGAACATCGCCCTGTCGGGCATGGTCGCGGCAATGTTCGTCGCCGGCGGCGGAGACGGGATGCTGGGGGTGATCCTGGCACTGCTCGTCTCCACTCTCATCGGCGCTTTCAATGGTGCCTCGGTCGCCTGGCTCAATCTCGCCCCATTCATCGTGACGCTCGCGACACTGGGTATGGGGCGAGGGCTCACTCTGCAGCTCAGCCAGGGTCAGAGCGTGTACGACCTGCCGGAGTCCTTCAACTGGATCGGCAGCGCGTCGGTGTTGGGCATCCCGTTCGCCTCGGTGCTCACCGTGATCATGTTCATCATCGGCCATCTCATCCTCAACAACACGGTGTTCGGCCACAAGGTCCTCGCGACCGGAGGAAACCGGGAAGCGGCTCGCTTGTCGGGCATCAAGGATCGCCAGACGCTGTTCTGGGTGTACGGGTTCGCTGGTCTGTGCGCGGGTATCTCCGCCGTGGTGCTCGTCGGCCGTCTCGGCTCGGCGACCCCGACTGCCGGCACCGGCATCGAACTTCAGGTCATCGCAGCCGTCGTCATCGGAGGTACCAGCCTGCTCGGCGGCAAGGGCAGCATGCTCGGTACTTTCATCGGCGTACTGCTCATCGGTGTGCTCAACAACGGACTCACCCTGCTCAACGTGAGCCCCTTCTGGGTGCAGTTCGTACAAGCCGCGATGATCTTCCTCGCGGTGCTGCTCGACTCGTTCAACACGCGCCGCCTCGCTCGGCGAAAGGTCAAGACGGCCTGAGGCCCGTTTGGAGATAGAACCATGGATATTCCTTTCAATACTCGGCAGCTCGATGAGCTGATGGCGGCGGAAGACATCGATGCTCTGCTCGTCACCTCGAAGCACAACGTGCAGTACCTGCTCGGAGGGCACCGCTTCTTCTGGTTCGACTACATGGATGCGGTCGGCGTGAGTCGCTACCTGCCCGTAGTCGTCTATTTCCGCGGTGCTCCCGAGGCCTCCTGCTTCATCGGCAACGCCATGGAGGGCTTCCAGATCGAGAATGAGCCGATCTGGGTGACTCGCATCAAGGCGGAAGCCTGGGGAGTGCGTGATGCGATGGAGATGGCCCTCGACGCGGTGCGCGAGCGCCTCGGCACCGAGGCCCGCCTCGGCATCGAGCCGAGCTTCCTCCCCGTCGATGCTCTGCCGGTACTCGAGGGGCACGGCAAGTACGACCTCGCCGACTCCGAGTTTCTGCTGGAACGACTGCGTGCCTGCAAGAACGAGACTGAACTCGATCTCGTGGAACAGGCCTCGGACCGCACTGTCGCGGCGATCCTCGAGGTGTTCAGCCAGCTCGAGCCGGGTATGACCAAGCGCGACGCCGTCGACCGGCTGCGTCTGGCAGAGGTCGAACGCGGTCTCGTGTTCGAGTACTGCCTCGTATCGGCCGGCTCGAGTTACAACCGCGCGGCCTCTGACGACCGCCTCGAAGCGGGGGATGTGATCTGCCTCGATTCGGGCGGTAATTACCGCGGCTACATCGGCGATCTCGCGCGGATGGCCGTGCTCGGCGACCCCGATGCCGAACTCGAAGACGCACTCGCCGAGATCGATGCGGTGCAGCAGGCTGCGCGATCCACCATCGCCGCGGGCACCCTCGGTCGCGAGGTCATCGCCGCCGGCGATGCTCGTGTCGCGCAGAGCCCCTTCGCCGACAAGCTCGCCTATGTCACCCACGGGATGGGGCTCGTAAGTCACGAAGCGCCCAGGCTCACCGCGACCGGGCCAGTGCCCTACCCGGACACCGATGCCGACGCGCCTCTTATGCCTGGAATGGTGCTCTCGGTCGAGACGACGCTGTGGCACGAACGCCGCGGCTTCATCAAGCTCGAAGACACCGTGCTCGTCACAGAGGACGGCCATCGCGCGGTCGGCGACGTCGGGCGAGGCTGGAACGTCTGCGGTCAGTCGGCGCTGGTGACCGCATGAGCGCGCAGTTCTCGTTTCACCATCTCGGATTGGTCGTCGAAGATCTCGACCGCGCCGTCGGCTTCTACACCGACGTGCTCGGCATGACGCGGGATGGGCGCACCGAATGGACCGTCATCGAGGGTGAGCCCCTCGGCATCGACGCTGCCGAGGTCGAGCTGCGCTGGGAGTTCCTCAAGCTCGGTGCGGTCCGACTCGAGCTGCATGAGTTTCGCAATCTGCCGGCGACCTCGGCCCGCCGAGCGACGCAGGATCCGGGGCTCGGCCACCTGGCGCTGGCAGTGACAGACATGGACGAGGCGGTAGCCGCGCTCGTGGCCGGCGGCGTCGATTTCTTCTCGCCCGTGAATCTGCTCACCGATTCGCCTGGCCAGGAAGGCGATCGATGGGTCTACTGTCGAGACCCGTTCGGCTTGACCATCGAACTGTACGAGACCGCTTCACCCGCGCGCCGCGCGGCCGTAGCGGCCTGATTGAGAGGGAGGAACTATGACGCAGGATATGCGTGCCGCGGTATTCATGGGGGAAGGACGCCTCGAGCTCGTCGAGCGGCCTCGTCCCTCTATCGATCGGCCCGAGGACATCGTGCTGCGCGTGCGTGCGGTCGGCATCTGCGGGTCTGACCTGCACATTCTCGATGTGCCGCCGACGCATCCGGCGAAACCGG
This sequence comes from Leucobacter tenebrionis, assembly GCF_019884725.1. Classification (NCBI taxonomy): domain Bacteria; kingdom Bacillati; phylum Actinomycetota; class Actinomycetes; order Micrococcales; family Microbacteriaceae; genus Leucobacter; species Leucobacter tenebrionis. The sequence continues at coordinate 1,952,222 of NZ_CP082322.1, read as the reverse complement.
GTGTGATCTTCGGACACGAGTTCTGCGGCGAGGTCGTCGAGGTCGGCCCGGAGGTGCGTGACATCAGCGTCGGTGACCGTGTGGCGATCGACCAGAACCCGCCGTGCGGCCGCTGCGAGTCGTGTCGCACCGGCAGCCCGAACTTCTGCAAGGTGGTCTTCGACAACCCCGAGTGCGATCTTCCTGGCTGGCCGAACACACCGGGGCAGTGGTGGGACGGCGGTATGGCGGAGTACGTGCGTGTGCCGTCCTACTTCGCCTACCGGGTCTCGGATAAGACGCCGATGGAGCACATCGTCGTCGCCGAGCCGCTCGGCTGTGTGCTGAACGGCGTGCATAAGGCCGGCGTGCGCCCCGGTGAGAGCGCCGTGATCATCGGCGGCGGCCCGATCGGCCTGCTCACCGTGATGGTGATGCGGCTGCTCGGCGCCGGTGACATCATCATGGTCGAGCCGTCCGAGGCGCGCCGTACTGTGGCGCTGCGGCTCGGGGCGACCGTCGGCATCGATCCTCGCGACACCGATGTGGTCGCGGCGGTGCGCGAGGCTACGGGCGGCAAAGGGCCGACGCTGATCTACGAGGCGGTCGGCTCGCAACTCGACGCCGCGGTCGCGATGGCCGCCGATGAGGCGCGGATCGTGGTCGTCGGAATCAACTCGGCCGTGCGCGCCGGCTTCGCGCCCACAGACATCGTGAACAAGGAGTTGAGCATTCACGGCGCATTCCTCATGCGCAACACGATGCGCGAGGCGCTCGACCTCATCGAGAACGGCTCGATCCCGGTTGCCGAGATCGTCAGTCACGTGCTTCCTCTCGAAGAGGTGCACGAGGGGATGCGGCTGGCTCGTTCGGGTGAGGCGCTGAAGGTGGTGTTCACTCCATGATCTCCGAGGATGTCAAGACTGTGCGCAACGGCGCACAAGATGACCGTAAGAGGTGGGTGTTCGTCACCGGTGGAGCGTCGGGCATCGGCGAGGGTATCGCCCGCGTGCTGCACGACAGCGGCTACGGCGTGATCCTCGCCGACCGTGACGCCGAGCGGCTCGCCGAGGTGTCCGCCTCGTTCGAGCACGTGCGCACGGTCGTGGCTGACGTGAGCGACCCGGCCGCCACCGCAGTGATGCGTGACGCGGCGGAATCAGTCGACGGGCTCTGGGGACTCGTGAACGCTGCCGGCATCTCGATGGTGAAGCACTTCCTGCTCAACACGGAGGAGGAGTGGACGCGCATTCTGCGGGTGAACCTTGAGGGCACCTTCCGCAGCATCGGCGCGATCGCCCCGGTGCTGAAGAACAACGGAGGCGGAGCGATCGTGAACATCGCCTCGATCACCGGCCGGGCGCCGGCCGCGCTGCAGGCAGCCTACGCCGCGTCGAAGGCAGGTGTCATCGGTATGTCGAAGAGTCTCGCGTTCGATTTCGGCCCACTGGACATCACGGTCAACGCGGTGTGCCCCGGTGTCGTGCGCACACCGATCTGGGATCGCATTCTCGAACAGGATGCGGCCGCGACCGGGCGCAGCGAGGACGAGATCTTCGCCGAGCACGTGAAGCCGATCCCGGTCGGCCGTCCGCAGTCGGTGCAGGATATCGGTGAGATCAGTCGTTTTCTGCTCTCCGATGCTGCGCGAAGCATCTCGGGCGAAGAGATCGGGGTCACGGGCGGCATGGGCTTCGTCGAGTTCGATTTCGCGACCGCAGCGCGAGAACTGCCGGAGCAGCTGTGAACGCCGCGAGCGCAGTCGGAGATGCGAGCGTTGCGACCGACACCGAGGTCATCGCCTCCTGCTGGACGAGCGCCGGACGGGTGGCCCCGCTCGACCCCGATGAGCGCAGTACGTACTCCATCGACGAGCGCATAGCGGCTCTCGTGAAGACGGGTTGGTCTGGCATGGGTCTCAACCAAGCCGACCTTGCCGAGATGCGCGGCACGATCGGTTTCGCCGAGCTGCGACGCAGGCTCGATGTCGCCGGGTTGAAGTACCGCGAGGTCGAGTTTCTGAATGACTGGTGGAAGGCCGAGGAGCTCTGGCGTGACACGTGGGAGCTGCTGCTCGAGGCGGCTGAAGCGATCGGAGCTTCGTTCGTGAAGGTCGGCGCTGCGTTCGACGGGCCTGAGGATGACTTCGGGTACCTCGTCGAGCCGTTCCGCCGTCTCGGTCGCGAGGCGGCGGAGCGCGGGCTGCGCGTCGCCATCGAACCCATCGCCTTCTCGGGGGTCGACACGTCGCCGAAGGGTGCGGCACTCGTCCGAGACGTGGGGCTGTCGAACGTCGGCATATGCATCGACTTCTGGCACGTTTTCCGTGCGGGCACGTCCTTCTCCGAGATCACAGCTCAGGTGCCTGGCGAGCAGATATTCTCCGTCGAGATGGGAGACTGCCCGAGGGAATCGCTGCCTGATCTCTTCATCGACACGACGGACAACCGACGTCTCTGCGGCGAGGGGGACTTCGATGTGCAGGGGCTGGTCGATGCGATCCGTGCGACTGGATTCCACGGCCCCTGGGGAGTGGAGATGCTATCGCGGGAGTATCGGGAGCTGCCGCTCGAGGCGGCGCTGCGAGCGGCTCACGACGCTGCTCTGCCATATCTGCGGGAGTAGATTCGGGGCGGGCGGATCGTGGCTGGAAGGCCGAGCTGCGTTTCGCCCGCCGACCCGGACCGGTCGTCTGCTGCGCGTCGGCATTGACGCGCAGCAGCGGATGCGTCTAAAATTTGGACCGGTCCAAGATCAATGGAGACTCAGGGTAAGGGGCAAGATGAACGCGGAGAGCACACCCGGGAATGGCCGTTACGGCCTCTTGATCGGCGGCGAGTGGCGAGAGGCGTCCGACGGCGCGCGCGCCGAGGTCCGCTCGCCATACGACGGCCGTGCGGTCGGGGAGGTCGCGGTTGCTACCGCCGACGACGTGACCGCGGCCGTCGATGCGGCTGAGCGAGGTGCCGCGGTGTGGCGTCGCACCCCCGCCCACGAGCGCGCCGCTGTCCTCAACCGCGCAGCTGATATCGCCGACCAGCGCGCCGACGAGATCGCCGCGGTCATCTCGGCTGAGAACGGCAAGCCGCTCGGCGAAGCTCTCGGGGAGGCGAAGCGCTCCGGCGCCATCATCCGCCTCTCTGCTCACGAAGGCAGCCAGCTCTACGGCGTCAGTCTGCCTCTCGACGCGAACCCGGGTACGGGGCAGGAGAAGGTGGGCTTCACGCTCCGCCAGCCTGTCGGGGTCGTCGTCGCCATCACCCCGTTCAACTACCCCGCGTTGCTGGTTCTCCACAAGGCTGGCCCGGCCCTGGCGGCCGGCAACGCGGTAATTCTCAAGCCCGCCGGAGCAACGCCGCTCACCGCGCTCGCTCTTGCGAAGATCTTCGTCGATGCGGGCGTGCCCGAGGGGGTCGTCTCGGTCGTAACGGGATCCGGCGGTGTGCTCGGCGATGCTCTTGTCACGGATCCCCGAGTGCGCAAGATCTCCTTCACGGGGTCGACCGGAGTGGGCGAGCGGATCGCGTCGATCGCGGGGGTGAAGAAGCTCTCGCTCGAACTCGGCGCCTCGTCTCCGACGCTTATCCTGCCGGGCGCGGACATCGAGAAGGCCTCCTCCGCGGTCGCCGCAGGAGGATACGTGAATGCCGGACAGGTCTGCATCTCAGTGCAGCGCGTGATCGTGCATCGTGATGTCGAGGCCGACTTCATGGATGCCTTGCTGCCCAAGGTCGCGGCGATCCGCATGGGAGACCCTTTCGCCGAGGGCACGACGCTCGGGCCGCTCATCGCGGAGCGCGAAGCGATCCGCGTGGAGCAGAGCATCGGCCGTGCCGTCGAGGACGGGGCGCGTCTGCTCACCGGCGGAGAGCGCGACGGCGCGTTCGTCTCGCCCGCGGTCGTGACGGGAGTGGACACCCATCAGGCTTTCGCCCAGGAGGAGCTCTTCGGCCCTGCTGTCGCGGTGACCTCGGTGGTCAGCTTCGAGGCGGCGCTCGACGCCGCGAACGGCACGTCCTACGGTCTCGCTGCGGGCGTCTTCGGCGGCACTCTCGGAGAAAGCGTTCGTGCGATGCGCGAGATCGACGCGGGAAGCGTGCACATCGGTTGGACGCCGCTGTGGCGAGCGGATCTCATGCCCTACGGCGGTCTCAAGGCCAGCGGTTACGGTAAAGAGGGCATACGGTCCGCCATCGAGGAGATGACAGAGGTGAAGACCATCGTGATGCACGGGTGAGCCCCGTCAGCCCGCGCGACATGAGCGAAGCGAATGCGGCCGCGGGACACAGATACATGGATCCCGCGACTCGATATTGCGCGGGATGACAACAGAGAATCCGAACAGATTGCAAGGGAGCAGAGGAACAATGGTCCAGGGAACATCGGGGCAGACGGTACGCCTCACGGTCGCACAGGCGATCGTGCGCTACGTCGCAGCCCAGTACTCGGTCGCCGACGGAGAGCGGCGCCGGTTCGTTCCGGCGGCGCTCGGAATCTTCGGGCACGGCAACGTCGCCGGACTCGGCCAAGCGCTCGCCGAGCACGCCGATCGCCTACCGTTCGTGCAGGGGCGCAACGAGCAGGCGCTTGGCCACATGGCGACCGGTTTCGCAAAGGCCACGAAGCGCCGCCAGACCCTCGCGGTCACGGCATCGATCGGCCCGGGCGCGACGAACCTCGTGACCGCTGCGGCGCTCGCAACGGTGAACCGCATCCCGCTGCTGCTCTTCCCCGGGGACACCTACGCCACTCGCCGTCAGGGGCCCGTACTGCAGCAGCTCGATCTACCCGGATCCGGGGATGTCACCGCGAATGATACATTCCGGCCCGTGTCGCGGTTCTTCGACCGCATCAACCGTCCCGAGCAGTTGCTCACCGCGCTCCCGCAGGCGTTCCGCGTGCTCGCGAATGCAGAGGAAACCGGCGCCGTCGTGGTGGCGCTGCCCCAGGACGTGCAGTCTCACGCCTTCGATTTCCCGGTCGAGTTCTTCGAGGAGCGCGATTGGCCGATCCGTCGCCGCGCAGTCGACACGGAAGAGGTCAAGCACGTCGCCGAACTCATCAAACGGGCGGAGCGCCCGCTCGTCATCGCCGGCGGCGGTATCCACTACTCAGATGCTCAGGCGGAGCTCACCGCGCTCGGGAAGCAAACGCTGCTGCCGGTCAGCGAGACCTTCGCCGGCAAGGGCGCTATCACGGAGGACGGCCCGTGGAGCGTCTTCGGCATCGGCCTCGAGGGCTCCCCGAATACGAATCGTCTCGCCGAGCGCGCAGACCTCGTGGTGCACATCGGCACCCGCCTCACTGATTTCGCGACCGCCTCGCAGTCTCTGTTCGCGAACCCCGATGTGCGCTTCGCCTCGATCAACGTCGTCGAACACGACGCCGTGAAGCAGGGCGCCACCGCGATCGTCGCGGACGCGAAGCTCGCGCTCACCGCGCTCGCCGCAGAGCTCGACGGCTACTGCGTACCCGCCGCCTGGGCCGATGAGGTCGAGGCCGCTCGTGCCGCCTGGGTGCCCGTGCGCGACGCCGCGCTCGATCCTGACACCCGGTTCCCCAAGGAGGAGCATCCCGAGCTCCCCGAGACGGACGCGGTGCTCACCCAGGGCCAACTCATCGGCCTCATGCAGGAGCACGCGCGATCCGGTGACACGATCGTCGCAGCGGCGGGCGGGCCTCCCGGCGATCTGCAGAAGGTGTGGGACGCGACCGGCGGCCGTCACGCGCACCTCGAGTTCGGCTTCTCGTGCATGGGCTACGAGCTGCCCGCCGCGATGGGTGTGCGCGTCGCGGATCCCGATCCTGCCCACCGGATCACGGCTTTCATCGGCGACGGCACCTTCATCATGATGCCGACGGAGATCGTCACGGCGGCGCAAGAGGGCATCCCCTTCACTGTCGTCATCTCCGAGAATCACGGTTACCAGGTGATCCGTCGTCTGCAGATGTGGCGTACGGGCGAGCACTTCGGCAACGAGTTCCGCTACCGCGAGGGCGAGGGTGCGCTGGTGGGCGCCGTCGAACGTGCGGAAGCGGCAGCGGCGCGCGCCGATCGGCTCGAGGGCGACTACCTGAAGATCGATCTCGCCCAGATCGCCGCGGGTCTCGGCGCAGAGGTGAGGCGGCCGACCACGGCTGCCGAGGTGCGCACCGCACTCGATGAGACTCGCGGCGCCCGGGGTCCGGTCGTGCTCGTCGTGCCCACGATTCCGCACGCCGACCTGCCGGGTGCCGAGGCCTGGTGGGACGTCTCGCCGGCAGAGGTCTGGGAGCACGTCGACACCTCCGAGAAGCTCGCGGAGTACGGCGAGGGCCTTGCCATGCAGCGGTGGCACGGATGAGCGTCGAGCCGAACCCCCTGGCACCGGGTCGTTCACTGCGCGAGCGGTTCCTCGCGGGAGAGACGACGATCGGCACTTTCCTCGGTCTCGGGTCCGTGAGCGCCGCTGAGGTGTGTGCTGCCTCCGGCCTCGACTGGGTGCTCGTCGATCTCGAGCACGGCGGCGGCGACGAGGATCAGGTCGGGGCGATCGTCGCGGCCGCCGGTGCGTACGGCACCGCCACCGTCGTGCGCGTGGAGCAGCCGGAGCGGATCCGGATCGGCCGCGTGCTCGACGCCGGCGCGGCCGGAGTGATGTTCCCGCGCATCTCGAGCGCGGCCGAGGCCGCCGAGGCGCGCAAGCATCAGCTGTACCCGCCGGAGGGGGACCGGGGCGTCGCAAGCTACAATCGGGCCGCTCGCTGGGCGCTCGACACCGCGGCTCTCGACCGCTCGAACGAGCAGGCCATCGGCATCGTGCAGATCGAGACGCGAGGTGCGGTCGACGATCTCGAGGCGATCGCGGCGACGCCCGGGGCAGATGTGCTGTTCGTCGGGCCGCAGGATCTGAGCTATGCGCTCGGGGTGCCGCGTCAGTTCGACGATCCCGGGTTCCAGGAGGTGCTCGACGGGGTCGTCGACGCTTGCCGTAGGCACGGCAAGGTCGCGGGAATCCTCGCGAATGACCGAGCAGCCATCGAGCGCTATCGCGAGCGCGGCTTCGGCTTCCTCGCCCTCGGATCCGACGCGACGCTGCTCGCGGCCACGGTGCGTGCATCGATCCCCGACGGGCTGGGAACCGCGCGATGAGCCGGGCGGATTACCCGGTCGCAGCCGAGGCCGTCGTCGTGGGGTTGGGGCCGGTCGGTTCCGAGCTCGTGCTGCCCCACCTGCCGGAGAACGTGCTTTTCGTCGCCGAGCCTTCTGCCGGTGATCTCGCGGTGGCGGAGGGCGCCATCGTTCGGGCGGCGTACGACGTCGACCGCGATCTGCTCGCGCGCATGCCGAGGCTGCGCGTGGTGGCGCGCACCGGGGTCGGGGTCGAGCGCGTCGATGTCGCGGCCTGCGCTGAGCGCGGAGTCGCGGTCGCGGTGACCCCCGGCAGTAATAGCCGGGCTGTGGCCGAGGGTGCGTTCGCCATGATCGCCTCGCTCGTGAAGCGTGTGGGCGAGTCGAACGCCTTCGTCGCGTCCGGGCAGTGGGGCAGCGGGTCGATCCCCGTGCCGGGCGATCTCTACGGCAAGACGCTCGCCGTGCTCGGCTTCGGCCGCATCGGTCGGATCATCGCCGGGTTCGGAGCGGCCTTCGGAATGCGGATCGTGGTGCACGATCCCTTCGTGCAGGCCGAGGAGTACGAGAATACGAGCCTCGACGAGGCGGTGCGTCAAGCGGACGCGATCTCGCTGCACCTGCCCGGCGGCGGGGGCGAGCTGCTGCCCCTCGAACTGCTGCGCACCGCGAAGCCCGGCCTCGTGCTGGTGAACTGCGCGAGGGCGGACCTGGTGGACACGGCCACGCTGCAGGCAGCCCTCGATGCGGGGGTGCTCGGGGGAGTCGGCCTCGATGTCTTCGAGACCGAGCCCGTGCGGGAGCATCCTCTCGCCGGAGACCCTCGGGTGCTGCTGAGCCCCCACACGACGGGGCTCTCCGAGGGAGCCATGGCGGCCACGTTCCGCATGGCGGCCGAAGCCGTCACCGCCGTTCTGGCGGGCGGATCCCCGGCGCACACGGCCGCGGTCGCGTAATCACCGCGATTCCCGCGGGCCTTCGACGGAATGACGGGGGTCCCCGGGAATCGTGGGTCGCGAGGGCGCGCCCGCGGGTGTCCCGCGAGGCTCACCGACGCGAACTCCTAGACGAGGCGCCGATCGGCCTCGGTGAAGCAGGCGAGAGCGGCGCTGCGAGCTTCTTCGAGCGCGCGAGGGAGTTCGAGGGTCCGGTGCCGATCGGAGAGCATCTCGACCCCCCACATCCCCCTGTAACCAGTGCGCCGAACCGCGTTGATGAATCCGGGAACATCGAACGAGCCTTGACCGGGAAGCAGCCTGCGGTGCACGGTGTCTTCGAACAGGCTGCCGACAGGCCGCGTCGAGGCATCGTTGAGCTCGACCGCGAAGAGATACCTCCCGGGTAGAGACTCCGCGATCACCGAATAGTCCGTACCGGGCCTGGCGACGTGCCAGATGTCGAGGCAGAGACCGCCTGCAGGATTGTCGACGCCGGTGACGAGTTCGATGCCGGCCTCCAGATCGTGCATGGTGTGGGCGAAGGGCAGGAACTCGAGTGCTACGCGAGTGCCGTGCTCTGCTGCTTCCGTCGCGAGAGCATCGAAGCTCTCCGCGAAGCGCTCGGGGTCTGCGGGCGCAGCGGTGTCGGGACCGACCTTGACTGTGGCCGCGCCGAGGACTTCGGCTGCTGCGAAGATGTCGTGGCGCACGGCGTCCGAGGCTGAACGGCGATCGTCGTCCGCCCACCAGTCCTCGATGAGTTCGAGTTCGAGCTGTTCGATGCCGTGATCGTCGAGGAGACGTCGGATGTCTTCGAGGGGGCGCGCACGCTGGAATTCCATGAGGTCGGCGTGCACGAGGCCGAAGCCCGTCCAGCCGCCGGCGGCTGTCGCCGCAATGCGTTCCTCGAGGGTGAAGGGGCTTCGGTAGATGGGGCCTGCCGGGCTCGCCGAACCGGCGGTCGTCCAGCAGGTGGCGAGCAGTCGGGTTTCGCTGGTCACGTCGCTCCTTTGCGTGAGCACGACTTCGCCTTGACAGTGCAGTGCGTTCGTGTAATGATTTGGACCGGTCCAAGATTACCAGGGTGTTTCATCCTCGAGTCAAGGGCCCGGTGACACCGGGCTTCGCGGGCAGTTAGCGCTCGCGCGGTCGGGCAAATGCGGGCAGGTATTTCGAGTGTTGCCGAACAAAGAAGTTGCATTACGGTAAGCGCGAAGCGCAAGCTTTTGTAAAGACATAAGTTCAAAAACACGATGGAGTGAGACTATGTTGAAATCACGTAGGGGCCGGTGGGCCAAATTCGGGCTCGCGGGAATTGTCGCAACGGCCGCTCTGCTGCTGACGGCCTGCAGCGGGCCGGCGGGTGTGCAGGGTGAGAACAAGAGCGACGGTGATGGTGGTGGGGCTGGACCCGAGAAGACGATGAAGGTCGCTCTGATCACCCATTCCACTCCCGGTGATACCTTCTGGGACATCCTGCGCAAGGGTGCCGATGCGGCTGCGGATAAAGACGGCATCGAGGTGCTGTACAGCTCCGATCCCGATGGCGCTCGCCAGGCGCAGCTCGTCGAGCAGGCAGTGGACCAGAAGGTCGACGGTATCGTCGTCACCCTCGCGAAGCCCGAGGCCATGTCGGGAGCCGTGAAGAAGGCGACGGATGCTGGCATCCCGGTGTTCAGCATCAATGCCGGTGAAGGCTCCTACAAGGAGCTGGGTGTTCTGGCTCACTTCGGCCAGGACGAGAGGGTCGCGGGTCAGGCGGCCGGTGAGAAGTTCAACGAACTCGGGGCGAAGAAGGTGCTCTGCGTCATTCAGGAGCAGGGCCATGTTGGTCTCGAGGACCGGTGCGGGGGCGTGAAGGATACCCTCAACGGGGAGTTGGAGATCATCTATGTCACAGCTGCGGACCCCACCAACATTGCGTCTACGATCACGGCGAAGCTGCAAACCGACAGCACTGTTGATTACGTTCTGACGCTCGGTGCCCCCCAGGCCCCCATTGCACGTGATTCCATCGCTGAGTCCGGTAGCAGCGCTAAGCTCGCCACATTCGATATGAATCCCGACGTGGCCGAAGGCCTTGCTAATGGTGACCTGCAGTTCGCCGTCGACCAGCAGCCGTACCTGCAGGGCTACTCCGCCGTAGACGGCGTCTGGCTGCACAAGACCAACGCGAATGTGCTCGGAGGTGGTCAGCCCGTGCTCACTGGGCCGGCGATCATCACTCCGGACCAGGCGGACACGCTGAGCGAGTTCGTGAACAACGGCACCCGCTAGTTGCTGGTACTCCGAAGTGCAAGGACCTAGTCTATGAATGCTCAGGCGACTACCAAGCCGAGCGATGAGCGCGTCGCCTCCGCCTCCCTGTTCGTGAGATTTTTCACGAAGCCGGAGGCGGGGGCCACCGCCGCCGCCCTCGTGCTTGTGATCATGTTCGCGATCGTGGCTCCGCAGTTCACTCAGCCTGACTCGATCGCAACGACACTCTACGGCGCATCCACTGTGGGAATCATGGCGGTTGGTGTCTCCCTGTTGATGATCGGCGGGGAGGTCGATCTTTCCGCCGGTGTCGGTGTGACAACGGCGGGTCTTGCGGGAGCGCTGACGATCTACTGGTTCGCAGCAAACGTCTGGCTCGGCGTGCTCGTCTCGTTGGCGATCTCGCTTGGGATCGGCTTCCTCAACGGATGGCTGCTCACCAAGTCGAAACTGGCCAGCTTCATCGTCACATTGGCGACCTTCTTCATGCTGGCCGGTCTCAATCTGGGTCTGACCCGGTTGATCACCGGTGGCGTCGCAACTCCGTCTATCGGGCCGGCCTCCGGCTTCGAAACGGCGGCGGCGGTCTTCGCCGCGGATATTCCGGTGTTTGGGGTGAAGGTTAAGATCACGGTGTTCTACTGGATCCTGCTGGTCGCCATCGCCACGTGGATCCTGAAGCGTACTCGCGCAGGCAACTGGATCTTCGCAAGCGGAGGCGCGCCCGACGCAGCCCGTGCCGTTGGTGTGCCGGTGGTGAAGACCAAGATCGGCCTGTACATGGGTGTCAGCTTCTGTGCTTGGCTGCTGGGCATGCACCAGCTGTTCGCGTTCAAGACCGTGCAGTCGGGCGAGGGTGTGGGCAACGAGTTTCTCTACATCATCGCCGCGGTGGTCGGCGGCTGCCTCATGACGGGCGGCTACGGCAGCGCGATCGGCGGCGCGATCGGCGCCCTCATCTACGGCATGGCGCTCAAGGGCGTCGTGTACGCGGAGTGGAACCCCGACTGGCTGAAGTTCTTCCTCGGCGCGATGCTCCTCGGAGCGACCGTGCTCAACTTCACGCTGCAGCGCCGCGCGGGCAAGGGAGGCAAGAAATGAACGCCACGGCAATCGCGGCCCCGCAGGCCGGCGCGCCACTCGTCGAGCTCCGTGACGCGGGCAAGCGCTACGGCAACATCATCGCGCTGCGCGACGTGAGTCTGGAGGTGAGTCCCGGCGAGGTGATGTGCGTGCTCGGCGACAACGGCGCCGGCAAGTCGACGCTCATCAAGATCATCGCCGGCCTGCACCAGAACACCGAGGGCGCCTACCTCGTCGAGGGCGAGGAGGTGAAGTTCAACTCGCCCCGCGAGGCGCTCAACCGGGGCATCGCGACGGTGTACCAGGATCTCGCCGTCGCGCCGTTGATGCCAGTGTGGCGCAACTTCTTTCTCGGCTCCGAAGTGACGAAGGGGTTCGGCCCGTTCAAGCGTCTCGACGTCGACTTCATGCGGAAGACCGCAAAGAAGGAACTGCTCGATATGGGCATCGATCTGCGCGACGTGGATCAGCCGATCGGCACCCTCTCGGGTGGCGAGCGCCAGTGCGTCGCCATCGCCCGCGCCGTGTACTTCGGCGCGAAGGTGCTGATCCTCGACGAGCCGACCGCCGCTCTCGGAGTAAAGCAGTCGGGCGTGGTGCTGCGTTACATCATTCAAGCGCGCGACCGAGGTCTGGGTGTGATCTTCATCACGCACAACCCGCACCACGCCTACCCCGTGGGCGACCGCTTCCTGCTGCTGAAGCGCGGCCAGAGCATCGGCTATCACGAGAAGTCGGAGATCACGCTCGAGGAGCTCACCGGGCTGATGGCGGGCGGCGCCGAGCTCGAGCAGCTGGTGCACGAGCTGCGCCAGGTCGGAACGAACACCGACACCGTGCGCACCATCCGCAACGAGATCGAAGAGGATGCCACAGCCGGTGTCGGCCACGTGCCCGTGACGGAGGCTGTCAACATTCGAGATCTTCCGGAGGCTGAGGGCAAGTAGCCGGCAGTCGCCCGTGCGAGAGGCACCGCACCGCTCAGGTGCGGTGCCTCTAAGCTTGACTCATGACGGCGGATGTGGAGCGAGTCGCGGTAGTCTCGGGCGCGGGCGCCCCTGATGGGATCGGGTTCGCGACGGCGATGCGACTTCTGCGAGCGGGGTACCGCGTGGTCGTGGGGGCCACGAGCGACCGCATCCTCGCCCGTGCGGAAGAGCTGGGGCACGTCGTCGCGGAATCGCGTGGCCGGAACGACGTACCTCTGGTGATCCCCGTCATCGCCGATCTCACCGAGGAGGCGGGAGCCGAACGCCTGGTGGCCGCCGCGATCGACGGCTTCGGGCGGCTCGATGTGCTCGTGAACAACGCGGGCATGACCTCGGTCTCCGATCCGCAGGATCCCGCTCCCGCCTCCGAGCTCGACCGGGCAGGTTGGGATCACGCGATCGCCCGGAATCTCACGACGGCCTACCTGGTCTCCCGATGCGCCCTGCCCCATCTCACGGCGGCGGAGCACGGGCGTATCATCACCGTGTCGTCGGTGTCGGGTCCGCTGCTCGCCTACCGCGGTGATGTCGCCTACCACGCGGCGAAGGCCGGGCTCGTCGGGCTCACCCGGTCCCTCGCCGTCGACCTGGCCGCGGAGGGCACCACGGCCAACGCGGTCGCCCCGGGCTGGATCAGGACCGGCTCGGCGACCGAGCACGAGAACCGGATGGGCGATGCGACCCCGATGGGGCGCTCAGGCACGCCCGACGAAGTGGCGGCAGTGATCGAGTTCCTGGCCTCGCCAGGCGCCTCCTACGTCACCGGGCAAGTGCTCGTGGTCGACGGCGGCAACGCCATTCAGGACGAGAAGGGGGCCTGAGCGTCACCTCCGCGGCGTCGCGGCACGGTGTCGGTGTGGTAGGCGGCTGTCAGGTCTCGTGGGATGGGCGTTGACAGGCGTGACGCTGTGTCCGTACAATTTGGACCGGTCCATTTTGATCCGGCCCATCCGCAACGAGGCACGGTGCGCAGCACCTCGAATGAAAGAAACGCGATCATGCAGACGAATGAAGACGGCACCACCACGATCGGCGTCGGGCTCATCAGTGTGGGATGGATGGGCCAGCTGCACAGCCGGGCCTACGCCAACCTGCGTTACGCCTACCCCGACCTCAAGATCCGCCCCCGTCTCGTGCACGCGGCAGATCCCGCCCCCGCGCGGGCCGAGGAGGCCGTCGAGGTGCTCGGCTATGAGCGGGCCTCGGCCGACTACCGAGAGGTGCTGAACGATCCCGAGGTCGACGTCGTCTCGATCTGCGCTCCCAATTTCCTCCACGCCGAAATCGGTATCGCTGCGGCGAAGGCGGGCAAGCACTTCTGGATCGAGAAGCCCGTCGGCCGTGGAGAGCACGAGACTCGAGCGGTGGCCGAGGCCGCCACCGAGGCCGGCGTGGTCTCATCGATCGGTTTCAACTACCGGCACGCTCCCGCTATCGAATATCTGCGAGAGCTCGTCGCGGAAGGCAAGCTCGGTCGCATCACGAACGTGCGTGGCCAGATGTTCGCCGACTACTCCGCCGACCCCCGCGGCGCGCTGTCGTGGCGCTTCGTGAGGGGGCTCGCGGGCAACGGCGTGCTGGGTGATCTGATGGGTCACCTCGTCGACCTGGTGCAGTACACGCTGGGCCCGATCCACGAGGTCAGCGCGCTCGCCTCGACCGTCTATACCGAGCGCCCCGAACTGCCGATGGGCACGGGCACGCACTTCGCGGTCATCGAGGACGGCGAGATGAAGCCGGTCGAGAACGAGGACTACGCGGCGATGCTCGTGCGCCTCTCGGACGACGCCTCCGCCTCCGGGGCGGTCGGCACCCTCGAGGCGTCCCGGGTCGCAGTCGGGCCTCGCGCCAGCTATGGCATCGAGGTCTACGGCACCGAAGGCTCGGCCTACTGGGATTTCGAGCGGATGAACGAGCTGCACCTCTCAGGCGGCCTCGGTACGGAGAACCAGGGTTACACACGCATCATGGCACGTCCCGGCATGGGCGATTTCGCGCGGTTCCAGCCGGGAGCCGGCACCTCCATGGGTTACGACGATCTCAAGGTGATCGAGGCGAAGAAATTCCTGCAGGCCGTGCTCGGCCGCGAGGCGCTGAACTCGAACATCCAGGACGCGCTGTCGGCCGCCCAGGTCGTCACCGCTGCCGAGCGCTCGGCCGAATCCCGCAGCTGGGAGCCGAGCGCCCCCGTGGCCGGCACTACCGCCTCGAAGCGGGACTGATCCCGTACCCCACAACTCGCATTATCCCGACAAAGGAGTCCCCATGAACGCACGCATCGCATCGGCCCCCATTAGCTGGGGAGTCATCGAGGTCCCGGATTGGGGGGTGCAGCTCGATCGCGAGCGAGTCCTCTCTGAGATGGTGTCGCTCGGTATCTCGGCCACCGAGTTCGGCCCGGAGGGTTTCCTGCCGGATGCTCCCGCGGAGCGAGCCGCGGTGCTCGCGGAGGCCGGCCTGCAAGCCGTCGGCGGTTTCTTTCCGGTCGTGCTGCACAAGACGGCGGAGCCGGGCGCGCCCGGCGATCCGCTGCCGATCATCGAGCGGGAGCTCGAGGCGTACGTCGCCGCCGGCGCGGGCACGATGGTGCTGTCGGCGGTAACCGGCGAAGACGGCTATGACGGAGTCGCCGAACTCACCGAGCCCGAGTGGGCCGCTCTGTTCGCGAACCTCGACCGCGCGCTCGACGCCGCTGCCGCAGTCGGGGTCGTCGCCACGCTGCACCCTCACCTCGGCACCGTCGTCGAGTCGCCCGAGGCCGTCGCCCGGGTCATCGCGGGATCGCGGATCGGCCTCTGCCTCGACACCGGCCACTACACGCTCGGCGGTGGCGATCCCGTCGATTTCGTCGAGCGATACTCCGATCGGATCGTGCACGCCCACCTCAAGGATGTGAGCCTCGAAGTCGCCGCGCGCGTACGTGCGGGCGACGTCGGCTACAGGGAGGGGGTGCGTCAGGGCATGTACCAGGCGCTCGGCTCCGGCGACGCCCGCATCGGCGAGATCGTGTCGGCGCTGCGCCGCTCCGGGTACGACGGGTGGTATGTGCTGGAGCAGGACACCGTCGTGGAGAACGAGGAGGACGCCGCGCGGGCGCTTGAGAACGCCCGGCGCAGTGTCGCCTTCATCCGCTCCGCCGTCGAGGCCGAGCCCGAGTCCGCGGCGGTGCCCGCATGAGCGAGCAGTTGCGGATCGGCCTGCTGGGGGCCTCGCGCATCGCGGAACTCGCGGTGACCGAGGCGAGTCGGGAGACCGGAGACGTGCGTGCCGCTGTGGCGGCTCGGGATCCAGAGCGTGCGCGGGCCTACGCGGCGGAGCACGGCTACGAGGGCATCCGGGAGGGCTACGAAGAGCTCATCGCCGACGACTCGCTCGACCTGATCTACATCGGCCTGCCGAACGGTCTGCATGCGACGTGGACGATCGAGGCGTTGCGGGCGGGCCGCAACGTGCTCGTCGAGAAACCCTTCGCTTCCAACCTCGCCGAATTCAATATCGTCGCGGCGGAGCTCGAGCGCTCTCCGGGATGGGCGTGGGAGGCCTTCCACTACGCCGACCACCCGCTCATGTCGCGCCTCATCGAAGTCGTGCGGAGCGGGGAGATCGGCGAGGTGCGCGAGCTCCGCGTCAATATGTTGATGCCGCCACCACCCGCCTCCGATCCGCGCTGGAACTTCGACCTCGCCGGCGGCACGATGATGGATCTCGGCTGCTACGCGATCAACGGACTGCTCCTCCTCGGCGCCTCCCTCGGGCTCCCGCTCGAACTGCGGTCCGCCGAGTCGACCCCGTACGGACCCGATCCTCGCCTGGATGCCACGGTGCATGCGGAATTCGTGCTCGGCGATGCTCCGGCGACGATGCGTACCAGCATGGAAAGCCTCGAGTGGGACTTCAGCTTCGAGGTCAGAGGCACCAGTGGCTCGGTGCGCGCTCCGAACTTCGTCAAGCCGCAGGAGGACGACCGGCTCCTGGTGCGGGTCGGAGACGTCGAACGGATCGAGCGTCTCGGCATCGTCTCCTCGTATACCTACCAGCTGCAGCGCATTCGCCAGGCGATCCGCTCGGGTGAGCATTCAGTGGATGCGCTGGGGCGTTCTCGACGCACCGCGGAGCTCATCGACGCAGTGTATGCCATGAGCGGCCTGCCGTTGAGGCCCGGCCGACTGAGCTGAATCCCGGCTGATCAAGCTGAGCGGGGCCGGCAGAGGTCGGCCCCGGTGCCCAAGCCGCATTGCAGAGGAGCGAACGACGTGCAACGACTCATGAACGACAAGATCCTGCTGGTTACCGGCGGAACGCAGGGGCTCGGGCTGGCGATAGCGGAGGCGGCCGCGAGAGAGGGTGCGGCCGGCATCGCGATCGTCGGGCGCAGCGAGGAGAAGGCCGAGAGAGCCGTCGAGCGCCTGCGAGCGCACGGCGTCGAGGCGCTCGCAATCATCGCGGATCTGGCTGAACCGGGTGAAGCAGAGCGGGCCGTGGCCGAAACCGTGGAGCGTTTCGAGCGTGTCGACAGCCTCGTGAACGCGGCGGGCGCGACGAGCCGCGGCACCCTGCTCGACACGACGCGCGAGCTGCTCGACGAGCACCTCGCTGTGAACCTCGTGGCGCCGTTCATGACGATGCAGGCCGCCGTGCGCGACATGCGGCGCCGCCGCGCTCCCGGCACGATCCTGAACATCATCTCGATGGCGATGCACGGCGGGCAGCCCTATCTCGCGCCCTACACCGCTTCGAAAGCAGGTCTCGCCGGTCTCGTGCGCAACGCGGCTTTCGCCCATCGCTTCGACCGGATCCGCATCAACGGCCTCAATATCGGCTGGACCGCCACCCCGGGGGAGACTGAGACCCAGCGCACCTTCCACGGTGGGGGCGCCGACTGGCTCTCGCGGGCTGAGGCGGCGCAGCCCATGGGCAAGCTGGGGCAGCCCGACGAGATCGCCGACGCGGTCGTCTTCCTGCTGAGCGAGCGCAGCGGTGTGGTCACGGGATCGATCATCGATTGGGATCAGAACGTGCCCGGGGCATACGACCAGTAGTCACTCGGCCATCGAGAGCAGATTTGTGAGACCGTGAGGAGCATCGCATGAGGATCGGCATCATCGGCACCGGGGTCATGGGCGCCTTCCATGCACAATTGCTGCATGGAGAAGTCTCGGGGGCGACGGTGACCGCGGTCGCGGATCCGGATCCCGAGCGCGCCGGCGCCGCGGCGGCCGCCGTCGGCGCGATCGCGCTGAGCGACCCCCGGGAGCTCATCGCCCACCCCGAGGTCGACGCGGTGCTCATCGCCTCGCCCGACTTCCTGCACGCCGAGCAGACGCTCGCCTGTATCGCCGCGGGCAAGCCGACGCTCTGCGAGAAACCGCTCTCGTACTCGGTCGAGGAGGCGGATTGGGTCCTCGTCGCGCACCGCGCCGCGGTGGGCGACGGGATCCCCCTCGTGCACCAGGGCTTCATGCGTCGCTTCGATCCCGGCTACGTCGAGCAGAAGCGCGTCGTCGCTTCGGGTGCGCACGGCCGCCCCGTGATGGTGCACTCGATCGGCCGCGGCGTCGCGTCCGGACCCGGTGCCACCGACGAGACCGTCATCTTCAACTCGGCGATCCACGACCTCGACCTCGTGCCGTGGCTGCTCGACTCGCCCGTCACCGAGGTGAGCTGGCATGCTCCGGAGGCCCCCAGCGGCACGGGCGGCGGGCTGCGGGATCCCTTCCTGATCCTCCTCCGCACCGCCGACGGGGCCCTATCGACCGTCGAGGTGTTCCTCAACGCGCGCTACGGCTACGATATGCGCTGCGAGGTGGTCTGCGAGACGGGAGCGGTCTCGATCACCGAGCCGCACCGGGTCGCGATGGCGACCGGGCTCACGAGCCGCACCGGCATCCCGGAGGACTTCCGCCCGCGCTTCGCGGAGGCCTACCGCCTCGAACTGCAGGAGTGGGTGACGGCGCTGCGCGAGGGGCGGGCGCCGACGCTTGCGAGCGTCGAGGACGGTGCGGCGGCGACTCGCGTGGCCGCGGCGGCGGTGGCGTCGATGCGGGCGGGCGGGGCATTCGTCGCGGTCGCGGGCGCAGGCTCGGCCGGTGCCTCGGGGCTGGCTGCGGGATCGGGATCAGCCGCAGGTGCGGGATCGGGGGAGCCCCGATGAGTGAGCGGATCCTGCCCCTCCCCGACGTCCCCGACCCGAGGTCAGGCCCCTCGCTGCGCTGGGCGATCCTCGGCACCGGGTGGATCGCCGCCCGCTTCGTCGAGGCACTGCAGACTTCGACGAACCAGCGGATCGTCGCCGTCGGGTCGCGCACGCGGGCCCGCGCCGAAGCGTTCGCCGCCGAGCACGGCATCGAATCGG
The DNA here is from genome assembly GCF_019884725.1 of Leucobacter tenebrionis. Classification (NCBI taxonomy): domain Bacteria; kingdom Bacillati; phylum Actinomycetota; class Actinomycetes; order Micrococcales; family Microbacteriaceae; genus Leucobacter; species Leucobacter tenebrionis. The sequence continues at coordinate 1,933,511 of NZ_CP082322.1, read as the reverse complement.
CCCACGGCTCCTACGAGGAGCTCGTCGCGGCCGACGCCGACGTGGTCTACGTGGCGACCGGTCACCTCGACCACTTCGGGCACGCGCGACTCGCGCTCGAGGCAGGCCGACCCGTGCTGATCGAGAAGCCCCTGACGCCGACCGTCGCCGAGGCGCGGGAGCTGGTTGAACTCGCCCGCGCGAAGGGGCTGTTCGCCATGGAAGCCGTGTGGTCGCTCGCGCTGCCCCGCTACTCGGTCGTGCGACAGGTGCTCGACAGCGGCATGCTCGGCGAGGTCGTCGAGGCCTCGGCGAACCTCGGAGAGCGTCTCGTCGACCACCACCGCGCCATGGACCCCGCGCAGGGCGGCGGCGCCATGAACGACATCGGCACCTACGTCATGATGTTCGCGAACGAGGTGCTGCCCGGCCTGCGGGTCACGGCCGCGCACGGCATGCGGCACGCGGTGCCGGGGATCGCGGGGCCGGGTGCGATCGGGCAGTTCCACGCACTGCTCGCGGACGAGCGGGATCGGCTGGCCACCGTGAGCGCCTCGATGTTGGCGGATACCCCGACCGCCGCCTACATCGCCGGCACCGAGGCGACGCTCGAGCTGGAGGCGCCCTTCTACCAGCCGGGGCCGGTCGTCGTGCGCTTCCACGACGGCGAGGAGCTGCGCTACGACGAACCCGCGCTCGCGCACACCCAGCTGTTCTGGGAGGCGCTCGAGGTCGCCCGCTGCATCTCCGAGGGGCTCACGGAGTCGCCGCTGCGCCCGCTCGCGCAGACGCTCGCCACGCTCTCGCTCATGGAGCAGGCGCGCGAGCTGATGGGCGACCCAGCCGCCTGAGCCCCTCTGCTCCTCAGTCGCTCGCGGGGTCTTCTTGAGGCCGTGCTCCGGCTCGCCTCCCTGCTCGAGGTACGGGTTTCGCATGCTGGATCGCGATCAGAGCTGCGAAATCCGTATCTCGGCTGGGGTAGGCGCGGAGTTCCTGTGGGTTTGCGGGCCTGCGGCGCGCCGGGCTCGGGAGCGGATCCTCGCCCCGCCCCTCACCCCCGCGTGAGCTGCGCCGCGAGCTGCAGCAGCAGCGGCTCCGACCCCGGCCGTCCGATCAACTGGGCGCCCATCGGCAGCGGTCCGCCGCCCGAGGGGTTCGGCACCTCGATCATGGGCACCGCGATCGCGGGCAGTCCGGAGACGTTCACCATCGACGTGAAGGGCGTCCACTCACACTGGGCGCGGTAGTCCGCGGCCGCGTCGAGGTCCATGAACGCGCCGATGCGCGGTGGCAGGGTCGCGAGCCCCGGGGTGAGCACGACGTCGTAGCGGCGCCACTCGGCGCGCAGCCCGGCGGCGATGCCCTGCAGCTCCTCGGCTGCTCGGAGGTGCGCCTCGCGCGGTGTCGCGATCGCCCGTTCGCGGTGGGTGCGTGTGAAGGGGGTGAGGAGCGCCTCGGCCTCGGGCGTCAGGTCGAGGAGCGACAGCCCCGCCATCCAGCAGCTCGTGAAGACCTCGGTGTAGCGCGGGTCGTACGCGATCCTCGCCTCTTCGACATGATGCCCGCGGGCGGCGAGCCCGGCCGCGGCTGCTTCGTAGGCGGCCAGCGCCTCGGGGGAGAGCGGTGTGGGGTGCGCGGCCTCGAACGGCGATGCCGTGCTCATGCCGATGCGCAGCCCCGTCACCGCATCGGCCTCGTGCACGGCGACGAGGGCGGGTCGCGGCGATCCGGTCATCGCGTCGAACAGCAGCGCGGCGTCCTCGGCCGTGCGCGCCAGCGGGCCGCTGACCGCGAGCCTGGGGGCTCCGAAGTCGTCGGTGCGTCCTCCGATCACGTCGGTGGGAACCGTTCCGAGGCCGGGCTTCATGCCGATGAGCCCGCAGGCGAGCGCCGGGATGCGGATCGACCCGCCCCCGTCGCTGCCCGGAGCGACCGGCAGCAGCCCCGCGGCGACCGCGGCCGCGCTGCCGCCCGACGACCCTCCCGGCGTGCGCTCGGGATCGAGCGGGTTGCGCGCGGGCGGCGCGACCAGGTTCTCCGAGTAGGAGTTGAGGCCGAACTCGGGCACCTGCGTCTTGCCCAGCGAGATCGTGCCCGCGGCGCGCAGCACGGCGACGCCGGGGTGGTCGTGCTCGGCGATCGCGTGGGGCAGTGCGGCAGTGCCGCGTGTCGTCGGTGCGCCGGCGACCTCCACGAGATCCTTGTGGGCGATCGGCAGGCCGTGCAGCGCGGGCAGAGCGCCTGGTCTGCTGCGCTGCTCGGGCGGAAGCGCTGCGAGGTGCGCGTCGGCCCCGTCGGCCTCGGCGAGGGCCTGATCCTCGGTCACGGTGACGAAGGCCCCGAGATCGGAGCGCTCCGCGATCCTGCTCAGGAAGTGCTCTGCGGTCTCGCGCGCCGAGATCTCGCCGGAGCGCAACGCCGCGTGCAGTTCGACGGCGGTCAGAGTGGATTCGCTCATGCCTCGACTCTACGTGCGGCGCTACCGCCCCGCACCCGCGTCCGCCCCGCACCCGCCCGCACCCGCCCCGCACCCGCACTCGTTCGCCCGCACCCGCCGCGCGCCCGCTCGCGTTCGCGTTGCCCTGCGACGCGGAGTCTCGAATTGCTGGTACCGACCGTGGAGTAGTAGCAGTTTGGGACTCCGCGACGGCGGGGCGGAGCAGGGGGCAGAGCAGGAAGGGCAAGAGCGGCTCTTGTTGCGAATGGTTCTCATGGTCGGTATGCTGAGATTCGTTCTCATCTAGAAAGCTCACTCATGTCACGAACCTCCTCCTCACGCCATCCGCTCCGCCTCGCCGCGCTGGGGGGCGCCGCGCTCGCCGCGGTGCTCGCCCTGACCTCCTGCGGTGCAGGGGGAGCAGGATCCGGCGACGCCTCCGACGAGCTCAAGGTCGTGGCGACCACCACGCAGCTCACGGACTTCGCCGCGCAGGTCGGCGGCGATGATATCCAGCTCACCGGTCTGCTCGCTCCCGGCGGCTCGGCGCACCACTTCGACCCGTCTCCCGCCGACCTGCTCGCACTGGGCGAGGCCGACGTGCTCATCGTCAACGGCGTCGGCCTCGAGACCTTCGTCGACAGCGCGATCGAGGCCTCCGGCTTCGACGGGGAGATCATCACCGCGGCCAACGGGCTCGATCCCGAGATGCTGCGCGAGGTGACCGCGGAGGGCGGCGGCGCCGAGGAGCACGATCATGCGCACGAGGGGGAGGCGGCGGATCACGCCGATGCGGAGCATGCCCACGACGAGCATGCTCACGAGGCCGAGGCTGAAGCCCACGACGAGCACGCCGAGGAGGAGCACGACCACGACCACGGCGATGTGAACCCGCACATCTGGACATCGCCCAGCAACGCCGAGGGCATGGTCTCGATGATCGCGGGCGACCTCGCGCGCATCGATCCCGATCATGCCGACGATTACACCGAGCGCGCCGACGCCTACGTCGCGCAGCTGCAGGATCTCGACGCCTGGGTCGCCGCGCAGTTCGAGAATGTGCCCGCCGAGCAGCGCGTGCTCGTGAGCGGCCACGACTCGCTCCGCTACTACCTGCACGACTACGGCATCGCGTTCGCCGGGTCGATCCTGCCGAGCTTCGAGGACAACGCCGAGCCGAGCGCCGCCGAGATGGACGCTCTGGTCGCGTCTATCAAGGAGCGCGGGGTGAAGGCCGTCTTCGTGGAATCGTCGATGAGCCCCAAGCTCGCGCAGACGATCGCCAAGGAAGCGGGGGTCGAGGTGGTCGACGCGGAGGCGCTGTACGCGGATTCGCTCGGCGCCCCGGACGCCGCGGAGGGTGCGGTCGACGACGGCATCAGCCCCGACACCTACATCGGCGCGACCGTGCACAACACGCGGGTGATCCTCGAGGCGTGGGGTGTCGAGCCCGAACCGCTTCCCGCTAGTCTGCAAGAGTGACCGCGCGCTCCGTCCCTGACGCCTTGCACCCCGAGACCGCCGCCGAGCCCGCGCTCGTCCTCGACGGCGCGGCGTTCGGTTATGCCGGCGAGACACGCGTCGAGCGCCTGAGTCTCGTGGTGCCCGCCGGATCGGCGGTGGCCCTCATCGGGCCCAACGGCTCGGGCAAGTCGACGCTGCTGCGCGGAGTGCTCGGCCTCGCGGAGCTGACCGCGGGCGGCGTGCGCGTGCTCGGCACTTCTCCGGATCGGGCGCGGCGCAGCATCGGCACGCTGCCGCAGGCGGACACTCGCGACACGGCGCTGCCGGTGAGCCTGCGTCAGGTGGTGACGATGGGGCTGTACCGCTCGCGGGGCCCCCTGCGACCGATCGGTCGTGACGGACGCGCGGCGGTAACCGATGCCCTCGAGCGCGTGGGACTCGCGACGCTCGCCGGGCGCAGGTTCGGCGAGCTCTCGGGCGGGCAGCAGCAGCGCGGGATCCTCGCGCGCGCACTGGTGTCGGATCCGCGCCTCCTGCTGCTGGACGAGCCCTTCAATGGTCTCGACCGCGAGAACCGCGACAAGCTGCTCGATCTCGTGCGCGAGCTGCGCGAGGAGGGCCGCACGGTGATCGTCTCGACCCACGACCTCGAGATCGCGCAGCAGGCGTGCACGCACGTGCTGCTGCTCGCGAGCGGCCACACCCCCTCCCAGCCGGGGCACCCCGCGGCGTTCGGGCCGCTCGGCGAGGCGCTCACGCTCGATGCTGTGCAGCACGCCTTCCAGGACACGACGGTCGAGCTCGACCAGCACACCGTGACGACGACCCGGGAGACCGAGTAGTGCTCGCCGCGGTCGCGGGCGTGCTCGCCGGCGCCGGATCCTCCCCCCTCGCCCAGACGCTGATCGGAGCGGGCCCGGTCGTCGCCGCCTCCCCCCTCGAGATCTTCGCGCTGCCGTTCATGTGGCGCGCGCTCGTGACCGTCGCGATCCTCGCGGTCGCCGCGGGAGTGGTGGGGCTCTTCATCAGCTTCCGCGAGATGGAGTTCGTGAGCGACGGTCTGGTCCACGCGGTATTTCCGGGGCTCGTGGTGGGGTCGGCGATCGGCGGCACTGCTGGCCTGCTGCCCGGGGCGGTCGTGGCCGCGGTGCTCGCGGCCGTGCTGTTCACGGTGATCGAGCGGCGCGGGATCGGCGCCGACGCCGCGATCGCGGTGGTGCTGACCGGCCTGTTCAGCCTGGGCGTCGTGCTCGTGTCGCGGCAGGAGAGCTACGTGTCGCAGCTGCAGGAGCTGCTCTTCGGGCGCCTGCTCACGGTGACGTCCACCCAGCTCTGGCAGATCCTGGTCGTCGCCGTCGCGGCGATCCTGATCGTGCTCGGCACGCGCCGGGCGCAGCTCTTCCGCGCCTTCGATCCGGCCGGTTTCGAGGCTGCTGGGTTCCGCACCCTCCGCACCGACCTCGCCCTGGGCATCGCCGTAGCGCTGCTCACCGTCGCGGGCGTGCAGGCGCTCGGCGTGCTCATGGTGGTGGCGCTGCTGACGGTGCCGATGGCGGCCGCGCGGCTCGTGACGCGCGGATTCGCACTGCTGGTGCCGATCGCGATCCTGCTGCCGCTGGCGGCAGGGATCGCGGGGTTGTGGCTGTCGTTCGAGTGGTCGGTCGAGGCCGGGGCGACGGTGTCGCCCGGCGCCGTGGTCGTGCTGCTGCTCGTCGCGGCGTATCTGCTCGCAGCGCTGCTGCGGATGACGGTTCTTCGGAGCAGGCCCGTCATTCGGAGCGGATCGCCGGAATCGCTCCGAGATACGGGTGAGCTCCGAAGTTCGGGACGCCGCGTCGACGCCGCAGAGGGGGCCGACTCGTGACCTACTTCGCGCTCGCGGCCCTCGAACTCGTGCTGCTCGGTCTGCTCTCGGGGCTTGCCGGCACGCTCATCGTGCTGCGGCGGCGCTCGTTCTTCGCGGTCGCGCTGAGCCACGCGACCTTCCCCGGCGGCGTGATCTTCGCGGTGCTCGGCTGGAACCTGCTGCTCGGCCAGGCTGTGTTCGCGCTGCTGCTCGTGCTCGTGATGACGCTGCTCGCTCGCATCCCCGGGCAGGGCAGACAGGTGGCGAGCGGTGTGGTGCTCTCGCTCGGCTTCGCGCTGGGGACGCTGCTGGCCAGCCTCAACTCCGGCCTCGGGGTGCCGGTCGAGGCGCTGCTCGTGGGGTCGCCGCTCGGGGTGTCCCCCGGAGACGTGCTCACCACCGCGATCGTGCTGGTCGTCACCGCGGCGGTGCTCGCGGTGATGCGGCGTCGGATCCTGTTTCACACCTTCGACCCCGTCGGATTCGCCGCGGCGGGTTTCCGCGCGTGGCCGGTCGAGCTCGTGGTCTCGGGCGCGGTCGCGGCCGCGGTCGTGGCGGCGATGCCCGCGGTGGGGGCGATCCTGGGCGTCGCGGTGCTGATCGGGCCCGCAGCCGCGGCGCGCGCGCTGACGTCGCGCATCGAGCGGATTCCGCCGATCGCGGCGCTGCTCGGGGTGGCCGGCGGGCTCGTCGGGCTCTGGGCGTCTCGGGAGTTCGGGATCGCGGCGGGCGGATCCGTCGGGCTCGTCATGACGGCGATCTTCGTCGTGTCCCTCGCGATCCGGGCGATCGCGCCGAGGCGGGTTCTGAAGTCCGCGTGAGCGGCGATGCCGCCGCGGGCCGAACTTCGCTACGGTGGAGGCAGTGCAGGAGAGGAGGCGCGCCATGCAGCCGAAACGGAACACGTGGCAGCGCGAAGCGGTGCGCGCGGCGCTCGCCGAGGCGCGAGGGTTCGTGAGCGCTCAACAGCTGCATCAGGAACTGCGCGAGAGCGGGTCGACGATCGGCCTCGCAACCGTGTACCGCGCGCTCGGGAGCCTCTCCGAAACCGGTGAGGCGGACTCGCTGCAGTCGCCGGAGGGGGAGAACCTGTTCCGCTCGTGCACGATGACGGGGCACCATCACCACCTCATCTGCCGCAGCTGCGGGGATACGCGCGAACTCTCGGCCGCTGTCGTCGAGGAGTGGACGCGCAGGGTCGGAGCCGAGCACGGCTTCACCGAGATCGAGCACGTGGTCGACCTCTTCGGACTCTGCGAGCGCTGTCGGGGAAAATCCTAGAGGTCCTTACGGGACCCGGTGCTCGGGTACTTCGCTCACAACCGAGGCGGATGCGGAGACCGCGAGGAGTTATCCACAAATATGAACTTCGGCCTGTTTCTGTGCTGTAGCCGTCGTAAGCTGAACACGAAACCACCCTTCCGACTGGAGAAAGGCGGCGCTGATGTCAGCCGAGACGATCACCACGATGCTGACCGGCGTCGGGCTGCTCTTCTCACTGGCCGTCGGCTTCGCCTGGACCATGCGACGCACCGATGTCATCGCCGAGAAACTCGGCGAGCGCATCGACGGGGTCGATGAGAAGCTGACGTCGCGCATCGACCAGGTTGATGAGAAGCTCACGACGCGGATCGACGAGGTTGATGAGAAGCTCACGACGCGCATCGGTGAGGTTGATGAGAAGCTCACGACGCGCATCGGTGAGGTTGATGAGAAGCTTACGCGCCGGATCGACGAGGTTGATAAGAAGTTGACGTCGCGCATCGACCAGGTCGATGAGAAGTTGACGACGCGGATCGACGAGGTTGATGAGAAGCTCACGACGCGTATCGACGGGGTCACTCATAATCTCAGCGGGAGTATCGACGGGGTCGCTCATAATCTCAGTGGGCGCATCGACCGGCTCGATGAGAAAACGGGTGCCCGCTTCGCTGCGGTCGATGAGAAATCGGGCGACCGCTTCGCTGCGCTGGATGAGAAGCTGACGACGCGGATCGACGCGGTGGGCCGCGATGTGGCCGAGTTGAAGGCCAGCGTTGCCGTTCTGAAGAACGGCGTGACCGAGCTGAAGGGGGATGTGGAAGAACTCAAGGTCGACGTGACCGAGCTGAGAAGCGATGTGACCGACGTCAAGATCGCGGTCGCTCGGCTCGAAGGGCCGCAGCGACCTCCGCTGCTTCTCGCGCGCTGAGGCTGACCGGGCTACCGCGGCGCGGACAGGCCGGGTTCACGGGGCCTCCATTGAGGCCCCGTGAACCCGGCGCTAGAGCGCCGCGACGCGGGCCGCGCCTCAGTTCTCGAGCAGGGTGTCGATGTCGTCGGCCCGCGGTGCGTCACTCGCGCTGCCGGTCTCGGCACCGCGAGCGCGCTCGAGCCGAGCCCGCTTCGCGACGATCCGCCTCGCCCTGCGGCGGGCCCTGCCCAGGGAGACCCGCTCGCGCCGGCGCTCGACGAGGGTGTAGAGGATCGGCACGAGCACCAGCGTGAGCAGCGTCGATGAGACGAGCCCGCCGATCACCACGATCGCGAGCGGTTTCGAGATGAACACCCCTCCGCCCGTGAGCCCGAGCGACATGGGCACCAGGGCGAAGATCGTCGCCGCCGCGGTCATGAGGATCGGGCGCAGGCGCAAGCGGGTGCCGTGCTCGACGGCCTCCTCGAGTGAGGCCCCCGCCGCGCGCAGGCGGTTCACGAGATCCATGAGCACGATCGCGTTCGTCACGACGATACCGATGAGCATAAGCAGTCCGATCAGCGCGGGCAGTCCGAGCGGGGTGTTGGTCAGCAGCAGACCCAGGATCGCGCCCGTCGCGGCGAACGGGATCGAGATCAGCAGCACGAGCGGCCCGCGGAAGCTGCGGAACGTCGCGACCATCACGAGCAGCACCAGCATGATCGCGGCGAGCATCGCGGCACCGAGCTGCGCGAAGGCGTCGTCCTGCTCGGCGCTCACTCCGCCCAGCTCGAAGCTCACGCCGGACGGCAGCTCCGCGGTGGCGATCGCCTGCTCGACGGCCGCGTTGGCCGCGTCGAGCTGGCCGGAGCGCGGGGTCACGGTGAGAGCGACCTGGCGCTCGCCGTCGGCACGGGTGATCGTCGGCGCGGTGAGCTCCTCCTCGACGGTGGCGATGTCGGCGAGGGTGATGGCCGTGCCGGTCGCCGCCGCAGCGGCCTTCTGCTCGGCCTCGGCCTGCTCCTGCTGGGCGAACTGCTCGTCTGCATCGGCCTGGGCCTGGTGCAGCGCCGAGATCTGCTCGTCGAGCCCCTCGATGCCGCTCTGAGCGCCGGCGATCGCCCCCTCGATCGCCGCGAGCTGCTCCGCGCGCTCCTGCTGCGCTCGGGCGACGGCCTCTTCGGCCGGATCCCGCGGTGATTCGGGTACGACGGGCAGACTTCGCAGCTGCGCGAGCTGGGCGTTCAGCTCGCCGAGCTGGGCGACGAGCTGCGACCGCTGGGATCCCGCCTCGTTCAGCTGATCCGCGAGTTCCGCGGCAGCGTTGGCGCGCTGCGTCTCAGCCTCCGCTTCGGCCTTCTCCTGCAGCTGATCCGCGGCGAGCTTCTGCGCCTGCGCCGTCTGCTGAGGCGTGACCGGCAGCACGATCGCGCCGAGGGCCTCCGCGGTGCGATCCGCGCCCGGCGTGCGCAGCAGGATGTCGCGCTCCTGGCCGTCGAGCATCATGCTGCCCACCGTCGTGCCCTCGAGCGCGCCGCGCACGGCGTCGGCGACGAGGGCGCGGTCGAAGCCCAGCAGCGCGGCGCGATCCTCGTCGAGGGTCACCCGCATGACGGGCTGTTCCCCGGTGAGTTCGCTGCGCACGGACTGCACGCTCGACGAGTCTGCGAGCTGCTTCTCCAGCAGGTCGCTGGCTTCGCGCAGCGCTGCGGGATCGTTGCCGCGGATCTGGAGGGCGATGCCGCCCCCGCCCGGGCCGCCCACGAAGGCGTCCTGGGTGAGCAGCTGCACATCGCCGGCGTCGGGAACCTTCTCGAGCGCGCGTTCGACGGCGTCGCCGACGGTCTCGACGTCGGCCCCGTCTTCGAGCTGCACGTCGTAGGAGATCGCGGTGGGCATGCCGGCGGTGCCGCCGACGGGGATCGAGGTCATCACATCGCGGACGCCGGGCACTCGGGCGAGGGCGCGCTCCACGGGCTCCGCCGCCGCGACGAGCTGCTCTCGATCGCCGGCCTGCTCGGGCGTCTGTGTGAGTTGCAGGCTCTCGTTGCCCGACGACCCGAGGAAATCGCTCTGCAGGAACGGGGTCATCGCGAGCGTCGCTGCGAGCACGAGTGTCGAGGCGATGAGTGTGATGACGGGGTGGCGTCGCGTGGCCCCCAGGGCGGGCATGAGCGCCCGCTGCAGACGGTCGGGAGCGGATCGGGTCTCGGCGAGCTCGTCGTCGTGGTGCGGCGGTGCGGGATCCGGATCCTCTGCGGACGCCGCCGGATCGACCGCCGGACCCGCCGGATCCACCCGATCTGCCGAGGCAACCGCGGCGACGGACCGCCGCGTCCGCCCGCGCATGAACCAGTACGCGAGCACCGGCACGATCGTGAGCGCGACGAGCAGCGAGGCGAGCAGCGCGACGGTCACCGTCACGGCGAACGGCCGGAAGAGCTGGCCGGCGATGCCGGAGACGAATGCGATGGGCAGGAAGACGGCGACGGTGGTGAGCGTCGACGCCGTGATCGCGCCGGCCACCTGGCGCACGGAGGCGACGACCCCCGCGACAGTGAGCGGACCGGATCCACGGCGTCGGCTGATGTTCTCGATCACCACGATCGAGTCGTCGACCACGCGACCGATGGCGATGGTGAGCGCGCCGAGGGTGAGGATGTTGAGGGTGTTGCCGCTCCACCACAGTCCGACGAGGGTGATGAGCAGCGACAGCGGGATCGAGAGGGCCGCGATGACGGTCGAGCGCCACGAGCCGAGGAAGGCGAGGATCACGAGTACCGCGAACAGCAGGCCGAGGCCGCCTTCGACCGAGAGATCGTGGATCGACTGCTCGATGAAGGGCGCCTGATCGAAGATCGTGACGAATTCCCCGCCGAGCTCGGGGGCCAGGCGGTCGAGCTCGGCCGTCACCGCGTGCGAGATGTCGATCACGTTGGCGCCCTGCGCGGGGAACACCTGCAGTGTGAGTGCAGGCTTGCCGTTGACGCGCGAGATGCTGTCGGCGGGCACCGTCTCGGTGCTCACGTCGGCGAAGTCGGAGAGGTGCACGAGGCTGACGTTGCCGTCGGCGTCGGTCGCGGTGAAGGGCAGCGCGGCGATCTCCTCGACCGAGCCGAGCGAGGAGCCGACGGTCACTGCCAGCCGGCCCTGCTCGGACTCCGCCTGCCCTGCGGGAAGCGAGGCTCCGCGCGTCTCGAGGGCGGGCGCGATCTGGGCGGGGTCGATCTTCAACCGATCGACGTCGGCGGGGCGGAGCGCGATGAGGATCCGCTGCTCCTCCCTGCCTGCCAGCTCGACCTTCTGCACGCCGTTCAGCCCCTGCAGGGCCGGCACCACCTCGCGGGCGAGCTCGTCGGCGAAGGCCGTCGCGTCGCCCGAGGTTCCGGCGCTGAGCATCATCGCGGGCATGTCGTCGGCGCCTCCCGAGAAGACCTGCACCTCGGTGCCGCTGGGGAAGGTCGGCTTCAGGCCGTCGGCGGCCGCGCGGATGGTGCGGATCGTCTCCTCGTCGCTCTCGTCGAACGTCCACTCGACGGTGATGTCGGCGGTGCCGCTCGAGGTGCTCGACGTCACCCGGGTCACCCCGGGCACCGCGCGCAGCGCCTGCTCGGCCGGCTCGGTGACCGTGCGCGCCATCTCCTCGGGGGCGAGGCCCTGGGACTGCACCGATACGAAGGCGGCGGGCACCTGCATGGAGGGCATGAGCTCCTGCTTGAGCGAGCCCATCGAGATGAGACCGAGCACGGCCACCGCGATGGTGGCGAGCCCGACGATCAGGCGGTTCTTGAGGCTGGTGCGAGTGAGAAAGGACATGCGCTCTTTCGGTGTGAGCCGGCCGGGCAGCCGGTGGCTGCGGTCGGGGGCCTGCTGCGGGCGGATCGCCGCGGCTGCATGGCGCACGGCTCGGTCGATGCTTCCAGCTTGGCGGGCGCGGGGGAGCGGCGCATCGTGCCGGGGTACTATTTCGGCTCATCCCGAAGTATGAATCGGGAAACCCCGAACGCGCGGGCGGGGCTGCGGAGGGGCTCGGCGAGGACCGCTCAGCCCCGGGGCCGGGTGCGCGGCGCGATCCAGGCCCACTCGCCGTACTTGGCGGTGCGCCCGTCGCCGCTCGAGCGACCGGTGAGGCGCCGCTTCACCCACGGCACGACGTGCTCGCGGGTGTAGCGCAGCTGCTCGCGGCGTGAGGGGTTCGGGATCGGCGACGCCTCGATCACCCAGTCGCTCGGTGCCGGGTGCCCGAGCGCGCGCAGCACGTTGGCGGCCACGCGGCGGTGGCCGACGGGCGCGAGGTGCAGGCGGTCGTGCGACCAGTACTGCCGTCCGGCGAGTTCGGCGTCGCTCCAGTTGTCGGCGAAGCGGATCCCGAGCCGCTCGGCGATGCCCCGCGCCTCCCGCACCAGCTCGTCGCCCTTCGCGCGCACGCGTGCGCCGCCGGGCAGCCCCCCGGTGGGGTTCGCGCCGGCGAGCAGCAGCGGTTCCGCGCCCGCCTCGCGGATACGTCGCAGCGCGCGCTCGGTCTCGGTGCTGATCCACGCGAGGTCGGTGCCGGGGCGCAGCATGTCGTTGCCGCCGCCGTTGAAGGTGACGAGGGTCGGCCCGAGGGCGAGCGCCGGCTCGAGCTGCTCGGCGATGATCGGACCGAGCAGGCGGCCGCGGATCGCGAGGTTGGCGTACTGGATCGGCGCGCCCGTCGCGTCGGCGAGGCCCTGCGCGACGAGGTCGGCCCACCCGCGCACCGAACCGTCGGGCTGCTCGTCTCCCACGCCCTCGGTGAAACTGTCGCCGATCGCCACGTAGCGGATCGCGGCCCGCTCGCCCGTCGCCCCCTGCTCGCCCGTCGCGGCCCGCTCGCCCGTCGCGCCTCCGGTCTGCTCGTTCACCGCTCCAGCCTACGGGGTGGCGGTGCGCAGGCCCCTGAGGGGCGTTGGATCCTCGGCCGCCTCCGCCGAGATACGGATTTCGCATCTCTGATCGCGAGCGGGGGTGCGAAATCCGTATCTCGAGCGGGGTGAGCCGGATCAGGGGCTGCGAAGGGGCGCAGTCCGGATCCGGATCCGGATCCGCCTCAGCGCTCCAGCAGCTCGCGGATCGCGGCGGTGACCGGGATCCCGAGCCTCTCGGCTTCTGCTCGCGCCCGGTAACGGTGATCGGCGGGCATGCGATCCATGCCCGCTTCTCGGAGCGTTCGCACCAGCTGCGCGGCGCGCGCTGCGAAGCCGCTACCGGAGCCGCCGCGATCCGGATCGAGCACGAGGAGGAACTGGCCGGTGCGCGTGGAATGCGCGTCGGCCGGCTTCTCGCCGCCGGTCTCGAACGAGAAGTCGCCGCCCGTGAGGCCGGACGCCAGCAGTTCGACCAGCATCGAGAGCATCGCGCCCTTGTGCCCGCCGAACGGCAGCAGCGAGCCGCCTTCGACGATGGCGCGCGCCTCGGTGGTCGCGTTGCCGGCCGAGTCGACCCCGGTGCCGGGCGGCACTTCACCGCCCGCGCTTGCCGCCAGGGTGACGTCGCCGAACGACATCGAAGAGGTCGCGAAGTCCGCGATGAGCGGGCGAGCACCGTCGACCGGGATCGCGAAGGCGAACGGATTGGTGCCGAAGACCGGTTCGCGGACCCCGGCGGGTGCGACGTTCGGCTCTCCGCCGGTCACCGCGGTGAGTGCCACGGTGCCGGCCTCGGCGAACGGCTCGAGATCGGGCCACAGGGCGCTGTGATGATGGGAATCGCGGATCGCGACGACCGCGACGCCCTGAACCTCGACCGCCCGCATGATGTCGCCGCGTGCGCGCTCGAGCGCGAGCTGTGCGATGCCGTTGGCGGCATCCACCCTGATGTAGCCAGGGCTGACGACTTCGACCCCCGGCTCGGCCGCGCCGTCGAGATAGCCGCTGCGCAGGGTCTCCACGTGCTGCGGCACTCGGAAGACCCCGTGGCTGAGGGCGCCGTCGCGCTCGCACCCCGCGTGGTTGCGGGCGAGGATCGCGGCGACCTCGGGCGAGGCCCCGGCCGCGGAGAGCGTCGTCTCGATGGCTTCGACGAGATGCTCGAACGGGATGCGTTCGCCGGTCTTCTCGTGGGGTGGAGCAGAGCCCGTCCGCATAGTGGCCTCCTGGGTGCGTGGGAGAGCAGGACTGTCTATTGCAAGATACAAGAGAGGGCCTGCTTCCCGCGCCGCATACACTGTCGGGAGCGCCCCGGTTCGGGGCGCGACCTCGCCGGAGCCGCCGAGCCCGCGCGAGCCGCTCCGCCGCAGGCCCGAAGGATCCCCATGAAACTGTTCCGCTCCGTCCCTCTTCTCGGATGGATCGTCGTCGCGATCCTGCTCGGCATTTTGCTCGGCCCGGTCATGCCCGACTGGTTGGGAGGCGTGTTCCTCACCTACAACTCGATCTTCTCGGGGTTCCTCGGCTTCGCCGTGCCGCTCATCATCTTCGGTCTCGTGACCCCCGCGATCGCGGAGCTCGGCAAGGGCGCGGGCAAGTGGCTCGGGATCACCGCGGTCATCGCGTACGGTTCGACGATCATGGCGGGCCTGCTCGCCTACGTCGTGAGCCGCTGGCTCTTCACCGCGTCGATGTCGGCCGGCGGCGTGGAATCACTGGACGAGGGAAGCGGATCGGGGTTCGCCCCTTACTTCTCGGTCGTGTCCGCGCCGGGCGACTCCGCCACCGAGATCGTGCTCGCTCCCGTGATCGACGTGATGAGCGCGCTCGTGCTCGCGTTCGTCATCGGGATCGGCCTGACCGCGTTCCGCAGTCGCGTGATCTTCCGCGGCGCGGTCGAGTTCCGCACGATCATCGAGTCGCTGATCCGGCGCATCGTCGTGCCTGCCCTACCGCTCTTCATCTTCGGTATCTTCATGGATCTCTCGGCGAGCGGTGCGGCGATCGAGGTCGTCACGAAGTTCCTGCTCGTGGTGATCGTCTCGTTCGCCCTGACCTTCGTCGTGCTCCTGCTGCAGTACGCGGCGGCGGGCGCGATGGCCGGAGCCAACCCGCTTCGCGCGCTCTGGAACATGCGCGATGCCTACTTCACCGCTCTCGGCACCTCGTCGTCGGCCGCCACGATCCCCGTCACGCTCGCGTCGACCAAGAAGAACGGCGTCTCCGACGCGGTCGCGGGCTTCGTGGTGCCGCTGGGCGCCACGATCCATCTCTCGGGCTCGATGGTGAAGATCACCTGCTTCTCGATCGCGGTGCTGCTGCTCACGGGCGGTGATGTGTCGTTCGGCGCCTACTTCCCCTTCATCCTCATGCTCGGCGTGATGATGGTGGCGGCGCCCGGCGTGCCTGGAGGCGCGATCGCCGCCGCGGCGGGCCTGCTCGTGCAGATGCTCGGCTTCGGCGATATGGAGGTCGGGCTCATGTTCGCCGCCTACATCGCGCTCGACAGCTTCGGCACGGCCACCAACGTGACCGGCGACGGCGCGATCGCCATGATCGTGAACCGTCTCTCCCGCGGCCGCCTCGGGCCGCAGGCCCAGGAGGAGGCCGACGAGGTCGTCGAGACACTGGATCCGGATCCGGATCAGCGCCACTCGCTGGCCTGAGCGCTCGCGCTCGCCCTCGAACCCGTGTGACTACAGACCGGATCCACCCCGCGACACGCCCGAGTGTTGCGCGGTCGGCGATCGTCGTCTAAGCTCGATCTTTGGCTGTGCGCCGTCCCAGTGCGCAGACCGCGGGAGCCGCTCGGCTCGAGACCGGAATGATTCGTCAGGCCGGGGTTCCTGCAGACAAGAAATCTTGGGTGAGGCCGTCCGGTCTCACGGTATGAGAGGAAACACCATGGCAGCAGTGTGCCAGGTGACCGGCGCCGTTCCCGGCTTCGGTCACAACATCTCGCACTCGCACCGTCGCACCAAGCGTCGGTTCGATCCGAACATCCAGAAGAAGACCTACTACGTGCCGTCGCTCGGCCGCAAGGTGACCCTCACCCTGTCGGCCAAGGGCATCAAGGTGATCGATGCCCGCGGCATCGACGCCGTCGTGGCTGATCTGCAGAAGCGTGGGGTGAAGTTCTAATGGCGAAGGACAAGGACGTACGTCCGATCATCAAGCTCCGCTCGACCGCGGGCACCGGGTTCACCTACGTGACGAAGAAGAACCGTCGCAACACCCCCGATCGCCTCGTGCTCAAGAAGTACGACCCGGTCATCCGCAAGCACGTCGAGTTCCGAGAGGAGCGTTAATCATGGCGAAGAAGAGCATGATTGCGAAGAACAAGCAGCGCCAGGCGATCGTCGACCGCTACGCGGAGAAGCGCGCCGAGCTGAAGAAGGCGCTCGTTGACCCCAACGGCACCGACGAGAGCCGCGAGGCCGCTCGCGTGGGCCTGCAGAAGCTGCCCCGCAACGCTTCGCCGGTGCGCGTGCGCAGCCGCGACGTCATCGACGGCCGCCCCCGCGGCGTGCTGTCGAAGTACGGCGTCTCGCGTGTGCGTTTCCGCGACATGGCGCACCGGGGCGAGCTGCCCGGCATCACCAAGTCGAGCTGGTAAGTCTCCCGGCCCGTTTCACGGGCTGACCAGCGGGCGCGGATCCTCCGGGATCCGCGCCCGCTTCGTCGTTTCCGGAGGTGCGATCGCGTCGCTACGCGCGGGCTGCCGCCGGTGCGCTCCGGGCCTGCTCAGTCTCGCCAGCTTCGGCGAAGCGGTGGTGCGGCGGCTCGGCGAACAGCTCGTGCTCGGTGTGCTGCAGGAGGTTCTCGACGAGCAGCGACACGTGTTCGCCGCATAGCCGGTACTTGATCGAGGTGCCCTCGCGCCGGCTCAGCACGAGCCGTCCGCTCTTCAGTTTGGCGAGGTGCTGGGAGACCGCGGGTACCGGCCGCTCGAGCCGCTGCGCGATCTCACCGACGGAGAGCTCGTCGCCCGGCAGCAGGATCGCGATGATGCCCAGGCGCGTGCGGTCGGAGAGCAGTTGGAGCACCGCCGCGGCGTGATCGAGTTCGGCCGCGGTGGGCTGCCGCGGGGGCGGGGTCTCTGCTGGCTTACCCATGGCGAATCTCCCTTCTGGTCTCCATCCTGCCCTATGCGACCGTGAGCTTCTCGGGTGCGGGCCACAGTCTGGCCGAGAACCCGAGGGCGGCGAGGGAGAAGGCTGCCAGGAGCAGTGTCATGGGGCCGTAGCCGAGCGCGGTCGCTCCCCAGCCGGCTACGGGGTAGCTGATGAGCCACCAGCCGTGAGCGAGCGAGAACTGGGCGGCGAAGACGTGGGGCAGGTCCTCATCGGGCACCGAGTCGCGGATCACGCGTCCCATCGGAGCGAGCACCGCGGAGTTGCCGAGCCCCGCGAAGAACCACACGGCCCCGAGCCAGGGGAGCGCCTCCGTGCCCGGATGCCAGGAGAGGATGGGCCACACGAAGAGCATGGCGGCGCTCATGACGAGCAGGCCCGCGAAGATGTAGGAACGCGGGCCGATGCGGGCCACGATGGCGGGCATGAACACCGCAGAGGTGATGGATCCCACACCGTAGACGGCAAGCAGGCCGGCTGCCTGGCCCTCGTCTCCGCCGAGCCCGCCGAGCACGAGGGGAACTGTGAGCACCATCGTGATTGCGCCGACCGACGCGTGGGCGAGGTAGATGGCGAGCACCCCGCGCAGCTCGGGCACCGTGGCCATGAGGTGAGTGCCGCGGGTGATCTCGCGGCGCACCGTATCTTCTTCACCGGCGACGCTCTTCGGTAGCGCGGCCGAGAGGATCAGCGCCGCCGAGCCGAGGAAGCCGGCGCTCGTGCCGAGGAAGAGCGCCGCCGAGGGGGCGAATACGAGCACCGCTCCGGCGATGGTCGGTGAGATGAGCGCCTCGGCGTCGTAGGCGAGACGGCTGAGCGCGAGTGCCCCCGTGTACTGGCGCTCGTCGGTCACGACGCGAGGGATGGTCGCCTGGAATGTCGGCGTGAAGAGCGCCGACGCCGACTGCAGGAGGAAGATGAGCACGTAGGCGACCGCGACGTTGTCGACGAAGGGGAGCGCGATCGCGATCGCCGCTCGCGACAGGTCGGTGAGCACCAGGAGGCGCTTCTCGCCCACGCGGTGGGCGATGGCGGGTGCGAGCGGGCCGATCAGCAGGAACGTCAGCATCTTGATCGCGAGGAGTGTGCCCAGCACCGCGGCCGCCCCGTTGCCCGATATGTCGAATACGAGGAAGCCGATGGCGATCGTCGAGAGCCCGGTGCCGAGCAGCGCCACCACGTGCGCGGCGAAGAGGCGGCGGAAGATGCGGTGACGGAGTGCGATGAACATACTTGATTATTTGCGCAATTGCGCAAGTAGTCAAGTATTGATTTCGAGTGGCCGCTGCTCCGCTCGGACCATGCCGTCATTCTGGATACTGCGGTTCGCTCCGCTCGCGCAGCATGGCGGGGAGTCGCAGGGTGACGGCTGGGCTGGGGAGCGATCACACGGGCGCGTGCTCCGAGGAGGCGCGGGTGATACTCTTCAGCCGATGACGAGAGCAGCCGACGCGACCGGGACCCGGGGGGCCGATGGGTCCGGCCCCCCGGCCCTCGTGCTGCAGCGCGCGAGCGCGGCCGAGCAGGTGGCCGACCGGCTCACCGCCCTGATCCTCGAGGGGACGATCGGCCCCGGGGAGCGTCTGCGCGAGAGCACCCTCGCGCAGACGCTCGACATCTCCAGGAACTCGGTGCGCGAGGGCATCCGCCTGCTCGAGCGCGGGCGCCTCGTGAAGTACGAGATGCACCGGGGCGCGGTCGTGGTCACCCCCTCGATCGAGGAGCTTGACGACCTCTACCGTACGCGGCTGCACCTCGAGTCTCTGGGGGTGGGTGTCGAGGCGACGCCGGCTCACACGGCCGCGCTCGAGCGGGCCTTCGAGCACCTCGTCGACGCGGCGGACACGGGGAGCGCCCGCGCGGTCGTCGCGGCCGATCTCGCCTTCCACTCGACCCTCGTGGCGCGGCTCGGCAGCGCCCGCATCGACTCGTTCTTCGAGACCGTGATGACGGAGACGGGGTACTACCTGCTCATCCTCTCGCACGCCGATGACGAGATCGGCCGGATCGACGAGGCCGTGCTCGATGACCACCGCCTGCTGCTCGAGGCTGTGCGCTCGGGAGATGCGGGCGAAGCGCGGCGCGCGCTGACGGCGCACCTGCGGAGCAATCACGAGCGGATCCGCCAGATCCTCGCCGGAGGCGACACGGCGGATGCGCGGTGATCCCGGTGCCGGCCTGCCCGCCGGCACCGGGATCGACCCGGTTCAGCGGGCCCGCCTCGCCAGATTGTAGAAGCGGATCTCCTGGTACTCCTCGAGGCCCTCGCCGCTGCCCTCGCGGCCGAGGCCCGAAGCCTTCACCCCGCCGAACGGTGCCGCGACGTTAGAGACGATGCCCTGGTTGATCCCGACCATGCCGGCGTCGAGGCGGTCGGCCACGTCGAACGCGCGATCGATGTTCTCGGAGAAGACGTAGCTCGCGAGGCCGAACGGGGTGCCGTTGGCCCGCTCGATCGCCTCCTCCTCGGTGCCGAAGCGCGCGATGGAGGCGACGGGGCCGAAGATCTCGGTGTTCGCGATCTCGGCGGTCTCGGGCACCCGGTCGAGCACGGTCGCCTCGAAGAAGTGCCCGTCTCCCTCGGGTGCGGAGCCGCCGAGGCGCAGATCGGCGCCGTGCTCGACGGCGTCGGCGACGAGGCGCTCGAAACCGCGCACCGCGCGGTCGTCGATCACCGGACCGAGCGTGACCCCCTCGGCGAGGCCGTTGCCGAGCACCGCCTCGCGCATCTTCTCGGTGAAGCCCTCCACGAAGGCGTCGGCGATCCCGTCCTGCACGAGGATCCGGTTCGCCGCAACGCACGACTGCCCGCCGTTGCGCAGCTTCGCGACGACGGCGCCCTCGACGGCGCGCTCGAGGTCGGCGTCGTCGAAGACGAGCAGCGGCGCGTTGCCGCCGAGTTCCATGGAGCTCTTGATGACGTGCTCGGCAGCCTGGCCCAGCAGCACGCTGCCGATGCCGGTGGACCCTGTGAACGACACCTTGCGCACGCGACCGTCGGCCATGAGCGCAGAGCTGAAGCCCGCCGAGTTCTTCGTCGTGACGACCTGCACGAGGTCGGCGGGCACCCCCGCCTCCACGAAGATCTCCGCGACGACGAGGGTGGTCAGCGGGGTCAGCGCCGCCGGCTTCACGACGGCGCCGCAGCCCACCGCGATCGCCGGCGCGATCTTGCGGGTGGCCATCGCCATGGGGAAGTTCCACGGGGTGATGAGGAGCGTGGTGCCGATCGGGGCGCGAGTGGTGAGGATCGTGGACCCGCCTACCGGGTTCTCCCGGAAGTTGCCCGCGGGGCGCAGTGCCTCCTCGGCGTACCACCGCACGTAGTCCGCCGCGTACTGCACCTCGCCGTAGGCTTCCGCGAGGGGCTTGCCCATCTCGCGCGTGATGACACGGGCGAGGCGGTCCTTCTGCTCGATGAGCAGGTCGTAGGCCCGGTGGAGCACGTCGGAGCGGTGGCGGGCGGTCGTGCGGGCCCAGGTCTTCCCGGCGGCGTCGGCGCGTCCGAGCGCGACGAGCGCGTCCTCGATCGAATGATCGGGCGGGGTCGCGATGACCCGCTCGGTCGCGGGGTCGCGCACCTCGAACGTCGCGGTCGTGCCGAGGTCGAGGCGGTCGAGCACGACGCTCGCGAGTGCGGCGTCGGCGCTTTCGATCAGCTGCTGGTCTACGGTGCGAAGGGTCATCGTGCTGTCGCCATTTCCGGGGTCGAGGTGGTCGCGCCGATCGTGTCGAGTGCGGAGACCGCGGCGGCGACGATCCCGCGGACCTCCTCGTCCGTCGTGGTGAACGGCGGGCTGATCTGGATCACGTTGCCGCGCAGCGGTCGTGCGATCCAGCCCTGCTCCACCATCGCGTCGGTGACCTCCTCGGCCGAGAACTCGGGCCGCAGCTGGATGCCGCCGAGGAATCCGGCGAAGCGGGTCTCCTCGATCCGATCGTCGCCCGCGAGGCCCTCGAGCTCCGTCGCGAGCACGCCCTCGAGGCGCCGCACGCGCTCGAGCAAGCCCTCGCGCTCGATGATCTCGAGGTTCTTCAACGCGAGTGCGGCCGAGGTTGCGTGGCCGGAGTAGGTGGTGCCGTGCCGATACATGGGCGCCCCGGTCTCGTAGAAGGGTGCCCAGACTTCGGGGGCCACGATGATGCCGCCGACGGCGGAGTAGCCCGAGGAGATGCCCTTGGCCATCGTGACGATGTGTGGGCGCAGCCCGTATCGCTGCGCGGCGAACCAGTGCCCGGTGCGCCCGAAGCCGGTGATGACCTCGTCGAGGATCAGCAGGATGTCGTGCTCGTCGGCGAGCTGCTGCAGCCCTTCGAGGTAGCCGGGGGCGGGAGGGATCACGCCGCCGGTGCCCTGGACGGGTTCGGCGATGATCGCGGCGATCCGGTGCGGGCCGATCTCGGCGACGGTCTTGCGCACCTGCTCGATGTCGTAGGTGTCGAAGCGCGCAGTCTCGGGCACGAGCGACTCGGTGCCGTAGCCCTCGCGGTTGAAGTCGAGGCCCGCCACGCTCGTGCCGTAGGCGTGAAGGCCGTGATAGGCGAGGTCGCGGCTGAGCACCATCGTCTTCTCGGTGCGGCCGCGCAACTGCCAGTAGCGGCGCGCGAGCTTGAGCGCGACGTCGATCGAGTCGGATCCGCCACTGTTGAGGATGATCTTCGGGTCGGTGATCGGCGCGATCGAGGCGATCTTCTCGGCGAGCTCGACGGCCCGGTCGTTCAGGTAGCGTCCGAACACGTGGTAGGTCTCGAGCCGTCGCATCTGGGACGCCGCGGTCTCGGCCATCTCGGCGCGGCCGTGGCCGATGTTCGCGTGCCACAGTCCGGCGGTGCCGTCGAAGAGGCGCCGTCCATCGCTCGTGAAGACGTAGTTGCCCTCGCCTCGCTCGACGACGATCTGCCGTCCGAGCACGGAGGGCATATGGGCCTGGGCGCTCCAGAGGGCGGGGCCGGTGTGCAGGGGTGGGGTCACGATGGTGAGATCTCCTTTGTTCTCGTCGCCACCGCGCCGGGGTGGCTATGAATTGTAGGGCAATACTACGATCTAGATGACTCTGCGTCCAGGTCTATCGCGACTTATCGCCCTATTGTAGATTGTTGACAGTTTGCACGCTATCGTAAGGAGCTGGAAGTGATGAACGCGCACACGATCTCGGTGCTGGCCGGTGACGGTATCGGGCCCGAGGTGATGCCGGTGGCCATGGAGGTGCTCGACGCCGCCACCCGCGACCGCGGGATCCGGCTCGAGTGGCGGGAGCAGCCGTGGGGCAGCGACTACTTCCGCTCCCACGGCCGTATGATGCCCGTCGATGCGATCGAGACGATGGCTGCAACCGACGCCGTGTTCCTCGGGGCGGTGGGGCACCCGGAGGTCTCGGACGTCGAGACGCTGTGGGGCATGCTCATTCCGATCCGGCGCGAATTCGATCAGTACGTGAATCTCCGGCCGGTGCGCTCGTTCTCGGGTGTGCGCTCCTCGCTGGCGGGCGATCCCGAGATCGACACTGTGATCGTGCGCGAGAACGTCGAGGGCGAGTACTCCTCGGTCGGCGGGCGCAGCTACCCCGGAACGCCGTTCGAGGCCGCGCACCAGCAGGCGATCTTCACGCGTCACGGCATTGAGCGTATCGCCCGGTACGCCGTCGAAGTCGCGAGGGGGCGTTCCGGTCGCCTCGTGTCGGCGACGAAGTCGAACGGCATCATCCACACGATGCCGTTCTGGGACGAGGTCGTGGCCGAGGTCGTCGAAGATGCCGGCGGAATCGAACTCGAGTCGGTGCTGATCGATGCCCTTGCGGCGCGGGCCGTCCGGGATCCGCGGAGCCTCGATGTGGTGGTGGCCTCGAACCTGTTCGGCGACATCCTCTCCGACCTCGTTGCGGGCGCGGTCGGCTCGATCGGCATCGCCCCGAGCGCGAACCTGAACCCGGAGGGCAGGCACCCCTCGATGTTCGAGCCCGTGCACGGTTCGGCGCCCGACATCGCGGGGCGCGGGATCGCGAACCCCATCGGGCAGATCTGGGCGGGGGCGATGATGCTGCGCCACCTGGGCCACGCGGATCGCGCGGAGGCAGTGGAGCGGGCGTTCACGGCCGTCATCGAGCGGGGCGAGGTGACCCCGGACCTCGGCGGCTCGCTCACGACCGCGGAGGTCGGGGCGGCGGTCGTCGAGGAGCTCTCCGATGACGCCGATGTGTGACGCGTATTGCGACATCGTTTCGTAATCGTTGGATTGTTGACAATCTATCGAGACAAAGGTTAGGCTCGCCGAAGGTCGGCACCGGAGCCGGCCCCGAGACCACTCGCGGAGGATCATGAACAGTCTCGAAGTGACCGACCTGCGGATCGCCATCGGCGGTCGCACCATCGTGAACGGCACCACGTTCTCGGTGGGCAAGGGCCAGCGCGTCTGCCTGCTCGGAGAGTCGGGATCGGGCAAGTCGCTCACGGCGAGCGCGGTGCTCGGCCGTCTCCCGGCCAACGCCGTGACCGAGGGCAGCATCAGGGTCAATGGCGTCGAGGTGCTCGGCGTGCCGGCCTCCAAGCGGCCCGAGGAGGCCCGCGTGGCGATGGTCTTCCAGGACTCGGCCGTGGCTCTCAACCCCCTCGTACGCATTCGCGAGCAGCTCGTCGAGCCGCTGCGGCGGCACCGCGGGCTCTCGCGAGCCGACGCAGCTCAGGCGGCCGTGGAGCTCGCGGAGTCCGTGGGGCTCCCCGATCCCGCGGGCATCATCGACCGCTTCTCAGCCGAGCTCTCCGGCGGTCAGCGGCAGCGCGTCTGCATCGCGCTGGCGCTCGCCTGCAACACCCGCCTGATGGTGGCCGACGAACCGACCACCGCACTCGACGTCGTCACTCAGAAGCGCGTGCTCGATGTGCTGAAGAAGTACACGGCCGGTCAGCACACCCCGGCGCTGCTGTTCATCACGCACGACTTCGCGGTGGCCTCCGAGCTGTGCAGCGACTCCGTGGTGATGAAGGACGGCGACGTCGTCGAGCAGGGGCAGATCCACTCCATCTTCGCCGCACCGGAGAACCCATACACCCGGGAGCTGATCCGCGCCGCCCGCGCCGCCACGGTCGATCCGTACGTGCAGCAGTTCCGCCGGGAGCTCGCCGAGCTCCGCGCCGAGGACGCCGCGGAGCAGCCGAAGGCCAAGGTCTTCTACGACATCGGCGACGTGAGCCGCGAGTACCCGATGCCCCGCAAGGGACTCTTCGGCAAGCGCGAGATGAAGACGGCGCTCTTCCCCACCGACCTCGTGATCCGCGAGGGCGAGCGCGTCGGCATCGTCGGTGTCTCCGGCTCGGGTAAGACGACGCTACTGCGCCTCATGCTCGCCCTCGACACGACCGACACCGGCGCGGTCACCTGCTCGGGCCGGGAGGTCTACCCGGCCGACGTGAAGAAGCTCAAGTGGTACCGCCGCAAGGTCCAGTATGTGCCGCAGGATCCCGCGAGCACCCTCGACCCGCTCATGACGGTGCGCAAGCTCGTGCGCGAGCCGCTCGTGCGGCTCGGCGTGCCGGGCGACCACGACACGATGGTGCGCGAGGCGCTCGACTCGGTCGGCCTCGACGAGAAGTTCCTGCACCGCCGCGCGAACGAGCTCTCCGGCGGTCAGGCGCAGCGACTCGCGATCGCCCGCGCGATCGCCACGCGGCCGGACTTCCTGCTCGCCGACGAGCCGGTGAGCGGACTCGACCTGCCCATGCGCGAGTCGATCGTCGCCCTGCTCCGACGCATCTCCGAGGAGCGGGGGACCGGGATCGTGGTCGTCTCGCACGACCTCTCGATGGTCGCGAACCTCTGCGAGCGCACGGTCGTGATGCACGCCGGCGAGGTGGTCGAGGATCGATCCACCCGGCAGCTCCTCGCGGATCCGCGGCACGAGCGCACCAAGGAGCTGCTCGACGCGATTCCCGTGCTCCACGTCATGCCCGACGCCCTCGAACCGGCGATCTGAGACCGGGAAGGAACACCCAATGGCGATCTCAACTCAGGCGGTCCCCGCCCTCCGGCGCGCGCAGCGCCGCACCTCGTCGTTCTCCAGCGGCTCGAAGGCCGCGATCGTCTCGGCCCTCTCGCGGGTCGTCACGATCCTCGTGGTGATCTTCCTCCTCGGCATCCTGCCGCTCCTCTCCGGCCGTGACATCGCAGAGTCGGTCTACCGCTCGCGCTACGCCGAGGGCGAGATGGATCCGCAGGCGCTCGAGGCGATCCGGCAGGAGCTCGGGCTCGAGAACGGCGTCTTCGGCGCCTTCCTCGCCTGGGCGGGCAATGCCGTTCGAGGCGACTTCGGCGTCTCCTGGACCACGCGCAAGCCCGTGCTCCCCGAGATGCTCGACGCGCTCGGCGCGTCCCTGACGCTCATGCTGGCCGCCCTCGTCATCGCGATCGTGCTCGGCGGCCTGCTCACCATCCCGACCTTCCGCCGCGGGCTCGCCGGCCGCTCGGATCGAACGGGCGGCGGCCTCGCAGCCGCGTTCACAGCGCTCCCCGAGTTCCTCCTCGCCTCAGTGTTGCTCGTCGTCTTCGCCGTCTGGCTCGGCTGGTTCCCTCCCTTCGGGTGGCGCGGCCTCGACTACCTGGTGCTGCCCGCGCTCTCAATGGGCCTGCCGGCCGGCGGCTTCCTCGGCCGACTGCTCTCGGATGCGCTCGCCAGCACGTTCAGCGAGCGCTGGGTCGCCACCTGGCAGGTCGCGGGCTACTCGAAGACGCGCATCGTGCTCGCCGCGATCCGCCGCACCCTGCCCGGCGTCACCGCGCCGATGTCGCTCATCCTCGTCGGCATCACGGCGGGGGCCGTCGTGGTCGAGGAGGTGTACGCCATCCCCGGCATCGGCCGTGCGACGCTCGCCGCCGCGCAGTCGCAGGACCTGCCGACGCTGCAGGGCGGCGTGATCCTGCTGATGCTGCTCGCCGTCGCGTTCGGCATCGGCGCGACGCTGCTGCGCCGGATCCTGCTCGGCCCGGCCCTGCGGTCGAACTCGCTCCCCGCGGCCGTGCCGAAGACCCCGAGCTCGAAGTGGGCGCTCGTGCTCCCCGCGGCCATGCTCCTCGTGCTCGTCGTGATCGTCGTCGCCGGTCTGCCCCGCGACCCCTACGCCCTCGACTACACCCGCTTGCAGCCGCCGAACTGGGAACTGCCGCTCGGCGCCGACGCCAGCGGTCGCGACGTGCTCGCCCGTATCTCGCACGGCGCGCTGTCGACGATCGGGGTCGGCGCGATCGTCGCAGCGATCTGCCTGCTGATCGGCCTCGTCGTCGGCATGTTCCCCAACCTCGGCGCAGGACCGATCGAGGTCACCAACGCGGCGCCCCCGATCCTCGCCGGCCTCATCGTCGCCGCCGTGCTCGGCCCCTCCTCCTTCGGCGCCGCAATCGCGGTCACGCTCGTGAGCTGGGCCCCGCTCGCCGCGCACACCGCCGCGCTCGTCGCCGAGGTGAAGGCGCAGCCCCACATCAAGATCGCCCCCGTGCTCGGCGTGGGCAATACGCGCCTCATGCTGCGCTACGTGCTGCCGAGCGTCGTCGGGCCGGTGTTCCGCCACGCGTGCCTCCGCCTCCCCGGCATCTGCCTCGCGCTCGCGGCGCTCGGCTTCCTGGGCCTCGGCCCGCAGCCGCCGCAGTCGGACTGGGGCCTCGTGCTCGCCGAGGGTATGCCCTACGTGGAGCGCGCCCCGCTCGTGGTGCTCGTGCCGGCCGGAGCGCTCGTGCTCCTCTCGATCTTCGCGGTCTCCCTCTCGAGCCTCAGCATCGACTTCCGCGGGGGCCGTGCCCGCCCGAGCCGACGCCGGCGTTCCCGGCGCAGTGCGCAATCGCCCTCGACGGGACTCACCCCGACCGGCGTTGTCGACATGTCCACCGTCCGCGACCCCTCCTGACCCCGTCAGCCCCACCCAACGAAAGGTACCCATCACCATGAGCAAGCACACGGGCCGCAGAGTCGCGGCCGCCCTCGCTCTCACCGGCTCCGCCGCGCTGCTCCTCAGCGGCTGCTTTAGCGGAGGAGGCGGCAACGGCGGAGGCGACGGCGACGACCGGATCCAGGTCGCCTTCATGCAGCCGCCCAAGTCCAACCTCAACCCCTTCAGCGATGACGCGTTCAAGCTGTCGCGTTGGAGCACCGGCGAGACGCTCGTGCGCCTCAACGACGACATCGAGATCGAGCCGATGCTCGCCACCGAGTGGGAGCAGGTCGACGACCTCACTTGGAAGTTCGCGCTGCGCGACGATGTGACCTTCCACGACGGCACCCCCTTCAACGCCGAGGCGGTCAAGAACACCCTCGACAAGGCGATGGCCGCGTCGCCGCCGCCCCGTGCGCTGAACGGCGTCGCGATCACGACCGAGGCGACAGGCGAGTTCGAGGTCACGGTGACGACCGATGCGCCGGATCCGCTGCTGCCGAACCGCCTCGCGAGCCCGCAGATGTCGATCCTCTCAGCCGCCGCCTACAACGACGACGGCACCGTCACCCCGATCGGTACCGGCACCGGCCCGTTCGAACTGGTCGACGTCAACGGCAGCACGACCGCCACCCTCGACCGCTTCGACGACTACTGGGGCGAACCGGCGGCGATCTCCGGTATCGACGCCTCCTTCGTGCCCGACGGTGCGGCGCGCGCGGGATCCCTCCGCTCCGGTGAGACCGACGTCGCGGAGAGCATCCCCGTGTCGCAGATCGACCTCCTCGAGGAGGGCACGGCGCACGAGGTGCAGCAGACTCGCACCACCTACCTCGCGCTGAACACGAAGACGGGTCCCTTCGCCGACCCCGCCGTGCGTGCGGCGGCCCGCGCGGCGATCGACCCCTCGGGCATCGTCGACGGCGTCTACGAGGGCCACGCCGACCCCTCGGTCGGCCTGCTCGGCCCCGCCATCCCCTGGGCCGCCGAGCTGCGCGACGACGTGGAATCGGCCGCCGAGCCGGGTGACGCCTCGGGCGTCGAGATCACGCTCGCTACCTACACCGACCGTGCCGAACTTCCTGAGATCGCGGTGCAGCTCGAGAAGCAGCTGGAAGACGCCGGCTTCGTCGTCACTCAGGACGTGCGCGAGTACGTGAACATGGAGAAGGAGATGCTCGGCGGCGGCTTCGACGCGGTCATCTACTCCCGCAACACGCTGCTCGACACGGGCGACCCGCTGTCCTTCCTCGCACAGGACTTCATGTGCGGCGGCGGCTCGAACGTCGCGCAGCTCTGCGACGACACCGTGGACAGCCTCATCACCGCCGGCCAGCAGGTACCGCTCGGCGAGGAGCGCCAGAAGGCGACGATGGAGGCCGAGGCCGCCGTGCTGCAGCTCGACGCCGCGATCCCGCTCGTGCACGACCGCGTGGTGCAGGGCGAGGCCGGCACCTTCGCCGATGTCGTGCGCGACCCGCTCGAGCGACGCCTCATCACCGAACTCACCAAGCCCGCCGAGTAGGGCGCCGCCGCGGTGGGCGGCGCCCCCGCCTGCGCCGCCCACCGCGAACCACCCGATCCATCCCGACGAGAGAAACCCCGGAGCACCCGAACGTGAAGATGCACTCCTACTGGCTCGATACCGCCACCCCGAGCGGCGACTACAGTCGAACCGAGATCCCCAGGGAGGTCGATGTCGCCGTGGTCGGCGGCGGCTTCACCGGGCTCTCGGCCGCCTACCACGCAGCCAAACAGGGGCTCTCGGTCGCGGTGCTCGAGGCGCACACGGTCAACTGGGGCGCCTCGGGGCGCAACGGCGGCATGGCCACCACCGGTCTCGCCATCGGCTTCGGCAGCGCCGTGAAGCGCTACGGCGAGCAGCGCGCCATCGCCTACTTCAAGGAGTACAACAAGGCCATCGATCTTATCGAGGACCTCGTGCGCGAGCACAACCTCGACGTCGACTACGCCCGCACCGGCAAGATGAACCTCGCCGTCAAGCCGGGCCACTTCGAGGGGATGAAGCAGAGCGCGGAGCTGCTGCAGAACCTCGTCGGGCAGCCCGTGAGCCTCGTCGACCGCGCGAACATCCGCAGCGAGGTCGGCTCCGACTCCTACTACGGTGCCATCGTCGACCCCCTCGGCGCCGGCATGCACGTGGGCAAGTTCGGTCACGAGCTCGCCAGGCTCGCGGTCGAGGCCGGCGCGACGATCCACGAGCGCGCCGAGGTGCTCGCCACCGAGCGCATCGGCAGCGGGGCGATGCACATCCTCAAGACCACCCGCGGCAACGTCAAAGCCGGCGCCGTGATCCTCGGCACGAGCGGCTACACGGGCAAGCCCTTCGGGTGGAATCAGCGCCGCATCATCCCGGTCGGCAGCTTCATCGTCGTGACGGAGCCGCTGCCGCAGGAGATCGTCGACGAGCTCCTGCCGAACCGCCGGATGACCTCGACGATGGTCAACTTCACGCACTACTTCCGGATCACGCCGGATAACCGCCTGCTCTTCGGCGGTCGCGCGCGCTTCGCGCTCAGCGACCCGTCGCAGGACCGCGAGAGCGGCGAGATCCTGACCAAGGCGATGCGCGAGGTTTTCCCCCAGCTGCGCGACGCCCGCATCGACTACATGTGGGGCGGCCTTGTCGATATCTCGATGGACATGATGACGCACGCCGGCCAGCACGAGGGCATGTTCTACAGCCACAGCTACAACGGCCATGGCGTGCAGATGGCCAATTACATGGGCAAGGTCATGGTTGAGGCGGTCAAGGGCAACCCCGAGGCCAACATCTGGCGCGACCTGAAGAACCCGTGGATCCCCGGCTACTTCGGCAACCCCTGGGCGCATCTCCGCGCCGGCGGCGCTTTCTTCGCGCTGCAGGACAAGCTGAGCTGAACACGACGAACGAGAGGGAGGAAAGATGTCGACGATGACCGATTGCGCGACCGAGTGCCTGTGCGAGCCGCAGTCCGTCCCGGCCGTCGCGGAGGACGCGCTCCTCCGCGACCTCGGGATCCCCGGAGGCGGGTACGTCGACGGGGAGTGGGTGCAGGGACCCCTCACCCTGGAGGTGACGGACCCCGAGGACGGCGCCCTCGTAGCGCGCGTCTACGAGGGAACGGTTGATGACGTCGACCGGGCCGTCGCCGGCGTCCAGCGCAGCCTGCGCGAGGATCGCTGGGAACTGTGGGAGCGCCGCGAGGTGCTCGAGCGCGCCGCCGACCTCGTGCGCGAGGAGGGCGACCGCCTCGCCCGCATCATCTCCTCGGAGGGCAGCAAGACGATCACCGAGGCCACCCGCGAGGTGGCCCGCACCGCCGAGACCCTGAAGATCTCGGCGCACTCGGCCGCCCTGCTGGAGGGCGAGACCCTGCCGTTCGAGGACACGGCCCGCGGCTCGGGCAAGTTCGGCTACTACCGGCGCGTGCCCCTCGGCATCGTCGCCGCCATCACGCCGTTCAACGATCCCATGAACCTCGTCGCTCACAAGGTCGGCCCCGGTCTGCTCGCGGGCAACGCCATCGTGCTCAAGCCCGCCGCCGTCACGCCGCTGTCGGCGCTCGCGCTGCACGACATCCTGCTGCGCGCCGGCATGCCCGCGGGGCGCATGGCCGTGCTCGCGTCCGACCGCGAGGTCGGCTCGGCGCTCGTGGGCGATCCCCGTATCGCCGCGGTCAGCTTCACGGGCGGCCCCGCGACGGGCGACACGATCGCCCGGATCGCCGGCGCCCGCAAGATGCTCATGGAGCTCGGCGGTAACAACGCCGTGCTCGTCTGCGAGGACGGCGACGTGGAGACCGCGGCCGCGGGCATCGTCGACGGCGCCTTCGGCGTGGCCGGGCAGAACTGCCTCTCGGTGCAGCGGGTCTTCGTTCACGCCTCGCACTACGAGCGACTCGTCTCGCTCGTCACGGCGGGTGCCGAGCGGCTCACGGTCGGTTCGAAGCGCGACGCGACGACGGACGTGGGGCCGCTCATCGGCGAGCGCGAGGCCCGCCGCGTCGAGGAGTGGGTCGAGGAGGCCGTCGCGGGCGGTGCCCGAGCGGTGAGCGGCCGCCGCCGCGAGGGCGCGTTCTACTGGCCCACGGTGCTCGTCGACGTGCCGGGCGGTGCCCGCATCTATCGCGAGGAGGTGTTCGGACCGGTCGTGCTCATCGAGCCGTTCACCGACGTCGACGCCGCCCTCGAGGCGATCGACGATACCGACTACGGGCTGCAGGCGGGCGTCTTCACGGCCTCGCTCCGCACGGCCATGCACGCGGTCGACCGGCTGCACATGGGCAGCGTGCTCGTCAACGACACGAGCGACTTCCGGATCGACGCGATGCCGTTCGGCGGCTCGAAGCGCTCGGGCGTGGGCCGCGAGGGTGTGGCCGAGGCCGTCCGCGAGATGAGCGAGCCGAAGAACGTGATCCTCAACCGGACATTCTGAGGAGAGAGAACGTGCAGCAGTTCCAGACGATCGTGGACCGGCTCGGCGACCGGCTGAGCACCCCCGCTCCGGTCGTGCTCCTCGACGTGATGGAGGAGAACATCATGCGCATGCAGGCCTTCGCCGACCGCCACGGCAAGGCGCTGCGCCCGCACGTCAAGACCCACAAGAGCATCGAGATCGCGCGGAGGCAGCTCGCCGCCGGGGCGGCGGGGATCACGGCCGGCACGCTCGGCGAGGTCGAGATCTTCGCGGCGGCCGGTTTCGGCGACATCTTCCTCGCCTACCCCCTCATCGCCGTGGGAGAGAAGGGGCGGCGCCTGCGGGCCGTCGCCGGCACGACGAAGCTGCGGCTCGGCATCGAGAACACGGTCGCGATCGACGCCGTCGCGCGGGCCTTCTCGGACGATCCCGACCTCATCGGGCTCGTCATCGAGGTCGACAGCGGCGCTGGCCGGTCGGGAGTGGCTCCCGAGGAGGCCGGGGACCTCGCGCGATACGCCGGTGCACGAGGGTTGCGCGTCGACGGCGTCTTCACCTACCCGGGCCACGGCGGCAAGCCCGGCAACCGGGAGGCTGCGGCCGAGGATCAGGCCCGCGCGCTGCGCGGCGCCGTCGACGCGCTCGCGGCGGCGGGCGTGCGCGCCGAGGTCGTGAGCGCGGGATCGAGCCCCACCGTCGCCTTCAGCACCCACGACGTGATCACCGAGGTGCGGCCGGGGGAGTACGTGCTCAACGATCATGACAACTACGCGCTCGGCAACTGCGAGGCCGAGGACATCGGTTTCTTCGTCGCCACGACGGTCGTCAGCGACCAGGGGTTCGCGCACGTCATCGTCGATGCGGGCACCAAGGCGCTCGCGCGCGAGGGCAACTACGACCGCGGCTACGGCCAGGTGCCCGAGGTGGGCGGCGTGCTGAGCGTGCTCAACGAGTACCACGGCTTCCTCACCCTGCCCGAGGGCGGGGAGCGGCCCGCGCCGGGCCGCGTGCTGCCGATTGTGCCGCATCATGTCTGCCCGGTGATGAACAGCTTCGACGAGGTGATCCTCAGCGATCGCCAAGGGCGCTACCTGGGTACCTGGCGCATCGACGCCCGTGGCCAACTCAACTGACCATCCGCCCTCCGCCGCGAGGCCGACCCACACGAAAGGACCCCACAGTGACCCGGACACCAGCAGAAGCGCTCGCCGAACTCGGCGTCGAGCTGCCCGAGGTGAAGCTCGATCCGTTCTATATCAACTATCGCGAGTCCGGCTCAGGCCAGATCCACATCTCGGGCCAGATGCCCTACGTGAACGGGGAGCTGCCGGCCGTCGGTACGGTGGGCGCCGACATCGACGTCGAGACCGCCCGCCAATCGATGCGCATCGCGACGATCAACGCGCTCGCCGTCGGCGCGCACGCCGTCGGCGGCCTCGACAAGCTGCGGATCGTGCAAATGCTCGTCTTCGTGGCGAGCGCCCCCGACTTCGGCGGTCAGTCGAACGTGGCCGACGCCGGCAGCGAGCTGCTGGTGGAGGTGCTCGGAGAGCACGGCCGTCACGCGCGCACCGCGATCGGCGTCGCCGCCCTGCCGCGCACCAGCCCGGTCGAGGTGCAGATGATCGTCGAGGCGCTGACGTGAGTTCGTCCGCGGTCGATCGCGAGCCCCTGCGGGTGCTGATCACCGGCGCCTCCAGCGGCATCGGCGAGGCGGTCGCCGAGCGCTTCCGCGAGGCAGGCGACCGCGTGCTCCTCACCGGACGCCGCGCCGAGCCGCCCGCGTCCCTTCGGGAGGGGGAGCGCTACCTGTCGGGCGACCTCGGCGATGAGGCGTTCGTGCGCGAGCTCGCCGCGGATGCCGCGAGCGAGTTCGGGGAGATCGACGCGCTTGTGCTCTGCCACGGACTGCAGAAGGATGCCGAGCTGACGGAGATGCCGGTCGACGCCGCCGCGCAGGTGCTCGACGCCAACCTGCTGAGCGTCTTCACGGTCGTCAAGCACGCGACGCCGCTCATGAGCCGCGAGCGCGGTTCGATCGTGTGCGTGAGTTCGCGGCTCGGCATGGTCGGGATCGCCGGTCAGGTGCTCTACTCGGCCGCGAAGGGCGGGCTCATCATGTTCGCTCGGGCCGCCGCCGTCGAGCTCGCGCCGCAGGGCATCCGCGTCAACGCGGTCGCGCCGGGCCTCACGCTCACGCCGAAGATCGCCGAGTCGTTCGGGCAGCGCCCAGATCCCGAAGGCTACACCGCGCAGCGTGCCTCGACAATCCCGCTCGGCCGCCTCGCCTCGCCCCGCGAGGTCGCCGATCCCATCTACTTCCTGGCCTCACCGGCCGCCTCCTACATCACCGGCGCCGTGCTGCCCGTCGACGGCGGATACACGGCGGCGTGAGCCCGTGCGCATCCATCACCCACCGCACACCCACCGAGAGGACCGCCCATGTCTGAATCCCCTGCCCCGCTGAGCCCGAAGTTCATCAGCTTCGACATGCTCGGCACGCTCATCAAGCTCGAGTGGCGCGAGACGGCTGCGGAGCTCGTCCGCGATGTCGTCGGCGAGGAGGCCGCCCCGAGGTTCGCGCGCGACTTCAGCATCTTCCGCGACGCCGAGGTGATCGGCGCGTACAAGGTCTACACACGCGTGATCCGCGACTCCTGGCAGCGCACCTGCAACAAGTGGAGGATCCAGTTCAAGCAGAGCGACGTCGACGCGCTCATCGACGCCCTCGGCACGTGGGGGCCGCACCCCGACGTGGTCGAGCCGCTGCAGCGCCTCGCGGCTGAATACCCGCTCGTGATCTACACGAACCACTGCGACGCCCTCGTGATGCGCAACGTCGAGAAGCTCGGCGTCGACTTCCACCGGGTGTTCACGGCCGAGCAGGGTCGGGCGTACAAACCCAACTACGCCGCGTTCCACTACATGTTCGACCAGCTCGACGCGCAGCCGATGGATCTGCTGCACGTCTCGGCCCACCTGTGGTTCGACTGGCTGCCCGGCCAGCAGCTCGGCATGAAGAACCAGGCCTACATCGACCGCGGCTTCGACCCAGATATCAGGGGTGTGAACGCGTGGATCGACACCCTGGCGGGTGTGGCCGACCGCGTCGGGGCCTGACCCCGAGTTCCGTGAGCCCGCGCGATCGTGGGATACGACAACGAAAGTAAGGTGGAAACATGAGTGCGCGCGAAGCGGACGTCGTCATCGTAGGAGTCGGGTCGGTGGGTAGCATGGCTGCATGGCAGCTCGCCTCCCGGGGGCTGCGGGTCATCGGGGTCGACCGATTCTCCATTCCGGGACCCTTCTCCTCCTACGCCGGGGAGTCCCGCATCTACCGCAAGGTGTACTCGGAGGGCGGGCACTACACACCCATCCTGCAGCGCTCGCAGGATCTCTGGCGCGAGCTGGAGCGGATCAGCGGCGCCGCCCTGCTCCACACCGTCGGCGCACTGACGATCTACGATGAGCACAACCCTCGCCTGGCGACGCTCCTGGCCGCGAGTGCGGACAACGGGCTCGAGCATGAGCTGCTCAGGGGCGACGAGGCGAGGCACCGGTACCCCCAGCATGTGATCCGGGACGGCGACGTGACGCTCTTCGATCCCGAGGGCGGGTACCTGAGTTCCGAGAAGGCCGTCATCGCGGCGCTCACGGAGGCCGAACGGCTCGGCGCCGAGTTCCTGGGCAACCGGAAGGCGCACAGCGTCGAGACCCACGGCGACCGTTACCTCGTCCGCACAGACCAGGAGGAGATCATCGCCTCCCGGGTGGTCATCTCGCAGGGCAACGGCGCCGGTGCGGTCTGCGAGGCGCTCGGCACCCACCTCGCGGTGCTGCCCCAGGTCCTGACCTGGTTCCCCATGCGCAACCCGGCGGAGTTCCGCCGCGAGGGCATGCCGGTCTTTCTGCGGCGCGCGGAGGATGGCGAGCGATCTGACGGCGGCGCCCGCCTCTACGGTTTCCCGAGCGCCGACGGCTGGACGATCAAGGTCTCCGGCAGCGTCTACATGGACGAGGTCGAGTCGATGGAGCGACCTCTCGTGTGGGAGCCCGAGCACATCGACCCCATCCGGTCGTGGGTGCGGGAGTTCATGCCGGATCTGATCCCGGAGCCGGTGCGCGTAGCGACCTGCGCCGACGGCTACCTGCCTGACGAGACCGCCCTGCTGGGCGCGGTTCCGGGCATGGAGGGGGTCATCACGGCGGTGGGGCTCTCGGGCCACGGCTTCAAGATGGCCTCCGGGATGGGAGCGATCGTCGCCGATCTGGCGGTGGACGGGGCCACGGTCACCGAGGTCGGATTCATGAACCCGGCCAGGTTCCTCGCGCCCGAGGCGCGGTTCACGTCGCTGCCGCTGAGCTGAAGCGGGACGGAAGGGGCGGCGGAGGTTTCCGAGAACCTCCGCCGCCCCTTCCGCTGCGCCGCGCGGCTCAGTCGATGCCGAGCGCCGTGTTGATCTCGTCGAGCGAGGTGAACCGTACCGAGCCGTACTCGGGCACGTGTACGAGGTCGTAGCCGCGGTCGAGGAAGGCGAGGTTGCGGAACCCCAGGTGGTACATCGGGAAGTGGTCGTAGAACTGGTGCGATGAGATGTGGAGGAAGTCCTCGGGGCTGGCGTCCAGCTGATCGAGCATGTAGTCGAAAGCCTGCACGCGCGGCTTGTAGGCCTTGGCGCCCTCGGCCGTGTAGACCGCGTGGAAGGGCGCCTCGAGGCGGGGGATGAAGGTGTTGAGGTACTCGTCGTCGGCGTTGGAGAGGGCGACGAGCGGGAAGTGCTCGGCCATCTTCTTGAGCGGCTCGACCACGTCGGGGTGCGGGCCCCACTCGAAGATGTCGCGCTGGATCGCGGCGATGTGCTCGGGCTTCGCCTCGAGACCGTAGCGCTCGCAGATGCGACGGTAGGAGCGCTCGAGCACCTCGCCGTAGGGGCGGTACTCGAGGATCTCGTCGTAGCGGATGAAGCTGAAGTCCTTGAAGAACTGCTCGAGCTGCTCCGCGTCGAGCTGGTCCTTCACGAAGGGCTCCACTGTCTTGCGCATCTCGAAGTAGATGAGCGTGCCGATGACGTCGAAGGAGATGTACTTCGGGCTGGGCAGTTCGAGGGGCATGGCAGGCCTTTCGGAGTCGGTGCGTGCGGACGTGAACCCGTCCTGATCCAATTTTGGCTTAATGTGAAACAAAAAGCCAGGGGTGGGAGGAGTGTTGTCGAATCGCCCCGGGCGGATCGGAATACTCAACTGAGCGCGGAGAGACCCTCGCCCGAGACGCGGTCGAGAAGCTCGGAGGCCGCCTCAGCTCGAGCCTCGCGGGCGCCTCCCAGCGCGGCCGGATACCCGTTCTCGACGTGACCGATCACTCGAAGTTCAGGAGGCCGTGTCAGTTCGCGGCGTAGGACCGCTTCGACTCGAGGCAGCGTCAGTCGCACGAGCGGCGAGAGGGTGCCAGTGAAGATGACGAGGGCCGGATCCGTCATCACCGCGATGATCCGAATCGCCTGCACGAGGGCGGAGCAGAAGACCTCCCGCAGCCGCTCGAGATCCTCCCCCTCGGACTCCCAAAGATCCTCCATCGAGTCGAGGGGGTGGCCGAGGCGGCGAGAGAGCTCGAAGAGGCCGTGGGCCCCGAGCAAAGCGCCGAGGGTCGATGGGCCCGTCTCTGCCTCGACGGGGATGAGCTCGAAGTCGCCGAACGAGGCGGTCAGGCCTCGGGCGATGGTGCCGTCCCGCCTGCGCAGGGACATCGTCAGGATCGAGCTCGCGTTCAGCAGTACGGGAGCGGTGCTCGCGTCGATGAAGCCCAGGCTCTCGAGGCCGACGAGCACCATCGTGGCATCGAGCTCGATGCGGATCGGGCACGCGAGGCGTTCGGCGAGCACCCGCGCGAACGCGTCGCCCTCGATCGCCGCCATGAACAGCGGCGGGCGCGTGATGATGGCCCCGTCGATCGCCCGTCCGGGTATCGCCACGACGACCCGCCTGAGGGGACCGGGAAAGCCTCGCACCGCCTGCGAGACGACCTCGACCGACCAGTCGACGGCATCCTCGAAGCCCGTCCACTTCGGGGTGGGGATCTGCTGCCAGGCAAGCTCCCGTCCCGAGAGATCGGTGACGAAAATGCTGGTCATGCGCACGCCGAGACTCAGCCCCGCGACGAGACCGAGCGATGCGGCGGGGCTCAACGTCTCCGCTCGCCGTCCCCGAGCGGAGGGATCCGCGGGAGCGACGGGCCGCGAGACCAGCGCGCCGGCCTGGAGCAGCTCATCCGCCAGCCGGGATACCGTCGCCTTGCTGAGGCCGGATTCCAGCTCGATCTCCTTGCGGGTAGCATCCTGGTGGCGCAGGACCGTGCCGAGCAGCAGCGAGAGGTTCCTGCGGCGGAGGTCGGGGTGCGA
This sequence comes from Leucobacter tenebrionis, assembly GCF_019884725.1. Classification (NCBI taxonomy): domain Bacteria; kingdom Bacillati; phylum Actinomycetota; class Actinomycetes; order Micrococcales; family Microbacteriaceae; genus Leucobacter; species Leucobacter tenebrionis. The sequence continues at coordinate 1,895,863 of NZ_CP082322.1, read as the reverse complement.
CAGCGGTTGTGACATCGTGATGAAGCGTACCCCGGCCCGGCCTCGCATGCCCGATGCGGCGATCTTTCAGAGCGCCGCCGTCAGAGCGCCGCGTCCTCCTCGTTGCGGCCGTGCCGCAGCGCGCCCTCGTCGTCGTGCGTGTGGATCTCGTACTCGCTGAGCGAGAGGTGGCGGTGGAGCGCGAGGTGCAGCGCCTCCATCTCCCCCTCTCGCAGCAGCTCCGCGATCTCGGTGTGCCCCACGATCACCCGCTCGGGCTTCGGATACGCGCCGGGGAAGTGGGCGAGGCAGATGAGCGCCTCGGTGGCGAGGGTGGCGTAGGCGCGGGCGAGCCGCGTGTTGTCGGCGTTCGCCACGATCGTCGTGTGGAACTCCATGTCGACGCGGCCGAGCTGGGTCCAGTCGCCGTCGATGAGCGCCCCGTGCATGCGATCCACGATCGGCAGGAGCTGCTCGGCGATCTGCGCACGCTGCTCGGCGGGTTTCTTCGTGATGATCTCGGCCGCCGCGCACTCGATGACCTCGCGGGCTTCGAAGACCTCGGCGACGTCGCGCACCGTGAGTTCCTGCACGAATACGCCCCGATTGGGGCGCGAGAGGAGCAGCCCCTCCTGCACGAGACGGTGCAGCGCCTCGCGCACGGGCCCGCGGGAGACGTTCAGCTGACCGGCGACCTGGGCCTCGTTGATCTGGTCGCCCGGCGAGAACGAACCGTTGATGATGCCCTCGCGCAGCTGATCCGCGATGACGACCGCGGTGGGGCGGTTGTTGATCGCGGAGAGCGCCTGTACGCCGTTCATGGGAACTCCCTCATCTGGCTCACAGCTGTTTCAATTGTGGACAATCTTACGGCACGTGCGACGAACGTCGGCCGAGCAGCCAGCGACTCAGTCGTGTGTGTCGCTCTCGTGGCTCGCGTGGTGCGAGGGCTCGAGCTGGATCGTGCAGTGCTCGGTGTCGAAGTGCTCCCCGAGGCAGGCGTGCAGCTCGTCGAGGATGCGGTCGTACCGCTCCCAGTCCAGCGTCTCCTCGTCGACGACCACGTGGGCGGACATCGCGTTCACCCCCGAGGTGATGGTCCACGCGTGCAGGTCGTGCACCTGCTCCACGCCCGGCACCGACAGCATGTGCTCGCGCGTCTGATCGAGGTCGACGTCCTTCGGCGTGCTCTCGAGCAGGATCCTCACGACGTCCTTCAGCAGGCTGTAGGCCCGCGGGGCGATCAGCAGCGCGATCGCGAAGGCCGCGACCTGGTCCACCCAGTTCCAGCCGGTGAACATGATGATGAAGCCCGCGATGATGACTGCGCCGGAGCCGATGAGGTCGCCGAGCACCTCGAGGTAGGCGCCGCGCACGTTGATGCTCTCCTTCTGCCCCGATTGCAGGATGAGCAGGGAGACGAGGTTGGCGACGGCGCCGATGATCGCCGCGATGAGCATCGGCCCGGTCTCGATCTCGACCTCGCTGCCGATGCGCTGGATCGCGCTGTACACGATGACGATGCAGATCACGCTGAGCACGATGCCGTTGATCATCGCCGACAGCACCTCCACGCGCATGAGCCCGTAGGTGCGCTTCGAGGTGGCAGGCAGAGCCGCGATGAACGTCGCGATGAGCGCGATGAGCACGCCGGTGGCGTCCGTGAGCATGTGCCCCGCGTCTGCGAGCAGCGCGAGCGATCCCGAGATCAGCGCGCCGACGACCTGCACCAGGAAGATCGTCGCGGTGATGCTGAGCACGAGGATCAGCTTCTTGCGGTGCTTGCCGCCCGCGGTCGCGTGCCCCTCCAGGCCGTGATCGTGGTTGTGCCCGTGGCTGCCGGTCTCGTTCGCGGCGGGCCGTGCCGGGTGTCCGGTGCTGAAGGCGTGCCCGTGGTCGTGGGGCTCGTGGCCGTGCCCGTGGTCGCCGTGATCGTGCCCGTGAGCGTGTCGCTGCGAAGAACTCATGCTCTCACGATAGCAGGATTGTAAATTGTTGACAATTAGAAAGATGGCTTCGATACTGGAGGCGCGCGGATCGTCCGATCCGCGCCAACCATCTCATCGAGGAGCGTGCTGAGCACATGACCCAGGCCATCGTCATCACCGACGTCGTCACGACCGATGCGGGCGAGCACCGCGACAAAGCCACCGCCGAGCAGCCCGGGCAGACCGAGTCCTCGCGCACCGTGTGGGAGTCCGCCGAGGGCATCCGCTCAGGCGTCTGGGAGGTGACGCCCGGCTCGTTCAGCAGCACCCGCCCCGAGTACCATGAGATGTGCCAGATCGTCTCGGGCCGCGCCACGATCGAGGAGGCCGACGGAACGGCCTTCGAGGTGGGGCCCGGATCCCTCTTCATCACTCCCGAGGGCTGGACGGGGCGCTGGACCGTCCACGAGACCCTCCGAAAGGTCTGGGTCGTGATCCCCTTCGCCGCGCTCGCCGCGCCCGTGCGCGGCGAGGCGTGAGAGACCGGCCTCCCCCAATGGAAAGAGGCGCCGTTCCCGATCGGGAACGGCGCCTCTTCTTGCGCGACGGCAGCGTCGCACGTCGCGCGAGCGCTTACAGCGCCGAGACGTACTTCTCGGGATCGGCGTCGAACAGCGGGCCGCAGGCCGCGCAGCAGAGGTAGTACTTCTCGCCGTTGTACTCGCGCACGAGGCCCTGCGCTTCGGCGTCGGCCTTGTTCACGAAGTTGCCGCGCATGACGGGGCACTCCGCGGTCTCGGCCTCGGTCGTCGCAGCGGCTCCGTGGTTGTGGGCTTCGCACATGGTGGTGGGTTCCTTTCGATGTGGGTGCATTCAGGCATCGCCGCCGCGGCTGGGCGCGGCGGCAGACGACCGGGGGTCCACCGCGCGGCTCTTGAAGGAGCGCAGGCGGAGGCTGTTGCCGACGACGAAGACGCTCGAGAACGCCATCGCCGCACCGGCGAGCATGGGGTTGAGCAGGCCGAACGCGGCCAGCGGGATCGCGAGCACGTTATACGCGAAGGCCCAGAACAGGTTGCCCTTGATCGTGCCCAGGGTGCGCCGGGCGAGCCGGATCGCGTCGGCCGCGCTGCGCAGGTCGCCGCGCACGAGCGTGATGTCGGACGCCTCGATCGCGGCGTCCGTGCCCGTGCCCATCGCGAGCCCGAGGTCGGCCTGCGCGAGGGCCGCGGCGTCGTTGACCCCGTCGCCGACCATCGCGACGACGCGCCCCTCCGACTGCAGTCGCGAGATCACGTCGGCCTTGTCTCCCGGCAGCACCTCGGCGATGACGTCGGTGATGCCGACCTCGGCCGCGATGCGCCGCGCCACGGTCTCGTTGTCGCCGGTGAGGAGGATCGGCGACAGGCCGATCTCGCGGAACTGGGCGATCGCCTCGCCGCTCGTGGGCTTCACCGTGTCGGCCACCACGAGCAGCCCGCGCAGCGCGCCGTCCCAGGCGACGAGCACGGCCGTCTTGCCCTCCGCCTCGGCGGCCTGCTTGCGGCGGAGGATCTCGGGATCCTCGGCGATGGACCAGTCGTCGAGCAGTGACTGCCGGCCCACGAGCAGCGCACGGCCCTCGACCACACCGGTGACGCCCCGTCCCTCGACGTTGCGGAAGTCCTCGACGGGTGGCAGCACGACGTCGAGCTCCTCGACGGCACCCTTCGCGATCGCCTGGGCGATGGGGTGCTCGGAGGCGTCCTCGATGGCACCCGCGAGGCGCAGCAGCTCGGCGCGATCCGTGTCGCCCGCGGTGACCGCGTCCACGAGGGTCATGCGTCCCGTGGTGACGGTGCCCGTCTTGTCGAGCACGATCGTGTTCACGCGGCGGGTCGATTCGAGTACCTCAGGGCCCTTGATCAGGATTCCGAGCTGGGCGCCGCGTCCCGTGCCCACGAGCAGCGCGGTGGGGGTCGCGAGACCCAGGGCGCAGGGGCAGGCGATGATGAGCACGGCGACGGCCGCCGTGAACGCGCTCGCCGCGGGGAAGCCGGCGCCGAGCCACGCGCCGAGCGCGACCACGGCGATCGCGATCGCGATCGGCACGAAGATGCCCGAGACCCGATCCGCGAGGCGCTGCACCTCGGCCTTGCCCGACTGCGCGTCCTCGACGAGTTTCGCCATCTGGGCGAGCTGCGTATCGGAGCCGACCCGGGTCGCCCGCACGACGAGCCGCCCGCTCGCGTTCACCGTCGCGCCCGTGACGGCGTCGCCCGGCCCGGCCTCGACGGGCACCGACTCGCCGGTGAGCATCGAGGCGTCGATCGCCGACATGCCCGAGACGATCACACCGTCGGTCGCGATCTTCTCGCCCGGGCGGACGACGAACTCGTCGCCCACGGCGAGATCCTCGATCGGGATCCTGACCTCCTCGCCACCGCGCACGATGGCGACGTCCTTCGCACCGAGCTCGAGCAGCGCCCGCAGCGCGGCGCCCGCCTGGCGCTTGGAGCGCTTCTCGAAGTAGCGGCCCGCGAGGATGAACATCGTCACGCCGGCCGCGACCTCGAGGTAGATGTTCGCGGCGCCATCGCTCGGTGCGATCGACAGCTCGAACGCGTGGGTCATGCCGGGTTCGCCGGCGGTGCCGAAGAAGAGCGCGAAGAGCGACCAGAGGAAGGCCGCCGTCGTGCCGACTGAAACGAGCGTGTCCATCGTCGCGGCGCCGTGGCGCAGGTTCATCCAGGCGGCACGGTGGAAGGGCCAGGCGGCCCATACGATGACGGGCGCGGCCAGGGCGAGCGACGCCCACTGCCAGTAGGTGAACTGCAGTGCGGGGATCATCGCCATGAGGATCACCGGAACCGACAGCACGATCGAGCCGATGAGGCGCTGGCGCAGCACGGTCAGCTCGCGATCTTCGGCGGGATCCTCGTCGCCGTCGGCGGCCGCGTCGGCCGACCGGGTCTTCGGCTTCGGCAGCTCGGCGGTGTAGCCGGTCTTCTCCACCTCCGCGATGAGCGCCTGGGGGTCGAGGCCGCGCGGGGCGGTGACCCTGGCCTTCTCGGTCGCGTAGTTGACCGAGGCCTCGACGCCGTCGAGTCGGTTGAGCTTCTTCTCGATGCGCATCGCGCACGACGAGCAGGTCATGCCCCCGATCGCGAGCTCGTAGCTGTCGACCGGGGCATCGCTGGTCATTTCGGGTGCTGACATGTCGCTGTCCTTCTGGTGGGGCGCCGCGCGCCGGGTCAGTGGGAGTCTTCGCCGTCGTCGTGGCCGCCTGCGGGGGCATCGCCCTCCGCGGTGGTGAGTGCGAACGGAGCGGAGTAGACCTCGTCGCCGACCTGGAAGTCGAAGTAGAGGAGGTAGCGGCCCGCGGTCGGGGCCTCCGTCGCGAAGTCGACCGTGGGCCCCGAGAGGTCGCCGGGCTTCGGCTCCTCCCCCTCGGGGTGCACGTGCAGGTAGGCGAGGTCGCCCTCGCGCAGCGCGACCAGGTGCCCGAACGCGCCGAGGTAGGGCTGCAGTTCGGTGACCTGCTCGCCGTCACGGGTCACCTCGAGGGTGAGGGTGGATCCGCCGCCCACAAAGAGGTCGCCCTGCAGCTCGACATCGAACTCGCCCGCCTTCGCGGTGCGCACGTCGTCGTGGCCGTGCGCCGGCTCGAAGTCGCCGCCGATGTTCAGGCTGCGCGTGAGAGTGAGCTTCTCGCCGCTCTCGGCCGGGATGAAGTCGGCGAAGACGCGGTAGGTGCCCGCCTCCGACCAGGACCAGGGCAGCGACCAGGTGCCCTCGGCGTCGAGCGTCGGGTGCACGTGGCGGAACTCGGCGCCGTCGTTCCTGACGACGATGAGATGGAGGTCCTTCTCGTGCTCCTCGGTGAACTCGGTCACGGCCTCCCCGTGCTCGTCGAGGATCGAGAAGCTGAGCTCCCCCTCCTCGCCGAGCTCGTGCGGGGCTGAGACGGGACCGAGCTGGTAACCGCCCTCGGCGAGCGACAGGCCCGGCAGCGAGGCGGTGGCCGCCTCGGTCTCGGCGGGGGCTTCGCCGTGGCCGCCGTGACCCCCGGTGGTCGCCTCGGCGCGGGCCTCGACCGCGGATTCGGGCACGACCGCTCCGGCGACGAGGAATGCTGCGCCGAAGGCGGCGACGAGGCCGACGCCGTAGAGGCCGAGCTTGGCGGGAGTGTTCATCGGGTCCTTCTCACTGGATCGAGCGGGTGGGAGCGGCGGTCGTCGGTGCCGAGGCCGTGCTGTCGCCGCTAGGCGACGCTCGCCTCGTACCCGGCCTCCTCGACGGCCGCGAGCACCGCGGCGTCGTCGACGGGAGCGCCGTCGGTGGTCACCGCGAGGTTGCCTGTGGCTGAGCTGACCTCGATGCCGGTGACGCCCGGGATCTGCTCCACCTCGCCGCGGATCGCGACCTCGCAGTGGCCGCAGCTCATCCCGCTGACCTGGTACTTCGTGGTTGCCATGTGTGTCTCCTCTGAATGGTGTGCCCGGCCCCGTGCCCGGCGCTGCTACAGTGAGAACACTATACCCAGGGGGGGTATTCCCGCAAGGTGTTCCGGAGAGGTGGATTCAGCGATGAAGTACGCAGATGCAGTGGTGATCGTGGGCTCGGGAGCGGCGGGCCACAGCTGCGCCCGGACCCTGCGCCAGAGCGGATTCACGGGTGGCGTTCTCGTGGTCGACGCGGAGGGCGCCGGCATCAATCGCACGCTCGTCGACACCGGACTGCTGCCGGGGCTGCTGACCGCCGAGCAGATCGCGCTGCCGACCCTGCCGGAGGTCGAGGCGGTGCGGGGCCGCGTCGTCGGGCTCGAGGGCGACGGTCGCACGGTCGTGCTCGACGACGGGCGGCGGCTGAGGGGCGAGCGGCTCGTGATCGCCTCCGGCAGAACTCCGCGTGCGCTCGACCGGGGGATTGCGGTCGAGGCAGGGGCGCCGCTGCACCCGCTCCACGGTATCGCCGACGCCGAGCGTCTGCGGCGGGCTGTGCCGGATCCCTCCGCCGCCCGCGTGGTCGTGCTCGGGGCAGGGTTCATCGGCGCCGAGGTCGCGAGCTTCTACGCCGATGCGGGTGCCGTGGTCACGCTCATCGGGAGGTCATCCCGCCCGCTCGAACGCGCTCTCGGCAGCGGTATCGCCGAGCGGCTCGCGCGGAGGCACGCCGAGCGCACGGACTTCCGCTGGGGGCGCGGCGTGCGCGCGATCCGCAGCGCATCCGGCGGTGCGCGGGGCGCGCGGGTGGAGCTCGAGACGGCCGAGGCGGTGGGGGCCGACGCCGTCATCGTCGCCGTCGGATCCGTTCCCGCCGCCGCGTGGGCGGGCTTTCCCGGCGGCATCCCCACCGATGATCGGCTGCGGGTCGCCGGGTGGGACGGCGTGTACGCCGCCGGCGGAGCCGCGGCGCCCCGGACCGCCGCCGGAATCCTGCGCGTCGATCACTGGGACGCGGCGGCGGCTCAGGGCGCCCACGCCGCCCGCGCCCTGCTGCACGACCTCGGTGCGGGCGAGGACCCGGGTCCCTACTTGCCCGTGAGCGGCTTCACTCTCATGGCGCACGGCGCGGCCATCGCGGCCCGCGGCGTGCGCGCAGAGGGCGCGGCCGAGGAGGAGGTCGCCCTTGACGGGGGCGGCCTGCTGACCCGCTTCATCGGCGCCGACGGACGTGTGACCGGGGTCGCCGGCTGGAACGCCGGCGCGCGCGTCGCCGCGGAGGCGGCTCGGATCGTCGCGGATCCCGACCTCGCCGCCACCGCCTGATCGAGACCGCCTCCCGAGTGGCGACCGAGGGCGCGGTGCCGACCCCGGAACCGGTCACCGGCAGGCGGTTCCGACACGCGAACCCTGAAATACTGCGGAGAATCCGCGAGATTCCGCCGAATTGGGGTAGATTCGTACGCGATCAACCGATCGGACCCTCCCAACGGGTGGGGGACACCTGAACAAGATCAGGGGCCGGCGCCGCGCGTCTCGCCCTGGAAGGACACAACATGGCACTCAACAAGACTGAGCTCGTCGCTAAGATCGCGGCCGAGACCGGCCAGAGCCAGGCCGCCGTTTCGAGCGTTATCGACGGCCTCTTCGCCGCGGTTTCCGAGACCGTCGCCGGTGGCGACAAGGTGTCGATCCCGGGCTGGATCTCCTTCGAGACCGCGACCACCGCTGCCCGCACCGGCCGCAACCCCCGCACCGGTGAGACCATCGAGATCCCCGCCGGCAAGCGCGTGAAGGTCTCGGTCGGCTCGAAGCTCAAGGCTGCCGTGAAGTAACTTCTTCACCCTCAGAGAGCCCCGGTCGCGCCTCGGCGCCGCCGGGGCTCTCTGCGTTCAGGGGCGGGCGCCGCGGTGTCGGTGTAGAGGAGACGCCCGGGCGGCCGGGTTAGGCTGGTTCGGTGCCCCGATACCTGCGCGTGCTCGCGCCCGCCACCCTGCTCGCGGCGACCCTCGTAGCCTTGATCATCGGGCTCTCGATCGGGGGCGCCGCCGATGAGCGCGCACTGGCCGATCCCGGCGCGATCGTGCGCTTCGGCCTTCCCGTCTCGCGCACGCTCGTGAACGTGTCGATGGCGGGGCTCATCGGCTCCGTGGTGATGGCCGTCTGGGCGCTCGCGGGCCTCAACCCGGCCTCGCACGCAAGCGGGACCCGCACGCACGCGCCCGCATCCCGCGGGGGAGGCGAGCCGCCCGCAGAGACGCGGACCGCAATGGATCTCGCCGCGGCGTCGGCCGCCGTGCTCACCGTCGCGAGCGCGGCGACGATCCTCTTCACTTACGTCGACGTATCCGGCCTCGCGTTCTCGCCCGATGCGCAGTTCGGCGCGGGGCTCGCCCAGTTCGTCACGGAGATCGAGCTGGGCCGGCTGTGGCTGCTCGAGTTGCTGCTCGCCGCGGTTACCACGGTGATGGCCTTCGCGATCCGGGGGCGCCGCCTCACCCTGCTGGTGCTGCTCGCCGCCCTGGTCTCCACGCTGCCCCTCGCGCAGCAGGGACACGCCGCGGGTGCGTCGGGGCACGGGCTGGCCGTCAACGCGCTGCTGGTGCACCTCATCGGCGCGGCGGTGTGGCTGGGGGGTCTGCTCACCCTGGTCTTCGTGGCGAGGGTCGTCGACCGGCAGCGGCTGGCGGTGCTCACCGCGCGCTACTCCACGCTGGCGCTCTTCGCGTTCATCGGCGTTCTCGCCTCGGGGGTGGTGAGCGCCTGGATGCGCATCGGCTCCGTCGACGCGCTGTTCGGCACCGGTTACGGGCAGCTCGTGGTGCTGAAGACCGCGGCGCTTCTCGCCCTCGGCGTGTTCGGCGCGGTGCAGCGCTCGCGCCTGATCCCGCGTATCGCGAGCGGTGCGACCCGGGCTTTCGCCTGGTTCGTCGTCGCGGAGCTCGCCGTCATGGGCATCGCGAGCGGTGTGGCGGGAGCGCTCGGGCGCACCGCGACGCCGGTCGCGCTCGAGCCGGCTCGCGATCAGGGCGGCAGGATCAGCCCGGCCGAGTGGCTCACCGGCGATCCGCTGCCGCCCGAGCTGACCGCCGGGAGCTACCTCACCGAGTGGAAATTCGACCTCGCGTGGGTGCTCGTGTGCGTCTTCGGCGTCGCGCTGTACCTGGCGGGAGTGCTGCGCCTCGCCCGCCGCGGCGACCGGTGGCCCATCGGCCGCACCGTCGCCTGGATTCTCGGCCTGCTGCTGCTCTTCTACACGACCAACGGCGCGCTCAACGCGTACGAGCAGTACCTGTTCAGCGTGCACATGCTGGGGCACATGATGCTGACCATGCTCATTCCCCTCGTGCTCGTGCTCGGCGCGCCGATCACGCTCGCGCTGCGGGCCGTGGAGCGCCGCACCGACGGCTCGTGGGGCGGTCGCGAGTGGATCATGTGGGCGATCGCGACGCCCTACTCGAAGATCATCACGCACCCGGCCGTGGCCGCGGTCGTGTTCTCGGGGTCCCTGTGGGTCTTCTACTTCACGCCGATCGCACGTTGGGCCGCCGAGGAGCACCTCGGCCACCAGTGGATGATCATCCACTTCCTCATCTCGGGTTACCTGTTCAGCCTGTCGATGATCGGCGTCGATCCGGTGCCGTACCGCTTCCCGTACCCGCTGCGACTGGTGACCCTGTTCGCGACGATGGCGTCGCACGCGTTCTTCGGCGTGACGCTCATGACTGGTGACGGGCTGCTGCTCGCGGACTGGTACGGCGCGATGGGCCGCACCTGGGGTGCGACACCGCTCGAGGACCAGAACACGGGAGGCGGGATCGCGTGGGGGATCGGCGAGCTGCCGACGCTCGCGCTCGCGCTCGTGGTCGCGGTGCAGTGGTCGCGCAGCGACGCGAAGGAGCAGAAGCGCAAGGATCGGGCCGCGGATCGCTCGGGGGACGCCGAGCTCGAGGCCTACAACGCGATGCTGGCGAAGACCGCGGCGCGCGACGAGCGCGCCGCGCACCGCTGAACGGGGTCGAGGTCGGGGGCGGAGGGCGTCGCGTTCAGGGAGGAGATCGTCGCCCGGGCGGGAAGCTGTCGACTATCCCGCCCGCGCGGGCGCGGATCTCCTCCCTGGGAGCGGGGCGGCTACATCGTGGCGAGCAGCTCGCGCATGTGATCGATCTCCGCGGTCTGCGCGTCGATCACGGACTGCGCGAGTGCGACGACGTCGGCGTTCTCGCCGCCCTCGACGGCGGGTTCGGCCATGACGAGTGCGCCCTCGTGGTGCTCGATCATCTGCTCGAGGAAGAGCTTCGACGCCGCAGCACCGTCAGCGGCTTGCAGCGCGGAGATGCCCTCTTCGCTGATCATGCCGCCGGATCCGTGGCTGCCGTGCTCGCCGGCGGCCGCGGCCTCCTCGACACCCCACTCGGCGAGCCAGTCCCTGAGCTGCTCGATCTCGGGACCCTGCGCGGCCTTGATCTCCTCGGCCAGCGCGACGACGCGCTCGTCGACGCCGGTCTTCGCGAGCACGATGTCGGACATCTCGATCGCCTGCTCGTGGTGGGCGATCATGCCCGAGGTGAAGGTGACGTCGGCCTCGTTCACGTCGGCGGGAAGGGCCGGTGATTCGGTGGTCTGCACCTCGGTCGCGGTCGGTTCTGCCGCGTCGGGAGCGCTGCTGCAGGCCGAGAGCGTGAAGCCTGCGGTAATGGCGATAGCGGCGAGCGCGGTGGCAGTGGTGCGAGTACGCATGATGGTTCTCCTGAGATCGGTTTCGTGCTGATGCGATGGGAGCGCCCGCGGGCGCTCTGTCGAACCGCGCCGCCGCGTGGACGAGCGCGGTGGGGTGCCTGGGCGCAGCGCGAGCGTGGCGGTTGCCGTCTGCTCGCTGCGGGGCACCGATCGATCAGGTGCGGCTGATACCGAGAGCGTCGAGGGAGGGCGGCCGCATCGGTGGGAGGTGCGCGACGGCTCGTGGACGCGTGGAGGGTGGGATCGCCGCGAGCCAGGGTGCTCCGCGCCGCTCGGGCAGCAGGAGCGAGATGAATAGCACGAGCACGCACAGTAGCGCGAGCCCCGGGGCGTGCGGATCGAGTCCGCCGTCGTCTGGCGGACCGCCGAGCGAGAACGCGGGGGTTGCGGGGACGTTCACGGGCTCGACGGCGGGCGGCGGATCCAGGTGCGCCACGGTCAGCTCGGCATGGGGCTGCGCGTGGGATCCGGACCCCGGGGCCACGCTATAGCCCGCGGCGTTCTGCGAGTCGCTCGAGGCGCAGTGGAGGCTCAGCGTGTGCATGGCTGCGAGCCCGACGATGACGGCGAGGGTGATCAGTGCGACGAGCAGCGCGGTGCGGGATGGGGCCGCGAGGCCCGATCCGTGCAGCGGTGAACGGTTGATGCGCATGTCACCCCGAGTTTATTGATGGAGCCGGGGCCGACGTCTGGGAGGCCGGTGGGCATCAGCTGTTAATACCCCGAGGGGGTATCGGCACTCGCGGCTCCGTGGCCGCCATCGCGTCAGGGCCCGGTTCGGAGGTCGAGCGCCAAGCGGATCCCGAACAGCAGCAGTACGCCGCCGGTGACGCGATCGAGCCAGCGCATGAATCGGGGTGACCGGAGGCGCGCGCCGAGCGCCCCGCCGGCGACGATGATCACCGCGAACCAGATGAGGCCGAAAGCGTTGTGCACGAGCGCGAGCACGGTGCCCATGAGGATCGGCGACACGCCCTCCGGCACGAACTGCGGGATCGCTGCGAGGTAGAACACTCCCACCTTGGGGTTGAGCAGGTTGGTGACGAGCCCGGTCGTGAAACCGCGCCACGCGCTGCCCCGCAGCTCGGGGAGGTCCTGGCCGTGCGTCGCGGCACCGCGGAAGCTCGAGACGATGAATCTCAGTCCCATCCAGGCGAGGTAGACGGCCCCGGCGACGCTGAGAATCCGGTAGGCCGTCTCTGAGGCGGCGAGGAGCGCGCTCGCTCCGACGGCCGCGGCGATCCCCCAGGCGACCACCCCGGCCAGCACGCCCAGCGCGGTGGCCCAGGAGTAGCCGCGGGAGTGGGAGATCGAACTCCTGAGCACCAGGGCCGTATCGACGCCGGGCACGACCGTGAGCAGCGCGGCCACGACGGAGAAGCCCAGGATGGCTTGCTCGAACGTCATTGTCTGAGGTTCCGGCTACGGGCGCCTCGGGCTACTCGCCCGGGGCGCCCTCCTCGGTCAGGGTGACATCGGCGCGATGGAAGTTGAGGTGCGAGCGCGAGGCAGTGGGGCCGCGCTGTCCGAGGTAGCGCGAGAAGGTGGCGCCGGCGCCGTAGGGGCGGTCGGCGGGCGACGAGAGCTTGAAGAAGCAGAGCTGCCCGATCTTCATGCCGGGCCACAGACGGATCGGCAGCGTGGCCACGTTGGACAGCTCGAGCGTGACGTGTCCCTCGAAGCCCGGGTCGATGAAGCCCGCGGTCGAGTGGGTGAGCAGCCCGAGGCGGCCGAGCGAGCTCTTGCCCTCGAGACGCGCGGCGATGTCGTCGGGCAGGCTCACCCGTTCGAAGGTCGAGCCGAGCACGAACTCGCCCGGGTGCAGGATGAACCCCTCGGCGGGATCGACCTCGATGAGGCGGGTCAGCTCCGGCTGCTCTTCCGCCGGGTCGATGACCGCGTACTTGTGATTGTCGAAGAGTCGGAAGTAGCGGTCGAGGCGTACATCGACGCTCGACGGCTGCACCATCTCGGAATCGGTCGGCGTCAGACCGATGCGCCCGGACTCGAGTTCGGCGTTGATGTCGTGATCGGAGAGCAGCACGGGAACGATTCTAGGGGAGAGCGGTGGTCAGTCCCGGAAGGCGCGGAGAACGTCGACTGCGGAGTTCAGCGGAGCGCCCGCGGAGTGGTGGTCCCGCAGCACCTCCTCCGATCCCGCGGAGGCGGAGTGCGCCGCGGCGGCCCGTCCCACCATGTACCAGATGCCGACCGCGGGGGCGGAACCGCGGTTGACGAAGAGGTGCGGGCGCTGCGAATCGAACACCATCGAGTCGCCGGCGTGGATCAGGTGCGTGTCGAATTCGAGCTGGAGGGTGAGTTCGCCGCTGAGGAGGTAGAGGTGTTCCACGCCGAAGTGGCGCATGAGATGACCCTCGATCGAACTCGATGCTCCGGGTTGATAGGTCACGCGGAGCGCCTCGACATCGGCGTCGTCGAGCACAGCGAGGCGCTCCCATCTGACGCCGTTGTCCATCTCGAGCGTCGGGTTCTCTTCGGACCGCTGGTGAGCGAAGGTCGTCGCGAGCTGCGGCGCGACCGGGGCGGGTGCGGGCGCCGCCGCCTCCACGGACGGGGGCCGGTCGTCGCGGCCGAGTAGGGCGTCGGTGGAGATGTCGAGCTCCGAGACCAGCGAGTAGAGCGTGCTGACCGACGGCTTGGTCTTGCCCGTCTCGATCTGAGAGAGCAGGCTCGGAGAGACGCCGATGGAGGACGCGAGTGCCCGTAGGCTCATGCCCCGCGCCTCGCGCGCCTCCCTGAGACGGGCGCCGATGGAATCGGACATGGTCGAGGAGCCTCCTGAATCAGATCGCGGAACCGCGGTCGGCGACGCGCTGTGTTCAGTGTAGCCAGAGCGGATGCCGTTCGCTCGGATCGGGGCTGCCCGCGGAGGGTAGGAGCCTCCGCTACTCGGCGCGCCGGATGATCTCGGCGATCGCGGACCAGTCGGCATCTCGGAGATCCGGATCTGCGAGGGCGGCGTCGAAGACCTCGTTCATGACCGGCGCGGTCGGGAGGGCCGCGCCGAGTTCGGCCGCGGCCGCAGTGGCGAGGCGAAGATCCTTCAGCCCGAGCGCGACCGGGAATCCGGCCGGGTGGTAGGAGCGCTGCGCGATGATGCCGCCGTATCCCCGGTAGGCCGAACCCGTGAACGCCGTGTCGGTCAGAATGTCCACGAAGGTCCGGGAATCGACACCGCCGTGCTCGACGAGGGAGAGCGACTCCCCGAGCGCCTGCAGAGCGTGGATCAGGTTGTAGTTCACGCCGATCTTCACGAGGCTCGCTTGCGCGGGGTCGTCGCCGACCCGCCAGACCTGCTTGCCGAGGAGGGAGAGGATCGGCTCCGCGCGATCCACGAGCGCTTCCTCGCCCGCGGCCACGATGTTCAGCTGCCCGGCCGCCGCGACGTCCGGCCGCCCGAGGACAGGCGCGGCGATGTAGCCGACGCCGTGCTCGCGGTGGCGTTCAGCGAGCTCTCGGCACATGGCGAGGCTGATCGTGGCCATGTTCACGTGCAGCGTGCCTGAACCCCGCTGCAGCGCGTCCTCGGAGAACGCGGCATCGGCGGCTGCGTCGTTCGCGAGCATGGAGAGCACGATGTCAGAGCGTTCGAAGACCTCGGTGGGGGTGCTCGTCTCGCGCGCGCCAGCCGAGACGAGCTCGTCGGCCTTCCCGGCGGTCCGATTCCAGACGAGCAACTTGTGGTCGGATTGGGCGATCCGGAGTGCCATCGCGGATCCCATCGTGCCCAGACCGATGAAGCCGACTGCGATTCCCATGATTCCCCGCTTTCACGCTTGCGAATACCGTTCCAGACAGTTTAGTCTAACTAAACAGGATGTGCAGTAGTGCAGTTCGATCTCCGTCCCATGAGCAACGATGAGGGTGTGGTACCTGATGGCGATTCCGACTTTCGGTATGAACGACGTGGACTGGGAGACGCGCATCGATCGGGATGCGCTCCGCGACGGGCGGGTGTCGCGGCTCCGCGCGGAACTCGATCGCTCGGACCTCGGCGCGCTGCTCGCCTTCGACTTCTCGAACATCCGCTACATGTCGGCGACGCACATCGGCACCTGGGCGATGGACAAGGCCATCAGATTCTCGCTGGTCACCCGCAACAGCGACCCGATCGTCTGGGACTTTGGATCGGCCGCGAAGCACCACGATCTCTACAACCCGTGGCTGCACACCACGACCACGGAGATGGACGCCGATCCGCACCAACCTCACCACGGCGCGGTGAAGCCGCGCCTGGAGTCCGGCGCCCGGGCCGGCATCTCGACCCTCCGCGGCGCCTTCCACCCCGATGCGGGTATCGCAGACGAGGTGGCGCGCAAGGTCAGGCGCGAACTCGAGAAGTTCGGTCTGCTGCACGAGCCGCTCGGCGTCGACATCGTGGAGATGCCGATCCTCATCGCTCTGCAGAAGGCCGGCATTTCCGTCGTCGATGGTCAGCAGGTCTTCTTGAACGCCCGTGCGGTCAAGATGAAGGAGGAGATTCAGCTCCTCACCCAGGCAGCCTCAATGGTTGACGCCGCCTACGATGAGCTCTACCGCTTCCTCAAGCCCGGCGTGCGCGAAAACGAGACTGTTGGCCTCGTGTCGAAGGTGCTTTACGACCTCGGGTCGGAGTACGTCGAGGGCGTCAACGCGATCTCGGGCGAGCGCTGCTCCCCGCACCCGCACGTGTTCTCGGACCGCCTGATCCGACCCGGCGATCCCGCGTTCTTCGATATCCTTCACTCTCATCAGGGCTACCGCACCTGCTACTACCGCACGTTCGCGGTCGGCTCGGCCTCGCCGGCGCAGGTCGACGCTTACAAGCGGGCGCGCGAGTACATGGATCGCGCGATCGCTCTCGTGAAGCCGGGGGCGACCACGGCCGACATCGTGGCGGTCTGGCCGAAGGCCGAGGAGTTCGGTTTCCCGAACGAGGAGGCCGCGTTCGCTCTGCAGTACGGCCACGGTGTCGGGCTGTCGATCTGGGAGAAGCCGATCTTCTCGCGGCTCGTCTCGTTCGACCACCCCGAGGTGCTCGAGGAGGGAATGGTCTTCGCGCTGGAGACCTACTGGCCCTCGGCTGACGGCATCGGCGCGG
Source organism: Leucobacter tenebrionis (assembly GCF_019884725.1). Classification (NCBI taxonomy): domain Bacteria; kingdom Bacillati; phylum Actinomycetota; class Actinomycetes; order Micrococcales; family Microbacteriaceae; genus Leucobacter; species Leucobacter tenebrionis. The sequence goes on along the minus strand of NZ_CP082322.1, from coordinate 1,879,691 downwards.
CGCGCATCGAGGAGGAAGTCGTGGTCACGGCAGACGGGTGCGAGGTCATCACCAAGTTCCCGGCGGAGGAGCTGCTCGTCGCCGGCCCGAGGTACCACGCGGTCGGCTTCGAACTGCCTACGATGCGAGACTCGCAGTCGCACCTCAATACCCCGTGGGGGCGCGGCGAGGGCTGACCTTCACCCTCGCGCGTACATTCAATACATCCAATCGAGTCAGGAGCAATCGATGAACAACGATCGAATCCAGCGTCAGCCCGCACCCGTCGTCCCGGGCATCTCGGACAGCGTCAGGGTCTCCTCGGGAGACCTCGTCTTCATCTCCGGCCAGGTCGGTTTCGAAGCGGACGGCTCGGTGCCTGAGAGCTTCGAGCGCGCAATCGAACTGACCTACGCCGAACTGAAGCGTGCGCTCGACGCGCAGAACGTCGGGTACGAGGATCTGGTGCGCGTCAACGTCTACATCACCCACCTCGACCAGGAGAAGTTGGCGATCTGGCGCTCGACCCGCGACCGCATCGTCGACGCTCCGGAGCCCTCCGCGAGCACCGTGATCGGCGTGTACTCGCTGTACAACGGCGCCACCATCGAGATCGATGCGGTCGCCGCGGTCTGAGGATCCATGAAGCGCGGAATAGCCCGGATCGTACTGAGTCTCTTGGGCACGGTCACGCTGATGGGCTGTCAGCAGCCGCCGGATAAGGAAGCCGTCATCGAATCGAAGCCGTTCTCCCACTTGAGCGAGTTGGACATCGTTGAAATGGTTCCGACACGAGCGCCAGATGCCAGAGTGCGCTATGACGAGCATCCGCTCACTTTCGGAAATCTTCGACTCCCTGATGGTGCGACAGGGAAAGATTCACCGTTGGTGATTCTGATCCACGGCGGGCAGTGGGAGTCGAGCTTCACACTCGACTATATGGAGCCTCTGGCCGAAGCGCTCACCGAGGCCGGTGTTGCTACCTGGAACATCGAGTTCCGAAGATTGAACAACCCCGGCGGCGGTTATCCAGGCATGTTTCATGATGTCTCGAACGGAATCGATTTTGCCCGGCAGCTCGCACAGAACTATCCAATTGACGCCGAACGTATCGTCCTGCTGGGGCATTCCTCCGGAGGGCATCTAGCCGCTTGGGCGGCAGGTCGTCAGAACCTACCGCAAGACAGTGAACTCTTGGATTCCGATCCGTTGCCAGTGAGGGGAATCGTGGACTTGGCTGGAGTGCTGGATCTCGAGTATGCCTATAGTGCTGGGCGCACTGACATTCTGGAGGTGGTCGGCGTTGGAAATGGAGAAGAGCTGGGCAGGCTGGCCACTGAGGTTTCTCCTATTGAATTGTTCCCGAGAGGGATACCGCAGACGCTTGTTATTGGAAGTGATGACAGCCCATGGCGGCTCGAAAGCCAGGAACGTTACAAGACAAGAGGAGAGACCGAGGGCGATGTTCTCGACCTCATTGTGTTGGATGGGGCGAACCACTTCGATGTCGTCGACCCGTGCACCGAAGCATGGACCCCTATCGCCACTGCTGTATTCGAGTACCTAGATGAGTCTCTTGACTCCGCTGAGTCGTCCAATCCTGTGTGCGCACGGTGAGGTCGGGCGACTGACAGAAGATTAAGACGGGTCGCTCTCTTGACGAGTGAGCCGACAGCGGTGACCGTGCCGATCCGCAGGGCGAGGACGCCCTCACTGTGAATGTCTGGTCGGGGAATGGAGCGCCGCCTGCTCGATCGTCGTGGTCCTCATCCACGGCGGTCGAGTGGCGATGAGGAGTTCGATCGCCTCCCGCACGAACTGATCGCGCAACTCGCTGCGTTCGCCGGTGTTCGCGACGATGACGGGACGCGACGTCTGAACTGAACTGAACTGGATAGGCCGGTGTTCATTCCGCATTAACGCGGTGCAAGGATCACATCCCCGATTGGAGTGCACGAAGGGCCTGTGTGACCTGACCTGCGCCTGCCTCAGAGGTCGGCGAGGGTGAGGTCTGCTCCGGAAGGACGTACCAGATCCCCTGAGCGGCGGCCCCGCTCTCGTTCGTGAAGACGTGGGGCCGCTGGGCGTCGAAGGAGAACGAGTCGCCCTTCCGCAGCACCATCGTCTCGAAGCCGAGGCGGAACGTCAGCTCGCCCTCGAGGACGTAACCGAACTCCCGTCCAGCGTGCCGCATGAGCTTACCGTCCATCGAGCTCGAGGAGCCGGGGTCGTAGGTCACGAGCAGGGCTTCGACGTTCTCGTCCGCGGCCGAGGCGAGGCGTTCCCAGGTGACCCCGTTCTGGATGTCGATGCGAGGCGCCGCCTCTCGGCGCTGGACGGCTCGTTCGACCGCGAGCCGGGACGGCCCCGCTTCTTCGCCCGAGGGGAGGCCGAGCAGGGAATCGACGGAGATCTCGAGGTAGGCGGCGATCTCGAAGAGCTTCGGGACCGACGGATGGAGCTTGCCGGTCTCGACCTGCGAGAGCATGCTCGCCGAGACGCCGACGGCGGTCGCTACCGAGCGCAGGCTCAGGCCTCGCGCCTCGCGCTGGCGGCGCAGCCCCTTGCCCAGCTCATCGTGCATATCTGACCTCACTCCAGAACTCCGACGGGTTTCGATGTTAAGCCCACCCTACCGAAGGTCGAAAAATGTTCATCTATTATTGACACCGGTCGACGGTTATGTGAATCTGTACTAAACACCGCGGTGTGTCATTCAAGGTCGAACAGACAGTCTGGAGTGAAAATGTCAGAACTCGGAATCCGCCCAGAGATCGCGGCGATCGTCGACAGGATCGACGCAATCCGCCCTCAGCTCGTTGCGGGCGGCCGCGAGAGCGATCAGCTGCGACGGCTCAGCGATGAAACGTTCGATGCGATCGCCGCCACGGGGGCCTTCAACATCTCCGTTCCGACGAAGTTCGGCGGTTTTGCCGCGAACACCCGCGAGGCGCACGCGGTCGCGCGTGCGATCGGCCGAGGCGACGGGAGCGCGGCTTGGATCCACGGAATCCTGGACTCCGGCGCGTGGGTTGTGAGCCTGATGCAGGAGCAGGCTCAGCGCGATGTCTGGGAGGGTCCGAACGGCACCGAAGCCTTCATCTCCATCGTGCTCGCAACCTCGTCCACGGCCGAGCACGTAGAAGGCGGGTACCGAGTCTCGGGCAAGTGGGGATATGGTACCGGCAGTCAGCACGCGACCTGGTCCCTGCTCGGGATCCCGCTGACGGACGAGAGCGGGGCGGTGACCGACGCCGGGCTAGCCCTCATCCCGACAGCCGACCTGTCGATGGAGGATAACTGGTATGTGGCCGGTATGAGGGGCAGCGGGAGCGTCATGCAGATCGCGGACGGCGTCTTCGTGCCAGAGCACCGGGTGATGCCGTTGACCGCGGCGGTCGAGGGCGGTTACCTCGGTGACAACCCCGAGCAGAGCTATAACACGGTCTTCGTGCCTTCGCTGTTCATGAAGCTCATCGGGCCGCACCTCGGCATGGGCCGCGCGGCGCTCGACTTCGTGATCGCGAAGGCTGAGACGAAGGCGATCGCCTACACCGGATATGAGAAGCAGGCCGACGCCGTGTCGTTCCAGCTCGCGGTGGCCAAGGCCAGCATCGCCCTGGATGCGGCGGAACTCCTGGCCGCGGATATCGCCGACGAGATTTACGACGGCGCGGCCCGCGACTATTACGCCCCGTATTCGGAGCGAATCGAGATGCGGGCGAAGGCGGGGTGGATCGTGGAGACGATCACGAACGTCATCGACTCCCTCGTCACCGCTCACGGTTCGGCGGGGTTTGCGGAGTCCTCTCCGCTGCAGCGGATCTGGCGCGACCAGGCGACGGCAAGCCGTCATGGCCACACCCTCAGCGCGAGCGGCTACGAAGCATTCGGGAAGATCGTCTTCGGCCGCCAGGAAGAGGCGTCGAAGGTGCTGCCCGTCGTCTGACGGTCGGCCACGAACCCGGATGCGCGCACAAGCATAAGAAGATCAAGGAACAGCTCATGACTGCAACCGCTCAGAAGAGCAGAGTAACCGCGGACGATTTCAAGTTCGCCTTCCGTCACCACCCCGCTGGCGTCGCCGTGGTGACGGCCGACGCGGGCAACGGACCCGTGGCGATGACGGTCAGTTCGATGTCGTCGGTCGCCATCGACCCACCGACGCTGGTGTTCTCCGCCTCACCGCTGTCGTCGGCGACGCCGACCATCCGTGAGGCGGAGACGGTCGTCGTGCACCTGATCGCATCGGATCAGGTCGATCTCGCACGCCTCGGTGCGCGGTCGGGCGCGGACCGCTTCGGCGACGACGTGGAGTGGGGTCGGCTGCCCACGGGCGAGCCCTACTATCCCAACGCCACCGAGTGGTTGCGGGGGCGCGTGGCGCGGTTGTTCGAGATCAACGGGTCGGTGCTCGTGATCGTAGAGGCGCTTGAGGCGAAGCCGCGAGAGGGACGCGAGGACACGGACGAGAGTCCTCTCGTCTATCACAACCGGACCTGGCATTCGATCGGAGACCACACGCAGCTTCCCTGAGCCGCTGTGCTTCTCGGCGTTGTGCCGCATCCGGATGCCCGCTGTTTGAATCCGATCGAACAGCGGGCACCCGGCCCAACTCCCCACTTCAACTCAGACAAAGGTGTCGCCAACATGTCACATATGACTGCATCCGCTTCCCGGACAACTGACTGGACGATCTATTCGCTCGAATTCTGTCATGCGGATATGCCGCATGACTTCTTCGGAGGATCGGGTCTCTTCAGCAATCAGGGGATCATCCGCATTCCCATGCTCTACACGTTGATCGTCGGCGGCGAGGTCGGAGGGAAGCAGCATGTCGCGCTCGTAGACTGCGGTTTCAGGAACGACTACTGGCTCGACCGGTATGCGTTCTCGAACTGGGAGAGCCCGGCCCAGGTGCTGGGAAACCTGGGCTTCACTCCGGAAGACGTGGACGTGATCCTCGTCTCCCACATGCACTTCGACCACATGGGGAACTTCGAAGCCTTCCCGAACGCTCAGCTTTACGTGCAGTTCGAAGAGTATGCGGGCTGGTCGAATGCCGTAGACGCGGCGAATCAGATGAACTCCGAAGAGGAGAAGGCGTGGATCTTCTCGTCCTTCGACCCGCAGGACCTGGCACGCGCGGCGCAGGGTATCGCCGACGGGAGAATCCGTTTCGTGCACGGAGACGATGAGCTGCTCCCCGGTGTGACTGCGCGTCTTGCCAGGGATTCGCACACCTTCGGCTCTCAGTGGTTCAAGGTGGAGACGCAGAATGGTCCGTATGTCGTTGCCGGCGATACTGTCTACTGGTACTCCAACATCGAAAAGATGTGGGCGCCCGGATACGGCCAGGGCAATTCGTTCAATCTCATCAATCTGTACCGCACGCTGCAGAGCGAACTCAAACGCGAAACCACCAGGATCATCCCCGGTCACGATCCTGAGATCTCCCAGCGATATCGCTCATGGGTCTCCGAGAGTGGCAACTCGATCACCGAGGTCAACCTTCGAGAGAGTGAAAGCTCTCGGATGCCCGCCAACGCGCCTCGCCTCCTGGCCTGATCGCTAGGTGGAAAACATGTCATCAGATCATGCCCCACGGACTCGCAGCACCCGACAGCCTCTTCTCGGAATCGCAGGACTCGTGTTCGTTGTCATCACGGTTCTCGCGCTCGGGCTCGTCCCTGGCCGAGTGGCCGCGCTGACGACGACCATCACCGCCATCACCTTCGGCCTGCCCGTGCTCATCATTGCGACGCTCTGGTGGAACGGTTGGCCGTTCACCGCCCTCGGCCGCAGTGCCGGAGGGTGGGCTCGATTTGCATTCCTGGTCATCTCCACTTTGGTATTGACCGCGGTGGGTCAGCTCGCCACGGGAGCTCTCGATGTGGCCGGTATCTTCGGCGTCGCGGGATCCTATGGGATCTTCCCCTATGCGTTTGTGCTCGGTGCCGGCGTGTTCGTCGCCGCGCTGCAACTGACCTTCGTTACCGGTCGGATGCCTTTCACGAATCTCCGGCCGGTTGCCGCCGGGTGGGCAGCCATCGCGACAGCGTGGATACTGGGTCTTGCCCAATACTTCTTCCTGCTCAATTGGGACGACGGCCCGGGTCGACCGCCCGCTCCCCCTCTCTCGGGGTATGGGCCGGTGTACGCGCTGGACTGGCCCGCGATTCTGCTCAGCATCTGCGTGATTCAAATGGTGTTCTTTGTGCTTCTCAAAGGCGATCCTTTCGTCAGGATTCGCAGCGCATGGCTCCGTTTCATTGTGGTGAACGTTTTCAGCATCGCCGGCGGGTTGCTGCTGCACTGGGGGCTGCAACTCCTCGGGTTGAACGGCAACATCATCTCCGCCGTGGCAGCCGCCGTGATTGCGGCGGTGATCCTCATCGAGATTCTCTTCTCGGGTTGGCCATTCACCGGTGGCACCGGTGCACCCGCCCAGATCGGGCGGGTAGCGCTCGCGCTGACGATCGCAGCCGTCCTCTACGCGATGCTGGTCGGCTTGGGGTCCATCGGTTATCCGGCGGCGGGTGCCGGAGTGCCTCCGATCGAGCTATGGGTCGCAGGAGTGTGCCTCAATCTCATCGCCGCCTTCTCGATCGTGCATGTCGCAGTGTTCGATCGGTGGCCTCTCGCGGGCTCGGAGCCTGAGACGGCCGGTGATGAGCACCGCGCAACACGAGAATCATCGGAGGTCGGATCATGAGTGAGTTCTATCGAGCATCGAACGGAGCTGTCTTCGCGGACAGACTGGAGCTCGACGCGGCGTACGACGTCGAAGGCGCTGTGGAGGACTTCGGCGTGTACGTCGACTTCTTCGTGAACACCAGCGAACGGGCGAGGCGAGACCTACGCTGCGAACTCGACATCTCCTACGGGCCCACTCGCGCGGAGACGCTCGACATCTTTCCCGGAGAACCCGGCGGGCCGGTCGTCATCTTCATTCACGGCGGGTACTGGAGAACACTGACGAGTAAGGAGTTCAGCCTTGTGGCCCCTGGCCTTGTCTCTCGCGGTGCGACTGTGGTCATTCCGAACTACGCTCTCCTGCCGAGCGTGACGATCGACGAGATCGTGCGTCAGATGCGGGCGGCGGTCGCCTGGGTGCATGACCACATCGCCGAGTACGGAGGCGACCCGAAACGCCTTCTGGTCTCGGGGCATTCGGCGGGTGGCCATCTGACGGCCATGCTGCTCGACACCGATTGGGAAGCCGAGTACGGCATGGCTCCGGACTGCATTACCGCCGGGTGCGCGATCAGCGGCCTGTACGATCTGCGGCCGCTCGCGTTCACCTCCATGCAGCAGGATTTCCGCTTCACCGGCGAGGAGATCCTGCGGAACAGCCCGCAGCTCGGCCTTCCCCGCTCGGCACCGCCCCTGCTCATCACATACGGGGTGGATCAGCCGTCGGAGTTCGCGAGGCAGTCCGAGGACTTCTACGCGGCGTGGAGAGGCGCCGGACTCGAAGCGGAGCTCTGGGCGCGCGAGGGGCTGAACCACTTCGACGAGCTGGAGGCTTTCGGAGAGCCGGGAAGCGAACTGGTCGAAAGGCTGATGGCTCTGCTCGAGCAGGGTGGCCACAGCTGACCAGGCTGCCGCCGGCTCACGCGCTGAAGATCTCTGGATGCTTCGTGAGCTGGCGGCGCGTGCGGCGGATGTGGCCAGTGAGTACGCGCTCCGCTTCGGCAACGTTGCCGTCCCGCAGGGCGGCGATGAGGATGTTGTGCTCGTCGTTCGCGATGCGGCGCTGCTCCGCCGACCAGGTGGCGACGTACGCCCTGCGGTACGGCGCCGTGCTGTTCCACAGCTTCGAGATGAGGTCGCTGAGCTGCTGCGTCTCGGCCCGGGAATAGCTCGCCAGGTGGAACGCGCGGTCGAGCTGCAGGAAGCGGTCGATGTCGCCGGCGTGCGCGATGTCGTCGATTTCGGCGGCGAGCCGTTCGAGCTCGACGTAGTCCTCCTCGGTGAGTGACGGCGCGCTGTACCGCAGCAGCAGCGGTTCCAGCCGCTCGCGCATCTGGTAGATCTCCTCGCACTCGGCGAGGGTGAGGCGGGAGACCCAGGATCCCGAATTCGCGACCGTGGTGACCAGTCCCTCGTGAACGAGGATCCGCAGCGCCTCGCGCACGGGCGCGCGGCTCGCGCCGAAGCGCTCGGCGAGGTCCTCCTGGCGGATCCGCGCGCCCGGGCCGAGTGCGCCGGAGAGGATCTCGTGGCGTAGGCGCCCCGCGATCCGCTCCCCGGCATCGCCCTCGCGGGGTCTGCTTGGGGCCGAATCGGAAAACGCTGGATCGGAAAGCACTGGATGGGTCATGGGAAAGCCTCTCTGAACGCCTGCCCTCTCAGTCTTGCGGATGGGCGGGGTGCCAGAGAAGAGTTCGGGCGTCCTTCTCGTACGCCTTGCCGTCGGGGTAGCTCACGAGCTCGAACTGCATGCCCCACGGCGAGCGGAAATAGACCCAGCGCTGGCCCTCGCTCGCGTTCGAGCTGTGCACGGGCTCGCCCATGATCTCGACGCCCTCCGCGTGCAGGTACTCGAGCGCGGCGTCGAAGTCGTCGACGTAGAACGCGAGGTGGTGCCCGCCGAGGTCGCTGTTGCGGGGCTGGGGGCGCTGCTCGTCGGCCGCCTCGTACTCGAACACCTCGAAGTTCGTGCCGAAGCCGCAGCGGTAGAAGTTGAGCCGACGCATCACGGTGCGGGGGTGCACGCCGAGCTGATCCGCCATCCAGTCGTCCTCGCCACGCAGGAACGGCCCGAGCGAGTAGATCCGTTCGCAGCCGATGACGCGCACGAAGAAGTCATCGGCCTGGTCGAGGTCGGGAACGGTGAAGCCGATGTGGTCCGTTCCGCGCAGTCCCGGTAGTGGCATGTTGGCTCCTTCTGATCGTTCATTGTGGGCAATGCCCAGTATGTGAGCTGGGTCTCGAGGGCTGATTATCGCGAAAACATTGCGATTGGATCCAATTGTGCGTACAGTCATTCTAAACACTTGGCCGCAGGAATCAATGGAGACGTACATGCCGAGACGCCGCAAACTCGATACCGGGGTGCCCTGGGTCGAACTCTCGACCACCGCCGCCGACTGGAAGAAGGCGGATCCCGAACTGCTCGCGACGATGCTCGGTCAGATCCAGCTCATCCGCTCCTTCGAGGAGACGGTACTCGAGCTCGCGGGCGCCGGCCTCGTGCACGGCCCCGCGCACTCGAGCATCGGCCAGGAGGGCGGCGCGGTGGGCTCGATCCTCACCCTCCGCTCGACCGATGCGGTCAACGGTTCGCACCGCGGGCACCACCAGTTCCTCGCGAAGGCGATCACCCATGTCTCGGGCGGCAGGCTCGATCTCGGCTCCCTGGTCGACGCCGACATGCAGGCGATGCTGCAGCGCACCCTGGCCGAGATCCTCGGGCTGGCCCAGGGCTTCTCGGGCGGGCGCGGCGGGTCGATGCACCTGCAGTGGCTCGAGGCCGGCGCGCTCGGCACCAACGCGATCGTGGGCGGCGGAGCGCCCCTCGCGGGCGGCAACGCGTGGGCGCAGAAGTTCGCGGGCACCGACGACGTCTCGATCAACTACTTCGGCGACGGGTCGAGTCAGATCGGCTCGGTGCTCGAATCGATGAACCTCGCCGCGACCTGGAAGACCCCGGTCATGTTCTTCATCGAGAACAATCTCTACGCCGTCTCGACCCACGCGAGCGAGGCCAGTGCCGACACCCGCTTCTCGGTGCGGGGGCAGGGCTTCTCGATCCCGTCCTGGCGCGTCGACGGCATGGACCCGCTCGCCGTGCACCTCGCCACCCAGGAGGCGCTCGAGCGCATGCGATCCGGGGAGGGCCCCGCGATCATCGAGGCCGAGGTCTACCGCTTCTTCCACCAGAACGGCCCCTTCCCCGGCAGCGCCTTCGGCTACCGCACGAAGGACGAGGAGAAGGAGTGGCGGGCGCGCGACCCGCTGACGCGCGTGGCGGCGCAGATGCAGGAGCTGGGGTACGCGACCGAGGCCGAGGTGGCCGCGGTTCGGGATCAGGCCAAGCAGGCCATGACCGACGCCGTCGGGCAGCTCATCGAGGACGACCCGGAGCGGGAGGGCAAGCGGCGGATCAAGCCCGAGCTGTGGCCGGATCCCGCGGTCGTCGACACCGGGATCCGCAGCGACGCGAGCGAGCTCGAACCGCTCGAGGCGAAGGAGCCCTCGGAGATCGGCGGCGAGTGGCGCGACGTCAAGTACGTCGATGCGGTCGCGCAGACCATGGATCGCCGTATGGAGGTCGACGATCGCATCGTCGTGCTCGGCGAGGATGTGCACCGGCTCGGCGGCGGCACGAACGGCGCTACGAAGGGCCTCGCCAAGAAGTACGGCCCCGAGCGCGTCGTCGGCACGCCGATCAGTGAGAACGCCTTCTTCGGCTTCGCGACCGGCGCCGCGCTCGACGGGCGCATCCGCCCCATCGTCGAGTTCATGTACCCCGACTTCATGTGGGTGGCCGCCGACCAGGTCTTCAACCAGGCGGGCAAGGCGCGCCACATGTTCGGCGACAACAACGACCTCCCCCTGGTGCTGCGCACCAAGGTCGCGATGGGCGTCGGCTACGGATCGCAGCACCTCATGGACCCCGCGGGCATCTTCGCGACGCAGGCGGGATGGCGGATCGTCGCGGCGTCGAACGCTGCCGACTACGTCGGCCTCATGAACGCGGCGCTCGCGCTCGAGGATCCGGTGCTCGTGATCGAGCACGTCGATCTCTACGGCAAGGCCGACCGGCTCCCCGAGGGCGACCTCGATTACATCATCCCGCCGGGATCCGCCGCGGTGCGGCGCGCGGGATCGGACGTCACCGTGCTCAGCTACCTGACGATGGTCGATCACTCGCTCGAGGCGATCGAGCAGACCGGCGTCGACGCCGAGCTGATCGACCTGCGCTGGCTCGACCGCGCCTCGCTCGACTGGGACACCATCGGCGAGAGCATCAAGAAGACCAACGCCGTGCTGATCGTGGAGCAGGGCGCGAGCGGGCCGTCGTACGGCGGCTGGCTCGCCGACGAGATCCAGCGCCGCTACTTCGACTGGCTCGATCAGCCCGTCGAGCGCGTCACCGGCGGCGAGGCGAGCCCCAGCATCTCGAAAGTGCTCGAGCGCGCGGCGATCGCACGCACCGAGGAAGTGGTCGCCGGCCTCGAACGGGTGCGCGCCGCGATGGGAGGCGAGAACTGATGGCTGCGATCGTGCGCATGCCCGAGCTCGTCACCGGTTCGGCCGAGGCGGCGATCGCCGGCTGGCTCGTCGCCGAGGGCGACGAGGTGTCGGAGGGTCAGGCGCTCGTTGAGATCGAGACCGAGAAGGCCACCGTCGAGTACGAGGCCGAGGCCGCGGGCGTGCTCGCCGGGATGCTGGCCGAGGCCGGCGCCACCGTCGAGGTCGGCACGCCGATCGCGGTGCTCGCGACCGGCGGCCAGTCGGCGGAGGAGGCGCTCGCGGAGGCCGGGGTCTCGGGTGCATCGGGTTCGGGATCGGACCCGGCCTCCGAGCCTGCTCCGGCCCCAGAGCCTGCTCCGGTCCCCGAGTCCGTCGAGGAGCCGTCCGAGGCGGCCCTCGCAGCGGCAACCTCCGAGGAGGATGCCGGATCACCGGCTGCCGAACTCGTCCGATCCCCTGACCCCGACAGCGCCCCTGAGCCCGTTCCGTCCTCTGGACCCGCCTCGGCCTCCGAACCCGCGGCCGCGGCCGATCCCGCGATCCCGCACGAGCGCCTCTTCGCGAGCCCGCTCGTGCGCAAGCTCGCCCGGGAGCGCGGCCTCCAGCTCAGCGGCGTGCGCGGCACGGGCCCGGGCGGGCGCATCGTCCGACGGGATATCGAGCGGCTGGAAGCCGCACCGGCCCAGGAAGTCCCCGCGGAGCAGCGGGCGACCACCGCGTCGCCTGAGCCGCAGGCGACGCCTCCTGCCCCCGCGGCCGCTCCGTCTGCTGACGGGGCGTACACCGATGTGCCGCACACCGGCATGCGCCGGGCGATCGCGCGACGACTCACCGAGAGCAAGAGCACGGTGCCGCACTTCTACCTCGTCGCCGACTGCCGCGTGGACGCGCTGCTCGCACTGCGCAAGCAGATCAACGAGTTCGAGGGGACGCGCATCTCGGTCAACGACTTCGTGGTGAAGGCCGTCGCGGCCGCCCTGCAGGACGTGCCGGGAGCCAACGCGATCTGGACCGACGAGGCCACTCGCCGCTTCGACAGCGTCGATATCTCGGTCGCGGTCTCCGTGCCCGACGGCTTGTTGACGCCCGTGGTGCGCGGTGTCGAGAAGCTCTCGCTCGGGGCGCTCAGCCGCGAGATCCGCGACTACGCCGAGCGCTCGCGCGAGGGCCGGCTCAGGCAGCACGAGCTCGAGGGCGGATCCTTCTCGGTCTCCAACCTCGGCATGTACGGTACGAGCGAGTTCTCGGCGATCCTGAACCCGCCGCAGGCCGGCATCCTGGCCGTCGGCGCCGCCGAGCAGCGGCCCGTGGTCGAACCGGACGGCACGCTGGGCGTGGCGACGCTCATGACGGTCACGCTCTCCGCCGACCATCGCGTGCTCGACGGTGCGCTCGCCGCCGAGTGGCTCGCCGCGTTCAAGAAGCGCATCGAGCAGCCGATGAGTCTGCTGATCTGAGGTTCTGACGGTGCCCGTACTGCTCCGTCTCGATTCCTCCGCGGGAGGGGCGTCCTTGCGCGCCCGCTGAGCGGACTGGCGGCGGCGCTCCACGGCCTGCCCGGGGCCGGGAGCAGAGTGGCCATCGGCCCGCGCTCGTGGCCAACGAGCAGATCCGGACCGTGAGCCGCGACCGGATCACCGGAATCGCTGGTTCGGTGCCTCCGTCGGCACTCGTCGAGGTCCGCCGGTGACTCACCGACTTCCTGGAGCTCGAGGTGCTGTAGGCGCCTTGCGGCCGGTGTCGAGTCGCAGGGGCCTGCCGCGCGAAACAGCGCCGCGAGTTCGCCTGCCGTTATGCAGCGGTTCATCTGCCGGTCGACCGGGTGCTGAAACCTGGATGAGGTGCATGAGCACCTACCAGGAGGAGAACTATGAAGGCCCCGAAATCGAGGCTGTGGCTGAAGAGCGCCGCGGCCGCCGTCGTGAGTTGCGCGCTCGTCGCCGCGCCGCTGGCCTCGACGACGGCGACCGCCGCCGTCGTCGACGCGCCGATCGCCTACTCGGCGAGTGACGCCACGCTCGCGCTGACCCCGATCGGCTCGTTCGAGACCGGCGTGTTCGACGAGTCGGCCGCCGAGATCGTGCAGGCGCACGGCGATCGCCTGTTCGTGGTGAACGCGCAGGCGGGATCCGTGAGCGTGCTCGACTACTCGAATCCGGCCGCGATGACCGAGCTGTTCGCCATCGGCTCCGAGGGTGTGGCGAACTCGGTGGCGATCCGGCCCGACGGGCTCGGGGTCGTCGCCTTCGAGGCGAGCGTGAAGACCGATCCCGGCCACCTGCTGTTCTTCGACGCGAACGCGAGCGACGCGGCATCCGCGGTTCTCGGCACCGTCACCGTGGGAGCGCTGCCCGACATGGTCACGATCTCAGGAGACGGCGCATACGCCGTCGTCGCGAACGAGGGTGAACCCGCCGACGACTTCTCGGTGGACCCGGAGGGGTCGATCGCCGTGGTCGCGCTGCCCGGAGAGCTCGCCGCCCCCGCGCAGGACGCGGTGCGCATCGCGGACTTCCACGCGTTCGAGGGCGACGCGCTGCCGGAGGGCGTGCGCGTGTTCGGTCCGACCCCGCACGGCGACGATCTGCCCGTCAGCCGCAACCTCGAACCCGAGTACGTCGCGGTCGACGGCGGCGCCGCATACGTGGCCCTGCAGGAGGCGAACGCCGTCGCAGAGGTCGACCTGGCCTCGGCGACGGTCAGCGCGATCAGACCGCTCGGGTTCAAGGATCACGGGCTCGCGCAGAACGCGCTCGATCCGAGCGACAAGGACGGCAGGGCCGAGCTGCGCAGCTACGAGGGGCTCAAGGGCGTGTACATGCCCGACGCGATCGACGCGTACACCGCCGGCGACGGCGCGAGCTACCTCGTCACGGCGAACGAGGGCGATGCCCGCGAGTGGGGCGACTACGCAGAGCCGTCGCGGGTGAAGGACCTGGCCGACGAGAGCGGGGCGCCCGGAGACGGGTACGGCCCGGTCTGCGCGGACAGCGCGCTCGCGGACAAGCTCGGCGACGACGAGCTGGGGCGCCTGAACGTCACGAAGGAGCTCGGCTTCGACGAGGCCCGCAGCTGCTACTCCGAGCTGTACGCCTTCGGTGGACGGTCGTTCTCGATCTGGAGCACCGCGGGCGAGCTGGTCTGGGATTCGGGATCATCGTTCGAGGAGGTCACCCTCGCCGCGAACCCCGAGTACTTCAATTCGAACCACGGCGAATCGAACCTCGAGGGACGCAGCGACGACAAGGGTCCCGAACCGGAGTCGGTCGTCGTCGGGCAGGTCGGCGACCGCAGCTACGCGTTCGTCGGCTTCGAGCGCGTGGGCGGCATCGCGGCCTACGACATCACGAACCCGGGCTCGCCCTCGTTCGTGACCTACGTCAACAACCGCGACTTCTCCCAGTCGGTCGAGGAGGGCGGCGACCTCGCCGCCGCCGGTGATCTCGGTCCCGAGGGCCTCGCCTTCGTCGACGCGGGGGATTCGCCCACCGGCACTCCTCTGCTCGTCGCGGGCAACGAGGTCTCGGGCACGACGACCGTGTTCTCGATCGAGGATCTGCTGGCCCCCGTCGACGTGCAGGTGCTCACGATCAACGACTTCCACGGCCGGATCGAGGCGAACGTCGAGAGCGGGGAGGCTGGTGCGGCCGTGCTCGCCGGCGCGGTGCAGAGCTATCGGGCCGAGAATCCGAACACCCTGTTCGCCTCCGCGGGCGACAACATCGGCGCGTCGACCTTCACCTCGTTCATCGACGACGACTCGCCGACCATCGAGTCACTCGCGCAGGCGGGGCTCGACGTGAGCGTCGTGGGCAACCACGAGTTCGATCGCGGTTTCGCCGACCTCGTGGAGCGTGTGATCCCCGGCTTCGGGGGCGATCAGTTCGCGCTCGGAGCGAATGTGTACCGGAAGGGCACGAAGACGCCCGCGCTGCGCGAGTACGTCGTGCAGGAGGTCGACGGGGTGCGCGTCGCATTCATCGGCACGGTGACCGAGCAGACCGCCGCGATGGTCAGCCCGACCGGCATCGCCGACATCGAGTTCGGAGACCAGCTCGAGGCCGTCAACCGGGTCTCGGCAGAGATCGAGGCGGGGGACCTCGCGGACGTGACGGTGCTGCTCACGCACGAGGGATCCGAGACGAGCGACTGCGCGGCCGTCGAGGCCGACACCACGAAGTTCGGCGAGCTCGTCCGCGGCGCAGATGACGCGGTCGACGCGATCGTCTCGGCGCATACCCATCAGAAGTACGACTGCGTGATCGACGGGCGCCCGGTCATCCAGGCGCACCAGTACGGCACGACTGTCGGCAAGCTCGACATCCGCGTGGACCGGGCGAGCAAGCAGCTCGTCTCGATCGAGGGCGGGCTCGTGCCGCTCGTCGTCGACGGCGCCGCGGCGTTCGAGCCGGATCCGGAGGTCGAAGGTATCGTGAACGCAGCCGTGGAGAATGCCGAGGAGCGGGGATCCGTGCCCGTCGGCCGCATCAGCGCCGACATCGTGCGCGGCGGCGAGCCGTCGGGGAGCGACCGCGGAGTGGAGTCGTCGATCGGCAACCTCGTCGCCGACATGTACCTGTGGTCGACCTCGAACGAGGGGTACGCGGGAGCACCCGCCTCGATCGGCCTCATGAATCCCGGCGGGCTCCGAGACGATCTGCGCTTCGGCGACGACGGCACGGTGACCTACCGCGATGTCGCGAACGTGCAGCCGTTCGCGAATACGATCGTGACGGTCTCGCTGACCGGGGCGCAGCTGAAGGCGGTGCTCGAGGAGCAGTGGCAGCCCGACGGGGCGTCGCGGCCGAAGCTGCACCTCGGAGTCTCGGAGGGCTTCAGCTACGAGTACGACCCCGATGCGGCTCGCGGGGAGCGCATCGTCTCCATGGCGCTGCACGGAGAGGCGATCGACCCGGCGGCGACGTACACGGTCGCGACCAACTCGTTCCTGGCAGGCGGAGGCGACAACTTCCTCACCTTCGCGGAGGGGACGGATCGCACCGATACCGGCCAGGCGGACCTGGCGGCCTCGATCGCCTACTTCGAGGCGCACGAGGTCGTCGACCCGGCTCCGCTCGGCCGGGCGGTGCTGAGCGACGGGCCGGGCGGCGGCGATCCCGAGGGTGACGTCGACAACGACGGCAACGCGGATAGCGGGAGCGGTGCCGACGGCGATGGGACCGACAGCGAGGGTGACGCCGCGGGATCCGGTGCCGATAGTGACGGTGCCGGTAGCGGCGGCGATGGCGCGGGCGCCGATGGTGCGGGATCGGACGGGCGCATCGCCGAGCAACCGGGCAGCGACCTGGCGAGCACCGGAGGCGATGCGCCGCTCCTGATGAGCGTCGCCGCGGGCGCGCTGCTCGTGCTCGGCGCGGGCGTGCTCGTGCTGCGCGCTCGACGAGGCGCCTGAACCGGGCGCGGGGCGGTCCGTCCGCGCGGGCATGACAATGCCGAGTCCCCGCGGGCGGGCCACCGCGCGGGGACTCGGCAGCTCGGAGGCGCCTCTAGGACTTCGCTGCGACGAACTCGATCGCGCAGCGCGCGTCGGCGGGCAGCCCGACCGACATGGTGATGTGCTGCGGGTGTGCCCCGTCGTAACCGCACCGATCTGCCCTGAAGCACCGAAATCGGCCGAAATCGTGTGTTCTACGGCAGATCGGTGCAGTTGCGTGCGGGAGTGCGGGGTGCGTGCGGGGGGTGCGGTGGGTTGCGTGCGGGGGCGACGGGTGGAGCGGGCGGCGGCGTGGCGCGCGCCTCACTCCACCTCTTCGGTGATCACGAAGAGCAGTTCGGTGATCCGGCCCCCGAGCTCCTCCGACCCCTCCGAGACGGCGCCGCCCGAGAGCGCGGCGAGTCGAGCCGCGCGGTCGTAAAGCCCGTCGAAGACGGCGAGGGCCCGCTCGACGGGCAGGATGAAGCGGCGGCCCGCGGCGTCGACGAGTTTCTCGACGACCTCGGCGAGCTCGCTCTTGAGCGCGTCGAGGAAGCCCGCGAACCCCGGAGGGGCGATCTCGGGATCCCGCATGGCGAGCAGCATGAACTCCGTCTCGAGTGCGAACCACGCCGATTCGGCGTCGACCGGCGCGAGGAACTCCTGCACGTACTCGGCGACCTCGGCGGGCTGCAGGGGCTCGTTGCACTCCTGCAGGTGCGGGATGAGTTGCTCGGCCCGCCGGGTGAGCTGCGCCGCGCGCAGCTCGTACTGGTGCTGCAGTGCGGCGAGGAACAGCTCCTCCTTGCTCGAGAAGTTCGAGTAGAACGCGCCGCGGCTGAATCCGGCGCGGCTGCAGACCTGCTCGACGGTGGCGCCCTGCAGGCCGGCTTCGGTGAAGACCTCGGCGGCGGCATCGAGGAGCCGATTGCGGGTCTCCCGGCGGCGAGCGCTCGGAGCCGGATCCGACCCGGATCCGGGCGCTGCGGGTTCGGGAGCGGCGGAGAACATGCCTGTCATTGTCTCACGCGAAGCCGAAGCTGAGAACGCACCGATACATCCGTGTATCCAGTCGGATACACTGGTGTATCGATTCGATGCATCCGTGCATCGAAACGCGTCAGCTCGCTCGCGCCACCGGAAGGCCCGCATGTCCACACTGCTCTACGCCCTCGGACGCTGGGCGGCCCGTGCCCGAATGCTCGTGCTCGTGCTCTGGATCGCCCTGCTCGCGTTGCTCGGCACGGGCGCCGCGCTCTTCGGCCAGGGCGCGAACGCACCGATCACGATCCCCGGCACGGAGTCGCAGCAGGCGCTCGACGAACTCGGCCGCACCTTCCCCGAGGTGAGCGGCACGAGCGCCACGATCATCGTGGTCGCGGCAGACGGGGAGCGGGTCGACGATTCGGTCTACGAGCGCATCATCGACGACGCCGCCTCGGCACTCGAGGACGTGCCGAGCGTGACCGCCGTGCAGACGCCCTTCAGCGACCAGGCGAGCGGCGGCCTCGCGGACGACGGCAGCGCCGCGCTGATCACGGTGCAGGTCGAGGGAGATATGTCCACCGTGCCCGACGCGACCGTGGAGGGGATCGAGCGGGCCACCGACGAACTTCGGGATCGTCTGCCCTCCGGCGCTGAGACCTCCTACGGCGGCGAGATGTTCTCCGCGGCCGTGCCGGGCATCAGCCCGACCGAGGCCGTCGGCGTGGTGATCGCGTTCGTGGTGCTGATCCTCACCCTCGGCTCGCTCATCGCTGCCGGTATGCCGCTGCTCATCGCGATCATCGGCGTCGGGGTCTCGATTGCGGGCCTCTTCCTGGTCACCGCGTTCGCCGACCTCACCTCGACCACCCCGATGCTCGCCCTCATGCTCGGCCTCGCCGTGGGCATCGACTACACGCTCTTCATCGTGAGCCGGCACCAGGAGCAGCTGCGGGCCGGCGCCGAGGTCGAGGAGTCGATCGCCCGCGCCACCGCGACCAGCGGATCGGCCGTGGTGTTCGCCGGCCTCACCGTCATCATCGCCCTCGTGGGCCTCGCGGTCGCGGGGATCCCGTTCCTCACCGCCCTCGGCGTCGCCGCGGCCGCGGCGGTCGCGGTGGCGGTGCTCATCTCGGTGACGCTGACGCCCGCGATCATGGCGATGGCGGGCATGCGGATCCTGCCGAAGAAGCAACGGCGCGCGCTCGCCTCCGCTGCCGAGCAGGCCCGCGAGCTCGCGCAGGATGACGCGATCTCCCACACCCCCTCCCGCGCCGACCGGTTCTTCGCCGGCTGGGTGCGCGCGGTGACGCGGCGGCCGATCCTCACGATCGTCGCGGTGCTCGCCGCGCTCGGCCTCGCGGCCGTGCCCGCGCTCGACCTGCGGCTGGCCCTGCCCAACGCGACCTCGCTGCCCGCCGACGATCCCGCCCGCGTCACCTACGAGCTGACGGGGGAGCACTTCGGCGAGGGCCACAACGGCCCGCTGCTGCTGACGGGTTCGATCATCACGAGCGAGGATCCGCTCGGCCTCATGGACGACCTCAAGCGCGAGGTCGAGCGAGTGCCGGGCGTAGCCGATGTGCCGCTCGCGACCCCGAATCAAGGGGCCGACACCGCCATCATCCAGGTGGTGCCCGAGGCGGGGCCGCACTCCGAGAGCACCGCCGATCTGGTGCACACCCTGCGCGAGCACCACGACGAGTGGCTGCACGAGTACGGCGTCAGCCTCTCCGTCACCGGGTTCACCGCGGTCGGCATCGACGTCTCCGAGATGCTGATGCACGCGCTGCTGCCGTTCGGCGTGCTCGTGGTCGGGCTCTCGCTGATCCTGCTCGCCATGGTCTTCCGCTCGGTCTGGGTGCCCATCAAGGCCACGCTCGGTTATCTGCTCTCGGTGGGGGCGGCGTTCGGCGCGGTGGTCGCGGTGTTCCAGTGGGGGTGGTTCGCGGATCTGCTGCACGTGAGCTCCACCGGCCCCGTGCTGAGCTTCATGCCGATCATCCTCATGGGCGTGCTCTTCGGCCTGGCGATGGACTACGAGGTCTTCCTGGTCTCGCGCATCCGCGAGGAGTACGTGCACGGCGCTTCCGCCCGCGAGGCGATCAGCCGGGGCTTCGTGGGGAGCGCCAAGGTGGTCACCGCGGCGGCGCTCATCATGTTCGCGGTGTTCGCCGCGTTCGTGCCCGAGGGCGACCCGTCGATCAAGGTCATCGCGCTCGGGCTCGCAGTGGGCGTGTTCGTCGACGCGTTCATCGTGCGCATGACGCTCGTGCCGGCGGTCATGGCGCTGTTGGGCGACCGCGCCTGGTGGATGCCGCGCGGGCTGTCACGGGTGCTGCCGGCGTTCGACGTCGAGGGCGAGGGCCTCGCGCGCGAGATCGAGCACCGGGAGTGGCCGGCCGATATGCCGCACGCCGTCATCGCGGCCGAGCGGCTGGGACTGCGCGGCGCGCCGGCGCTGCCGACGCTGCGGGTGGCTCCCGGCGAGGCGCTGCTGCTCTCGCCGCGCGATCCGCTGTCGCTGCCGCTCGCCGAGACGCTCACGGGGCGCGGACCCATCGTGACCGGCACCGTGAAGGTCGACGGGCTGCTGCTGCCCGAACGCGCCGCGTCGTTGCGCGCCCGCTCGGCCTGGGCGGATCCCGAGTCGCTGCGCGAGGCGCTGCGGGATCGGCCCACGGTACTGCTGCTCGATCTGCGTGCGGCGGCTGCGCGCCCGATGCCGCTCCCGCTCGTCGAGAGCGCGCGCTCCGCGCTCGCGGCGGCGCATATCGAGGGGAGTCGCGGATCGGCGCCGCCTCCCACGGTCATCGTGCTCGGCCCGCGCGAGCTCGCCGAGCGGCTGCTGCCCGCAGGCACGGTGCTCGTCGAGCCGGTCGCGGCGGGTGCACTCGAGACCGCCGCCGCTGGAGCCGCGGGCCAGGCCGCGGGCGACGATCCTGCCTCGCCGAACCTGACCCGGCCCGCCGCCGACACCACGACTCTGGAAGGAACCGCACGATGAGCCTGCCGCTCACGCCCCTCCGGGGCCGCAAGCCCGTTCACTGGACCACCGTGCTCGGGCTGCTGCTCGTACCGCTCACCGTCGCTGGCCTGCTGCTGTGGGGCCTGTGGAACCCCACGGAGCGCCTGGACACGGTCACCGCCGCCCTCGTCAACCACGACGAGCCGGTCGAGGTCGACGGGCAGCTCGTGCCGCTCGGGCGCGTGTTGGCGGGCGAGCTGATCGGATCCGCCTCGCCCTCCGATCCTCCCGGAGAGAGCGGCTCGGGTTCCGACACCGACGAACCCGCGAACTTCACCTGGGTGCTGACCGACGAGGACGACGCCCGGCAGGGGCTCGACGACGGCCGGTACTCGACCGTCGTCACGATCCCCGAGAACTTCTCGGCCGCCGCGACCTCGCTCTCGAGCGGGCCCGGCGACGCCGAGCAGGCGCACATCGACATCGCGGAGAGCGACCGCGGGCGGCTCATCGACACCGCCCTGAGCGGCATCGTCACGCAGACCGCGACGAGCGTGCTCAACCAGCAGCTCGGCTCGCAGTTCGTGGGCGGCGTGTTCGTCGGCATGAACGAGCTGCACGGCGGCATCGGCGAAGCGGCCGACGGGGCGGCGCAACTCGCGGACGGCGGTGCGCAGCTCGCCGATGGCGCGGGATCGCTCGCAGAGGGCGCCTCCCAGCTCTCCGAGGGCACGCAGCAGCTCTCCGCGGGCGCCGGCGAGCTGGCATCGGGCGCCGGCCAGCTGTCGGCCGGCGTGGGAGCGCTGTCGGGCGGCGCCGGCGAACTCGCGACCGGAGCCGCGGGCCTCGCCGACGGGGTCGGCCGGTACGTCGACGGAGCCTCGACGCTCGCGCAGTCCTACGCCCCCCTCGAGCAGGGTACGGTCGCCGCGGCGACGCAGCTGAAGACCCTCGTCTCGGCACTCGGCCGGCTGCAGGTCGACGCCGCGGAGCCTCAGTCCCAGCTCGAGGTCGGGATGACGGCGGCGGGTGCGGCCGCTGCGGGGCTGGGCGAGGATCTCGGCACCCTCTATCCGCAGTGCCTCGCGTCGGGTGCGACGCAGGAGTTCTGCGACAGCATGCTCGCGACGCTGCAGACGCGCGCCGGCGAGATCGGAGCCGGGCTCTCCACCGCCCAGACAGGGGCCGAGGGCCTCGGAAGCGCCATGACGACGCTGCAGGGCTCCGTCGGCGGCGGGCAGCCCGGCAGCGATCCGACCGCGCAACTCGACCAGCTCATCGCCGGCACCGGCGAGTTCGGCCGCGGCCTCGAGTCCTTCGCCGCGCAGGGGGCCGACCTCTCGGCGGGCGCGTCGCAGCTGGCGGACGGCTCCGCCGAGCTCTCATCGGGCACCGCGCAGCTCTCGGAGGGAGCCTCGGGCCTCGCCTCGGGGGCCTCGCAGCTCGCCTCGGGCACCTCCGAGCTCGCGGCCAACGCCCCCCAGCTCGCGGAGGGGGCATCGCAGCTCGCCGAGGGGACCGAGCAGTCGGCCAGCGGCGCGGGCGACCTCGCCAGCGGTCTTGACGAGGCCGTGAACGGGATCCCGAACTACACCGAGGCCCAGCGCGACCGTCTCGCCGAGACCGCGGTCGCGCCGGTGGAGGCGCGCGGCGTCAGTGACGAGCTGTTCAACGCCTCGGGCGTGCCGCTGTTCGCGGGGATCGCGCTGTGGGCCGGGGCGCTCGCCGCGTTCCTCGTGCTCGCGCCGCTGTGGCACCGCACGCGCGAGGCAGCCCGCGGAGTCGGGTGGATCACGCTGCGCAGCGCCGCGCCCGCCGTCGCGCTCGGCGCGGTGCAGGGTGCCATCGCGGGGATCGTGCTGCCGCTCGCGCTCGGCTACGAGCTGGGGCGCGGCACGGCCTTCTTCGGGCTCGCGCTGCTGGCGGGGGTCGCGTTCGCGCTCGTGGTGCAGGGGCTATCCGCGCTGCTGGGCGGCTTCGGCCGGTTCGTGGCGTTCGTGCTGCTCGTGGTGGCGTTCGCGGTGGGCATCGTGTCGACCGTGCCCGGCCCGCTCGCCGCGGCCGGCGACGCGAGTCCGATCGGGGCGGCGCTCGAGGGCTTCCAGGCGATCGCGACGGGCGCCTCGGGGGCAGGGATCGCGGCGGTGGTGCTCGCGCTGTGGGCGCTGGGCGGGCTGGTGCTCACCGTGCTCGCGGTCGCGCGGGATCGGCGTCGCGCCTGAGCGGGCGAGGGCCCCGGGCTGCGGCCCGCGGTTCCAGTGGCGATTGCGGCCCACGGCCCGCTTCGTGTTCTAAACGGCCCCGCGCCTGGGCGCCACCGCTCGAGATACGGATCTCGCATGCCTGCCCGCGGGTGGCGCTGCGAAATCCGTACCTCGAGGGGGATGGAAGCTGGGTGAGGCGGGACACGACTTCAGGTGGGTCCGAGCTCCGGGTGCGCATGTCAGCGGGCGGGCGTAGGGTTGGGGTATGACTATGCGAGCGATCACTGCGGAGCAGAGCGGCGGGCCCGAGGTGCTGAGGATCACGGAGGAGCCGGATCCCCGGCCGGCGGCCGGTGAGCTGCTCGTCGAGACCGCGGCCACGGGCGTTAACTTCATCGAGACCTACCAGCGCTCCGGCCTGTACCGGGTGGAGTTTCCGTTCACGCCGGGCGCGGAGGCCAGCGGCAGGGTGCTCGAGGTGGGCGAGGGCGTCGAGGGGTTCGCCCCCGGCGACCTGATCACCACGGCCGAGGCTCGGGCGACCTACGCCGAGCGCTTCGTGGTCTCGGCGGACGCTGCTGTCGGCGTACCCGACTCGGTCTCGGCTGAGACCGCCGCGGCTCTCCCGCTGCAGGGCCTCACCGCGCACTACCTCGCGACCTCCGCCGCGAATCCGCGGGAAGGCGAGACCGTGCTCGTGCACGCGGGGGCCGGCGGCGTCGGCCTGCTGCTCACCCAGCTGCTCACGGCTCGCGGGGTGCGCGTGATCACCACGGCCTCCACCCCCGAGAAGCGCGACCTCAGCCACGCCGCGGGGGCGAGCACCGTGCTCGACTACGAGGGCTTCGCCGACCGGGCACGCGAGCTCACCGACGACGAGGGCGTCGCCGTCGTGTACGACGGGGTGGGCAAGAGCACGTTCGACGACTCGCTGCGCGCACTGCGCGTGCGAGGCGAGCTCGTGCTGTTCGGCGCGGCGAGCGGCCCGGTGCCGCCGTTCGATCTGCAACGGCTCAACTCCGGCGGATCCCTCTCGGTCACCCGCCCCTCGCTCGGCCACTTCCTGCGGACCCCCGAGGAGCGTGCGTGGCGCTACGGCGAACTCTTCGATGCGATCGCGGCTGGCCAGCTCGACGTGCGCATCGGCGCCCGCTTCCCGCTCGCGGAGGCGGCCGATGCGCACACGGCGCTCGAGTCGCGCGCCACGACCGGCAAGGTGATCCTCGAGCCGTGAGCGAGGCCGGCCGCCTCGGGGCGGCCCGTGTCGCACGCGACACGCCGCTTCAGCGATCCGGCCCCGGCCGCCCGGCGCCGGTTCAGTCCAGGCGCTCGAGCTCCGAGCGCAGGTGATCCCGCGCCTCGATGATCACGGTCCGTCGGGCGGAGGTCATGAGCTCGGGGTCGCCGAGCGCGACATCGAAGTAGGGGTCGGGATCGACCTCGAGCGCGCGGAGCATGGGCTCGGCGCGCTGCCGCGGGGAGCCGTTGAGGCCCATGCTCTGCATGAACGCCTGCACCGTGTCTCCGCTCTCCGAGAACCAGCCGTTGTTCTTCGCGGCGATCCAGCAGATCGCGGCGGCGCCGGTCTCGTCTCGCGAGCGGCGGCGAAAGATCGCCGGGTCCGCAGCGGCTACTCGAGTGAGCACCCGCAGCGCTACCGTGCCGATCTCGGGGTCGTCGAA
The DNA here is from genome assembly GCF_019884725.1 of Leucobacter tenebrionis. Lineage (NCBI taxonomy): Bacteria > Bacillati > Actinomycetota > Actinomycetes > Micrococcales > Microbacteriaceae > Leucobacter > Leucobacter tenebrionis. The sequence continues at coordinate 1,855,235 of NZ_CP082322.1, read as the reverse complement.
GTAATCCTCGGCCGAGGCGGTTGCGAGTTCGGCGGTACGACGCACCCGGGGGAGGATGTCAGTGGGGACGCCGGTCTCGTCCAAGGTCTCGCTCGGCAGCGGGCGCGTGTCGAGGTCGTCGAGCGCCTCCGGGCTGCCTGCGACCTCGGCGAGATCGTCGAGCTGCAGCCGGTAGAGCTCCCGAAGCGTGCCGCGGAGTCGCGGGTCGGAATCGCCGGAGAACGGGTCGCCGGAGAACGGGTCGCCTGAGAACGGCTCGCCATCGATCTCGAGCAAGTAGTTCGGCTCGTAGGCGTCGACGGTTTCGAGCACGTCGTCGACGAGCTCCTGAGGAATGCCCGAGCGCTCGTTGGTGAACTGCGCGATCGCGCGCAGAGCCCCGGGCATCGAGGCCATGTACTCCGCCTCGGCGATCACCTTGCGGGGGTACAGGTCGCACAGCAGACGCTCCACGAAGAGGGCGCCCCATCGCAGCGGATCGCCGGTGCCGTAACTGCACTGCAGTTCGAAGAGCCGTGCCGCGTGTTCGAGCCCGTCCTCCGACAACTCCGCGCCGTGCGGGGAGGCGGAGAGCTCGTCGACGAGGCCCGCGAGATCCTCCTCGGAGAACGTGCGCGGCTCGTACCCGGTGCCGCCCTCGGGCATGAGACGCAGCATCCACTCCAGCAGCGGGCTGGTGCCGGGCCAGCTCTCGGTCTCGACCGGGGGCACCGTGATGCGCGTCAGCGCCAGGGCTCCCTCGACGCGGGCGCGGGTGTTCGCGAGCGGGATCTCGCTGCGCACCAGGCCGAGCGGATCGTGGTGCCCCAGCTCTGCGAGGGCGCCGGCGAAGCTCAGCGGGATGGCGTACGCGTCCTCGAGCATGGGGCCGTTATGGAAGATGGCGACCGCGAGGGTGAACGAGTCGACGGGGGTGGCGACCTCGATGAAGATCGTCTCGTTCTCGCCGAATGCGTCGCCGACCGACACGGCGCGTACCGGGTGGATCTCGTCGAGGTTGCGCAACCACGTCGGTACGGCGAGATCTCGCTGCTCGACCGTGCCGCTGATCCGCCGCCGGGCCGACTCGTCGTCGAGCATCCGCGACCAGACCCGCAGGAGGGCATCGGTCTCGGGCAGCCCCACGTCGAGGACGGAGGCGATGAGGTCGGTCGACGAGACTCCGGGCTCTCCCGCCCACGGTGCCGGCGGGCCGGATCGGGGCTGGGTGGCCGCGAGCAGCATGCTCGCCGCGTCGAGGAAAGCGAGCGGCGCGGACGCCTCCATGGCCTGTCGCAGGCCCCGCACGAGGTCGAGGTCCTCGGGGTGCTGGGGAAAGGTGTTCATTGCGCTCCCTCCGGAATGACGGGGACCCGATCGAGCCGCGTGCTGCCGGCCACCAGGTCGAATGCGGGTCTGCCGAACCGTCTACGGCACGCGGCGGATCCACGCCTCCGTGAGGAACTTCTTCTCGACCAGCCGCTCAGCCGCGTCCCACTCGCCCTCGGTGACCTCGCCGTCGGTGCCGCCGTGCCGCTGCTTGAACACCGCGATCATCTTCTCGATGATCGCCTCGCGTGTGAGGCCGGTCTGGCTGCGCAGGGGATCGACCCGCTTCTGCGCGCTCGTGGTGCCCTTGTCCGAGAGCTTCTCGCGTCCGATGCGCAGCACCTGGGTCATCGCCGCGGGGTCCATGTCGTAGGCCATCGTGACGTGATGCAGCACAGCGCCCGATCCGAGCCGCTTCTGAGCCGCGCCGCCGATCTTGCCCTGCGGGCTCGTGATGTCGTTGAGCGGCTTGTAGTGGGCGTCGATGCCGAGCGCCTGCAGCGCCTCGAGTACCCACTCGTCGAGGTACGCGTACGAATCGGCGAAGCTCATGCCGCGCACCAGCTCGCCCGGAACGTACAGCGCGTAGGTGATGCACGCCTCGGGCGCCATGTACATCGCGCCGCCGCCGGAGATGCGCCGCACGATCTGAGCTCCGTGCGCCGCGGCCTGCTCCTCGTCGACCTCGTTCTTCACGGACTGGAAGCTGCCGATGAACACGGCGGGCGCGTTCCACTCCCAGATGCGCAGCGTCGGGCCGCGTAGGCCCTCGCCTACCGCGGCCGTGAGCACCTCGTCGAGCGCGGCGTTCAGCACGGGGGCGACCGGCGGTTCGTGGAGGATCTGCCAGTCGTAGTCGCGCCAGTGCGCGGCACCGGTCACGGCGCGGCGGATCGCGACGCCCACCGAATCGGGCGTGAATCCGAGCAGGTGCACCTCGGCGGGGAGGGCCTTGCGGATCGCGTTGCCCACCTCCTCGATGGTGCTCGACGGATTCAACCCCTCGACGGCGCCGTTGATCGTGGCGAGCGCGTCGTCGGGTTCAAGGAAGAAATCGCCCGAGAGATTGAATCCGCTGATGCGCCCGTCGACCACGTCGAAGTCGACGACCACCAGCTTGCCGCCGGGGACCTTGTACTCACCGTGCATGCTCATGATCTCAGCGTACGCCTCTCGGGCCCGGGAGGGGAGCAGGCGACGGCTCAAGCCGTGCGAACCGGTATCGCGGGTTACTCGGCGCCGACGCGATCCACGATCCACGTGATGAGATCGGCGAACACCTCGTCGCGATTGGTCTCGTTCAGCGTCTCGTGCCGTGCCCCCGGATAGATCTTCACCGTGACGTCGCGCACGCCGCGCTTGCGGTAGGCGTCGGCGAGCTGCCGCAGGCCGTCGCCGCGGGTGAGCGGATCGTCGCCGCCGGAGACGATGAGGATCGGCAGGTCGCTCGGGATCCCCGGCCCCGGCTTGCCGAACAGCCTCAGCGAATCGGCCACGCCGAAGAGCTTCGCGATATCGGCCGCGAAGCAGAGCTCGTCGGCGATGAAGGCCTCGGCGGTCTTCGGGTCGCGGCTCAGCCACTCGAATCCGTTGGCGTCGTCGCTCTTCCACTTCGCGTTGAGGTCGCCGCTCTCCATGTGCTTGAAGGTGCGGAAGGCCGTTCCCGAGAGCACCAGGGCGTCCCAGGCCCGCGGGTGCTCGCCGAGGATGCGCTGCGCCATGAGCGAGCCCCACGAATGGGCGAACATGACGACGGGCAGGCCCGGGTGCCGCTCGCGGGCGATCCCGGTGAGCTGCAGGATCGCCGCCTCCGCAGCGCGCAGCCCGCCGGGGCCGAGGCGACCGAGCTTCGACAGGTCGCCCTCGTGCTGCGCCCGCCCCGTCTCACCGTGACCGCGGTGGTCGTCGGCGTAGACGGTGAAGCCGGCGCCGGTCAGCGCGCGGGCGAACGCGTCGTAGCGCTTCGCGTGATCGCCGACGCCGTGCGAGATCTGCACGATCCCCACCGGCTCGGCGGCGGCCCACTCGTACGCCGCGATCTCCACGCCGTACTCATCGGTGTAGCTGAACTCGGTGTACCCGTTCGCTTCGGTCATCCCCTCATTCTGGTGTGCGGGGCTGAACAGCGCCAGGGTGCGTCCGACTACTCCCCGCCACGGTGCACGATCTCGCCGTCGACCATCGTGATCGCGGCCTCCGTGTCGAGCAGTTTCTCGGGCGAGTCTGTCAGCGCGTTGGCCGACCAGACCACGACGGTGGCCCGGTATCCGGCCGCGATCCGCCCCGCCTCATCGTCGCGCCGCGTCGCGTACGCGGTGCCGAGGGTGAGCGCCTCGAGCGCGTCGGCGGGTGTGAAGATGCGCTCGGGCTGGTACGGCTCGCGGGCCCGGTCGAGCACCGACTTCGCGGTGAGGGCGATGAAGAGGTTGTTCGGGGCCTCGTGCGGCGCGGTCGGCGCGTCGGTGCCGAGAGCGAGCGGCACCCCCGCATCGCGGAACTTGTGCCACGGGAAGCCCGTGTGCGCCCGCTCGTCGCCGAGCTGCGCCATCCAGTTGTCGATGATCGCCGGGTCGCAGTGCACGGGCTGCATCGACGCCGTCACACCGAGGGCCGCCATGCGCGCGATCGTGTCGTCGGCCACCGACTCGAGGTGCTCGACTCGGGGCCGGCGATCCGCGCGGGGACCGTTCACCCTGATGCACTCCTGCACCATGTCGAGTGCGATCGTGCTCGCCTCGTCGCCGATCGCGTGCAGCGCGAGCTGCAGCCCGGCCGCGTCGGCCGCGACCGCGGTGGGCAGTGCGAACTCGCGCTCCCAGATCGGGCCGGGCATCTCGCCGTTCTCGTAGGGCGCCCGCATCGCCGCGGTGCAGGCATCGATCACGCCGTCGAGGATGAACTTCACGCCCGCGATCCGCAGCCAGTCGTCGCCGTACTGCGCCGCGACCTCGTCGCGGACGCGCACCACCTCGTCGATCTGCGCCAGATCGCTCTCGAGGTCGCCCGTCGCAGTGAGCATCCAGTGCGCGTTCACCGGGAAGGGGAGCCGCCCGTCGCGGTCGAGGATGCGGCGGTAGGCCTCGAGGTCGGGGCGCCCGAACGACATCTCGGTGGCGCCCGTGACGCCCGTCTCGAGGTACGCGTCGAAGGCGGCCGCGAGGTAGCGATCGCGATCCGCGTCGGTCATCACCTCGTCGAGGTAACCCCACGCGTACTTCACGGCGGCGGTCTCGATGAGGAAGCCGGTGGCGTCGCCGTGCTCGTCGCGCACGATCTCGCCGCCGACCGGATCGGGGGTGTCGCGGGTGATGCCCATCGCCTCGAGCGCGGCGGAGTTCACCCAGGCCGAGTGCAGGTCGTTGGCGTCGAGGATGACGGGCACGTCGGGCACGGCCGCATCGAGCATGGCGGCGGTGGGGCGCTCGCCCTCCTCGAAGATGTCGAAGAGCCAGCTGACGCCGAGGATCCGGGTCGCCTCCGGGTTCGCCGCCCGGGCGGCGGCCAGGCGCTCCTGAACCTCGGCGACCGTCTTCGCGTCGCGCAGCTGCACCTTCGACAGCGCCTCGCCGAGCATGAGCATGTGGGAGTGGCCCTCGATCACGCCGGGGGTGACGAGCGCGCCGCCGAGGTCGACCTCCTCGGCCTCGCCCGCTGCGAGGCGCACGGCATCGAGGTCTCCTGCGGCGAGGATCCGGCCGTCGCGCACCGCGAAGCTCTCGCGGGGAGCGACGGCGGCGTCTCCGGTGAAGACCGTGGCGTTGCGGTAGATCGTGGTGTTCGTGCTCATGGGTGCTCGCTTTCGTGCCGCTCGAGGCCTCGCAAAATGAAGACCGTTCATATTCGATGCTAGCCCCGGCGGGCGGGTTCCGCAGTGTCCGCAGTTCAGGCAGGTCGCGCGGACTCTGGAGCGCGCTCTAGACAGGGCGCTCTTCAGGCAGGGCGCGCTTCTGGCAGGGCGCGCTCCACACGTCGGAGTGCGCTCCCCAGGTAGGAGATCGCGGCCTGTGCGGTCGGGATCCCGCGTTTTCACCCGCTCGGATCGCGATCTCCTGCCTGGCGCGTGCGCCCGCACCAGGCCCGGGGCATGCGCCCCGGCCCGGAGCGGCCTAGACTGTGCCTGTGCGTCGAGGCTCCGTCCGAGAGGGCAGGGCCCTCCAGCTGGTGGCTGCGTGCGCGCTCGCCGCAGCGGGTGCGGTGTGGCTGCCGCGCAGCGAGCCGGTCGAGCCGCCGCACGCGGCGGTAGTCGAGCAGCCGCTGGTCGTCGAGCAGGCGGCGGGCGAGAGGGGCGGGGAGATGCGGATCACCGACACCGAGATCGAGGGCCCCGCTGCCGGGCGCGATCCGGGCCTGCCGAACCGGGTCGGCTCCTCCGCCGTGCCGGTGCGCACCTACGAACCCGATGGTGCGGCGTGGGCGACGCTCGTGTGGGCGCACGGCGGCTCGTTCTCGCGCGGCAACCTCGACTGGCCAGAGGCCGACTGGGCAGCGCGCCGCTTCGCCGAGGCCGGGATCCGCGTGCACTCCGTCGACTATGCGCTCGCGAGTGACACCGTGAAGGCGCCGGCACCCGTCGCCGACGTCTCCGCAGTGGTGCGCTGGGCAGGGGCGGAGGACGGCGTGCACCCCCTCGTCGTGGGCGGGGCGAGCGCGGGCGCGCACCTGGCCGTGCTCGCGGCACTCTCCGGAGCCGACGCCGCGGGCGGGCGTCCGATCGCAGCGCTGCTGCTGGAATACCCCACCCTGCACCGGACGCAGCGCTTCGACCCCGAGCTCGACGCGGCAACGGCCGTCCTCCCCGCTCAGCGCCGCTTCGGCGCTGAGCGCATCGCGGGCATGTACGACTTCTACCTGGGCGACCCGGGTGAGGCGACTGCGGCGGGCGCCGTGATCGCGGGCGAGCAGCCGCCCGAGCGGCTGGCGGTGCTGCCCCCGTTGATCATCGTGAACGCGGATGCCGACGATCTGCGGGCGTCGAGCGAGCAGTTCGCGGATCAGCTGCGCGCGGCGGGGGTTCCCGTCGTCGAGGCGGTGCAGCCGGCGACGGTGCACGGATACCTCAACCGCCCGGACGAGTCGGCGCAGGCGCGGATCGACGCGCAGCAGAGCATCGACCGCTTCGTCGCCGAGCTGCGGCTGATCCTCGTTCCGAACGGCGAGTAGCCGCCGATCTCGACGCGGCGCCTGGTTCGTGTCACGATGTGAGCACCGGGGACCGGGCGCGCGCTTGCTGCGGTAGCCCCGGGGGAGGAGGGCATCATGCGTTTCATGCTTCTGCTGCACCGCCGAGAATCCGAGCTGCTGCAGCGCGCTCCGGAGTGGATCGAGGAGGTCGTCGAGTACCTCGCGCGGTTCGAGGACGAGCTGCTGAGCCGCTCGGAGCTCGAGTGGACCGAGACGCTCGACAGCGATGCGCACGCCGAGGTCGTCGGGCCGGGCGGCGAGCGTCGCGACGGCTGGTACAACGAGGCGGGCAAACCGCTGCGGCGGCTCTGGGTGGTGCGGGTGCCCGATCGCGCCCGCGCGCACGAGCTCGCCGGGCAGCTGGCGGGCGAACTCGACACCTGGGTCGAGGTGCGGGAGTGCATGCCGGGGGCGCAGCGGCCCTGAGCGGAATCATCGCGGGCCGACCGGGACGCCGCCCTCGATGCGTGCAGAATGGGCGTATGGCACTCGAACACCCGGGCACCCTCCGCGGCCGCCTCGTCACCCTCGAACCGCTCTCGCTCGATCACCGCGACGAACTGGCCGACGCCGTGCGCGACGGGGAGCTGTGGCGCCTGTGGTACACGCGGATCCCGGCGCCCGATCGCATGGATGCCGAGATCCGCCGCCGACTCGCGCTGCAGGATCAGGGCAGCATGCTGCCCTTCACCGCTCGCCGCAACGACACCGGGCGCGCGATCGGCATGACGACCTTCATGAACATCGATGCGGCGACGCCGCGGGTCGAGATCGGTTCCACGTGGAACGCCGCGAGTTCTCAGGGCACGGGCACCAACCCCGAATCGAAGCTGCTGCTGCTCGGCCACGCCTTCGACGCGTGGGGCTGCACGGCCGTCGAGTTCCGCACCGACTTCCACAATCACCAGTCGCGCGCGGCGATCGCGCGGCTCGGGGCGAAGCAGGACGGGATCCTGCGCGCCCACCTCAAACCCGAGGCCGGCTACGTGCGCGACACGGTGGTGTTCTCGATCACCCGGCCGGAGTGGCCGGGTGTGCGCCTCGGGCTCGAGCACCGGGTCGCCGGGCACCTCCCCGGGGATCCGGCCTCGCCGCGACTCGGCTGAGGCCGGCACCGTCCCGGATCCTCCCGGCCCTACCCGGCCTGCTCGATCCCCTCGCTCGCGGCCTGCGGGACTGGGGTCAGCCGGCTGAGCTGCGTTACGTGCCGGGGTTCGAGCTCCTCGAGCGACGACACCCCGAGCAGGGCCATGGTGCGCTCGATCTCGCTGCGCAGGATGGCGATCATCCGGTCGACGCCCGCGCGGCCACCGGCCATGAGGCCGTAGAGGTAGGCGCGGCCCACGAGCGTGAACTTGGCGCCGAGCGCGACCGAGGCGACGATGTCGGCGCCGTTCATGATCCCGGTGTCGATCATCACGGTCGCGTCGCGGCCGACCTCACGCACCACCTTCGGCAGCAGATGGAACGGCACGGGGGCGCGGTCGAGCTGGCGCCCGCCGTGATTCGAGAGCACGATGCCGTCGACGCCGAGGTCGATGAGCTTCACCGCGTCGGGCACGTTCTGCACGCCCTTGATCACGATCCTGCCCGGCCACATCTCGCGGATCACCGCGAGGTCCTCGTAGGAGATGGTGGGATCCATCGCCGCGTTGAGCAGGTCGCCCACCGTGCCGCCCGTCGTCGAGAGCGAGGCGAACTCGAGCTTGGGTGTGGTGAGGAAGTCGATCCACCACCACGGCCGTGGGATCGCGTTGATGACCGTGCTCAGCGAGAGCTGCGGCGGGATGGAGAACCCGTTGCGCTTATCGCGCAGGCGGGCCCCCGCGATCGGGGTGTCGACAGTGAACATGAGTGTGTCGAAACCGGCCGCGGCGGCGCGTTCGACGAGGCCGTACGAGATCTCGCGGTCGCGCATCACGTAGAGCTGGAACCAGTTGCGGCCGTGGGGATTCGCGGCCCGCACGTCCTCGATCGAGGTGGTGCCCAGGGTCGAGAGCGTGAACGGGATGCCCGCCGCGCCCGCCGCGCCCGCGCCCGCGATCTCGCCCTCCGTCTGCATGAGGCGGGTGAAGCCGGTCGGGGCGATGCCGAAGGGCAGTGCCGAGCGGCCGCCGAGAATCTCGGTCGAGGTGTCGACGTGCTCGGCGGGCTTGAGGATGTCGGGGTGGAACTCGATGTCCTCGAACGCCTGCCGGGCTCGCGCCAGCGACAGCTCGCCCTCGGCGGCCCCGTCGGTGTAGTCGAAGGCGGCCTTCGGGGTGCGGCGCTTCGCGATGCGCTGCAGATCGGCGATGGTGAGTGCCGACTCGAGTCGCCGCCGCTTGCCGTTGAGGTCGGGCTTCTTGAACTGCATGAGTTCTAGGAGCTCGGCCGGGTTGGGGAACTGCCGCTTCATCTGGGTGACCCTTTCGACTCGGGGACTGGGGTGCTGGGGGCGGTCGGAGCCGGGATGCTCCGGGGACTCTACGCGATCTGCGCGGAGCGCGCGATCGGATCCTTCGCCTGCTCGTCCTCGACGTGGGCGACACGCTTGATGAAGAACGAGGCCACGATCGAGATACCGGCGCAGACGGCGACGTAGATCGCGATCGGCCACCACTCGCCCCCGCTGATCTCGAGCAGCCAGGCGCCGATGAGGGGAGCCGTGCCGCCGAAGATCGCCGCGCCGAGCTGGTAGCCGAGGGACGCGCCGGTGTAGCGCACCTCGGGGGCGAAGTTCTCGGCGATGAGGGTGCCGAGGATCGCGTTCACGCTGCCCCATAGGAAGCCGAAGCCGAGGATCGTCGCGACGAACAGCGCCCAGGTCTCGCCAGTGTTGAGGATCAGGTAGTAGGGCACCACGAGCACGATGGTGGTGCAGGCCGACCAGCGGTAGAGGGCCGCGCGGGAGACGCGGTCGGAGATGCTGCCGAAGATCGGCATCCAGATCGTCGCGACGAGGGCGGCCGCGGCGACGGCGAGCAGCACGACGTTGTCGCGTGCGCCGAGGATGTCGGTGGCGTAGGCCACGACGTAGGTGCCGAAGATGTAGAACGGGCCGGTCTCGGCGGCCTTGGCGCCGATCGAGACGAGCACGGCGCCCCAGTGCTTCGTGATGACCTCCTTGATCGGCAGCTTGAGCCGCGCCCCGGTTTCCTGCACGCGCTTGAACTCGGGGGTCTCGTCGAGGCCGTTGCGGATCCACAGGCCGACGAACACGAGCACGATGCTGGCGACGAACGGCACGCGCCAGCCCCAGGTCATGAACTGGCCGTCGGGCAGCTGGGTGAGCAGCGCGACGACGCCGGCGGCGAGCAGCATGCCGAGGCTGATGCCCATCTGGGGCACCGCGCCGTATAGGCCGCGGCGGTTCTTGGGGGCGTACTCGTAGGCGAGCAGCAGGGCGCCGCCCCACTCGCCGCCGATGCCGAGGCCCTGCAGGATGCGGAAGCAGATGAGCAGGATCGGGGCCGCGATCCCGATCGCGGCGTAGTCGGGCAGCAGGCCGATCGCGACCGTGCCGCCGCCCATCAGGGTCAGGGTGATGAAGAGGGTCTTCTTGCGGCCGATGCGATCGCCGATGTGGGAGAAGATGATGCCGCCGAGCGGGCGGAAGAAGAAGGTCAGCGAGAACGACACGAAGGCGAGCATCGTGGAGACGAACTCGTTGTCGCTCGGGAAGTAGAGCTTGTTGAAGACCAGCGCTGCGACCGTGCCGTAGACCAGGAAGTCGAACCACTCGATCACGCTGCCGCTGAGGCTGCCGAGGAGTACACGGTAGTTGATCCCCGGCACCGTATCGGCCCGGAGTGCGGTGCTCGTCATGTCGTCTCTCCCTTGAGATCTCTGTCGTGAGGATGTCACGTCCTCGAAATACTTGTGGTCTGACCATGTGGTATGACCACAAGTAGTGTAGGTCGGGTGTCGCGATCCGTCAATTCGCGGCGAGGGGATCTCGGTGTCGAGACTGCTTGCTGTCGCCGAGACCGCCTGCTGCGGCTGAGACTGCCTTTTGCCGCCGAGACCGCCTGTTGCGGGTGAGGCTGCTTGCTGCCGCCGAGACCACCTCTTGCGTTGACGGCGACAGGCGGTCTCGACGACCGGAGCCCGTGTCGGATCCGTGTCGATCTGCGTCGGCCGTCGTCACGGCCGGCCCCTACCCCCGAGAGGTCGAGAAGGGCTCTGAATCCCCAGGATCGCAGCCGTTTTCGTCCTCTCGGATGGTGCGGGCGTGACAGGGGGGAGCGGGGAGGGGCAGGGCAGGGCGCGGGTGTGGGCAGAGGCGCCGAGGTACGGATTTCGCGTGTTCTGCGCGAGCTGAGGCTGCACTTTCCGTCTCTCGACGGGGGTGAGCGGGCGGTTATGGGGTCAGGGGCACGGTGCGGGTGCGGGCGGGTGCGGGTGCGGGCGGGGTGCGGCCGACCGCGGGCTCGGCTCAGCGGGCGGTCTCGAAGTAGTAGCCGCGGATGTGCGAGCGGATCCTCTCGACGGCCGCGTCGCGGTCGCCCCCGCGCAGGCTCTCGAGGATGCCGCGGTGCTCGGCGCGCAGGCGTTCCGCGGTGCGCGCCCAGTCGGGCAGCGCCTGGGCGCGCTGCAGGGTGTGGTCGGCGATCGAGATGCGCAGGGCGTCCATCAGCGTGCTGATGAGCGGGTTGTCGGCCGCGCGCGACAGGAGCACGTGAAACTCCGCGTCGAGGGGCAGAAACTCCTCGACCGGCAGATCCGGATCGTCCATCAGTTCGAGCAGCCGGTCCGCGCGCTCCCAGTCGCCGCGGGCGGGATCGGAGTGCTCGGCTGCCCAGCACTCCAGCAGGAGGCGCATCTCGTAGACGTGGTGATGCTCGACCTGACTGGTCGCGAGCTGGAGGTTGAGGGCGAGCGTGAGGGCCTGCTCGGGGACGGCCGTGATGACGGTGCCGGATCGTGGGCCGGAGCCCGTGGCCGTGCGGATCGTGCCCAGCGCCTCGAGTACGCGCAGGGCCTCGCGCAGCGAACTGCGTGAGACCTGCAGCGTCTCTGCGAGGGCCCGTTCACCGGGGAGATGGTCGCCGATGTGGAGCCGCCCGCTCCGCAGCTCCTCGGTCACCCACTCCATGACCACCTCGTGCGCTTTCATCGTCATCGATTATCGCAGTAACGCGATTCGGTGCGGCCTCGGTCTCTGGCTGGACCGGCTCGGAGCGCGCGAACTCCGGTGAGTTGCGCGAGACCGGCAGCCATCGGCCTCCGACGCCCGATCTCCTGCGAATCACCGGCTAGACCGGAACCCGACGCCGACTACCGGGGCCGGTGGGCCTGCGGGCCCCCGCGAGTGTGCGCCCACACGACGGCCTGGATGCGGTCGCGCACCTCCAGTTTCTGCAGCACGTTCGAGACGTGGGTCTTGATCGTGGCTTCGCCGAGGAAGAGCGCCGCGGCGATCTCCGCGTTCGAACGTCCCTCCGCCATGAGCGCCAGCACCTCGCGCTCCCGCTCGGTGAGCCCCGCGCGGTCGAGGGCCGACGGTGATCCGCCGCTCTGACTGTTCTCCGGGGCAGCCGCCTCGCTTCGCGCAGACGTCTCCGCGCTTTCGCCGCTCTGCGCCGCGCCCTGCGAGATCCGCTCGATCACGGCTCGGGTGACGTCCGGTCCGAGCAGTGCCTGACCCGAAGCCAGCGTGCGCACGGCGTCGATGAGCTGCTCGGCGCGCGAGGTCTTGAGCAGGAAGCCGCTGACTCCCGCCGCGAGGGCATCGAAGAGGTAGGTCTCGTGGCCGAAGGTGGTGAGGATCAGTACGGCCGGGCCGACGGCGCCCGGGTCTCCGAGGATCCGCCGGGATGCCTCGATGCCGTTCATCTCGGGCATCTCGACGTCCATGCAGATCACGTCGGGCGTGAGCGACCTCGAGAGCTCGACCGCCTCGAGCCCGTTCGAGGCTTCGCCGACCACCTCGATATCCGGCTCCGTCTCGAGGATGATCCGAAAACCTGATCGCACGAGCGCCTGATCGTCGACGAGCAGTACGCGGATCATGCGTCTATCGCTCCTGCTTCTGATTCTGCCGGGTGCGCACTGTTCGCATATGCGGGGGTGGGGGCTGGGGCGGGAGCGGGCACCGACGCCCGCACGAGGAAGCCGCCCGTACCCGCTCCGAGCGCGGGTTCTCGACGCCCGGCCTGAACCGTCCCGCCGACGGCGCCGATGCGTTCGCGCATGCCTCGGATGCCCAGGCCCGCGCCCTCCGAGTGCTCACCGGCGCGCTGCCGCACGCCGTCATCGCTCACCTCCACCTCGACGGTGCCGGCTGTGAAACGCAGCCGCACGTCGGCGGTGGCTCCGCGGCCGGCGTGCTTGCGCACATTGGTGAGCGCCTCCTGCACCACCCGGTACAGCGCGACGTCGACCAGCATGGGCAGCGGACGGGGATCCCCGGCGACGATGAGCGTGGTGGGCACGCCCGCGCTCTGCGACTCGGCGATGAGCGTTGCCAGCTGCGCGATGCCCACGGTGCTCGACCCGGTCTCCGCTTCGGGGGTGCGCAGCGTGTGCACGAGGCGCCGCAGCTCCTCGACCGCCGTGTGGGCGCTCTCCTCGACCACCTCGAGCGCGGCCGCCGAGCGTACGGGGTCCCGTTCGATGCTGCGCCTCGCGGCGGCCGCCTGAATGCCCATCACCGAGACGTGATGCGCCACGACGTCGTGCAACTCGCGGGCGATCGCGATCCGATCGAGGGCGACGGCCTGCGCGGCGCTCGTCTGACGCTCGAGTTCGAGCTCGCGCCCCTGCGCCTCGAGACGCGCCTGAGCACGCGCCGCGCGCCATGAACGCTCGCCGAAGTAGTAGGCGCCGCCGAAGTACATGAGGTTGGTGATGAGCTGGATCACCGCGAACGTCGCGTAGGCCGAGAACAGGCCCGAGCGAGACAGGCCCGGGAAGGCGTCGGTGTCTGAGGAGGAGATGATCAGCGACAGCACGAGCCAGAGGATGAGCGCCCCGCCGATCGCGATCCTCGCCCACACCGCGAGGGCCCGCCGTTCCTCCCAAGCGCCGACGGTGTACAGCGCGATGAAGAGGCAGATGTTCACGATGAGGATCTCGGGCACGGCGAACTGGCCGCAGATGAAGAAGCCCACCGACACGATCACGGCGACGGGGACGGGATATCGGCGCCGCAGCGAGAGCGGCAGCGTGGCGAGCCCGAGGCCGAGCCCCCACACCCACGGCTCGGCCGGCTCGGCGATGAGACCCGTGCGCTGGTAGAGCAGCGAGGTGGTGAGAGCCGCGAAGGCGAGCAGCACCGCGAGGCCGAGGTCGCCGCGCATGCTGCGGGGGCTCGGCTTCGGGCGCACCCACTCTGCGCCTCTGAGATCTGTCATGCCATCCAGCGTAGGGGGACCCTCCGACATTGCGCGTCCTCCTCCCGGAGGAGCGGTTTCCGCCTCGCGGGGGACGCGCGATGTCAGAGGTCGCCTCTAGCGTGGAGTCAACGAGGAAAGGAGCGAGACGAGATGATCGAGATCACAGGCGTCTCCCGCAGCTTCGGCGATCGCAGAGTGCTCAGCGACGTGAGCTTCGGCGTCGAGAGCGGCCGCATGACCGGTTTCGTCGGCGGTAACGGCGCGGGCAAGACCACCACGATGCGCATCATCCTGGGCGTGCTGTCCGCTGACAGCGGCACGGTGGCGCTCGACGGCGAGCTCGTCACCGCGGCGGACCGGGCGCGCTTCGGTTACATGCCGGAGGAGCGGGGCCTATACCCCAAGATGAAGGTGCTCGAGCAGCTCGTGTATCTCGGGCGGCTGCACGGCATGAGCGCGCACGCGGCCAAGGCCTCGGCGAGCGGTCTCGTCGAGCGGCTCGGTCTGGGCGAGCGCGCCGACGACACCCTCGAGAACCTCTCGCTCGGCAACCAGCAGCGGGCGCAGATCGCGGCCGCGCTCGTGCACGAGCCCATCGCGCTGGTGCTCGACGAGCCGTTCTCCGGGCTCGACCCGATCGCGGTCGAGGTGGTGCTCGGCGTGCTGCGCGACTACGCCGCGCAGGGGGCTCCCGTGCTGTTCTCGTCTCATCAGCTCGACATCGTCGAGCGGCTATGCGACGACGTGGTCGTGATCGGCGGCGGCAAGATCCTCGCCTCCGGATCACGGGAGTCTCTGCGGGCCGAGCACTCGGGGCGAGAGTTCGAGATCGAGCTCGCGGGCCCCGGGGCGGATGCCGGATGGGTTCGGGATCAGCCGGGCGTCTCCGTCACCCACCTCGACGGCGGCTTCGCCCGCTTCGACGCCGACAGCGACGCCGCGGCCCAGGCGATCCTCACGCGCGCCGTCGGCCAAGACCCGGCATCGTCCGTCGTCCGTCGTTTCGGCCCCGTCACCCCGACGCTGGCCCAGATCTTCAAGGAGGTCGTGCAATGACCACGCAGATCCAGTCCCGCAGCGAAGCGCGTCGGGTGAGCGGTGCACAGGGCGCCTGGCTCGTCGCCGAGCGCGAGATCACCACCAAACTGCGCAGCAAGGCATTCGTCGTCTCGAGCATCGTGCTGCTGCTCTTCGTGCTCGGCGGGGTGCTGTTCAGCGGTTTCATGGCGAACTCGGGCGGTTTCGGCGGCCCGACCAAGGTCGCGGCCGTCGGCGAGGCGAGCTCGGTGCTGCAACCGCTCGACGGCGAGTCCTTCGAGGTGACGCAGGCGTCCGACCGCGCCGCAGCCGAGCAGATGGTGCTCGACGGCGATGTCGACGCGGCCGTGGTGCCGGGTGGGGACACCGCGGTCGACCTCACGGTACTCGCGAAGGACAGCGCGCCGAGCGACGTGCTCACCGCCCTCTCGGCGGCGCCCTCGGTCGAACTGCTCGCCCCCACGACCGACAATCCGGGGCTCGCCTACATCATCGCCGTCGCCTTCGGTGTGGTGTTCATGATGAGCGCGATCACCTTCGGCACGACGATCGCGCAGAGCGTGGTCGAGGAGAAGCAGACCCGCATCGTGGAGATCCTGCTCGCCACGGTCTCGGCGCGCACCATGCTCGCCGGCAAGATCCTCGGCAACAGCATCCTCGCGCTCGCGCAGGTGGTCGCCATCGTCGCGGTGGCCTCGGTCGGCATGCTGGCGACGGGGCAGGACCTGTTGCTCGGCGAGCTCGGCACCTCCCTCATCTGGTTCGGCGTGCTCTTCGCGTTCGGCTTCGTGCTGCTCGCGACGATGTATGCGGCGCTCGCCACCCTCGTGTCGCGGCAGGAGGACGTGGCCTCGGCCGTGAGCCCGGTCATGTGGCTGGTGATGCTGCCCTACTTCGCGATCATCTTCTTCAACGACAACCCGCAGGCGCTCGCGATCATGAGCTACGTTCCGTTCTCGGCTCCGATCGGCATGCCGATGCGCCTGTACCTCGGCACCGCCGAGTGGTGGGAGCCGCTGCTCTCGGTCGGCGTGCTGCTCGTCTCGATCGCGATCGTGCTCTGGATCGGCGCCCGCATCTACAGCAATTCGATCCTGCGCACCGGGGCGAAGGTGAAGCTGAGCGAGGCGATCAAGGGGTAGGTCGCCGGCTCTCAGTTCACCTCGTCGGGGTGCGAGCCGCTGCGGAAGCCGCGATCCATGGCCGCAAGCGTGTCCATGCTCGCGGCGTCGAGCTCGAACGAGAACACGTCCCCGTTCTCGGCGATGCGTGCCGCGCTGCTCGCCTTCGGGATCACCGCGTTGCCGATCTGGAGGTGCCAGCGGATCACGAGCTGCGCCACCGAGACGCCGCGATCCCGCGCGAGGCCGAGGAGCGCGGGATCGTCGAGCAGTCGCCCGCGGGCGAGCGGCGACCAGGCTTCGGTGGTGATGCCGTGCTCGGCGTGGAACTCGCGCAGGTCTCTCTGCTGCAGCCACGGGTGCAGCTCGACCTGGTTGACCGCCGGCACGGTCTCCGTGCTGTCGAGTAGTCGCTCCAGGTGCGGGATCTGGAAGTTGCTCACGCCGATCGCCCGGACCCGGCCCTCTGAGTGCAGGCGCTCCAGCGCGCGATAGGTCTCGATGAACAGTCCGCGCTCCGCGCACGGCCAGTGGATGAGGAAGAGATCGAGCTGTTCGAGCCCGAGATCGTCGAGGGTGCGATCGAACGCGCGCAGCGTCCGGTCGTAGCCCTGCTCGGTGTTCCACACCTTGCTGGTGACGAACAGATCCTCGCGGGAGAGGCCGGACTCGAGTGCGGTGCGGATCCCGCGCCCCACCCCCGCCTCATTGCCGTAGAACGCTGCGCCGTCGAGGTGCCGGTAGCCGGCTGCGAGAGCGAGCCCGACGAGATGCTCGGCATCCTCGGCGGGCACCTTGTAGAGGCCGTAGCCGAGCTGGGGCATCTCCACGCCGGGAGCGATCGGGATCGGTGAAGCGGGAAGGGGGGCGCCTGCAGCAGTCATGCCTCGACGCTATCGAAGGTCGGCCGCCGTGCCCAGGGGTGAGTGTCGGAGGCCCGGAGTAGGCTTGCCTGGTGAGCATCGAACAGCCCTCGCGGCAACCCGATATCAGGCCGTGGCCCGCCCTCTGGTCGATGGTCATCGGCTTCTTCATGATCCTCGTGGACACGACGATCGTGTCGGTCGCGAACCCGTCCATCATGCGCGGTCTCGACACCACGATGGTGGCGACGCTGTGGGCGACGAGCGCCTATCTGCTGGCCTACGCGGTGCCCCTGCTCATCACCGGCCGCCTCGGCGACCGCTTCGGCCCGCGCCGCGTCTACCTCGTCGGCCTCTTGATCTTCACGCTCTCGTCGCTGGCCTGCGGCCTCGCCTCCGGAGTCGAGACCCTCATCGCGGCCCGGGTCTTCCAGGGGCTCGGGGCGTCGCTCATGACTCCGCAGACCATGTCGGTGATCACGCGCATCTTCCCGCCGCGGGAACGCGGCTCGGCGATGGCGGTCTGGGGCGTCACCGCGGGTGTGGCCACGCTGGTGGGTCCGATCCTCGGCGGTTTCCTCGTCGACGCCTGGGGTTGGGAGTGGATCTTCTTCATCAACGTGCCGGTCGGCGTGATCGCCTTCGTGTGCGCGCTGCGCTTCGTGCCGGTGCTGCCGACGAACGCGCACCGCTTCGACTGGCTGGGCGTACTGCTCAGCGCCGTGGGCATGTTCCTGCTGGTGTTCGGTATCCAGGAGGGCGAGAGCTTCGAATGGGGCACGATCTGGGGCCCGATCACGGTCTGGAGCCTCATCATCGCGGGCGCGGTCGTGCTGGCGCTGTTCGTGGTGTGGCAGCGGGTGCAGAAGGGCGAGCCGCTGATTCCGCTGCAGATCTTCCGCGACCGAAACTTCTCGGTCGGGTCGGCCGTGATCGTGACCGTGGGTTTCGCGGTCACCGGCATGTCGCTCCCGCTCATGTTCTATCTGCAGCTCGTGCGCGGGCTCACCCCCACGCAGTCGGCGCTCATGATGGTGCCGATGGCCGTGCTGTCGATCCTGCTCGCGCGCCCGGTCGGGCTGCTGATCGACAACCGCGATCCGCGCCGTCTGCCGGTGCTCGGTCTGCTGCTCGTGGCCGCGGGGCTCGTGTGCTACTACTTCATGTCGCGGCCCGACGTGCCGCTCTGGCTGCTGCTGATCCCGAGTGCCGTGCTCGGCTTCGGCAACGCCTTCATGTGGGGGCCGCTCGCGTCGATCACCACGTTCGGTCTCGCACGCCATCTCGCAGGAGCGGGATCGGGTGTCTACAACACGAGCCGCCAGGTAGGCGCGGTGCTCGGCTCCGCGGCGATGGCCGCGTTCATGGGGTCGCGGATCGCGGCCCAGCTGGGCTCGGAGGTCGCCGATGCCGCCGGCGGGGCCGGGGCCGAAGGCGGCGGATCGGGCGCGCTCCCGGAGGCGCTCCACGAGGGCTTCTCCGCAGCGATGGCCGAGTCGATCCTCATGCCCATGGGTGTCATCCTGGTCGGCGCGCTCATCGCCCTGCTGTTCGCGCGGCGCCCGGCTCGCTCCGTTGAATCAGAAAGGAAGGATCACGCATGATCGTCGCATTCTCCGTCGCACCGAGCGGCACCGGCAAGGCCGACGCCTCGGTGTCCGATGCCGTAGCCGAGGCCGTGAAGGTGGTGCGAGCGTCGGGGCTCCCGCACCGCACGAGCAGCATGTTCACCGAGATCGAGGGAGATTGGGACGAGGTCTTCGACGTCGTCAAACGCGCCACGGAGGCGGTGCTGCCCTTCGGCTCGCGCGTCTCGCTCGTGATCAAGGCTGACATCCGCCCCGGCTTCGAGGGTGAGCTCGACGGGAAGCTCGAGCGCCTGGAGCGCGCGATCGAGGGCGCCTGATCGCACGGGCGTGAGCCTGTCGCGGTATCGGGAGCCCGCGGCGTCGGACTGATGTGGCGGTGTCGGCGTGCGCCGACGTCAGGCCTTGCGGCAGGCTCAGGGCGTGCGCCGGCGTCAGGCCTTGCAGCAGGCTCAGGCCTTGCGGCGGCGCGCCCCCTGCTCGGTTCTCGCGCGGATGAGGTCGCGGGCCGAGAGCTGGTGCGAGCGGCGGCCGTAGTCGTCCGCGGTGATGCCGGAGAGGAAGGTGCCCGGGTCGACTTCGAGGGCGGTGGCGAGGCGCACGAGGGTCTCGGCCGTGGGGCTGGAGACGCCGCGTTCGATCTTGCCGATGCTGGTCCAGCTGATCTCGGAGAGCTCGCCGAGATCCTCGAGTGAGATGCCGAGACGCTGGCGGATCTCGCGGATGCGGCGACCGATCTTGAGAGCGGCTTCCGAGTGGATAGTTGGCACCGATCCAGCGTGCTCGTCTCATGCATCGTGCACCAGAGCTTGCTCGCACAGGGTGAGAACATCTAGTGCGCAAAGTTCTTGATCGGCGCACGGGCCGGCTCGAGCGCGAACCGCACGCATGCCGGCCGGGCGTTCGGGGACTGCGCCGTGAGCGGACGCGCCGCATGAATGTCGGCGGTTCCGGGTAATCTCCGAACCATGAGCATGAGCGGTGGACCGGTAGCGCGCGGATCGCGCGTCTCGTCAGGCGACGCCGCGCGCCAGCGCGAACTCAACGAGGCCGCCCCCGCGATCCCGAACCTCGGCCCGCGCATCGCGGCACTCTTCAGGCCGTATCGCTGGCAGCTGTCGGTGATCGTCTCGCTCGTGCTGATCTCGGCCGCGCTCGGGATCCTGCCGCCCCTCCTCACGCAGCGCGTCTTCGACGAGGGACTGTTCCCGCCGAACGGTGAGCCGAACCTGGGGGTGCTCTCGTGGCTCGTCGCGGGTATGGTGGCGGCGTTCGTGCTGTCGTCGGGCCTCGGCATCGTGCAGACCCTCTTCACGGCGCGGGTCGGCAACCGGGTGATGGGCGACCTGCGGGTGCGGCTGTTCGCGCACCTGCAATCGATGGAGCTCGGCTTCTTCACCCGCACCAAGACCGGCGTGATCCAGTCCCGCCTGCAGAACGACGTCGGCGGCGTGGCGAACGTGCTCACCAACACGGTGGGCAACATCATCGGCAACACGGTCACCGTAGTCGCGGCCGCGGTCGCCATGCTGCTGCTCAGCTGGCAGCTCACCCTCATCGCGGTCGTGCTGATGCCGGTCCTGGTCATTGCGCAGCGTCGGGTGGGGCAGGTGCGGGCACGGATCGCGGGCCGCACCCAGGAATCCCTGTCCGAGATGACGGCGATCACACAGGAGGCGCTCTCGGTGTCGGGCGTGCTGCTCGCCAAGACCTACTCGCGGCAGCGAGCCGAGACCGAGCGCTACGCCGCCGAGAACAGCAGGCAGATCGGTCTGCAGGTGCGGCAGACGATGAGCGGGCAGGTGTTCTTCGCGCTCGTGCAGGTGTTCCTCTCGGCGGTGCCCGCGATCGTGTACCTGGTCTCCGGGTGGATCATCGCGAGGGGCCAGGGAGAGGGCTTCGACCCCGGTATCACCGCGGGCACCATCGTCGCGTTCACCACGGTGCAGTCGCGGCTGCTCTTCCCGCTCATGGCGCTGCTGCGCATCGCACTCGATCTGCAGACCTCGCGTGCGCTCTTCGCCCGCATCTTCGAGTACCTCGATCTCGAGCCGGCGATCACCGATGCTCCCGACGCGCGGGAGCCCTCCGAGGCGCCCGGCATGGCGGGCCGGGTGGAGTTCGAGAGTGTCTCGTTCCGCTACCCCGACGCGGGCGGGCAGGAGCGCCCGACGCTCGACCGGGTATCGTTCGAGGTGCGGCCCGGTGAATTCGTGGCGTTCGTCGGGGCATCGGGATCGGGCAAGACGACGATCGGCTCGTTGATCCCGCGCCTCTACGACGCGACCTCCGGCACCGTGCGCTACGCGGGAGACGACGTGAGAGAGCTGCGCCACGAAGCGCTGGTCGACCGCATCGGCGTGGTGACGCAGGAGCCGTATCTGTTCCACGCGTCGATCGCGGCGAACCTCCGCTACGCGAAGCCCGACGCCTCGCAGCAGGAGCTGGAGGCCGCGGCGAGGCTCGCCAACATCCACGACACCATCACGACCTTTGCCGACGGCTACGAGACGGTGGTGGGGGAGCGGGGCTATCGACTGTCGGGCGGTGAGAAGCAGCGGATCGCGATCGCCCGCGTGCTGCTCAAGAACCCGCGCGTGCTCGTGCTCGACGAGGCCACGAGCGCGCTCGACACCGTGAACGAGCGCATCGTGCAGCGTGCCCTGGAGGGCGCGCGCAGCGGCCGCACCACCATCGCCATCGCGCACCGCCTCTCGACCGTCGTCGACGCCGATCGCATCTACGTGGTGGGTGGCGGCCGCATTCTCGAGCAGGGCACGCACCGTGAACTGCTCGCGCGCGGTGGGCCCTACGCGGAGCTCTACGCGCAGCAGAGCTGAGGCGAGCACCGGGGCGCCGACCCTACACGGGGCGCACGAAGTAGACCCGGTCGAATCCGTTCTCCCTGCGTCTGCCGGTCTCGCGGTAGCCGCGCCGCGGGTAGTACTCGAGATTCTCCGTCATCTTCGCGTTCGTGTAGAGCCGGGTCTCCGGGAGCTTCAGGGAGCGGGCCTCGTCGTCGGCGCGATCCAGGAGTGCGGCTCCGATCCCGAGCCCCTGAGCCTGCGGGGCGACGGCGACGTTCTCGATGAGCAGGTGGTCGGAGTGAGCCTCCGTCACGAGCACCCCCGCGATCCCTCCGTCGATCCGGGCCACCAGCACTCTGCCCTCGTCGACCGCGGTGGTGTAGTCCGCGGTCATCGGGGCGGGTTCCCGCCCTATGCGTGAGATGTAGGGCGTGTAAGCGGCCCGCACGAGTGCGACGATCTGCGGCACATCCTGCGGCGAAGCCGTCTCGATCTTCGCTGTTATCGTCATGCTTCCAGTATCCCCGGAGCGACGGGGCCGCAGGGCATGGTGGTGCGAAGCGCACGCGGGGGCCGGGCGCTCTCGGATCGCAGAATCTGCGGACCTCGGCGCACGGCGTGTCGCTTTCTGCTGTTTTGCGAGCTAGGGGACCTGTAAAATCGCACACTGTTCGGGTGGGATAATGGCCGGGTGCGCCTCATCACCCAGTCCAGCAAGCTCACTGGTGTGCGTTACGACGTGCGCGGGCCGATCCTGCAGGAGGCGGAACGCCTCGAGCGAGAGGGGCATCGGATCCTCAAGCTCAACATCGGCAATCCCGCTCCGTTCGGTTTCGAGGCTCCCCCCGAGATCGTCGACGAGCTGCGCCGGATCCTGCCCTCCGCCCAGGGGTACAGCGACTCGCGGGGCATCCCGGCTGCCCGCGAGGCCGTCGCCCGCTACTACACCGAGGAGGGCGTCGCCGGCGTCGGGCCGGATGATGTGTTCATCGGCAACGGTGTGAGCGAGATGATCTCCCTCGTGCTGCAGGCGCTGGTCGACGACGGTGACGAGGTGCTCGTCCCCGCGCCGGACTACCCGCTCTGGACAGCCCAGGTCACCCTCTCGGGCGGCCTCGCCGTGCACTACCCCTGTGACGAGTCGAACGGGTGGATGCCCGATCTCGAGGCGATCGAGCGGCTCATCACGCCGCGCACCAAGGGCATCGTGCTCATCAATCCCAACAACCCGACCGGCGCCGTCTATTCGGCGGGGCTGGTGCGGGGGTTCGCGCAGCTCGCCGAGCGCCACGGCCTCGTGCTCATGGCCGACGAGATCTACGAGCGCATCCTCTACGACGGCGCGGTGCACGAGCATGCGGCGCTGCACGTGCGAGAGACGCTCTGCCTCACGTTCAGCGGGCTGTCGAAGGCGCAGCGGGTGGCCGGTTACCGCTCGGGGTGGATGGCCGTGTCGGGGGATCGCTCGCTCGCGCGGGACTTCCTCGAGGGTCTCACCCTGCTCGCCAACATGCGGATGTGCGCGAGCGTGCCCGCGCAGTACGCGATCCCGGTGGCGCTCGCGGCCGAGTCGAACTGGTCGGGCATCACGGAGCTGTGCGCCCCCCGCGGGCGATTGCGGGAGCAGCGCGATACGGCGCATCGGCTGCTCGCGGAGATCCCCGGGGTGACCTGCGAGCGGCCCGGGGGAGCGATGTACCTGTTTCCGAGGCTCGATCCCGAGGTCTACCGGATCGACGACGACCAGGCGTTCGTGATCGATCTGCTGCGCGCGACTCGGGTGCTCGTGACGAACGGGCGAGGCTTCAACCTGCCCACGACGGATCATCTGCGATTCGTGACGCTGCCGTCGGTGCCGGTGCTGACCGAGGCGATCGGGCGCATCGCGGAGTATCTCGAGACGAGGCGGGCGGGGTGACGATCAGGATCCTCGCCGTCGGAAAACGCCACGAGTCGTGGGTCGCCGAGGGTATCGACCGCTACGAGAAGCGTCTGCGCAAGCCGTTCGACGCGAGATGGCAGCTGCTGCCGCACTCCTCCCGCGAGGGGGATGCCGCTCGCGCGGAGGAATCCGAGCGCATTCTCGCGAAGGTGGATCGCGACGCCTACCTGGTGCTGCTCGACGAGCGCGGGCGCAATGTGGAGTCGCCGGTGCTCGCCTCGAAGCTGCAGGGAGCATTCGACGCGGGTCGGGCGGTGACGGTGGTCATCGGGGGCGCGTACGGGGTGGCGGATCGCGTGCGCGAGCGCGCCGACTTCGTGTGGAGCCTGTCGAAGCTGGTATTCCCGCACCAGCTCGTGCGTCTGATCCTCGCCGAGCAGCTGTACCGGGCGCAGGAGATCTCGGCCGGACGGCCGTATCACCACGTGTAGACGGGCCGGTTGCGCGTCGGTGCGTGGTGCTGGGCGGGTGGACGCGGCCCTCGGTCAGACCACTCACAATGTCAGTGGTGCGGTTTAGCGTGAGGGCATGAACCCCTTCCGTCTCACCACCCGGCTGCAATCGCCCCCTCGCGGGCGTCTCCTGCCGAGCCGGCGTGCGGAGGAGACACAGCCGGCCAGGCACGAGGGCGGTGGCCCCGTGCCGGTGCCCTGGCGCGTGGTGGGCAGGTCGGCTGCGGGGGTGATCGAGGTCGAGCACTGCGGTGAAGGGCCGCTGCACTCGGTGCGATTCGCGCTCGCGGGCGACGGCATGCTGGGGCTGTCGCTGCCGCGCACGGTGTATCCGGAGGAGCGACTGCGGGTGGTGGTGCGCGGGCGAGGCGGATCGCGGGCCTCGGAGGCGTCCGACGCGATGCTCGTGCTGCGCTGGTTCCAGCCCGACGGGAGGGAGCTGCTGTGGCCGATCGCACTCTGAACCGGGGCCCGCCGGGCGAGTATCGAGGGTGTTTCGTGCCGCCTTGGAGGTGCTGACGGGGTGGTGCTGGCGACACGCCGGGGAGCGGGTGTGGGGGAAAAATTTTTCGGGCCGATCGACCTGTGGATAACCCCGTGAGAGACGCGGAACTCCGCCGAAAGTTCTCCCCAAGCGGCGCCCGGCGGCGGTGGAAATAAAGTGGAAAACTACAGCGTTGTAACTACTGCATCTTGTGGTCGGTGCAGGTGTGGTTCACTATATGTAGTGCCCCGGGCGGGGCGCGTGACTTTTGAAAGAGGGGCGTGAAATGGCCATCACGGTGTACACCAAGCCGTCGTGCGTGCAGTGCACGGCGACCTATCGGGCGCTCGACAGCAAGGGGATCGAGTACGACGTGCTCGACCTCTCGCAGGACGAGGCGGCGCTGGAAACGGTGAAGGAGCTCGGCTACCTCCAGGCTCCCGTGGTGGTGACCGACGACGAGCACTGGTCGGGCTTCCGCCCCGACAAGATCTCGGAGCTCGCCGGGCGCCTCGCGTAAGCGACTCGGGATCGGGCCTGGTGATGCGTTCATCGTGCGCCCGACGCACTGTCATCATTTCGAACCGCTGCGGCGGGTGGAGCCCGGGGGCTCGGCCCGCCGCAGCGGTTCAGCAGCGAGGGGCCGAGGGGCCCGGGGGATCGCTCGGAGGTGGAGAACATGACCGACCTGGTGTACTTCTCCAGCGTCTCGGGCAACACGCATCGTTTCGTCCAGAAGCTCGATCGCCCGGCTCTGCGCATTCCCCTGTACCCGCGCGAGGAGCCGCTCGTGGTCTCCGAGCCGTATGTGCTGCTCGTTCCCACTTACGGCGGCGGGCCCGAGACGCGGGCCGTGCCCAAGCAGGTGATCCGCTTTCTGAACGACGAGCGCAATCGCAAGCTGCTGCGCGGTGTGATGGCGGCCGGCAACACCAACTTCGGTGAGGCCTACGGGATCGCGGGCGACATCATCGCCCGGAAGTGCCAGGTGCCCTTCCTCTATCGATTCGAACTCTTTGGAACCCCGGACGACGTCACAGCCGTCCAAGAAGGATTGGAACAGTTTTGGGCTCTGCAGTAACAGCCGCTGACGCAGCGAGCGCCGTGATCGAGGCCGGCCACGAGTCGTCGAAGATCAGCGACATGGATTACCACTCGCTGAACGCGATGCTCAACCTGTACGACGCCGACGGCAAGATCCAGTTCGACAAGGATCGCGAGGCCGCGCGCCAGTACTTCCTGCAGCACGTCAACCAGAACATGGTGTTCTTCCACAACTTCGAAGAGCGCATGCGCTACCTGCTCGACAACGACTACTACGAGCGCGAGCTCATCGAGCAGTACTCGTTCGACTTCATCGAGAAGCTGCGCGACGAGGCGTTCGCCATGAAGTTCCGCTTCCCGACGTTCCTCGGCGCTTTCAAGTTCTTCACCTCCTACGCCCTCAAGACGTTCGACGGCAAGCGCTACCTCGAGCGCTTCGAGGACCGTGTGGTGATGGTCGCGCTCGGCCTCGCCCAGGGCGACGAGGAGCTCGCCCGAGGGTACGTGCGCGAGATCATCTCCGGTCGTTTCCAGCCGGCGACGCCCACCTTCCTGAACCTGGGCAAGGCGCAGCGCGGCGAGCTGGTGTCGTGCTTCCTGCTGCGCATCGAAGACAACATGGAGTCGATCTCCCGCGGCATCAACTCCTCGCTGCAGCTCTCGAAGCGCGGCGGCGGCGTCGCGCTCTCCCTGTCGAACATCCGCGAGGCCGGTGCTCCGATCAAGAAGATCGAGAACCAGTCTTCGGGCATCATCCCCGTGATGAAGCTGCTCGAAGACAGCTTCAGCTACGCGAATCAGCTCGGCGCGCGCCAGGGCGCCGGCGCCGTCTACCTGTCGGCCCACCACCCCGACATCATGAAGTTCCTCGACACCAAGCGCGAGAACGCCGACGAGAAGATCCGCATCAAGACGCTCTCGCTGGGTGTGGTCGTGCCCGACATCACCTTCGAGCTCGCCAAGAAGAACGAGGACATGTACCTGTTCTCGCCCTACGACGTCGAGCGCATCTACGGCGTGCCCTTCGGCGACATCGCGCTCTCCGAGAAGTACTACGAGATGGTCGACGATGCCCGCATCAAGAAGACCAAGATCAGTGCCCGTCACTTCTTCCAGACCATCGCCGAGCTGCAGTTCGAGTCGGGGTACCCCTACATCGTGTTCGAGGACACGGTGAACCGGGCCAACCCGATCAAGGGCCGCATCAATATGTCGAACCTCTGCTCCGAGATCCTGCAGGTCAACACCCCGACCACCTACAACGAAGATCTCAGCTACGACGCGATCGGCAAGGACATCAGCTGCAACCTGGGCTCGATGAACATCGCCATGATGATGGACGGCGAGCACTTCGGCAAGAGCGTCGAGCTGTCGATCCGCGCGCTCACCGCGGTGAGCGATATGAGCCACATCTCGTCGGTGCGCTCGGTCGAGGACGGCAACGAGAAGTCCCACGCCATCGGCCTCGGCCAGATGAACCTGCACGGCTACCTGGCGCGCGAGCGCGTGCACTACGGCAGCGAAGAGGGCATCGACTTCACGAACATCTACTTCTACACGATCCTCTTCCACGCCCTGCAAGCGTCGAACACGATCGCGCGCGAGCGCGGCACGAGCTTCGACGGCTTCGCCGACTCGAAGTACGCCTCGGGCGAGTTCTTCGACAAGTACACCGAGCAGGTGTGGGAGCCCGCGACCGAGCGGGTGCGCGAGCTGTTCGCGAACGCGAACATCGCGATCCCCACGCAGCAGGACTGGCGCGAGCTCAAGGCGAAGGTCATGGAGCACGGTCTGTACAACCAGAACCTCCAGGCTGTGCCGCCCACCGGCTCGATCTCGTACATCAACAATTCGACCTCGTCGATCCACCCGATCGCCTCGAAGATCGAGATCCGCAAGGAGGGCAAGCTGGGTCGCGTGTACTACCCGGCGCCGTTCCTCACGAACGACAACCTCGAGTACTACGAGGACGCCTACGAGATCGGCCCCGAGAAGATCATCGACACGTACGCCGCTGCGACGCAGCACGTCGACCAGGGGCTGTCGCTGACGCTGTTCTTCAAGGACACCGCGACGACTCGCGACATCAACAAGGCGCAGATCTACGCATGGCGCAAGGGCATCAAGACGATCTACTACATCCGCCTGCGTCAGCTCGCGCTCGAGGGCACCGACATGTCCGAGTGCGTCAGCTGCATGCTGTGACACTCTGATCAGAGCCGATTTTTACTGAATCCACCGGAGTAGGAAAGAACCCGATGAACTTCAAGCTGGGCCACGTGGTGCAGGCGATCAACTGGAACCGCATCGAGGACGACAAGGACCTCGAGGTCTGGAACCGTCTCGTGAACAACTTCTGGCTGCCCGAGAAGGTGCCGCTGTCGAACGACGTGCAGTCGTGGGCGACGCTCACCGACGCCGAGAAGCTGCTCACCATGCGCGTGTTCACCGGCCTCACCCTGCTCGACACCATCCAGGGCACCGTGGGTGCGGTCTCGCTGATCCCCGATGCGATCACCCCGCACGAAGAAGCGGTGTACACCAATATCGCCTTCATGGAGTCGGTGCACGCGAAGAGCTACTCGTCGATCTTCTCGACGCTGTGCTCGACGAAGGAGATCGACGACGCCTTCCGCTGGTCGGTCGAGAACCCGAACCTGCAGAAGAAGGCTCAGATCATCGTCGATTACTACGAGGGCGACGATCCCCTGAAGCGCAAGGTCGCGTCGACGCTGCTCGAGTCGTTCCTGTTCTACTCGGGCTTCTACCTGCCAATGTACTGGTCCTCGCACGCCAAGCTGACCAACACGGCAGACCTGATCCGCCTCATCATCCGCGACGAGGCCGTGCACGGCTACTACATCGGCTACAAGTTCCAGAAGGGGCTTGAGAACGAGACCGAGGAGCGCCGCCAGGAGCTCAAGGACTACACGTTCTCGCTGCTCTACGACCTCTACGAGAACGAGGTCAAGTACACCGCCGACCTCTACGACCCCGTCGGGCTCACCGAGGACGTCAAGAAGTTCCTGCACTACAACGCGAACAAGGCGCTCATGAATCTCGGCTACGAGCCGATGTTCCCCAAGGAGATGACGGACGTCAACCCGGCGATCCTGTCGTCGCTGTCGCCGAACGCGGATGAGAACCACGACTTCTTCTCGGGCTCGGGATCGAGCTACGTGATCGGCAAGGCCGTCGCCACCGAAGACGAGGACTGGGACTTCTAGGAGTTCAGTTTGAGCCTGTAGCCCGAAAGGGCTGATGAGGGCCCGGAATCGCAGGAAACTGCAGTTCCGGGCCCTTTTTCGTACCACCTCCCAATGGACACAGGAGGTCGGAAATGAACATCAGTACCCGTTCGGTATGGCACGGGGGAGGCACGAGGGCACCTCGTCAGCGAGAGCGGAGTGGCCCGCCGAGGGGAAAGCGCCTTCGGCTCGCCACCCGAGCCGTGCCAGATCGTGCCATGGCGCAACGCGCTGACTTGGAGAAAGCCCAGATCAACAAGGGTATCTACGATGCTTTGGCGCTCTGTGGCACGCAATGGCATGACCGGCGATTCGAGTCCGCTCCAGGCAGTTGGAGGGCATCATGAACGACAAGAACTGGCGGGGCGGATCATCGAGACGCGAAGGGTGGGGGAGCCTGCGGAAGCTCCCCTCGGGGCGCTGGCAGGCGCGATATCCCGGACCTGATGGAGAGATGTACACGGCTCGTACCGACGATGACAAGCCGCTCACCTTCCTCACCAAGACCGACGCCCGTGAGTGGCTCGCCAGCGTCCACACGCAAATCGCGCGTGGATCGTGGGAACCACCATCCGTGACCGCCGCCCGGCGCCGGGCCGAGGCGGCAGCGGAAGAAGCACGTTCGATCGGCTTCACCGAGTACGCCAACAAGTGGCTGGAGATGATCCGTACTCGGCGGAACAAGCGAGGCAAGCTGCGGGCTGCTGGAACCGTTCGCAGTAGTGCCCCATAAAGTGGTGTAGCCCGCGGTGGCCGGCCTCGTCGTGAACGTGGGCGCGGTCACCGTGTGATCCTTCGAGGAAACTCTCACACCCCACTCGAAAGGCATCATCACGATGACCGCTCCTCGTATTCTCGACCCTGCGAGCGTGCTCGCTGAAGCCCTTCTCGACGCGTCGCCCGATCTGATGCGCAAACCTGCTGCAGACGATGATCAACGCGCTGCTGTCCGCGGATGCGGACGCCGTGGTCGGCGCGGAATGGGGCAAGCCCTCACCGGACCGCACCGCGCAGCGAAACGGGTACCGGCACCGCGACCTGGACACCCGTGTCGGCACGATCGATGTCGCGATCCCGAAGCTGCGGCAGGGCACGTACTTCCCGGAGTGGCTGCTGGAGCGGCGTAAACGAGCGGAGACGGCGCTGATCACGGTGGTCGCGGATTGCTATCTCGCTGGCGTCTCGACTCGCCGGATGGACAAGCTCGTGAAGACCCTCGGGATCCACTCCCTGTCGAAGTCGCAGGTCTCGCGGATGGCGGCGGATCTCGACGAGCACGTCGATCAGTTCCGGCACCGCCCGCTCGACGACGCCGGGCCGTTCACGTTCGTCGCCGCCGACGCGCTCACGATGAAGGTCCGCGAAGGCGGCCGGGTCATCAATGCGGTCGTGCTGATCGCGACCGGCGTCAACGCCGATGGCCGCCGCGAGGTCCTGGGCCTGCGAGTGGCGACGAGTGAGACGGGAGCGGCCTGGAACTCGTTCTTCGCCGACCTCGTCGCCCGCGGCCTCGGCGGGGTGCGCCTGGTCACCTCCGACGCCCACCAGGGCCTGGTAGAGGCGATCGCGGCGAACCTGCCCGGCGCGGTCTGGCAACGATGCAGAACCCATTACGCCGCGAACCTCATGAGCGTGACGCCGAAAACCATGTGGTCAGCAGTGAAAGCGATGCTCCACTCTGTCTACGATCAACCCGACGCCGACGCCGTCAACGCCCAGTTCGACCGACTGCTGGACTACGTCGACGGGAAACTGCCCGAGGCGTTCGAGCACCTCGACACCGCCCGGGCGGACATCCTCGCGTTCACCGGGTTCCCCGAGGGGCTCTGGCAGCAGATCTGGTCCAACAACCCCAACGAGCGCCTCAACCGCGAGATCCGCCGACGCACCGACTCCGTCGGGATCTTCCCCAACCGGGACGCGATCATCCGCCTCGTCGGCGCCGTCCTCGCCGAGCAGACCGACGAATGGGCCGAAGGACGCCGTTACCTCGGACTCGACATCCTCGCGAAGTCCCGACTCACCCTCGTCGCCGACACCAGCATCGAGGAGGTGACCCACCCCGTCCTCGAACTCAGCGCCTAACCAACATCACCAGCAGAAGGATCACCGACCGCTACACCACCTCACGGGGCTTGACCGTCCGATGTCGCATGAGTACTTATGCGAGGAGGATTTAAGAAGCACGATCTATCTCCTTCTCTAACACAAATGGGGCGTACAGGCTCTAGCCTGTACGCCCCATTGTCCACCAAGGGCGCTTGGGCGCAGCGCATCCTTGGAGGTTTCTCTATGCGGCCGAAGAGCGCACCGTGATCAGGCGGGAGGGCGCCGGCGAGTTGCGGCTGCGCTGGGCGCGAATTTGCCCGTCGATGATGACTCCTGCGATACCGGGGATGTCGCCACGAGCGATGGACTTCAGCGGGTGGTCCTGCGAACCTCCGGTCGGCTCCTGCAGCAGCACCAGGTCTGCGGGACGCCCCTCTTCGAGGATGCCCTCCTCTCGGCGGAGCACGCGGCCGGCGTTTCCGGTGGCGTAAGCGATCACTTCGGTCGGATCGATGCGGCCAATCGAGGAGAGCTCGGCGATCGTCTTGATGATGGCCATGGGCATAACTCCCGTGCCTGACGGGGTATCCGATCCGAGAATGATGCGTGAAAGGCCGTCATTCTCGGCGGCGAGCTCGCGGATCTTGAGACTTGCTGAGAGGTTCCCCGCCTGGACGAGCTGCAGCGCTGCGCGGGACTCCTTGACGAGCCGCTCCACGTCCGCATCGGGGAGACTTGTCGTGCCACCGTTGATGTGTCCTGCAATGTCAGGGTCCATGGCAAGCAGATCGTCAACGGTGATCGGCGCGATGCCCGGCACTGACGAAGCCCCTCCCGAGTGTGACATCACGAGGAAGCCTGCTTCCTGCGCCCACCGCACATGCGGCACAGCGTCTTTGGGCTTGTCAAAGCCGCCGAAACCGACCTTCATCAGCCAAATACCCATTGCCGCGAGCTCAGCGTAGTCAGATTCCTCCATGTACGGACCCGTCATCAGGGAACCACCATGGATTCTGACGCCGCCGGGTCGGTTCAGTTCAAACGATCGTGCTGCGGCGACCGCAACCGCCTTCACGCCGTCCCGATCCATGGGCCGCCCGGGGAAATGCACCTCACCCGCCGACATCATGGAGGTCACACCACCGTGCATATAGCTCTCGATGAATCCGATTGCGTTCTGCTTGGGATTGAAGTCCCCGATCGCGAAATGGGTGTGAGTGTCAAAGAGACCTGGGATCGCTACCGCTCCCTGCGCATCGACCACCACGTCGGCAGCGTCCGCCGCTCCCCCGAACTCGATAATGCGACCGTTTTCGATCAGCACCGTTTCGACCTCGCGCACCTGGTCTCCAAGGCGCCCCGTGACGACACCGCGAAGGTTTCGGATCAGCAGTCGTCCGTGTTGCGGGCCGAAGTGGCCCGCCTCATAGCTCTCATCCCACATATTCCTATACTCCTTTTTCTTGTATTCGTCGTGGCTGCCAGCAGGTTCTTATATTTCGTCGTGCAGTTCGACGATCAGCTCTACCTCGACCGGACTGTCCTTCGGCAAGGTTGCCACGCCGACCGCAGATCGTGCGTGCACGCCTGCTTCGCCGAGCACATCGTGCAGGAGCCGACTTGCTCCATCGATCACCAGAGATTGCTCGGTA
Source organism: Leucobacter tenebrionis (assembly GCF_019884725.1). Lineage (NCBI taxonomy): Bacteria > Bacillati > Actinomycetota > Actinomycetes > Micrococcales > Microbacteriaceae > Leucobacter > Leucobacter tenebrionis. The sequence goes on along the minus strand of NZ_CP082322.1, from coordinate 1,823,141 downwards.
AACGACGGGTCACTTGCCACGAAGCCGACAAGTTTTGCTACGCGCTTCACACGGCCCAGGTCTCCGATGGCGCTGACAAGTGCCGCAAGAGCGTTCACAGCGCATCGCGCGGCAAGCCTCGCAGCCTGCTCGGGATCGATCCCCCCTGCCCCGACCTTTCCAGTCGCTTCGAGGACGCCGTCAACGAGGGGCAGCTGGCCTGAGGTGAACACGAAGTTACCCGCTTGAAGCGCAGGTGTATAGGCTGCGAGAGGAGCCTGCACTTCGGGTAGCGGATACCCGAAGGTTTCGAGCTTCTGGCTAATCTCTAGGTGAGTGAGCTGGGTCAAGGTCGGTCCTCCATAATCGCCGAAGTTGGGGTAGTGGGGTTCTTTCCTGCCGACTCCCGCGCGACTGCGACAGAAATGATAGTGATCAGCAGCATCGCGCTCACGTAGATAGCGATTGCTACCCAGCTCTGGAACCTGCCGTACAGCGCGACCGCGATGATGGGAGCAAACGCACCACCGAGAATCCCCGCCAGCTGGTATCCGAGCGATGCACCCGAGTAGCGCACCTGGGCTGGGAAAAGTTCGGTGGTAAATGCCGCGAGCGGACCGTACATGGCTGCCCAGCACAGCATTCCGATAAAGTCTGCGAGCAGAATCAATGGCACGTTCTGGGTATCAAGCAGCGGGAAGAATGCAAACACCCAGACGAGCGCGCCCACCGCACCTGCCAGATACACAGGGCGACGTCCGACACGGTCCGACAACGCTCCGAATGCTGGAATGAAAAGCAGCATGGCTGCCGCGCTAACGAGGACGGCGAGGAGTGCGATGGACTGATCCATGCTGACCATTTGCGTCAAATACGTGACGATAAACAGGACGTAGATGTAGAACGCAACATCGGTGCCGATACGTGCGCCGGTGGAGATCAGGAGTTCACGCCGCTGCGTGCGAAGTACCTCCACGATCGGGAGCTTCACCCGGATACCGCTCGTAGCGACCTTCTCGAACTCGGGCGACTCTGTCACGTGCAGGCGGATCCACATCCCGATCCCGACGAGCAAAATACTAAGAAGGAACGGCACTCGCCATCCCCACGCCATGAACTGCTCATCCGTGGTGATCGCAGTCATGACCGCAAGCACGCCATTTGCCAGCAAGAGTCCGAGTGGGACTCCGATTTGCGGCCAGCTCGCGGAGAGACCTCGACGTTTGGGGTCGCCATGTTCGAGCGACATCAGGACGGCTCCGCCCCACTCGCCACCAAGACCGAACCCCTGCGCGAATCGGAGGACGGTGAGCAGAATGGGGGCGAAAATACCCAGAGTCTCATAGGTCGGCACCAGGCCGATCAGCACGGTGGCAATACCCATGATGATCAAGGTGATCACCAGCACCTTCTTGCGACCAATCCGGTCACCGTAGTTGCCGAATACCACCGCGCCGACGGGCCTTGCGATGAACCCGACGGCGAAGCTACCGAAGGCGAGCAAGGTGCCAGTGAGCGGGTCGACCGAGGGGAAGAAGAGCTGGTTGAACACCAGTGCTGCAGCGGTTCCGTAGAGGAAGAAGTCGTACCATTCCAGCGCTGTGCCGACCACGCTACCCCCGACCGCGCGAAGGCGCTGAGACCGTGAGCTTTGCTGAATATCCTGTTCGCTCATGAGGCGTCTCGCCCTCCGGCTAGAGGTTTGTTCTGCGGCCCAAGTCTGCGGCGCGCGCTCGATCCCAAATTACACATACGCTTTCTCTCCTTTGAGTCCGCTCCTCCCATCACGCGCTCGACGCATCAGCATGCGCGAACCGTCGGGAGGTCGCTTGTTCCTGAAGGTCGACCACTTCAACTTTCACAGACCCATATATCAAACAGCAAGAGAGGAAATATTGCCTATCTCAAAAGAATTCTTATACTTATGGACATGTTCGACGTGCAGCAACTGATCACTTTCGACGCAGTCGTGCGCGAGGGCACCTTCGCCGCTGCCGCCAGGTCCCTCGGGTACACGCAACCGGGGATCAGCCAACAGATCCGGGCCTTGGAGGACCGGCTGGGAGCCGCACTGTTCGTACGGGCGGGTCGCACATTGCAACTCACCAACGAAGGCGAAACCCTCGCGGAACAAGCCCCCGTACTTTTGGCCGCGCTGCAGTCTGCCCAGGAGCGTGTCAACGCCGTGACCCGACTACGTCGCGGCTCAGTGCGCGTATGTGCGTTTCCGAGCGCAAACGCAGCGCTCTTGCCTCCGGCGATCTCACATTTGCGCTCCGCGCAGCTGGGGATCGAGATTGAGCTCTTCGAGGCGGAGCCTCCGGAATCTCTTAACGGACTCAGCCAGGGTATCTACGACGTAGTGATTTCGTTCCACTACGCCGACGGGTCAACACCGGAAGAGCACCAAAGCGAAGATCATGACACGATAACCGTGCCGCTTCTTTCGGAGCCGCTCCTGCTCTTCATGAACGACTCCCACTCACTCACCCGCAGGCAGAAGATCTCCCTCAGCGAACTCAGCAGCGAAAGATGGATCGCTGGATGCGTGAGGTGCCGTCAGGCGTTCATAGACGCCTGCGCCGCAGAAGGGTTCAACCCGAAGGTCGATATCGCCACTGACGACAACCTCGCCGTCCAGAGCTATGTCGTTTCGGGGCTGGGACTCGCCCTCATGCCACGCATGGTGCAGTCAGTGGTGAAGCTCCCCCGACTCAGAACCCGCCAAGTGTCCCCCGAGCGGGTCAGACTCGTTACAGCCACCTTTCTGCGATCGAATGCTTCATCACCGGCCGTCCAGCACTTGATCTCCTCTCTGCAGTGGGCTGCAGAGCGTCTTTCTCAAGGTGCAGAAACATAAGCATTTCTTTGATTTGACGCATTAATCATTGCTTGCACTTTGCCCAAAGGTAGGCAGAATCGGTAACAAGGGCTGACCGCGAGGTTCGCTGCACAGCCCACCGATTTGCGGGCTGGTGATGCCTGCGCCCCCACCCCGAAGGAATTGATCTGAGTTATGAAGGCACTGCAGCTTGTCGAGATGGATGCTCCCCGAACGAACACACATCGAGCATGGACGCGTGAAGCCCTACGACGGATCGAAGCCGAGACACAGCAGAGCGTAAGAACGCCGCTGATAAAGCTGCCACTCCCCCAGTTTCGCAACGTCACCGTCTATGCCAAGGACGAGTCGGTGCACGTCACCGGAAGCCTGAAGCATCGCCTCGCTCGATCCCTCTTCGTTCAGGCGCTCTGCAACGGTGAGATCGGCCCCGACACGGTCATCATCGAGGCGTCGAGCGGCTCGACCGCCGTGAGTGAAGCGTACTTCGCTGCGCTCATAGGCCTCCCCTTCATAGCTGTCGTACCAGCGCATACAAGCGCAGAGAAGCTCCGAATGATCGAGCATTACGGGGGCCGCTGCCACACCGTGGAAGAGGCGTCAGCCGTTACCACGGAGGCACAGCGTCTCGCGACAGAGTGCGGCGGGTACTTCATAGATCAATTCACGAATGCAGCCACCGCAACCGACTGGCGCACCGCCAACATTGCCGAAGAAGTGCATGAACAGCTCCGGCTCTCGGAGAACCCCGTTCCCAGCTGGGTCGTCGTGGGTGCCGGCACGGGCGGTACGAGCACCTGCTTCGCGCGCCACGCGCGCTATCGTGGGTATGACACACGTGTAGCTGTGGTCGACCCGGATGGCTCAGCCTTCTTTGAAGGATGGCGACAGAATGACCGGTCCGTGCGAACGACTACGCCGTCTCGCATCGAGGGAATCGGACGCACGCAGGTCGAGCCTTCCTTCTACCCCGAACTCATCGACCGCATGATCCACGTTCCGGATGCCGCTTCCATCGCGACAATGCGCTGGTTCTCCCGGCTCCTCGGGCGACGCGTTGGCGCCTCAACTGGGACGAACCTTTGGGGAACGCTACTCCTCGCACAAGAACTCGAACAATCCGGAGAAGCTACCAGCCTCGTCACACTCATTTGCGATTCCGGTGACCGGTACGTCTCCACTTACTACAACGATGACTGGCTCACCACGCAAGGAATCGATGTCAGAACCTACGCGTCCATGCTTACGGAGTTTGAGGGCGCGGGTCAGCTGAAACGAACGGACACAAGCGATTGCACGGTTTCAGCAGCGGAATGAACATAAACCAGCGTTAAGCGCCGATTCGAGTGAGAGGGCGAGGCTCCTGGATCATGCCTCCAGCGTTCTATCGCCAGCGACCGTAGCACCTAGAATCAGAGTGAATTGGCCTGGTTTGAGTTCCGACCGGTTTTCCTGTCAACCTGTCGGTGACAGAAGTTCCTCGGCCTCAGCATAGTAGGCCTGCTCGACCTCGATCGGGGTGCGCATATCGAGTTCCCCGTGAAGGCGCTCATGGTTCCACCACCACACGTATTCGAGGGTCGCGAGTTCGACCTGCTCAACCGTCCGCCAGGGGCCCTGCTGTCGGATCAGTTCGGTCTTGTAGAGGTTGTTGACCGCCTCAGCCATGGCATTGTCAAAACTGTCGCCGACCGTCCCGGTCGAGGGCACTGCTCCGAGTTCCGCAATGCGATCCGTATAGACCATGGCAGTGTAATTCGACCCGTGATCGGCGTGATGGATCAGCCCATCGAGCCTGCCGCCCGATTGCCACGCAGCCATATCGAGTGCCTGCATCGGCAGAACCTCAGATTTCAGCGTCGCAGCGACATTCCAGCCCACGATTCTGCGCGAGTACACGTCAGTGACGAACGCGACATAGGCGAACCCAGACCAGGTGGCGACGTAGGTCACGTCGCACACCCAGAGCTTGCGCGGCCCGTCAGCGGCGAATCTCCGGTTGACGAGATCGGCAGGCAGTGCCGCCGTTTTGTTGGGGCGTGTGGTGAACACGCGCTTTGATTTCCGTACCCCGCGCACGCCGGCGAGCCGCATCAGACGCTCGGTCTGGTCGCGGCCGATCTTCCACCCCTCACGCTTCAGCAGGGCATGCATCTTCCGGCGCCCGTACACGCCATAGTGCTTCGCGTGGAGCCGCCGGATCTCAGGGAGGAGCAACTCGTCGCGCAGCTGCCTGGCTGAGGCCGACCGGGCTTTCGCGGCCCGGTATCCGCGGGAGGTGAGGAACCCACGAACTGGCGCACGCAGCGTACGACAGAGGAACTCGACCCCGAAACGATCACGGTACTCGTCGATGAATCTGATCATTTCGTTCGTGGCCGGTCGAGTTCCTTCGCGAAAAACACGCTCGCGGCTTTGAGTATCTCGTTGGCCTTACGGAGCTCGCTCACCTCGCGGCGTAACCGCCGGTTCTCCTGGGCCATATCGATCGAGGTGCCAGGCTTCGCGCCGGTATCGATGTCGTAGCGGCGCTGCCACACGCGCAGCGTCTCCGAGCTCACTCCGAGGAGCCCACCGACGTGACGGCAGGCCGCGGTCAGCGACTCGTGCTCGGGGCGGGCTTCGGCGAGCATCCGAAGTGCGCGCTGGCGAAGTTCAGGGTCATATTTGCTTGGCATCGTAGTTCCATCCTTGTATAAAGATCGGAACTCAACCCAGGCCAATTCAGAGATCAACGTGCGGTTTCTCTGCGTCGACTACTTCCTAGAGCAACATGACTCCTGGTCAAGTCCCGGGTGGTGGTGTAACGGTTGGTCCTTCGTGGTGATGGGGTCAGGCGCTGAGCTCGAGAACGGTATCGATCACCTCCTCGACGTCGTTGTCTGTGACGAGGGTGAGGCGGCTCTTCGCGAGAACGTCGAGGCCGAGGTAGCGGCGTCCTTCGGCCCATTCATCGGTCTGCTCGGCGAGGACCGCGCCGACGAGGCGGATAATCGCGTCCCGGTTCGGGAAGATCCCGACGGAGTCGGTGCGGCGGCGGATTTCCCGATTGAGACGCTCGTTGGGGTTGTTGGACCAGATCTGCTGCCACAGGCCTTCCGGGAACTGCGCGAAGGCGAGAATATCGGCGCGGGCCGCGTCGAGGTGCTCGTGAGCGTCGGGCAGTTTCCCGTCGACGTAGTCCAGGAGCCGGTCGAACTGAGCGTGGACCGCGGCGGCGTCGGGCTGGTCGTAGACGGAGTGCAGCATCGCCTTCACCGCCGGCCACATGGCCTTCGGTGTCACACTCATCAGGTTCGCCGCGTAGTGCGTGCGACAGCGCTGCCAAACAGCACCGGGCAGGTTCGCTGCGATTGCTTCGACGAGTCCTTGGTGGGCGTCGCTGGTGACGAGGCGGACGCCTCCGAGACCGCGGGCGACGAGGTCGGCGAAGAACGAGTTCCAGGCCGCCCCTGTCTCGCTGGTGGCCACGCGCAGGCCGAGCACCTCGCGGCGCCCGTCGCCGTTGACGCCGGTCGCGACGAGCACCACTGCGCCTATGACGCGGCCGCCCTCGCGAACTTTCATGGTGAGCGCGTCGGCGGCAACGAAGGTAAACGGACCGGCGTCGTCGAGCGGTCGGTGTCGGAACTGCTCGACGTGTGCATCGAGCTCCGCCGCCATCCGGGACACCTGCGACTTCGACAGGGAATGGATGCCGAGGGTCTTGACGAGCTTGTCCATCCGGCGTGTGGACACGCCGGCAAGGTAACAGTCGGCGACGACGGTGATCAGCGCGGTCTCGGCGCGTTTGCGGCGCTCGAGCAGCCATTCGGGGAAATAGGTTCCCTGCCGAAGCTTCGGGATCGCGACATCGATCGTACCGACCCGGGTGTCGAGGTCGCGGTGTCGGTAGCCATTGCGCTGCGTGATCCGGTCGGATGAGGGCTTGCCCCATTCAGCGCCGACCACGGCGTCCGCGTCCGCGGACAAGAGCGCGTTGATCATGGTCTGCAACAGACTGCGCATCAGATCCGGGGACGCGTCGGTGAGAGCTTCGCTGAGCAGGCCGGCAGGGTCGACAATAGTAGGAGCGGTCATCGTGTTGATGCCTTTCGAGTGGGTTGTAGGAGATTCCTCGAAGGATCACACGGTGACCGCGTCCACGTTCTACGACGTGCTGGCCACCGTGCGCTACACCACTTTACGGGGCACTACGTAAAGGTGCTCAACGATGCCTCGCTGTACGATGATGACCTCATGCAGACCTATGTGGCTGGCATGATTACGGGTTCCAGAAACGCAGACGGTAGCGATGACCGCCCCGTCTACTATCTCACCGTCATGGACGGACTCAGTGCCGCCCAGCTTAGGTGCTTTCACGTTCTATACTCCGCCGCAGCTTGGCTCGGCGCTCAGGCACCCGAAGGGCACTTCAAGTTCATATCGATCAGCGTCGAAGAACTCAGAGCTAATCTCCGCCTGCTCCAACCTGAGGGCTCACCGGAATCTGATTACATGCCTGCGATTATCACGCTCGAAGCAGAGGGGCTTATACACGCTGTAGCAGTTACCGATGACGAAGGCGACGAGTGGAGAGTGTCATTCAAGTCGACGCTTCTAGGTGTACTGCTTTTTGATTGGGCGCACGGATTCAGCGACGAGAATATCTTTGCATTCCCCGGGACAGCTGCCCCAACAACGGGCTTCCGAAGCTCTCGTTTAGGGAGCCGTCAGCGGATCGAGCGGTGCGCTAACGTCGGCGGACCTTTCTCGGTGGGTCAGGGGTTCCTCAGATCGTGTCGGCGGGCGGACTTCATCAGGCCGGAGAGGGGAACAGTAGCAGCCGGTTGACCGCGTCGGGCATGAGTCCCGCTTCGGAGTGCAGATTGCTGAGGTGCAGGATCAGGTTACGTCCGGTAGGCGCGAGGGTCACGGGGATCGTGACACACCCAATGTAGGCCGCATCTGCGAGGAGCCGGATCAATTACCAACATTTAATTGCGTAAGTGTTGGTAGAATGAAGATGTGCCCACGCCTCCTGTTCGCTCTCGAATTCCGATCGATCCGGTTTCGTTTGAGACTTTCGATTGGAGGCCACGCGCGCCTGAAATGCACTCGCGGGCGGAGGTGGAGCGCCAAACCGGACCGTACCGGGCAGCTGTGGCGGCAGCGATCGCAGACTGGTCGCCTCGTGTCGTCTCAGAGGACTTGGCCGACATTGAGGATGCGACGCGGCGGCTAGTCGAGTTCGACCGTCACGCGCAGCGCCGGCTTGGTTCCGATAACCCCGCGCTCGGGCCGATGACGGCGATCCTGCTCCGCACGGAATCGGCATCCAGCTCTCAGATCGAGCAACTGACGACGTCGGCGAAGCAGCTCGCCCTCGCTGAGATCCACGAGGGCGACAAGGCCAACGCACTCACCGTCATCGGCAACGTACGTGCTATGGAAGCGGCACTCCGGCTCGCGGGCGATATCAGCGAGGGCTCTATCCTCGCGATGCACAGAGCACTGATGCTTCACCAGCGCGGTTTCGATCCGGCTGATGCCGGGCGCTTCCGCGAGGAGCAGGTATGGATCGGGCCAGGTGAAGCAGGCCCGAGAGTCGCCGACTTCGTCGCGCCTCATCATGAGCGTATTCCAGAGGCGATCGCGGATCTTGTGCGCTTCGCGAGACGAGAGGATGTCCCGGTGCTCGTTCAGGTCGCCGTTGCGCATGCGCAGTTCGAGACGATCCATCCGTTTCCCGATGGGAATGGCCGCACGGGACGGGCCCTTGCACAGTCGATCCTTCGCAATAAGGGACTGGTCGGCTCGACCGCAGTGCCGGTGTCGGCAGGGCTCCTCGTTGAAGTCGACCGCTATTTTGGGGCGCTGGGTTCGTTTCGCAGCGGCGATGCCGCACCGATCGTTCGGGAGTTTGCGAAGGCAAGCCGGATTGCCGCCACGACGGGCACCAGGCTCGTCGACGATCTCGTTGCGCAGCTCGATGACTCTCGGGCAAAGTTGAGGGGTCTTCGTTCGGATGCTGCGGCGTGGAAGGTGCTCCCGGTACTCGTGGGGCAGCCTGCAGTGAATACGAGGTACTTGATGAGCGAGCTCGGTATCGGTGAAATGGCTGCGCTTCGCGCGCTGGGTACCCTCACCGAGCGCGGTGTGCTCGCCGAGACCACGGGCCGAACTCGTGGACGAATCTGGCAGCATCGCGGCATTCTCGGCGTGCTCGACGACTACGCCGTTGAGATTCGCCGAATGTCCGCGCAATGACCTACCCCTGAGGCCGCCCCCGAGGCGAACCGCGAATCGTCAGGTCGCACCGGATACGGTTGAACCATGTCGCCCCGCCTGCTCTTCCGCACCTTCGCGTTCGCCGAACTCGTCACCTGGGCGGGGCTGATCACCGCGCTCATCCTGCGCGGCACGGGCGTCACCGATGCGATGGTGGCGCCGGCGGGCGGAGTGCACGGCTTCGTGTTCCTCGCGTACTGCGTCATCACCGTATTCGTCTGGGCCAACGACCGTTGGCGCTTCGGGGCCGGTGCGCTCGGCTTGATCTCCGCGGTGATCCCGTTCGCGACGCTGCCGTTCGAGCTGGTCATGGATCGGCGGGGCCGCCTGGGGCGCAGCTGGCGCCTCGCGCCCGGCGAGGATGAGCCGCGCGGCTTCGTCGAGCAGGTGCAGGCATGGGTGCTGCGTCACCCCTGGTGGTCGGTCGTGATCCTCCTCGCCGGCGTCACCGCGGTGTTCTCGGTGCTGCTGTGGCTCGGCCCGCCGATTCCCAAGGGGTAGCAGCCGGAATCGAGGATCAGCGCGCCGCTATCCGCCCCAGCAGCCGACCGCAACGTCGCAATCGGCCCGGCTTCGTCCTGCTGACCATCACAGGATGAGGCCGGGCCGATCGTTTGAGCGCCGCGCGAGTCAGACCTCCGGCGCGGCCGCGGTGCGGGGTGTCGAATCCCTTGGATCGGGCTCGGAGGTGCGGCCGGGGGCTGCGGCCTCGCTCGATTCGTGCAGCAGCGCGCGATAGAAGCGGAGCACTGCGGCCCGGTCCTCCGTGCTGAGGCCGGCGATGGCGTGGAAGCGGCGCGCGTGCCTGCGCCCGATGGATTCGCGGGCGTCGAGCCGGCTCGCCTCGCTCACCTGGATGGTCATCCGCCGACGATCGGTCCGGTGCGGCACGCGCCGCACGTGCCCGGCGCGTTCGAGGCGGTCGAGGATCTTGGTCATGGCCGCGGGCGTCACTTCCACGTGCTGTGCGATCATCCCGGGGGTGACTTCCAGGCACTGGTTCTGGGCAGCGATGAGGTAACGGAGTGCCTGCATGTCCGTTTGGCCGAGTTTCATGAAGTCCCGGGCCGACTTGCTCGCCGCCCGTTCGGCTGCGCTCCATTCGTGCATGGCCTCGAGCACCGCAGCGACTTCGGCGACCGTCTCGTCTGGCACGGCCTCGCGCCCGACCACTTCTCCGAGCGGATCCATCACCCTCGGGTCCACGAGCGACCGCAGCGTCTTCGCGGGAGGTCGAGGCTGCTCGGACATGTGTACATCGTACATCTGATTTATAGTTATATTGGAGTATTGTTAACTTGGTTAAATAAGTTCGGGCGGGAAGCCGCTTCCGACCCGGGCGCCCGTAGATCACCTGTCACGATCGGAGTTCGAAATGGACCAGCCCACCACCGCGGTGCCCTATGCCTCGCCGGCCAGCGCGCAGGGAGCACCGTTCGCCGAGCGGCCCCAGAAGTACGACGGCCTCCTCCTTGCCGGCTTCGGCGGCCCGGAGGGGCAGGACGACGTCATCCCCTTCCTGAGGAACGTCACCCGCGGGCGCGGGATCCCGGATGAACGGCTCGAAGAGGTCGCCCACCACTATCGGCATTTCGGAGGAGTCAGCCCGATCAATGCTCAGAACCGTGCGCTGAAGGCCGCGATCGAGGAGGAGCTGGCGCGTCGCGGCCTGGACCTCCCGGTCTACTGGGGCAACCGGAACTGGGCGCCTTACCTCTCCGAGGCGGTGCGTGACGCCGCCGACGCGGGTGATCACCGGCTGCTCGCATTCGCCACGAGTGCCTACAGCTCCTTCTCCAGCTGCCGCCAGTACCGAGAGGATTTCGCACGGGTGCTCGAGGAGACCGGTCTCTCCGAGACCGTGACGATCGACAAGATTCGGCAGTTCTTCGACCACCCCGGGTTCGTGGACTCGTTCGTGGACAGCATCCGGGAGGCGCTCCAGCGCTTCCGGGAGGAGGGCGTCGGGATCGCGCAGATGCGCGTGCTCTTCTCGACCCATTCGATTCCGGTCGACGACGCTCAGCGCTCGGGGCCGCGCGACACCGACTTCGGGCCCGGCGGCGCGTACGAAGCGCAGCATCTGGCAGTCGCGGCCGCTGTGATGGAGCGTGTCAGCGCGCAGGATCCGACACTGCAGGACGTCGCGTGGGAACTCGTCTACCAGTCCCGTTCCGGCCCCGCCTCGCAGCCGTGGCTCGAGCCCGACATCTGCGACCGCATCGCGCAGCTCCCGGCCGAGCCGGTCGAGGCGATAGCGATCTCGCCCATCGGCTTCGTGAGCGATCATATGGAGGTGCTGTGGGACCTCGACACCGAGGCGCTCGAAGCCGCGGCGGAGGTCGGAGTGCGCGCCGTCCGCACCGCCACTCCGGGGGTCGATCCGGTCTACGTCGCAGGGATCGTCGATCTCGTCCAGGAACGGATCGCCGCCGTCGACCCCGCGGATCGAGCCGCTGCGACCCCGCTCGGACCGTGGTTCGACGTCTGCCGTCCGGCGTGCTGCGAGAACGTGAGGGCGGGGTTCAAACCCGCCGCTGCGGGAATCGCTCCCTGACCGCTCCGGCTCAGCCGTTCACGCGGTTTCCCAGGCTCGTGAGAGGCGCCGCAGCTTCGCTGCTCGCCAGTGCCACATCGGCCAGAGTGCGAGGGCGGCCACCGGGGAGAACCACCCGCCGACCGTGAGCTCGTCGCGCCACATCGCGGTGCGCGGTCCCGCGGGGACGACCGTGATCTCGTGATTCCATGAGCCCACCGGGGCGAGGGGGCCCGAGAGCGGTCGTCCTGCGTCACGCATGGTTCTCGTCAGCGATCCGGCCTCGATCCTGACGAGGTCCCTGATCACGATGCGCTGCGTTCCGGCGGGGCATACGCCGAAGAAGCGCAGGGCGACGTCGATGCGGCTGCCGTCCTCGAGGGCGGCGGGGAATCGTTCCCCACCGCGGGGACGCATCTGCAGCAGCGGACGGTAGAGCTGCGCGGCGGCAGCGGGAGAGTGCGCGGCTCGCCACGCGGCCTCCGCCGAGCAGTCGAGTGCCGCAGCGACCGTGATCCGCATCATGCCGTCCCCCTCTCGGCCCCGAGCGACGCCTCCGCCCACGTCGGCTCTCAACGCTACCCCCTGAAGCGCCGGCTGTCCTCTCCTCGAGAGCTGAGCCTCTTGGGGGGGGGGGGGGGGGGGGGATACCCGCCCCGGAGAGGCATTGCCCCGGGTCTACGCGGCTCGCTGCCAGAGCGGCTCGGGGCGGGACGCGAGCAGACGGCGCGTGTACTCCTCACGGGGCGCGCCGAGAATCTGCGCGGTGCGCCCGTGCTCCACGACGCGACCGCGCTGCATGACGAGGGTCTCCTCGCAGATCCGCGACACCACGGCGAGGTCGTGGCTCACGAACACGATCGTGAGGCCGAACTGCTCGCGCACCTCCTCGACCAGCTCGAGCACCTGCGCCTGCACCGACACGTCGAGGGCGCTCGTCGCCTCGTCGAGCACGAGCATGCTCGGCTGCGCGGCGAGCGCCTTCGCCAGGGCCACGCGCTGCCGCTGCCCGCCCGACAGCGCCCGCGGGCGCGAGGCCAGGTGCTCGGGCCGGATCCCGACGCGTTCGAGCAGCGCACAGGCCTCGCGCTCGGCGTCGGCTCGCGAGGCACCGCGGTGCAGCCGCACGACGTCGGCGACCGCGCGTCCGACAGGGATCCGGGGGTCGAGCGAGAGATAGGGATCCTGGAACACCATCTGCGTGTGCGCCGCGAGCGCCCGCCGCTCCGAGGCGTTCAGCGACCGCTGCGGGCGCACGACGCCGTCGACAGCGAGCGCACCCGTGCTCGGCTCCTCGAGGCCGACGATGATGCGGGCCAGCGTCGACTTGCCCGATCCCGATTCGCCCACGATGCCGAGCGAGCCGCCCTGCGCCAGTTCGAAGCCGACCTCGGACAGGGCGTGCACGTCTTCACGACCCGGCACGCGGTAGTGCTTCGAGAGGCCCTCGGCGCGGATCGCAGGCGCGGGCGACGATGCCGACGGGGTGAGCACGGAATCGGCGGCGGTGGGCAACGCGGAGGTCGAGAACTCGATCCGATCGGCTCCCGTCTGCGCTGCCGCCGCGCCAGAAGCGTCGCCGAATCGGCCCAGCTCGATCTTCGGCGTCGCCGCCAGCAGTTCGCGCGTGTACTCCTCGCGCGGGGCGCGGAACACATCAGCGGTGACGCCCTCCTCCACGACGAGCCCGCCCCGCAGCACCACCACCCGCTCGCAGAGCGACGCCGCGAGCCCCAGGTCGTGCGTGATGAACAGCATGCCCATGCCGCGGGCCTGCTGCTGCTCGCGCAGCAGCTCGACGATGCCGGCCTGTGTGGTGACGTCGAGCGCGGTCGTCGGCTCGTCGCAGAGCAGCAGCTCGGGCTCGTCGAGCAGGGCCGCCGCGATCATGACGCGCTGCAGCATTCCCCCGGAGAGCTGGTGCGGGTACTGCTCGAGCAGCGCCTCGGCGCGCGGCAGCCCGACCTGTTCGAGCTGGGCGACGGCGCGTGCGGCGGCATCGGCGCGGCTGAGGCCGTGCCAGCGCACGAGCGTCTCGGTGAGGAAGTCGCCGAGGGTGCGGACGGGGTTGATGCCGGATCGCGGATCCTGGAAGATCATCGACGCGCGGGTGCGGCGGATTGCACGCAGCTCGACGGGGGTCGCGGTGACGGTGTCGACGCCCGCGACCCGCACCGAGCCCGTGAGCGATGCGTGCTCGGGGAACAGGCCGAGGGCGGCGCGGGTGGTGAGCGATTTGCCCGATCCCGATTCGCCCACGAGCGCGACTGATTCGCCGGCCGCGACCGAGAGCGAGACGCCGTGGAGCAGCGGCCCGCGGCTGGGGACGCGCAGGGTGAGGTCGTCGATCTGCAGCAGTTCGGTCATGAGAAGTTGCCTCCGATCCGGTCGGACAGTTCTTCGCCGATCACATTGATGGCGACCACCACGAGCACCACCACAGCCGCCGGCACGAAGGTGGGCAGCAGCGCGCCGCTCATGAGCGCGCCGCGGCTCTCGTTGATCATCGAGCCCCAGTCGGCGGTGGGCGCCTGCACGCCGAGGCCGATGAACGACAGCGCGGCGAGGTCGGCGAGCACGTAGCCGAAGTTGAGCGTCGACTGCGCGCCGACGGTGGGCACGACGTTCGGCAGCACCCGGCTGAACGCGATCCACGAACTGCGGAAGCCGAGCACCCGGTAGGCCTGCACGTAGGGGCGCGAGCGCTCGGCGATGATGAGTCCGCGGGTGAGCCGTGCGACGTAGGGGATGTACGCGATCGTCATGGCGAGCACGGGCGCGAACAGTCCCTTGCCGAAGAGCGCGACGCCGAGCATGGCGAGCAGCATCGCCGGGAACGAGAACAGGAAGTCGAACACCCGCGACAGCACCGCGTCGAGCCAGCCGCCGCGCCACGCCGCGACGAGTCCCAGCACGAGGCCGAGCGCGGTCGACCCGAGCACCACGATGAGCGGGCCGATGAGCGAGGTGCGCGCCCCGAACATGAGACGCGTGAGCAGGTCGCGGCCGAGCGCGTCGGTGCCGAGCCAGTGCGCCCACGTGGGGCCGGCGAGCACGTTCTGCAGGTCGACGTGGTCGGGGTCGTAGGGCGCGATCAAGGGGGCGAACGCGGCCGCGAGCACGACGGCCGCGACGAACACGACGGCGATCCGGCCGGTGACGGTGAAGAGACCGCGGCGCTTCGGCTTCACGGGTACGGTGAGGGCGCGGGTGCCCTCGGGGGGAGCGGGCGTCGCGGCGCGCGAGGGGCTGGCTGCGGTGCTCATCGGGTCTCCGTTCCCGCGGCGACGCGCGGATCGATCAGCGGTTGGATGAGGTCGACGACGGTGTTGACGGTGACGAAGGCGACCACCACGACCAGCACGATCGCCTGCACGACGGGGAAGTCGAGGCGGTCGACCGACTGCACGAGCAGCGAGCCGATGCCCGCCAGGCCGAAGGTCTGCTCGACGATCGCGCTCGAGACGAGCAGTCCGGCGACGAGCACGCCGCTCACCAGCAGGATCGGGCTGATGGAGTTGCGCAGCACGTGCCGCAGCACCACCGACGACTTCGTGAGCCCTCGGCTGGTCGCGACCTCCACGTGCTCGCGCACGAACTGCTCGTTCATCGACGATCGTGTGACGCGCGCCACGAGTGCGACGAAGGCGAGCCCGAGTGCGAGCGCCGGCAGTACGAGGTGCACGAAGCGGTCGATCCCCTCGTCACCGCTGCCGAACGACGGGAACCAGCCGAGCTGCACCGAGAACACCGCGATGAGCAGGATCGCGATGACGAACGACGGGATCGCGCCGAGGGCGGTCGAGGTGATGAGGATCGCGCGATCCGCGAACCTTCCGCGGCGCAGGCTCGCGAAGATGCCGGCCGCGAGACCGAGCACGGTGATGAGCACCGCGGCCATCGCCACGAGCTCGAGGGTGACGGGCAGGCGCTGCATGAGCACGTTCGAGACGTCGTCGCGGTACTGCAGGGAGCGGCCGAAGTCGCCGCGCAGCACGCCGCCGATCCAGCTCAGGTACTGCTCGATCGGCGACCGGTCGAGGCCGTACTGCCTGGTCACCTCGGCGATCGCCTCGGGGCTCGGACTGCGGCCGCGCAGCAGGAAGCGCGCCGGATCCCCCGGCACCACGAAGCGCGAGAAGAACACCACGAGCGAGGCGGCGAACAGGGTCGCCACGAGCCCCGCGAGGCGCCCCGCGATGAAACGTGCGGTGCGGGCGCCGCGGCGCGATCCGCCTCCGCTCCCGGAACTCCCGCTCTCGCGCAGGCGCACGGCGCGCGTCTGCGTCGCCGCACCGGGTCCCATTGCGGTGTCGCTCATCACTCGGCCCTCCCGATCGTCGCGGCCCAGGGGTAGTACATGTAGTAGATGGAGGGATCGACGCCCGTGATCCGCTCGCCCATCCACAGCGTCGCGGGGAGGTCGATGAGCGGGATCCAGGGCAGCTCCTCGCTCGCGATCCGCTGCGCCTCGGCCGACAGGAAGGACCGCTCGCCCGCGTCGTCGGTCTGCAGAGCGCGGTTCACCACGTCGTCGAACTCGGGGTTCGACCACTGCCCGTAGTTGGAGAACTCGCCGGTGCGCAGCACCGCGTACTGCTCGAGCGGATCGGTGCTCGACAGGTACCAGGTGGTGGCGAACAGGTCGACGCCCTCGATCGCCGAGGGATCCGAGAAGAGCAGCGTATAGGCGTTCGGCGTGCGGGTCTCGATCTCGATGTCGAGACCGATCTCGCGGCCCGCCGACGCCACCGCCTGCGAGATCACGTCGAACGACGAGTCGAGCGGCGCGGTCACGTAGGTGATCTTCGCCCCCTCGGCACCGGCCTCCTCGACGAGCCGCTTCGCTTCCTCGAGGTCGTAGTCGTGGTCGGGCAGACCCTCGAAGGCCTCTCTGGTGGCCTCGGGATCCCCGTTGACCCACACCGACTCCGAGGTCAGGGCGTCGGTCGGGCTTCCGTATCCCTGCACCGCTGCCCGCACGAGCGCCTCGCGGTCCAGCGCCATCGTGAGCGCCCGTCGCACGCGCGGGTCGCCCAGCGGCCCCTCCATGTTCGAGACCACGAGACTCTGCACGGTCGCGTTGGTGCCGAAGTAGACGGAGCCTGTGTCGCTCGCGCGCAGCACGTCGATGGCGTTGCTCGGGATCGTCCAGGCCCCGTCGATCTCACCCGTCTGCAGGGCGTTCACCCGGGCGTTCGGATCGTTCAGGATCACGAAGGTCATCTGCTCGGCCCTGGCCCGCAGCTCGGGATCCCAGTAGTCGTCGAAGCGCTCGAGCGTGATCGACTCGCCGGCGCGCCACTCGCCGAAGCTGAAGGGGCCGGTGCAGTTGACGCCGGCGGACTGATTGCCGTAGTCGGAGCCGGCGGCCTCTGTCGAAGCGGCCGACTGGATCACGCCGGGCGCCGCCGACATGAGCTGGTTGAACTGCGAGTCGGGCACGACCGTGCGCACCGTCACCTCGTGCTCGCCGGTCTGCTCGATCGTATCGACGTTCTTGAAGGTGTCATACCAGAACGAGGCCACCTCGGGATCGAGGTGCCGGCTCAGCGACACCACGACGTCGTTCGGGGTCATCGTCGTGCCGTCGTGGAACTTCACTCCCTCGCGGATCGTGTACACCCAGCTCAACGGGTCGGGGTGGTCGACGGCCGTGGCGAGTCCGGGTGACTGCGACAGGTCGGAGTTCCAGCGCAGCAGCGACTCGCACATGTTCGAGAGCACCGTGTTATCGGCGTAGTCGAAGGCGTAGGCGGGGTCGAGCGAGTACGGCTCGGTCGAGAGCGCCCAGGTGAACGAGTCGATATCTCCCGCGGGTGTCGGCGTGTGCGCGGTCAACTCGAAGGTGCCGGCGTCGCGGCCGACCGCGCTCTGTCCGCAACCGGTGAGGGAGCCCGTGAGCGCGCCGACGAGCAGGATCGCGGCGCCGGAAGCCGCGATCCGTCGCGCGCTCACGCCGCGCCCTCCGCGCGAGCGTAGACGCGCTCGCCGCCGATCCACGTCTCGTCGACGACCGCGGTGTGGATCGCCTCGGGCTCCAGATCGAAGAGGTTGCAATCGAGGATCGCGAGGTCGGCGTAGTAGCCGGGTACCAGCCGCCCGGTCGCATGGTCGAGGTGGTTGATGCGCGCCGTGCCCTGCGTGTAGGCGTCGAGCGCCTGGGGGAGCGTGAGCTTCTGGTGCTCGGGCCCGAGCGGCGGTCGCTGCTCGCCCGGGGCGACCCGGTTCACAGCGACGTGGATGGCCTGGATCGGATCGGGGCTCGACACCGACCAGTCGCTGCCCGCGGCGAGCGACGCACCCGCAGCGGCGAGGGCTCCGAAGGGGTAGTGATCCTGCTCGGCGTCCTCCCGCATGAAGGGGAGCGTGAGCTCGTCGAGCTGATCCTCATGGCATGCCCACAGCGCCTGGATGTTGGCCGTCGCGCCCAGCTGCGCGAAGCGGGGCACGTCTTCCGCGCGCACCACCTGCAGGTGGGCGAGGTGGTGGCGGTTGTCGGAGGGGCCGTTCTCGGTGAGCGCGTGCTCGAGCGCGTCGAGCGCGTCCGTGACCGCGCGGTCGCCGAGCGCGTGGAAGTGCACCTGCACGCCCTCGCGGTCGAGGGCCGCGACGAAGCGTGCCATGTCGGCGGGATCGAAGAAGGAGATGCCGCGGTTCTCCGTGGCGTTGCCGTGGTGGTCGTGGTAGCAGTCGTGCATGGCCGCGGTGAAGTTCTCGGCCACGCCGTCGACCATCACCTTCACCGAGGCGAGCGAGAGGCGATCCGCATCGCACTCGGCGGCGACGGAGTCGCGGTGGGCCAGGATCGGTGCGAGCTGCGCGTCGCCGTCCTCGCGGTTCCACCACTGCGCCCCGCGCACGCGCACTCTGAGAGTGCCCTCCCGGGCGGCGCGCAGATAGGTCTGCACCGTGTCGGGACTGCCCATGAACTCCCCGACGGCGGCGTCCTGCCAGGCCGTGATGCCGAACGAGACGAGGTGATCCTGCGCGGCGAGGAGGCCGGCGTACGCCTGTTCCTGAGTGGCCCGCGGGCGCACCGTGTCGAACAGGTCCATCGCGCCCTCGTGCGCGGTGCCCGCGGGGGTGCCGTCCGGCTCGCGCTCGAGGCGGCCGTCTGCGGGATCGGCGGTGCCGGCGTCGATGCCGGCGAGTTCGGCAGCGCGGGTGTTGAACCAGGCGCCGTGGTGGTCGCGGTTCTCGAGGAAGACGGGGCGATCGGGCACGACGGCGTCGAGCGCCCGGCGGGTGGGCGTGCCGCCGGGGAAGGCGTCCATCGACCAGCCCGCGCCGAGGATCCAGTCGAGCTCGGGGTGCGCCTCGGCGTAGGTCGCGATCGCGGCGAGCGTCTCCTCGGCGGTCTCGCAGGCCGAGAGGTCGCAGCTCAGCAGTTCCATGCCGGCCAGGATGGGGTGCACGTGGGCGTCTTGGAAGCCGGGAATGAGCAGGCGGCCGTCGAGATCGACGCGCTCGGTCGCGGTCTCGGCGAGCTGGGCGACCGTCTCCGCGTCGGTGCTGAGGATCCGGCCGGCGGCGACGGCGAGGCCTCCGCGTCGGGGCGCGGCCTCCGTGCCGGTGTAGAGCCAGCCGTTCTCAAAAACGATGTCTGCGTGCGGGGTGTCGGTCACCGGTGCCTCCTGGGTATCGCCATCGATCCGTGGTGCAACACTAGGCAGTGCGCAATGGGTATGTCAACTATATTGACAATGTAATTGACAAAGTGTGAACGGAGTGTCGCCGACGCCTACACTGGGGTGAGGAAGTCGGAACGACGGGAGTTCAGATGGTGGAGGCCGCGACGGAGCAGGCCGGTGCGCGACGCGTGCGGCTCGATCAGCGCACGATCGTCGATGCGATGCTGCAGCTCGCGCGAGACGAGCCGCACACGAGGATCACCTTCAAGCGCCTCGGAGAGGCACTGGGCGTCGACGCGACGGCGATGTACCGCCATTTCCGCAACAAGGACGAGCTCACGCGCGCCGCGCTCGACCGCATCACCGGCTGGGCGACCGACACCGGGCGGGAGAGTTCGGGCACCTGGCGCGAGCGGCTCGAGGCGCACCTCATGCGCACCGCCGAGCTCGCGCTCGAGTACCCCTCCATCGGCGCCGAGGGCGCGGTGATCGACCCCGTCGGCCCGGGCGACACCTCCGCGGTCGAGTTCATGCTCGAGATGCTCGCGGAGAGCGGCCTGCGCGACGAGGCTCTGCTGCAGGCCTACGCGGCGGTCTCGGGCTTCACGCTCTCTCAGAGCGCCGCGCTCGCGCACGACGTGCTGCGCAATCCCGAGGCGGCGCGCGACGGATCGGAGCCCTGGATCAGCACATTCGGATCCATCAACCTCTCCGAGTACCCGCTCGTGAACCGGCACCGCGATGCGCTGCTCGCGATGGACGGCATGACCGTCTTCCGTGCCGGCATCGCCGCGATCCTCGACGCCGTCGAGCTCGCGGCGGGCCGGAGCCCTGATCCGCATCAACCCGCAGCACCCCGGGGCTAGGCTAGGAGGGGTCGAGGCCGGACCCTCGACGCGAGCGGAGGTGCGACGGTGTCCGAGGAGCGGGTCGACGGCGGGGCCGATGAGGCCATCGAGCTGCTGCGCGAGCTGATCCGGGAGGGGTGCGTCAACGACGGCACGCCCTCCTCCGGCCAGGAGATCCGCAGCGTACGGGTGCTGCAGCGCTTCCTCGCCGAGGCGATCGCCCTGGGCCGCGTCGAGACCCACGTCTTCGAGTCCGCGCCCGGTCGCGCCTCGCTCGTGGCCCGCGTGCACGGCACCGATCCCGAGGCTCCCGCGCTCGGTCTGCTCGGCCACCTCGACGTGGTGCCGGTGGACCCCGACGGCTGGACCCGCAATCCGTTCGGCGGCGAGCTCATCGACGGCGAGGTGTGGGGGCGCGGCGCCGTCGACATGCTCTACCTCACCGCCGCGTTCGCGTGCGTGCTGCGCGAGGTCGCGCTCGCCCCGGTGCCTCCGCGCGGCGATCTGGTGCTGATGGCCGTCGCGGACGAGGAGGCCGGCAGCGAGCTGGGCATGCACTGGCTCGTGCGCGAGCACCCCGAGGCCGTGCGCGTCACCGAGGCGATCTCCGAGTCGGGCGGCATGCGCATGGGGCAGCACGTCGCGATCGAGGTGGCCGAGAAGGGCTCGGCCGGTCGGCGCCTCGTGGTGCAGGGCAAACCCGGGCACGCCTCGATCCCCTATGGTGCGACGAGCGCCGCCTACCGCATGGGGGAGGTGCTGCAGCGGCTGCAGGACGTGATGCCCGCCGCGCAGCTCGGGGAGCTGTGGAACGCGTTCGTCGACGCCCGTATCGCGGATCCGGTTCTCGCCGAGCGGCTGCGCGATCCGGTGCGCCTCGATTCCGCGCTGCCGCACCTCGGGGGCATCGCGGGGTACGCGCACGCGGTCTCGCGGATCACGATCTCCCCGACGGTGGTGCGCGCCGGGGCCGTGCACAACGTCATTCCCGGGTCGGCCTCGATCGACCTCGACATCCGCACCCTGCCGGGCACCACCGATGAAGAGGTCGACGAGCTGCTCGCCGCCGTGCTGGGTCCGCTCGTGGATGAGGTTGAGATCCGGCACCTGCGGGGATGGGCGGCGACGGGATCGCGATCCGACACCCCGCTCTTCGCGGCCATCAAGCGCGCGATCGCCGAGGTCGCCGACGCCCCGACGGTGCCGATCATGGCGGCGGGGGGATCGGATGCCCGGGTGCTGCGCGAGCTCGGGATCCCCGCCTACGGCTTCGGGCTGCTCGCCCCCGACTGGAGCTACGAGCGCTACCGGGAGGGCGTGCACGGCAACGACGAGCGCATCGACGTCGAGTCGATCGAGCTGTCGATGGCGGCGCTGCGGAGCATCGTGGCGGACAGGATCCGCTAGCGCTGCGCTTCATTCCTCATTCCTGAGCCCGCCCCTATTCCTGAGCCCGCCCTCACTCCTGCTGCCGCCCCCATTCCTGCTCCCACCCCCAGGGAGGAGATCACGTTTCAGGCGGGTGCAGGCCCGGAGAACCACCCGCCTGAAACACGATCTCCTCCCTGACGGCGGGCCGTGTCACGCGCAACTGCGCACAGCTCCGCACGGACTGTCCTCACGCCCACCCGACGACGAGGCGCGCGGCCTGCTCAGGGATCGTGGGATCCACGCCCGTCAGCTCCGCGAAGCGACGCAGCCGATTCGCGAGGGTGTTGCGGTGGCAGAACAGCTCGGCCGCGGAGGCGCCGATGCTGCCCGTGCGCAGGTAGCTGCGGGCGGCCTCCTCGAGACGCGTGCGCTCCGCCGCTCCGCTCTGCGCGAGCGCGCTCTGCACGTCGGCGAGCACGGGGCGGCCGGCGGCGTGCAGGCTCCGCGCTGCGAGTCTGGCCCAGCCGCGCCCCCAGGTCATCGCCCCCTCCTCGCCCGGCTCGAAGAGGTGGGCCAGCTCCCTGGCCGTGGCGGCCGACCGGCGCAGTTCGGCGATCCCCGAGACCGCCACCACCACGCCGATGCGCAGTTCGAGCAGGCGCTCCACCAGCGTCTCGATGCGCGAGCCGGGGAGCTCGACTTGGCGGGTGAACGCGATGAGCGCGTCGCCCAGGTGATGGGTGTGCACCCGTGTGCCGGCGCGCTCCAGCTCTGAGACCGCCACCCGCATCGGCGCGATGTCGTCGGTGGCCGCGGCGATGACGACGAGCGGGGCGCCGTAGGGGAGGCCGAGTTCCGTCGCAACGGTGCGGATGTGCCGTTCCGCGGGCTGCGGCTCCTGGAAGAGCGAGGCGATGAGCCCCTGCCGCACCGAGGCCTGCTCCTCGCGCATGCGCTCGCGCTCGGCGACGTAGGCCCGCTGGGTCTGGCCCACGTACTCGTCCACGGTGCGCAGCACGATGCCGGTGTGGCGCACGATGAGTTCGGCGTCGTCCGTCTCGGCCACGCGGGTCAGCGCTTCCCACAGCACGGTGAAGTCGTGCCGGATCGCGGTCATGAGCGAGGGGAGGGGGACCCCGGCCCGTGCGCGTGAGACTCCGACGTCGGTGGCGATGCCGATCGGGCCGTCGAAGCCTCCCGCTCGCAGACCCTCGATGAGGGTGAGGAAGGAGAGGAGAGCGGTGCGTCGCAGCTCGGCGCCCGGGATCGGCGCTGGATCGTAGCCCGGGACGGCCGCGACCAGCGAGAGGAAGGTGTCTGTGAGCGCCTTCGGGTCGAGCCGGTCGAGCAGTTCGAGCCAGCGCGTTCGGTCGCCGGGGTCTGGGGTGTCGCTCAGTGGATGGATCGGGGCCATACACGTATGGTATGTGCATATGCATAATTCGTAACGTGATTTCAGTGGCGATACGTGCCGACAACAGGGCGAATTACCTGGGATTCTGGGAAACGGTGTCACTGCAGCCGCGATGGCACGCCCCGCATCCGCATCCGCATCCTCGACGGAGAGAGAGCATGAGCCAGACAACGAACACAGCGGCGATCGAATACGACGCCACCCAAGAACTGAGCGTCAAAGACGCGAACAAGGTCGCCCTCGGTGCGCTGATCGGCACCGCACTCGAGTGGTACGACTTCTTCCTCTTCAGCGCCGCGGCGGCGCTGGTCTTCAACGTCCAGTACTTCACGAGCGAGAATGCGACGGCGGCCGCGCTCGCATCCTTCGCCACTTTCGGCGTCGGCCTCGCGGCCCGCCCCATCGGCGGCATCATCTTCGGTCGCATGGGCGACCGCATCGGCCGCCGCAAGGTGCTCATGATCACGATCGTCGGCATCGGCCTCGTGACCGGCCTGATCGGCATGCTGCCGACCTACGCCGCGATCGGCATCGCCGCGCCGGTGCTGCTTGTGCTGCTGCGTGTGCTGCAGGGCCTCTTCGTCGGCGGCGAGTGGTCGGGGGCCATGACCATCGTGGTCGAGAACGCGCCGCTGCACCTCCGCGCCCGCTACGCGGCGGTCCCGCAGATCGGCTCGCCCATCGGCACGATCCTGTCGTCGGGCGGCTTCTTCATCATGACGCTGCTCTTCTCGCAGCAGAACTTCGACGCTTGGGGCTGGCGCATCCCGTTCCTCATCGCGCTGCCGCTGCTGCTCGTGGCGGTCTACATCCGGTCGAAGCTGGAGGAGTCTCCGGTGTTCCGTCAGCTCGAGGAGTCGGGGGAGGTCGTCAAGAGCCCGGTGCTCACCACCTTCCGCGACAGCTGGAAGCAGATCATCGTGGGTATGGCCGCGGCCCTGCTCGGCGTGGGCGGCTTCTACCTCGTGACCGCCTTCTGCGTCTGGTACGGCGTGAACGTATTGGGCTATGACTCCTCCCTCATGCTGCTCGGCAGCATGGTCGCGGCAGCCGTCGAGATCTTCGTACTGCTCTGGGGCGGCATCCTGGGGGCGAAGTACGGTGCGAGCCGCGTGATCCTGTGGGGCGGCATCCTCTCCGCCGTCGTCGCGATGCCCGCCTTCCTCATGCTCTCGTCGGGCAACGCCGTGCTCGTGGTGCTCGCGATGACGCTCGCCGTCTCCGCGCTCTCGCTGCCCTACGCCGCCTCGGGCACGGTGCTCACGGGCCTCTTCCCCGCGAAGACCCGTTACACCGGCGTGGGGCTCGCGCAGAACGCCGCGGGCATGCTCTCGGGCTTCATCCCGCTGCTCGCGACCGGCTTCGTCGCCTCGGCCGGCGATCACTGGTGGCCCGCCGCCGCGATGCTCGCCTTCCTGTCGTTGTTCACCGCCGTCGCCGGTGCTCTCGCGCCGCGCCTGAGCGTGAACCTGCCCGGTTTCAAGCACTAGAGGGTCGCGCCGCGAAGCTCCCGGCGCGGTCCCTCCACTCCTTCTCCCCGCCTCCATCCGAAAGGATCGACCCATGTCACAGTCCGCCGGCCACCTGATCGTCCGCACGCTCGAGGCGCACGGCGTGGAGCGCGTCTACGCCGTGCCCGGCGAGAGCTACCTCGACGTGCTCGACGGGCTGCACGACTCCTCCATCGAGACCGTCGTATGCCGGCACGAGGGCGGCGCCGGTTTCATGGCGCTCGCAGAGGGTCGGCTCACGGGCCGACCGGGAATCGCGATGGTCACCCGCGGGCCCGGAGCGGCGAACGCCATGATCTCGATCCACACTGCGTGGCAGGATGCGACGGCCCTCGTGCTGTTCGTGGGGCTCATCCCCGTGGCGGATCGCGAGCGCGAGTCGTTCCAGGAGTTCGACCTCGCGGGATGGTTCGGATCGACCGCGAAGCGGGTCATCACGATCGACGACCCGGCTCGTGCCGGCGAGCTGACCGATGAGGCGATGCGGATCGCCGCCGCCGGTCGGCCGGGCCCCGTCGTCGTCGGGCTACCCGAGGATCTCCTGGTCGAGGTCACCGATGCTCGCGTGACGGGCCCCACCGCTGCGCCGGTGCTCGCGCTGAACTCGGACGAGATCTCAGCGCTGGTGGAGCGGATCGCGCGTGCTGAGCGCCCCGCGATCGTGGTCGGCGGCGACGGCTGGCATTCAGGCTGCGGGGCGGAGCTCGCGGCCTTCGCCGAGGCGGCGGGAGTGCCCGTGTTCGCCGATTGGCGCGCGTACGACGCGGTGCCGCACGACAGCGGCGCGTGGGCCGGCTGGCTCGGGTACGGGCGGGCCGACGCGGTGGCCGCGGGGTACGCGCGGGCCGACCTGCTCGTGTTCGTCGGCTGCGCCCGAACCGACGTGCTCAGCGACGGCTACACGCTCGGATTCGAGGCCGAGACCGTGCTCGTCACCGCCGATGCCGAGGGCAAGGCTCACGCGGGCCGGATCGATCAGCAGATCGTCGCAACACCGCGAGCGTTCGTGAGCGCGCTCGCCGCCGTCGATCCCGATCTGGCGCGCGGGGATCGCGACGACTCCTGGCGCGGGGAGCGCGCAGCCGCCCAGACTCGTTTCGCGATGCATCGATCCGACGCCTCGGTGCCCGGAGCCCTCGCCGATGCCGGTGTCGACCTCGGCGTCGCGTTCGCCGCACTCGACGACCGCCTGCGGGGCGAGGCGATCCTCACCTTCGGTGCGGGCAACGCGACGATCTGGGCGCATCGCTTTGTGCGGCACCTTGCGCCGGCGAGCCTCGTGGGTGCCCGCAATGGCGCGATGGGTCTCGCGGTACCGGCGGCCGTCGCCGCCTCGCTCGCGTTCCCCGACCGGCGCGCGGTCGCGGTGTGCGGCGACGGCGACTTCCTCATGAACGGCCAGGAGGTCGCCACAGCCTTCGCGCACGGGTCGAAGCCGCTCGTGATCGTCGTCGACAACGGCATCTACGGCACGATCGTGCAGCACCAGCAGAAGCACTACCCCGGCCGCCCCTCCGGTACCCGCATGGCGAACCCCGACTTCAAGGCGTGGATGGAATCGTTCGGCGGACACGGCGAGCGGGTCGAGACCACCGAGGAGTTCGCCCCCGCCCTCGACCGGGCGCTCGCCGTGGACGGCCCGGCGCTGATCCACGTGCTCATCAGCAGCGAGGTCATGCCGCCCGCCCCCGACGAGATCGCCGCCTGAGCGATCCGCGACCACGACCGAGAAGGAGCAGCACCATGAAGCTCGACCTGATCCTCACCGCGGGTGAGATCCTCACGATGGATCCGGCACGCCCCACCGCGCGCACCGTCGGCGTGATCGGCGGCCGCATCGTCGGCTTCGACGAGCAGATCGCCGGGCTCGAGGCGGATCGCACGCTCGACTTCGGTGACGCCGTCGTCACGCCCGGTCTCATCGACGCCCACTGCCACACCGCCTGGTGGGGGCTCGGTCTCGCCTCGATCGACCTCAGCCGCGCCCGCGGCCTCGATGAGCTCTACGCGCTGGTCGAGGCCGAGGTTGCCCGCCTCGACGCGGCAGGTGATCCCGACGCCTGGGTGCACGGCACCGGCTTCAACCAAGCGCACCACGGCGGCGCCTTCCCCGACATCGCCAGACTCGACGAGATCACGGGCGCGCGCCCGCTCTACCTGCGCCACACCTCGGGTCATGCCTCGATCACCAACACCGCCACGCTGCGGCTCGTCGGCGCCATGGATCCCGGCTTCGAGAATCCCGTCGGCGGGGTCGTGGTGCGCGACGCCGACGGCACGCCGACCGGACTCGTCGAGGAGGCGGCGCAGGGGCTCGTGCAGACGCTGCTGCTGCCCTACTCGACCGAGCGGCTCGTCGAGGCGCTCGAGGCGGCCACCTCGCGCTACGCCGCAGAGGGGATCACGAGCTTCACCGAGGCGGGTGTGGGCGGGGGATGGATCGGCCACAGCCCCGTCGAGGTCGCCGCCTACCAGGCCGCGACCGAGCGGGGGCGCCTGCACGCCCGAGCGCAGCTCATGCCCGCCATCGACGCGCTGCGCCCCCTCGAGGGGCACGCCGCCGACTTCCACGGCGAGGGTCGCGGCCGCGGGCTCGACCTGGGCATCCGCTACGGCTTCGGCGACGACGCCGTGCGATTCGGGCACGTCAAGGTATTCCTCGACGGCTCCCTGCTCGGCGCCACGGCCGCCGTCACCGAGGATTTCTGCGGCCACGACCACAGCCGCGGCTACCTGCTCGACGAACCCGAGACCTACCGCGAGCGCGCGCTCGGCGCCTACCGCGCCGGCTGGCCGCTCGCGCTGCACGCCATCGGAGACGCGGCGATCGATCTCGCCCTCGACCTCATCGAGGAGGCGCAGGATCGCTACGGCCGCCTCGCCGCACCGTGCCGCATCGAGCACTTCGGCATCGCGCGCCCCGACCAGCTCGAGCGCGCCGGGAGGCTCCGGATCGCGGTGACGCCCCAGGCCGGCTTCATCGGCCCCATCGGCGACCAGATGGCGGATCGCGTCGGCCCCGAGCGCGCCGACTGGCTCTACCGCGGCCGCTCGGTGGTCGATGCCGGGGTTCTGCTCGCCGGATCCTCCGACCTGCCCGTCGCCGACAACAACCTGCGCCGCGGCATGCAGTCGGCCGTCGACCGCCGCACCGACAGCGGTGCGGTGCTCGGAGCCTCCGAGGCGCTGACGCCCGGGGAGGCACTGCGCACCCATACCGAGTGGGCCGCCCGCGCCACCGGTCAGATCGCCGACAAGGGTACGCTCGAGCGGGGCAAGCTCGCCGACTTCGCCGTGTTCTCGGCCTCGCCGCTCACCGCACCGAGCATTGCCGAGCTCGAGGTGGTCGCCACCGTGCTCGGCGGCGAGCTCAGCTACGACTCGCGATCCTGATCCCAACCCCGCACCGAGAGGACGAAACATGACCGAGCAGAACTCCCCGCAGGCGGAGGCGTTTCTCGCCGACTGGGCCGTGCACTCGCGCTTCGGCGCGGTCGAGGGCACGAACGGCGTCGAGCGGCAGGCCGCGAGCGAGGCCGACGGGCAGCAGCGGAAGTGGTTCGCGAGGCTGCTCGAATCGCACGGCTTCACGGTGCAGCGCGACGCGATCGGCAACCAGTTCGGGCTGCTCGAGCTCGTGCCCGGCGCGCCCTACGTGCTCACCGGCTCGCACATGGATTCGCAGCCGACCGCCGGGCGCTTCGACGGGGCCTACGGCGTCATGGCTGCGGCGCACGCGTGCTTCCGCGTCGCCGAGGAGCTGCGGGCCCACCCCTCGAAGGCGCGCTTCAACCTCGCAGTGGTGAACTGGTTCAACGAGGAGGGATCCCGCTTCAAGCCCTCCATGATGGGCAGCTCGGTGTTCACGGGCAAGATGCCGCTCATGGACGCGCTCGCGACGCCTGACCCTCGTGGAATTACCGTCAAGGACGCGCTCGACGCGATCGGCGAGCGCGGCGGATTCGAGGGGCCCGATGTGGCGTCGTACGCCGAGATCCACGTGCAGCAGGGGCGCAGCATGGAGGAGGACGGCGTGACCATCGGCCTCGTGAACGCCACCTGGGGAGCGCGCAAGTTCGAGTTCAAGATCACGGGCGAGCAGGCGCACAGCGGATCGACGCTCATGTCCGACCGTCGAGACGCCCTGCTCGGCGCCGCGCGACTCATCGTCGCTGCGCGCGAGCTCGTCGACGAGTTCGAACCGGGAGCGCTGCACACGGCCTGCGGCGAGATCAACGTCTACCCGAACTCGCCCGTCGTGGTGGCGAGCGAGGTGCAGCTGCTGTTCGACCTGCGCTCGCCGAGCAGCGAGGTGCTGAGCGCCGCCTACGCGAGGGTCATGGAGACCGTGGAGCGGGTGAAGCGCGAGGATCGCGTGGAGATCGAGATCGTGGCCGAGCACAGCTGGGATCAGAACCCCTACCCCGAGCACGGCCTGGAGCTGGCCCGCGAGGTCGCCGAGGAACTGGGCCTCACCAGCGACCGGGTGATGACGGTGGCCGGCCACGACTCCACCAATATGAAGGACACGGTGCCCACCGTGATGCTCTTCGTGCCGAGCGTCGACGGCATCTCGCACAACCTCAAGGAGTTCACCCGCGACGAGGACCTCGTGGCGGGCGTCGACCACCTGACCGGCGTGGTGCGCCGCCTCGCGCAGGGGGCGCTCGTCGGGGAGTAGCAGTCTTGCTCTGCTAGTCCTGCTTGCTCTGCTAGCCCTGCCTGCCTGCTCCGGCCTTGCAGTCCCATCTGGGCCCGCTCCCAGGGAGGAGATCGCGTTTCAGGCGGTGGATCCGCCCTGGAACCCACCCGTCCGAAACGCGATCTCCTCCCTGGGCGGCGGCGCGAGCCCGCGCTCAGTCGAAGAGATCGTCGAGGAAGTCGAAGGGCCTCTTCTTGCGCGCTCGGGGATCGCGGCGGCGGTCGTAGCCGCGGTTGTCGTAGCCGCGGTCGCCGTAGTAGGGATCGCGCGGGCCGTCATGGCGGCGATCCTCGTACCGCGGCTCGTCGTACCGCGGCTCGTCGTACCTGGGCGCGGCCTGCGGGTAGGCCGGGGGCTGCGCAGGCTGCGGATAGGTCGGCTGCTGCGGCGCCTCCGTGGGAGGGGCAACCGAGGACGGTGCCTGCGATGATGGGATCGCGTCAGCCTCGGCGTGTGCGCGTTCGAGGATCTTGTCGAGCTCACCGCGGTCGAGCCAGACTCCCCGGCACTGCGGGCAGTAGTCGATCTCGATGCCCTGGCGCTCGCTCATGAGCAGGGTGGTTCCGTCACTGGGGCAGTTCATGCTCCGACAGTACCGCCGCGCCGCTGGTGGACGGGGTCACTCGGGGCGACTCGCGGCGGATTCGGAGGTGCGAGACGCGACCTCTCAAGCCGAATGCCAGCCCGAACCCGTATTCTCTCGGTATGTCCGACCCCTACGCCGGCGATGCGGAGCGCGTCCATCGACTGAGCAAGCGCTTCGGACGCTTCATGGAGCGCTGGCGCGCTGCGATCCGTCGACGCCCCTGGCTGAACACGACCTACAAGGTCGTCGTCACCGTGCTGGGCGTGCTCGTGGTGATCGTCGGGCTGATCCTCGTTCCCCTACCCGGTCCGGGCTGGCTCATCGTCTTCATCGGGCTCACGATCCTGGGCACCGAGTACCACTGGGCGCGCCGCCTGCTCGGGTGGCTGCGGAAGGTGCTCGCCCGATTCTGGGAGCGCTGGAACATGTGGAGGGCGGCGCGTCGGGCTCGCAAGGCCGAAGCCGGCGAATCCGACGAACCGCCCTCCGGGGCGTCACCGCTTACTTGACGAACGGGATGTTGAAGATGAATCCGGGCTGCTCGCCGCGGCGGTACGCCTCGGGGGCCTTCGCCGCAGCGATGATGTGGAAGATGAAGGTGACGATCTGGGCGATCCAGATGAGCGGCACCAGGATCAGGTTCAGGTAGGGGATGAAACCTGCGATGACGATGATCACGTAGAGGCCCGTCCGCACCAGCGAGAAGTTGAGGTTGTCGCGGTGGAAGGCGTACGACTGCGGATTGCCCTTGTCCTTCTCGATGAGGTAGAAGATCAGCGCGGGCACCCAGACGAAGAACACCGACAGCCAGTAGTTCAGCGTGATGTTGCTCACGGGATCGGCGACGGGCTGCTGGTACCCGGCCTGCTGATAGCCCCCCGGAGGCACCTGGCCGCCCGCCGGAGGCTGGTAACCCGGCTGCTGCGGAGGCGCCTGGTACTCGGGGGCCACCGGAGGAGCGTACTGAGGCGGGGGCTGCGGGGCGTCGTACTGAGGCTGCGCGGGCGGAGTCTGGGGATCAGGATTCTCAGGAGCCGTGGGGGCTGCGGGCGGCTCGTTCGGAGCGCCGGTCGGCGGGATGCTGGTGGGCTGGCCGCCGGTCGGCTGTTCGCCCTGGCCTTCGGGAGGAAGCGTTGACATATCGGTGTCTCCTTCGAAACTTCGTGTGAAAACGACGTTACCGCAGGCCGGGGCCCGCCGGAAGCTACGGACGTCTCGGTTTACCGATCCGCTCGTCGTCGATCTGCTCGGTGCGCAGGTGACTCTCAGAACACATCGGGGCTCGGGGCCGCGGTGTGCAGGATCGAGACGTCGGCGTGCCGGTCGAAGCGGTAGCCCGTGCCGCGCACGGTGCGCACGATGTCCTGGTACTGGGCGAGCTTCACGCGCAGTCGCCGCACGTGCACGTCGATGGTGCGCTCGCTCGGCACCTCGTCGGCGGGCGCATCGCCCCACAGGCCGGTGATGAGCTCCTCGCGGCTGATGGTGCGGCCCTCGCGCAGTACGAGGTACTGCAGCAGTTCGAACTCGCGGAACGTGAGCGCCGCCGCAACATTGTCGAGCAGCACGCGCTTGCGGGAGAGATCGAGCACGACGCCGCCGGCGACGCGATCCTCGGTTTCGGCCTCGTGCTGCTTCTGGCGCGCGTGCGCGGCGGGATCGCCGAGGGCGAGGCGCACCACGTCGACGTCGCGGCCGCCGGTGCCCTCGGGGGCGAGCGCCACAGCAGCGTATGTCTCGGCAGCGGGTGACAGCTGGGCGACGAGCTGCTTGATGCGGGTGACGATCTCGCCGAGTCGGGGGTCGCCGTCGGCGATCTTGTCGTCGGCGAGTCCGACGTAGAGGGCGAAGCCTCGCACCTCGGTGCCCTCGGGCACGTTGCGCTCGGGTGCCGCCTGCGCGGGCAGATCGGCGGCGAGGTCGGGGCGGACCGAGCGGAGGGTCTGGGCGGAGCGGGGGGCCTGTGCGGTGGTGGCGTTCATGATGATGTCCTTCGAAGCTGTCGTGCCGCGTACCGGAAGCGGGTACTGCGGCGGGTGCGGTCAGAGCCGCGGGTGCGATGCTGCGAGCCGGGCCGGGAAGGGGCACGGTGCTCGCGGGGTGCGAATCGAGCTGCGGATCCGGGATCGACGGCGCTCAGCGATTCACGCGGGTGACGAGTCTGCGGACTCGACGGGGCGAACGAGGTTCAGAAGTCGTTCACATGCACATTCGACAGCGCATGACACCGTGACCGGCCATCATCATGCCGGTCTGCCCAAAGTTCACCTCGAAGGCGGACTGGGTGCGAATGGTCTCATGCATAACGCACAGTTAAGCAAAGCATTGCGGGCCGTGTCAAGCGGCGGATCGGCCGCTTCAGCGGTCGACGGTGCCGTACAGGCGGTCGCCCGCGTCGCCGAGGCCCGGCACGATGTACGCCTGCTCGTTGAGCCCCTCGTCGAGCGCGCCCAGCACGAGGGTCACCTTGCGGTCGCCGGCGGCCTTGCGGATCACCTCGACGCCCTCGGGGGTGCCGAGCACGCAGATCGCGGTGACGTCGTCAGCGCCTCGCGCGAACAGGAACTCGATGGCCGCGGCGAGCGACCCGCCGGTCGCGAGCATGGGGTCGAGCACGAAGCACTGGCGACCCGCGAGCGAGTCGGGCAGACGCTCGGCGTAGGTGGTGGGCTCGAGCGTCTGCTCGTCGCGCACCATGCCGAGGAAACCCACCTCGGCGGTGGGCACGAGCTTCACCATGCCCTCGAGCATGCCGAGACCGGCCCGCAGGATCGGCACGATGAGCGGCAGCGGCTCGCTGAGGCGCACCCCGGTGGTGGGGGAGACGGGCGTGACGATCCCGTGCGGCTCGACGCGCACCTCGCGGGTGGCCTCGTAGGCGAGCAGCGTCATGAGCTCCTCGATGAGCAGCCGGAACGTGGGCTGCGGCGTGTTCTCGTCGCGCAGCACCGTCAGCTTGTGGGTGATCAGCGGATGATCCGCAACGAAGACTCGCATGCGCCTATCCTATTGCCGTGCCCCCCTTCCCTCCATCGCCAGGCGACCTCGCCGCGATGGACCTCGCGCTCGCGGAGGCGCGCCGCGCCGCTGGTGAGGGGGAGATCCCCGTGGGCGCGGTGCTGCTGGGGCCGCAGGGCTCGCTGCTCGGCACGGGCCGCAACGCGCGCGAGGGCGATCCGGATCCGACGGGCCACGCCGAGGTCATCGCCATCCGCGAGGCGGCGCGGGCCCTCGGCGACCGGGTGCTCGACGACTGCACGCTCGTGGTCACCCTGGAGCCGTGCGCGATGTGCGCGGGGGCGATCCTCGCCGCGCGCCTGCCGCGGGTCGTGTTCGGCGCGTGGGACGAGAAGGCCGGGGCCGCGGGCAGCGTCTACGACCTGCTGCGCGACGGCCGCCTGCCGCACCCGGTGCCCGAGGTGGTGTCCGGGGTGCGCGCCGAGCAGAGCACCGCGCTGCTGCGAGAGTTCTTCGAGCAGCGTCGGTGAGGGCTCCGACTCCGGTGCGACCGCGGCGTTCCGAGGCCGCACCGGAGCCGGATCCCTCACCGCGGGCGCGCGGCGCGTCGATCAGCTCCGCGGCGCCACCGTCACGGGCTCCGCGGCGAACGACACCCGCACGCGGTCGCCCGCCCCGTAGGCCGCCTCGGCGCTGTGCTGCACCGCGAGCGTGTCGCCATCTGCGAACTGCACGATGGTGCGTCGGATCGGCCCGAGGAATCCGCTCGACACCACCACTGCGTCGAGCTGCCCCGCGCCCCGCTGGGAGCCGGCCCCGAGCCGCACGTGCTCCGGGCGCACGTAGACCCGAACCTCGGCGCCGCCGGTCGCGGGCGGCGCCACGACGGGGAGTTCGGCGCCGCGCACGATTACCCGATCGCCCTCGAGTCGGCCGTCGACCCGGTTCGAGAGCCCCACGAAGTCGGCCACGAAGGGCGACGCGGGGCGGCGGTAGAGCTCTTCGGGCGTGCCGAGCTGCGCGATCCGGCCGCCCTCCATCACGGCGACCCGGTCCGAGACGGCGAGCGCCTCCTCCTGATCGTGGGTGACGAACACGGTCGTGATGCCGAGCTCGGTCTGGATGAGCCGGATCTGCTCGCGCAGCCGTACGCGCACCTTGGCGTCGAGCGCCGAGAGCGGCTCGTCGAGCAGCAGGGCTCGCGGCCGGGTGACGAGGGCGCGGGCGAGCGCCACGCGCTGCTGCTGGCCGCCCGACAGCTCGTGCGGAAAGCGCTCGGCGAGGTGCGAGAGGCCCACGATGTCGAGCATGTCGGCGCTGCGCGCCGCCCGCTCGGCCCTCGGCACGCGCCGCATCTCGAGGCCGAACTCGACGTTGCGCGCCACCGTGAGGTGGGGGAAGAGCGAGTACTGCTGGAAGACCATGCCGATGTCGCGGCGGTTCACTGGCACCCCCGTGACGTCGTCGCCGCCGATGAGCACGCGGCCGCCCGAGACGGGCTCGAGCCCGGCGATGCAGCGCAGCGCGGTCGTCTTGCCGCAGCCCGAGGGGCCGAGCAGGCAGATCAGCTCTCCGGGGGCGAGCTCGAGGTCGACGCCGTGCAGCACCGTGGTGGAGCCGTAGGACTTGGCGACCCGCTCCAGGCGGACCGAGGAACCGGTGGTCGAGGGATCGGTGGACACGTCAGGACTCCTTGGCGGTGGCGGAAACGGGGGCGGGCGCGGCCGGGGCGCCGGGTGCGGCGAGCGCGCCCGCGACGGGGCCGCCGACGCGTCGCGCGCCTCGCCGCTTCGCCGATCCGGTGCTGCTCACCGCGAGCAGCACGGCGAAGGCGCCGATGAGCGAGAGCAGCGAGACGATGACGGCCGCGAACGGGTCGGACTTCGACACCTGCAGCAGCGCGACCTGCAGGGTCGTGCGGTTGAGCAGCGACGAGACGGTGAACTCGCCGAGCACGATCGCGATGGTAAGCAGCGAGGCGGCGAGCAGGCCTCGCCGCACGCCCGGCGCGATGACCCGCACGAGCACGGTGCCCCAGCCCGCGCCGAGCGACCGGGCGGCCTCGGCGCGGGTGCGGGCGTCCATGCCCTGCAGATCGGCCACGATGGCGCGGTACGCGAACGGCAGCACGAGCACGCCGTAGGCGAGTCCGAGCGTCCAGGCCCCCGACCCGAACAGCTGCCCGATCACCCGGTAGACGGGTGCGAAGCCCACCACGAGCACGATCGCGGGGATCGCGATCGGCAGCACGGTGAGCAGGTCGAGCCCGCGCTCGAGGCGCGGGAAGCGCAGGTGCACCAGCACGATCGTGGGGAAGAACAGCACGAGCACGATCGCGAGTGCGATGGCCGCGAGCGCGAAGGAGTTGCCGATGCCCTGGAACAGCGTGCGGTACCTGCGCGCGTTCTCGGGATCGAACAGCGCCGCCCAGTGCTCGAGGCCGTAGCCGCCGGCGGTCTGCCGCAGTGTGAACTCGAGCATGGCGACCAGCGGGATCAGGAAGAGGCCGCCGACGACCGCGACGACGATGCGGGCGGCGACGGGCGAGGGGCGCCCGGTCACTCGCGCGCTCATCGCTGCCACCTCGCGGCGCGCGCCATGAGCCGCCCGTAGACGAGCATCACCGCGGTCATCACGACGATCATGCCGAGCGCGAGGGCGCCCGCCGAGCTCGCGCTGCTGCCGCCGGTCTCGCCGATGAGGGCGGCGCGGATCTGCAGCGGCACGATCTGCGAGCCCTGGCTGATGAGCGCCGCCGCGGTCGCGTACGACGAGAACGCGTTGGCGAACAGCAGCAGCAGCGAGCCGAGGAACGCGGGCGCGAGCATCGGCAGGCCGACCCGCAGCCAGTACGCGCCGCTCGACCCGCCCAGCGTGGCGACCGCCTCTGCCCAGCCCGGCCGCAGCGCGCTGACGGCGGGCAGGAAGGTGATGACCATGAGGGGCACCTGGAAGTAGAGATAGGGCAGGATGAGGCCGGGCAGCTCGTAGAGCCAGACGCCGCCCGAATAGATGTCGACCCCGCCCCGCTCGCGCAGCACCACCGTGACGATGCCTTGGATGCCGATGGTCGCGATGAACGCGAAGGCGAGCATGACACCGCCGAACTGCGCCAGCACGGAGCTGGCCGAGTCGACGACCCGGCGCAGCGGCCCCGTCTCGGGCAGAGCCGCGAGGGCCCAGCAGAGCACCGCTCCCACCACCGCGCCGATGGCGGCGGTGAGGGCGCTCACCCAGACGCTGGCGCCGAACGCCTCGAGCGTGGCGGGGGCGAGCAGCGCGCCCAGGTTGTCGAGGGTGAACCCCTCGTCGTCGAAGAACCCGCTGCCGATGGCGAGCAGCGTGGGCACGGCGAGGAACAGCAGCACGTAGGCCGCAAACGGGGCGAGCCCGAGTGCCGGGAGGATGCGCGACTTCATGAGGGAAGCGGAGCGGCGCCCCGCGCGACCCGGCTCGACCGGGAGGCGCGAGGCGCCGCGAGCCGTCACTTGATCGTCGCGGCCCAGCGCTCGGCGAGCACCTCGTTCGCGGACTCGGTCTGCGCCTGGTCGGGCGAGATCCAGTCGTCGCCCTCCGTTCCGAACGTCGCTGCCTCGATGACACCCTCATCGGCGGCGCCCGAGGCCTTCAGGGCGTCGACGCGCACGGGCACGGCGTTCCCCTCGAGGAACAGGGCCTGCGCCTCGTCCGAGAAGATCCACTCCTGCCAGAGGCGGGCGGCCGCCGGGTGCGGGGCGTCGGCATTGATGGCCTCGTTGTAGAAGCTGACGTACGCGGCGCCGGGGATGACCGTGGTCTTCCAGCTCGGCTTGTCGGCCGCGGCGGCGACGTTGTTGAACGACCAGTCGAACACGGCCGGGGTCTCGCCCGACGCGATGGTCGCGGGCGTGGGGTCGAGGGTGAGGAAGTTGCCCGCTCCGCGCAGCTGACCCACGAAGTCGATGCCGGGGCCGAAGTCGTCGACGCCGCCGCCGTTCAGCGCCGCGATCCAGCCCACCGCGGCGAACGCCGCACCGGCCTGCGTCGGGTCGCCGTTCAGCGCGACCGCACCGCGGTAGTCGTCGCTCAGCAGATCGTCGAGCGAGGTGGGCTCGGGCAGCTTGTCGCTGTCGTAGCCGATCGACATGACGCCCGAGTAGTTGTTCACCCAGAGCCCTTCGGGGTGCTTGTTCTCGTCGGGGATGTCATCCCAGGTCTCGACCTTGTAAGGCGCGAACTTGTCGGTGTTCTCGAGCGCGACGGCCGCGCCGAGGTCGAAGACGTCGGGGGCGGTGTCCTGGCCCTTGAGATTCTCGGCGGCCTGGATTTCCTCGGCGCTCGACGCGTCGGGCGACGCGGAGTTGACCGCGATGCCGTACTCCTCCTCGAAGCCGGCGATGATCGCGCCGTAGTTGGCCCAGTCCTCGGGCAGCGCGATCACGTTGAGCTCGCCCTCGGCTTGAGCGGCCTCGACGAGCGCGTCGAAGCCGCCGAGATCGGCGGCGCTGGTGGCGGTCGAGGCATCGACGACGCTCCCAGAAGCGGTGTCGTCGCCGTCGCCGTTCGAGGAGCAGGCCGCGAGGGTGCCGCCCAGCAGGAGGGCGGTGGTGACCAGAGCTGCGGAGCGCAGGAGTGCGCGAGAATTCACGTGGATTCCCTTTCGTGACGTGGGTGCGGATCGCCGGGCCGGCGCTCGCGGCACCGCCCGGGGCGGTGCCGATCCGACACCACGCTAGGGAGCGCGGATGTCCTCCTGGGGCTCGGCGCGTGACGCGCCGGTGAACTCTCGGTGCCCGACGGGTCAGTCGTACGACAGCGTGACGATGGAGCTGGTCGACGGCGTCGCCGCGTTCGGGTCGAGGTAGACGTCGGGCTCGAGGTAGATCACGGCGACCTCGGCGACCGCGGCCTGCACCCGGCGCTTGGCCTGGTGCAGCACGAACGAGACCTCGCGCATCGTGAGATCGGGATCGAGGTCCACCTTCGCCGCGACCATGAGTTCGCCGTCGACCTCTCCGAGGTCGAGGCTGATCACCCGGGAGATCCTCGCGCCGTCCAGCAGCGCCTCTTCGATGTGTGCCCGGTGCTCGCTACTCGCGGTCATCTCGATCCCTTCGTCGCTTGCCCACATTCTACGGGGGAGGCCTCCGGATCGGGTCATAGAAGCGGGACTGCGCGGAGATGCGCGAGTCGGTGCTCGCGCGGCGTGCGACCGTAGGTCGACTTGAAGAGCTTGCTGAAGTGACTGAGGTCGATGAAGCCCGCGGCCTGCGCGATCTGCAGCACTGTGCGTTCCCGCAGGGCGGAGTCCTCGAGATCGATCCGGCAGCGTTCGAGACGCCGGGATCGGATGTAGCCGGAGACGGTGAGGCCCTCTTCCTGGAACAGGTACTGCAGCTGGCGGGTGGAGATGAAGTGACTCTTGGCGATCGCATCGATGGTGAGGCCGGGATCGGTGAGGTGCGCGTCGATGTACCTGCGCACCGATTCGAAGGCCACTCCGTGCTCGTCTTCGGATGCTCTCGATTGGATCTCGGCGGAGAGGAGCGCTGTGATCAGCTCGAAGGCGCTGTGCATGATGCGCGAGCCGTTCACCCCCTCGAGGTGATCGAGGTTCTCGGCCATGTGCTGCATGAACGGGCAGATCACCCTGCCGATCCCGCTGTCGCCCGCCAGTCGCGCCGCGGTCACCGTGTGCACCATGCTCGCCGACAGCCCGAGCATGGAGTGGGGGAAGAGCATGACGAGCGAGCGCATCGGACCGTCGTACTCCAGCGTGTAGGGGCGGGAGGTGTCGTAGATCGCCGCGTCCCCCGGGCTCAGGTGAGCGCTGCGCCCGTCCTGCATGACGAGCCCCGTCCCCTCGAGCTGCATGCTCAGCTTGAGGTGGTCGTTCTTATCCCGGCGGATCGCGTTCGAGAGGCGGTGAACGCTGTGCGGAGAGGCTGCGATATCGGTGATGCAGATCCCGCCGATCGTGCGGGTGCGGATCGTGCCCGAGAAGGTCTCCGGCGACTTCGTCGAGAGCGCGAGGGGAACGAACCGATTGCCGACGAGTCGTACCCAATCATCGAAGCCCACCGAGTCGTGAGACTCCATCGAGTATTGCGGATCGTGCGCCGACATCGGCTTGCCTCCCTGTCAGATGAACATCCTCGTCCGCCTTAAGAGTAGGCGCATCGGGGCGAGCCATCCATACGTGACGGGGTGAACCCTGCGGCGGCTGCGCGAACTGCCAGTTTGCGTGCGGCGTTGGACAACTTCAGGGTGCCGTCGCTCCGCCACACTGTGAGATGCACGCGGCGACGCGGTCGCGGGGGAATCTTCAAAGGAGCGGATTGTGATCCAAGACGAGCTATACGAGGTCGGTCTGAACCAGCGGCGCACGATGTTCGGCCCGGAGGGGGCCGAGGGGCAGGTCGAGCACACCACGGACCTCAACGACAAGCTCCAGGATTTCGTCACCCGGTACTGCTTCGGCGATATCTGGCAGCGAGAGGGGCTGACGTATGCGGAGCGCAGCCGGGTCACCTTCGCGATGCTCATCGCACAGGGCAAATCCCACGAGCTCAGAGTGCACGCCCGAGGCGCGCTCGAGAACGGGGTCACCCCGCTCGAACTGCGCGAGGTGGTCATCCACTCGATCCTCTACTGCGGCATCCCCGCGGCGGTCGAGGGTCTGCGCGCGGTCGAGGAGATCCTCGCCGAGCGGGGGATCGTGCCGGAGTTCGACGGCGAGGCGGCCCGCCCCTGACGGGCGGCGGGCATGAGAGCTGAAAGGAACGACGATATGAACAATCAGATCACGCGGGTCGGCTTCATCGGCCTGGGCACGATGGGGGATCCGATGTCGAGCAACATCTCGGCATCGGGCGCGTTCGACCTCGCCCTCTTCGACGTGGATCAGGATCGGGCGCGGAAGCTCGCCGCCCGCATCGGTGCGACGGCGGTGTCGAGCGTCTCCGACCTCTCCGATCGCGAGGTCATCGTGATGATGCTGCCGACGAGCGCGATCGTGCGCCGGGCGCTCCTCGATGACGACGGAGCGCCGAGGATTCCCGCTCGGCCCGGAACCGTGTTCGTCGATATGAGCTCCTCGGATCCGACGGAGACGGTCGAGACCGGCGAGGCGCTGGAGAGGGCGGGGTATGCGATGGTCGACGCGCCGGTCTCCGGTGCG
Source organism: Leucobacter tenebrionis (assembly GCF_019884725.1). Taxonomy (NCBI): domain Bacteria; kingdom Bacillati; phylum Actinomycetota; class Actinomycetes; order Micrococcales; family Microbacteriaceae; genus Leucobacter; species Leucobacter tenebrionis. The sequence goes on along the minus strand of NZ_CP082322.1, from coordinate 1,783,331 downwards.
CGGGAGCGCGCGGTCGACGGCACGCTCTCGATCATGCTCGGGGCCGACGACGACGCCGCAGCCGAGCGTGCGATCCCGGTGATCGAGACCATGAGCTCCCGCATCTTCCGAACGGGCAGGCTGGGCACCGGGCACGCGATGAAGGCGCTCAACAACTTCGTCGCCGCTGCGGCGTTCACGGCCTCCTCAGAGGCGTTGATAGCGGGAAGCCGTTTCGGCCTCGATCCCTCGGTGATGGTCGACGTGTTCAACGCGTCCACGGGTCAGAGCTTCGTGACCACCCACGTGCTGCCCGAGCACGTCGTCGATGGCCGCTTTGCCAGCGGGTTCGCCCTGCCGCTGTTCACGAAGGATGTGCGGATCGCCCAGCGCGTGCAGCGGGCCGCCGGTCGCGAGGCTCCCGTCTGCGACGCGGTGACGGGCGCCATGGGTGAGGCGCTCGAGGCGCTCGGCGACGTTGACCACACCCGCGCCTTCGAGTTCTGGCGGGATCGGTAGGGCTCGGTATGGGAACCTCTGCGGAACCCGGCGGATCGGCTTTCGACCGCCTGTTGCAGCGGTGCAGCGCCGCGCTGGGCGTCGTCGCGGCGAGCGCGCTCGTCGTGCTCATGCTCGCGACCGTGATCGATGTGCTCGTGCGCAGCATCACGCGGGCGAGCTTGCCGGGGATGATGGAGATCGCGGAGACCGCGCTGGTCGCCTCCGTGTTCCTCGGTCTGGCATGGACCTCGATTCAGGGCGGTCACGTCGCTGTCACCGTCGTCACCGATCGTTTGAAGCCGGTGCCGGCTCGCGTCGTCTCGATGCTCGTCTGGGTGCTCAACACGGGCATTCTCGCTTGGACGACCGCCGCCCTGTTCCTGCGCGCCGCGCAGTCCACGAGCATGAGCGAGACCCGGTTCGGCCTCGTGCAGTGGCCGATCTGGCCCCTGCGCTGGATCATCGCCGTCGGCGTGCTGTTCTGGACGGTCGTCGCGATCGTCAACCTGGTGCGCGTGATCCGGGGGCGCACCGCTTACGGAGAAGAGACGGAGGTGGTGCTCGATGCGTAGGGATCGCACCCGCACCCTCCCGCTGATGGGAGGCCAGTCATGCTCGTCACAATGATCGTGCTCGCGGTGGTCGCCCTGCTGCTCGTGCTGCTCATGCTGCGCATGCCGGTCGCGCTCTCGCTCGCGCTGACGGGGGCGCTGGGCCTCGGGATCCTGCAGGGTACCGACTACACCACCAATGTGCTCGGCTCGGTACCGTTCAGCGCGACGGCGAGCTTCTCGCTGACCATCATCCCCATGTTCATCCTCATGGGCATGTTCGCCATGCGGGCGCGGATCGCGGAGCACGTGTTCGCGGTCGCCAACCACATGGTCAGCCGTTTCCCCGGGGGTCTCGGCGTCGCCACGGTGATGGCGTGCGCGGGGGTCTCGGCGGTTTCCGGTTCGAGTATCGGCACGGCCGCGACCATGTCGAAGCTGTCGGTCGGGCAGATGCGAGCCTACGGCTACCCGGCTGCGCTCGCGACGGGCATCGTCGCGATCGCGGGCACGCTCGGCGTCGTCATCCCGCCCAGCACATTCCTGGTGCTGTACGCGATCATGACGGGCGAATCGGTCGCGCAGATCCTCGCGGCCGGCATCATTCCCGGCGTGCTCTCCGCGCTCGGCTACATCGTGTACATCCTGGTGGTGGGGCACCGGCAGATCGTGCGCCCCGAGGCGACGCTCACCGAGGCTGTCGCGGTCGCGCACGCGGATGCGGCGGCGCAGCGCGGAGCGCGATCCGGAGCCGCCGAGCCGGCCGCGAGCATCTCCCAGCTGCCCCCGGGGACCCCCGACACCGAGGCCGTGCGACAGGTCTACGGGCGCACGCTGAGAGATCTGCCGTGGCGAGGCCTCGTGCGTCTGGGCGTGATCTTCTTGATCATCCTCGGCGGCATGTTCTCCGGGATATTCACCTCGACCGAATCAGCCGCCATCGCGGCATTCGTGGCGCTCGTGATCCTGCTCTGGGAATTCCGGCGCGAGGGCTGGAGCGTCGTGTGGGACAAGGTGAAGGGCGCCCTGCTCGACACGGCTCAGACGACGTCGATGGTCTTCATGATCCTGGTGGGCTCGAGCGTGTTCTCGACCTTCCTGATCGCGGCCCACGTGCCTGACACGGTCACGAACTGGGTGGCGGGGCTCGACGTGCCGCCGCTCCTCACGATCGGCCTGCTCCTGCTCCTCCTGCTGCCGCTCGGCACAGCGCTCGACGAGATCTCAGTGCTCATCATCACCATCCCGATCATCTACCCGATCGCGATGGAACTGGGGTTCGACGGGATCTGGCTCGGGCTCATGATCGTGAAGCTGACGGCGATCGGGATGGTGACCCCGCCGGTGGGCATGACCTGCTTCGTCGTATCCGGTGCCACCGGGGTGCGCACGGAGACCGTGTTCAAGGGCGTGCTGCCGCTCATGCTGATGGATCTCGTAGTCTCGGCGATCCTCTTCTTCGTGCCCGCGATCACCCTGTTCCTGCCCTCGCTCGTCGCGCAGGGGGCCGGCTGATCAGGCTTGCGCGAACGCCTCACCCGGCTGCGCCGTTCGCCAACGACAGCGCGGCCGGGCCGCTGAACAATGAAGTCAACCCCGCCCCACGCGGCGGAACACCCACGAAAGGACGATGATGTTCTCCACTCGACAGCACCCCAGGGGGCTCGGCCGAGCCGCCGGATCGATCGGCCTCATCGCGGTCGCGGGCCTCGTGCTCGCCGGCTGCTCGGGCATCAACAACGCGTCGCCGGGCGGCGAAGGAGGCGATGGCGGCGGGGAGACCGTCACCTGGACGCTCGTGACGGGCGCTCAGGCCGACACCCCCAACGCGGCGGTGCAGAACTGGTTCCTCGACCGCGTCGAGGAGGTCACGGAGGGTCGCATCAACTTCGAGCGGACCGCCACCGAGGCGCTGTGCAAAGCGCCCGAAGTCGCCGACTGCGTACGCGACGGCCGGGCCCAGATCGGCGTGACCGTGCCCGACTACACGCCGCAGTACTTCCCGTCCACGAGCATGGTGAGCATCCCGTTCCTAAGCCAGAACGCTCAGGCGACGATGCAGTCGATCTACGACCTGCACCGGGACTACGATCCGGCGAAGGCGATCATGGAGCGCAACGGCCTGCACCACGTCGCCACGTGGCCGGTGGGGCGCTTCCTGCTCGGCGGGCATGAACCGATCACGAACGTCTCCCAGTTCCAGGGAGCCCAGGTGAGAGTCTCGGGCCCGATCATCCAGCAGGCCGTCGGCGACGCGGGCGGGAACATCGTCGCGGTCACCGCTCCCGAGACCTACGAGGCGGTCGAACGGGGTGTCGTATCGATGATCGGCGGCGCCATCGACTTCCCCGTGAACTACGGACTGATGGAGCTGCTGCCCGACTGGACGGATCCCGGCGTCGGCCAGTACTCGACCTTCGGCATGTGGGTCAACGCCGATGCCTACGACTCTCTGCCGGATGACCTCCGTGAGCAGTTCGATCAGGTGACCGACGAGCTCAACACGGGCGCCGGCATCGCCGCCTTCAACGAGGTCGCGGCGGGTCAGTGCCAGCAGATGAAGGACGCGCCGACGGTGAAGTCCCTGAACGCGTGGGAGGAGCAGGACACGCAGGCATGGAAGGACGCACTGGGCGACACGGGCAAGGAGATGTGGATCGACCTCGCCACGGAGCAGGGTCTCGACGACGCCGAGGGCGTGCTGGATCAGTACATCGACGGCCTCGAGACCTACGACGATGTCGCCTATGACGATGCGACGGCGGCCTGTGTGGCGTCGTTCGAGGACCGCTGACCGGTGCGCCGGCAGAGCGAGAAGAGGAGCAGAGAATGACGGACAACGCATTGCTGAACGCGATCACGGTGGCCGAGGCGGCCGGGCGCGCGATACCCGACGCCGCTACCGGGGAGACGATCGGGTATGCGCCCGTGCACACGGTCGCCGATCTCGACGCCGCCGTGGAGACGGCGCGGGAGGCGCAGACGGGGTGGGCCGCGCTGGGCCATCACGAGCGCTCGCGGCTGCTGCGCATCGCCGCCGACGAGATCGAGGCTCACGCCGAGGAACTCGCCCAGATCATCGCGCGGGAGCAGGGCAAACCGCTGAACGGCGCAGGCGCGCGGTTCGAAGCGGGCGGGTGCGCGGTGTGGGTGCGGAACGCGGCCGACACCGCGATCGAGCCCGAAGTGCTGTTCGAGGCGGAGGGGACGCGGTCGGAGCTGCACTACGTGCCGCTCGGCGTCGTCGCGGCGATCGGCCCGTGGAACTGGCCGGCGCTGATCGGGATCTGGCAGATCGCGCCGTCGCTGCGGATGGGAAACGCCGTCGTGGTGAAGCCGAGCAGCTACACGCCGCTGAGCGTGCTCGCGGTGGTGGAGCTCATGAACTGTCATCTGCCGGCCGGAGTGCTGACCGTCGTGTCCGGCAACCGCGAGGTCGGGGCGCGCATCGCGAGCCATCCCGGGATCGACAAGGTCATGTTCACCGGCTCGACCGAGACCGGCCGTGAGATCGTGCGCAGCTCGGCCGACAACCTCGCGAGGCTGACGCTCGAACTCGGAGGCAACGATCCGGGGATCGTGCTGCCCGGCGCGGATGCGCGGGCGATCGCAGAGGGCCTGTTCTGGGGCATCTTCATCAACACGGGTCAGACCTGCGCGGCCCTCAAGCGCCTGTACGTGCACGACTCGGTGCATGACGACGTGGTCGCCGCGCTCGCGGAGATCGCGGATGCGGTGCCCATGGGGCCGGGCACGGAAGAGGGGAACCTGCTCGGCCCGCTGACGACGCCGCAGCAGTTCGAGATCGTGGGGCGCCTGGTCGACGACGCGCGTGCCCGGGGTGCGCGGATCGTGACCGGAGGCGAACCAGCCGCCGAACTCGGGGCGCAGTTCTACCGCACCACGATCGTGACCGACATCGAAGACGGTGCGGCGCTGGTCGACGAGGAGCAGTTCGGTCCGGTGATCCCGATCATCCGCTACACCGATCTCGAGGATGCGATCGCTCGGGCCAACGCCTCCGAGCAGGGCCTCGGCGCCTCGGTTTGGGGTGACCCCGACGAGGCCCGCAGGGTTGCGGAGCGGATCGAGGCGGGTACGGTGTGGATCAACCAGCACGGCACCCTCAACCCGATGGTGCCGTTCGGCGGGGTGAAGGCCTCGGGGTACGGGCTCGAGTTCGGAGCGCACGGACTCAAGGCCGTCGCCGCGCCGAAGGTCATCACGGTCTGAGCGACCGGGGCCGCGCGGAGAGACACCCACCGGCGGGCGTCTCCCCGCGCAGCCTCGCTCGTAGACTTGAACCATGCGCGAGACGACGAACGAAACCCTGCCCCGCACCGCCATGATCGGAGTCGGCTCGATGGGGGGCGCGATCCTCACCGGCCTGCGAGCGCCCGACGTGAGCATCGAACTGCCGATCGCGGTGACGACCCGATCGGCGGCGAGCGCCGCGGCATTCGACGACGCCGAAGACGTGGTGGCCTTCGCGGGAGAGAGCGATCCCGAGGCGAACCGCCGCGCAGTGCGCGGCGCGGGCCTCGTGATCCTCGCGGTGAAGCCGTGGATGATCTCGGACGCCGCGCGCGAGATCGCCGACGCGCTCGAGCCGGGCGCGATCGTGGTCAGCGTCGCGGCCGGGGTTCCGAGCAGCGCGATCGAGGCGGAACTGCCCGAGGGCGTCTCGGTGGTGCGGGCGATGCCGAACACGCCGTCGCACATCGGGCGGGGCGTGACGGGAATCGCGGGAGGCTCGTCGGCGAGCGATCAGGCGGTCGACACGGTGCGGCGCCTGTTCGAGACGGTCGGCTCGGTGCTCGTGGTGCGCGAGGACCAGATCAACGACGTCGCCGCGGTCTCGGGATCGGGGCCGGCCTATGTCTTCCTCTACGCCGAGCACATGACCGCCGCTGCTCGGCGGATGGGGTTCGACGCGGAGCAGGCGCGGCTGCTGGTGCAGCAGACGATCGCCGGCGCCGCCGAGCTGATGGTGCGCAGCGACGAGGAGCCCGAGCAGCTGCGACGCAATGTGACGAGCCCGAAGGGCACGACCGAGCAGGCGGTCGCGGTGCTGCAGGAGGCCGACTGGGGCGATCTGTTCGACCGGGCGCTCGCCGCGAACGTGCGCCGGTCCGAGGAGCTCGAGCGCGGCGAGTAGCGGCGTTCCTTGCCGGGTCAGGCGAGCGCGCGCCGGGCCGGCATGTGAGGCCCCGGGGCATTGATCGTCTCGACGGCGACCAGCCGGCCGGCGCGCCACCGCTCCACCACGAGCTTGCCGTCGTCGCCCTGCTCAATCGGGCGGGCCTCGTCGTCGGGCATCGCGATCCCCGCGATCTGCAGTCGGCGGTCGCCCTGGGTGCTCCAGAACCAGAGCACGGAGCGGTAGTCGCTCTCGGCGGCGCCGGTGAGCACGGCCGCAACGTGGCGCGCGTGGTCGGTCGCGTTCTGCACCGACTCGACGCGCATCTCAGTACCCGCGAACCGGTTTGGGTATCGCGCGCAGTCGCCGATCGCGAAGACGCCCTCGTCGCTCATCCGCAGGTTGCCGTCGACCACGATCCCGGAGGCCGCGATCCGCTCGCCGTCCGCCAGTTCGACGCCGACCGCCCATCCGTCGCGGCCGAGGATCGCGGTGACTCCGTCTGACTTCTCCCGCCGGATCCCTCTCACCGTAGCCGAATCCCTCACAGAGCCGAGCGCGTGGGAGGGCCCCGCTCCCCGGTGCGGTTCACCAGGGGAGCGGGGCCCTCTCGGGACTCAACCCGGGTTGTTGAAGAACTCGTCCAGCGAGTCGCCGGGGAAGTACGCCTTCGGATCGCCCGCGAAGTCGGTCTGGTCCGCAAGGTCCCAGGACTCGTCGCCCCACTCCTCGATGTTGTCGCGATTGACGATGAACGGGTGGGTGATGACCTGGTTCACCTTCGGGCCCTCGCCGTGCAGGGTTCGGATCCCCACCTCCGCCATGGCCTCCCCCATCCTCGCGGTGGGCGACGCGGTGCCGACGTAGGGGTAGTCGGGGTTCTGCAGCGCCCAGCTGATGAAGCCCTGCAGGGCGCCGATGTCCGCGATGGGCACGGGTTCGCGCCCGGACTCCAGGAAGGCGTTGAGCACGCCGAGGCCCATCGTGCCCGAGTGGATGACGCCGTCCACCGGCGCGGGGTTCGCCGAGAGGTACTTCAGCGTCTCCGCCTGGGCGGTGCCCGACTCGAAGAAGCCGGTCACCTCGCCGCCGATGGAGATGCCCGGGCAGAGTTCGAGCGCGGCGTTGTAACCGGCCAGCGCGTCGGTGTCGCTCGTGATGCCGGGGACTCCGGCGACGCGCAGGAGGTTGCCCTCGCCGCCCATCGCCTCGTAGACCTGGGCGCCCACTTCCATCGACTGGAGCACCTGGTTGCTCGCCACGCTGAGGGCGTACTCGGAGTCGACCGGGGTTTGGAAGACGACCACCGGGATCCCCGCCTCCCCCGCGGCCTCGATGACCTCGAGGCTCGGCTCGGGGGCGAGCGGGAGGAAGTAGATGATGTCGGGATCGCGGGACATCGCCTCCTCGAACTGCTGCAGCTGCTGCGGCACGTCCTGGTGGTTCGCCGGGGCGTACTCGGCGATGAGCTCCACGTCGTTCTCGGCGAGCGTCTTCTTGATCGCATCGTAGAGGCTGACCTGGAACGGGTTGGTCGGCGGATTGGTGATCATGGCTGCAGTGAACGGCCCCTCGTGGTCGGGGGTCCAGTCGGCCCAGGCCGACTCCTTGATCTCGAGCGGGTAGCCGTTGTATGCGGACTTCACCTCGTCGCTGAGGCCGTCCAGCAGGCCGTTCGGATCATTGGGTTCGAGCACGGGCACGGTGCCGCACTCGCCGAGATCGGAGGACGCGGTGGTGTCGTCGGCGCCGTCGGACCCGCCGCCGGAGCCGGAGGCGCAACCGGAGAGCGCGAGGCCCGCCACGGCGAGGGCGGTGAACGCCCTGGTGATCGGTCGTCTCTGGTGGATGTGCTTGCTCAATCTGAACTCCTCGTCGAGTGGATGTTGAGTGTGTGGTGAACGCCCCGGGGGCGTTGCACAATGATAGCCACATTCGATACGATACGTACAGTTTATGTTATGGAAACGTGCCCTCCGCGACGATGCGGAGAACTCGACGAGGAGTCGCATGAATGAGCATCAACCCCCGCGCCTAAGTCTCGACGGCATCGGCAAGCGCTTCGGCGCCACCCGCGCACTCGTGCACGCATCGATCAAGCTGCACGCCGGCGAGGTGCACACGCTGCTCGGCGAGAACGGGTCGGGGAAGAGCACGCTCGTCAAGATCATCGGAGGCGTGCATCAGCCCGATCAGGGCACCGTGCGCCTCGGCGGCTCGGACGTCTCGATGCGCTCGCCCCGGGAGGCGAGCGAGCTCGGGATCGAGACGGTCTTCCAGGAGGTGCTGACCGCCGGAGGGCAATCGGTCGTCGACAACGTCTGGCTCGGCGCGGGCGGACTCTTCCGCCGGAGGCTGTCCCCCGCCTCGCAGCGGGAGAAGGCGGCCGAAGTGCTGGGGCGCCTTCTCGGAGACGCTCCGCTCGACCTGCCGGCGGCGAAGCTCTCGCTCTCCGAGCGCCAGGCCGTCTGCATCGCGCGGTCGCTCGTGCGCGACCCCCGAGTGCTGATCCTCGACGAGTCGACTGCGGCGCTCGACGTGCAGACCCGCGACCGGCTCTTCGCCGAGATGCGGCGACTCACCGAGGAGGGGGCGAGCGTGCTATTCATCTCGCACCGCATGGACGAGGTCGAGGCCGTCTCGGATCGGGTCACCGTGTTGCGCACCGGACGGACCGTCTCGACGGTCGAACGTGAGGCGATGTCGATCCCGAACCTGATCCAGGACATGACCGGGGAGCGCGGCGGGCTCGCCGCCCGCGAGAAAGAGCCCCGCACGCCGGGTGCCGCGGTGCTGGAGGCGCGGGGCGTGCGGCTCGGGGACGGCGCCGCCCCGATCGACCTCACGGTGCGGGCCGGCGAGATCATCGGGCTCTGCGGACTGGAGGGGCACGGGCAGGACCTCTTCATCCGCCGGCTGGGCGGTGTCGCGAGCGGAGCGGGCCGGGTCGTGCGCATCGGTTCCCGCGGCCGGGGCGACACCGAGGTCACGTGGCGGCGGGCCGGGCGGCTCGGGATCGCGTACCTCCCCCGAGAGCGCCGGGGCGAGTCGCTCTTCGAGGCGATGTCGATCCGGGAGAACTTCGCGCTGCCGACGCTGCGGGAGGACCGCCGGGGCGGGCTGGTCAGCGCGCGGCGGATGCGGGAGCGATTCAGCGGGTTCGTCGACGGCCTGAGCATCCGCCTCGGCAGCCCCGACGACCCGATCTCGACCCTCTCCGGCGGCAGCCAGCAGAAGGTGCTGCTGGCCAGGTGGCTCGCCACCGGCCCGGACGTGCTGCTGCTGAACGATCCCACGCGCGGAGTGGACATCTCGACGAAGCGGGAGATCTACGCGACGCTCAACCGCCTCGCGTCGGAGGGGATGGGCGTGGTCATGCTGTCGAGCGAGGTCGACGAGATCGTCGAGCTCGTCGACCGCGCACTCGTGTTCCGCGACCGCGAGGTGTTCGCCGACCTCGCCCACGAGGGGATCACGCACGAGGCGGTCGTCTCCGCCTACTTCGGCCAGCCGGCGGGGAGCGTCTCATGAACGGCGTCCTCTCGTTCTTCCGTCAGCGCCCCTGGGCGTTCGCGCTGCTGCTGTGCGTTGTGCTCCTGGTGCTCAACGTCATCGTCTCCCCGAGCTTCCTGGACCCGGCCCGATGGCCGGCGATCCTCGGCACCTTCGCCCCGTTCGCCCTCGTCGGCTTCGCCTCGACCCCCGCCATTCTCTCCGGCGGCATGGACGTGTCCGTGGGCCCCCTGACGACGTTCATCAGCGTCGTCTTCATCGCCGTGCTCATGCCCGCGGGGCTCGGGAGCGCGCCGCTCGCGATCCCGATCCTGCTGCTGCTCGCGACCGGGATCGGCGCGATCAACGGCGTGCTCGTCGCCGTGGTGCGGCTGCACCCGGTCGTCGCGACCGTGGGTATGCTCTTCCTGCTCGTCGGGCTCTCGCAGACCATCGCACGGACCCCCGTGTCCGCGAGCGACCGATGGAGCGAGGGGCTGGCGCGCTCGGTGGGCGTGGTGCCCGGAGCCGTGATCACCATCGGTTCGGCACTGCTGATCTGGTACCTGCTGCGCCGCACGGCGTTCGTGCGAAACCTGCTCGCCACGGGCGACAGCGACGTGTCGGCCTACGGTTCGGGCGTGAACGTGACTGCCGTGAGGGTGCTCGCCTACTCGCTCGGCGGCCTCTTCGCCGGGATCGGGGGAATCGCGCTGTCCGCCCTGCTGCAGTCCTCGGAGACCTCGCTCGCGACCACCTACGCGCTCCTCGGCCTCGCCGCGGTGGTGCTCGGGGGGACGAGCCTGCTGGGCGGGCGGGGAGGCCTCGTCGGATCCATGCTCGGAGCCTTCGCGCTCTACCTGATCCAGCAGTTCCTCACCGCCGCCGGCGTGCAGACCAACTTCATCCAGTTCGCGTACGGCGCCGTGCTCATCCTCGGGGTGCTGCTCAGCGCGACGCTGCTGTCGACTCGCGGCGAAGGGAAGCGATGATGAACACACGACCCCCGACCGCGACGGTCAACACCCCTCTGCCTTCGCCGCGCGGGATCGCGGGATTCCGGACCGCACTGCTGCGACTACCCATCCTGCAGATCGCGGTGCTGACGGTGCTCGCCGCCTGGCTGGTGGCGACCGTGCCCAGCATCTTGAACCCGGTGTCGATCGTCTCGATCCTGATGCTCGTCTCCCTGCTCGCCCTCGCCGCCATGGGGCAGACCCTGGTCGTCATCCTCGGAGGGCTCGACCTGGCGATCCCGGGGTACATCATCGTGGGATCGTTCGTTGCCTCGAATCTCGCCACCGGAGCCGGATGGCCCCTGCCGCTCGCCCTGCTGACCACCGTCGCCGTCTGCGGCGGGGTGGGAGCCTTCGTCGGCTTCGTGAGCCACCGATACGAGGTGCAGCCCCTGGTGCTCACGCTCGGCGTCAGCGCGGCCCTGACCGGGGGCACGTTGTTCATCGCGAACGCCGACTACTCCTCGGCTCCCCCCGATGCCCTGCGGAGCCTGACCGGCATCACGAGCACGACCTTCGGCCTGCCCGTACCTCCCCTGATCCTCATCGTCGTCGTCGCCGCGGTGCTCGTCTGGCTCTTCCTCGCGCGCACCGTGAACGGGAGGCGCCTCTACGCGACGGGCGCCAACCGCCGCGCCGCGGGGCTCGCCCGGATCAGCACCGGCACGGTCTGGACGGGGGTCTTCGCCATGTCGGGCGTCACCGCCGGGATTGCGGGCATGCTCCTCGCGAGCTTCAGCTCGGGGTGGAACGCGACCAGCGGCGACCCCTACCTCTTCACGGGTCTCGCCGCGGTGCTGCTCGGCGGCACCACCTTCGGCTCGATCCGAGGCAGCTACACGCGCACCGTGCTGGGCGCCACGATCCTCACCCTGCTCTCGACCATCGTGGTGAGCAACGGGATGAGCGACGGCCAGAGCCGCATCATCTACGGCCTGGTCATCATCGGCGTCGTTGCGCTCTACGGCCGCGATCGCCACGTGAGAGACCGGTTCTGAACGTTCTGGAAGAACCCGAAGGAGACCGTGCGAATGCCGCAGATCAGCGCCCCCAACAGACCCCTCGCCGCGACGGATGCCGTGCTCGTGTCGTATGCCAGGACCCCGTTCGGGCGGGCCCGGAAGGGCTCGCTCGCATCCGAACGACCCGAAGATCTGGGCGTCGCCGCCATTGCCGCGGCGATCGAGCGGGTTCCGGGTCTCGACCCGGGGGAGCTGCAGGACTTCTGGGTGGGCACCGCGGTCCCGCAGGGCGCGCAGGGCGACAACCTCGCCCGCAGGATCGCGGTGCTCGCCGGCCGTGACGGGTTGCCCGGTGCGACGATCAACCGCTTCTGCGCATCATCGCTCGAGGCCGTGGCCTCGGCCGCTCGGGCAATCCGCGCCGGCGACGGCGACGCCTACCTCGTCGCGGGCGTCGAGTCGACCTCCGTGGAGCCGCCGACGACCACGAACCCCCACCCCGCGTCCGCGCGCGCCGCGGCTCGGGCCGACGCGCTCTTCGCCTCGGGAGAGCCGTGGCGGGATCCGCGCGAGAGCGGTGAGGATCCCGACATCTACATCGCGATGGGCAAGACCGCGGAGTTCGTGGCGCGGCTCACGGGCACGACGCGGCTCGACCAGGACTCCTGGGCGCTGCGCTCGCAGCAGCGCGCGGCGCGGGCGATCGCGGACGGCTACTTCGACCGCGAGATCGCCCCCTATACCCGTGCGGACGGCTCGGTGGTCGACGCCGATGACGGCCCGAGGCCGCAGACCACGCTCGAGGTGCTCCAGGGGCTGCCGCCCGCATTCATCGAGACCGGCACGGTCACCGCGGGGAATGCGAGCCCGCTCAACGACGGCGCCTCGGCCGCCGTGCTGATGAGCGCGCGTCGCGCGCGGGAGCTCGGCCTGACCCCGCTCGCACGCGTGCTCGGAGCGGGAGCGAGCGCGCTCTCCCCGGAGATCATGGGGCTGGGGCCCGTCGAGGCCTCGGGACGCCTGCTCGAGCGGCTGGGGCTCGGCATCGGGGATCTCGACCTGATCGAGCTGAACGAGGCGTTCGCGGCCCAGGTCGTGCCGGTGGTCCGGCAGCTCGGTGCGGATCCCGAGATCGTCAACCCGCACGGCGGAGCGATCGCTCTGGGCCACCCGTTCGGGGCGACGGGGGTGCGCCTCGTCGGGACGCTGGCGCACGGGCTGGCGGATCGTGACGGAACCCTGGGGCTTGCGACGCTCTGCGTCGGGGGCGGTCAGGGCATGGCGATGGTCATCGAGCGGCTGGCGTGAGATGAGCATCGATCCGTACGTGCAGCAGCTGCTGGCGGCCGAGCGCAGCGGCCAGTCCCTCGGCCTGAAGGTGACGAGCGCGAGCGGAGGGCAGGCGACCGCCGAGCTGGTCGTCTCGGCCGAGATGGCGAACGGGCACGGGGTCGCGCAGGGCGGATACACGTTCACGCTCGCGGACCAGGCGTTCGCCTGCGCGGCCAACTCGCTGCTGCCGGGCGCCGCGACGGCGGAGGCCTCCATCACCTATCTCGCGCCGGCGGAAGTGGGCGCCACCCTGGTGGCCGAGGCGTCGACGTTCTTCGTGGACGACCGCAGGATGGTGGTCGACGTGATCGTGCGCGCCGACGGTCGGGAGATCGCGCTGTTCCGGGGCACGGGGCGCGTGATGCGACCGAGAGTTTAGTCCACGGGCGGGGGTCTGAATCCGCCGAAGGTATGGGATCTGCCGTAGATATGCCGGATCACGCGGATCCGGCATATCTACGGCAGATCCCATACCGTTTGCGCGTCTCACAGGCGGCAGGTCGCCGGTGCCGCTACGCCGCGGTGCCGCTACGCCGCGGTGCCGCTACGCCGCGGTGCGCCCGCGGACGAACTCTTCGTCGAGGGAGTCGGTCACCGGCAGCCCTGAGGCGATGAGCGCCTGGCGAGCCTGCTTCATGAAGCGATCCGGCATCTTGGACGACGGCGGCCGCAGGGCGCCGCCGTTGAAGCCCGCCAGCCACTCCTGGTACTTCCACTGGGTGCGGTTGATGGTGCTGGTGCCGGGCGTCGAGGTGCTGGAGATGGCGGTGTTGGCCTGGCGGGCCGGGTGCACCTGCCAGTACAGCTTCATGGCCTCCTCCCAGCGCCCGGTGCGGGCCAGCTCGAACGCGCGCGGATAGTAGTCGCCCATCCAGTTGGTGTTGCTGGTGCCCGAGAACTGGAAGTCGAGCACCGACATGAGCGGGATCGTCTCGGCCTCGATGGGGCAGGAGATCACGACCTCTTCGTGGAAGTGGTGGTACATCTCCATCACGCCGGGGATGCCCGGGTAGCCCTGTTCGGCCTTGATCGCGACGATGCTGGGCAGTTCGTCGAGCACGCGGCGCACGAACTCGACGCTCATGCCGGCGGGGTGGATACGCTCGAAGCCCCACGCGGGAAGCGGGAAGAGCATGGTGGCCAGGTCGGTGCCCTCGGTGAAGGCCCTGGTGTACTCGAACACCTCGTCGTACGACGTCGGCCAGAACGCCGCGGGATAGGCGAGCAGCGCGCGGTCGGCGCCGGCCGTCGTGGCGAGGTTCGCGGCCCGGATGTTCTCCTCGAGCGTGCCGAAGATCGCGTGGAAGAACAGGGCGAAATCGGGTCCGGCGGCCTCGCGCGCGACGGCCGTGATCCGGGCGTTCTCCTCGGGGGTGACGTTGACCTCCGCCACGATCAGGGTGCCGGCGAAGCCGAGCTCCTTCAGCCGGAGGACGTCGTGGCGGATCGCGTTCTCGTTGATCCCGCTGAAGTCCGGTGTGTACGAGGGGTGCGTCACCGCCACCGTGCCGCGGAAATTCTGCCGCGCCCAGGCCCGGGCCTCTGCTTTGGTGTAATCGACCATCTGCGTTCTCCTTCGTTCATTTACGGCTGGTCACGATGCCCACGGGCAGGCGGGTGCCGGTTCCGGCCCGCTGCGCCCGCTCGACGAGCATCTCGGCGACAGCGATGTCCTGCAGCCCCGAGCCCGTCGACTTGTAGATGCGGATGCCCTGCTCGGGATCGACGCGCTGCGTCTCCGTGAGCACCGCGTTCAGGGTGACGGTCTTGTGCTCGACCGCCACTCCGGCTTCGGCGGCGGCGAGCATGTCGCCGCTGCCGTGGACGACCTCGTCGAACGTGTCGACGACGATCGTCGCGGCGCGCTCCAGGAGTTCGACGGGCAGTTCTCGCTGCGCCGGCGTGGTGGAGCCGATGGAGAGGACCGTGGCGGAATCACCCACCCACTCGGCCTGCACGGTCGGGCTCTCGTCGCGGGACCTGGCGGCGCACAGCAGCAGGTCCGCGCCTCTCGCGGCGGCCTCCGCGCTGGCGACCGCCCAGGCCGGAGCGCCGTAGGCGCCGTCGACCTCGGAGGCGAAGCGCTCGCGGTTCGCCTCCGTCGGGCTGAAGATCCGGATCTCCGAGACTTCGAGCACGCGGGAGAGCGCCTCGAGGTGGGATCTCGCCTCGAAGCCCGAGCCCACGATCCCGATGCTCAGGGGGCCTCCCGGTGTGATGGCGGCCGCGGCGACGGCGGTCGTCGCCGCGGTGCGGAGCCCGGTGACCCGGTTGCCGTCGATCAGCGCGACCAGTGCGGCGTCCGACTTGTCGAAGAGGGAGATCAGGTAGCTCACCTGCAGGCCGTCGGCGAACGAGCCGACGATCGCCTTCGAACCGAACAGTCGCCCGCTCGCGGGGATCGACGGCATGATGCGCGTCCACTCCCGGGAGGTCTGCGCGAAGATCCGCCCGGGGGTGCGCCCGTCGTCTTCGGGGGCAGCGTACGCGGCGCGGATGGTGGCGATCGCGTCGTCCCAGTCGGACAGCTGCTGCACGTCCGCATCGGTGAGGAAGAGCGGCGGCGCGGGCGGTGGGGTATCTTCTGAACTCACGGCACTCCTTTGTGGTGCTCCGCCCCGGGTTGCGCGGATGCCTGCGAGTCTATCCTATCCGAAACGGATCGTATCTAATAGACTCTACCGGATAGAACGTCCGTCTCTCGAGCGTCGGGGTAGCTACGATCATGAGCATGGTCAGTGTCGACTACAACCTGCTGCGCCCACTGCGCGCGCTGCTCGAGGAGCGCAGCGTGACGCGGGCCGCCGAGCGGCTGCACGTCGCGCAGCCCACCATGTCCATATCGCTCTCGCGTCTGCGATCCCACTTTGGCGATCCGCTGCTCGTTCGCAAGGGCCGGCAGCACGAGCTCACCGTGCTCGGCCAGCAGCTGCTGGCCGAGCTGCCTGCGATGATGGGCGAGCTCGACCGGGTGCTGCAGCTGGAGGCGACCTTCGACGCGGCCGCGAGCACCCGCACGTTCGAGATCGCCGGCGTCGACTACGCGATCGCGCGGATGGCGCCGGCGCTGAACCGCATCGTGACGGCCGAGGCGCCCATGATCCGCCTCGAGTTCGTGCCGGCCTCGTCGCAGCTGGTGAACGAGCTCCCCGACTCCCTCCGCTCGATCGACGGGCTGATCCTGCCGCACGGATACCTGGCGGACGAGGATCACCTCGACCTGTACGTCGAGGACTGGGTGTGCATCGTCGACGCGGAATCGGAGATCGGCGAACAGGTCACCGTCGAGGAGTTCTCGCGGCGGCGCTGGGTGCACACGCTCGCTCCGCGGGACGGAATGACCCCGGCCCGTCGGCAGCTGCAGGCCCAGGGGGTGGATCTGACGACCGCGGTCGTGACCCCGCACTTCCTCGTGGTGCCGTCGCTCGTGGCGGGCACGGACCGGGTCGCCCTGCTCCCAGACACGCTGGCGCGGCAGGCCGAGGCGCGGGGAGAGGGGGTGCGGGTGGTGAGGCCGCCGGAGCCGCTGGACCCCATCCGGGATGCCTTCTGGTGGCATCGGGACCGCTCGCACGACGCAGGGCATCTCTGGCTGCGCGAGGTGCTGAAGCGTGCGCATGACGACACTATTGCGAAACACAATATTCATCATTGACAGGTCGGGATTCCCCGCATCATCTTGTTCGATCAGAGTGGAGCACGAGGCACGAAGTCGTGCACCTGAAGAAAGGGAATGTCGATGAAGACGTTGAATCTGCTGTCGCAGCTCACCCACCTCGAGATCTACGCGCTCGACCTCGAGGAGAGCGTCCGCTACTACGTGGAGGAGGTGGGCCTCCGGGTGATCGACAAGGACGATGAGAAGGTCTACCTGCGCGCCTGGGGGGACTTCTACACCTACAGCCTGGTGCTGAAGAAGGGCGTCGCGCCCGGACTCGTCTCGATGGCGTGGCGCACGACCAGCGACGAGGCGCTCGACGAGGCGGTCGAGCGGATCGAGGCCGCCGGCTACGGGGGCGAGTGGAAGGAGCCGGGGGCGCACCTCGGACGCTCCTACGTCTTCACCGGACCGTTCGGTCACACGATGCAGCTCTTCTGGGAAGCCGAGCGGTATCACGGCACGGGCGAGTTCGCGTCCGAGTTCCCCGACCGTCCGGAGAAGCGCCGCGCGGTGGGAATCGCGGCCCGTCACCTCGACCACGTGACCATCGCCTCGCGAGACGTCGAGGGGTTCGCGAACTGGTACAGCGAGACGCTGGGGTTCCGGCGCATGGGATACTCCGGGTTCGAGATCGAGGGCAAGGATGTGACCTTCTTCGGCGTGCTGACCACGAACGAGAAGTCGCACGACCTCGGGATCCTGCTCGACGGATCGAACGACGGCTCCGGTCGCATCCACCACTACGCGTGGTGGGTCGATACGCGCGCCGAGCTCGACCGGGCCGCCGATCTGCTGATCGAGCGCGGCACTCCCATCGAGTACGGCCCCGGTGTCCACGGAGTGGGGGAGCAGGCCTTCCTCTACTTCCGCGAGCCGAGCGGGCTCCGCATCGAGCTGAACACCGGCGGCTACCGCAACTACGTGCCCGACTGGGAGCCCTTCCGCTGGCACCCGTCGCAGGGCAACGACGACTTCTACCGCAACCGGGTGCTGCCGCAGACGATGCTCGAGGCGTTCCCCCCGGCGTCCGGCCCGACCGCCACCGAGCAGGGCCTGGTCGAGGGCTCGGAGGAGGCGATGGTCGCCGCTGCGGTGCGCGTGAGCGATCCCGACCAACGCTGAGAGACGCCCCTCGGAGGCTCGCGGACAGCAGTTGTCAGCGGGCCTCAGGGCGGTTATCATAATTACGATACGATACGTACTGCACACAAAGGAGTGACATGCGGGAAATATTCGACGCCGACGTCATCGTGGTCGGCGCGGGGCCGGTCGGCACCGTGGCTCTCGGTCTGATGGGACGAGCGGGGCTGCGAGCGATCGGGATCGACAAGGACCAGCAGATCTGGCCCACGGCCAGGGCCGTGCACTTCGACGGCGAGACCTTCCGCACCCTGCAGTCGCTCGGCGTCACCGACGAGTTCCGCAAGGTCACCATCCCGATGGCCTCGATGCACATGGAGAACGAGGCTCGCGAGATCCTCCTCAGGCTCCCGACCGGTCAGTTCGGCTCGCAGGGGTGGCACGACGATCTCAACTTCCACCAGCCCGACATCGAAGCGCTGCTGCGCGACGTCGTCGACGGCCTTCCGAACGTCGACCTCCGCGTGGGAGTGGAGGCGCTCGCGGTGCGCAACACCGACATCGGGGTCGAGGTCGACATCCGTGACGCCGACGGCTCCGAGACCACGCTGCGAGCGCGCTGGGCGATCGCGGCCGACGGCGCCAGATCCGCCGTTCGCCAGTCGTTCGGCATCGAGGCCGACCGGTTCGGCGAGGACCGGCAGTGGGTCGTCGTCGACGGTCACCTCGTCGACAGCCCGGGGTACGAGGACGACATGATCTTCCTCGGACACCACACGCGCCCGGCGCTCTGGGTGCGGCTGCCCGGCAGCCGCGTCCGCATGGAGTTCATGGTCATGCCGGGGGACGACCCCGAGGAGATCGTGACGCCGGAGGGCATCGAGCGCATCAGCCACGGCGTGCTCCCGGCCGACAGGTTCACCCCGGACCGCCAGGTGCTATACACCTTCCGCGGCCGCATCGCCCGGCAGTGGCGGATCGGCAACGTCTTCCTCGCCGGAGATGCGGCGCACCTCGCTCCGCCCATGTTCGGGCAGGGGCTGTGCGCGGGGATCCGCGACGTCGCCAATCTCTCGTGGAAGCTCGACCTCGTGGCGCGGGGGCTCGCCGACGACGGTCTGCTCGACACCTACGAGACGGAGCGCAAGCCGCACGCGCGCGCCTGGGTGGAGCAGGCGGTGCAGGCCGCGCTGTACGTGCAGACGACCGACCCGGCCGTGGCCGCCGAACGGGACGCGGTGATCCGGGCCAACCCGGCCTCGCTCGCACCCGTCTCGCCGCGCCTCGGTCCGGGGATCCACACCGGCGACGTCGACGAGCGCGCCGGCGCGCTCAGCGTGCAGCCGATCCTCGAAGACGGCACGAGGCTCGACGACCTCGTGGGGAGGCGCTTCGTCGTCGCCGCCGCGCGGGAGGCGTACGATGCGCTGGACCCCGATCTCAGGAGCCGGCTCGAGGACGATCGCGACGTCGCCGTGCTGCTCGACGAGTCGCAGACGCGTGGGCTGCTCGAGGCCTCGGGCGGGCTCGGCGTGGTGGTGAGGCCCGACAGGTACGTGCTCGGGGTCGCGGATTCCGCCGCGGAGCTCGCGGCGCTCATCCAGCGCCTCCCCTCCCAGAGTCGGCCGGCCGTCGCCGTCTGATGAACAACCACGAACGCTCGGAGCTGCCCCATGGTCGATAACGTGAACGCCCCCTTCGTGCTCGGCACCGTCGGGATCGGCGGTGAACGGGTGCCCGTCGCGGTGGCCGGAGACCAGCGGTACGACCTCCGCGGGCTGCTCCCCGGCATCGTGCAGACCTCGGATCTCTTCGAGGATTGGGACGCGAACCTCGACCGGATCGAGGCCGCGCTGGCGGATCCCGGCGCGCGTGGCCGGATCCCCTCCGGACCCGTGGACTCCGGCAGGATCCTCCCGCCGGTGCAGCCGATCGGTCCGATCCTCGCCGCGGGCGCGAACTACCGAGAGCACATCCTCCAGATGAGCGTGGCGCACAGGCTCGGGAGACCGGGCGCGAACGACGCGGAGCTCTGGGCCGAGGCGGCGAAGGAGAACGACGAGCGCCGGGCGCACGGCGATCCCTACGTCTGGACCGGCATCCCCTCGGCGGTGAGCGGCGCCTTCGACGACGTGCAGCTCCCCGAGGTCGGCGACGACATCGACTGGGAGCTGGAGCTCGGCGTGGTGATCGGCCGGGCGGGCCACCACATCCCGATCGAAGAGGCCTTCGACCACATCGCCGGGTACACGATCGTGAACGACGTCTCCGCGCGCTCGCTGATCCCGCGCCCGGACGTCGCCAACATCGGCACCGACTGGTTCCGCGGCAAGAACCAGCCGACCTTCTTCCCGACGGGGCCGTGGCTCGTGCCGGCGCGCTACGTGGAGGATCCGGGCGATCTGCGGATCACGCTGAAGCTGAACGGCGACGTGATGCAGGATGCGAGCACGGACGACCTGATGTTCGACGTGCCGAGCCTGATCTCGTACGTTTCGTCGTACGCGATCATCCAGCCGGGGGATCTGCTGATCACCGGGTCGCCCGCGGGCAACGGCTCCCACTGGCAGCGGTTCCTCCGAGACGGGGACGTGATGGAGGGCGCCATCACCGGACTCGGCTTGCAGCGCACTCCCGTTCGCGGTGCGAAGGGCGTGCCGCCGCCCTGGCAGCGCTCCCGGCGATGACGCTCCGGCAGAGCCACTTCGTCGAACCGGTCCCGCTCGTCGTGGCCCGGGAGCGGGGTCTGCTCGCGGGCCTCGACATCGGCCTCGAGCGGACCAGGGGCAGCGCCGCTCAGCTGCGGGGCCTGCTGAGCGGCGAACTCGACCTCGTGGTCTCGGCGATCGACAACCTCTTCGAGTGGACGGCCGCCGGAGCCGATGTGCGGCTGGTCGCCCAGATGGAGCGCACCACGCCGCTGCACCTGTACGCGCGCCCGGGGCTCGACGCGCTCGAGGCGCTCAGCGGTGCCGGCTTCGCGGTCGACGCCTACGCGAACGGGTTCTCGCTCATCGCCCGGAAGCTGTTCGCCGACGCCGGCATCGACGTGCGGTACGAAGAGGTCGGGGGCGTGCAGGAGCGCATGGAGGCGCTGCTCGCCGGGGACGTCGACGCGACGCTGCTCGGCCCCCCGTTCGATCTCCTTGCGGCCGAAGAAGGGGCGGTGCGGGTGCTGGACCTCTCCGAGCGGTTCCCGGAGCTGCCGGGCCAGGGGCTCATCGTCCGCACCGAGCTCGTGCGCTCCCCAGAACTGCTCGACTACCTGCGCGCGCTCGTGCGGGCCGTGCGGCTCGCGGAGTCCCTGCGTACCGAGGCGGGCGTCGCTCTGATGGAGCGGGCGGGATTCGGGGCTGCGGCCGCGTCGCACTGGGGCGCGCGTCCGCTCAGCCTCGACGTCGAGCCGCGCGGTCTGACGTTCGTGAGCGAGGTGCGGCGAGGGCTCGGCCTGCTGCGGGGCGCCCCCCTCGACGAGCTGCACGATCCCGAACCGATGCGAGAGGCGCGAAGAGGCGTCTGACAGCGGTGCGACGACGCACCACCCGAAGGGAGCGGAAGTATGGCGAAACACACCAAGACACCGAGGGCGGGGATCATCGGCGCCGGTCCGGCGGGACTCGCGGCCGCACTCGCCCTGACCAGGCTGGGCTGGGAGGTGCGGCTCTTCGAGCGGTATCCGGAGATCCGCGCGGCGGGCAACATCCTCAATCTGTGGCCCGCGCCGCAGAAGGCGCTCCGCGCGCTCGGCGTGGACGTCACCGAGCTCGGCGCCCCGGCGTTCACCCAGCTCCGGCGCCACGATGGTCGATTCCGAGCCGAGTTCTTCGTCCCCGACGACGTCGCCGCGGAGTACAACGGCGGGTTCATCGGGCTGATCCGGTGGGGCCTCTACAAGCGCATGGTCGACGCGCTCGCCGACGGCGTGCTGCAGCTCGACCGCAGGTTCACCGAGTTCGTCGACCGCGGCGACAGCGTGGAACTGCGCTTCACCGAGGGCGAACCCGAGCACGTGGACCTGCTGATCGGCGCCGACGGCGTCGAGTCCGCGGTGCGAACGCAGCTGTGGGGGCCGTCTCCGAAGCGGTATCACGGTATCCACCTGCTGGGGGGCTGGTTCCTCACCGACGAGGAGATCGGCACTCGAGGAGTGTTCGCCCACGATCGCAAGGTGCAGGGCTCGTACACCCCCATCAGGCACGAGGGTCGGGACGGTTACGAGTGGTGGGTGATCGAGAAGTGGGAGCCCGGAGCCCCCTTCGAGGTCGAGGACATCCGCTCCTACGCCCTGAACCTCGTCGGCCACTTCGACGAGCCGCTGCCGAGCTTCATCGCGCGGACCGAGCCCGAGAGCACGCACCGCTGGGAGATCCTCGATCGCAAGCCGATGGAGCAGTGGTCCAAGGGCCGGGTCACGCTGATCGGGGACGCCTCGCACGCGACCTCCCCCTACGCGGCGTACGGCGCGGGAATGTCGATCGAGGACGGGTACTTCCTCGCGCGTCATATGAAGGGCGTCGACATCTCGGATCTCGCCGCGGTGCGGAGCGCGCTGCAGGCGTTCGAGGACGAGCGCAAGCCGCACACGACCGCGGTGAAGGAGCAGGCCTACTTCACGGGCAAGATATTCCATCACGTGCCCGCACCGCTGCGGGATCTGGTCTTCGACCACACGAAGTTCCTGCAGAAGAACCAGGGCGACGGCACGATGAAGCAGACGCTCTCCCAGCTGGCCGATATCGGCGACGGGAGCGAGATCACGGCGTAGCCGCGCTGGAAGCGCCGATCTCCGGAGGCATTCCGGAGATCGGCGCTTCGTTTCCCGGCGGAGTGGACACTCCGATGGAATCTCTATACGATACTAAACGTACCGTATGCAAAGAAGCCTAAGGAGGCCTCATGAAAATCGGACGGATCTCGGTTCCATCGCCCGACGGCGAAGTGACGCGGGTCGTCGCGGTCGAGCCCGAGGCCGGGCGCGTCATCGACCTCGCCCGCGCCTACTCGCTCGCGCTGCAGCGCAACGGGGCCACGCCCGACCGCGCGCGCGAGGTCTCGCTCGCGCTCTTCCCGGCCAGCCTGTCGAACGCACTGGCGGCGGGAGACGCCTTCCTGGACAGGGCCCACGAGGCCCTCGCCGCCGCCGACGACGCATCCGCCCCGATCGACTCCGTGTCGTGGCGAGCGGCGATCGATCCGCCGGTGATCCGCGACGGCCTCACCTTCGGCACCCACATCGAGAACTACTTCAAGAACGTGGTGCACGGCAAGCCGGTGCGCGCCGTCTACGAGCGCCCCGGGTTCTTCAAGGGCAACACGGCGACGGTGTACGGGCACGAGGAGGAGGTGCCGTATCCGAGCATCTCCGAGAAGCTCGATTACGAGCTCGAGATCGGCTACATCATCGGAAGGCCCGGCCGCAATCTCACTCCGGACGACGCGCTCTCGCACGTGTTCGGCATCACGATCTTCAACGACTGGAGCCTGCGCGACGTGCAGGCGCTCGAGAGCCCGATCGGCATGGGGGCCCAGCACAGCAAGGACTTCGCCTACGGCATCGGCCCGTGGATCACCACCCTCGACGAGATCGAGTCGATCGAGGGGCTGACCGGTCAGGTGCGGGTCAACGGCGAGGTGCGATCCGATACCCGCGTGGAGAACTTCGTCTACACTCCGGCGGAGCTGGTCGCCTACGTCTCGCTCTACGGGCAGCTGCAGGTCGGAGACCTCATTGGCTCCGGGACCATGGGCTTCGGCGCCGGTGTCGAGATCAACCGCCTCATCGAACCGGGCGACGTCGTCGAGCTCGAGCTCGAGGGCGTCGGCACGCTGCGCAACCGGCTCGCCGGCCAGAAGGAGACGACTCCCTGGTGGCCGGAGCCGCGCCCCTACCCCTACGAGGACGGGGAGTGAACCCCGTGGCCCGCGCAGCCGTACGCAGGGTCGTCACCGGTCACGACGACGACGGGAAGGCCGTCATCCTCTTCGACGGGCCCGCCCCGCACCATTTCGAATCGGACACCATCCCCGGCTTCGGGGCGACCGTGCCGTGGATGACGCTCGACCCCGAGATCGACCACGTCACGGACGTCGACGCGGCGGCGGGCGACGCCGAGGTGCCGTCGTTCCCGGGCCCCGGGCAGACCATCCTGCGCATCGCGGACTTCCCGCCCGACTCGGTGTATCCCGACGACGCGAGCTCGGTCATCTTCACCGAGCTCGACGGTCACGACGAGGCCCGCGCCGGCCACGACAGCAGCGGCGGCAAGCACTTCTGGTTCCACCGCACCGACTCGCTCGACTACGCGGTGGTGCTCGACGGCGAGGTCGTGCTGATGGTCGACGATGGCGAGACGGTGGTGCGGCCCGGCGACATCGTCGTGCAGCGCGCGACGAGCCACGCCTGGTCGAATCGCACCGACCGGCCGGCGCGGATGCTGTTCGTGCTCATCGGCACCCCGGCCCTCTCCGCCGGCGAGATCGCCGAGCGGCGTCGGGCCGGGGCCACCGCCCGGAGCGTCGCGTGATCATCGACCCCGCGGCCGGCGACGGCGAGGTGATCTGGGCTCCGGATGACGCGACCGCGGCGGCCGCCCACGTGACGCGCTTCGCCGGGCTCGCGAGAGCGCGGGGCGCCTCGTTCGGCGACGGCTACGACGAGCTCTGGCGCTGGTCGGTCGACGAGCCGGAGGCGTTCTGGGAGCTGTTCGCGGAGTACGCGGGGGTGGAGCTCGCGGGCGAGGCAGGGCCGGTGCTGCCGGACCCCGCCATGCCGGGGGCGCGGTGGTTCCCCGGCCGCACGGTGAACTTCGCGCGGCACCTGCTCGCCGGGCGCGACGGCGTCGCGCTCATCGCGGTCGACGAGAACGGGACGACCACTGAGACGAGCTGGGAGGAGCTGCGCCGCCAGACGGCCGCGCTCGGTGCGTATCTGCGCAGTCAGGGCGTCGGTGCCGGGGACCGGGTCGTGGGGGTGCTGCCCAACGTCGCTGAGGCGGTGGTGGGGCTGCTCGCCACCGCGGCGCTCGGGGCCACCTGGTCGGTGTGCGCACCCGAGTTCGGACCCGGTGCGATCATCTCGCGGTTCGCGCAGCTGGATCCGAAGGTGGTGATCGCCGCTCCCGGCTATCGGCTGTCGGGTCGGGATCGCGACCGTCGGACCGAGTTGGGCGAGGTGCTCGCGGCACTGCCCGGGGTCGATCGCGTGATCTGGGCGACGGGGCACACCGAGGTGCCGCCGCCCGCGACGGCGCAGCCGAGCGTCGTGTGGGAGGAGGCCGTCTCGGGTCATCACGAGCTGCGCTTCACCGATGTCGAGTTCAGCCATCCGCTCTGGGTGCTCTTCTCGTCCGGTACCACCGGCAAGCCGAAGGGGATCGTGCACGGCCACGGCGGAGCCCTGCTCGAGACTCTGAAGATGCTGCTCATCCACTCGGATCTGAGGCCGGGGGACCGGTACCTGAACGTCGCGTCGACGAGCTGGGTGCTCTGGAACTCCCTGGTCTCCTCCCTCGGCGTCGGCGCGACCGCGGTGCTGCTCGACGGCAACCCCGTCTACCCCTCGGTCGACCACGTCTGGGAGGTCGCCGCCGAGACGCGGGCCGCCGCCGTCGGGGTCAGCGCAGGGTTCATCCACGCGTGCGCGAAGACGGAGCTGCGTCCCAGCGAAGACCACGATCTCTCGGCGCTGCGCTGCGTGCAGGTCACCGGCTCCCCCCTGTCGAGCGACGGGTACCGATGGGTGTACGCGAACGTCGGGGACGTCTGGCTCAGCTCGATGAGCGGGGGAACCGACATCGCCTCGGTGTTCGTCGGCGGCACGCCGACGCTCCCCGTGCGCGTGGGGTACATCCAGGCCCCGGCGCTCGGGGTGCGGGTCGAGTCCTGGGACGAGAACGGGCAGCCCGCGCGCGGCAGGGGCGAGCTCGTCGTCACGGCGCCGATGCCGTCGATGCCGCTCTTCTTCTGGGATGACCCCGGATCCGAGCGCTACCGCGCGAGCTACTTCGAGACGTACCCGGGCGTCTGGCGTCACGGGGACTTCGTCGAGTTCGCGAAGGAGGGAATCCTCATCCACGGCAGAAGCGACTCGACGCTCAACCGCAACGGACTCAGGCTGGGCTCCGCCGACATCTACGCGATCGTCGAGGCCCTGCCCGAGGTCGTCGAGGCGCTCATCGTCGGCGCCGAGATCGGCGACGACGGCTACTACATGCCGCTGTTCGTGAGACTCGCCGAGGGCGTCGACGAGTCGGCGGCGCGAACCGCGATCGTCGCGGCGATCCGCACGCATCTCTCGCCGCGGTACGTGCCCGACGACATCGTCGTCATGCCCGGGATCCCGCACACCCGGACCGGCAAGAAGCTCGAGGTCCCGGTGAAGCGGCTGATCCAGGGGGCCTCCCTCGCCGAGGTGGCCGACCTCGGGGCCGTCGACGATCCCGCACTGCTCTCGGCTTACGCGCGCTTCGCCGAGGAGCGGGAATCCGCGGTGCTGCCCGCGAGCTGAACGACCCGGCGATCCCCGTCCACGACATCCTTCGACGAAGCAGGAGACCCCCATGACGCACACCGATGCCCAGCGACTCACCGGCACCCGCGGCTCTTCCGGAGACCCGCGACTCACCCCTCGCCAGTGGGTGGCGTTCCTTCTCATCGCGCTGGTGCTGCTCGCGGACGGCATGGACGTCACCATCGTCAGCCACATCTTCCCCTCGCTCATCGAGCAGTGGGGCGTGTCCATCGGGGGCGGGATCGCCGCGCTCGTCTCGGCGGGGTTCATCGCGATGGGGGTAGGTGCGCTCGTGGCCGGTCGGGCGGCCGATCGCTGGGGGCGCAAACCCGTGCTGGTGACGACCACCCTGCTCTTCGGGGCGGGCACCGCGCTGGGGGCGAGTTCGACCGACTTCGCGTCCTTCTCCGCCTGGCGCCTGCTCGCCTGCCTCGGGATGGGAGCCGCGATGGCGACGGGCAACACGCTCCTCGCCGACCTCATGCCGCCGAGGCGCCGGTCCGCCATGCTCGCGACCGCCTACGCGTTCGTGGGCCTCGGCACCACCGTCGGCGCGACGCTCGCCGCCGTCATCATCCCGACCGCTGGGTGGGAGGGGCTGCTGATCGCCGGAGGCGCGATCCCGCTGGTCATCGCCGTCGTGCTGGCCCTGGTGGTGCCGGAGGCCCCGCCCTTCCTCGTCGCCCGAGGCGATCTCGAGAGGGCGGCGCGAGCCGCGGCCAGGCTGGACCCCCGCTCGGTGGGAGCCCTGTTGGAGGGAGCGGCGCAGCCGAGAGGGACCGCGGATCACGGCGCCTGGCGGCAGCTCTTCTCGAGGCGCTTCGCCCCGCGGACGATCCTGCTCTGGGCCTTCGGGTTCTTCTCGCTCGGCACCCAGCTGATGGTGGTGCAGTACCTGCCGACCATGCTGCAGCTTCCCGAGCCGGGACTCGATACCGTGCAGAGCAGCACCATCGTCGGGGCGTACGGCTTCACCAGCGTGCTGGGCGGTCTGCTGCTCGGCGTCGTCCTGGTGCGGGCCTCGCGGTTCGCGACGATCGGGATCGCGCTCGCGCTGACGGCGATGGCCGTGCTGGTGATCGGGCTCGCGCCGTCACCGGGCTACGGCGCGCTTCTGGCGCTCCTCTCGGTCACCGGCTTCCTGCTGCCCTCGGCCTGCGGCCCGACGCGCTCGGTGCTGGCCGCGGCGGCGTATCCCACCGACGTGCGCGGCACCGGGGTGGGATCGACCGAGTTCAGCGGGCGGCTCGGATCGGCGGCGGGCGGTGCGGCGGGCGGAGCGCTGATCGGCGCGGGCCTCGGTCTCAGCGGGTTCTTCTCAGCGCTGCTCGTGCCCGTGTTCATCCTGCTCGCCCTGCTCGCCGGCCTCCGCGCCGTCTCCCGGCACTCGGATTCGGCGGTCGAACCGCAACCCGCCGGGGCCGCGGCCTGAGCCGGGGCGCCGAAAGCGCGTATCCTCGAGAGATGGCAGTACGAAGCGAGCAGAGCCATCGCGCGATCCTCGAGGCGACGATGAGCCTGCTGGACGAACACCGGCCCGATGCGCTCAGCGTGCGAGAGCTCTCCATCGAACGCATCGCCCGCGAGGCCGGGGTGAGCAAGACCACCATCTACCGGTGGTGGCCGAGCAAGACCGAGCTGATCATCGACACGTTCCTCGACAATCACGTGGCGCGCACCGCGATCAGGGAGGATCTCCCGGCGATCGACGCGCTTCGAGAGCACATGGTGTCGCTCGCCGAGATCTATTCGGGGCACGAGGGGCGCCTGATCGCCCAGCTCGTCGCCGAGTGCCAGTTCCAGAGCGCTGCCATGACCGCGTTCAAAGAGCGGTTCTGGTACCAGCGGAGAGACGTCGTTGCCGAGCTCATCCATCGGGCGGTGCGCGAAGGCAGCCTACGCGATGATCTCCGACCCGATGAACTCGTCGAGATGCTGTACGCACCGATCTACTTCCGTCTGCTCTGGCACGAGGGCGAACTGGACCGTGCGACAACGGAGCGTCGCCTCTCCTCGGCGCTGGAGGGCATCCGCGCCCGACCTTGAGGCCGATAGGCGCCCGGAGCAAGAGGGGTGCGGAGCCGGGTCGGCTCCGCACCCTTGCCGGTCAGCCCTTGGCGCCGTAGATCGGCATCCTGGCCTGCTCCTCCTCGTTGTCGGGCCCGAGGGGGATGCCCATGCGATCCTTCACCAGCAGCGTCGAGATGAGCGCGAGCACCACGATCGTCGACAGGTAGATCTGCACCGACACCGTGGTGCCGGTCGCCTGGACGAGCGCGGTGGCGATCATGGGCGCGAACGCCCCGCCCACGATCGCGCCGATCGCGTACGAGATCGACACGCCGGAGAAGCGGACCGAGGCGGGGAACAGCTCCGAGTACAGGGCGGCCTGGGGACCGTAGGTGAGGCCGAGGCCCAGGGTCAGGAGCGCCAGCCCCAGGAACAGCATGCCGATGCTGCCGGTGTTCACGAGCGGGAACAGCGCCGCGATCCCGATCAGCAGCGAGACCCAGCCGATGATGTAGGTGGTGCGGCGGCCGATCTTATCGCAGAGCCAGCCGCCGACCCACGTGAAGATCAGCCAGGTGGCGGCGGAGCCGGTGACCGCCAGCAGCACCGGCGCGGGCTCCATGCCGAGCGGACCCTCGGGGTCGGTCGCGTAGCGCTGGATGTACCCGCCCGTCGACATGTAGCCGACCGCATTGTTGCCGGCGAAGATGAGGGCGGCCAGGATGACGAGCGGGGTGTAGCGGCGGAAGAGCTTGCCGACCGGGTTCTTCGTCGCCTCCGCGCGCTCGGCGATCTCGGTAAAGACCGGGCTCTCCTCGACGCGGCGCCGGATGTAGAAGCCGATCAGGATCAGCACGAAGCTGAACAGGAAGGGGATGCGCCAGCCCCAGGAGAGGAAGAACTCCTGCCCGGGAAGTGCGACGAGCGCCATGACACCCGACGCGAGCAGCATGCCGAGGGGCACGCCGATCTGCGGGGAGCAGCCGTAGAGACCGCGCTTGGTCTTCGGTGCGTGCTCCACGGCCATCAGCACGGCGCCGCCCCACTCGCCGCCGGCCGAGACGCCCTGCAGCACGCGCAGCAGGATCAGCAGCACGGGAGCGGCTGCTCCGATGGTCGCGTATGTCGGCAGCAGGCCGACCAGCGTGGTCGCCGCACCCATCAGGATGAGCGTCCACATGAGTACGACGCGCCGGCCGTACTTATCGCCGAAGTGACCGGCGAGGAACGCCCCGAGCGGACGGAACAGGAAGCTGATGCCGACGGTGAAGAACGACAGGATCTGCGCCATCCCCGCCCCGGCCGGCTCGAAGAAGAGCGCCGCGAAGACGAGGGCGGCTCCCTGCGCGTAGATGAAGAAGTCGTACCACTCGACGGTCGTGCCGACCACGGTGGCGAAGACGACGCGTCGTCTGTCGGTCTCTGTGGCGATCGTTCCCGTCGGTGTGAGACTCGATTCTGCGGACGTACTCATATCGATTCGACTCCTTCGTCTATCGTGATCGAGGGCAGGCTCTGAGAAGCGCGCTTGCCGAGCATGTTACTTGCCCGGAGACCCCGACGCGCGACAGGGTGCTCGCGGGGGCCCTTCTCACGACGGCCAATCGACCCCTCGAGCGAACTCGATCAGCGCTCGGGTTCGCGCGGGCACCGGTCTGTCGACCGCCCAGACCATGTCGACCGCCACGGGTCGCACCTGCGGCACGATCGTCTTCGCCACCAGCGGCAACCCCTCGTAGCTGTTCGGATTCGCCACGCGGGAGACGAGGACGCCGTAGCCCAGGCCGCGTGCGACGAGTGTGCGCACCACCTCGTAGCTCGCGGTGCGGTGCTTGATGCGGGGGCGGAGGCCCCGCTCGGCGAACACCGAGAGGGTGTGCTCGCTGGATGGCGGCGCGTCGAGCAGGATGAGGTCGTCGCCGGCCAGATCCTCCAGCTGCACCGTCTCGCGCGCGGCCAGCGGGTGACCGGCGGCGAGCAGTGCGTGGGCCTGCAGTTCGTACAGTCTGGCGCGTTCGGTGTCGACCGGCACGAGCATGTCGTAGACGACCGCCACATCGATGCGGCCGGATGCGAGGTCGTGGGCCAGACGGTCCTGCGTGGACTCCCGGATCGAGAGCTCGATGCCGGGGTGGAGCGCGGCGAAGTCCTGCAGCAGCGGGGGAAGGATCGTGGGGGCGAGGGTGGGGTAGCAGCCGAGCACGACGGGGCCCGAGAGCCGCCCCTCGCCTCCCACGGAGCGGTGCAGCTCCTCGGCCTCTGCCAGCATCCGCCTGGCGTGCTGCACGAGTCGGCGGCCGGCCGGGGTGAGCGTGAGGCCGTGGGCGCGCCGACGCACGCAGAGCCGCTCGCGCATCGCGGACTCGAGTTCCGTGATGGCGTCGGACATGGCCGAGGGTGAGACCCGGAGCGTCTCCGCCGCGCCCGTGATGGTGCCCTCGTCGGCGGCCGCGACGAAGTACGCGAGCTGCCGCAGGGTGAACGACGGCAGCGGGGCGGAGG
Organism: Leucobacter tenebrionis; assembly: GCF_019884725.1. Lineage (NCBI taxonomy): Bacteria > Bacillati > Actinomycetota > Actinomycetes > Micrococcales > Microbacteriaceae > Leucobacter > Leucobacter tenebrionis. The sequence continues at coordinate 1,752,596 of NZ_CP082322.1, read as the reverse complement.
AGTTCGCGGGCATGCGGCAATTCTCACACGTATCCGAATAATCAATGCAGATAATTCCGTTTTTGTTTCGTTATGCACCGCGCGCATACTCGAAGACATACTGCAGTTCAGAACAACGAGGTGTGCAATGACGAGCAACGAGGCTCCGGTCGCCGACTGGGTCACCATTCCCGACCTCTACCGCGATCCCTTCCCGATCTACGAGCGGCTCCGCGCCGAGGGCGGCGTGCACTGGGTGCCGCAGGTCGGCCGTTACCTCATCACCTCCTACGAGGCGGTGCACGAGACCGAGCTCGATCAGCAGATCTTCTCGGCCGATGAGCAGGGGTCGCTGCAGATCCGGGCGATGGGCCACTCGATGCTGCGCCGGGATGATCCCGAGCACTACATCGAGCGGAAGGCCTGGCAGCCCGCGCTCCGGCCCGGCGCGGTGCAGCGCATCTGGAAGGCGAAGTTCCAGCGCAACGCCGAGCGCTACCTCGAAGAGCTCATCGCGAAGGGGCCGGGAGCGGATCTGATCTGGGATTTCTCGGCGCCCTTCGCGGCCGAGAGCCTGCGCGAGCTCATCGGCCTGCACAATGCCACGCAGCAGGATCTGCAGCGCTGGTCGCAGACCATGATCGACGCGACCGGCAACTACGCCGACGATCCGGAGGTGTGGGCGCTCGGCAAGCAATCGTTCGACGAGGTCGACGCGGCGCTCGACGAGATGCTCGCGTGGCACGCCGCGAATCCGAACGAGTCGCTGCTGTCGCAGCTGCTGCAGATCCCCGACTACAAGATGCCGATCGAGCGGATCAGGGCCAACGTGAAGATGACGATCGGCGGCGGTCTCAACGAGCCGCGCGATGCGCTCGGCGTGGCGGCCTGGGCGCTGCTCACCCACCCCGAGCAGCGTGCCGCGGTCGAGCGGGACCCCTCGCTCTGGCAGGCCGTCTTCGACGAGACGATCCGCTGGGTCGCGCCGATCGGGCTGTACTCGCGCCAGGTCACGCGGGACACCGAACTCGCGGGTGTGCGCCTTCCCGCCGGCGCCCGGCTGGGCATCTGCATCCTCTCCGCGAACCGCGACGAGCGAGTCTGGAACGATCCCGCGGCCTTCGACATCCGCCGCGAGGCGAAGCCCCACCTCGCCTTCGGCAAGGGCGTGCACGTCTGCCTCGGAGCCTGGGCCGCGCGGGCCGAGGTCGCCGAGGTGGCGCTCCCGCTGCTCTTCTCGTCGCTGGAGGGACTGTCGCTCATCGACGAGGATCCGGCGGAGATCGGCGGCTGGGTGTTCCGTGGCATGCTGAAGCTGCCCGCGACGTGGAGCGGGCGTCGATCAGGATCCGGAGTCTCCGACAGCCGGGCCGCCGAAGCGCGCACCGACGACGCCCCCGCGCCCCGCGTGGCGATCGTGGGATCCGGACCCGCCGGCAGCTTCACCGCGCAGGCTCTGCGGCGCACCTTCCCCGCTGCGCCGATCGAGGTGTTCGACGAACTGCCCACGCCCTACGGGCTCGTGCGCTACGGCGTGGCGGCCGACCACCAGGGCACGAAGGCGGTGGCCCGGCAGTTCGATCGGCTCTTCACCGAGGAGGGCGTGCGGTTCAGGGGCAACTGCCGCCTGGGAGTCGACTTCGCCCTCGAGGAGCTCGAACGGGCCTACGACGTCGTGGTGCTCGCCACCGGTATGCACCGCGACGCCGAGCTGCCGGTGCCCGGCGCCTCGCTCCCGCGCGTGCGCGGTGCGGGAGCGGTCACCCGATTCCTCAACACCCACCCTGACGAGCAGGCGCCCGAGCCGCTGGGGGAGAGCGTGGTCGTGGTCGGGCACGGCAACGTGGCGATGGACGTCGCCCGCCTCGTCGCTCGAGACGCCGCGGGCCTCGAGGGGTCCGATATCGACGATGCCGCCCACCGGCGCTTCACCGAGCGGGTGCGCACACTGCATCTCGTGGGGCGCAGCGCCCCCGCGTCGGCGAAGTTCGACCCCGTGATGGTGCGCGAACTGGCCGGGCTGCCCGGGGTGCGGCACGTCGTGCACGGCGCGGGAGAACTGCCCGACGACGGACGCGACGCGCGCATCGACGCGGTGCGGGCGCTCCTCGCGGATCCCGTTACCGACCCGCGCGTCACCCTGGAGTGGTGGTTCGGCCTCTCGCCCGAGCGGCTGGAAGGGATGGAGCGGGTCGAGGCCGCGGTGTTCAGCGGCGCGGAGGGGGAGGTGCGGATCCCCACCTCCGATGTGATCACCGCAGTCGGATTCGCCTCCGACACCGGCGCCCCCGTCGAACCGGGCGCCCACCCCGACGGCCGGGTGAAACCGGGCCTCTACACCGCGGGCTGGCTGCGCCGCGGGCCCCGCGGCACGATCCCGGATCAGCGGGCCGACGCACGGGACCTCGCGCTCATCGTTGCCGCGGACCTGCAATCGGGCGCCGTGACGGCCTCCGCACCCGGTTTGCCCTCGATCGACGGGGAGACCGACTTCGACGGCTGGCGCCGCATCGACCTGCGGGAGCGCCTCACCGCTGCCCCCGGCCGCGAGCGGGCGAAGCTGCAGAGTCGCGAAGCCCAGCTCGAGGCCGCGGGCGACGCGAGTCTCGAACTGCCGCCGCTCGACGCGGGCGGCGTCGCGGAGATCGGAGCGGAGGTGCCGACGACGATCCTCTTCGGCACCGAGTCGGGTGGTGCGGAGCTCGTGGCCGACGAGCTCTCGCGCCTCTTCGGGGAGGCGGCGGATGTGCGGGTGCGGGACCTCGGAGACGTGCGCGCCGACGAACTCGATCCCGCGCGGATGCACCTCATCGTGTGCTCGACCTACGGAGACGGCGAGGTGCCGAGCTCGGCCCAGCCGTTCGTGCGCCGACTGCTCGAGGAGCGCCCCGACCTCGCGGGTGTGCGCTATGCGGTGTTCGGCATGGGCGACCGCAGCTACGAGCGCACCTACTCGCGCGGCAGCGAACTCGTCGACGAGGCGCTGCAGGCGTGCGGAGCCTCGCGGCTGGGGGAGTACGGCCGGCACGACGCAGGCGGGTCGATCCCGGCGGCGGAGGCGGCCCGCGACTGGGCGGCGGGCGTCTTCGCCGAGGTGGCGGCCGCGACGGTCTCCCGCGCGTGAGGGGCCCTCGGGCCGGCGTCGGGCGGAAACGCGGAGTCTCAATCTGCTGTCTCACCCATCGGTGAAGCAGCAGATTGAGACTCCGCGTTCAAGCAGCGGGCGATTCGGGACGCGAACCCGAGATCAGGTGACCGCGGCGGCCGCAATCGCCTGATCCGGGAACGCCGCGAGTGCCCGGCGCGCACGCATGTGGGCGCCGGGCGCGTTGATCGTCTCGACGGCCGATACGCGACCATCGCGCACCCGCTCGACCACGAGTTTGCCTCCGTCGCCGCGCTCGACCACTCGCGCGGCATCTCCCGGCATTGCGATTCCCGCGATCTGCAGCCGCCGTTCCCCCTGCGTGCTCCAGAACCAGGGCACCGCACGGTATCCGCTCTCCGGCCCGCCCGTCAGCAGACCGGCGACGTAGCGCGCCTGGTCTGTGGCGTTCTGCACCGATTCCACGCGCATTTCGCACTCCGCGAAAGGGCTGGGATAGCGTGCGCAGTCGCCGATCGCGAAGATTCGGGGATCGCTGGATCGCAGGTTCACATCGACCTCGATCCCGCCTGCGATCCTGATCCCCGCCTCCCGCGCGAGTTCGTCGCGCGGTTCTGCGCCGATCGATACGACGACTCGTGAGGCGGGGATCGCGGTCCCGTCCTTCAGCTCGACCGCACTGACGCGGCCTCGGTCGCCCGTGATTCCGGCGATCTCGACTCCGCAGCGGATCTCGATGCCGAGGCCCGAGTGAAAGTCGGCGAGGGCCTCAGCGCTCTCCCGGCTCAGTACACGACCAAGGATCTGGGGTGCGACCTCGAGTATCGTCACTCGGCCGTGCTTGGAGGCTTCTGCGGCTACTTCTAGGTTCAGGAAGCCTCCGCCGATGAATACGGTATCCCCGCCGCGCTCGAGGTCCTTGCGCAGGGTGTCGGAGTCTTGCACGGTGCGGACCGAGTGGATGCCGGAGAACTCGCTCCCGGCCAGCGAAAGCCGCCTGGGTGTGGATCCCGTCGCGAAGATCAGAGCGTTGTAGGCGAGTGCCGTCCCATTGCTCAGCGCGACTCGCTGTCGCACGGTGTCGAGCGACACCGCCGCGACACCCAGGTGCGTCGCAATCTGATCGCGTTCCAGCGATTCAAGGCTTCTGAGCAGCAGATCATGCTCAGATTCGACACCAGAGAGGTATCCCTTCGACAGCGGTGGGCGCTGATACGGCGCGCGGTTCTCCTCTCCGACGAGATGGATCGCGCCGACCCAGCCGCGCTCTCGCAGCGTCACTGCCGCAGTGAGGCCTCCCTGGCCCGCCCCCAGGATCACGGCGTCGCCGTTCACGTCACACCTGCCTCTCGGGGAGGCGCACCACGAGCTCGTCGAAGTGATCACCGGCGCGCAGCTGGCATCCGAGGCGGCTGTTCTCGAGGCGCTCGTCGGCGGTGCACTCCAGCATCTCCTCCTCGTCGTCGCCGACCTCGGGCAACTCGCCATCGGTGCGCTCCACGAAGACATGGCAGGTGGCGCACATCGCCTGTCCGCCGCACTCTCCGATGATGCCCTCGACGCCGTTCAGGATCGCGGCGCGCATCACCGAGACCCCCGGTTCCACCTCGACGTCCCGGGAGTCCCCGGCCGGCTCCACGTAGCTGATCCTCGGCATCCTTGCCTCCTTCGATCGTCCTGTCACGACCCGCGCTGCGGGCGTCTCCACCGATGATGACGGATCGCCTACCCCTATGGAAGCGGAAAAAGTCGTAGTGCTTCCCCGGCTAACCCGGGATAATGCCGTCATGGATACTCGTGAAGCGCTCGACCTCTCTCGCCGTCTTCCGTCGCTGCCCTTCACTCTGCGTCAGATCGAGTGCTTCCTCGCCGTCGCCGACTCCGGTTCGATCTCGGGTGCCGCTGCCGCCCTGCACGCCTCCGACTCGGCGGTTTCCGACGCGCTCACGGCAATGGAGCGCGCGCTCGGCGCCTCGCTCTTCAAGCGGCAGAGATCGCGCGGCGCCACCCTCACCTCGGACGGGCTGACGATCCTTCCGCTGGCCCGAAGAATCGTTACGGACGGTGCAGAACTCACCGCTTCGGTCGGGCGCGAGCAGTCCTCGATCGTCGGCCCGGTGCGTATCGGCCTCATCAATACGCTCGCGAGTCTCATCCTCCCGCGTCTGCTCATCGCGACCCGCCAGAACTACCCCGGTGTCCACATCGAGTACCGGACAGGCGATCTGGGCACGATGCTCTCTGCAGCCGAGGGTGCTGAACTCGACCTGGTCGTCACCTTCGACATCGAGGTCCCGCCGGAGTACGAGCGCGTCGCGCTCACCACCACCGAGGCGATGCTCGTCGTATCGGAGGAGCATCCGCTCGCATCCCGCGACAGCGTCGATCTCTCGGAGGTCGCGGAGGAGCCGATGATCATGCTCGATATCGCGGCCAGCCGCACTCACACGCTCGAGATCATGTCGAGCCGGGGCATAACCCCTCGCATCGCTCACCGGACCGCCGATTACGAGCTGTGCCGAGCGCTCGTGGGGCGCGGGCTGGGGTACACACTGCTGATGCGGCGCAATGTCTCGCCCGAGACGTGGGACGGACGCCGTGTCGTCTACCTGCCCATCGTGCCGGCTCCCAGACCCGTCGAGGTGCTCGTCGCCTGGCCGCAGAACCCTCTGCCCCCCAGGGTCGCCGCGGTGGTCGACTGCGCGAAGCAACTGCGAGGAGAGATGATGACGAGCTTGGGCGACCGTCTGGGGTGAGGATGCCGGCTGATGGACTCGACGAGGCAATCCCCGGATTATCCGTGATCAAAGACCGGAAAGCACCGTTTGAGGCGAGGTTGTTTCGTATGCAGGATGATCCGTGAGCAACGAACACGGATCTGCAAAGGAGCAGCCATGCCCGGCACTGCACTCGCCGCCGTCGAAGTCCCGGTGGCCGACTGGTTCGATCCGCGGGAGGCGATGCGCGATCCATACCCCAGCTACGAGCGGCTTCGAGAGACGGGACCAGTGGTCTTCGCGCCCGCCGTCCAGCGCTACTTTCTCACCACGCACGCGGCGGTGAGCTGGGCCGAGCAGCACCCGGAGCGCTTCAGCTCCTACTCGGAGCAGAACCTCACCATGATGCGCGCGCTCGGCGGGCGTCCGATGCTGAGGAAGGACGATCCGGCTCACGCGGCAGAGCGCTCCGCCATCAACCCCACTCTGCGACCCAGGGCCATCAAGGAGGTGTGGTCGCCCAGCTTCGAGAAGAACGTCGACCGCTGGATCGCTCGGCTGCTGGAGATCGGCCCGGCGCACGCCGATCTGAACCGCGACTTCGCGGCGCCGGTTGCGAGTCAGAACCTCATCGACCTGCTGGGCTTCCCATCGGACGTGCACGTCGACGACATGCGCCGCTGGTCCACCGACTACATCGCCGGAATCGGCAACCTGCTCGACGACGCCGATATCTGGCGGCGCTGCGATCGGAGCCAGGCGGAGGTGAACACGATCCTCGATTCGCTGCTGCCGGTGCTGCGCCGCACCCCCGACGGGTCGATCACCTCCCACCTGCTCCAAGTCGGTCTCCCGGAGGAGACCGTACGCGCGAACGTCCACCTGACGATCTCGGGCGGGATGAACGAGCCGCAGCACATGATCACGAACATCGTCTGGGCGCTCTCCACGCACCCGGACCAGCGGGCCGAGGTGCTGGCGGGCGAGGTCGCCTGGGGCGACGTCTTCGAGGAGACCGTGCGCTGGCAGTCGCCGATCGGAATGATTCCGCGTGAGCTCGTCGACGATACCGAGCTAGAAGGATTCTCGCTGCCCGCCGGCGCGAACATGGGTCTCCTGCTCGCGAGCGCCAACCGTGACGAAGCGGTGTTCCCGCACGCAGCGCACTACGACGTGCGCCGGCGTGCGCGCGGACACCTCGGCTTCGGCGCGGGAGTGCACATGTGCGCCGGCCGCTGGGCCGCCAAGACCGCGGTGGGAGAGTACGCCTTGCCGCGCCTCTACGAGCGGATCCCCGGTCTCGAACTCGCGACCGACCGCGACACCCGCTGGGACGGCTGGGTGTTCCGCGGGATCACGGCCCTGCCCGTGACGTGGTGACGGATCCCGTACCAATCCGCCGCGTCTTCTCACCCACCCAACCATCAGACAAGGACGTCGAACTATGACCAGCACCGCCTCAGCCGACCTCGGAACCGAGAGTACCGGCCGCGAACGCCGCAAGGTCGTCGCGGCATCGATGATCGGCACCACGATCGAGTGGTACGACTTCTTCATCTACGCCTTCGCCGCGAACCTCGTGCTGGCGAAGCTCTTCTTCGAACCCGCAGGCCCGGGCATGATGCAGATCCTCTCGCTCGTGACCATCGGCCTCTCCTTCCTCTTCCGCCCGCTCGGCGCGTTCCTCGCCGGGCACTTCGGCGACAAGCTCGGGCGTCGGCCGATGCTCGTCATCACACTGCTGCTGATGGGGGTCGCGACGGTCGGGATCGGACTGCTGCCCACCTACCAGACCATCGGGATGGCCGCTCCCGCGATCCTCATCTTCTTGCGCATCCTGCAGGGCATCTCCGCGGGCGGCGAGTGGGGCGGCGCCGTGCTGATGTCGGTCGAGCACGCGCCCACGGGCAAGCGCGGTCTGTACGGCATCTTCCCGCAGCTGGGTGTGCCGTTCGGCATGCTGCTCGCCTCCGCCATGCTCGCGCTCATGGGGGCGATCGCTCCGGGAGAGGCGTTCGAGGTGTGGGGTTGGCGCGTGCCGTTCCTGTTCTCGGTCGTGCTGATCGTGGTGGGCTTCGTCATCCGCCGCACCGTCGACGAGTCGCCGGTGTTCAACGAGATCAAGGAGACGCGTCAGCAGGAATCGGCGCCGATCGTGCAGGTGCTGAAGCAGCACCTGCCGCTCGTGATCGTCAGTGCGCTGTTCTTCGCGGGCAACAACGCCGTGGGCTACATGCTCACCGGAGGCTACGTGCAGGGACTCGCCTCGCGCCTCGAGGATCAGGGCGGCCTGGGCTACAATCCCGTGCACGTTCAGCTCGCGGTGCTCACCGCTGCCGTCGTCTGGGCGGCCTCCACTCTCGCGGCGGGCGCTCTGACCGACAGGTTCGGCCGTAAGCCCGTCGTGACGGTCGGTTGGTTCGTGCAGGCCGCGGGCATCATCCCGCTGTTCCAGTTCGTCTTCAACGGCGGCGTCGGCGGAGTGCTCGTCGGTACGTGTCTACTCGCCGTCGGCCTCGGGCTCACCTACGGGCCGCAGGCCGTGTGGTACTCCGAGACCTTCCCTGCATCCGTGCGCTATTCGGGCATCTCGATCAGCTACGCCCTCGGCGGAGTGCTGGGCGGCGCGTTCGCTCCCACGATCGCGCAGATCCTGCTGCAGTCCTTCGGCACCACCTGGGCCATCGTCGTCTACCTGCTCACCATGACGGCGATCGGGCTGCTCGCGACGTCGCTGCTGAGAGATCGTACGGGTGTCCCGCTCGACCTCGACTTCGAGCGGAGCGGCGAGTGGAAGGACTGGAGGCCGGCGAAGCGCTAGCTCCGGGCTGAGCTCGTCTCTCGAAAGGTGGGAGTCGCGACACGCGGTCTCGTGTAGCGCGAGTGCGCTGCGAGGCAGCATGTCGCGACTCCTGTTCCGCGCCTCGGCGACTCGGGACGCGAACCTCAACCGATCGTCGCGAAGCGCTCCACATCGGCGGCCGTACCGCTCACGATGATGAGGTCGTGCGGCGACACCACCGTGTCCTGAGTCGCGTGGGTGAACGGCTGACCCGGAGTCTTCACACCGACCACCGTGACGCGGTAGCGGGTGCGCACCCCGCTCTCGGAGAGCGAGCGACCGCGGATCGAGCGGGGCGGGTACATCTTCGCGATCACGTAGTTGTTGTCGAACTGGATGAAGTCGAGCATGCTGCCGCTCAGCAGGTGTGCGACGCGCTCGCCGGCCTCCCGCTCGGGATAGATGACGTGGTTCACGCCGATCCGCTCGAGGATCTTGCCGTGCGAGAGCGAGATCGCCTTCGCCCAGATCTGGGGGATGCCGAGATCAACGAGGTTCGCGGCGATCAGCACGCTCGCCTCGATCGATGCGCCGGTGGCGACGACCGCGATCTGGAACTCGTCGGCGCCGATCTGGCGCAGCGCTTCCATGGAGCGGGCATCGGCCTGCACGGCGTGGGTCACACGATCCGCCCACTTCTGCACGAGCTGGGGATCGGTGTCGACGACCAGCACCTCGCGGTCCTGTCGGTCGAGCTGTCCTGCGGTCGCGGCGCCGAACCGGCCGAGGCCGATCACGATCACCGGGGCGTCACTGCGAATATCAACCAACGATCGGCCTTTCCTCGGGGAGTTTGAACAGGCGGGAACGGCTCGACGCCGCAACGGCCGCGGCAAGCGTCACCGTTCCCACGCGGCCGGCCCACATGGTGGCCGCGAGAATGTATTTGCCGGGATCCGAGATCTCGCTCGACAAGCCGGTCGATAGCCCGCAGGTGCCGAACGCCGAGATCACCTCGAAGAGCACGATGTCGAGCGGGCGGCCGGTGAAATGCAGCAGCGCGACCGTCGAAACGAGGATGATCGTCGCCCCCCAGATGAGGATCGACACCGACACGCGCAGCACCTCGTCGGGGATGCGGCGGTCGAAGACCTGGATGTCGCGGTACCCGCGAGCCTCGGCGTAAGCGGCGAGGAACAGCACGGCGAGCGTGGTGACCTTGATGCCGCCGGCGGTCGACGCCGATCCCCCGCCCACGAACATCAGCATGTCCATGGCCAGCAGCGTCGATCCGTTCATATCGACCGGGTCGATGATGCCGAGGCCGCCCGAGCGCGTCATCACCGACATATAGCCGGAGCTGAGCAGCGTCTCCCAGAACCCGTGACCGCCCAGCGTGTCGGGGTTCGCGAACTCGAGCCCGCCGATGGCGACCCAGCCCACGATCACGAAGATGAGGGTGGTGGTGAGGGTGAGCTTGGCGTGCAGGCCGAGGCGCTTGTGCGCGCGCCAGCCGCCGCCCGTCACGTAGCGGTAGAGCGCGAAGATGACGGGGAAGCCGATCGCGCCCAGGAACACGCCGATGGCGAGCACGGTCAGCAGGTAGACATCGGTGTCGAAGGGGGCGAGCCCCCCGGGCAGCGGTACGAAGCCGGTATTGGTGAAGGCGGATGCGGCGAGGTAGAAGCCGTTCCAGAGGGCGTGCCAGAAGTCGTATCCGGCGACCATCAGCCGCGGTGTGATGAGTATGGTGAGGGCGGCCTCGATCACCACGAGGCTCGCCGCCACCGCGACCAGCAGGCCGCCGATCTCGCCGAGACCGACGGCCTGGCTCTCGGATACGTCGCGGCCCATGCGCATCGGGTTGGTGTCGCCTGCGGCGAGCAGTCGCTGCCGCAGGCCGAGGCGGCGGGTGACGGTGAGGCCGAGGATGCTCGCGAGGGTGAGCACGCCGATGCCCCCGATCTGCAGGCCGGCGAGGATCACCAACTCGCCGAACAGCGACCAGTTCGATGCCATGTCGACTGTCGAGAGCCCCGTGACGCAGATCGCCGAGACGGCGGTGAAGAGCGCGTCGGCGAGCGGGGTCATCGTGCGCGAGTTGCTCGCGATCGGCAACGAGAGCAGGGCCGTCCAGAGCAGGATGAGGCTGGTGAAGACCATCAGCGCGAAGCGGGCGGGCGAGGAGTGGATCATCGCGTTGATCCAGGATTTCTGCGGGAGCGGGGCGGCAGCCCGACGGCTCAAGGCGCGTGCCCTCACGACTCCTTCTTTCCCTGCTTCGTTCCCTGGGACCCGCGGCGCCGGACGATGCGCCGGACCGCTTTCAATAGCAGTCATGCTACACACGCCGGGCCGTTCCGGCACGGGGTAGACGAGCTCCGGCTCGGCACGGGCGGGCGAGAAACGCCCTGGCCGACTAACCTTGAGGCTATGCCAGATATTTTCGGAGTCATCGCCGACGCGACCCGGCGCGATATTCTTCGTGTGCTGCTCGAGCGACACCAGCAGGACGCCGAGATGAGCGTCTCCGAAATCGTCGCCCAGTTGGAGATCAGTCAGCCGACGGTGTCGAAGCACCTGAAGGTGCTGCGCGAGGCCGAGCTGGTGACCGTGCGCGAGGAGGGACAGCATCGCTTCTATGCGCTCGATCCCGAGCCGCTCGAGATGGTCGAGGACTTCGTGATCCCGTTCCTCTCGGCCGGTTTCGACACCGAGGTGACGGTCGAGTATCTCTCCGAGGACGGGGATCGGGTGCCCGGCCCCGACGGGGACGACCCGTTCGGCGACCCCCTCGACGAGAGCGAGGTGCTCTCGGAGGAGACCGCCGCGGCGGCCGAGCGGATCGGTCGCGCCGCGGCCCGAGCCGAGCATCGGGTCAAGGAGCTGGTGGCACGCTTCAAGCTCCGTTCGTAGGGCTGTCGGGCGACGGGGTCGCCGGTCGTTTCGCGCTCATCGGCCTGACAGAGTAATATAAGTGTTTTGTGGGCCGCGATACCTTCGGCCCGAGAGACGTTGTGAGGTAACCGTGGGTTCAGTAATTAAGAAGCGCCGCAAGCGCATGTCCAAGAAGAAGCACCGCAAGCTGCTTCGCAAGACGCGCCACCAGCGCCGCAACAAGAAGTAATCGCCCCCTGCGCTGCCGTTCCCTTGGCCGCGCAGGAGCGCGAGGTACGGAGGGCACCGGGCTGCGCCCGGTGCCCTTCCGTCTTTTCGCTGACGCGCGGTTCCGCGTGCGCGGCCTCGTAGAATGATCGATCGTGACGAACGTCGAGCTCACCCTCATCGGCAAACCCGGTTGCCACCTCTGCGACGATGCTCGCGAGGTGATCGCCGCTGTACGCGGTGAGCTGGCGGAGCGCGGGATCGCCACCTCCCTCCGGGAGCTCGACATCTTGCAGGACCAGCAGCTCGCCAGGCTCCACTCCGAGAACATCCCGGTGGTGTTGATCAACGGCCGCCGCCACGCGATCTGGCGCGTCGATCCCGACCGGTTCAGCGCCGCAGTGGAGAAGGCTTCGCGTCGACCGCGGCTGTTCTCGCGTAAGTGAGCAGGACGCAGCGCAGCGCAGTGTTCTCGCCATCCCGCTCGCACCCGGCGTCCTGCGTGCAGTCGCAGGATCTCAGTCGACTCCCCTGCCGGCCCGTTCAACCCGAAGGAACCCCATGACCCTGCGCCACATCGTGAGCTGGAAGTTCGCCGGCGAGACCCGTGACGAGCGCGACGCCCAGGCAGCCCGAGCCGTCGACCTCATCGAACCGCTGCGGGAGCGCGTCGCCTCGGTGCGCGCCCTCACCCTGCACCGGAATGAGCTGTTCGACGGCGCCAACTACGACCTGACCCTCATCGCCGACTTCGACGACGCCGAAGGCCTGGCCGCGTACGCGCAGCACCCCGAGCATCTGCCGGTCGTCGACTACATGAAGACGGTGACCTCGGCGCGCGCCGCGACCGATTTCACGGTCTGAGTGATCGGAGGCGGCTTCACGGTCGCGTTCCCGCTCTCGCGCGGTACTCGCTCGGGGTGACACCGAGCAAGCGCCTGAAATCGGTTGTGAAGTGCGCGTGATCCGCGTAGCCGAGTTCGTTCGCGAGTGCGGCGATGGTGAGTTCGGGCTGCTCTCGCAGGCGCTCAGCGCCCTCCTGGATGCGCCGCCGCCGGATCATCGAGTGCAGCGAGAGGCCGAAGAAGCGATCGGCGACGCGCTGCAGGGTGCGGACCGAGACGTGCAGACGATCCGGAAGCTGGTCGACGCGCGTCAGCGCGGGATCCCCGAGTTCCTCCGCCAGTCGATTCGCGAGTGCGCCGTCACCCGGTGTGCTCGGTGCGGGAATTCGCTCCCGGATCCACTCCGAGAGCAACGAGACAGCCCGCTCGCGGCGTGCGGCGCCGGAAGACTCGGGATCCTCCATCGCTCGGTTCACCTCGGCGAGCAAGCGCGGAGCTTCGACGATGCGAGTGGCGTCGCGGATCGTCGCGGGATCCGGCGCCAACGACGGCACCGCAGCGGGTCTGAGCAGCGCTCCCACCGCCCAGCCGCGCCCCGTCAGCACTCGCTCTGAGCGCCGCGTCGCCGGACCGACCGCGGTCACCGCTGCGGGCTCCACGACCAGATTGCAGACGGGAAAGGGCAGCAGCTCTTGCCGGGACTCCTCACCGTCGGCGAGATCCCACTCGGGGATCCAGAACCAGCGCACCGCGTGCTCCAGTTCGCGGCGCGGTGGCATCCGATGGAACTCGGGCAGGCGGTGCGGGTAGAGCACACCGCGCCGTTCCTCGTCGACCATTCCTGTGCCCGCCCTTCCGACCGCTCCGGCGCGTCAGCCCGTCCCCGCGACCCGGCCGCGAACCGGCGCGATCTGGCGCGAATCTGCAAGCCGTTCGCGAGGCACGATCCTACGCTGAGGGCATGAACGCACATGAGAGCCGCGCCGCGAACGGCGCGCACACGACGGACGGAATGCCCCACGGCTCGACCAGTCTCACTCCCTTCCTCGCGATCCCGAGGGCGGGCGAGGCGATCGAGTTCTACCGCGATGTCTTCGGCGCCCGGGTCGTCGACGTGACCGAGATGGGCGGGGTGGTGGCGCACGCCGAGCTCGACTTCGGCAAGGGGCACCTGCAACTCGGTGAGCCGGTGTCGGACTATCACCTCGTCGCCGCGCCGGAGGGCGAGGACGACTGCTACTCGATGGGTCTGTACGTGCCCGACGTGGACGCGGTCGTGGAACGCGCGGTCGCGGCCGGTGCCGTGGTGCGCGAGGCGCCGAGCGACTTCGTCTCGGGTGACCGCTTCGCGAGCATCCGCGATCCGTTCGGTGTGCGCTGGTCGGTGATGACGCGCGTCGAGGATCTGTCGGAGGAGGAGAGCGCCGCCCGCGTGAGGGAATGGGCGGGATCCTTTGAAGGTTGAACGCGGCAGCGTTCAACCAAGGATCGCGCTGGCCCCACAGGGTCGGGAATTTTCAGATCTGAACGCGGAGCGTTCAGCAAATTCTGCGCCGGGCCTACTGGCCCGTAGACCTCAGCCCAGCTCTTCTCCGGCGAGATGGCGGCCGAAGTTGGTGAGGGCCTCGTCCCAGCCGTCGTAGACGAAGCCGTCGCTGGGCTTGCCCTCGATGCCGCGCAGGTGGAAGACGAGTTCGGTGCGCTCTCCCTGCGGGGTGAGGGTCAGTGTGATGACCGGAGCGGTGGCGACGGCGGCGTCGGGCTCGCCCCAGGTGAAGACCAGTCGTTCGAAGGGCTCTACCTCGAGGTACTCGCCTCCGGTCGGGTACTCCTCGCCGGTCTCGTCATTGGTCATCGTGTACCGGTAGCGGCCGCCGACGCGGACGTCGAAGGAGACGCGGTCGGTGGAGACCCCGAAGGGGTGCAGCCAGTGCGCGAGTTCGGCTTCCTCGGTCCAGGCGCGCCATACGAGTTCGGGCGGGGCGTCGAAAACGCGGGTGATCGAGAACTGAGGGGCCTGCGCGGTTGAGGTGTCGGTCGTGTTCATGATGCTGTTTCTTGTCTGTTGTCGGTGCTCGGACGGGTCTTCATGGTCTGCAGGTGCTCCTCGAGGGCGTCGAGGCGCAGGTTCCATTCGCGGCGTTGCCGCTCCACCCAGGCGGAAGCCTGGTCGAGGGGCTCGGCCCGCATCGTGAGGGTCCGCCACTGAGCCTGGGTCGTGCGGGTGACCAGCCCCGCGCGCTCCAGCACTTTCAGGTGCTGAGAGATCGCGGGAGCGCTGACCGCGAACGGCTCGGCCACCTCGCCGACGGTCGCCGGGCCCTGAGCGAGCCGCGAGACGATCTCGCGCCGTGTCGGGTCGGCGAGTGCCGCGAATACGAGGCTCAGGGGGTCCGATGCAGGCATTTCAACTCTTTCTTAATTAAGGAATAACTTTATTAAGCCACAACACCGAGCGCCAGAGAGTCAGCTCTCCTTCTGGCGCCACCTGAAGAGCCCCGATCCGGCATCCGGTTCCTGCTGCTCCCAGACCGCGGGCTCATCCCAGACGCGCACTCGATCCGTGAGCCAGAACGTCTGGTCCGGATTCCAGCCGGCGATCACGCTCGCCCGTGGGTTGTGGGCGGGATCCGGGGCCGAAGGATCGCCGAGGTCGATCGCGCGCCCTGCCGCGGTGAGGTAGGCGTGCGTCGTCAGATGCACGCCGTCGTAGTGCCCGGCGACCTGCTCCCAGTCGGGCATCACCCATTCCCCGGCGCGGCCGGTCGTGCGGTACCAGTCCTGCCGCTTCTCCGCGGTCACGGCGAGCGGGAACTCCCGGCAGAGATCGGCCCAGTCGTCAGCCGTGCGGATGACAGCGATCTCGAGCCCCGGAGGAATCCCCACCGGGCGCGCGACTGCGCGATCCCACCCGAAATCGTCCTCCACCAGGTACAGGCCGACAGGCCCGAATCCGTCCAGCTCGCGGGTCGAAGTGGCGAGATCGTACGGAGGGACCGACCACCACTCCCCGCTTCAGTTCGCCGCCGGATCGAGTGGCCGCTCCCGGCGCGACCGCTCCTCGCAGGCGCGCACGTGCTCGCCCCACTCCCGCAGGACTCCGGAGACGGGACGCTGCACGGGTCCGGTACCGTGATGCGCCTCGTCCTCCCAGCCCACGGCCCACTGCCGCGGTGGCCCCGATCCTGCATCGCCGAAGGCGTCGAGCCACCAGGCTACGGCGGGCGATGCGACGATGGCCCCGGCGGCGCGCAACAGGGGCCCGCGCAGCTCGGGGTCCGCCGCGAGCATGTCTTCACCGTCCGGCGGTTGCCAGTAGGCAGCGCGACTCACCGTCATCGTCAGCGCTGCCAGCAGGTCGGCGTCGCCGAGCCGGGCCAGCGGTATTCCGGTCAACGCGTCCGCCGGTGAACCGGTGCTGCTCTCCCGGCGCGGCCGGGGCATCTCGCGAGCGCCCCAGCCGAAGTACGCGCGGGCGACCGGCCTGTCGGGATCAGCCTGACGGGCGGCGTGGCGAACGGTGCTCGCGCGCCATTGCTCGCGCGCATCCGCCTCGATCATGCGCTCGACCGCCGCCATCGCGACCTCGAAGCACAGCCTGCGACCGCGCGGGCCGGCGAGCAGTGTGTCCGGCTCGAAGAACATGCCCTCAGCCTAGGCGAGGGCTACGAGGCTTTCGTCATCGAGATGACGCTTCCGGCCCTTCGCCGGTGCTGACGAAGGCCGTAGGTGTCATCTCGATCACGCGGAGCGCTGGGGCGCGGGCGCGGGTGAGCCCTCTCGCCGCAGCGACCCCGATCACTGCGGCGAGAGCTCCGCGATCAGAGCTTCGACCCGGCTCTTGATCTGGTCGCGGATCAACCGCACCGTTTCGACGCCCTGCCCCGCGGGGTCGTCGAGCTTCCAATCCTCGTAGCGTTTACCCGGGAAGAAGGGACACGCGTCGCCGCACCCCATCGTGATGACGACGTCCGAGGCCTGCACCGCCTCCGGCGTGAGCACTTTGGGCTGCTCGGTCGTGATGTCGATGCCCTCCTCGAGCATGACCTCGACGGCGACGGGATTGATCCGGTCCGCCGGCACGGAACCCGCCGAGCGGACCTCGATGCGGTCGCCCGCGAGCTGCCGGAGGTACCCGGCCGCCATCTGAGAGCGCCCGGCGTTGTGAACGCACACGAACAGTACGGAGGGTCTGGTCATCGGGGGCTTCTTTCGTCGATCGAGTGAGCGTGGCATCGAGCTTACGGGCCCGGAACTCGGGCTCATCGCGGATTGGGAGACCTGTCACCGATTGTTCATCTCGCCCCGGTTGACCCCGTGGGCTCCGCGCCCGAACCGAACAGGTGCTCGTCTGCTCCGGCGATGTGGGCGAAGAGCTCGGGATCGAGCGGGGCTCCGGTTCGGATCACGGAGTAGTCGCCGTGCGGCTCGAGGATGATGCACTGCACCTTGGATGGGTGGCCGATCCCGGCGCGGCGCATCGACGAGTGCAGGTCGGCCTGGGAGGTGTGCGTTCTGCGGCAGGCGGCCTCGATCGACCGACCGTGCGCGAACACGAGCGTGGGCTGGGCGCTGATGAGCTTGCGCGAGGCCCAGGTGCGTTCGATCGCGCCGAAGATGGCCTCTTCTCGCCGAGACGGCCTCTTTTCATCGAGCAGGGCCGAGATTCGCGCGAATTCTAGGCCGACTCGACGCTTCCAGGCCGACTCGATATCCGGCGATGCAGAGGCCGGCGTCGGCCGTGAGGGCCTGGGGCTGTTCGGCAGCTAAGTCGATGCCCCCTGGTCAGGCGAGCTCGAGGGTGGTGAGGCAGGTGGGATCCTCGCCGCCCGTCGAGAGCTGCGCGGTCGCGGTCCGGCCGTCTCGCTCGACGGTGAGCGTGGCGTCGATGCCGCGGGGGAGCCAGACGCCCGCGAAACCGTTGTCGTAGGTCTGCCGGCTCTCATCGAGGATCACGCTGCCGTCGGCCTCGTCGGTGACGGTGATCTCGATGTCTTCGCCGCTGAGCTCGCCCAGGCAGGTGGTCAGGCTGTGGAAGTAGCAGTCGTGGGTCTGGTCGACGTAGGGAGCGAAGGAGACGTAGAACTCGTCTTCGGGCATCTCGAATACCGTCTCGTTCTCGGCGGTGTCCGTGAGGAGGAGGGTGTCGGGCTGAACCGAAGCGATGAGCCCCGCGGGGCGCTCGGCGACGGGCATCGTGTCGAGGCGCTCGATGATCTCGCGTGCGTCGAGCCCGTCGAGGTCGTATTCTTCGAGCCAGGATGCGGAGGCCTCGGATCCGGAGCTTCCGGAACCTCCAGAGCTCGTGACGTCGCTCCCCGGCCTCCCCGGCGCCGCCGTGCCGACCTGTGTGCAGGCGGTAAGCAGCGCGATCGCGCTGAGCGTCGCGAGGGCGGCGGAGAGGGGGCGTGCGATGGTGCGCAAGGGCGTTGCTCCTCGGGGTCGGAACGCGAGTCTGCGCAGCAGCTTACCGGCCGTCGCTGACCGCCGCCGGTCTGCTCGGAAGGGTCGGAGCGTGTGCTCGCGGCACCCCTACTCCGCATCCCACGAGCGCAGATGCAGGCGCTCGCCCACCGTGTTGAAGATGCTGATCACCTCGGCTGGTCGATTCCCGGCTGCGCGCATGCGGTGCGGGGTGGTCGTGTCGAACTCCGCCGCCTCGCCTCGTGAGAGCACGAGCTCCTGCTCCCCGAGGGTGAGCCGCAGTCTCCCCGACATCACGTAGAGCCACTCGTGCCCGTCGTGCGTCTGCGGGGCGCACTCGAGGGCGTGCGGGTGGTAGGTGATCTTGAACGCGCGCACCTCTGATTCTTCGCGGGTGAGCGGCGCGATGGTCATGCCCTCGCGGCGGATCGTGTCGCGGTGCACGCGCGGGTCGCGATTACGGGGCTCGAGGAGATCATCGATGCGGATCCCGAGCTGCCTGGTCAGCGGCAGCAGCAGCTCGAGGCTCGCTTGGCGCTTGCCCGATTCGAGTCGGGAGAGCGTGCTCGCCGACATGCCGGCGCGCTCCGCGAGGTCGTCGAGCGTCCAGCCCCGTTCCTGCCGGGCCGAGCGCAGTCGTGCCCCGAGCTGCCGAAGTTCGTCCATGGCGCAACTCCTTGCTATTTTTGCAAACTGTATTGCAAGTATCGCATAACGGGACGAACATGGTCCCATGACTCATACCGCTTCTCACCGCTGGGACGCCATCGTGATCGGCGGCGGCGCCGCCGGACTCAGTGCGGCTCAGGCCCTCGGGCGCTCCCTGCGCCGCACTCTCGTGATCGACTCGGGCAGCCCACGCAACCGGTTCGCCTCGCACATGCACAACGTGCTCGGGCTCGACGGCACACCACCGGCCGAGCTGCTCGCTCGCGGCCGCACCGAGGCCGAGCGCTACGGCGTGGAGTTCCGCCGCGGATCGGTACGAGACGTGCTCGAACCCGAAGAGTCGGAGACGGGTTCGGGATCGCCGAATCCCGTGCGCATCGTGCTCGACGGCGGTGAAACGCTCGACGCGCGCGCTCTGGTCATCGCGACGGGCATCACCGACGAGCTGCCGCCGATCGCCGGACTCGCGGATCGCTGGGGGAGCACCGTGCTGCACTGTCCCTACTGCCACGGATGGGAGGTGCGGGGCCGGCGCCTGGCGGTGGTGACCACGTCACCGCTGGGGATGCATCAGGCGAGGCTGCTCAGGCAGTGGACCGAGGATCTGACGGTCTTCACCGCGGGCCTCGGCGAGCTGAGCGACGAGACCCGACGCGAGTTCGGGGCGCGAGGTGTGCGGCTCATCGACGATCCGGTCACCGAGATCGTGGGCGACGGATCACGGATCTCCGCAGTACGCACGCTGCGCGAGGAGATCGAGGCGGACGCGATCTTCACCGCGGGCGCGCTCGTGCCGCACGACGGCTTCTTGCAGGGGCTCGAGCTCGATCGCTCGGAGACGCCGATGGGGTCGTTCATCGCTGTCGACGCCACGGGGCGCACGAGCCACCCGCGCATCTGGGCCGCGGGCAACGTCGTGAATCCGGCGGCGACGGTGCCCATCGCGATGGGCAGTGGCACGCTCGCCGGGGCGGCCGCGAACGCGGCGCTCGTGGAGGAGGACTTCGCGCTCGCCGTCCACGGCCCGGCTGCGCATACGCCGAAGCCGGGCGAGGATCCGGCCCTTTTCTGGGAGCGGCGCTACGCGGGTGCCGACGCGGGCCGGATCTGGTCGGGGCGGGTCAATCGAACGCTCGCGGACGTCGTCGATTCGCTTCCGACGGGCCGATCCCTCGATCTCGGCTGCGGGGAGGGCGGCGACGTGATCTGGCTCGCGGAGCGGGGTTGGAAGGCGGTCGGGATCGACCTCTCCGAGACCGCGATCGCCCGGGCGGTGCGGTCGGCGGAGGACAGTGGGATCCCGCATGCACGGTTCATCGCCGCGGATCTCGGTGAGTGGGCCCGTGATCCCGAGCGGATCGACGGCTCCGAGCGGCGCTTCGACCTCGTGACAGCGAGTTTTCTGCAGTCGCCCGTGGAGCTGCCGCGGGAGCGGATCCTGCGCGCCGCAGCCGAGCGGGTTGCGGTGGGCGGCCGGCTCGTGGTGATCTCGCACGCAGCCCCGCCGCCGTGGGCGCAGGGGCATCACTGCGAGTTCCCGAGCCCGGAGAGCGAGCTGGTGCTATTGCGGCTCGACCCCGAGCACTGGGAGGTGAAAGCGGATGTGCGCCGGCGCCCGGGCACCGGACCCGACGGAGTCGAGGCCATGCTCGACGACACCGTCGTGGTCGCCCGCCGCCTCGGGTAGTGCCCAGGCCCAAGCGGTGAGTCATGGGCGGGATGCGCTCAGTACCCCGCGCACCCGCCCGCCGCGGCTTCGGCCGGCGAGCAACCGGGACCGACCGATGCGCGCCCGAGATAGAGGCGCACCCCGTTGGGGCCGAGTCCGTCGAGCACCCCGATGCGCAGCGCCGCGACCTCGTACTGACCCTCTGGCGGTGCCGTCGGCTGGCCCGGCGCCCAGTCGGGAGGCGGGGGACCGCCCGTTGCCGGGGCGTTCTGCGCGTTCACCGTGATCGAGACGATATTCGAGAGGAACAGCCCGTTGTAGAGCCGGGAGACCAGTGAGATCAACGGGGCCGTCACCATCGTCAGCTTTGCGGGAAGGCCGGTCACGGCCGGAAGGACGCCGTCGACGACGCCGCTCACGACTCCGCCCACGCCGGTGAGCAGGGTGTTCAGCAGCAGGTCGAGCACCGGTTTGAGGAGTCCCTTGGTGAGGAGATCCGTCAGCGCACCGAGCAGACCGCTGAGCAGCTTCACCTCCGTGCTCACGGTGCCGGGTTTGTTGGCGCGCAGCTCGGCGAGCGTTCCGTCGATGGAGACCGCGATGTGCCCGACGTCGATGAACGGGGTGATCGCGAGAAGGCGCGCGCGGAGGTCGATCGACAGCGTCGAGGTGATCCGGATCCCGTCGACGGCGGCGACCAGCTGACTCTCGACATGGCTCAACCACTCGGTGAGCGCCCCGGTCAGGCTCTGAGTCAGAGCGTTCAGGATCGCCTCATCGGCGAGCAGATTCGTGTTCGGAGGGAGGCCGTTGAGACCGTCACCGAAGCGGTCGGGGTAGGCCTGTTGCAGCAGCGCGCTCGTGTCGACGGAGACGGTCCCTGCGGTCGCGTCGATCGTGAGTACTCCACCGCTATCCGAGAACTCCGTGTCGATGAGCGCACGCACCGGTGCCAGGTCGATATTGGCGGTGAGCGTGTTGAGGCGGATAGCGCCCAGTGTGAGGAGGGGGTTGTCGAGCACCGCATTGAGCAGATTCGCGACACCCGACTCGATGCCGGTCTTCACCCCCTGCGTGCCGAGGAGGCCGTTCACGGTGCCTTCGAGCCCGCCCAACAGGTTGTTCAGCTCCCCGGAGAGCGCTCCGACCGTGGGTGAGGAGAATGTGAGGTCGGCCGACGCCGTGAGGTATCTCCGGTCGAGCCCGGCAACGATGTCTTCCGCGGCCGACGCCGCGACCGAGCGCTGGGCGACGGCGGTGCCCTCGCCCCATGCTTCTGCGCAGGTGTCGAAGCTCGCCTGGCCGGCCACCGCTCCGACCTCGAGCTCGAGGTCGGAGACGCCCGAGAGGGTATCGCCGAGGCCGATGTCTCCGAGCAGCGGCGAGTTCAACAGGTTCGAGAGGCGCAGCGTCGCGAGCCCCGGGTACTCACCCGTCTGATCGTCGGCGAGGTCGATGCCGCCGGAGTTGTCGACGTAGCCGCTGGCGCCGAGAGCCTCACCGGTGCTCCGAGCCTGACCGAACTGGCCGACGACCCCCGTGCTGTTGTCGGCCGGCAGCTCGAGCAACCCGGTGAGGGGGAGCTGGATCGCCGAGAGCGCGTTCACCGTGAGCGGATCGGCGAACGCCGAGTCGATGCCCGTCACCGGTTGGCCGGCGGTCGCGGTCGCGGTGCTGCCGTCATTGGTGACCTGCACGCCCTCGGCCTCGGCCAGCGTGTCGAGATTCACGCCGAGCAGGTTGCCGCTGAGCGCGCGCCCCTCGGCCCGGTTGAGGAAACCGGCACCGTCCGGCCCGCACTCCGAAGTGCCGACCGCGGGTGCGTGCGCCCACTCCGTGTCGTTCCAGCTCGCGTCGGTGGTGATCCCGCCCTGGGTGACGAGCGCGCTCGACACCAGCACCGCGGCGGCGGTGGCGCCGATCCCGCGCCGCCTCAGGGCGTCACCCGGAATCAGCCCGCGCTTCGCTCCGCCCGTTCGCGAGTGCGAAGCGGCGGAGTGCCTGCCGCGACGAGATCCCCACCACTTCATCGGGGGTCTCCCGGGAGCGATGCGTCCGCGGTCGACGTGCGGGAAACGGCGCGGGATCGGGCGCGCCCGCGCAGCGCGGCGGCCGCACCGAGCCCGGCGAGCCCGGCGGCGAGCAGGCCGAGTGCGAGAGCATCGGAGCCGGTCACGGGGAGCGGGGGGCGCTCGGCGGGCGGCACCGGGGTGACGGAGGCGTCGCCGCCCGCCGAGTGCACCCCGAGCCCGACGTTCGCTGTGCGCCCCTCGACCGCTGCCGCGGAGGTGGTCGAGGGGATCCCGAGCGTCACCAGCACCTCTCGCGGCTCGCCGCTGCGCAGCTCCGCGAGTTCGTACAGCGCCCCCTCCTGCGCGACCCGCGCGAGCGGGGTAGCGGGCAACACGGTGGTGCGGGATCCGCCGCACCGAGCCGGCGCGGCCGAGAGATCGAAGGATCCCGAGCAGGCCTCGACCTCTGCCGTCATGCCGGACGCGGCGACCAGGTCGCCGTCGGCGCGCAGCTCGACGGCGAGGGTGCCCGCGTCGGCGTCGCGCAGCGAGGCCTGCACCAGCCAGCGCATCGACTGACCGGGTTCGAGTTCGGCGCGGAGCGCGGACTGCGAGTCGAGCGCGAGCGTGAGGTAGCCCGGGCGGCCGGTCTCGGAGAGCTCGTGGAACACCGCCGAAGCGCGGGCGGCGGTGAACCCGATGCCGGCGCACGTCACCGCTGCGAACACGAGGGCGAGGGCTCCGGAGACCGCGCGGGCGCTCATCGCAGCACCCCCTCGGCGTGGCGGGGTTCGGCGTGGCGGGGCTCGGCGTGGCGGGGGCGATGATCGGCGCCGTCTTCGGCGTTCGTCTCTGCAGCGTCTTCCCCCGTAGCCCGCGGCCAGAACGCCCAGACGACGAGCGCGCCGACCAGCAGCACGAGCGCCCCCATCGCGATCGGGGTCTGCACCATCATGAGCGCGGTGCCGAGGTGCGGAACCGCGAACACCACCCTGCGCGCATCGGTGAGGGCGTAGGGCAGTTGGTCGGGGGTGTCGTTGTCATCGCCCTGCATGACGATCTGGCGCGCTGCGGGGCTGTCGAGATCGGGTGGGCCGGATCCGGGCGCGGACGCCCTGATGTCGGCCGCGTTCTCGGCCTGCGGCTGCACCGGGCCGATCTCGACGATGCGATGCGTGACCGGCATGGACTCGCCGGCCCTGCGCACCGTGACGACATCACCGACCTCGAGCTCGGAGGCCTGCGCCGGCACGGTCACCGCGACCGCGCCCTGCGGCATGGTCGGGCTCATCGAACCGGTCCGGAAGGTGATGAGCGTCGCCCCGGTCGTCGCCGCAAGCACGAACCAGCAGGCAAGGCCGAGCGCCGCCACGACCACGAGGGTCGTGACGGCGCCTCCGGCGATCCTGCGGATCATGAGCGGGGGACTGGGAGCGCGGTCGAAGCTCAGTCGGACTCTGCCGCGAACTCCCAGGCCGGTGCGATCGTGCGGCCCTGGAGGTCGACCCCCGCGGACTCGGCGACCTGCTGCGCATCATCGGGGAGCGCGATCACGAAGCAGTAGTGCTGCGGCGCACCCGGATCGGTGGTCGTCGCCGCGGCAAGGGTCTGCGCGCCCGTGCCCGGCGTCGCACCGGTGCCGAGCGGGGAGGAGCCGATGCCGGGCACCGCGGTCCAATCGCCGGCCGTGACCGCCGCTGCGGAGCAGCTCGGTGCGGTCGCGTCGGCCGAGGTATACACCGAGAGCGCGACCGCGTCCCAGAGCTCGTTGCCGGCGTCCTCGACGGCGACGCCGGCTGCTGCGACCGCGCCCTGGAGCTCGACGGAACCGCCGATGGAGTTGGTCTTCGTGCGCAGCGACATCGGTGCGTACACCGTGTCCCCGGGAGTGAGGGCGAGCGCGGCCGTCGTGAAATCGAGCGCGCCACCCGGGTTCGTCTCGTCGTCGTGCCAGGCGCCCTCGGTGAACTGCTCGACGTCGAAGCGCTCGGTGCCGATGCCCGGCCCGCCGTCGGCGCCGCCCCAGACCCACTCGGAGTCGTTCCAGGTCGCGAGCGTGTAGGTGGCGCCGAGGCCGACCACGAGGGCTCCCGCGGCGATGGCGGCGATCTTGCGGGTCTTCCGCGATGAAGTGTGCTGCTTGGACAATGTCGTCCCTTTCCCCTGAATCCGCGGGTTCGACCGTGTATGCGTGAGCACGATCGCCCCCTGCTCGGCATCCCCCTGTGACCTCCGTGACCGCTGAGAAACACTCGTCGGTTAGTCCACGGTGAGCACACGATAACAGGAGAAAAACTCCTGACCAAAAGCGCTCTTCTCGTTATCGGGGGGTGTGGGGACAGAGTTCAGTGAAGGACGCTTCGAAATTCAGTAGGCAACAACCGAAACGCAGTAGTCCGTGCTCTCCGGAGTGGAGAGCACGGACTACTGGAGGACCGCATCCGCCGCGATGACGGGCACGGTGTCTGGGCCGCTGTACCTGGGCCGCCGCGCCTAGGCCGCCGTGAGTCGGGCCGTCGGCCGCGCCGGCAGCCCCGCCTTCGGGGTGCCGTCTCCCTCGTAGGCGAGGTAGCTGCGCTGGATCTCGATCTTGTCGGCGATGAACTTCGCGTCGTGCCACACGCCCCAGATGAACGTCGAACCGCGGTGGGACTGCCAGGGCAGGCCGAGGAAGTAGACGCCGGGTTCGGCCGAGACGCCGCGCACCTGCTTCGGGCGACCCTGCTCGTCGAGCGCGTCGACCTGCAGCCACGAGTAGTCGGAGCGGAAGCCGGTGGCCCAGATGATCGAGGTGATGCCCGCCTCGGCGAGGTTCAGCTCGAGGATCGGGTCGGTGACGCAGGCGGGCTCGGGGCCGAGCTCGCGCGCCTCGGGCTCCTCGGGGAGGTCGATCCCGGTGCGGGCGACGTAGGCGTCGGCATGGTCGAGCACAGAGAGGTAGTTCTCGTCGCCCCGGCGGATGTTCGCGGCGAGGTCGTCGCCGAAGCGCATCACGCCGTCGTCGTAGGCGTTGGCCCGGCCCACGAGGGTGATGCCGTCGGCCGCGAGGTTGCGGAAGTCGATGGTGTGACCGCCGTGCGCGCCGCTCACCGCGATGGTGACGTGCTCGGCGCCGGCGGCGGGGGTCGTCTTCTCCCACAGGCCCAGGGTGCCGAGCCACCACACGAAGCTGCGCCCGCGATAGCGCTGCGGGGGGCGGTCGTGCGGGCCGACCGCGAGGAAGACCTCGCGCCCCGACTGGCGCAGCTCGTCGGCGATCTGGACCCCCGAGGAGCCGGCGCCGACCACGAGCACGCCGCCCTCGGGCAGCTGCTCCGGGTTGCGGTACTGGCTCGAGTGGAGCTGCTCGATGCCCGCGTCCGGCGGCACGATGGGCGGGATGGACGGGAGCTGGAAGGCGCCCGTCGCCGCGACGACGTAGCGCGCCTCGACGGGGCCGGCGCTCGTCTCGGCGCGGAAGAAGCCCGGCCGCTGCGGATCGCGGCGCACGGAGGTCACCTCGACGCCGGTGCGGATGGGGAGGCCGAACTTCTCGGCGTAGGCCTCGAAGTAGGCGGCCACGCGCTCCTTTGGCGCGAACTCATCAGGGTCGAGGTCGTCGAACTCGAGGCCGGGGAAGCGGTCGTGCCACGCGGGGCCGTTGGCGACGAGCGAGTCCCAGCGCTCCGAGCGCCAGCGCTCGGCGATGCGGTGCCGCTCGAGCACGACGTGCGGGATCCCGCGGGCGGTCAGGTGCTCGCTCATCGCGACGCCGGCCTGGCCGCCGCCGACGACGAGAACCTCGGTGGTCTCGGGTGCTGGGCTCGACATAGACTCTCTCCACTCCGCTCTGATGGGGCTCCCAGGGCGCGGGTGCGGGTGCGGTCTCGCCGATCCGTCGACTGCGACGGGCGGCGGCCGTGCGGCCCGGCCGGGGTATGACCAGCAAAGCTCATGGAGCGCTCGGAGCGCCAATAGTGCTTCGCGCTGTTATCTATCTGAAATCGAGATTCAGTGGGTGGTTCGAATCTGAATAGGGCATGACTAGTCGTGGCGCGGTGCGCGGGAGAGGCCCGGCTGCTCGGCGATGATCTCGTGCACGGCGGAGGCGACGGCGTGGGCGCGAGCCGAGCGGTTCACCTGCGCGAGCGACGAGATCACCATCTCGAGCGCCGGCACGTCGTCGCTGATCTCGATGGCGGCCAGCTCGGCGCCGGTGTAGCTGCCCGAGATGCGCGGGCGCTGGTTGAGGATCGAGTAGCCGAGCCCCATCGCCACCATCGATCGGACCGTCTCGTAGCTCGAGGCGCGGTACTTGAGCCGGGGCGCGATGCCCGCGCTGCGCAGGATGTCGAGGAAGTAGCCGCGGCTGTCGGGGAGGTCGAGCAGTACGAGGGGCTCGTCGGCGAGCTCGGCGAGGGCGATGGTGCGGCGTCCCGCGAGAGGATGGTCGGTGCTCAGGACGACGTGGGGCGGCACATCGCCGACGTGCTCGCTGCTGATGCCCTCCGGGTCGCTGAGGCGGTAGTTGACGGCGATCTCGGCGCGCCCGCTGCGCAGGGAGGTCAGGGTCTCCTCGTGGTCGCCCTCGATGAACTCGACCGAGAGCTCGGGGTGTCGCTCCTGCAGGCGGCCGATCAGCAGCGGCAGGAGGAACGGTGCGAGCGTCTTGAAGCACGCGACCGTGACGGATCCGCGCACCTCGCCCCCGTCGGCGCGGATCGAGTCGATGCTGTCCGAGAGCATGCCGAAGATGCGGTGCGTGTCCTGCAGCAGCTGCTCGCCCGTGCGGGTGAGGACGAGGCCCTTCGCGTGCTGGCGGATGAAGAGCGAGGTGCCGAGCGTGCGCTCGAGGTGGGAGATCGCCGTCGAGATGGCCGACTGCGCGACGTGGAGCTCCTGGCTGGCGACCGTCATGTTGAGCCTCTTCGCGCACTCGGCGAAGTAGGTGAGCTGGGTGAGCGTGATCGCGAAGCGCTGGGCCATGCCGGTTCCGTTTCCGCGGCCGGGCGCCCGCCCGACCGCCGGTGAATCTGTTTCGACGATTGTGGTGTTTGTTTTTGTCTATTTTACAGATGCGGACGCGCCGCCGAACAATGGTGCAGAAGGCGCACGCCGCGCGTTCCCGCACTCGATGAGGAGAGATCTATCGTGACCGAGCCGACGCACCTCCGACTGAGGAAGTTCAACACCAAGGACACCTACCCCGAGCAGAACCTCGACAACGACCTCTGCCAGGCCGTCGTCGCGAACGGCGTCGTCTACCTGCGCGGGCAGATCGGTCAGGACCTCGAGACGCGGGAGTCGGTCGGGATCGGGGACGTCGCCGCGCAGACCGAGCAGGCCATGGCCAACATCAAGATGCTGCTCGATGAGGCGGGAAGCCGGCTCGAGGACATCGTCAAGGTCACCATCTACATCATCGACCCGCGCTACCGCGAGGACGTCTACCGCACCGTCGGGAAGTGGCTGAAGGGCGTCTACCCCGTCTCGACCGGGATCGTGGTGCAGGCGCTCGCTCGCCCCGAGTGGCTCGTCGAGATCGACGCGACCGCCGTGATCAGCGAGCGGAGCGAGTCGTGACCTTCTCGCTCCTCCTCCGCGACCCCGAGACCGGCGAGTTCGGATCGGCGATCTCGTCGTCGTCGCCCGCCGTCGCGGCGCGCTGCGTCAACCTCGCCGACGGGGTGGGCGGGGCCCACTCCCAGAACGTCACCGATCCGCGCCTCGGTCCCCGACTCATCGAGGAGCTCCGGGCGGGCCGCGCGGCGCAGGAGGCGATCGACGCGGTCGTCGCGGCGGCCGATCCCGCGACCATCGGCTACCGCCAGCTGCTCGTGCTCGACGCCGCCGGCCGCGCCGCCGTCTACTCGGGCGAGCGCGCGCTGGGCAACTTCGGCGCCGCGACGCGCGAGAACGCCGTCGCCGGCGGCAACATGCTGGCGAGCCTCGACGTGCTCGACGCCCTCGTCGACACCGCGCTCTCGGCGACGGGCCGGATCGAGGAGCGGCTGTACGCCGCGCTGCGGGCCGCCGTCGCCGCCGGCGGCGAGGAGGGACCGGTGCACTCGGCGGGGCTCGCGGTCGTCGGATCGGCCGGTTGGCGGATCACCGACCTCCGCGTCGACTGGGCCGAGGAGGACCCGATCGAGGCGCTCGGCCGAGCGCTCGAGGTGTGGCTGCCGCAGCGCGACGACTACGTAAGCCGCGGTCTCGACCCGTCCGCGGCCCCCTCCTACGGGGTGCCCGGCGATGAGTAGCGAGGCGCTGAAGCGGCAGATCGCCGAGCGCCGGGCCGAGGTCGACGCCGAACTGGTCGGCCTGTCGAACGAGCTGCACGGAGACCCCGAGCTGGGCTGGCAGGAGTTCCGCTCCTCCGCCCGCGTCGCTGGCGTGCTCGGGCGGCACGGCTTCGCGGTCGAGCAGCCCTATCTCGGCCTCGACACCGCCTTCCGCGCCGTCCGCAACCCCGGCGGCCGGTTCACCGTCGGCTTCCTCGCCGAGTACGACGCGCTGCCGGGGCTCGGGCACGCCTGCGGCCACAACCTAATCTCCGCCATGAGCGTCGGGGGCGCGATCGCGCTCGCCGAGGTCGCCGACGAGCTCGGCATCACGGTCGAGGTGATCGGCACCCCCGCCGAGGAGGGGTACGGCGGCAAGATCGAGCTGCTCGACCGCGGCGCGTTCGCCGAGCTCGACTTCGCGCTCATGGCGCACCCGGCGCCCGTCGACGTGGCCGAGGCAGAGCCGTTCGCGGTGGCGCACTGGCACATCCGGTACGACGGCCGCGCGGCCCACGCCGCCGCCTACCCCGAGCGCGGCGTCAACGCCAACGACGCCTTCGTGATCGCGCAGACCGCCATCGCGCTGCTGCGCCAGCAACTGCCGCCCAGCGTGCGCGTCCACGGCGTGCAGACCCGCGGCGGCGAGGCGCCCAACGCGATCCCGGAGCGCACCGAGGGACGCTGGTACGTACGGGCCGAGACCACCGAGCAGCTGCTCGAGCTCGAGCGGCGCGTGCTCAAGTGCTTCGAGGCCGGCGCGCTCGCCACCGGCGCCGAGCTGACGGTCACGCCCGAGGGCAGCCGCTACTCCGAGATGCGCACCGACCTCGAGGCGCAGGAGCTCTACCGCGCCAACGCGATCGCGCTCGGACGCGACTTCGACGTCGATCCCGTCGCCGCCACGATGAACCGCGCCTCGACCGACATGGGCAACGTCTCGCAGGTCGTGGCGGCGATCCACCCCTACATCGGGGTCGGCGGCGAGGCGAGCAACCACCAGCCCGCCTTCGCCGAGGCCTGCGTCGGCCCGGCGGCGGAGCGGGCGCTCCGCGACGGGGCGACCGCGCTCGCCTGGACGGCGCTCGACGTCGCGCTGCTCCGGACGGCCCCGGCCTGATCCGGCCGCGCCGACCCTCCATCTCACCCCGCATCGTAAGGAATCCGTCAATGCCGACTGCCGAACAGCCACGCGAACTCGCCGACCTCGTCGACCGGAAGAGCCTGCGCAAGAGTGTCGTCGCGGGATCGATCGGCGTGCTCGTGCACTGGTTCGACTGGGCCGTGTACGCCTACCTCGCGAGCACCCTCGCCGTCGTGTTCTTCCCCGAGGAGAACGCGACCGCCGGACTGCTGGCCACCTTCGCCGTGTTCGCGGTCTCGTTCCTCGTGCGCCCCCTCGGGGCGATCCTCTTCGGGCGCCTCGGCGACCGGCTGGGCCGCAAGCAGACGCTGTCGCTCGTCATCCTCGCGATGGCGCTCGCCACCCTCGTGCTCGGGCTGCTGCCCGGATACGACGCCATCGGTCTCGCGGCGCCGATCCTGCTCATCGCCACCCGCATCGTGCAGGGCCTCGCCGCCGGCGGCGAGTTCGGCAGCGCCGCGGCGTTCCTCGGTGAGTTCTCGCCGGCGCGGCGCCGGGGCTTCGGCGTGAGCTGGCTCGAGTTCGGCAGCCTGCTCGGCTTCCTGCTCGCCTCGTTCGTCGTGTTCCTGCTCAACCAGGTCTACAGCCACGACGAGATCGTGGCGTGGGCGTGGCGCATCCCGTTCCTGATCACGGTGCCGCTCGGCTTCATCGGCCTCTACATCCGGCGCAGGATCGAGGACACCCCCGAGTTCGAGCAGCTGAAGGAGCTCGAGACCGTCTCCCACGCCCCGGTGAAGGAGGTCTTCCAGCGCAACTGGCGCGAGTTCCTGCAGACCAGCGGCATGGAGATCTTCATGAACGTGACCTTCTACGTCGTGCTGGTCTACCTGCTCACCTACCAGGAGATCTACATCGGCTTCGACCCCGGTCGGGCCGCCCTGCTCTCGACCCTCGCTTCGGCTCTCGGCCTCGTCGTCGTGCCGCTCGCCGGCATCGCCTCCGACCGGGTCGGCCGCAAGCCCGTGCTGATGGCCGCGGCGATCGCGCTCACGGCGCTGTCGGTGCCGCTGTTCTGGCTGATGTCGATCGGCGAGGACTGGGCGGTCTTCACGTCGACGCTCGGCCTCGCGCTGATCCTCGCGATCGTGCTCGGTACGCACGCGGTCACCGTCGTCGAGCTGTTCCCGACGCGCACCCGGCAGACGGGACTCTCGATCGCCTACGCCGTCACGGCCGCGCTGTTCGCGGGCACCGCGCCCTACGTGCTCACCTGGCTCCTCGACGCGACGGGCAATCTGCTCGTACCCGGCTTCTTCCTAGGCGTCGTGGGACTCGTCGGGATCGCCACCGTGGTCTCGATACCCGAGACCCGCGGGATTCCGCTCATCAAGGCGCAGGACCTCGAGACCGCGACCGTCACCATCCCCGAGGCGCTCACCCGCGCCCAGCACCCCCGACAGGAGAACCGATCATGACCCGCAGCTACGAGGACTGGAAGGCCGCGGCGGCGGCGCTCGAATTCGACGGCCGCCCCGTCATCGGCGGCGCGCGCGTCGAGGCGCGCTCGGGGCGGACCATCGAGAAGACCAATCCGGCGACGGGCGAGATCCTCTCCCGCATCCACGCCTGCGACGAGGCCGACGTCGACACGGCCGTCGCCGCGGCCCGCGAGGCCTTCGAATCCGGATCCTGGTCGCGCGCCGGTGCCGGCTTCCGCCGCGAGCGCCTGCTCGAGTTCGCGCGCCTCATCGAGGAGCGCGCCGACGAGTTCGCGCTCTACGACTCCCTCGACATGGGCAAGCCCGTGCGGGAAGCGGCGACGATCGACGCTCCGGGATCCGCAGCCCTCTTCCGCTTCTACGGCGAGGCGATCGAGAAGACGGAGGACCTGATCCCCGTCACGCCGCCGGGCTCCACGGCGCTCGTCACCCGCGAGCCGGTGGGGGTCGTCGCCGTGATCGTCGCCTGGAACTACCCGCTCGAGATCGCCACCTGGAAGCTCGCCCCCGCGCTCGCCGCCGGCAACACGGTCGTGGTGAAGCCCCCGGTCGAGGCCTCGCACTCGACGCTGCTGCTCGCCGAGCTGGCGCTCGAGGCGGGCATCCCGGCGGGGGTGCTCAACGTGGTGACGGGCCGCGGCTCGACGGTCGGCCGCGCGCTCGGGGTGCACGGGGACGTCGACATGCTCGCCTTCACCGGCTCGACCGAGGTGGCCAAGCAGCTGCAGCAGTACGCGGGGCAGTCGAACATGAAGCGCCTCGCCCTCGAGGCCGGCGGCAAGAGCTCGAACCTGATCTTCGCCGACTGCGACGACCTGCGCGCCGCGGCCGAGAAGGCCGCCTTCGGCAGCTTCTACAACCAGGGCGAGGTCTGCTCGGCGAACTCCCGCATCTTCGTCGAGCGCTCGGTCTTCGAGGAGTTCTTGACGCTCTACGCGGAGGCGGCGAAGGCGTACGCGCCCGGCGACCCGCTCGACCCCGCGAGCGGCACGGGATCCCTCGTCTCCGAGGCGCACGCCGACACCGTCTGGGCCGCGATCGAGAGCGCGCGGAGCGACGGTACGATCGTGGCGGGCGGCACCCGCCCCGAGATCAACGGCTCGCGGGCCTTCATCGAGCCGACGATCGTGACGGGGGTGCCCGACGACCACGAGGTGCACACCCGCGAGATCTTCGGGCCGGTCGCCGTGGTGACGCCCTTCGACACCGAGGAGGAGGCGATCGCCCGGGCCAACGAGACCCCCTACGGCCTCGCGGCCTCGCTGTGGACGGGCAGCCTCGCGCGTGCGCACCGGGTCTCGCAGCGCCTCGTCGCGGGCACCGTGTCGGTGAACACCGTCGACGCGCTCGGCTTCACCACGCCGTTCGGCGGGTTCAAGCAGTCGGGGTTCGGTCGCGACCTGTCGGTGCACGCGCTCGAGAACTACACGGACTACAAGACCACCTGGATGCAGTGGGGCTGAGCTCGCCGGGGCGGGGCGGCGGCTTCGGCCCGGCCGCGCGAGGGGCCGCCCCGGCCCGGCGGCCCGGCGCAGTCGCTTGCATCTGTTTGCAAGATGCAAGCTCTCCTCAACAACTATTTTACTGAAACAAGTCACGATGTGACGATGAGTGGGCAACGGCTCCGTTGCCCGGTCAGAGCCGACTGAGAGGACACAAGGAACCCATGACTCTGCAGCATGACACCATCGACGTGGCGGACGCCGTCGCCGAGACCCCGAGCGGCCTGGCGGAGATCGCCAAGCGCCACCTGGTCATGAACTTCACCCCCGCGGGCAAGTATCGCGACGAGGAGCTGCCGGTCTTCGTGCGCGGCGAGCACTGCTCCGTGTACGACGAGAGCGGCCGCCGCTTCTTCGACGGGCTCGCGGGGCTCTTCTGCGTGCAGCTCGGATACACCCACGGGGCCGAGGTGGGCGACGCGGTGCGGGATCAGCTCGCCGCGCTGCCGTACCAGACGACCTGGAGCGTCGCCCACCCGCCCGCCGCGCTGCTCGCACAGAAGATCGCAGAGCTCGCTCCCGGCGACCTCAATCGGGTCTTCTTCGCGTCGGGCGGCGGCGAGTCGAACGAGGCCGCCATCAAGCTCGCCCGGCAGTACCACATCACCCGCGGCGAGGGCACCCGCTACAAGTTCATCGCCCGTCGCGTCGCCTACCACGGCACCAGCTTCGGAGCCATGTCGCTCAACGGCATGACCGACGTGCGCAAGATGTTCGAGCCGCTCA
Source organism: Leucobacter tenebrionis (assembly GCF_019884725.1). NCBI lineage: Bacteria > Bacillati > Actinomycetota > Actinomycetes > Micrococcales > Microbacteriaceae > Leucobacter > Leucobacter tenebrionis. The sequence continues at coordinate 1,719,214 of NZ_CP082322.1, read as the reverse complement.
TGAACGGCGTGCGCCACACGCACAACACGAAGCGCTATCGCCGCCCTGACGGCGAGACGCCCGAGCAGACCACCGCGTTCCTGCTCGGCGAGCTCGAGTCGCTCATCGTGCAGGAGGGCGCCGACACGATCGCCGCCATCATCATGGAGCCGCTGCAGAACGCCGGCGGAAGCCTCACCCCGCCCACGCCTGAGTACTTCGCCGGCGTGCGGGCCCTCTGCGACAAGTACGGCATCCTGCTGATCGCCGACGAGGTCATCACCGGCTACGGGCGCCTCGGATCCTGGTTCGGCTCGATCCACTACGGCTTCCAGCCCGACATGATCACCTTTGCGAAGGGCATCGCCTCGGCGTACATGCCCCTCGGCGGCGTGATCGCGAGCGACCGCATCATCGAGACCGTGCTCGACGGCCCGCTCGGCATGTTCAACCATGCCCTCACCTACGGCGGGCACCCGGTCGCCTGCGCGGCCGCCCTGAAGAACCTCGAGATCATGGAGCGCGAGGGCGTCGTCGAGAACGTGGCCGAGCTGAGCCCCTACCTCGCCGAGAAGCTCGCCGAGGTCGCCGAGAAGCACGCGAGGATCGTGGGCGACCTGCGCGGCGACGGCTTCCACCGCAGCTTCGAGCTCGTCACGGATCACGCGGCGAAGCGCTGGGAGGCCGAGCCGATCAGCGCGGGCGACTTCGTGGGCAAGCACCTCAACCCGGCGCTCGCCGAGGCCGGTCTGCTCTGCCGCGTCGCCATCGATGCCGAGGGCAACCCGCTCGTGCAGGTCTCGCCGCCGCTCGTGATGACCCGCGCCGACATCGACGAGCTCGCGGAGCTGCTCGATCGCGCCTTCACCGCGGCGACGGCCGGCGCCGGCCTCTGAGGTCCATTGCGGGGCGGGGGCGCTCGCTGCGCCCCCGCCCCGCGCCGGAACGCGCCGACCCGCGGTCCCACGACCGCACCACCCCGATGCGAATCGCTCGGGCCCACTGAGCTGCACCGACTGTCGCGAAGGAGCGCCGTCATGAGTGAAGACCACCCCAACCTCAGCGCCTCGACCACGAGGATCATCACCTTCGAGCGCCGACACATTCGGCCCATCCCCGAGAGCGAGCGCCACGGCACCACGCGCGGACTGTTCTTCGTCTGGCTCGGCATCAACATGCTGCCCCTCACGGTCGTCACCGGCGCGCTCGGACCGAGCCTCTTCGGGCTTTCACTCGGGTGGACGATCCTGGCGGTCGTCATCGGTAATGTGATCGGAGGATTCGGCGCTGCGCTCCACGCCTCGCAAGGGCCGCAGCTCGGGATTCCCCAGATGCTGCAGGCCCGCGGCCAGTTCGGCTACTACGGCGGCAGCTTCCTCGCGATCATCGCAGTGCTCATGTTCCTCGGCTTCTTCGCCTCGAACCTCGTGGTCGCGGCGCAGAGCTTCGCGGCCATCTTCCCCCTCCTCTCGGTGAACACCGGCATCGTGATCTGCGCCGCGGTGGCCCTCGTGGTCGCCATCTTCGGCTACGACCTCGTGCGTAAGGCGATGGGAATCTTCTCCGTGTTCATCGGGGTCCTCGTGCTCGCCTCGTTCGTGATCCTCGTGAGCAACCCGGCGACCTTCGAGACGACGATCGAGCTCGGCTACAACACCGCGGGCTTCTTCGGCATGCTCGCCGTCGGTGTCACCTGGCAACTCGCGTATGCGCCCTATGTATCCGACTACTCGCGCTACATGCCGAAGGAGGGCGGGGCCAAGCAGGCCTTCTGGGCGACCTACACGGGTCTGGTGCTCGGCACCGTGCTCGTGATGGGGCTCGGGGCGCTCGTCGGCCTGAACCTGGCCGACGGCGACGCGATGGCGGTGCTGGGAGGGCTGCTCGGCGGCTTCGGCCCGTTCGTGCTGTTCGGTTTCGGCGCGGCGTCCGCCGTGATCAACTCGGCCAACATCTACTCGGGAGTGATGTCCTCGCTCACCGCGCTCGAGTCGCTCTCGGGAAAGATCAGGATCAACACCAACATGCGTCTCGTGATGACCGTCGTCTACGCGCTTATCGCCATGTTCGCGGCAGTGTTCGGCAAGAACGACTTCCTGCTCGTCTTCAAGGATTTCGTCTTCATCCTGCTCTACGTGCTCATCCCCTGGTCAGCGATCAACCTGGTCGACTACTTCATCCTGCGCAAGGGCCACTACCGGGTCGGAGACATGTTCCGCCGCGATGGTGGAGTCTATGGGCGTTGCGACGTCGCGGGTGTCGTCAGCTACCTCGTGGGCATCGTCGTGCAGATCCCTTTCATGGTGACGACGCTCTACACGGGACCGCTGGCGGAGCCGCTCGGCTTCGTCGACCTCGCATGGGTGGTCGGGTTCATCGTGCCGGGCGTGCTCTACATCGCCTGGAAGCGAGCGCAGGGCGCCGGCCCCGCCATCGACTCCTGAGACCAACGCTGATCACGAGGAGCAAGCACTGTGACCCGACCCGATCTGATCATCCACTCCGCCCAGCTTTGGACGCCCGAGGCGACGGCGGCTACTGCGCTGGCTGTCGAGCGCGACCGGATCACCGCGGTGGGCGGCGACGAGGTCCTCGCCCTCGCCTGCGAATCCACGGAGGTCATCGATGCCGCGGGCGCTGCGGTGCTGCCGGGCTTCCATGACGCCCACATCCACGCCCAGGCCGGCGGTCTCGGTCTGCGCGGCTGCGACCTCGACGCCGAGCACTCCGTGGAGGGGTACGGTCGTCTCATCCGCGAGCATGCGGCGCAGAGCGACGCCGAGTGGGTCGTCGGCGCCGGCTGGTTCGGAGACGCATTCCCCGGCGGCATGCCCACGCGTCATCTGCTCGACGAGATGGTGCCGGACCGCCCGGCAGTGCTCACCAGTCATGACGCGCACGGTGTGTGGGTCAACTCCCGGGCTCTCGAACTCGCCGGGATCACGAGGGAGACCCCCGATCCCGCAGCCGGTCGCATCCTGCGCGACGAAAACGGTGAGCCTACGGGGATGCTGCTCGACGCCGCCGGGGAGTTGGTGACACGACTGATCCCGCCGCACGGTCCCGAGGACCTGCGCGCCGCATTGCTCTCGGCGCAGGAGCGGCTCTTCTCCCTCGGCGTCACCGCCTGGCACGATGCGATCCTCGGTTCCTACCTGACGCTGCCGGACTGCCTGCCGAGCTATCTTGAAACCCTTGCCGACGGCTCACTGCGAGCGAGGGTCACCGGCTCCATGTGGTGGCCGCCCGCAGCCGGTGTCGGGTACCTCTCAGAGATGCTCAGCCGCATCGATTCCGCGCGCGAGGCCGGTTTCGCGGTGCGCAGCGTCAAGATCATGCAGGACGGCATCTGCGAGAACTGCACGGCCGCCCTCATCGAGCCCTACTGCGGAGTGCAGCCGGAGACGCGTGGTGATTCGGTCATTGCGCCCGACGATCTGTGCACCATCGCCGCCGCCCTCGATGCAGCGGGGCTGAGCGTTCACTTCCACGGCGTGGGTGATCGAGCGGTGCGAGAGTGCTTGGACGCGATCGAGTTCGCGCGGGAGCGCAATGGAGTCGGAGAACGGCACCAGATTGCGCACCTCGATGTCGTGGACCCGGCAGACCTGCCTCGATTCGCCGCGCTCGGCGTCACGGCGAACCTGCAGCCGCTGTGGGCGCGCAACGACCAGGAGATCCTCGAGCGCAAGTTCCCGCTGATCGGCGAGAACCGGGCCCGATACCACTTCCCGTTCGGTTCGCTGCATCGAGCCGGGGCGCACCTCGCGATGGGCAGCGACTGGCCCGTCACCAGCCCCGACCCGCTCTGGGGCCTGCATACGGCATGCACGCGCACCGCACCTGCCGCCGATGTGCACGCGCTCAACACGGAGTCCCATATGCCTGCACAACCGCACGAACGGCTGGACGTGGAGACGGCCCTGCGCGCCTACACCCTTGGTCCGGCGGAGGTGTCGGGCACGGCCCACGATATGGGCAGTCTCGAAGTAGGGAAGCTCGCAGACCTGGTGATGCTGACCGGGCCGATCGGTGAGCCGGAGGGTTTTGACGCGGTGCGTGTCGCGCGCACGGTGCTCGGGGGAAAGACCGTCTACCGGCGATAAGCCCTCATACATTCCGCTGAAGAGAGACCTCAATACCTTTGCTTCTGCTCAGACGCTGCGGCGCATGCCATGCGACCGTTCGCCGCCGAGCAGAAGCGCCACCCGCTGGAGGATGCATCGTACGGTGGCCGTTTTGCGGCCTCCCACGGCTGTCTCGCAGCATCCACTCGAAGGAGAGAGATACATGACGCACGAGCCACCGCCCGTCACCCAGACGTTCGCCCGATTCGAGCAAGAGCACATCATGCCGATCCCGGAGAACAAGCGCACGGGCACCAACTGGTCGATCTTCGCCATCTGGGTCAGCCTCAACATGATGCCCCTCGCGGTCGTCACCGGCGCCGTCGCGACCGGCGGCTTCGGGCTGCCGCTCGGCTGGAGCTTCCTCGCCGTCTTCGCCGGCAACATCATCGGCGCGTTCGGCGCCGCCCTGCACGCGTCGCAGGGACCCACGCTCGGGATCCCGCAGATGCTGCAGGCCCGCGCCCAGTTCGGCTACCTCGGCGCGAGCGTCTTCGCGTTCATCGCGTTCGTCATGTTCATGGGCTTCTTCTCCAGCATCCTGCTGGTGGCGAAGGACGCCCTGGCCGAGGTGATCCCGGGCTTCAACGGCACGCTCGCGATCGTCGTCTTCGCCGCGATCGGCATCGCGCTCTGCGTCTTCGGCTACGACCTGCTGCGTCGCACCATGGTGTGGCTGTCGATCCTCATCGGCGTGGCCGTCGCGGTCTCGATGATCATGCTCGCGCTGCAGCCGAATGCGCTCACCGCGCGCGACGACGTCGCCATGACCCCCGAGGGCTTCTTCGCGATGCTCGCGATCGGCATCGTGTGGCAGCTCGCCTACGCCCCCTACGTCTCCGACTACTCCCGCTACCTGCCGAAGAAGACGGGACCCAAGACCGCGTTCTGGAGCACCTACTTCGGACTCGTGCTCAGCTCCGTCTTCGTGATGGGCCTCGGCGTGCTGCTCGGCGCGATCGCTCCCGATAACCCGCTCGGCGCGCTGGGCTCGGTGCTCGGGCCCGTGGGTCTCGTCGTGCTGGTCGTCTTCGCCGTGAGCTCGGCGCTCATCAACGGCGTCGAGCTCTACTCGGCGGTGATGAACGCGCTGACCGTGCTGCAGTCGAACTTCAAGACGCGCATCACCACGCGGGTGCGGGTGTGGACCACCATCGTGTCGGGCGCCATCGCGACGGGGATCGCCGTGCTCGGCCAGGGCGACTTCATGACCATGTTCATCGGCTTCCTCGACCTGCTGCTCTACGTGCTGATCCCGTGGTCGGCGATCAACCTGGTCGACTTCTTCATCGTGCAGAAGGGCCATTACAACATCGCGGCGATGTTCGACCCCTCCGGCGGCGAGTACGGCAAGTGGAACGCGGTCGGGCTGGTGAGCTACGGGATCGGGCTCCTCGCGCAGCTGCCGTTCATGGACATCGCGATCTTCACCGGTCCCCTCGCGGGCTCGATCAACATCTCGTGGCTGGTCGGCTTCGCGGTGACCGCGATCGTCTTCCTCGTGATGATCCGCTTCTCGAAGAAGCCCGCGCCGGTGGCCGTCGAGGCCTGACGCGGCAGCGGCGGCGGCACCGGCCGCGGTCGCCGCGGGCGTTCCCGCCGCACGACGGAGCCCCCGCGCCTCTCCGGAGAGGCGCGGGGGCTCCGTCGTGCGCGATCCCTACGGCAGGAGGCGGTTCGGGCCGCGGAACAGGTAGGTGACCTCGCGGATCGACGACTGCTGCAGCATGAGCATCAGCACGCGGGCGAGGCCCATGCCGAACCCGCCGTGCGGGGGCACGCCGTAGCGGAAGAAGTCGAGGTAGAAGCCGAGCTCCTTCGGGTCCATGCCCTTCTCGACCGCCTGCGCCTCGAGCACCTCGATGCGGTGCTCGCGCTGCGCGCCCGTGGAGATCTCGGTGCCGCGGTAGATGAGGTCGTAGCTGTTGGTGAGGTGCGGGTTCTCAGGGTGGCGCATGTGGTAGAACGGGCGGATCGACGCGTCGTAGTCGGTGAGGAAGACGAAGTCGCTGCCGTACTTCTTCTTCACGTGCGCGGCGATGCGGCGCTCGCCCTCGGGGTCCATGTCGGCGTCGGCGCGCGGCACCTCGTAGCCCTCGGCCTTCACGATCTCCTTCGCCTCGGCGAGGGGGATGCGCGGGAACGGTCGGGCGGGCACCTCGAGCTCGATGCCGAAGAGCTTCTGGATCTCCTCGCCGTGCTTCTCCTTGACGGCCGAGAGGCCCGCGACGATGAGCTCCTCGTGCAGCTCCATGACGTCCTCGTGCGAGTCGATCCAGCTCAGCTCGGTGTCGACCGAGGTGAACTCGGTCGCGTGGCGCGAGGTGAACGAGGGGTCGGCGCGGAACGCCGGGCCGACCTCGAAGATGCCGCCGAAGCCCGCGGCCTGCGCCATCTGCTTGAAGAACTGGGGGCTCTGCGCGAGGAACGCCTGGCCCTCGAAGTACTCGACCTCGAACAGCTCGGCGCGCGACTCGCTCGCGCTCGCCATGAGCTTCGGGGTCTGGATCTCGATGAAGCCGCGATCGACCCACACGTTGCGGAGCGCGTGCAGGAACGTGGTCTGGATGCGGAAGATCAGGTTCTGCTCGGGGCGGCGGAGGTCGAGGAAGCGCCAGTCGAGGCGCACGTCGATGCCGCTGTCGGCTGCGATCGGGTTGTCGGGGAGCGCCTTGCTGATGACCTCGATCTCGTCGATCTGGATCTCGACGCCGCCGAGCTTCACGCGCTCGTTGTGCTGCAGCTCGCCCTCCACCGTGATGAAGGTGCCGTGGGTGAGCTCGCTGATGGTGGTGGTGCGGGGAACGAGGATGTCGGATCGCGGATTCTCGGGATCGGGCTCGCGCAGCACGCCGCCGTTCACCAGCTGCACCGCGCCGGTCTCGTCGCGCAGCACGACGAACTGCACGTACCGCTGGTCGCGCACCTTCTCGACCCATCCGGAAACGCGCACGGGGCCGTCTTCGCGGGCGGCCAGGTCCTTGATCAATACACGCTCAGTCACCCGCACAGTCTACCGGGATGCGGACTGCGGGCGGTCTCCGCTCCGGTCCCCGGATCGAGATGACGCTCGTGGCCCTTGCGGCGCCGGTGATGGGCCGAACGCGTCATCTCGATCCAGGGGTCGGTGTCGAAGGCCCGAGCCGTCGCGGCGCAGGGCCGCCTCGCCAGAGGCTGTTGTGCTTCGAGATCTTGAACTTCTCGGCCTCGTACACCCAGCCCTGCCCGTGGAGCTCCCACGCGGCGGCGTGCGAGCCGCGCCCGAGGAGCGTCAGCAGTAACGCCCATCCAGTCGGCGCTCGCCGCATTCACCGACGCCGACCTCGATCGCGTGTGGACGCCCCGAGAGAGCGCGGACTACGCGCGGATCGGCGGCGACGGCCCCGTCATCGTGGGTTCGGCCGCGACGGTCGCCGACACGATCGAGGAGATCGTCGAGGAGACCGGGGTCTCGGGCTTCAACCTCGCCGCGGTCTCGCAGCCAGAGACGCGGCGCGGGTGCGGATCGCCGGCGAGTAGCGGCAGCGGGGTCGGGTCGGGCGGTGTCGAGCCAGCCTGTCTGTGTCGAGTCGGCCTATAAGTTGCGCGAATTTCGGCGGTCTCGATAAGAATAGGCCGACTCGATCGGGGGCCGGCCAGCGCCGGTGACGGGTGCGGCACCCGCCGGACACCTGCCGGACAGCTTGCGGTGATAGGAACTGCGTATGAACGACGTAGCCTCGCCCCCGCTCGGCGGCACCCGCTCCCTGCTGCAGTCCCAAGTGCCGGCGCTCGTGCCGAGTGAGCGCAGGGTGGCGCAGGTGTGCATCGACGCGCCGCAGCTGGTGGCCGAGATGTCGGTGGCGGATCTCGCCGAGCGAGCCGAGGTGTCTCCCGCGACGGTTGTGCGGGCCTGCAAGAGCATGGGCTTCGGAGGGTTCCAGCGGCTGCGGGAGCTGTTGATCCGGGATCAGGCCGCACAGCCCGCCGGCCCGGTACCGGAGGCGGGGGTCCATCTCGTCGAGCGGATGTTCGAGCGCGCGATCTCGGGCATCCGCGGTGCGCTGGGCGCACTCGACTTCGAGGCCTTCGATGCGGCGGCCAGGGGGATCCGCAACTGCTCACGGCTGCTCATCGTCGGCAACGGGGCGTCCCTCGCCGCCGCCCAGTCCATCGCGCTGCACTTCCTCACGAGCGGCAAGCTCTGCGAGAACCCCGTCGACATCGTGACGCAGCACATCGCGGCGAAGCTGCTGAAGCCGGGCGACGTCTGCCTGGCCGTGAGCGACAGCGGCATGAATCACTTCACGCTCCGCTCCGCGAAGCTCGCGGCCGAGAACGGCGCCACGGTCGTCGCCATCACGAGCTACGGACGGTCGGATCTCGCCGACGTCGCCGACCACGCGCTCGTGGCGGGCGCCGACTTCCACAGCTGGAACGACAGCAGCCTCACCGGCAACATCGTGCAGATGCTGCTGCTCTCGGCGCTGCACTCGGCGGCGCTCGGCTCGGCGCCCGACGCGATCGCCTCGCGAGCCGAGGCAGCCGATGAGGTGCTCACGATGGTGAGTCCCGAGGTCTGATCGGCTCCTGTTCCCCTCGCCTGGCTGAAGAAGGGGGACATGCGCCGCCCCTGTTCCTCCGTCGCGGCGGAGAGTTCGCGAAGCCGGTGCCGCGCATTCGCCTCGACGACGCGAATCGTTCACCTAAGCCGCTCAATCTGGAATCAAGCATTTCCTGAGATCCGAGATTCAGGAAACCTGATTTCCTAGGAGGTGGCCGATGGCCAGACTCGTGCTCGACCAGATCACCCGGGAGTTCGGCGATTTCGTCGCGACCGACCGCATCTCGCTCACCATCGAGGACGGCGACTTCCTCGTGCTGCTCGGCCCCTCGGGCTGCGGCAAGACCACGCTGCTGCGCATGATCGCCGGTCTGCTCGAGCCGACGAGCGGCAGCATCAGGATCGACGACGAGGACATCACCGCGCTGCCCGCCCGCAAGCGCGACCTGGCGATGGTGTTCCAGAGCTACGCGCTCTACCCGCACCTCTCGGTCGAGAAGAACCTCGCCTTCCCGCTCAAAGCCCGGAGGACTCCCAAGGCCGAGATCGAGACGCGCGTGCGAGCCGCCGCCGAGTCTGTCGAGATCGACCACCTGCTCGACCGCAAACCCAAGGAACTCTCGGGCGGTCAGCGTCAGCGCGTCGCCGTCGCGCGCGCTCTCGTGCGCGAGCCCAAGGCCTTCCTCATGGACGAGCCGCTCTCCAACCTCGACGCCAAGCTGCGCACCGCCACCCGCCGTGAGCTCGCGGCCCTGCACCGCAAGCTCGGAGCCACCTTCGTCTACGTGACCCACGACCAGATCGAGGCGATGACGATGGCCACGAGGATCGCGCTGCTCAACGGCGGGCGGATCGAGCAGTACGGCACCCCCGAGGAACTCTACGACGCCCCGAGCTCCGTCTTCGCCGCCGGGTTCATCGGATCCCCGGCGATGAATCTGCTGAACGCCTCGCTCACCACGACCGACGGCAAGATCACCGTGCTCGCCCCCGGCGTCGAGGCCGTGCTCTGGGAGGGCGCGACCGCGGAGCGCGACATCGTGATCGGCGTGCGGCCGGAGCACCTCAGCATGCACGCGGGCGGCGCCCCCGAGGCGGTGCCCACGGCGGGCGTCGCCCTGCGCGGCACCGTCGACCTCGTCGAGAATCTCGGCCGCGAGCAACTCGTGCACTGCATCGTCGGCGAGGATCGCGTCACCGTCTCGTGCCCGCGCGAGGAGCGCTGGAGCGCGGGCGACCTCGTCGTGCTCGCCGCCCCCGTCGCCCGCGTCCACCTCTTCGACCGCGCGAGCGGTCGCCGCCTCGAATGGCGGGCCGACGCCGCAGACGACGCGGCCGCCCCGAACGGCGCAGACGCGTCGATCGCATCGCCGGTGTCGTCCGCGGCACCCGCGGCGCTCGCCGCGAGCGCGGGCCCGGCCGTTCGCTGACCCCTCCCACCCGCCTCGACGATCCAACCCGAGTCACCGCTTCGAACACATCCCGAAAGGATCACTCCGCACATGCGACTCCGACGTTTCGCCGCCACCGGCGTCATGGCCGCCATCGCCGCCATGACCCTGGCCTCCTGCTCCTCGGGGGCGGCAGCCCCCGAATCCGCCGCCTCCGTCGTACCCGAGCTCGCAGCCGACCAGAAGGTCGAGGTCGTCTTCGAGACCTACAACCTGATGCAGGCCGGCCCCTGGACTGACACCGTCAACCAGCTGATCGACGAGTTCGAGGAATCCCACCCCAATATCAGCGTGAAGGCGCAGGCGCCGCAGGGCGACACCGCCAACAACGTCTACGTCGGCAGCCTGCAGACGCAGATGCTCGCCGGCTCGGTGCCCGACGTCGCGCAGATCACCTTCGACTCGCTCGATTTCGCCGTCAATCAGCTGAACGCCAAGCCGATCTCGGACCTCGTGAGCGAGGAGGAGCTCGCCGAGCACTTCGGCGGCGAGCACCCCATGCACCCGAACGCGGCCGTGCTCGCCGACTGGGACGGCAAGACCTACGGCATGCCCTACGTGTTCTCCACCCCGGTGCTGTTCTACAACGCCGACATGCTGCGCGACGCCGGCATCACCGACCCCGACTTGAGCGACTGGGACAAGGTGCAGGAGATCGCCGCGAAGGTCACCGCGCAGACCGGCAAGCCCTCGCTCGACGTCACCTGCGTCGCCAAGGGCGGCAACTGGTGCATGCAGGCGCTCTTCCGCTCGAACGGCGCCCAGGTGCTCTCCGACGACCGCAGCACCATCGAGTTCGGCTCACCCGAGGCCCAGTCCACGGTCGAGCGCTTCGCCGAGATGACCGAGGCGGGTGTGCTGCGCTCGGCGACCGCGGCCGACCAGATGGAGGGCCTGCCGAAGGGCGACGTGGCGATGATCCTCACCACCTCCGCGCTCCAGGGAGCCTTCATGGGTGCCGCCGAGGCCGGCGGTTGGGAACTCGCCGCGGCCAAGATGCCGGCGTTCGCGGGTGAGGAGGCCGTGCCGGTGAACTCGGGATCCGCCCTCTTCATCCTCAGCGACGATCCCGCGAAGCAGCGCGCCGGCTGGGAGCTCACGAAGTTCCTCACGAGCGACCGCGCCTACGAGATCATCTCGAGCCAGATCGGCTACCTGCCGCTGCGCCCGGGTCTCGTGGAGGAGGGTGGCGCGCTCCACGACTGGGCGCAGTCCAACCCGCTGCTCGCCCCCAACCTGGAGCAGATGGACACCATGAAGCCCTGGGTGTCGTACCCCGGCAACAACTTCGTGCAGGTCGACGACATCCTTGGCACCGCGATCGAAGAGGTGGTGTTCTACGGCAAGCCCGCCGAGGAGACCATGACCGACGTCGCCGAGCGCGCGCAGGAACTCATCGGCTGACGCAGCGTCGCGCTGACGCAGCGGCGCGCCGCTGCGCCGGCGACGCTCGGGCGGGGCATCGCGGTGCCCCGCCCCGCCGATCCAACAGAAACGGAGAACACACCGATGGAACTGCTCACCACCGCCCCCGAAGCCGCTCCGGTGCTCGACCTGCCGGGCACCTACAACTTCCGCAGCACCGCGGGGTACCGGGCCGCCTCCGGGACGCTGCGCGAGGGCGGGCTCTTCCGCTCCGATGCGCTGCACCGGCTGGGCGAGGACGGCAACCGCCGGTTCGGCGCCCACGGCATCTCCCGCGTCATCGACCTACGCGACGCGGGCGAGCTGGAGGCCGCGCCGAGCGCGCTCGCCGCAGGCGGCGCCGAGACCGTGCACCACCCCATCTTCGATGCTCCGGCCGGCCTGCCCGAGCTCGAGAGCCCCTACTCGATCGCCGCCGTGTACCGGCACATCGTCATCGAGCGCGCCGACCGCGTGGCGGGCGCCGTTCGCCTCATCGCCGACGCCCCCGAGGGCGGAGTGCTCGTGCACTGCACCGCGGGCAAGGATCGCACGGGCATCGTGGTCGCTTCGGCGCTCACCGCGGTGGGCGTGCCCCGTGATCAGGTCGTGGCCGACTACGCCGCCAGCGCCCGCAACCTCGCCGGGGAGTGGGCGGATCGCATGCTCGCCGGCGCCGAGGAGCGCTTCGGCGCGCTCGACGACGGAGTCCGGGAACTCATGATCGGCAGCCCGGCAGAAGCCATGGACCGCACCCTCGACCTCATCGATGAGACCTACGGCGGGGTCGAGCGCATGCTGCTGCAGCACGGCTTCGACGGCGACGCGCTCGACCGTCTGCAGTGCCGACTCGTCGCCTGACGTCGCGCCACCCCGTCAGCCTGCGCGGAGTTCCCGCCATCCTGCGCGCAGCCGCAGGATCTCAACCCCTCCCGAACATCGCACCTCCCGAAAGGAACCCCTCATGACCGCATCGCAGCACCCTCCCGTCGAGCACTTCATCCTCCATATCAGCGACACCCACTTCGTGGGCGGCGCCGACCTGCTGCACGGCAAGGTCGACAGCGACGCCAACCTGAAGCGCCTCTTCCGGGACTTCGCCGAGACCAAGGCCCGCCCCGAGGCGATCGTCTTCACGGGCGATCTCGCCGATACGGGCGACGCGGACGCCTACCGTCGCCTCCGCGCGCTCGTGGAGCCCGCCGCCGAGGCCATCGGAGCCCAGGTGATCTGGGTGATGGGCAATCACGACACCCGCACTCCATTCCGCAAGCACCTGCTCGACTCCGACGAGGGCGAGAAGAGCGTCGACATGGTCTACGACGTGAACGGCCTGCGCGTCATCGCCCTCGACTCGACCGTGCCCGGATCCCACCACGGCGAGATCTCCGAGGAGCAGTACGCGTGGCTCGCCGAGGTGCTCTCGACTCCCGCGCCGCACGGCAGCGTCATCGCGCTGCACCACCCGCCGGTGCCCTCGCTGCTCGAGCCCATCGAGGTCGTCGAGCTGCGCGACCAGGCCCGATTCGCCGAGGCGCTCAGGGGCACCGACGTGCGCGCCGTGCTCGGCGGCCACCTGCACTTCAACACCTTCAGCGACATCGGCGGCGTGCCGGTGTCGGTGGCCTCGGCGACCTGCTACACGCAGGACCTGAACGTGGAGAGCGGCGGCATGCGGGGCCAGGACGGTGCGCAGGGCTTCAACCTCGTGCACTTCTACGACGACCGCGTGATGCACACGGTCGTGCCGATCGGGGAGTTCTCGACGGTCTACAGGATCACCGCCGAGCAGCTGCGCTCCTGGACCGCGCTCTCGCTGGAGGAGGTCGGCGCCGAGATGGCGATGACCGCCGTCGAGTCCGAGCCCGCGCTCGCCTGATGTTCATCGAGGTACTTCCGCAGCAGGCCGCGCACGCGACGCAGCCTGTCTCGGAGCGGGCCCCGCACGGGGCCCGCTCCGCACCCGGCGAAGCGCCGGAGGATCCGAGGCGCCGCATCAGGCGCCGATTCGACGCCGCCCCGTACCTGTACGTGCTGCCCGCGGTGATCCTGCTCGTCGTCTGGACCTACTGGCCCCTGGCCCAGACCTTCGAGCTCTCGTTCTACGACTGGAATATGCTGCCCGCGCAGGAGAAGGTGCCCGTCGGCTTCGAGAACTACGCCACGGTGCTCACGCTGCCCGAACTGCACCAGGCGCTCCTCAACACCGGCCTCTACATCGGCGCCTTCCTGATCCTCTCGGTCGCCCTGCCCGTGGTGTTCGCCCTGATCTCCCGCCGCGTGGCCGGCAGGGCGAAGACGATCTACCAGGCCCTCATCTTCGTGCCCTTCCTCGTCACCCCGGTGGCGACGAGCGCGATCTGGCGCTGGCTCTTCGCGCCCGAGGGCGGCACGATCCCCGCCGTCGCGCGCACCCTCGGCATCGAGATGGGCGACGTCTTCCGCAGTCCCGACTCGTCGATGACCGCGGTCGTCGTGATCGTGGGCTGGCAGATGCTCGGCTTCGGCGTGCTCGTCGTCTCCGCTGGTCTCTCGGGGATCAGCCCGGACTACGCGCACGCGGCCGGGGTCGACGGCGCGAAGCCGTGGCGGATCACCTGGGGCATCACACTGCCGCTGCTGTCGCCCTCGCTCGTGTTCCTCTCGCTCATGACGATCCTGCTCTCAGCGCAGTGGACCTTCCCGATCATCGACCTCACCACCCAGGGCGGGCCGAGCGGCAGCTCCACCAACATCTACTACCTGCTCTACCAGTTCGGCTTCCGCAACTTCGACGCCGGCATGTCCTCGGCCGCCGGCGTGCTGTTCTTCATCGGCTTCGGGCTGATCGCGTTCGTGTTCGTCGAGCTCAGCGAGCGCCTCAGCTTCCACGACAACTAAGGACCTGACATGACCTTCACCCTCGTCGCGCCGCAGCAGGTCGCCCCCGGCTCCGGGGAAGGGCTCGAGCAGGCCGCCCGCGCCCTCACCCGGGCCCGCACCAAGCGGCGCATCGGCCTGATCCCGGCCTTCGTCATCCTCACCGCGCTCGCCGTGATCTCGATCTTCCCGATCTACTGGATGTTCGTCACCGCGTTCAGGCCGGCCGATCAGATGCTCTCGACCAGCCCCGTGCCGGGGCCGTTCAGCCTCGAGAACTTCGACTACGTGTGGCAGACGATCCCGATGCTCGGCATGCTCGGCAACACCTTCGGCATGGCGCTCGGCCTGGCCGTGGGGCAGCTGGCCATCGCGATCCTCGCCTCCTACGGCTTCGCCCGCTGGAGCTTCCGCGGGCAGAAGATCCTCTTCCTGCTCTTCGTCGGCTCGTGGCTCGTGCCCTTCCAGGTGACCATGATCCCGAACTACGTGCTGATCTCGAAGATGGGCCTGCTCAACACGGTGCTCGGCGTGATGGTGCCGCAGCTCGCCGCAGCCTTCGCCGTGATGATGCTGAAGCAGCACCTCGACTCGTTCCCGCGCGAGCTGCTCGACGCCGCCGACATGGACGGCCGCGGATCCTGGCGCACCCTCTGGGAGGTCGTCGTGCCGAACCTCAGGCCCGCGCTCGCAGCCCTCGGCATCATGCTGTTCATCAGCGCCTGGAACGAGTATCTCTGGCCCGCGCTGATCCTGCGCCAGTCCGACGCGCTCGTGCAGATCGGCATCCGCAGCTTTCTCGGGGCCGAGGGTAACAACTGGGGCGCGGTCATGGCCGCGAGCGCCCTCGCGTGCCTGCCCATCTTCCTGATCTACATCTTCCTGCAGCGCTACGTGGTCGACGCCTTCGTGCGCTCCGGGCTGAAGTAGGGAGGGATCCGGATCCCGAGCCGTCGCTCCCCGGCCTCGCCGAGGGGTCGGGCGGCGTCGAGTCGGCCTGCTTGTGCCGAGACGGCCTGCTGACGCCGAGACAGCCCGTTTGTGTCGAGTCGGCCTTTAAGTTGCGCGAATTTTGGGCGGTCTCGACAGGAATAGGCCGACTCGATCGGGGCGGGGTGATCGACGGAGCCGGCCGGTTGGTGGTGCCGGGCCGGTCGACGGAGCCGGGCCGGTTGGTGGTGCCGGGCCGGCCGGCGGTGCCGGGCCGCTCGGCGGAGCCCGGGCCGACTGGATGAGGGTGGCGCACGGCGTGCGACGGCGGATCGAGTCATAAAGAGAAACAATGTGACACATCATTTGCGGTTATGTGTGTGCGGTTCCTACGCTGGCTGAGTATCCAAGCGGCGCACCCGCGCCCTCCCGAAAGGAACCGCCATGACTCGCATCACCCGCACGTCGCTCGCCATCGCCGCTCTCGCGGTCGTCGCGATGGGGGCCTCGGCCTGCTCGGCGGGCGCGGGCGACGCGGCTCAGGCAGCCGACGCCGGGGGCGCTCAGAAGGTGCTCGTCGCTACGGGCGCCTCACCGAAGCCCTACACCTTCCTCGACGAGAACGACGAGCTCACCGGCTACGACATCGAGATTCTCAAGGAGATCGACGCCCGCAACGACGAGCTCGAGCTCGAGTTCCAGGTGGCCGAGTTCCCTGCGCTCTTCGCCGGGCTCGACTCCGGGCGCTTCGACGTCGTCGCCAACAACCTCAGCGCCACCGATGAGCGCCGCGAGAAGTACGACTTCAGCGATCCCTACATCGAGGCGCAGTTCGGCATCATCCAGAAGGAGGGCGCGAAGCCCGTCTCCACCCTCGATGATCTCGCCGGCAAGAAGACCTACGGCGAACCCGGCCTCAACTTCACGAAGGTGCTCGAGGCCTACAACGAGCAGCATCCCGACGCGAAGATCGAGATCGAGTACACCGAGCTCGACCTGCAGTCGCAGTACAACGCGCTCGCGGCGGGCCAGGTCGACTTCCTCTTCAACGAGCTCGTGGTCTTCAACGGCTACGGCGGCGACGCGGGCCTGGGCCTCGAGTTCACCGAGCTCGACGGCGGCTACCTCGCCGACACCTTCGGCACGAACCTCTACTCCGCCTACGCGATCTCGCGCCAGGCGCCCGATGCCGAGAGCATCGTCGAGCAGCTCGACGCCGGCCTGGCCGAGCTGCGCGAGGACGGCACCCTCGTCGAGCTCAGCAAGGAGTTCTTCGACGGAGTCGACGTGACCCCGAAGGACTGATCGCATGTCCATCATCGATTTCGATGCGATCTGGCAGTACACGCTCGCGCTGCTGCCCTACATCCCGATCACGCTGGCCCTCAGCATCGTGGCGACCTCGCTCGGCACGGTGCTGGGCCTCGTGATGGCGCTCATCAAGATGGCGCGCGTGCCGGTGCTGAGCCAGCTGAACGCGGTGCTCGTCTCGTACCTGCGCGGCACCCCGCCGCTCGTGCAACTGCTGCTCAACGTCAACGCGGTGCCGATCGCGATCCTCTACATCAACCACCGCTTCGGCACGGAGTGGGACGCGATGGCGCTGTCGCCGTTCATCGTCGCCGCATTCACCTTCGCGCTGACCGAGGCCGCCTACAGCTCGGAGACGATCAGGGCCGCGCTGCTCTCGGTGGATCGCCGGGAGGTCGAGGCGGCGCACTCGCTCGGCATGACACCGTGGCAGACGCTGCGCCGCATCACCGTGCCGAACGCCTCGGTCGTAGCGTTCCCGACCCTCGTCAACCACTTCATCGGCATGCTGAAGCAGTCGTCGCTCGCATTCGTGGTGTCGGTCGTCGAGATCACCGCCTACGCGAAGATCCTCGGCGGGCGCGACTACCGTTACTTCGAGGCCTATCTCGCGACCGCGATCATCTACTGGCTGCTCACCGTGATCGTCGAGCAGGTCGCCCGAGTCGTCGAGGCGCGCATGCAGCGGCCCCGGACCTCGCGCAACCGATCGCGGCCGGGGCCCGCGGGCCCTGCGGGCCCCGCGGGCGGGAACGGCCGCGCTGCCGGTGATGCGGACCCGGTCGCCTCCGAGCAGATCCGCGCCGTCGAGCGGGCTCAAGCCGTCGAGGAGGCCCGCGCATGATCGCACTCGAGAACATCTCGAAGGCATTCGGGGAGCGCAGGATCCTCGACGACCTCTCGCTCACGTTCGAAACCGGCGAGGTGACCGCGATCGTCGGCCCCTCGGGCGCCGGCAAGTCGACACTGCTGCGCTGCATCGACTTCTTCGAGCGCCCCGACAGCGGGCGGATCGTGCTGGGCGACCTCGTGGTCGACGCCGCCGCTGCCACGCGAGCCGAGATCCTGCGCCTGCGCCGCAGCACCGCGATGGTGTTCCAGCAGTTCCACCTGTTCTCGCGCAAGACCGCGCTCGAGAACGTGGCCGAGGGGCTGCGGGTGATCCGCGGTCTCGAGCGGCGGGACGCGGATCGCGAAGCGCGCGAGCAACTCGCCCGAGTCGGCCTGTCGGCGCACGAGGGCCACTACCCGGCCCAGCTCTCGGGCGGTCAGCAGCAGCGCGTCGGCATCGCTCGGGCACTCGCCATGAAACCCCGCCTGCTGCTGCTCGACGAGCCGACGAGCGCGCTCGACCCAGAACTCGTCGGCGAGGTGCTCGCCTCGATCCGCGCCATCGCCGCCGAGGGGCAGACCATGGCGATCGTGTCGCACGAGATGAATTTCGTGCGGCAGGTCGCCGGCAGGGTCGTGTTCCTCGAGGGCGGGCGGATCCTCGACGACGCCGCCCCCGAAACGTTCTTCGGCCCCGACACGAGCGACCGCACCCGCGCCTTCCTGCGCGAATACCACCTGGCCCTCGGCGGCCCCGAATACCAGATCTGACAGGAGCACCATGACCAGCACGCCCCGCCCGCTGCGGCATCTCGGGTTCATCCACCTCGTGCCCTTCGACCGCGACGACCCCCGCCGCGGCCTCGAAGAGGGCATCGAGCTCTTCGAGTACGCCGAGCAGCTCGGCCTCGACAGCGGATGGGTGCGCACGAGGCACCTGCAATACGGACTCTCTTCGCCGGCCGCCTTCTTCTCGGCGGTCGCGCAGCGCACCGAGCGCATCGGGCTCGGCACGGCCGTGATCCCCGTCGGGCACGAGAACCCGTTCAAGCTCGCGGAGGATCTCGGCACCGCCGACGTGCTCTCGGGCGGCCGCCTGCTGCCCGGCCTCAGCGTGCACGCTCCCGGATACCCCGACGACGCGGTCAACGACCTCGTGCACGACGCGGGCTGGCGCGAGGAGGATTACGGATACGGCCGCATCGAGCGCCTGCGCAGCCTGCTCGCCGGCGAGCGCGTGCGCGACGTGCCCGAGTACAACGGCATCGGCGGCGACTTCGACTCGGAACGGGTCGAACCTCACAGCCCCGGCCTCTCCGAGCGCCTCTGGTACGGAGGCGGATCCCTGCGCTCGGCCGAGTGGGCCGGCAGCGCCGGCGTCAACTGGCTCGTCAGCAACATCAGCTCGGCTGAGAACGGCGTCACCGACTTCTCCGCGGCGCAGCGTGCGCAGATCGACGCCTTCCGCGCGGCCCACCCCGCCGGGGAGCGCGCCCGCGCCACGGTCGCCCGCGTGATCGTGCCCACCGACGGCGCCACCGCGGAGCAGCAGGCGAAGTATCATGCCTACGCCGAGGCGCGCACGCCCCGCACTCGCAAGGTGCACGGCAAGAACACGATCATCGCGCTCGACGTGCTCGGCTCGCTCGACGAGATCGTCGATTACATCCGCGGCGACATCGCCTTCCAGGCGGCCGACGACTACCTGTTCGAGCTGCCCTTCGAGTTCGAGCTCGACGACTGGAAGCAGATCCTGCACCAGCTCGCCACCCGCATCGGCCCAGTCCTCGGCTGGCGCCCGGCGGGGGAGCGCGCTGCCGAGGGTGCTGCGGGCGCTGAGGGCACGGGCGCTGCCGAGGGCGCTGGCGCTCAGTCCGCGGATGACCGTCATGCGCCGAGCAGTCCGGATCGGGGCGGGGCCGCCGACGGCGAAGCCGAGACGCTCTCGCGCGAGCAGCGGGAGGAGATTCGCGCATGAGCCTCGAAACAGCGGTGCAGGCGGGACCGGTGCAGGCAGGCTCTGCGCAGGCGGGGCCGGTGCAGACGACAGTGCCGACAGCGCCGACAGCGCCGACCGTGCCGGTAGAGCGGTCGGCGGCGAACGGGCATGCCGATCCGACGCCCGCCTCTTTCACCCTCAGACGAGTTCGCAGCGATGAGTACGAGGCCGTCGACCGGCTCATCGCAGAGGCGTACGCCCACGACTACGGCGAGAGCGACGAGAGCGGCGACCCCATGCGCAGCTCGGCCGTGCGGGATCGCACCCACGAGGTGTGGGTGGCGGTCGACGCCGACGGCGAACTGCTCGGCAGCGTGACCTTCCGCGCCGCGGGCGGACCGCCGCTCCACGAGGACTTCGCCGAGCACGAACTCGATCTGCGGCTGCTCGGAGTCTCGCCGCGCGCTCGCCGCCGAGGGGTCGCGGCCGCACTCATGCGCCTGGTCGCCGAGGAGGCCGAGCGGTCCGGATTCACCGCGGTGGCTCTTAAGACCGCTCCGAACATGCGCGGCGCTCACGCCCTCTACGAAGCCCTCGGTTTCGTGCGCGCCCCCGAGCGCGACGGGCTGTGGATCGGCGGCGAAAAGCTGCTCGATCTCTACACCTACATCCTGCCGCTGCCCAGTCTCGCCACGGAGAGCGTGGTAGATCCGACGGCCGCCCGTTCGGTGCTGGGGCGGTTCCCCTCGGGCGTCGTGGCGATCACAGCTGCGCTCCGCTCGGCGCAGGGCCGGCCCGCGGCGCTCGTCATCCAGTCGTTCGTATCGCTCTCGATCGACCCGCCTCGCGTGCTGCTCTCGGTGGGGAAGGCCTCGACCAGCTGGCCCCGCATCGCGGAGAGCGGCAGCTTCGCGGCGACCGTGCTCTCCGAGACGCAGGGCCCGCTCGCGAGAAGGATCGCCAAGCCCGGGGCTCCGGGCAAACTCGAGGGGGTGCCGACGGCACCGTCCCCGCAGCACGGGCACCCCGTGCTCATCGAGGGCGCCGCCTGGTTCGAGTGCGAGATCCGGGAGGAGTTCGACGGAGGCGATCACCGCATCGTCATCGCCGACGTGCTCGGCTTCGGTGCGCTGCACCGCCCGGAGCGTCCGCTCGTGTTCGCCGGATCCCGCTTCGCGGGCGTGCGCCCGGTCGCGACGGCTCCGGCCGCGGCGGCCCCGACCGCGCCGGCCCCGGCCGCGCCTTGACCCTCGGCCCGTGAGGCGCCCCGCCGCACGGGAACTCCCAGACATCGCGACCGTAGAATGGAGCCGTGAGCGACAAACTGCTGCATCTGGTGCGCCACGGCGAGGTGCACAACCCGGATCGAGTGCTGTACGGACGCATTCCAGGCTTCCGCCTGTCCGAGCTCGGGCACCGCATGGCGGAGGCCGCCGCGCTCGAACTGGCCGGCAGCGACCGCCTGGTGGCCAAGTTGATCGCCTCGCCGCTCGAACGGGCCCAGCAGTCGGCGCGCCCCATCGCGAGCGCGCTGAGCCTCGAGATCGCCACGGACGAGCGCATCATCGAACCCACCAATGCCTTCGAGGGCATGGTGAAGTCGGGTGGCGGGTCGGCGTTCAAGAATCCGCGCTACTGGCATCGCTTCGTGAACCCGCTGCGCCCTAGCTGGGGCGAGCCCTACCGGCAGATCGCATCGCGCATGCGCGACGCGATGGACGAAGCCTGGGAGAACACCCGCGGCGGCGACATCGTGATGGTCTCGCACCAGGCCCCCATCTGGATCGCGCACCTCGACATCGTCGGCAAGCCGCTCGCGCACAACCCCGCGAAGCGCCGCTGCGACCTCTCGAGCATCACGACTTTTGAGAAGCGCGGAGAGCGCTGGTTCGAGGTCGACTACCGAACCCCGGCCGCCGGCCTCACCGAGGACGCGGTCGACGTGGGGGCCGTATGAGCCGCGCGGACCGTATGAGGGATGAGGACCGCGCCAATCGCGCGAGCGGTCAGGCGCACGGCCGTGCCCGCACCCGCCTGGCGGCGCTCGCCCTGCCGCTCGCGGGCGCGCTGCTGCTGGCCGGCTGCGGCGGGGGCGGCGAGAACCTCTCGAAGCAGTGGAGCGAGTCGAGCGAGAAGGGCTATGTCGCGGGCGACGGATCGTCGGTGAGCATCGTCCCCTCCGAGCGCACCGAGCCCGTCGAGTACTCCGGGGAGATCGAGACCGGCGAGACGTTCGGATCCGACGACACCATCGGCGGTGTCACGGTGGTCAATTTCTGGTACGCGGGCTGCGCGCCGTGCCGGGCCGAGGCTCCCGATCTCGTCGCCGCCTACGAGGAGTTCGCTCCGCAGGGTGTGCACTTCGTCGGTGTGAACACGCGCGACCAGGTGGAGCAGGCGCGACAGTTCTCGGAGCAGTTCGGCATCGAGTACCCGTCGATCATGGACAGCCCTGGCGGACGCGAGGTGCAGCGCGCCTTCGCCGGCCAGGTGCCGCTCAACGCGGTGCCCACCACGCTCGTGCTCGACACCGAGGGGCGCGTCGCTCACCGCGTGCTCGGGCAGCTCGCCGGGGAATCCCAGCTGCGCACCCTCATCACGGAGACCCTGGCCGAGGGCGCCGAAGACGCCGAGAGCGCGGGGGACGGATCCGGATCCGGATCCAGCCCCGCCGAGTCCCCCGCCGCCGACGAGACCCCGGCCGAGTAGCGCCGGTGGGTCTGCAGGACATCGTCGCCGACGGGCAGCTGCTCGTCGCCTCGCTGATCGCCGTCGCCGCCGGACTGCTGTCGTTCCTGTCGCCCTGCGTGCTGCCGTTGATCCCCGGCTACCTCGCCTACGTCTCGGGAGTCGCGGGCACGGGCACGGGCAGCGCCGCCGGCGCCGACCCCGCGCGCGCCCGCCGCTCGGAGCGCCGACGCATGGTGATCGGCGCTTTGCTGTTCGTGCTCGGCTTCACCGCGGTGTTCCTGGCTCTCTTCGTGCTGCTCGGCGCTGTGGGCATGTGGATCTGGGAGTGGGAGGAGATCATCACGCGCGTCGCGGGCGTGGTGGTGATCCTGATGGGTCTGGTCTTCATGGGCGCGTTCTCCCGCCTGCAGCGCACGAGCCGCATGAAGCTCAAGCCGCGGGTCGGCCTGGTGGGCGCGCCGCTGCTGGGAATCGTGTTCGCGGTGGGCTGGGCGCCCTGCATGGGGCCGACCCTGGGCACCATCGGCCTGCTCGCCGCGCAGCAGGGCTCGATCGCACGCGCCGCGATCCTCGCCGTCGCCTACTGCCTCGGCCTCGGCCTGCCGTTCATCCTCGCGGCCTTCGGGTTCGGGTGGATGACGCAGACCATGACATTCTTCAAGCGGCATATACGGGCCGTGAATCTGATCGGCGGCGCGCTGCTGATCCTCATCGGTCTCCTGCTGGTGACCGGACTCTGGAGTCGGATGATGTTTGCACTGCAGGCGGTGATCGGCGGATATGTCACGCCCCTCTGATTACGACGACGGCACGGGCGCGGGTGGGTCGCTCCGGGCGGAATCACCCGAAATCGGGTTCGTCGGCTGGATGCGCTGGTTCTGGCGGCAGCTCACGAGCATGCGGGTCGCGCTGATCCTGCTTCTGCTGCTCGCCGTCGCGGCGATCCCCGGCTCCCTCGTGCCCCAGCGCAGCGCCGACCCCAACGGCGTGGTGCAGTACGAGCAGGATCATCCGAAGCTCTTCCCGATCCTTGACGCCTTCCCGATCCAGGCATTCGACGTGTACGGGTCGGTGTGGTTCTCGGCCATCTACCTGCTGCTGTTCATCTCGTTGATCGGCTGCGTGCTGCCCCGCCTCGTGCACCACTGGCGGGCATGGCGCGGGCAGCCCCCGAAGACCCCAGCTCGCCTGCAGCGCATGGCCGGTTACACCGAGGTGCGGGTCTCGAATCCCGAGGCGAGCGAGGAGGATCGCGCGGCCTTCGCCGAGCGCGCCGTCGCCGAGGCCGCGGGGGTGCTGAAGAAGCTGCGGTACCGGGTGCAGGTGCAGCGCGCCTCGCGTCGCGGCGTGGAAGAGGTGTCGGTGTCGGCCGAGCGCGGGTATCTGCGCGAGACCGGTAATCTGCTCTTCCACGCATCCCTGCTCGGAGTGCTGATCAGCGTCGGTATCGGCGGCGTGTACACCTTCAACGGGCAGAAGGTGATCATCGAGGGCGAGACCCTCATCAACCAGCTGATCGACTACGACACCGCCACCTCGGGTCGCGCATTCGACAGTTCGAGCCTGGAACCGTTCAGCCTGCGGCTCGACTCGCTCGATGTCACCTACAACACCCCCGACGACGGCAACATAGATGCGATCGGCCTCGTGAAGGACTACGTCGCAAACGTCACGCTCACCGATGCCGACGGCACGCAGACCGAGGACAAGGTACGCGTCAATCACCCGCTGCGAGTGCACGGCTCGCCCATCTACCTGATCGCCAACGGTTACGCCCCGGAGATCACGATCCGCAACGCGGAGGGCACGGTGGTCTACAGCGAGGCGATGCCGTTCATTCCGCAGGACAACCTCAATATGACGTCGCTCGGCGTGGTGAAGGTGCCGCACGGCATCGTCGACGAGTCGGGCGAGCAGACGCAGCTCGGGCTGCGCGGATTCTTCTACCCCACGCAGACTGAGCTCGACACCGGGGCCTACACCTCGAACTACCCCGACCTCGAGAACCCGGTGCTCACGCTCGACGTGTTCACCGGTGACCTCGGCATCGACAGCGGGGTGCCGCAGTCCGTGTACGTGCTCGACACCGAAGGCATGGAGCAGCTGACCGGTCGCGCCGTCGACCGCGACTCGCTGGAGCTCAGGCCAGGCGAGACCAAAGACCTGCCGAACGGGCTCGGTACCATCTCGCTCGACTCTGTGCCGCGGTACGCGTCGTTCGACGTGATGCAGAACCCCGCGCAGACGTGGGTGCTCGTGTTCGCGCTGCTCGCGCTCGGGGGCCTGCTGTGGTCGCTGTTCGTGGCGCGCAGGCGCATGTGGGTCAAGGCGGTGCTCACCGAGGACGGCGTCGTGCTGCAGTACGCCGGTCTGGCGCGCGGCGATGACCCGGCGCTGGAGCGCGCGGTCGAGGAACTGCGGGATCGCCACCGCGAGCTGCTGTAGTCGGTGTGGGGGATCCTGCCCTTTCTTCTTTTTTCCTTTCTTTTCCTTTCTTGGCTCATCGGAATTGAGGGTGTAGGCGGGTTCTGAACCCGCCGGTCTCGAGCAGTGATCTCGCGATGTAATGGGTCAGGTTCCGGAACCCCAGCGCAGAACCGCGGAGATGCTCGAGCCTCCCGTTGATCGCTTCGGTTGGCCCGTTGGAGGTCCTCGGGTGATCGAAGTACGCGAGGATGTCCGGGCGTCTTCGGTCGAGGGTGTACGCGAGTTTCCGGAGTTCGGTGAACCAGGTCGGGGTCGTCGCTTTCAACGTATCGATCAGTTCGCGCAGCCGCTTCCTCCCGAGACCCGAGTGCTTCTCGCGGTACGCGGCCACGACCTGCTGATAGGCCCGCCATGCCCGCCACACATCCGCATGCGCGGGGTCAGCGAACACGGCATCGAGTCGGGCCTGCTGCTTCTCCGTCAGGAACCCCTCGCCTGTTCTGAGTATCCGCCGGGCCTGGTAGAGCGGATCCCCGCGCCGCCCGCGATGCCCGAGGGTCTCCTGCTGCACCCGCTGCCTGACGCGGTCGAGTGCCTCGCCGGCGAGTTGGACTACGTGGAAGGGATCCATTACCTCGGTAGCGTCGGGAAGGTGCTCCTTCGACGCGGTCTTGAACCCAGTGAACCCGTCCATCGCGACGACCTCGATCCCGGCCCGCCAGGCCGGTGTTCTCGCCGCGAGCCAGTCCGAGAACACCTGCTTCGATCTCCCCTCGATCATGTCGAGCAACCTGGCCGCACCCCGGTTCTCACGTACCGGGGTGAGATCGATGATCACCGTCACGTATCTGTCGCCACGGCGGGTATGCAGTAATGCCCCGTAAAGTGGTGTAGCGCACGGTGGCCAGCACGTCGTAGAACGTGGACGCGGTCACCGTGTGATCCTTCGAGGAATCTCCTACAACCCACTCGAAAGGCATCAACACGATGACCGCTCCTACTATTGTCGACCCTGCCGGCCTGCTCAGCGAAGCTCTCACCGACGCGTCCCCGGATCTGATGCGCAGTCTGTTGCAGACCATGATCAACGCGCTCTTGTCCGCGGACGCGGACGCCGTGGTCGGCGCTGAATGGGGCAAGCCCTCATCCGACCGGATCACGCAGCGCAATGGCTACCGACACCGCGACCTCGACACCCGGGTCGGTACGATCGATGTCGCGATCCCGAAGCTTCGGCAGGGAACCTATTTCCCCGAATGGCTGCTCGAGCGCCGCAAACGCGCCGAGACCGCGCTGATCACCGTCGTCGCCGACTGTTACCTTGCCGGCGTGTCCACACGCCGGATGGACAAGCTCGTCAAGACCCTCGGCATCCATTCCCTGTCGAAGTCGCAGGTGTCCCGGATGGCGGCGGAGCTCGATGCACACGTCGAGCAGTTCCGACACCGACCGCTCGACGACGCCGGTCCGTTTACCTTCGTTGCCGCCGACGCGCTCACCATGAAAGTTCGCGAGGGCGGCCGCGTCATAGGCGCAGTGGTGCTCGTCGCGACCGGCGTCAACGGCGACGGGCGCCGCGAGGTGCTCGGCCTGCGCGTGGCCACCAGCGAGACAGGGGCGGCCTGGAACTCGTTCTTCGCCGACCTCGTCGCCCGCGGTCTCGGAGGCGTCCGCCTCGTCACCAGCGACGCCCACCAAGGACTCGTCGAAGCAATCGCAGCGAACCTGCCCGGTGCTGTTTGGCAGCGCTGTCGCACGCACTACGCGGCGAACCTGATGAGTGTGACACCGAAGGCCATGTGGCCGGCGGTGAAGGCGATGCTGCACTCCGTCTACGACCAGCCCGACGCCGCCGCGGTCCACGCTCAGTTCGACCGGCTCCTGGACTACGTCGACGGGAAACTGCCCGACGCTCACGAGCACCTCGACGCGGCCCGCGCCGATATTCTCGCCTTCGCGCAGTTCCCGGAAGGCCTGTGGCAGCAGATCTGGTCCAACAACCCCAACGAGCGTCTCAATCGGGAAATCCGCCGCCGCACCGACTCCGTCGGGATCTTCCCGAACCGGGACGCGATTATCCGCCTCGTCGGCGCGGTCCTCGCCGAGCAGACCGATGAATGGGCCGAAGGACGCCGCTACCTCGGCCTCGACGTTCTCGCGAAGAGCCGCCTCACCCTCGTCACAGACAACGACGTCGAGGGGTGATCGATACCGTTCTCGAGCTCAGCGCCTGACTCCATCACCACGAAGGACCAACCGTTACACCACCACCCGGGACTTGACCGGGATGCCGCCAGACGTGCTCATCCACCCCGATGGTCGTGACCCCCTCGAAGCGGTGAGGATCATCGATCAGCCCCTGCTGCCCCTCAGCAAGGATCGCGGTGTTCGCGGTATGCCACGACACCCCAAGATTCGCGGCAGCACGAGCAATGGTGAGATGGTCGAGCACGAGCGCTTCGAGCGCCCAACGAACCCCGGCGCGGGAGATCTTTGCCCGCACTGGCGCGGCCCGGCTGGTGTCTTCGCGCCACACTTTCCGGCAGTACGCGCAACGGTATCTGCGCACCCTGATCTTCAGCACCGTCGGGCGATGCCCGAATGGTTCATGCGCGAGGTTCCGGATAACCGTGTCACGGGGAGTGCTCGCGGCTCCGCACCTGCGACACCACGGATCGGGTTCGCTCACTCGGCACCAGATGGTCGCCCGGTCTGGCTCCAGGGACTGTCCGATCGCTTCGAGCCCGAGCTCGTCGAGACGGCAAAACGTGGTCAAATCAGGGGCATGGAAGGTAGCGTGGGACACATCGAGGTCTTTCGGATGGGCGGTGTAGGAACTCCCATCATCGAAAGACCTCGCGTAGTGCCCCGTAAAGTGGTGTAGCGCACGGTGGCCAGCACGTCGTAGAACGTGGACGCGGTCACCGTGTGATCCTTCGAGGAATCTCCTACAACCCACTCGAAAGGCATCAACACGATGACCGCTCCTACTATTGTCGACCCTGCCGGCCTGCTCAGCGAAGCTCTCACCGACGCGTCCCCGGATCTGATGCGCAGTCTGTTGCAGACCATGATCAACGCGCTCTTGTCCGCGGACGCGGACGCCGTGGTCGGCGCTGAATGGGGCAAGCCCTCATCCGACCGGATCACGCAGCGCAATGGCTACCGACACCGCGACCTCGACACCCGGGTCGGTACGATCGATGTCGCGATCCCGAAGCTTCGGCAGGGAACCTATTTCCCCGAATGGCTGCTCGAGCGCCGCAAACGCGCCGAGACCGCGCTGATCACCGTCGTCGCCGACTGTTACCTTGCCGGCGTGTCCACACGCCGGATGGACAAGCTCGTCAAGACCCTCGGCATCCATTCCCTGTCGAAGTCGCAGGTGTCCCGGATGGCGGCGGAGCTCGATGCACACGTCGAGCAGTTCCGACACCGACCGCTCGACGACGCCGGTCCGTTTACCTTCGTTGCCGCCGACGCGCTCACCATGAAAGTTCGCGAGGGCGGCCGCGTCATAGGCGCAGTGGTGCTCGTCGCGACCGGCGTCAACGGCGACGGGCGTCGCGAGGTGCTCGGCCTGCGCGTGGCCACCAGCGAGACAGGAGCAGCCTGGAACTCGTTCTTCGCCGACCTCGTCGCCCGCGGTCTCGGAGGCGTCCGCCTCGTCACCAGCGACGCCCACCAAGGACTCGTCGAAGCAATCGCAGCGAACCTGCCCGGTGCTGTTTGGCAGCGCTGTCGCACGCACTACGCAGCGAACCTGATGAGTGTGACACCGAAGGCCATGTGGCCGGCGGTGAAAGCGATGCTGCACTCCGTCTACGACCAGCCCGACGCCGCCGCGGTCCACGCTCAGTTCGACCGGCTCCTGGACTACGTCGACGGGAAACTGCCCGACGCTCACGAGCACCTCGACGCGGCCCGCGCCGATATTCTCGCCTTCGCGCAGTTCCCGGAAGGCCTGTGGCAGCAGATCTGGTCCAACAACCCCAACGAGCGTCTCAATCGGGAAATCCGCCGCCGCACCGACTCCGTCGGGATCTTCCCGAACCGGGACGCGATTATCCGCCTCGTCGGCGCGGTCCTCGCCGAGCAGACCGATGAATGGGCCGAAGGACGCCGCTACCTCGGCCTCGACGTTCTCGCGAAGAGCCGCCTCACCCTCGTCACAGACAACGACGTCGAGGGGGTGATCGATACCGTTCTCGAGCTCAGCGCCTGACTCCATCACCACGAAGGACCAACCGTTACGACCTTTTCCTCTTTTCAGCTTTCCGGCTCCATCACCACGAAGGACCAACCGTTACACCGGTCCGTCGAAGCGTCCGATCCACACTCCGCACGTGGATCTCGGCCTGCAGCTCCAGTTCCGGCCGGGACTTGACCGCCGGCCGTAGTGTGCGGCGACAGGAATCCAGTCCTCTCCCTCGGGCACCAGCATGGGTATTCCGGAGCATCCGTCGAACGTGGCACCGATCGGTGTGAACCGAGCGCTTCGGTGAGGGTGCCGGCCGTAGTGCCCCGTAAAGTGGTGTAGCGCACGGTGGCCAGCACGTCGTAGAACGTGGACGCGGTCACCGTGTGATCCTTCGAGGAATCTCCTACAACCCACTCGAAAGGCATCAACACGATGACCGCTCCTACTATTGTCGACCCTGCCGGCCTGCTCAGCGAAGCTCTCACCGACGCGTCCCCGGATCTGATGCGCAGTCTGTTGCAGACCATGATCAACGCGCTCTTGTCCGCGGACGCGGACGCCGTGGTCGGCGCTGAATGGGGCAAGCCCTCATCCGACCGGATCACGCAGCGCAATGGCTACCGACACCGCGACCTCGACACCCGGGTCGGTACGATCGATGTCGCGATCCCGAAGCTTCGGCAGGGAACCTATTTCCCCGAATGGCTGCTCGAGCGCCGCAAACGCGCCGAGACCGCGCTGATCACCGTCGTCGCCGACTGTTACCTTGCCGGCGTGTCCACACGCCGGATGGACAAGCTCGTCAAGACCCTCGGCATCCATTCCCTGTCGAAGTCGCAGGTGTCCCGGATGGCGGCGGAGCTCGATGCACACGTCGAGCAGTTCCGACACCGACCGCTCGACGACGCCGGTCCGTTTACCTTCGTTGCCGCCGACGCGCTCACCATGAAAGTTCGCGAGGGCGGCCGCGTCATAGGCGCAGTGGTGCTCGTCGCGACCGGCGTCAACGGCGACGGGCGCCGCGAGGTGCTCGGCCTGCGCGTGGCCACCAGCGAGACAGGGGCGGCCTGGAACTCGTTCTTCGCCGACCTCGTCGCCCGCGGTCTCGGAGGCGTCCGCCTCGTCACCAGCGACGCCCACCAAGGACTCGTCGAAGCAATCGCAGCGAACCTGCCCGGTGCTGTTTGGCAGCGCTGTCGCACGCACTACGCGGCGAACCTGATGAGTGTGACACCGAAGGCCATGTGGCCGGCGGTGAAGGCGATGCTGCACTCCGTCTACGACCAGCCCGACGCCGCCGCGGTCCACGCTCAGTTCGACCGGCTCCTGGACTACGTCGACGGGAAACTGCCCGACGCTCACGAGCACCTCGACGCGGCCCGCGCCGATATTCTCGCCTTCGCGCAGTTCCCGGAAGGCCTGTGGCAGCAGATCTGGTCCAACAACCCCAACGAGCGTCTCAATCGGGAAATCCGCCGCCGCACCGACTCCGTCGGGATCTTCCCGAACCGGGACGCGATTATCCGCCTCGTCGGCGCGGTCCTCGCCGAGCAGACCGATGAATGGGCCGAAGGACGCCGCTACCTCGGCCTCGACGTTCTCGCGAAGAGCCGCCTCACCCTCGTCACAGACAACGACGTCGAGGGGGTGATCGATACCGTTCTCGAGCTCAGCGCCTGACTCCATCACCACGAAGGACCAACCGTTACACCACCACCCGGGACTTGACCGGGTATGCCGCCAGACGTGCTCATCCACCCCGATGGTCGTGACCCCCTCGAAGCGGTGAGGATCATCGATCAGCCCCTGCTGCCCCTCAGCAAGGATCGCGGTGTTCGCGGTATGCCACGACACCCCAAGATTCGCGGCAGCACGAGCAATGGTGAGATGGTCGAGCACGAGCGCTTCGAGCGCCCAACGAACCCCGGCGCGGGAGATCTTTGCCCGCACTGGCGCGGCCCGGCTGGTGTCTTCGCGCCACACTTTCCGGCAGTACGCGCAACGGTATCTGCGCACCCTGATCTTCAGCACCGTCGGGCGATGCCCGAATGGTTCATGCGCGAGGTTCCGGATAACCGTGTCACGGGGAGTGCTCGCGGCTCCGCACCTGCGACACCACGGATCGGGTTCGCTCACTCGGCACCAGATGGTCGCCCGGTCTGGCTCCAGGGACTGTCCGATCGCTTCGAGCCCGAGCTCGTCGAGACGGCAAAACGTGGTCAAATCAGGGGCATGGAAGGTAGCGTGGGACACATCGAGGTCTTTCGGATGGGCGGTGTAGGAACTCCCATCATCGAAAGACCTCGCGTAGTGCCCCGTAAAGTGGTGTAGCGCACGGTGGCCAGCACGTCGTAGAACGTGGACGCGGTCACCGTGTGATCCTTCGAGGAATCTCCTACAACCCACTCGAAAGGCATCAACACGATGACCGCTCCTACTATTGTCGACCCTGCCGGCCTGCTCAGCGAAGCTCTCACCGACGCGTCCCCGGATCTGATGCGCAGTCTGTTGCAGACCATGATCAACGCGCTCTTGTCCGCGGACGCGGACGCCGTGGTCGGCGCTGAATGGGGCAAGCCCTCATCCGACCGGATCACGCAGCGCAATGGCTACCGACACCGCGACCTCGACACCCGGGTCGGTACGATCGATGTCGCGATCCCGAAGCTTCGGCAGGGAACCTATTTCCCCGAATGGCTGCTCGAGCGCCGCAAACGCGCCGAGACCGCGCTGATCACCGTCGTCGCCGACTGTTACCTTGCCGGCGTGTCCACACGCCGGATGGACAAGCTCGTCAAGACCCTCGGCATCCATTCCCTGTCGAAGTCGCAGGTGTCCCGGATGGCGGCGGAGCTCGATGCACACGTCGAGCAGTTCCGACACCGACCGCTCGACGACGCCGGTCCGTTTACCTTCGTTGCCGCCGACGCGCTCACCATGAAAGTTCGCGAGGGCGGCCGCGTCATAGGCGCAGTGGTGCTCGTCGCGACCGGCGTCAACGGCGACGGGCGTCGCGAGGTGCTCGGCCTGCGCGTGGCCACCAGCGAGACAGGAGCAGCCTGGAACTCGTTCTTCGCCGACCTCGTCGCCCGCGGTCTCGGAGGCGTCCGCCTCGTCACCAGCGACGCCCACCAAGGACTCGTCGAAGCAATCGCAGCGAACCTGCCCGGTGCTGTTTGGCAGCGCTGTCGCACGCACTACGCAGCGAACCTGATGAGTGTGACACCGAAGGCCATGTGGCCGGCGGTGAAAGCGATGCTGCACTCCGTCTACGACCAGCCCGACGCCGCCGCGGTCCACGCTCAGTTCGACCGGCTCCTGGACTACGTCGACGGGAAACTGCCCGACGCTCACGAGCACCTCGACGCGGCCCGCGCCGATATTCTCGCCTTCGCGCAGTTCCCGGAAGGCCTGTGGCAGCAGATCTGGTCCAACAACCCCAACGAGCGTCTCAATCGGGAAATCCGCCGCCGCACCGACTCCGTCGGGATCTTCCCGAACCGGGACGCGATTATCCGCCTCGTCGGCGCGGTCCTCGCCGAGCAGACCGATGAATGGGCCGAAGGACGCCGCTACCTCGGCCTCGACGTTCTCGCGAAGAGCCGCCTCACCCTCGTCACAGACAACGACGTCGAGGGGGTGATCGATACCGTTCTCGAGCTCAGCGCCTGACTCCATCACCACGAAGGACCAACCGTTACACCACCACCCGGGACTTGACCAGACCTCGATCTATTTCCTCATCGCCACTCCGGGCACCACCTCTACACCCTCAATTACGAAGAGCCCCTTTCTTTTCCTTTCTTTTCCTTTCTTTTCCTTTCCTTTCCTTTCCTTTCCTTTCCTTTCCTCCTTTCCTCCTTCCCTCCCTGCTAGTCCCTCGGTCCCCGTCGAGATACGGATCTCGCAGCTCGAGTCGCGATCCCGCATGCGAGATCCGTATCTCGACGGGGTCGTTGCTGCCCCGCGGGGTCAGCCGAGCTTCGGCTGCGGGCGGATCTGGATCGCTGACTCGGCAACGCGCCCGAAAGTCTCGTCGAGCAACCGCGCGAGCCCTGCGGGAACACGACGTGCAGTGCGCCCGCTGAACCGGAGCATGCTCTGCCCGGCCGCGAGCAGATCCCGAGTCAGATCTTCGTGATACAGGACCCGGATCCGCCAGCCGGCGTCGCGAGCCCCCTGGTGCTTGCGCGCGTCACGCTTCCGCTGCTCACGCGAGAACAGGTGCTGGTCACCGTCGTACTCGAAGAGACTGCGGCTCTTGCGGTCGACGGCGTCGAAGCGTCCGATCCACACTCCGCACTGGTCGTGGATCTCGGCCTGCAGCTCCAGTTCCGGCATTCCGGCGCGGGCTCCCGCTAGCCTCATCAGCGTCTCCATGCGCGATTCGGCTCCCACGCGGGCGAGGGCTGCGGCAGCGCGGAAGCGGATCACCCCTCTCCCGGATGCGGTCTTCGCGAACTCCCGTAGTTCCTCGGGGAGCACGAGCAGGTGCGGATCGTAACGGTGGGGGTCCTTTCGCAGCAGGTGGTCGAGGGCGACCACGAGCTCGCGGAACGGGAGCCTCGTCGCTGCTTGCAACACCGCCTGCAGCGGTGCGGCGACGGGAATCCAGTCCTCTCCCTCGGGCACCAAGCATGGGTATTCCGGAGCATCGATGGTGTGCCGGTGCCCCGCTGCGCCGATGCACTCGACCCGCGCCGATCGAGGAGGCGAGGATACGTCGACCGGCGCTCCACGTGGCACCCAGATCGGGCACCCGAGCAGTGCAAGAGCGGTAGTGTGGCTGAACCGATCACCCGGGCGCAGCCGGGGCAGGTACTCGAGAGCGCGTCCGTAGAGGGTGCCGGCCGTAGTGCCCCGTAAAGTGGTGTAGCGCACGGTGGCCAGCACGTCGTAGAACGTGGACGCGGTCACCGTGTGATCCTTCGAGGAATCTCCTACAACCCACTCGAAAGGCATCAACACGATGACCGCTCCTACTATTGTCGACCCTGCCGGCCTGCTCAGCGAAGCTCTCACCGACGCGTCCCCGGATCTGATGCGCAGTCTGTTGCAGACCATGATCAACGCGCTCTTGTCCGCGGACGCGGACGCCGTGGTCGGCGCTGAATGGGGCAAGCCCTCATCCGACCGGATCACGCAGCGCAATGGCTACCGACACCGCGACCTCGACACCCGGGTCGGTACGATCGATGTCGCGATCCCGAAGCTTCGGCAGGGAACCTATTTCCCCGAATGGCTGCTCGAGCGCCGCAAACGCGCCGAGACCGCGCTGATCACCGTCGTCGCCGACTGTTACCTTGCCGGCGTGTCCACACGCCGGATGGACAAGCTCGTCAAGACCCTCGGCATCCATTCCCTGTCGAAGTCGCAGGTGTCCCGGATGGCGGCGGAGCTCGATGCACACGTCGAGCAGTTCCGACACCGACCGCTCGACGACGCCGGTCCGTTTACCTTCGTTGCCGCCGACGCGCTCACCATGAAAGTTCGCGAGGGCGGCCGCGTCATAGGCGCAGTGGTGCTCGTCGCGACCGGCGTCAACGGCGACGGGCGTCGCGAGGTGCTCGGCCTGCGCGTGGCCACCAGCGAGACAGGAGCAGCCTGGAACTCGTTCTTCGCCGACCTCGTCGCCCGCGGTCTCGGAGGCGTCCGCCTCGTCACCAGCGACGCCCACCAAGGACTCGTCGAAGCAATCGCAGCGAACCTGCCCGGTGCTGTTTGGCAGCGCTGTCGCACGCACTACGCGGCGAACCTGATGAGTGTGACACCGAAGGCCATGTGGCCGGCGGTGAAAGCGATGCTGCACTCCGTCTACGACCAGCCCGACGCCGCCGCGGTCCACGCTCAGTTCGACCGGCTCCTGGACTACGTCGACGGGAAACTGCCCGACGCTCACGAGCACCTCGACGCGGCCCGCGCCGATATTCTCGCCTTCGCGCAGTTCCCGGAAGGCCTGTGGCAGCAGATCTGGTCCAACAACCCCAACGAGCGTCTCAATCGGGAAATCCGCCGCCGCACCGACTCCGTCGGGATCTTCCCGAACCGGGACGCGATTAT
Source organism: Leucobacter tenebrionis (assembly GCF_019884725.1). Classification (NCBI taxonomy): domain Bacteria; kingdom Bacillati; phylum Actinomycetota; class Actinomycetes; order Micrococcales; family Microbacteriaceae; genus Leucobacter; species Leucobacter tenebrionis. The sequence continues at coordinate 1,684,461 of NZ_CP082322.1, read as the reverse complement.
CCGCCTCGTCGGCGCGGTCCTCGCCGAGCAGACCGATGAATGGGCCGAAGGACGCCGCTACCTCGGCCTCGACGTTCTCGCGAAGAGCCGCCTCACCCTCGTCACAGACAACGACGTCGAGGGGGTGATCGATACCGTTCTCGAGCTCAGCGCCTGACTCCATCACCACGAAGGACCAACCGTTACACCACCACCCGGGACTTGACCGTGCCGGCTGGCGGGGCACAGCTGCGCACCCCGCTGAACGGGCGATGCCAGCGCGGGTGCGCGAGGGCGCCACGGCCCCAGCCCTGCTCCATCGCATCCCTGACGAGGAACGGCCGGTCGGGTAGGGCGAGGCGGGGAAGCTCTAGAAGGGAAGTCATGCTTCATACTCGCGCGCGGGCCGCTGCCCAGAGGGCTTGCTCACAGGCTTTCGCGAGTTCCGAGGGAGACTGTGCGATTTCTGCTGCCTGTGAGCGAAGTAGGGCCGCCGATACTTCGCGAGTTACATGGCCTCGAAAGGCGGAAATCGCAGGGCAACCGTGGGCGCGGCATGCAAGATCCGTATCTCGGTAGCTCGCGGTGGGCTCGCGCGGTTGTTCGACGAGACTTTCGGGGCGATGCCGAGTCTGCGATCCCGATCCCGAGTCCGCGATGCCGATCCGCGATGCCGAGTCCGCGATACCGGGTCCGCGACCCCGAGTCCGCGATCGCGAGCCCGATCCCGATCCGCTGGCCGCATGATGTCCTTGGCGCGCCTGGGCCCTCCAATGGCCCCGTCGAGATACGGATCTCGCATGCTGAGTCGCGAATGGAGCTGCGAAAGTCGTATCTCGGCGGGGTTCATCCGGACATGGGTGCCGTCGGAGCGGGCACTGGGTGGGCGGGCGTCGGGACGGTGCGCATCGGGTGGGCAGGCATCGGGTGGGCGGGCACCGGGTGGGCAGGAATGCGGGACGGCAGGGCGCGACGGGGCACGGGCGGCCGGGAATGCGGAAGGCGGGGTTCGGGATCGCGATCCCGAACCCCGCCTTCCGCGGGAAGAAGCCTAGAAGCGCCAGACAGCGGCTTCGAAGCCGGCCGGGGGCGAGGGCGTCCAGTGCTCGTTCTTGCCGACAAGGCCCGATCCGCCGGGGTTGTTCGACTCGATGATGGTGAAGGTGCCGTCGTCGTGCACCTCGGTGATGAGCACCGTGTGCACGCCGGTGACCCACGAGGTGGGGGAGTCGATGTACTCGTACTGGATGATGTCGCCGGGAGCAGCCGTGGCCAGTGTCATACGGGTCGCGTTGTCGTAGTTCGAGACGGGGTTACCGCCCCCGCCCCAGTTGCCGCCGCCCGCGCGGATCCAGCGCTGAGCCGACATAATGCACTCGCCGGGCGCGCTCCAACCGGTGGGGCGGCTCGTGCCGACCTCGCTCTCGGCAAGCTCGATCGTGGCGGCCACGTCGAAGTTGTGGGGGACGGTCGCGACCTCGTCGATGGCGAGAACCGCGTCGATCGATGCGCCGGCGATGGCGTCCTCGCCCGTGGTGTCGAGCGTCTGCGAGAGCTGAGTGGCCGGCTGCACCGCAGCGACCGAGAAGTCTTCGACAGGAGCACTCGCGACAGCTGGGGCGGCGCCGAAGGCGAACGTGACGGATGAGACCAGGCCGACTACGAATGCCTTGGCGGATACTCTCACGCGATACTCCTGGGTTGTCCAACAAAAAGCGCCCGGCATTGGCCCGAGCGCCTCATCTAGTATGCGTTACCAATCCGTTACTTTCAAGTGCATGTCTGAGAATGTTTTCAGTTTCGCGTTTCAGGCCCGGTTTTCGATGCACGGGATGAACCCGCTAGACTGGGAACGTTGGCCTTTCGAGACCAGCGAGGAGGATTCGCCTAGCGGCCTATGGCGCACGCCTGGAACGCGTGTTGGGTTAACGCCCTCGGGGGTTCAAATCCCCCATCCTCCGCCAAAGCCCCCATTGCTCCGCGATGGGGGTTTTCGCGTCGTCACGGGGGATTTCCTGAGAACCCCTGAACTGGCGCCGAGGGCGGCACCAGCGGCGTGGCCGCGCAACGCTGGCGCGTTGCTTTGAGCGGCAGGCCGGGGTTCAAATCCCCCATCCTCCGCCAAAGCCCCCATTGCTCCGCGATGGGGGTTTTCGCGTTCCCGAGCCCCCTCGAGGCCCGCCCGTCGCCTCGCGTAGGTTGGAGATGTCGCTGCAACACGCAGCTGAAGCAAGAAGTCAACGACGACAAGAGGACTCAATGACTCTCACCACACAAATCGCGGCCTGGTGGCGCGAGCACCGGGCGTTCACCCTGGCGAGCATCACCGCGCTGTTCATCCTGCTGTTCACGGTCGGGGGCGCGGTGGGCGCCGCCAACGCGCTCATGCAGACGAAGAGCGATGTGAAGGGCAAGACCTTCACCATCGCGACCGACACCACCTGGGCGCCCTTCGAGTTCCAGCGCGACGGCGAGCTCAGAGGCATCGATATCGACCTCATCAACGCCATCGCCGAGGATCAGGGCTTCGACGTCGAGATCGACGTGCTCGGCTTCGACGGGGCGCTCGCGGCGGTGCAATCGGGTCAGGCCGATGCCGTCATGGCGGGCATGTCCATCACCGACGAGCGGAAGGAGACCTTCGACTTCTCCAACCCGTACTTCGACTCCGGAATCCAGATGGCCGTCGCCCAGAACGACGACTCGATCAAGGGCTACGAGGACCTCGAGGGTCAGACGGTGTCGGCGAAGACCGGCACCGAGGGGTTCGCGTTCGCCGAGGCGCTCGGCGATGAGCACGGCTTCACCGTCACGGGCTTCCAGGACGCCGCGGACGCGTACGGCGACGTGACCGCCGGCAACTCGGCCGCCGTCTTCGACGACTACCCGATCCTCGCCTACGGAATCGTCACGGGCAACGTTCCCCTCAAAACGGTCACCGAGCAGGAGAAGGCCTCCAGCTATGGCATGGGGGTGAAGAAGGGCGAGAACGCCGAACTGCGGGAGGCGTTCAATGAGGGCCTGAAGAACCTCATCGACGACGGAACGTACCAGGCGATCCTCGACGACTACCTCGGCGAGGACGCGCCCGATGCGGCGACGATCGGCGGCGGCAAGGCCGCGCTCGGCAACGAGAAGATCGACCCCGGCGAGCCGGGCGATCTGCCGAAGCACCCGGGTTTCGCGACCGATACCCCGAAGACCAACGGTGAGTTCGTCATCGCGACCGACACGACCTTCGCGCCATTCATCTACCAGCTCGACGGCAAGAACGTCGGCATCGACATGGATCTGCTGCAGGCGATCGCCGCGAACCAGGGTTTCGAGGTCGAGGTGAAGACGCTCGGCTTCGACGCGGCGCTGCAGGCCGTGCAGGCGGGCCAGGCCGACGGCGTGATCGCCGGCATGAGCATCACCGATGAGCGCAAGCAGGTATTCGACTTCTCCGACTCCTACTACGAGTCGGGTGTGCAGATGGCGGTAGCCGATAACAGCGACATCACCTCGTACGAGGATCTCGAGGGCCAGACGGTCGCGGTGAAGACCGGCACCGTCGGCTACGACTTCGCGCGGGAGCTCAGCGAGAAGGTGGGCTTCGAGGTCAATGCCTTCCAGGATTCGGCCGACATGTACAACGATGTCGCGACCGGCAACTCGGCCGCGACGTTCGAGGACGCCCCCGTGCTGCAGTTCGGCATCGCATCGGGCAACGTGCCGCTGAAGATCGTCACCGATCCCGAGCCGGGCGCCGACTACGGCTTCGCGGTGCTCAAGAGCCAGAACGCCGAGCTGCTGCAGATGTTCAACGACGGCCTGCAGAACGCGAAGGACACGGGCGTCTACCAGATGATCATCGACCGCTACCTCGCGATCGACGAGGCGGAGGGCGGCGGCAGCTCCTTCTGGAGCCTGATCGGCGCCTCGATGCCCACGCTGCTGCACGGCCTGCTGCTCACGCTGCTCGCGACGGCGCTCGCAATCTTCTTTGCGATGATCCTCGGCATCGTCTTCGGCATTCTCAAGCTCTCGAGAAACGTCGTGCTCAGACAGCTCGCCTCCGCCTACGTCAATATCTTCCGAGGCACACCGGTGCTGGTGCAGGCGTTCTTCTTCTACTTCGGTGTTCCGGCCGTGACCGGCCAACCGCTCGACGCGCTCACCGCCGGCGTGATCACGCTCTCGCTCAACGCCGGTGCCTATATCACCGAGGTCGTGCGAGGCGGCGTGCAGTCGGTCGATCCGGGCCAGATGGAGGCCGCGCGCTCGCTCGGCATGGGATGGGGCGCTTCGATGCGCCGCGTCGTGATGCCGCAGGCGTTCAAGATCATGACGCCCAACCTCATCAACCAGTTCATCATCACGCTGAAGGACACGTCGCTGCTCTCGGTGCTCGGCTTCGCGGAGCTCACCTACCAGGGCCGCATCGTGATCGCCTCGACCTTCCGCTCCTTCGAGATCTGGATCGTGGTCGGCGCCATGTACTTCATCGTGATCTGGCTGCTCACGGTGCTGTCCAACTGGTTCGACCGGAAGTTCAATAAGTAGGGATGATCATGACGAACAACGAACCCAGGTACACGCGTCCGGTCGCCACGGTCGACAACCCGATCGAGGTGCGGGATCTCCACAAGTCTTTCGGCAAGAACGACGTGCTGACCGGCATCGATCTCTCCATCGCGAACGGCGAGGTCGTCGCCGTGATCGGCCCCTCGGGGTCGGGCAAGTCGACGCTGCTGCGCTGCCTCAATCGCCTCGAGGAGGTCACGAGCGGCGAGGTGCTGATCGTCGGCGAGAACATCGCGACGGCGACGGGGAAGGATCTCGACACCGTGCGCCAGCGGGTCGGCATGGTGTTCCAGCACTTCAACCTGTTCCCGCACATGACGGCGCTCGAGAACGTGATGCTGGCGCCGACGGAGCTGCGGAAGCAGAGCAAGGCCGAGGCCCGCGCCCGCGCGCGCGAACTGCTCGAGCGCGTCGGCCTCGGCGATAAGGCCGACGCCCGCCCGGCCTCGCTCTCGGGCGGTCAGAAGCAGCGCGTCGCGATCGCTCGCGCGCTCGCCATGAGCCCGGAGATCATGCTCTTCGACGAGGCGACGAGCGCTCTCGATCCTGAGATGGTGGGCGAGGTACTGCAGGTGATCCGGGATCTCGCCGCCTCCGGTATGACGATGGTGCTCGTGACCCATGAGATGGGCTTCGCCCGCGAGGTCGCCGATCGCGTCGTGTTCATGGCCGACGGCAAGGTCGTCGAGAGCGGCGCGCCGGCCGATATCTTCGACCACCCTCGCGAGGAGCGCACGCAGGACTTCCTCTCGAAGGTCCTGTGATCGGGGGATGGGCGATCCCGATCTCCTGTTGAGGAACCGGGATCGCCCCGCCCCGCCGTCCCGCCCCTCGGCAGGCGCAGGGGGCGCAGGATCCGCGGCCCCGACCTCGAAGCTGAACCGCGGATCACGACCCTGCGGTGCGCATACACCGCAGGGTCGTGCCGGAGCGGCGGGCTCACCCGCGGCTCCGGCACACGCACCGGGTATCCCCGGTGCAGTCTTCGCATCTCCCGGTCAGAGGGACTTCAGGATCTGCTCGGCGGCTGCGAGGCCGCTCGAGTGCGCGGCGCCGACACTGCTCTTGATCGCTCCGCACCAGAAGACCGTATCGTTGATCGGCCGGTACAGAACCTCCTCGTTGCGCGGACCGGTCGCGTAGGCGCCGTACGCGAACTCATCCTCGCGCCAGTGGTAGTTGGAGGCGTTCACGTAGTCGATGCCCTCGTCGCCCACGATCTTGCGCACGCCGGCGAGCGCTGCATCGAACCGCTCCTGCTCGGGCAGTGCCAGCAGCTCGCGCGCACGGTCCCCGGTGTCCCAGGCGACGATCACGTGGCCGGGGTGCGCCTCCTGTTCTCTTCTGGTCGGGGCCGGGGTCGGTATTCGGGTATCGGGGTATGTCTCCCCGAGGACTGCGGCGAGCGGATCCCGCCCGCTCTCGCCTACTTCACGTCGCCCGCCGCGGCGGCCTTCTGCGAGAAGTAGACGGGGATGAGCGACAGCAGGATCATCACGGTGGCGACCACGTTGACCTGGTTCACCTCGTTCGGTCGCGCCATCTGGTTCATGATCCACAGCGGCAGGGTCTCGACTCCGGGCGGCGCTGTGAAGATGGTCACCACGATCTCATCGAACGAGAGCGCGAAGGCGAGCAGGCCGCCGGCGATGAATGCGCTGCGGAACTGCGGGAAGGTGACGAGCCGGAACGTCTGGCCGATCCCGGCTCCGAGATCCATCGAGGCTTCTTCGAGATTGGGGTTCATGCGGCGCAGCCGCGCGATGACGTTGTTGAAGACCATCACCACGCAGAATGTGGCGTGCGCGATGATCATTCCCCAGTAGCCGACGTTGATCCCCATCGGCTTGAGCACCTGGTGGAAGGTGTTCGACAGTGCCACACCGGTGACGATGCCGGGCAGGGTGATCGGCAGCACGATGAGCAGGTTGACGGTGTTCTGGCCGAAGAACTTGAAGCGCTGCAGTGCGAAGGCGGCGAGGGTGCCGAGCACGAGCGCGAATGCCGTGGCGACGCCGGCGACGATCACCGAGTTGAGCAGCGCGGCGTGCACGGCCGGGTTGCCGAGCGCCTTCCCCCACCACTCGAGCGAGAAACCGGGGATGGGCCAGCCGGCGACCCTGCCCGAGTTGAACGAGTTCATGACGATCACGAACAGCGGGATGTACATGAAGCCCATGATGATGAGCGTGATGACGGCCAGCGCGATCTTGGTGGCCCGGTTCAGGCGAAGCATGTCGGTCTCCTTCGGCCTACAGGTTGTTGAGCGCGCCCGTGCGGCGCACGGCGGCGAGGTAGATGACCACCAGCACGATCGGCACGACCGAGAAGGCTGCGGCCAGCGGCGGGTTGAGGTTGATGTTCTGCGCGATGATGCTGCCGATCATCTGCGTGGACCCGCCGACGTACATGGCCGCGATGTAGTCGCCGAGGCTCAGTGAGAAGGTGAAGATCGAGCCCGCGATGAGGGAGGGCAGCAGCAGCGGGGCTACGACGGTGCGGATCGTGCGGAAGCCGCTGGCACCGAGGTCCGACGAGGCGTCGAAGAGGTTGGCGGGGATCTGCGATACGGCTGCGTAAACCGGGATCGCCATGTACGGGAACCACAGATAGACGAGGGTGAGGATCACGGTCAGCTGGCCGAGGCCCGGCCCCTCGACGCCGAGCGGCGAGAGCGACCAGTTGAAGAAGCCGTTGTCGGTCCAGACGAGACGCATCGCGATGATCTTCACGAGGTAGCCGGCCCAGAGGGGCAGCGTCACGAGCACGGCGAGCACGGCGCGCAGCTTCGGCCCCGCGATCTTCGCCATGAACACGGCGAGCGGCACCGAGAACACCGCGCAGATCGCGGTCACGGCGAGGGCGATACCGAGTGTGCGCAGCGCGGTGTCGCGGAAAGCGGCGACGCTCACGATCTGCTGGAAGTTCTCGAGCGTGAAGCCCGGCTTGACCCGGGAGGTGAAGGGATCCGTCGTCCAGAACGCCGTGATCAGCAGCAGCGCGAGCGAGAGGATGTAGACGCCGACGAGCCAGGTCATCGGCAGGGTCAGCAGGGAGGCCAGGCGGCCTCTCGGGTGCCGGTAGAGCGCGGTCGAGAGCGGCTTCGGGCGGCGCTCGAGAACATTCTGGGAGGTCATCGGGGGTCCTCGCTCACGTGGGGCTGCGGGTGGTGGGATGCGGGGGGATCGGGGCGGATCCCGGCGCTGCGCCAGGATCCGCCCCGCGGGTCAGGGCCTGCTCAGCCCTTCACCGTCGCCCAGGCGCTGGTCCAGTCCTGGTAGTTGGTGCACTGCACATCGGTGCGACCGTCGAGGCACTGATCGATGGGGGTGGTCCAGAACCACACCTTCTTGTAGTACTCCTCGTCGGTGGCGTTGTAGTAGTCGCAGTGCTCCTTGGCCTCGTCGCTCGTCTCGCAGAACGCCGCGTTCGCGGGGGCCATGCCGAAGTTCATCGCGATCTGGCCGTTCACCTCGGGCGAGCTCGTGTAGTCCATCCAGGCGTACGCGCAGTTGGGGTGCTTGGCGTCGGCGGCGAGCATCCAGGCGTCCGACCAACCGGTCGAGCCCTCCTGGGGCAGCACGCTCTTGAACTTCTCGTCCTGCGTCGCCTTGCGCAGCACCTCCCACGAGGTGCCGATGACGGAGTTGCCGCCGGTGAACGAGGTGACGTTCGTCGCGGGCGACCAGTACTCCGAGACCATCTTGTTCTGCTGCTTGAGCAGGTCGACGGCGGCCGCGAGCTGCTCCTCGTCGAGCGCGTAGGGGTTCTCGATCCCGAGATCCGGCTGCGTCTCCATGAGGTAGATGGCTGCGTCGGCGATGTAGATGGGGCTGTCGTAGGCGGCGATCTTGCCGGCGTAGGGGCTGTCCTCCTCCCACACCACATCCCAGCTCGTGGGCTCCTCGGTCACGATCTCGCTGTTGTACTCGAGGATGTTCGCGCCGCGCCCGATCGGGATGCCGTAGACGTTGCCGTTGAGCGTGTCGTAGAGCTGGCCCTTCATGCCTTCGACGATGTCGTCGCCGAAGGTCGGGATCAGCTCGGTGTTGAGGGGCTGCACGTTGCCATCGACGATGAGGCGAAGGCTCGCATCGCCCGATGCGGAGACGAGGTCGTACTCCCCGGTGCGCATGAGCTGCACGGCCTCGTCGCTGGTCGCGAAGATCTTGCGGTTGACCGTGCAGCCGGTCTCGGCCGTGAACTGATCCGCCCATGCCGGCTCGACGAAGCCGGACCAGGCGAGGATGTTCACCTCGTTCTCGGTGTCGCCGAGCTCCTCCATCATGGGGACGTCGGGAACGTCGATCTGCAGGCCGCCGGCCTCTTCGCCTCCGCCTCCCGTGCCGCCGTCGCTGGCGCAGCCCGAGAGCGCGAGGCCGACCGCGGCTGCGAGGGCCGCGGGGATGAGCAGTTTCTTGTTCATCGTTACTCCTTTGTAGTGCGGGTTCTTGGTGGTGGATGGGGCGGATCAGACCCGAGCGGGTTCGCCGGGAACCGCCACGGCGTGATCGCGCTCGAATTGGAGGCTGACGCTGTCGCCGCGCCGCACGCTCGGGTCGGTGCGCGGGGTCTGGTTGTTCTGCTTCTCCGCGATGAAGCGCATGCCGCTCTCCGTTTCGACGAGATAGCGGGTGTGGGCGCCGGCGTAGACGGTCTCGAGCACTCGACCCGGCAGCGAGACCGTGCCGGCCGCGGCGGGGGCGGTCGGATCGGCGAGCTGCACCCGCTCGGGACGCACGCTGTGGGGCGACGAGTCGCCCAGGATCGCGAGGGCGGTGTCGCCGGCGAGCAGGTTGGTGATGCCGAGGAACCGGGCCACGAACTCGGTCTGCGGAAACTCGTAGACCTCGCGGGGGCTGCCGACCTGCTCGATCTTGCCGTCGTTGAACACGGCGACCCGGTCGGAGAGGGTGAGCGCCTCCTCCTGGTCGTGGGTGACGAAGACGAAGGTGATCCCCACGTCGCGCTGGATCTGCTTGAGCTCGAACTGCATCTGCTCGCGAAGCTGCTTGTCGAGTGCGCCGAGCGGCTCGTCGAGCAGCAGCACCTTGGGGCGGAGGATCAGCGCGCGCGCCAGGGCGATGCGTTGGCGCTGGCCTCCCGAGAGCTGCGAGGGGCGACGCTCGGCCACGTGCGAGAGTTGCACCTGCTCGAGGGCTTCTCCGACGAGGCGTGCTCGCTCGCCCTTGGATACGCCGCGCACCTTCAGGCCGTACGCGACGTTCTCGGCGATGCTGAGGTGCGGGAACAGGGCGTAGTCCTGGAATACCGTGTTGACCTCGCGGTCGAAGGGAGCCGAGGCTGTGACGTCGTTGCCGTGAAGCAGGATCCTGCCCGAGGTCGGCTCCTCGAACCCCGCGATCATGCGCAGCACCGTCGTCTTGCCGGATCCCGACGGGCCGAGCATCGAGAAGAACTCGCCGGCGCGGATGTCGATATTGAGGTCCTTGACCGCGACGAGGTCGCCGAACTGCTTGTGCACGCCCTGAACTGAGACGGCGATCTCACCGGGCTGAGGGGGTTCCGGCGTGGCCGGGGCGGCTGTGTTCGCCGCCCCTGCGGATCCTTCAGGAGATGTGGTGTGGCGCATGGTGCGGATGCTCCTCAACGTCGTTGTCGAAACTGGGGGGTTCTCAGGAACCGATAGTTGAAACATAACATATGGGTTTATAGGTTTAAAAGCTCTCGGGAGATACGAATGTCACGTTTCGGTCACGTTGCGATCCGCCTGGCCCGCCTAGCGGCAGGCCCGCGGCGGGGTGAGAGGACGTTACGGGATCGCCGCGCCTCAGCGAATCCTCACTCGTGGCGTGGGAAACTCTTCACGGATCCGCAGGAAGATCGGAGGTGTCGGTGACCGGTTCACTCACGCAGTCGCCCCCGAGTCGCCTCCGGACGGCGGCCTTCGCCCCGATCGGCGAGGAGGGCCGCACCGAGCAGGTCGTATCGCGCATCGTGCAGGCGATCTCGGTCGGCGCCTTCACCGAGGGCGAGCGGCTGCCCAGCGAGACGGAGCTCTCCGGTCTGCTCGGTGTGGCCGTGGTGACCGTGCGCGAAGCGCTGGGAGCGCTGCGTCATCGCGGTCTCATCGAGACTCGACGCGGTCGGCACGGCGGCAGCTTCGTGCGCTCGAGCCATGGCTCGGTCGAGGAGGTGAACGCGAGAACGCTCGCCGCGATGCCCCGTGTCGCGCTCGCCGACCTCGGGGTGCACTACGAGGTGATCGTGAGTGCCTGCGCCGACTACGCCTGCCTCCGCGCCACCCCCGACGAACTCGACGTGGCGCGGGGCATTCTCGACGCCGCCCGCGACCTGCCCCCGCAGCTCTGGCGCCGCCGCATCACGGAGGTGCAGCTCGAGCTCGCCGCGCTCAGTCAGTCGGTGCGGCTCACGACCGAGCACGTGCGAGTGCAGACCGAGTTCACGCCGCTGCTCGCGCTGCAGGATCACGACGACTCGGCGCGCCTGACGACGCATGACGCGCTCGTCGCCCAGATCGACGCGACCAGGGTTGGCGACTCCTCGAGGACCCGTGAGGTCGTGCGCGAGAGCGTGCGCGGCTCGGTGCGCTGGCTGGTCGCATTCCGCGCCGACCTCCTCGCCAGTCCGCACGAAGAAGCGTTTCGTGCCACACTTGAGTCACGACGGGCGGACGACCGCTCCGGATAACGGCCTCGAGAGGGAGGGACTGAGTGGGCACGGCAGCGGATCGGGCGCTCGAGAGCGGGATCGAAGCGGTCGACGAGTTCTTCGACGGCGTTTTCGCGCCGCTCGACGCCTGGCTGCCCCGGTTGAGCGCGCAGCTGCACGAGCACCTGCGGGGCGGCCCGATGACCGGTGCGCAGCTCGCGGCGCTCGTCGAGGCGGACGCGCACGCGATCCTCGATCACTCCGGACGCCCGCTCTACGGCGCGGGCTACTGCGCGAGCGAGGCGGTCGTCTCGGAGGGCAACCCGCTGGCCTGGTGGCAGGGGCCCGAACGCAGCCTGCTCGCATCGTCCACGTTCGGGCCTGGTCAGGCGGCCATCGATCTTGTGCGCCTCGAGTGGTATCGGGTGCCGCAGGCGACGGGCGAACGCCACGTGGCCGGGCCCTTCGTCGATTACCTCTGCTCGAATGAGATCACGGTGACGTCGTCGATCCCGGTGATGCTCGACGGCCGGTTCTCGGGGGTGGTCTGCGCCGACGTGCTCGTCTCCTCGCTCGAGGGTGCGCTGCTGCCCAGCGTCGGGGAGCTTCCCGAGGCCACTCTCGTGAATGCGAGCGGCCGAGTGGTGGTGTCGAGCGATCCCGAGTATGAGACGGGCGACCGCTTCGCGGGCGGCGAGGTGGATGCGCTCGAGGGCTCGGTGCGGGTGGCCCGGTCGAGCCGATACCCCTTCGCGCTCGTCGTGCCGCGGTAGGCGTTCTTCCACCTCCTTTCTCCTTCTCCTTCCTTCCCTCCTGTCGCCGACGCGCAGAACTCCGGTGATCCGCCGGAGGCCGATAGAAACCCGTCGATATTGCCCGGTGACACGCGAATTGCCGGAGTTCCGCGCTACCGCAGACTTCGCTCACAGGGGCCGTGAATCCGAAACCGTGACTGATCTATCCCCAGTTCGTGTGATCGGCCCGATCCGGCCTCCTTCTGGCGACCACTATGGACGCATGTCGATCGAACATGAACTGCGCAGGGCTGGCGGGGTCCTGCCCTCCTCCGAGCTGCTCGCACGCGGATTCTCCAGGTACGACGTGTCCAGGGCGATCGCCGAGGGGGCAGTGATGCGGCCGAGAAACGGTTGGTTGGCGGTGAGGAATGCGGATCCCCAGCTGGTCTACGCCGCGCGTCATCGAGTGGTGCTCAGCTGTATCACCCAGGCCGCCCGGCTGGGGCTGTGGGTCCTGCGGCATGCGGAACCCCACGTCGCCGCCCATCTGACTTCGAAGAAAGCTGCGGCTCCCGGTGCTGTGGTGCATTGGAGGCGGCCGCTGGTCCTGCGTCCGCCTGCCATGCTCGCCGACCATCTGGAGAACGTGCTCGATTGCGTGGCGTCCTGTCAGCCTCGTGACGCGGCCCTCGCGATCTGGGATTCTGCCCTCCGGAAGAAGCTGATCGATTACCCGTCCCTAGAAACGCTGCCGTTCCGAGGCGTTGCACGGGCGCTGCTGCGGGAGTGCACGCCGCTCGCAGACTCGGGCACCGAGACGCTGTTCCGCACCAGACTGGGGTGGTTGCGCATCCCGATCCGTCCTCAGGCCTGGGTGCTCGGGCATCGCGTCGACTTCCTGATCGGCGATCGCCTGATCGTGCAGATCGACGGGGTACAACACGGAGAGGAGCAGCAGAGCCAGATCGACAAACGACATGACGCGGCTCTCGGGGAACGCGGGTACTACGTGATCAGGGTGACCTACGCGCAGGTGGTGCATCACTGGCACGAGGTCGAGGAGCTGGTTCTCAAGGCCATCGCGCGCGGCAAACATCTTCCAGCGCGCCGTTGATGCAGAATGACGGTGATCCGAGTGGGGACGGAGGAGAATGCGTGAAAGCCGCCGGTTTTGTGCGGATCGCCGGGGTTTTGAGGAGCAGCAGGCTAGAGCAGGTGCCCGCCGCCCGCGACCTTCATGCGGTTGACGAGGTTCTTGACGTCCTGCGCGCGGCTCTTGGTGGTGACGAGCAGCACATCGGCCGTGTCGACCACCACCACGTCCTCCACGCCCACGAGCGCCACGAGCCGCTCGCTCTCGGAGACGACGATGCCGCTCGACGCGTCCGAGAGTACCTGCGCCCCGTCGCCGAGCACCGCGAGGTCGCTGCCGCGGCCGCGGGTCAGCAGGTTCGCCACCGATGCGAAGTCGCCGACGTCATCCCAGTCGAAGTGGGCTGCGACGCACACCATCTTGCCCGCGGCGGCGGCGGGTTCTGCCACGGTGTAGTCGATCGCGATCTTCGGCAGTGCCGGCCAGAGGCGCTCGCGCACCTCGGCGCCCCGGTCCGTATCCCAGTTCGCGGCGATCTCGCGGAGCGAGCTCACGAGGTCGGGATCCGAGAGCGCCATCTGATCGAGCAGCACCGAGGCGCGTGCGATGAACATGCCCGCGTTCCAGAGGTATCCGCCGTGCGCCAGGTACTGCTCGGCCTGCTCGGAATCGGGCTTCTCGACGAACTCGGACACGTCGTAGACGTCGAACGCAGCCAGGTCGCCCCGGGCGTCGCCGCACGAGATGTAGCCGAACCCGGAGGCCGGGTGGGAGGGATGGATGCCGATCGTGGCGATGTAGCCGCGGTCGGCCGCCTGAACCGCCGTGGTGACGGCGCGCTGGAAGAGCACATCGCCTCGGATCACGTGGTCGGCTGCGAAGGATCCGAGGATGGCGTCGGGATCGCGCAGTTCGAGCAGCGCCGCGGCGAGTCCGATGGCCGCTGAAGAGTCCTTCGGCTCGCTCTCGGTGATGAGGTTCTGCGGCAAGAGCTCTGGGAGCTGCTGCTGCACCGACTCCCGATGCGAGACTCCCGTGACGACCATGAGGCGATCCGCGGGTGCGAGAGGCGCCAGGCGATCCCAGGTGGCGCGCAGCAGGGAGTCGCCCGAGCCGGTGAGATCGAGCAGGAACTTGGGTGCGTTCGACCGGGAGAGCGGCCAGAGCCGGGATCCGACGCCTCCGGCCGGGATCACGCAGGTGAGGCGCTCGATAGCGGGGCGCGGCGCATTCGCGTCAGACATGACTACAAGACTAGGCCAGTAGGCTCGAAGAATCGGTTCGGAGATCACCGAATCATCAGATGAATCCGCGTATCCGGGCCGCTTTCGTCGTGCAGGGCCGTCGGCGAAAAGGTGCCATAATGGGTGCGCAGCGGATTCTCAGTTTGAGGCGCCCTCGGGTGCGCTCGCCGGGGCCGCACCGTCAGCCGTCGAGCAGTGCTCGTCGAAGCAGGACCAAGGAGGAAGCCCGTGTCAGCCCAAACGGCAGAGGCCGCACCCGCGGCGAAGAAGAAGAGTCGCCCGGGTGGCACTCTCTACCGCGGCAACGAGGGCATGTGGTCGTGGGTGCTGCACCGTATCACGGGCGTCGCCATCTTCTTCTTCCTGCTCGTGCACGTGCTCGACACCGCGCTCGTGCGTGTGAGCCCCGAGGCTTACAACGCCGTCATGAGCGTCTACAAGACTCCCATCATGGGTCTCGGCGAGGCCGCCCTCGTCGCCGCGATCGTGTTCCACGCCTACAACGGCATCCGCATCATCCTGGTCGACTACTGGCGCAAGGGTGCGCAGTACCAGCGCACGATGTTCTGGATCGTGGTGGCCGCTTGGGTCATCACGATGGCCGGCTTCCTGCCGCGTCACCTGATGAACGTGTTCGGGCACTAGGCGAGGAGAGACAGACATGACGATGACCATCGAATCCCCGCGCTCGCAGGCCCCCGCCAAGAAGCGCACCAATTGGGAGAAGTGGGGCTGGATCTACATGCGCGTCTCGGGCGTTCTGCTCGTGGTGCTCGTGTTCGGACACCTCTTCTCCAACCTGATCGCGACGCCCGGCGGCGTCCACGCGATCGACTTCGGCTTCGTGGGCGGCAAGCTCGCCAATCCGTTCTGGCAGGTGTGGGACGTGCTGCTGCTGTGGCTCGCCCTCATTCACGGCGCCAACGGCATGCGCACCATCGTGAACGACTACGTCGTCCGCCCGGGTCTCGCGAAGACCTTCAAGGTGCTGCTGTTCCTGTCGGCCGCGCTGCTGATCCTGCTCGGCACTTTCGTGGTGTTCACGCTCGATCCCTGCCCCGCGGGTGCCGATCCGTCGCTCGTCGCATCGTTCTGCACCGCGTCGTAGCGGCGCCGGCAGCTCAGGCTTACAGACTCGAAGAATAGGATTCACGTGACCACAGACATCCATCAGGGCGAGGAAGTCACCGTCAAGGACGGTGTCACTTACCATCAGTTCGACGTCGTCATCGTCGGAGCGGGCGGGGCGGGCATGCGCGCCGCGATCGAGGCCGGCCCCAAGGCGAAGACCGCGGTCATCACCAAGCTGTACCCGACGCGCTCGCACACGGGAGCGGCGCAGGGCGGCATGGCGGCGGCCCTCGCGAACGTCGAGGACGACAACTGGGAGTGGCACACCTTCGACACGGTCAAGGGCGGCGACTACCTCGTCGATCAGGACGCGGCTGAGATCCTCGCGAAGGAGGCCATCGACGCGGTCATCGACCTCGAGAACATGGGTCTGCCCTTCAACCGCACGCCCGAGGGCAAGATCGACCAGCGGCGCTTCGGCGGCCACACGCGCGACCACGGCAAGGCGCCCGTGCGTCGCGCCTGCTACGCAGCCGACCGCACCGGCCACATGATCCTGCAGACGCTGTTCCAGAACTGCGTGAAGCTGGGCGTCAACTTCTACAACGAGTTCTACGTGCTCGATCTGGTGATGACCGGCGAGGGCAAGAACCGCCGCCCGGCCGGCGTCGTGGCCTACGAACTCGCCACCGGCGAGCTGCACGTCTTCCAGGCCAAGTCGATCGTGTTCGCCACGGGCGGTTTCGGCAAGATCTTCAAGACCACCTCGAACGCCCACACGCTCACGGGCGACGGCGTCGGCATCATCTGGCGCAAGGGCCTGCCCCTCGAGGACATGGAGTTCTACCAGTTCCACCCGACGGGGCTCGCGGGACTCGGCATCCTCCTCACCGAGGGCGCCCGAGGCGAGGGCGCGATCCTGCGCAACGCGAGCGGCGAGCGCTTCATGGAGCGCTATGCGCCGACCATCAAGGACCTGGCGCCGCGCGACATCGTCGCCCGCTGCATGGTGCAGGAGGTGCTCGACGGCCGCGGCGCCGGCCCGCACAAGGACTACGTCTACCTCGACTGCACCCACCTGGGCGCCGAGGTGCTCGAGACGAAGCTGCCCGACATCACGGAGTTCGCCCGCACCTATCTCGGTGTGGATCCCGTGACCGAGCCCGTGCCGGTGTTCCCCACGGCGCACTACGCCATGGGCGGCATTCCGACGAACAACGCCGCCGAGGTGCTCATGGACAACGAGACCGTGGTCCCCGGCCTCTACGCCGCGGGCGAGTGCGCCTGCGTCTCCGTGCACGGCGCAAATCGTCTCGGTACCAACTCGCTGCTCGACATCAACGTGTTCGGCAAGCGATCCGGCAACAACGCCGCCGACTACGCGCAGACCGCGAGCTTCGTCGACCTCCCCGCCGACCCGGCGAAAGAGATCCGCGAGCTGGTCGAGCGCTTCCGCACGGGCTCCGGCACCGAGCGCGTTGCAGACATCCGGCGCGAGCTGCAGGAGGCGATGGACCGCGGCGCCCAGGTGTTCCGCACCGAGGAATCGCTGACCGAGGTGCTCGGCGTGATCCACGATCTGCGCGTGCGCTACATGAACGTCGGAGTGCAGGATCGCGGCAAGCGGTACAACACGGATCTGCTCGAGGCGATCGAGCTGGGCTTCCTGCTCGACCTCGCAGAGGTGCTCGCCTACACGGCGCGCAACCGCAAGGAGAGCCGTGGCGGGCACATGCGCGACGACTACCCGAACCGCGACGACGAGAACTACATGAAGCACACCATGGCGTACCTCTCGGGTGATCCCCACTCCGCCGACCCCGAGGACCACATCCGGCTCGACTGGAAGCCGGTGGTGTTCACCAAGAACGAGCAGGGCGAGTTCAACTACCCGCCGATGGAGAGGAAGTACTAGGCCATGAGCACAGCTACTGCCGAGGCTACGTCCGTCGAGTCCTCCGGGGCCGCCGGCGGCGCACCCGATGCGCCCCAGTCGTTCACCGTCACCCTGCTGGTGCGCCGCTACAACCCCGAGTCGGGTCGCGATGCGTACTGGGAGGATTTCGATGTCGAGATGTACCCGACCGACCGCATCCTCGACGCGCTGCACCGCATCAAGTGGGATCAGGACGGCAGCCTCGCCTTCCGCCGATCCTGCGCGCACGGCATCTGCGGTTCCGACGCGATGCGCATCAACGGCAAGAACCGGCTCGCCTGCAAGACCCTCATCAAGGATCTCGACATCACGAAGCCGATCTACGTCGAGGCGATCAAGGGCCTGCCCCTCGAGAAGGACCTGATCGTCGACATGGAGCCGTTCTTCGCTGCGTACCGCGCGGTCAACCCGTTCCTCATGGCCGACTCGGCACCGCCGGCCCCCGGCCAGGAGCGCCTGCAGACGATCGAGGATCGCGAGCGTTTCGACGACACCACGAAGTGCATCCTGTGCGCGGCATGCACCACGAGCTGCCCGGTGTTCTGGACCGACGGCCAGTACTTCGGTCCGGCCGCGATCGTCAACGCGCACCGCTTCATCTTCGATTCGCGCGATGACAACGCTCAGGTGCGCCTCGACGTGCTGAACGACACCGAGGGCGTGTGGCGCTGCCGCACCACCTTCAACTGCACCGACGCGTGCCCTCGCGGCATCCAGGTCACCAAGGCAATCGCCGAGGTGAAGGCCGCGATCCGCACCGGCAAGACGAAGTAGCCCGAGCTCGGCGCCGGGTGACTCCGCTCGACGACATGACGACGCCCCGCGATCCTCGCCCCTCCTCGGAGGGGCGGGATCGCGGGGCGTTTCGCGTCTCCGCGGCCGGTCGCGAACTCGTGCAGCAGGGGCAGGGCGTCTGGTCGCGGGTCAGGGATTCGCGTCCGCTCCGATCGTTCTTCCACTTCACCGATGTCGGCGGGTCGGTGCTCGCGGCCGGCATGAGCTATCAGGCAGTGTTCGCCGTGTTCGCGGCGCTGTGGATCGGCTTCAGCGTGTTCGGGATCGTGCTGCGCGGGCGGCCCGAGCTGCTCGACTCGCTGATCGAGCAGCTCAACCTGCTCGTGCCCGGACTGGTCGGCACGGGCGACGGCGGTGCGGTGTCGCTGACGACGCTGCTGCAGGGCCGCACGCTCGACTGGAGCAGCGCCGTCGCGGGCGTCGCCCTCGTCTACGTCGCGGTCACATGGTTCACGGGCACGCGTCGCGCGATCCGCATCATCTTCGGCCTGGAGGTGCGGCAGTACCGCAATGTGCTGCTGCTGAAGCTTCGCGATCTGGTGCTCGCGGTGGCCTTCATGCTGGCGATCATGGTGTCGGCGGCACTGACGGTGTTCAGTTCGAACCTCACGACCCTGCTGCTGTCTTGGATCGGCGGGGATCCGGACGGCTGGCTCATGAGCGGTCTCGGCACGATCGCGCGTTACGGCGCGATGTACGTGTTCGACACGCTCGTGCTCGTCGCGATCTTCAAGTTCCTCGCCGAGGTCCACGTGCCGCGGTGGAGTCTGGTGCGCGGTTGCGCGCTCGGCGGATTGGCGCTGTTCGGGATCAAGGTGCTGGGCGCCTCGCTGCTGGGCGGGGCCTCGAACAATCCGCTGCTCGCCTCGTTCGCCGTGCTGGTGGGCCTGCTGATCTGGTTCAACGTGATCTGCCGCACGCTGCTGCTGACGGGCTGCTGGATCGCGGTCGGGCAAGACGCGGATCTGGGGCGGCCCGACCCCGAGCGATCACGCCTCCTCGACGTGTTCTGAGGCGCGCCGTCGCCCCGAGCTCAGTCCGGAGACGCTCATCGACCGAGAATGTCGGTGGCTCCGCCTAGGCTGTTGTCATGGAGCAGCTCAGGGATCCCGAACCTTTCGACGTCGTCGACTTGATCACCCGCAAGCGATTCGCGGGGGTGCTCACCCGAGCCGAGATCGACTGGCTGGTCGACGCGTTCACCCGAGGTGCTGTGGCACCCGAGCAGATGAGTGCGCTGCTCATGGCGGTCGTGATCCAGGGAATGGGGCGCGACGAGATCCGTGATCTGACCGCTGCGATGATCGCGAGCGGCGAGCGCATGAGTTTCTCGGGGCTGGGGCGCCCCGCGATCGATAAGCACTCGACGGGCGGTGTGGGCGACAAGATCACGCTGCCGCTGGTGCCGCTCATGGCCTCGCTGGGGGTCGCGGTGCCGCAGCTGTCAGGGCGCGGGCTGGGGCACACGGGCGGCACCCTCGACAAGCTCGAGTCGATTCCGGGTTGGCGGGCCGCGCTGTCCAACGATGAGATGGAACGCATGCTGCGCGACGTGGGCGGTGTGATCTGCGCTGCGGGGTCGGGTCTCGCGCCGGCGGATCGTGCGATGTACGCGCTGCGCGATGTGACGGGCACTGTCGCCTCGGTCCCGCTGATCGCCTCCTCGATCATGAGCAAGAAGATCGCCGAGGGCGCCGACGGGCTGGTGCTCGACGTGAAGTTCGGTTCGGGCGCGTTCCTGCCGTCGGTCGACGATGCGCGGGATCTCGCGGAGACGATGACCAGGCTGGGCGCCGATTCGGGCCTGCGCACGGTGGCGCTCATCACCGACATGGACGCACCGCTCGGACGGGCGGTCGGAAACGCGAACGAGGTGCGCGAGGCGGTCGAGGTGCTGTCGGGCGGCGGGCCGGCCGATGTGGTGGAGCTGACGCTGGCGCTGGCGCGGGAGATGCTGGAGCTCGCCGGGCGCGGAGATGCGGACCCCGAGGCGGCTCTCGCCGACGGTCGGGCGATGGACGCGTGGCGGAGACTCATCGCGGGGCAGGGCGGTGACCCCGATGCGCCGTTGCCCGTCGCGCACGAGACGGAGACCGTGCGGGCGGTGTCCGAGGGGATCGTGCAGCGCGTCGACGCCCGCGCCGTGGGCGTCGGAGTGTGGCGCCTCGGCGCAGGCCGCGCGCGGCCGGGTGATCCGGTGGACCATGCGGCCGGGGTCGAGGTGCTCGTGAGGCCGGGCGATCGGGTGCGGGCCGGCGACCCGCTGTTCGAGGTCTCGTGCGATTCTCCGGGGCGGATGGCGCGAGGCATCGAGTCGCTCGCTTCTGCGGTGGAGATCGGAGAGGGGGTTCCGGATCCGCGTCCCCTCGTCGTGGAGCGCGTGATCGCTGACTGAGGCCTATCGTTCCCTGAGCCTGTCGAAGGGGACTGAGACGGCGTCGCGCACCCTTCGGCGAGCTCGAGGAGTCCCGCGAATGAGGCTCGACCGGCACGCGGGATCGGCGTAGCGTGTCGGTATGTGTCGCAGCATTCATACCCTTCATAACTTCGAGCCCGCAGCAACGAGCGATGAGGTCCACGCCGCCGCGCTTCAGTACGTGCGGAAGATCGCGGGAACCACGAGGCCCTCGAAGGCGAACGCGCCCGCCTTCGAGCGTGCGGTGGCCGAGATCGCCCACGCCACGCAGCACCTGCTCGACGAGCTGGTCGCCACGACGCCGCCCAAGAGCCGAGAGGTCGAGGCCGAGAAGAAGCGGGCGCGCGCCATCTCGTCCGGCCGCTACGACCGCTGACGCTCAGGGCCCGGCCGGGCCCGCTCAGGCGAGGGCTGCGAAGGCCTCGGGAATCGCGTCCGCGACGTCGAGGGCGGCGATCGGGCGACCGCAACCCGTGGCTTCGAGATCGTGGGCCGCGACCCGCGCCGCTGCGTCGTGGAGCAGCGCTGCGGTGGCGCCCAGGGGTCCGAGCAACTCGGGATTCCGCCGCACCGCCTCGGAGTGAGCCGCGACGAGCGCACCCAGGATGCCTCCGAGAACGTCGCCGGTTCCCGCGGTCGCGAGCCAGGGAGTGGCCGGCCCCGCGGCCAGGTGCTCACCGTTCGGCGTCACACACAGTGTGATCGAGCCCTTCAGCAGCACCGTCGCCCTCAGCCGTTCTGCGAGCCGGCCGGCGGCAGCGGCGCGCGCTTCCGGGTCGCCGCCGCGGGGATCCCAGCCCTCCGGCAGTCCGCCCATGCCCGCGGCCTCCCACAGCCGCTCGAACTCGCCGCCGTGCGGTGTGAGGATCGTCGGAGCGGTGAGCCTGCGGGCGGCACCGGATCCCGCCTCTCCGTCGACGGTGACGAGATCGAGTGCGCCCGCATCGATCACGACCGGTGCCTCGCCGCGCAGCAGTTCGAGCAGGGCCGTCCGCTCGTCGGGCGAGCGGCGGCCGGGATCGGTGCCGGAGCCGACGACCCAGGCGTCGCAGGGGCGGGATCCGGGTTCGCCGAACACCGTCTCGGGGCGCGCCGCCAGCACCGCGGCCGACGGAGCGGGCAGACCGTACGGTGCGGGGGAGTCGTCGGTGGGTGCCACGTAGCGCACCATGCCGACGCCCGTACGCCACGCGGCGGAGACGCCGAGCACCGCGGCCCCGGGGTAGTGCGCCGAGCCGGTGCGCATGCCGAGCACTCCTCGCCGGTACTTGTCATCGCCGGCACCCGGGCGCGGCAGCCACTCCGCCGCGCGATCCCGTGTCCAGCGCTCGGTCACGATGCCTCGGCGCCGTTCTCAGCGCTGTGCGGGGAATCGGATCCGGATTCCCTCTGCAGCCCGTCGAGGTACTCCCGCACTGCGGCCTCGAGCGTCTCGAGCGCCTGCTCGGCCGTCTCACGGCGCCGCTGCGCGGATCCCTCGTCGCTGAAGGTGTCGAGATAGATCTTGAGCTTCGGCTCGGTGCCGCTGGGTCTGATCATCACACGTGATCCGTCGGCGAGATCGTAGCGCAGCACGTCCGCGGGAACCTCCGCGAGGCCGGGCATCAGCAGGTCCTGAGTCGATTCGATCTCGATGTCGCCGAATGCCCGAGGGGGTTCCTGTCTGACGCGGGCGGCGAGTTCGGATGCCGCAGCCATCGACGGAAGGCGCAACGTGATCTGCCCGCTCGCGAAGTGACCGAAGCGCTCGCCCGCGTCGTCGAGCAGGTCCCACAGCGTGCGTCCCTCGGCCGCGGCCTCGCGCGCCATCGCGATCGCGTCGGCGCTGGCCGAGATGCCGTCCTTGTCGCGCACGATATCGGGGTGCGTGAGGTAGCCCAGCGCCTCCTCGAACCCGAAGACGAGTCCTGGCACTCGCGATACCCACTTGAAGCCCGAGAGGGTCTCTGCGTAGCCGAGCCCGTACCCGCGAGCGACGGCGCGCAGCGCGGGGGAGGAGACGATCGTGCAGGCGAGGGCGCCCGAGACCGGGGTGCCCGCGAGCGATGCCCTGACACGCTCGCGCTCCGCGGCCCGCCAGCCGAGCAGCAGCCCGAGCTCGTTGCCGGTGAGGCGGCGGTACCCCGAGGGCTCATCGGGGTGCGGCAGCGCGAGCGCGAGGCGGTCGGCGTCGGGGTCGTGCGCGACCACGAGGTCGGCCCCGAGGCTGCGTGCCGTGCGGAAGGCGAGATCGAGCGCCCCCGGCTCCTCCGGGTTCGGGAAGGAGACCGTGGGGAACTTGCCGTCGGGCGCGTCCTGCTCGCGCACCGGGACCACCCGGGGGAGGCCTGTCGACATGAACACGCGCTGCGCGATCGCGGATCCGACGCCGTGCATCGCGGTGTACACGATCTTCAGGTCGGTGTCGGCACCGACGGTGACCCCCGGCGCTTCGGGGCGCTGGGGAAGGCCCGCGAGTACGGCCGCCGAGGTCTCGGCGACGTAGGCGTCGGCGACGCCTCGGCCCAGCACCGTGTAGGCGGTCGAGCGGGGGAGTCGCGAGACGGGCCCCTGCGCGCGCTTGTCGATGTGCGCCGCGATGAGCCCGTCGACGGGAGGAACGATCTGCGATCCCGCGTCCCCATCGCCGAGGTACACCTTGTACCCGTTGTCGCGCGGCGGATTGTGGCTCGCCGTGATCATCACGCCGGCCGAGACGTCGAGATGGCGCACGGCGAAGGCGGTGAGCGGCGTGGGGCCCGCCTCCGGCAGCAGGAAGACGCGAACACCGGCGCCCTCCATGATCTCGGCCGTGTCGCGCGCGAAGACGTCGGAGTTCACGCGGGCGTCGTAGCCGATGACGACCGACGGAGCGGCGCCCGTGCCGTCTGCCGCCGCGCGCTCGAGCAGGTAGTCGGCGAAGCCGGCGCTCGTCTGCGAGACCACCACCCGGTTCATGCGGCGGGGGCCGGCGCCGAGCCTGCCGCGCAGCCCGGCAGTGCCGAACGCGAGCCTGCCGTCGAACGCGTCCGCCAGCTCCGCGGCGGCGGTCTCATCGCCGCCCTGCGCCGCTGCGACGAGGCGCCTCGTCTCGGCCCGGGTCGCCGGGTCGATGTCGTGCTCGGCCCAGACCTCGGCCTCGGCGACGAGCGCGCGCAGCGCTTCATCGGCACGCGCGGATGCTCGGCCGCTCTTCGGCGTCCCACTGTCAGGCTGTGCCATCGCGGTCCCTCCCTTCCGCGGCGGGTGCCGCGGTGTTTTCAAGCTACCATTCCGCACCCGGTCGAAGGCTGCGGCGCCCTGACCGCCGACCCTGCGGCACCGATCTGCCTTCCAGCACACTGAAACCCGCGATTCGGTGTGCTGGAAGGCAGATCGGTGCTGCAGGGGCGGCAGGGCCGGCCCGGGGCGGGGGTGACGGAGCGGGCGAGGCGCGGAGGCGGCGGAGCGGACGGGGCGCGGACCCGGCGAGGGCGGATCACAGCAGCCCCAGCCCTCATCCCTCGGCCGGGGCCGCCGCGTCGTCGGGCTCCAGATCCCCGCAGCCGATCGCGGCCTGCACGGCGAGCCAGCACTCGGCCGTGTCCTCGATCGACGAGAGGTCGCGGTCGATGATCTTCTCGATGCGTGAGATGCGGGCGATGAGCGTCTGCCGGTGCACGAACAGCCGCTCGGCGGCGCGAACCCAGCTGCGGTTCTCCTCGAGGAACACGCGCAGGGTCTGCGTGAGCGACGTGCCGCGCTGCTCGTCGTAGGTGCGCAGCGGGCCGAGCACCTGGTTCGCGATGCGGCGCAGCTGTTCGGCGCTGCTCGGGAGGAACAGCGAGGTGGTCTCGTGCTCTCCGAAGTGCAGCACCCCGCTGGCGAGATGGTTGCGGATCAGCGCGCTGCGCGCCTGCAGCAGCGCGTTCGGCACCTCGTCGAACTCGTCGAACGGGGCGCTGGTGCCCACGCGGGTCGTCCCGGTCGCGACGGCCTCGAGCGCCGCCTCGAGGGCGTCCCCGGCCTCCGCGAGCATCAGCACCTGGTCCCCCTCGACCCTGGTGAGCGAGGGCAGGAGCCGCTGGGCGAAGGCCGCGCGCACGTGCAGGTGCAGGGCTTCGGGATCTCGATTCTGCGCGACCGCGACCAGCGCGGGGCGTCGCACGCCGTGCGGCTCGACCAGCCGCGCGGCCGTATCGGCGGGCAGCGATCCGGTGCACAGTTCCGCGAGCAGCAGGGCACCGTAACGCTGCTCGGTCTCCTGGACGAGCTTGTCGCGACTGCGCTGCACGGCCTCGGCGACGGCCATTGCGAGAGCGACGTACGGCACCTCGTGCTCCGTCGACAGCACCGGGAAGCCGATGTGCGAGGCATAGGCGAGCGCAGGCTCGGTGAACGGCGCACTCATCATCTGCTCGTCGACCGCGACGGCCGCGATCCCGACCGCCTGCATCCCCCGCAGGTACCCGCACTGCTCGTCGGTCGTGCGCGGTACGCCGATCCCGGTCGTCATCACGAGGGCTCCGTCTCCGAGCCATCGCCACGGGTCGGGCAGTTCGCACACGTGGGCCCATGTGATCGCGCGGTCCTCCCCGACGCCGGGGGTCAGCGACCTCGTGCGTACGGCTGGCAGGTCGAGCAGCGACCTCACGGTGAAGGTCATGGCTCAAGCGTACATTCGGGCGCGCGGTGCGGCGGCCGTCGCCGCGCTCACCCGCTGAACTCGCGCTCGATCGCAGCGGCGGCCCGGTACCCCGATGCGACCGCTCCCGACAGCGACTGCGCGAGACCGGTGTGCTCGCCGGCGATGGCGACGCGGCCCGCGGTGCGCTCGAAGACGTGCGCATCGGCGGCGCTCCAGTGCAACCCGGGAGCGCTGTACGAGCCACGGGCCCATGGGTCGTCGGCCCAGGTGGTGAGCAGCACGTCTCCGTCGATCTCGAGGCGGGGCCGCATCTCGTGCAGCGCGCGCACCCAGTCGTCCGGGCCCGCCTCGACTCGGAGCGCCTCGAGCGCGAACGGGCCGCCCGCGAACGAGGAGAGGGCGTCGATGCGGTGCTCGCCGTCGACCGACAATGAGCGCCACGACCACCAGGTGTGCTCGGCGTTCTGCAGCGCGATGTCGTCGTCGACCCGGGAGAGGGGCACGCCGAGCTTCGCGGCGACGCCCATGAACCGGTGGTCGAGCGCGCGCTGCTGATCCTCGGGCAGTTCGAACCCGAGCCGCAGTTCGCGCAGGATCGGCAGAGGTACGGCGAGCACCGCCGCGTCGGCGTCGATCCGCGCTCCGTCGTGCAGCGTCACCTGCACGCCCGTGGCCGACTGGTCGAGCGCCGAGATCGGATGCTCCAGGCGCACCCGGTCGCCGAGACGACGCGCGAGCTCGAGCGAGAGCGACTGGTTGCCGCCGACGAAGCGGCCGCCGTCCTCGATGTAGCCTCCCACGGTGGATGACTCGTGCAGCAGCACCGCCTCGGCGCTCACGAGGGCGGGATCGGCCGCCGCCGACGTCGTGGTGCGACGGTAGACGGGGTCGAGGCGGTAGTCGGCCCCCAGCGCTTCGGCGAACGCCCGCTCCAGAGACACCTCGCGCTCGCCGTCGTCGAGCATGCGGGCGAGCGTCGATCGCACCCGCTCGCTCGTCTCGCCCAGCTCCTCGAACGAGATCACACGTCCGTTCACGGTCCGCCTGCCGTAGCGAACGTTGTGCGACATGATCGGCACGCCCACCTCGGCGGAGAGGCGGCGGATCGCGAACTCGGTCGGGAAGATGTACTCGCCGCCGCGCTCGGTCACCTCGCCGTTGCCGAGACGCTCCGACCAGGTACGGCCGCCCACACGATCCCGAGCCTCGAGCACGGTGCACCGATGCCCGGCCTTGCTCAGCTCCCACGCGGCGGTGAGCCCGGCGAGCCCGGCTCCGACGACGACGATGTCCATTGCGTTCCTCCTCGAACGAACAGCTGATGCGGGCACTCCTGCCCGCCACCCATGCTAGGGACCGACGCGCGTCGCCGGACCCCCTTGACCGCTACTCGTGCGCGAAACCTTATGTTCGTACCACGTCGCCCGGCCTCGCCATACGAATCTATGAAAGATGCCGCCGGGCGGTAACGAAGGCGTAACGGGCCGTATGGATGTCGGAGGTGCCAGCTAGGTTCGGGAAGCGGCAGGGCTGAGATCGACCATCTCGACGATGGCGCGAGTCTGGCCACCACCATCACGATGAAGTGAGGAAGTACATGTCAATTCTCAAAGACACCAAGACGCGGCGGGGTGTTTCGCTCGTCGCAGGATCGGCGGCGCTCGCACTCGCGCTGGTCGGCTGCAGCGGCGGGGGCGGTGACGAGGAGCCCGCGCCCGAGCGCGATCTCGGCACCCCGGTCGCGGGCGAGATCAAGGAGGGCGCACTCGAAGGAGTGACGCTCACGTTCGCCGGATCCGGCGGCGTGTTCCAGGACGGGCAGACCGAGGCGCTGTGGAACCCGTTCGCCGAGGCATCCGGCGCCGAGTTCAATCAGGACGCGTTCGATGCAGGCAAGCTCAAGGCCATGGTCGACAGCGGCAATGTCAGCTGGGACATCGTGAACACGACCCAGTTCGACACCGCGCGCGGCTGCGGCACGCTCTACGAGAAGTACGACTACTCGCAGATCGACACCTCGAAAATCCCCGAGGGCACCATCACCGACGACTGCATGGTGCCGCAGATCCTCTACGGCCTCGTCCTCGTCTACAACACCGACAAGTTCGGCGACAATCCGCCGACGAGCGCGGCCGACTTCTTCGACACCGAGAAGTTCCCGGGCAAGCGCACCGTGAGCCAGTCGACCTACGTCGATCCGCAGACTGTCGAGTTCGCGCTGACCGCCCAGGGTAAGGACGTGAAGAATCTGAAGCCCGAGGACATCGAGGGCGCCTTCGACATGTACCGCGACCTCGGCGACGACGTGATCGGCTGGACCACGGGCGCGCAGGCGCAGCAGCAGCTCGAGGCGGGCGAGGCCGTGATGGGTCTCGTCTGGTCGGGTCGCGGCTATGGCGCAGCCAACGCCGGGGCGCCGGTCGCTCCGATGTGGGACGAGTGGATGATCATGGTCGACTCGAACGGCATCCCCAAGGGTGTCAAGGACAAGCAGGCCGCCTTCGCGGCGGTGAACTACTCGATCGGCGCCGAGCAGCAGGCGAAGATGACCGAGCTCACCTCCTACGGCGGGGTGAACGTCGATGCGAAGCCCGAGATGGACGAGCTGCTCACCCAGTGGATGACGACCGAGCACCTCGACACCGGCATCGCGCCGAACGTCGACTTCTGGGTCGAGAACTACGACGCGCTCGCGGCCGCCTGGGCCGGTTGGGCGACCGGGAACTAGCCCATGAGCGAGGGCACCGTCACCGAGGCCATCGCGGTCTCCGGTGCGGATGCCGGGCGGCGGAAGCGGGGGCCGAGGAATTGGCGCCCGCTTCTGCTGCTGATCCCGGCATTCGTGATCGTCTCCCTGTTCTTCCTGGCGCCGTTGGTGGATGTGTTCATCCGCTCGATCACGGATCCGCAGCTGGGAGCGCAGAACTACGTCTGGCTGTTCACCACTGAAGCCAACCTCAACGTGGTGCTGCGCACCTTCGGCACCGCGATCCTCGTCACCATCGTGTGCCTGCTGCTCGCGTACCCGTACGCCTATCTGATGACCATCGTGTCCGATCGCACGCGCAACGTCATGCAGCTGTTCATCATGATGCCGCTGTGGACGTCGATCCTGGTGCGCACGCTCGCCTGGATGGTGCTGCTGCAGGACACGGGCCCGATCAACGGGCTGCTGGCGGCGTGGTTCGGGATCGGACCCATTCCCCTGATCCGCACCACCTTCGGCGTGGCGCTCGGCATGTGCCAGGTGCTGCTGCCGTTCATGGTGCTGCCGCTGTACTCGTCGATGGCGAAGATCGACAAGCGGCTGCTGCCGGCCGCGTCGAACCTGGGCGCGAACCCGGTGACGGCGTTCTTCACCGTGTATCTGCCGCTCTCGCGGCCCGGCATCTTCTCAGGCGGGGTGACCGTGTTCATCCTCGGCCTCGGCTTCTACATCATCCCCGCCCTGCTGGGCTCTTCGAAGGAGATCATGATCTCGGCGCTCATTCAGCAGCAGATCAGCGTGTTCCTGATGTGGGGCCAGGGCACCGCGCTCGGCATCTTCCTGCTGGTGTGCACGATCCTCATCCTCGTCGTCGTCTCGAGATTCAACCGGGGCGGCAGCCTCTTCCCGGGGGTGAACCGATGACTTCCAAACGCATCCTCGGGGCGTTCTCGGTGCTGATCGTACTGTGGCTGATCGTGCCGACGCTCATCATCATCCCGATGTCGTTCAACGAGGCGTCGTCGTTCAACTTCCCGCCGAAGGGGTTCTCGACGCGATGGTACGAGAACTTCGTCACCGACCCGTCGTGGCTGCAGGCACTGGGATCATCGCTGCAGGTCGCCGTGCTCACGATGATCGTGGCGACCGCGGTGGGCGTGCTCGCAGCGCTGGGCCTGTCGAAGGTGAAGTTCAGGGGCAAGGGGCTCATGGAGGGCTACTTCCTGCTGCCGTTGATCGTGCCCGGCATCGTGCTCGCCGTCGGCCTGTACTCGCTGTTCCTGCGCATGGATCTGCTGGGCACGCTGCCCGGATTCGTGCTCGCGCACACCATCGTGTCGATGCCGCTGGTGATCACGAACGTGATGGCCTCGCTGCAGGGCCTGGATCCGCGGCTGGAGCAGGCGTCGGCGACCCTGGGCGCGGGCCGGGTGCGCACGTTCTTCAGCATCACCCTGCCGCTGATCGCGCCGGGTGTGACGGCGGGGGCGCTGTTCGCGTTCGTCACCTCGTTCGACGAGGTGATCCTGTCGCTGTTCATCCAGTCCCCGACCTTGCAGACGCTGCCCGTGAAGATCTTCAACAGCGTCACCCAGACCAATGACCCCACTGTGGCCGCGGTGGCGGTGATCACGATGTTCACCTCGGTGATCGTGATGCTCGTCGCGCAGTTCGCCACGAGGAAGAGAAAGCGACCGGTAGCGTGAACGCTATGACTCACAACGAGATCCCCGTGCCCGACGAGCACGAGCAGCAGCTGAGGGCCGGGGGGTTGAACACCTCGGCGATCCACCAGATCGGCGACGCCGGCATCAGCCTGAACGGGGTGACCAAGCGCTACGGCGACAAGGCCGTCGTCGACGAGATCGATCTCGTGATCGAGCCGGGGGAGTTCATGACCTTCCTCGGCCCCTCGGGTTCGGGCAAGACGACGACCCTCAACATGATCGCCGGGTTCACCTCGGTCACCGAGGGGCACCTGCACATCTACGGCAAGCCCGTGGCGAAGCTGCCCCCGCACAAGCGCGACATCGGCATGGTGTTCCAGAACTACGCCCTGTTCCCGCACAAGACGGTGGCCGAGAACATCGCCTACCCGCTGCAGCGCCGCAAGATCGGCAAGGAGCAGCAGAGGAAGATGGTGGCCGACGCCCTCGGCATGGTGCGCATGGGCGACTACGGCGACCGCTACCCGTCCGAGCTCTCGGGTGGTCAGCAGCAGCGCGTCGCCCTCGCGCGAGCGCTCGTCTACGAGCCGCGGGTGCTGCTCATGGACGAGCCCCTCGGCGCCCTCGACAAGAAGCTGCGCGAGTGGCTGCAAGGCGAGATCAAGCGCATCCACCGGGAGGTGGGCTCCACGTTCGTGTACGTCACGCACGATCAGGAGGAGGCGCTGTCGATGTCGGATCGGATCGCCGTGTTCAACAACGGCCGGATCGAGCAGGTGGGCACGTCCGAGGACCTGTACGAGGCGCCGCAGACGCTGTTCGTCGGGCGCTTCCTCGGGGAGTCGACCGTGCTGCTCGGCAAGGGCGTGAAGGAGGGAGACCGCCGCACCGCGATCGAGGTCGCCGGTCACCGCGTGGTCGCCGACGGCCAGTCCGAGCACGAGGATCTCGCGATCCTCATCCGACCCGAGAACCTGCGCCTCGAGACCGCGGGCACCCCCGTGGGCGAGAACGAGAACTCCATCCCGGTTACGATCACCGATGTCACCTACCTGGGGGCGTCGCGCCGCTACTCCGTGCGCCTGCCCGACGGCACCGAGGGTGCGGTGCGGCTCGGGCAGGAGGCGAGGATCCACAACCGCGGCGACGAGGTCGCGATGATGTGGAGCATCCCCGCGGGGGTGCTGCTCGTGGACACCGGCGAGGCAGGCGAGTCGACGACGTAGCTCCAGGCGGGACACCGCTCGCTGAGCTTGCCGCAGGGAGCGGAGTGGACAGGCGGCGTTCCAACCGGCTCAGGATGCGCCGAAAGGCGGATTTCGCAGGTGCTTCTCGAAGATCACCTGCGAAATCCGCCTCTCGACGCCTATGAAGGGGGCGGATCAGGCCTCCATGTCGACGTCCTTGGTCTCCGGCGTCAGGATGAGCGAGATGAGCGTCAACACCGCCGCCCCGGTGAGGTAGAAGCCGACCAGCACCGGGCTGCCGTCGGCGAGGCCCCACAGCCACACCGCGACGATGGGGGCGAGTGCCGCGCCGAGGATCGACGAGACGTTGTAGGCCACGGCCGATCCCGTGTACCGCACGTTGGTCGGGAACATCTCGGGCAGGAACGCCCCCATCGGGCCGAAGGTGAGGCCCATGAGCGTGAAGCCGAGCGCCAGGAAGAACATCACGGTCGCCGTGCCGCCGCCCAGCAGCGGCACGAAGGTGAACCCGAAGAGCGCGATCGCCGCGGTGACGGTGATGAGGGTGCGGCGCCGCCCGAAGCGGTCGGCCAGCGGACCCGAGACGAGCGTGAAGATGCCGAAGAAGACGACCCCGAACACGAGCATCAGAATGAACTCGTTGTAGCTGTAGCCCAGCCCCGGCACGTAGTCGGCCGCGTCGAAGGGTGCGCCCGCCGCTTCAGCGGCGCTCTGCGCGGCTTCGAGACCGGGGCGCGTGCCGAAGGTGAGCGTGTACGACGTCATCAGGTAGAACAGCACATAGGTCGCGAGCATGGCGAAGGTGCCGAGGATGAGGCCCCGCCAGTGGTGCTTGAAGGCCTCGGCGAGCGGCATGCGCGTGACCTTGCCGCTCTGCTTGGCGCTCTCGAATGCGCTCGACTCGACGAGGCGGAGTCGCACCCAGAGGCCGATGATCACCATGATCGCCGAGAACAGGAAGGGCACCCGCCAGCCCCAGCTGAGGAAGGCCTCGGATGCGACGCCCGGGTGCGCGGGATCGGCCAGCGCGTTGTTGATCACGAAGAACAGCATGTTGGCGATGATGAAGCCGAGGGGCGCGCCCAGCTGGGGGAAGGTGCCGTACCAGGCCCGCTTGCCCTGAGGCGCGTTCTCCGTGGCGACGAGTGCGGCGCCCGACCACTCCCCGCCGATGGCGAAACCCTGCGCGAGGCGCAGTACGAGCAGCAGCACCGCGGCCCAGACCCCGATGTTCTCGTGAGTCGGCAGCAGCCCGATGAGGAAGGTCGCGATGCCCATGGTGAGCAGCGACGCGACGAGGGTGGTCTTCCGGCCGAGCCGGTCGCCCAGGTGCCCGAAGAAGACGGCGCCCACCGGGCGGGCGAGCATCGCGGCGCCGAAGGTCGCGAAGGAGGCGATGAGCGCGGTGGTGTCGTTGCCCGTGGGGAAGAAGAGGACCGGGAACACGAGCACGGCCGCGGTCGCGTAGACGTAGAAATCGTAGAACTCGATCGTGGTGCCGATGAGGCTTGCGAGGACGACGCGCGACGGCTTGTTGCGGGGCGCGGCGCCCGGTCGAGTGGGTGTGGCGGAGGTGGCGGACAAGATTGGAGCAGCTTTCGATTGCGGTGATGCGCCGGCCACGCAACGTCGTTGTGGTGTCGATGGCTCAGCGCCATTGACTGTGCAGCGCCCTTGTGAGGAGCCGGAAACCAGTGTACGCCCCGTCGAGAGGGGAAATGGGATAGGCATTAGAAACGGGGATTGTTGACAATATCGTGAGCGCCCGACCGAAACGCATACTGAATCCGTTGCGAAAGATGCTCCAGGGGAGCCGGATCGGTATCGTGGAGATCGCGGGTCCAAAGCATTTCTTGGATCCGACGCACTCGCGAGCGATGGAGTATCGAAGATGATCAACGGCAACGTGTCCCACTGGTGGCAGCAGATCGGCGCCCCGAAGCCGCGCCCGGAGCTGCCGGGGAACCTCACCGCCGACGTGGCGATCGTGGGCGCCGGCTACACCGGCCTCTGGACCGCGTACTACCTCAAGCAGGCCCGGCCCGAGCTTCGGGTCGTGATGCTCGAGCAGCGCCACGCCGGGTACGGCGCCTCCGGTCGGAACGGCGGCTGGCTCACGGCTGCGATCACCGGGGGCCGTGAGCAGTACGTCAAGACCCACGGGCGCGACGCCGCGGAGCGCTTCCAGCGCGCCATGAACGAGACCGTCGACGAGGTGATCCGCGTCACCGAGGCCGAGGGCATCGAGGCCGACATCAAGAAGGGCGGCGAGTTCAACGTCGCCTACACGCCGGCCCAGGAAGCGCGGATCCGCGCGTTCGCGGAGGCCGAGCAGACCTGGCGGTACACGGACCTCGAACTGCTCGAAGCGCCGGAGGCGCAGGCGAAGATCAATGTCGCGAACACTCGCGCGGCGGTGTGGCACCCGCACGCCGCGCGTATCCAACCCGCGAAGCTCGCCGCCGGGCTCGCCGACGCGGTCGAGCGGTTCGGAGTCGAGATCTACGAGCGCACCCGCGTCGTCGAGATCGAGCCCCACCGGGTGCGCACCACGCACGGCACGGTTTCCGCCGAGTACGTGGTGCGGGCGACCGAGGGGTTCACCGCCAATCTCAAGGGCCTGCACCGGCTCTGGCTCCCCATGAACTCCTCGCTCATCGCGACCGAACCGCTCTCGGCCGAGGTGTGGGAGGAGCTGAACTGGAGCCGGGGCGAGGTGCTCGGCGATTTCGCGCATGTCTACATGTACGCGCAGCGCACGGCCGACGACCGGATCGCGATCGGCGGGCGCGGCGTGCCCTACAAGTTCGGCTCGAAGACCGACACCGACGGCCAGACCCCGCTCGTGACTGTCGACACGCTGAGCGAGATCCTGCACCGCTTCTTCCCATCGACCCGGGGTGCGGCCATCGACCACGTCTGGTCCGGTGTGCTGGGCGTGCCGCGCGACTGGGCCGCGACGGTCGGGCTCGACCGCGAGACCGGCATCGCGTGGGGCGGAGGCTACGTCGGCACCGGTGTGACCTCGACCAACCTGGCAGGTCGCACCATCACCGATCTCATCCTCGGCGACGACACCGAGATCGCCTCGTTGCCCTGGGTGAACCACCGCGTGCGCAAGTGGGAGCCGGAGCCGCTGCGCTGGATCGCGACGAAGGGCCTCTACGCGGCCTACGGCGTCGCCGACCGTGCCGAGCTCGCGGGTCGCGCGAAGACCTCGCCCATCGCGCACGTCGCCGACGTCATCACCGGCCGGCACTGATCCGCCGCCGCCCACCAAGAGACCCGAAGGAACCCATGAGCCACACCGTCCTCACCCACGCTGCCCACGACACGGCCGCAGCCGATCTCGGCGCCCACGCACCCAAGCCGACAGCCCTCACCGACGCCCTGACAGAGGCCTCGACGACCATCTGGTCGGGAGACCGCATCGACACGGGCCTCTGGGAGTGCACGCCGGGTGTCTTCACGGCCGAGCGCAACGGCTACACCGAGATCTGCACGATCCTCGCGGGTCGGGTCACGATCGAGGTCGAGGGGCAGGCGCCCGAGGAGTTCGGCCCGGGCGACGTGATGGTCATGCCCTCCGGATGGAAGGGCGTCTGGCGCGTGCACGAACCGCTGCGCAAGCACTTCACCACGATCGACGACTGAGGACGCGGATCATGAGCAATCGCGCGATCGTCGTCGGCGGGGGAGCCTGGGGCCTGCCGGCCGCGCTGCAACTGCAGGATCGGGGCTGGGATGTCACGCTGCTCGAGCGCTTCGAGCCGGGCGGCCCGTACGCCTCGAACGGCGGCAGTTCCCGCCTGTGGCGTCTCGCCGACACGCAGGTGTGGCGCGCCCGCGCGATGCTCGGCACGCTCGCCGCGATGGAGCGGCTGAGCGAGCGGCTGGGCGAACCCGTCTTCCGCCGCGCCGGGCTCCTGTGGCGCGATGACCTGTCGCTGCCCGCGGTGGCAGAGGCGCTCACGGCGATCGACCAGCCGGTCGAGCAGATCGAGGCTGAGCGCGTCGCCGAAGCCTTCCCGGGGCTGCGGCCGGACGGGCGCGACGCGCTGTTCGTCGAGCAGGGCGGCGTGGTGCACGCCGATCGATTGCTGCGGGGCGCGCTCGCGGCATTCGTCGCGGCGGGAGGCGACTACCGTCCTCGCTCCCGTGTGGTCGGGATCGCGCCCGCGGAGCGCTCGGTGCGCGTCGATCTCGCCGACGGGGAGAGCATCGAGGGGGATCAGGCTCTCGTCAGCGCGGGCCCGGGCACGGCCGAACTGCTGCCCGGCCTCGACCTCTCGCTGCCGCTCACGCCGTACATCGAGCAGGTGGTGTACCTCGGCGATCCGCGGGTCTCGCCCCCGGCCCCGGACCTGCCCGGCCTCGTCGACTGCCCCATCGGCGACGAGCCGGGCATCTACGCGATGCCGAACGGCGACGCCGGGTACAAGGTCGGTCTCGATCACCCGCTCCGCCGGCTCCACGACGGCACCCTCGGAGACGATCTCGACCGGGAGGAGCGGCCGGAGCGCACCGAGGTGATCCGCGCCCGCGTCGAGCGCGACCTCACCGCGATCACGCCCCGCGTGCTCGGCGCACAGGTCTGCACCTGGACCGACTCGGGCGACGGGGACTTCGTCATCGGCCGCACCCACCCGAGCGTTGTGCTCGCCTGCGGCGATTCGGGCGAGGGCTTCAAATACGCGGCGTTCATGGGGGAGTACCTGGCCGACCTCGTCGAGGGAGGGACGGGGGATGCGGAGTTCCAGCAGCACTGGAACCCGCTTCGCTTCGGAGACATGGCGCCCCGCGAGGGTATCAGCGCCATCGGCAGGCACTGAGCTCACTGATCCACCGCCCCAGCACACGAAAGGACCATCGATGACCGCCACCGCAGGGGGAGACCTCGCCATTGTCGGCGCGCGATTGCGCACCAACACGGATGCCGATTCCGACGCCACCGCGATCCTCGTCAGGGACGGCCGGATCGCGATGATCGGCGACGACGAGACGATCCTGGCGGCTGCGGCTGCGGCTGCGGCCGCCGATGCCGCCGCATCCGATGCCGGCATCGAGGTGCGCGATGTCGCGGGCGCGACCGTGACCCCCGGCCTCTTCGACAGCCACACCCACCCGCACTGGGCGGCCGACGTGACAGCCGGGATCGACCTCGGCGGGCTCGGCACCATCGCCGAGCTGCGCGCAGCGATCGCCGCCGAGCACGCGCGCCTCCCCGAGGGGGCCTGGCTGCGCGGCTGGAATCTCGAGTACGAGGCCTTCGAGCACGGAGACGAGGGACCGGGGGCCGGTGAGCCGGCCGGTCTGCGAGGCGATCTCCTCGAGGACGCCGCCCCGGGCCGCCCCGTCGCGCTCATCTGCTACGACCTGCACACCGCTCTCGGAACGGCCCCCGCGCTCGCCGCGGCGGGCATCACCGGCCCCCGCGACTTCGACGACGCGAGCGAGATCGTCGTCGACGCCTCAGGGATCCCGACCGGAGAGCTGCGCGAACCCACGGCCTACAACCTGCTCTTCGACGCCGCCCCGAAGCCGTCGCACGACGAGGAGCGCGACGCGCTGCGGGACATGTTCCGCAGGCTGGCCGCCGCCGGGCTCACGGGCGGGGCCATCATGGACGGCAAGGATCGCACGGTCGAGCTGCTGGCCGAACTCGAGCAGCGGGGAGAGCTGGATCACCGCGTCACGGTGCACCACTGGCACGCCGTCGGCGACACCGACGACGACGTGGCCCGCGTCATCGCGGCGAAGGATCGTTGCGGGCGTTTGTGGCAGACGGGCGCGATCAAACTGTTCAGCGACGGAGTGATCGACACCGGCACGGCCTGGCTGCACGAGCCCGACACGTGCGGCGACGGGCGCTCGGCGTTCTGGCCGTCGTGGGAGCGCTTCGGCGACGTCGTGCGCGCCTACCACGACGCCGGCATGCTCATCGCGACGCACGCCGTCGGAGACTACGCGGTGAGCCGGGTGCTCGACGTCTACGCCTCGCTGCCCGCGCGAGACGGGCTTCCGTTCCACTCCATCGAGCACCTCGAGGTGCTCTCCGATGCTGACGTGGATCAGCTGCGCGCGGTCGCGAGCAGCGGCGCCGGAGTCGCGGGGGTCACCGCTTCGATGCAGCCGCTGCACATGCAGTGGCGGGCCGCGGACCACAGCGACAGCTGGGCGATGCGGCTCGGCGAGGGACGCGACGAGACCGGCTACCGCGTGCGCGACGTGCTCGATGCCGGTGTCACGCTCGTGCTCGGCTCCGACTGGCCCGTTGCGCAGTGCGATCCGCGGCTCGGCATGGCCTGGGCGCGCGGGCGGCACACCCCCGGCGATGCCTCGGCGCACGTGTTCGAGCCTTCGCAGCGCCTGACCGGCGAGGAGGCCCTGCTGGCCTACACGCTGTGGCCGGCGCGGGCGCGGGGCCACGCGGATCGCGGCGTGCTCGCACCCGGCGCCGTCGCGGATCTCACGGTGTGGGGAGCCGACCCGGTCTCGGTCTCGCCCGACGAGCTGCCCGAGGTTCCGATCCGTCTCACCGTCGTCGACGGCCGCGTCGTGCACGAGGGGTAGGGGCTCCGCTTTCTGCGCCTGTCGAAGGGGCGGAGCCGCCTGCTCGGTCGCCCTAGGTCGGGACTTGGAACACCTCGACCGGGTGGGCGAGAGCGGAGATCGAGAATCGTCGGTCGAGAGTCGCGAACACCGCACCGTGCTGCTGGGTGAGGAGAGCGAGATACGTATCGGTGACCTGCCCCGGGCCGTGAAGGCGGCGGACGTCGATGTCCGGGCTCAGTAAGGAGACATTGTCGGGGACGTGCTTATGCCTGCCGAACGTCATCAGCGTGCGGAGCGCCTCAACTGTGACATGCGGAGGCTGGCTTCGGGAGTATCGCGGCAAGGAGATGATACGGACCGCGCCATTCTCGGTGATCGGGCAGGTGAGCCAGTGTCGGTCGGGTTCGGAGAAGAACCAGGCACTTACCTCGGAGGCGAAGGTCTGGTCAGGATCGAGTAGCGCGATGAGAACATTCGTGTCGAGGAGATGCGCTGTCATACAAACTCATCGATCAGAGCTTGGGTCTCTTCGAACGTGATAGCTCGACCGGGGCGGTTCTTCGGCAGCATCTTCACTCCGAAGCGCTCGAAGATCGCCTCGGGCGAGTAGGGGCCCTCGTACTCGACCACGATGTTCTCGGCCGATTGGATGAAATCCACCAGGATCTTGCGGGCTTCAGCTTCCATCGACCGCCCGTTGCTCTTGGCGCGCTCGCGCAGGCTCTCCTTCACCTCGTCGGGCAGATTGCGGATCAGCAGCTGTGCCACGGGGATCACCTCCCTCGAGTGATATCGTTCCGTGGGAAGACGATATCACTGGATAGAGTGGTACGGCCAGCCCTGATCTCACTCGCGCCGACGGCGCTGAGCGCGCCCTCGCGCTCAGTGGGGCTTGATGGCTTCAGCGACGCGTCGGGCTTCGCGGAGACCGCTCTCGATCGCCCCGTCGATGAATCCGCCCCAGAGGTTCGCATTGTCGGTCGTCGCGAAGTGCAGCACGCCGTCGGGCTGCTGCAACTCGGCGAGGTCGCGGGTGAGCTGGCCCGGGCGGTGGGTCATCCAGGTGTTGCCCGCGAGCGGATCCGTCATCCAGTCGTGCGCGGTCACCTCAGTCACGGTGATGCCCGGCCTGCACGCGTCGACGGCGGCCTGCACGCTCGCCACGTCGTCGAGCTCAATGCGGGTGTGATCGGGGCCGAAACCGACGAGGATCGTGTAGTCGCCGCGCTCGTCCGTGCAGTAGAACTCCGCTTTGAGCACCGAGATGGGGTGGTGCTGGCTGGCGTAGGCGAAGAAGCGGGGCACGTGGCCCTCGGCGCGGATCCACACCTTCGTGCCCTGCGAGGCCACGGTCTCGGCGTTCTGCCGCTGCCAGGCGTCGGGGAGGGGCGGATCGAAGCGGATGCTCGCGATGGCGTTGACGGGCAGTGTACTCACGACGCGCCGGGCGCGGATCCGCTCCCCGTCGGTCGTCTCGACGATCGCGTGCGCGTCGGCGCCGTCCCCCTCCTGCGTCACCGAGGCGACCGCCGTGTTCAGGCGGATCTCCCCCGGAACGTCCGCGGCTATCGCGTCGGTGAATCCCCGCATCCCGTCGACGACGCGGAACGTCGCCGAGGCCTCATGCATGAGCTGCCAGTGCCCACCCGTGGCCGATACCCAGCGCAGGGCGCTCGACAGTCCGACCTCGCCGAGGGGGGCGTTCACGTGCCCGACCCACACCGACTCGTTCGCGGCCCGAGCCTCGGGGTCGAGCCCGAGAGCGTCGAAACGATCCTGGATGCTCAGCGAGTCGAGCTCCGCGATCCGGCCATTGAGCGGTTCCGAGCCCCGCGGCATGACGTCGCGCACATCGTCGATGACCAGCTGCTGTCCCTCTTCGATGAGCGCCATGAAATCGGCGAGCGTGCCCTTGCGGGAGGTTCCGTCGGCTCCGTGCCAGTAGGCCTCGTCCGCGGCGGGGCTGCGCACGATCTCGCGGCCGTAGCGAGTCGCCTCGGCCCATACGTGAGGCTGCACCCAGTGGATCCAGTTGGCGCCCATCTCGAGGTCGTGACCGAGTCGGTAGTCGGTCCAGGTGCGGCCGCCGATCCGATCCCGAGCCTCGAGCGTCACCACCTCGAACCCCGCTCTGCCCAGCTCGCGAGAGGCCACGAGGCCCGCGAATCCGGCACCGATGACGACGACGTCGACCGACTGCATATGCTCTCCTTCAGGTGGCGACACTGCCTGCAACACCCCTCAGCTTATCCAGCGGAACGGCGCGGCCGCGGCAGACGTTCCCACCGAATCGGACGCCGGTTTCATACGAACGTATGCGATCAGCGCGTCGGCTCCGATGAGCGCCAGCGCCTACAGCCGGGCGACCACCCGCGAGAGCAGGTCGGCGAGCCTCGGCTCGGCCGCCTTGCCCTCGGCGAGCACCTCTTCGTGGCTCAGCGGATCCTCGCCCAGACCCGCAGCGGGGTTCGTGATGAGCGAGAGCCCCAGCACCTCCATCCCGGCCTGCCGCGCCGCGATGGCCTCGAGCGCGGTCGACATGCCCACGATCTGCCCGCCGATCGTGCGCAGGTAGTGGATCTCGGCGGGCGTCTCGTAGTGCGGCCCGGGCAGCTGCACGTAGACGCCCTGCTGCAGCGACGGCTCGACGTCGACGGCCAGCGCGCGCAGGCGCGAGGCGTACAGGTCGGTGAGATCGATGAAGTCCGCACCCTCGACGGGTGACGTCGCGGTGAGATTGAGATGATCCGAGATGAGCACCGGCTCGCCGGCCTTGAACGCGGGGTCGATGCCTCCGGCGCCGTTGGTGAGGATCATCACCGAAGCGCCGGTCGCCGCGGCCGTGCGCACGCCGTGCACGACCGCGCGCACCCCCCGGCCCTCGTAGAAGTGGGTGCGCGCGCCGATCACGAGCGCGTGCTTGCCGCCCGCGAGGCGGATCGAGCGCAGCGTGCCCGAGTGGCCGGGCACCCCCGAGACGTGGAATCCGGGAACTTCCTCGGCGGGGATCACCGCGACGGTCTCGCCGATCACGTCGGCGGCCCTGCCCCAACCGCTGCCGAGGGTGAGGCCGATGTCGTGCCGTTCGACGCCGGTGAGGCGCGCGATGGTCTCGGCGGCCGCCGACGCGAGGGCCGCGGGATCTTGCTCGTTACTCATGCCCCCAAGCTTATGAGGTCCTGTCGGTCGCCGGGTTCTGCGCGGGAACTACGGTGCTCTGCGCATCGCCCGTCGTGCTCTGCATGGCGCGCAGCACGCGGTAGCCGCGCTTCGGGTCGTAGCCGTGGATCTCGCGGGTGTCGAGCACGGCCATGAAATCGAGGACCTCGGCCGTGATGATCTGACCCGGCACCAGCACCGGGAAGCCCGGCGGGTACGGGGTGACGAAACCGGCAGAGACGGGCTGCTCGCCGCGGGCGACGCGCTCGCGCAGTTCACCGGGCAGCACG
Organism: Leucobacter tenebrionis; assembly: GCF_019884725.1. Lineage (NCBI taxonomy): Bacteria > Bacillati > Actinomycetota > Actinomycetes > Micrococcales > Microbacteriaceae > Leucobacter > Leucobacter tenebrionis. Next base: position 1,643,799 of record NZ_CP082322.1, on the reverse strand, counting down.
TGCTCGATGTGGCGGCGCTGCTGGCCGCGGAAGAATGCGGCGCGCACGTCGCCGTCGGGCAGGCCGGGGGCGTCGTACCCCGGGGCGAACGCGCTGAAGTCGGGCAGCGGCGGCATGGGCGCCTCGGCGGCGAGGGCGGCCGCCGCGAGCTCGGGATCTCGCTGCGCCCGCTCCTCCTCGAAGCGTTCGGCGAGTTTCACGAGCACCTCGATGAGGTAGGCGACCGCCGATCTTGTGGTGCCGATGTTGGTCATGAAGAGCACGGTGTTGCGGCTGGTCTTGTTGACCTGGATGCCGTAACGGTTCATGAGATGCTCGTGCTTGAACGTGTCGCCGTCGACCCCGGTCCGGGTGATCTCGACGGTGATGCGCGACGGGTCGATCACGAACTCGTCGGTGGCCCACGCCTGCCACATGGAGGCGAGGCCGTCGCGCAGGGGCATTGGCCGGCGGGTCTCACGGTGCTCGGCGGGGATGAGCTCGTTCGCGGTGAGCACGCGGTAGGTGCGGCGCAGCAGAGGGTGGCGGGCGATGGCCTGGGCGAGACTCGTGGCGAGGTCGAGCTGGCGCTGCACGAGGGTGAAGCCCTCGAGCTCGACCTGCCGCCTGCCGAGGTCGAGGGAGGCGAGGATCTGGTAGTTCGGCGAGGTCGAGGTGTGCGTCATGAAGGCCTCGTGGAACGGCTCCTCGGCCTCGCGCACCCAGTCCTGGTCGTAGACGTGGATCATGGATCCCTGCCGCAGTGCGGTGAGCGTCTTGTGGGTGGAGTGGGTCGCGTAGACGCGGATGCGCGCTTCGGGGCTGGGGATCAGCCGTTCCTCGAGCCACACCTCGTCGGGAGCGGGGGTGCCGTCGGCGTCGTAGAGGCGCGCCTGCTGGGCGCGGTAGGCGGAGGCGTGCGCTCCGGTCTTGAGGCGCTCCTCGAGCCGCTGTGCCGAGGCCATCGCCGTGCGGCGGCGGGTGACGGGGTGGAACGCGGCGAAGGCGAACCAGGCCTCGTCCCAGAGGAACACGAGGTCGGGCTTGATGGCGAGGCACTCGGCCATGACCCGCTCGGGGTCGTAGACGATGCCGTCGAAGGTGCAGTTGGTGAGGGTGACCATGCGCACCTCGTCGAGCCGACCGGCGGCGCGATAATCGAGCAGCAGCTGCTTGATGCGGTCGAGCGGTACGGCGCCGTAGAAGGCGAAGTCGTTGAGCGGGTAGGCCTCGAGGTAGGCGGCGCGTCCGCCGGTGAGCATCATCGCGTGGTGGTGGGACTTGTGGCAGTTGCGGTCGACGAGCACGATGTCCCCCGGGGAGACGAGGGCCTGGTGCACGATCTTGTTCGCGGTCGACGTGCCGTTGGTCACGAAGAAGGAGTGCTTGGCGCCGAACGCGCGCGCGGCGAGATCCTGCGCCTTCTTGATCGCGCCCGTGGGCGCGAGCAGCGAATCGAGACCGCCGGAGGTCGCGCTGGTCTCGGCGAGCAGCAGGTTCATACCGTAGAAATCGGCGAGATCGCGGATCCACTTCGAGTTCATCACCGAACCGCCGCGGCCGATGGGCAGCGCATGGAACACGCCGACGGGTCGGCGGGCGTGGTCCTGGATCGCCGAGAAGAACGGGGTGTCGTAGAGGTGGGAGACCCGGCGCAGCAGCGACAGGTGGAGCTCAAGCTGATCCTCGCGTCGGAACACGCGACGGAAGCGACGGGTGAGCGCCCCCGCGAGATCCTCGATGTGCGCGCCGGCCATGAGGTACAGGTCGAGTTCGGGCCGGAGCGCGGCCAGGGTGTCGGCGAGGCCCAGCACCCGCTGCACCGACGCGAGCGAGGATCGCTCGGAGGTGCGGCCCGTGTGCACCTCGGAGCGGGCGAGGCGGATCGTCTCCAGCAGTTCCCGGCTCAGCCGCTGCCTCGTGCGGTCGCTGAACCCGGGACGCACGACGCAGGCGAGGATGTTCGGATTGGTGAGCACGGCGGCCACGGCGTCGTCGGCAGAAGGGACGACCACGAACTCGTAGATGAAGGCGTCGGCGGGCGCCCGCAGGCGGAGCGCCTCGGTGCGCATCGTGTCGCGATCCGCCGGTGTCGTCTCGTCGATCACCAGCACCTCGAAGCGGGGGCGGGAATCGACATCCGAGACCTGTTCCGCGCGTTCCTGCTCGTCGAGGTGCTCGTCGCGGGGCTCATCGGGGATCGTGTCGCCGCGAAGCCGGTTGACCACCCTCCCGATGCGGTCGAGCGCCGTTCGGTAATCACCGGTGTTCAGCAGTTCGCCGATGCTCTGCACGTAGCGCTGCCCGAAGCCGGCCCAGTACATCTCGATGGTCTCGAGCGCCCGCAGGTTGCGGTGGATCTCGCTGTCGCTCGCAAGCGCGTCCGAGTCCTCGCCGCTCAGAGCCAGCCGCTTCACCGCGAAGCGCAGATACTCCCACGCGTCGCTCCGCAGACGCCAGGTGCTCGAGGGCATGCCGGGATCGCGCTCGAGAGCGGCTGTTCCGGCGCTGCGCGGCAGACTGGAGGTCTTCTCGGCGCTGATCCGACTCGACGGCTCACTCGTGGGGCTGCCGGGCTCGATCCTCGTCATATGCGCTTGTCCTTCCAAACCTCTTCGTTCCACCGGCGCCGCGGAGCGCTCCATCCCTTGATCCTAGAACCTTCCGCGTGCCCGAATCGGCACGTTGTCGCGACCGGCGGTCGAGTCCCCGAAACGCAACGGTTCCCTCTTCTTCGGGGTCATTTCTCTCGGTTTTCCGTTGCAGTGCGACGCAGGTCGTGCGTAGCAGCCCGCCGTTTCCACGAGCGACGAGGAGGCCGCTGCCTGCCGCGCGACCTTCTAGGATGGAGGACATGGCGAAAGCGAATGAACGGAAGCATCGCATCGCGGTGCTCGGCGGCGGTCCCGGCGGTTACGAGGCAGCCCTCGCGGGCGCTCAGCTCGGTGCGGATGTGACGCTGATCGAACGCGCAGGCGTCGGCGGTGCGGCAGTGCTCACCGACGTCGTGCCGTCGAAGAGCCTCATCGCGACCGCGGGCGGAGTGCAGGCCGTACGCGATGCCGGGCGGCTGGGCGTGCAGGCCTTCGTGCCGGGCGGCGACGGCAAACCGGTGCGACCCGAGATCGCGCTCAACCTCGCGGCGGTCAACAAGCGGCTGCTCGCGATGGCCGGCGCGCAGTCCGTCGACATGCTGCGATCGCTCGAAGAGGCCGGCGTGCGGGTGGTGCAGGGGGAGGGCCGTCTCGACGGACCCGACGCCGTACTCGTGTCGACCGCCGCGACGGGCGGAACCGACTTCGACCGCATCGAGGCCGACACGATCGTTGTCGCAGTTGGAGCGAGCCCGCGCGAGCTCGATTCCGCCAAGCCCGACGGCGAGCGCATCCTCACGTGGAAGCAGCTCTACGACCTGCCCGCCATTCCCGAGCACCTCATCGTCGTCGGTTCCGGTGTCACCGGCGCAGAGTTCGCCAATGCGTACCGCACCCTCGGGTCGGAGGTCACGCTCGTGTCGAGCCGCGAGCAGGTGCTGCCCGGGGAGGATCCCGACGCCGCCGCCGTGATCGAGCGCGAGTTCAAGCGTCTCGGCATGCGCGTGATGTCGAAGTCGCGCGCGGACTCGGTCGTGCGCACCGACGACGGCGTGCTCGTCACTCTCTCGGACGGGCGCACCATCGAGGGATCCCACTGCCTCATGGCGGTCGGATCGATCCCGAACACCGAGGGGCTCGGCCTCGAAGAGGCCGGGGTGCAGCTCACGGAGAGCGGCCACATCCGCGTGAACAAGGTCGCCCGCACCGGGGTGCCCTCGGTCTACGCCGCCGGCGACTGCACCGACTTCTTCCCGCTCGCCTCGGTCGCCTCAATGCAGGGCCGCACCGCGATCATGCACGCGCTCGGCGACTTCGTGCGGCCGATCGATCTGCGCAACGTAGCGGCGAACGTCTTCACCTACCCCGAGATCGCGACCGTCGGGTGGAACGAGCACAGCCTCGCCGATTCCGAGGGGCTCGCGCAGCACGTCACGCACACGGTTCCGCTCAGCGTCAACCCGCGCGCGAAGATGATCGGCTTCACCGACGGCTTCGTCAAGCTCTTCGCCTGGAAGGCGTCGGGCACCGTGATTGGCGGTGTCATCGTCGCGCACCGGGCGAGCGAGCTGATCTTCTCGCTCGCGCTCGCCGTCGAGCACCGCCTCACGGTCGACCAGGTCGCCTCGGCGTTCGCGGTGTACCCCTCGATGACCGGCGCGATCACCGACGCCGCGCGAGCCCTACACCAGCACTGAGCCGCGTCGCTCGCCAGCACTGCGTCGCGTCACCCATCAGCGCTGCGTCGCGTCACCCGTTCGATGATCTGAAGGAGCCTCACACGATGACCCCGGAGATTTCACGCCGCAGCATCGTCGGCGGTGCGCTCGGCGTGCTCGGACTCGGATCCCTCGCGGGGCTGACCGGGTGCTCCCCGGCGAAGCCGGATCCGGTGCCCTCCGACGAGAATGTGAAGGCCGCGATCACCGTGCGGGCGTTCGATAACGCCTACGATCCGCCGGAGGTCGAAGTCGTTCCCGGCGAGGCCGTGCGCTGGGTGTTCGAGGGGCCGGCCGAGCACGACGTCGTCGCCGAAGACGGCAGCTTCGTGAGCGAGCTCATGACGAGCGGCAGCTACACCCACCTCTTCGAAGAGGAGGGCGACTTCGCCTACGACTGCTCGGTGCACCCCGAGATGACCGGCGTGGTGCGCGTGCGCGCGCTCTGAGCCGGCTCCGGCGCCGGGGCGCTCCCTGTTTCTGGGCTTTGCCGTGCGCCGGTGCAGACCTCCGGCACCGGTGCAGACCTCTCGTGCGGTGCGGGAGGTCTACTCCGGTGCGAGAGGTCTGCACCGGCGGGCGGCGGGTGCCCGGGGTTATGCCCGCTGGAAGGTCGCCAGGGTCTCGAAGTGGTGCGTGTGCGGGAAGATGTCGAACGCGCGCAGCGCCGTGAGCTCGTACCCCGCCTCGCGCAGCGACTTCGTATCGCGGGCGAGCGCGACCGGATCGCAGGCCACGTAGACGACGTTCGCGGGGGCGAGCTCGGTCAGCTGCTTCGTCACGCCGCCGCCCGCACCCGAGCGGGGCGGATCGAGCACGACCGTGCCGCGGCGCAGCCGATCCCGAACGGGGGCCGACGCCTTCAGCAGCTCGGCGAGGTGCCGATCCACCCGCGCGGTCAGCGCGAGCGCGCCCACCAGCTCCGACAGGTTCTCGGCCGCGTCGTCGGTCGCGCGGGGCTCGGCCTCCACCGTCGTCACCTTCACACCCGGGCCCGCGGCCTCGGCCATGGCCGCCGCGAGCAGTCCCGCGCCGCCGTAGAGGTCGAGATTGCCGGCCGCGGGATCGAAGCGGCCCTCGTCGATGAGATCGACGATCGCATCGCGCACGGCGGTGAACAGCACGGCGGGGGCCTCGCGGTGCACCTGCCAGAACCCGCCGGCGCGAACGATGAAGCCGCGATCCTCGACCAGCTCCTGGATCGCGTCGTTCTCGCCCGCGCGAGTCTTCTCGCCCACCAGCCCGAGCAACATGCGGGGATCATCGGCGGCGGGATCGATCAGGTCGACCGTCGCCGCGCCCGGCATCACGTCGCCGAGCGGGGCGATCTGGCCCACGCCCTCGGTGGCGAGGGGGAGAGAGGCGACGGGGATCACGCGGCGGCTGCGCGCCGCATACGGCCCCACCGCGCCGGTGTCGGGATCGACGTGCAGGCGCACGCGGGTGCGATAGCCGAGACCGTTGTTCTCGTCGTCGCCGGGAGCGGGCTCGACCAGCTCTGCCAGCGCATCGGCGAGATCCTCACCCTCTTCGGCCGCGAGCTCGACAGCGCCGAAGCGTCGCATCGCGTCGGTCAGCACCTCGGCCTTGAGCGAGCGCTGGCGCTCGAGCGCGATGTGCCCGAACTCGGCGCCGCCGGCGCGGTCCTCGGGGTCGCGATCCATCGCCGCCTCGGCCCAGACGTGGTCGCGGCGATCCTGCGAGGCCTCGAGTACCTCGACCGTGGTGGCGCGCGCGAACGACTTCTTCTTCGCGTCCGTGACCCGGGCGCGCACCCGCTCGCCAGGGATCGCGTCGGCGACGAACACGACACGGCCTTCGTGCCGGGCGACGCTCACCCCGCCGTGGGCGATACCCGTGACGTCGAGCTCGATCGTCTCTCCGATCTCGAGCGGCGTGCTGGCGGAGTGCGCGTGTGAAGACATGAGGACTATTCTCCCATCCAGAAACGGCAGAAGGCCCGCCGGAGGCAGGCCTTCTGAAAGTGGAGGGACCGACGGGAATCGAACCCGCGTTCTCAGCTTGGGAAGCTGATGTCTTACCATTAGACGACGATCCCAGGGCGATAGCGCCGCACCAACTATAGCAGGGCGCGGGGCACTCGTTGATACACGCCGCCCGGCGATGCCTTACTGGCAGACCGCCGCATTGCGGAGGCGTTCGGCCTGGTAGTCGACGGTCCACGGGATCTCGGGCGCGGCGCCGGCCTCGGAGGAGAGCGCCGCGATCTGGAACGCGAGCGACTTCGCGAAGCCCGCGCCCGCCGACGAGTTGTTGAGTGCGACCACCACGGAGAAGTCGGACTCGGGATCGTGGTAGGCGGCGGTCAGGGTGCCGGTGATCGCGCCGCTGCGGCCGTACAGCGGGCCGACCTTCTCGACGCCGAAGCCCCACTGGTCGCCGGACTCGGTGTCGACCTCGCTGGTGGGGTTGCCCTCCTCGTCGCGCTCCGGGTTCTTGACCGGGATGGTCTCCGTGACCTGCTTGCCGGCTTCGCCGCCGAAGGCTCCGTCGAGGTAGCGCGCGTAGAAGTTCTTGAGATCGGTGACCGTCGTGACGGTGCCGCCGGCGCCGCCCAGCATGGACGGCGAGACCTCGAGCTTCTCGGCCGGGCCGGCATCGCAGACCGGCTTGCCTCCGCTCGAGGGGTAGGCGAGGCCCGAGAGTGCGTCATCGGCCGTGGTGGACGTGGGAGCGGGGAAATAGCTGGATCCCATGCCCGCCGGGCCGAAGACACGGTTCTTCAGCAGTTCGGACATGTCATCGCCCGTCTTGACGTGGATCGCTCGGGAGAGCACGAGCGCGTTGGTGTCGGAGATGTGCACGTCGAGGCCCGGCCACGAGAGCGGGGAGCGCGTCAGCCCCTGCGCGATCAGCTCCTGTTCGGGCCAGGGGCGCGTGGGGTTGTTGACGAAGATGTCGGCGAAGCCGTCCTTGTAATCGGCGAGGCCGGAGCGCATATCGCAGAGCTGCCCGTAGGTGATGCCCTCAATGCCGGACTGCCGCTCGAGATCCTTCTCCACGGCGCGGCCGAGCTTCACGGTGCCGTCCTCGACGAGGTCGAGCAGTAGTGCGCACATGACGGGCTGGGTCGCCTGGGCCCCGCGGATCCGCGTCGACCCGTCCACGCCATCGCCGAAGCCGCGCACATATGCGTCATCACCCGACCAGACGCCCACAACGGCTTCGGAAGAGCCGCTCAACTCCATCGCAGAGGCGACGGCGTCGTCGATGCTGCCCGAGAGGCCCTTGTCGAGGGTCGCCACATCCCCTCCGGAGGTGCCCGTCGCGCCACCGGTGCAGGCGGTCAGGCCGAGGACGGCGGTCGCGATGAGTGCGACGGCTGCGAAGCGGGTGCGCTGTGCAAGTCTCGGGATCAAACTCGACCGCCAATCTCGGCTGGAAACACGATAAAGAACAACCGAGATTCTAGTGCCCGAGTCTGGGAGTGGTGCTCGGGTGGTTACGAAGGTAAGGCTATCCTGAGTAAGATGGCACGGTGATGAGCTTTGCACACGATGTCGTCGCCGGAGTGACCGGTCATATGAACGGCGACCACCCGGAGGACAACCTGCTGATCGCCCGCGCCTTCGGCAACCCGAATGCGGTGTCGAGTCGTATGGTGGGGCTGAACGGCGAGGCGGGCGTCTGGCTCGTGGCCGATGCCGACGGCGAGCGCGAGGTGTCGATCCCGTGGCCGGGTGGCACCATCTCGGAGCGCCCCGCGATCCGTCGCGAGGTGGTCGCCCTCTACAGGGCGGCGTGCGAGAAGCTCGGTGTGCCGGCGCGCGACGAGCACAGTCAGAAGCCGTTCTCCACGGTGATCCGCGAGGGCTCCTGGTCGGATCACTCCGACAGCGAGGGCGCCACTTTCATGGAGGACATCATGCGCGGCAAGGGTACCCTCCAGGACTACATCGATCTCGTGGCCCAGCACTACTACATGTACGAGGCGCTCGAGGAGGGCGCTGAGCTGCTCCTCGCCGATCCCGCATTCGCTCCCTTCCACTCGCAGGCGCTCGTGCGCATGCCCGCGCTCGAGGCCGACCTGGCGCACCTGATCGGCGACGACTGGCGCGACCGCATCGCGCCCGTACCCGCGACGGCCGCCTACGCGGCACGCATCCGCGAGGTCGCCGAAGAGGGCTGGGTCGCCGGCCTGGTCGCCCACCACTACACGCGCTACTTGGGCGATCTCTCGGGCGGCCAGATGATCGCGAAGCGGGTCGCGAAGCAGCACGGGCTGGATCGCGAGGGTATCGCGTTCTACGACTTCAGCGAGCTGGGCTCGCTCGTCGATTTCAAGAACGAGTACCGGGTGGCGCTCGACGGGTTCGGCGCGGGGCTCACCGATCAGGAGCGGGATCGCATGCTCGAGGAGGTGCGCGCCGCCTACGCCTTCAACACGGCGGTCTTCGTCGATCTGGGCCGGGCCCGCGACGCCGCCGCGGCTTAGCGATCCGGCTCAGCCGACCGCGCCCGAGTCTCCAGGGCCGCCGTTGCGTTCGTTGATGAACCGCACGACGTTGGGATCGACGATCACGTCGCGCGGCTGCAGCGGGCGCTTCAGGTAGAGTCCGTCGAGTGAGCGCACCCGGCTGAGCGCCACGTACGTCTGGCCTGCGCTGAACGCACGCGGGCCGAGGTCGACGACCGCGGCGTCGTAGGTGTGCCCTTGCGACTTGTGCACGGTCACCGCCCAGGCCAGGCGCAGCGGGAACTGCTCGAACTCGGCCACGACCTCCTTCTCGAGCTTCTTGGTCTCGGCGTCGTAGCGGTAGCGGTAGCGCTCCCACACGGTGGGCTCGACCTCGAACTCCTCGCGATCCACCTCGACCCAGACGGTCCCGTCGACGCGGGAGACCGTGCCGATCGTGCCGTTCACCCAGCGCCCGTCGGGGTCGTTGCGCAGGAACATGACCTGCGCGCCGGGCTTGAGCTCGAGCACCTCGTCGGCGGGGTAGGTGTTCTCGCGGAACTCGCCGTTGACCTCGGCGACGGCGCGCAGCGCGGATCCACGGATCTCGGCGAGCCGTTCGGCGTTGATTCGGTTGACGACGGCGTTGGTGGTGGCGAGGGTGATGACGTCGCGGGGCGCGGATCGGGATCCCGCAGCGTTGAGCTCGTTCGCCTGGTCTTCTTCGACGACGCCGTGGCGCACCGCTCCGAGGATCTGCTTGAAGCGGTCGTCGCGCTGCCGGTGCACCTCGCTCAGCTCGATCACCGCCATCGGCGTCGTCGACCAGACCTGCGCGTCGAAGAACCACAGGGAGCGGTAGGTGTCGGCGAAGTAGGCGCGCTCGTGCGGATCGCGAGGAGGCACGGGCGGCAGCTGGAAGGGGTCGCCGAACATGATGATCTGGGCGCCGCCGAAGGGATCATGCTTCTTGCCGCGCGCGAGCCTGAGGGAGCGGTCGATCGCGTCCATCAGGTCGGCCGACACCATCGAGATCTCGTCGATCACGAGCGTGTCGATCGAGGCGAGCATCTTCTTGAGCTCGGCCGGCTGATCGAGGTCGTGGTCGGCGATGATGCCGGTCGGGAGCCGCAGGAGGGAGTGGATCGTCTGGCCGCCGACGTTGAGCGCGGCGACGCCGGTGGGCGCGCAGACCGCGATGATCTTGCTCGTGTTCCAGGAGAGGTGATTCAGGATCGTCGACTTGCCCGTGCCCGCCCGGCCGGTCACGAAGATGTGCTCGCGCGTGTGCTCGATGCGCTCGTAAACGGCGAGCTGCTCGGGGGAGAGTTCGGGGCGTGCCACCCCGCAAGGATACTGCGCTTCCCGCTACCCTGCGCTCCCCGCCGCGGTCGCAGGCACCCGCACCGGGAGCAGCAGCGCGAGCCCGACCAGCAGTACGAGCCCGATGCCGAGGGTGCCGAAGATGGTCGCTCCGCCGATCGCAACCGAGGCGGTGAAGGCCGCGGGTGCCAGGAACGAGACGGCGCGGCCGGTCGTGGCGTAGAGGCCGAACATCTCGCCCTCCCTGCCGGGAGGGGCGAGGCGGGCGAGGAAGCTGCGGCTCGACGACTGCACCGGCCCGACGAAGATCGTGGAGAACAGACCGACGGCCCAGAACGCGGGGGCGCCGAGGGGCGCGAGTGCGAACATGAGGATGAGCCCGACGACCAGCAGCACCAGCGAGACGGTCATGATGTTCTTGGCGCCGAAGCGATCCTCGAGCAGACCGCCGAAGATGGTCGCGATGCCGGAGATGACGTTCGCGGCGATCGCGAACATGATGACGGTCGCCGGATCGAAGCCGAACGAGAGCGAGGCGACGACGCCGACGAAGGTGAAGATGCCCGCGAGGCCGTCGCGGAAGACCGCGCTCGCGATGAGGAAGAAGAGGGTGTGGCGGGAGGTGCGCCAGAGGCCCGCGATGCTGCTGAAGATCGCCCGGTAGCCGGCGATCACGCCGACCACTCGGCGGTCGTCGTCGGCGGGCACCTCGGGCACGGCGAAGAACGTGGGGATCGCGAACACCGCGAACCACAGCGCGCACAGCACCATCGCGATGCGCACGTTCCAGCCGCCCTCGCTCGAGACGCCGAACCAGCCGGCGTCGGGAAGGATGAAGCCGACGAGAACCAGGGTGAGCAGCACGATGCCGCCGAGATATCCCATGCCCCAGCCGAATCCCGAGATGCGGCCGATGTTGCCGGGCGTCGACAGCTGGGTGAGCATCGAGTAGTAGTTGACGCTCGCGAACTCGAAGGCGATGTTGCCCACGGCGAGCAGAACGAGACCGAGCACGAGGTACTCGGGGGCGGGCGCGACCAGCACCATGAGGGCGGTGCAGGCGATGACGATGCCCGTCGTGACTGCGAGGGAGTGCTTGCGGCGGCCGGTTGCATCGGTGAGGCGCCCGAAGAGCGGCGCGAAGACCGCGACCGCCACACCCGCGATGGAGAGGGTGGCGCCGAGGGCGACCGAGGTCTCGTCTTCGGGGCCGAACGCGGCCGAGGTGATGTAGACGGAGAACACGAAGGTCGTGACGACGGCTTGGAAGGCGGCGGATCCCCAATCCCAGAGCGACCACGCGAAGACGGAGCGCTTCTTGACCCTCGGCGGCGCGGGTGCGCTCAGATGGCCGTCGGTCGCTGCGGGCTCCGATGCGGTGTCGCTCATGGGGGTCACTGTAGTCGATCGGGGAAACGCCCGGGTGTCTTTGCAAACCCTGAGAGTTGAGCGTATGCGGCTCAACTTTTGCCACGAGGACTTGACGGAGGCGACGCTCGCGGTAAACTTGAGTCCATCAGGCTCAAGGTCTGCTCGGGGTTCCGGGTCGGCGAGAGCATAGGCCACGGATACCGGCCCTCGATCCCCGGATCGCATCGGCGGGCTCCGATCAACAGTAATGAAGGAGAACACATGTCACGTGCAGTAGGCATCGATCTCGGCACCACCAACTCGGTCGTCGCCGTGCTCGAGGGCGGCGAGCCCACCGTCATCGCGAACGCGGAGGGCTTCCGAACGACCCCCTCGATCGTCGCGTTCACCAAGGACGGGGAGGTGCTCGTCGGCGAGACCGCGAAGCGCCAGGCCGTCACCAACGTCGATCGCACGATCGCTTCGGTCAAGCGCCACATGGGCACCGACTGGAAGAGCGACGAGGTCGACGGCAAGCGCTACACGGCGCAGGAGATCAGCGCCCGCACGCTCATGAAGCTGAAGCGCGACGCCGAGACCTACCTCGGCGACAAGGTGACCGACGCGGTCATCACCGTGCCCGCCTACTTCAACGACGCCGAGCGCCAGGCCACCAAGGAGGCCGGCGAGATCGCGGGCCTCAACGTGCTCCGCATCATCAACGAGCCGACCGCTGCGGCCCTGGCCTACGGGCTCGACAAGGGCAACGAGGACGAGCTGATCCTCGTCTTCGACCTCGGCGGCGGCACCTTCGACGTCTCGCTGCTCGAGGTGGGCAAGGACGACGACTTCTCGACGATCCAGGTGCGCGCGACCTCGGGCGATAACCGCCTCGGCGGCGATGACTGGGATCAGCGCATCGTCGACTGGCTGATCACGCAGTTCAAGAACTCGTCGGGCGTCGACGTCTCGAACGACAAGATCGCGCTGCAGCGCCTCAAGGAGGCCGCGGAGCAGGCGAAGAAGGAGCTCTCGAACTCGACGAGCACCCAGATCCAGCTGCCCTACCTCTCGCTCACCGAGAACGGCCCGGCGAACCTCGACGAGACGCTGACCCGCGCGAAGTTCGAGGACCTCACCAAGGATCTGCTCGAGCGCACCCGCAAGCCCTTCGAAGACGTGATCAAGGAGGCCGGCGTCAAGGTCTCCGACATCGCGCACGTGGTGCTCGTCGGTGGTTCGACCCGCATGCCCGCCGTCACCGAGCTCGTGAAGAAGCTCACCGGAGGCAAGGAGCCCAACAAGGGCGTGAACCCCGATGAGGTCGTCGCCGTGGGCGCCGCGCTCCAGGCCGGCGTGCTGAAGGGCGAGCGCAAGGACGTGCTGCTGATCGACGTCACCCCCCTGAGCCTCGGTATCGAGACCAAGGGCGGCATCATGACGAAGCTGATCGAGCGCAACACCGCGATCCCGACCAAGCGCAGCGAGACCTTCACCACGGCCGAGGATAACCAGCCCTCCGTCGCGATCCAGGTCTTCCAGGGCGAGCGCGAGTTCACCCGCGACAACAAGAACCTGGGCACCTTCGAGCTGACCGGTATCGCCCCGGCTCCGCGCGGAGTGCCGCAGATCGAAGTCACCTTCGACATCGACGCGAACGGCATCGTGCAGGTCTCGGCGAAGGACAAGGGCACCGGCAAGGAGCAGACGATCACCATCTCCGGCGGCTCGACGCTGTCGAAGGAGGACATCGAGCGCATGGTGCGCGAGGCCGAGGAGCACGCCGCCGAGGACAAGAAGCGTCGCGAGTCGGCCGAGCAGCGCAACAACGCCGAGCAGCTGGCCTACTCGGTCGAGAAGCTCATCTCGGAGAACGAGGACAAGCTGCCCGAGGACGTCAAGACCGAGGTGCAGGGCGATCTCGATGAGCTGAAGCAGGCGCTCGCCGGCGAGGACGACGAGGCCGTGAAGACCGCCGCCGACAAGCTGGGCCAGAGCCAGACCAAGCTGGGCGAGGCCATCTACGCGGCGGCGCAGGCCGAGCAGCCCGCTGCCGACGCCGATTCCGCGGAGTCGAACGATGACGACGTGGTCGATGCCGAGGTCGTTGATGACGACGAGGAGAAGAAGTAACCATGGCAGATCAGGAACAGCGCACGCCGGGCGAAGAGCCGAACCGCGACGGTGTTCCTGCGGAGCCGGCTCGGGATGAATCGCGAAGCGATTCCTCGACGGGGCCGGCCGGCTCACCAGCCGAGGGGCCGGAGGCGAACGCTTCCGGCCCCGCGCCGCAGGAGGGCGGATCCGACGAGGGTCTGACCGTGGATGACATCTTGAACTCGGAGCAGAGCGCCGAGGCCGCCGGAGCCGACACCGGGTCGACGGGCGGCGAGTCCGAGACCGCGGGCGGCGGCGAGGAGAATCCCTACCTCGAGGACCTGCGCCGGCTCACGGCGGAGTACGCGAACTACCGCAAGCGCACCGAGGCGAACGCCGCACTCGAGAAGCAGCGCGCGATCGCCGCGGCCGTCACGCCGCTGCTGTCGGTGCTCGACGACATCGATCGGGCTGAGCAGCACGGCGATCTGACCGAGGGCTCCGCGTTCTCGACGATCGCGCAGAAGCTGCGCGGCACGGTCGAGAAGCTCGGCGTCGTCAGCTTCGGCGAGAAGGGCGAGGCCTTCGACCCGCAGCTGCACGAGGCGATCGCCCAGGTTCCTGTTCCGGGCACCGAGCAGCACACGGTGCTCGACGTGATCGAGCGGGGGTACCGAGTCGGCGATGTCGAGCTGCGCCCCGCCAAGGTAGCGGTGGCGGTGGGAGCAGATGGCTAGTCAGGATTGGCTCGAGAAGGATTTCTACGCGATTCTCGGCGTCTCGAAGGACGTGAGCGACGATGAGCTGAAGAAGGCCTACCGCAAGCTGGCCCGGAAGTATCACCCGGACTCGAACCCCGGTGACGCCGTCGCCGAGGCGAAGTTCAAGGAGATGAGCGAGGCCTACTCCGTGCTCTCCGACAAGGAGCAGCGCGCCGAGTACGATCAGATCCGCGCCATGGGGGCGGGCGGCGCCCGTTTCACGGCCGGTGGCGGCGGCGGACAGGGCTTCGAGGACATCTTCGGGGGCATGTTCGGCGGCGGTCGAGGCGGTTCGCACTTCAGCTACCAGGGGGGCTTCCCCCAGGGCGGTCAGGGGTACGAGGACATCTTCAACCTGTTCGGCGGCGGCCCCAGCGGCCCGCAGCCCGGGCGCGATGTGCAGGCCACGACGACGCTCGACTTCGAGACGGCCGTGCAGGGCAAGACGGTCACGCTGCAGACCCCGAACGGCACGGTCAAGGTCAAGATCCCGGCCGGCGTCTCGGACGGGCAGAAGATCAAGGTGCGCGGCAAGGGCGATCCCAGCCCGAACGGCGGCCCCGCGGGCGATATCATCCTCACGGTGAGCGTGCGCAAGCATCCCGTCTTCGAACGCGACGGCCAGAATCTGCGGCTCAAGCTGCCGGTCACCTTCTCGGAGGCCGCGCTCGGCGCGACCGTGGAGGTGCCCACGCTCGGCGGCGATCCGGTGCGCCTGAAGGTGCAGCCGGGCACGCCCAGCGGTCGTGTGCTGCGGGTCAAGGGTCGCGGCGTGAAGAGCTCGAAGGGCACCGGCGATCTGCTCGCCGAGGTGCAGGTGGTCGTGCCGTCGCACCTCTCCGAGCAGGCGCGCGACGCGCTCGAGGCGTTCCGCGAGGTCGAACCGAAGGAGAATCCGCGCGAGGATCTCCTGGCACGCGCACGGGGCTGAGCCGACCATGGCCGAACCCCAGATGGATCGCTTCACCCCGGTCTTCGCGATCGCGGCGGCGGCCGACCTCGCCGAGATGCACCCGCAGACGCTCCGGCAGTACGACCGTATCGGTCTCGTATCGCCGCAGCGCACGCGGGGCAACACCCGCCGGTACTCCCTGCACGACGTGGCGCGACTGCGCGAGGTGGCGCGCCTGTCGGCCGAGGGTCTGAGCCTCGAGGGGATCCGGCGGGTGCTGCAGCTCGAGGATCGGGTTCGGGATCTCGAGGAGCGCGTGCGCGATCTCGAGCACGCGCTCACCGAGGAGAGGTTGCAGCGCCCCGAGCGGCGCGTCTTCGCGGCCGGCGCGGCAGGGGGCGAGGTCATCACACTGCGGAGGGGCACACGGGTGCGGCGCAACGCCGAGGTCGTCGTGTGGAAGCCCTAGCCGGGCTCTTCGCGGGTCTCTCGCGCGAGCCCGACTTCGAGGCGCCCGAACTGCAAGCCTACGATGCGGCCGACGAGCTGATCCTGGAGACCGCGGCTGCCTCCGTGCGGGAGGCGGATCCCGGTGAGCTGGTGGTGATCGGGGATCGGCACGGCGCGCTCACTCTCGGTGCGGCGGCGGTGCTCGGGGCGCGCGGGATCCGGGTGCATCAGGATCCGCTGCTCGGGCAGCGCGCCCTCGCCCGCAACGCTGAGCGGGTGTTCCCGCCTGCCGATCCTGCGCTCCCCTCGGCCGCCGCGGCGGAGGCGGAGGATCGAAACCTCTACACCTCGCACCCGCTCGACGAGTCCCTGCTGCGCGGCGCGCGAACCGTGCTGCTGCAGCTGCCGCGCGGGCTCGAAGCCCTCGACGAGATCGCCTGGTCGATCGCGCGCTGGGCGGATCTGGCGGTGCGGGTGTTCGCCGGCGGCCGGGTGAAGCACATGACGCGCACGCAGAACGAGGTGCTCGGGCGGTACTTCGGCGAGGTCTCCGCGGGCCTCGGGCGACGCAAGGCGCGGGTGCTCACCGCGAGCGGACCTGGGGAGCCGGGGCCCGCTCCGTTCCCGCGGTGGGGTGAGGATCCGGCGCTGCCATTCCGCGTCGCGGCGTACGGGGCGACGTTCGGCGGCCCGACCCTCGACCACGGCAGTCGCCTGCTGCTGGAGGGGCTGGGCGACGCCGGAGGGGGCCGCACCGCCCCGGCGGCCGCTCCGTCGCGCATCGTGGATCTCGGCTGCGGCAACGGCGTGCTCGCGGTGTCGGCCGCGCTGCGGTGGCCCGGTGCCGCGGTGATCGCGACCGATCAGTCGGCTGCTGCCGTCGCCGCCACGCGACTCACCGCCGGTGGGGCGGGGGTGGAGGATCGCATCGCGATCCACCGTGCCGACGCGCTCGAAGCGGTGGAAGACGAGTGGGCCGATCTGATCCTGCTCAATCCGCCGTTCCACACCGGCTCGACGGTGCACACAGGGGTCGCGCATCGGCTGATCCGCGCCTGCCGTCGCGCCCTCGCCCCGGCCGGCGAGCTGCGCCTCGTGTTCAACTCGCACCTGCGTTACCGACCGCTCGTGGAACGGGAGATCGGACCGGTGAGAGAGATCGCGCGCAACCGCACCTTCACGGTGCTGGCTGCGACCCGGCGCTGAGCGTCCGCGCCGCCCGGCGGGCGTACGCTTGAGGCAACATGACGAACCCGGCCCGAACCCTGCTGCTGCGCCTCGCGCCGGTCATCTACGGGCCCACGATCCTGTTCACCCTCGGCGCCTACGCGATGCTGCCGATCGTGCCCGTCATCGCGGTCTCGCAGGGCGCGAGCCTCGGCCTCTCGGGCGTGATCGCCTCCGCGGTCGTCGTGGGGCGGCTGCTCGGCAATCTGCCGGCGAGCTGGATCGTATCGCGTGCGGGGGAGCGGATCGCGATGCTCGTCGCCTCGGCGGTCGCGTTCGCCGGGGCGGTGGGCGTCGCACTCGCGCCCGGGCTCGTCGTGCTCGGGGTGTCGGTCTTCGTGATCGGTTTCGCCGAGGCCGCGTTCGCCCTGGCGCGGCACTCGCTCATGACCACGCGGGTGCCCGTGTCGTTCCGGGCTCGGGCGCTCTCCCTGATCGGAGGGTCGCACCGATTCGGGCGGTTCGCGGGGCCCTTCCTGGCGGCCGGCCTGCTCAGCGTCACCGACGCTTCGACGGCACCGGTCTGGGCCTTCGTCGTGTGTCTCGCGCTCGCGGCGCTGCTCGTCGGATTGGCGCCGGATCCCGAGCGCCTGCTCCCCGCCCAGCCCGCGACCGGGGTCTCGTCCGCGGCCTCCGAGGTTCCGGCGGCTGCCGCGCCGGAGCATCCCGGCGGCGTGCTCGCCGCGATCCGCGCCGGGAGGAAGCCCCTGCTGCGCATCGGCGGATCGGCCGCGATCCTCTCGGGCCTGCGCTCCGTGAAGGACGTGCTGCTGCCGCTCTGGGGCGTCTCGATCGGCCTCGACGCGACGGGCGTCGCGCTCGTGGTGGGCATCTCGGGCACGATCGACTTCGCCCTGTTCTACGCGAGCGGTCAGGTGATGGACCGCTTCGGGCGGCTTTGGGCCGCGCTGCCGGCCACCGTCGCCATGGCGCTCAGCTTCCTCGTGCTCGCCGCGACCCACGATCTGCCCGGAGCGATGTGGTGGCTGGTGGGCTGCTCGGTGGTGATCGGGATCGGGAACGGCCTCTCGAGCGGGATTCTGCTCACCCTCGGCGCGGATCTCGCTCCGCGCGACAATCCCGCCCCGTATCTCGCGGCCTGGCGCACGTTCACCGACTTCGGCGGGGCGGCGGCACCGCTCGCGATCTCCGCGATCGCCGCGGCTTCGCTGCCGCTCGCGAGTGCGGTCACCGGAGTGCTCGCGGTGCTGGGGGCCGCCGGGTTCGCGCGATGGATCCCACGCTACATCCCACGGGAGCGCCTGTAGTTCCGAGCCGCCTGCCGGCGACTCCGCGGTCCGCTCCGCGGTTTCCGAGGTATTCCTGAATACACTGGAGTGCGCTCGCCCACCGGCCAGCGCCCCACCGACCGAAGGACTCCCGCACACCGTGAGCACCACCGATCGCCAGCCTCCCCTCCGCATCCTCATCGGATGCGATACCTTCTCGCCCGACGTCAACGGCGCCGCCCGCTTCGCCGAACGCCTCGCCGCCGGACTCGTGGGGCGCGGGCACGACGTGCACGTGGTCGCACCCTCGAAGCGGGTGAACCGCACGGGCAGCTTCGCCGAGACGATCGAGGGCGAGTCGATGACCGTGCACCGCTGGACGAGCTGGCGGTGGTACCCCCACGACTGGCTGCGCTTCGTGCTGCCCTGGCGCGCCCGCTCCTACGCGCGCAAACTGCTCGACAGCGTGCGCCCCGACGTGATCCACATCCAGTCCCACATCGTCGTCGGCCGCGCCCTCGCCAAGGAGGGCGCCAAGCGCGGCATCCGCATCGTCGCCACCAACCACGTCATGCCCGAGAACGTGCTCGATTTCACCCTGCTGCCCGAGCGGGCCAAGCGCATCTTCGTACGCTGGGGCTGGAACGACGCCGACCGGGTACTCACGCGCGCCGCCGCCGTCACCACCCCCACCCGCCGCGCCGCCGACTTCCTCGAACGCAACACCCACCGCCGCGGCGTGCTCCCGGTCAGCTGCGGCCTGCGCGCCTCCGACTACACCGCCGACCTCGAGCCGCGCACCTCGAACAGGCTCGTCTTCGTCGGCCGGGTCACGCTCGAGAAGGAGATCGATGTGATCCTGCGCGCGATCCCGCGCATCGATCCTCAGCTCGACGTGAGCCTCACGATCGTCGGAGACGGGGACCAGCGCAAGAACCTCGAGAAGCTCGCCGGTGACCTGGGCATCGCGCAGCGGGTGCACTTCACCGGGCGGGTCAGCGACCAGCAGTTGCGCGCCCACCTCACCGAGGCGAGCGTGTTCGTCATCGCGTCGATCGCCGAGCTGCAGTCGATCGCGACCATGGAGGCCATGGCCTCGGGCCTGCCGATCGTCGCCGCGAACGCGATGGCGCTGCCTCACCTCGTGCACGAGGGCGAGAACGGGTACCTGTTCCAGGCGGGCAACGACCGCGAGCTCGCGGATCGCGTCGAGAGCATCCTCAAGCTCCCGCCCGAGCAGTACCGGCGCATGCAGCAGGCCTCGCTCGAGGCCGTCGAGGTGCACGACATCGACCGCACGCTCGACACCTTCGAGAAGCTCTACCGGGGCGACGCCTGACCGTGCACGTGCTCATCGTCACCGACCAGCACCCCGAATCGCTCGGCGGTGTGCAGGTGGCGATCCGCCTGCAGCGCCGCTATCTCGAGCGGCTCGGGCATCGCGTCACGATCGCGGCTCCCGCGCTGCACCGCCCCGGGTACGCGCCGACCGAGGAGGATCGCGAGGCGTACATCGACCTGCCGTCATGGCCGATCACCCGGGATCGCGAGTACGGGATCACCTGGCCCGGAGCACGCGCTGATCGCGCGCTCGCGGCGGCGCTCGCCGCTCTCCCGCCCGTCGATCTCGTGCACGTGCAAGGGGACTTCTGGGGGGCGATGATCGGGCTGCGGGCCGCGCGCGGGCTCGGAGCCGCGCGCGGACTCGGTCGGGCGATCCCGACCGTGATCACGATGCACAACCACGTCGACGAGGGAACCCGCGCAGTCACCCCTCTCGCGCCGCTGGCCTTCCAGGGACTGCGCGCGTGGCGGGGTCTCGCACTGGGGCCGTGCCGGGGGGCGGTCGCTCGCCGTGCGCGAGGAGCCTGGCGGTATCTCGCCGAGCTTGCGGCAGAGGCGACCGCGGTGACCGCGCCATCGCAGCACTTCGCCGACGAGCTCGAGCGGCACGGAGTCGCCGACGAGGTGCTCGTGACGCGCGGCGGCGTCGACGACGAGGCCATCGCGCAGGTGCGCGCGCTGCCGCGGTCGCCGCGCAGCCGGCCCCGGCTCGTGTGGCTCGGGCGCATGAGCCACGAGAAGCGCGTGCTCGAGTTCATCGATGCCGTGGCCGAGTCGCGGATCGATGCCGACGTCGTACTGCACGGTGCGGGGCTGCTGCTGACGCGGGTGCGCGAGCGGATCGTGCGCTACGGGCTGGAGGATCGCGTCACCGTGGCCGGGCCCGTGCCCTACCGCGACGCACTCGCCGCGATGCGCGACGCCGACGCCCTCGTGCAGACCTCGATGGGTTTCGAGACGCAGGGGCTCACCCCCTTCGAAGCCGCGGCGCTCGGCACGCCCACCGTCTTCTGCGATCACGAGATCGCCGACGACGTGGCGGCCTCGGTGGAGTGGAGGGTCGCCGACGGCAGCGTGGGCGAGCTCGCGCGCACGCTGCGTGAGGCGGTCGAGCAGCTCGCCGCGGCGGCGCGGGGCGCGGACGGCGGATCCGCGGATCCCGAATCCCTCCGCGTGCCCGAGGAGGAGGGCAGACGGTTCCTCCAGTCGGCCCAGACGGCGGGCATGGTCGAGATCTACGAGCGGGCGCTGCTGGGCTGAGGTGTCCCGGAGCCGGGTGGTGACGCCGTGGGGCCCGTCGGTCCCGAGGGTTCCGAGGTCCCCTCGAGAGGCGGATTTCTCGCGCCCCAGTGCGTCTTTCCCTGCAATATCCTCATCTCGCCACACATAACCCCGCATCCTGCCCTTGCGCGAGGAGAACGGCGCGCGATTTCCGATGGGCCGCTTCGTCCGGTTAGAATGGGTGACGTTGTTCTCGTATGGAGACGTGCCGGAGCGGCCGAACGGACTTCACTGCTAATGAAGGGTCGGGCTAAAACCTGACCGGGGGTTCAAATCCCCCCGTCTCCGCCATTCGAACAACACCACGAAGCCCCGGCTTCCCTAGCAAACACAGGGAAGCCGGGGCTTCGTCGTCGCCGAGGCTCGGCGCCGCCGGTGCGTTCGCCCGCATTCTGCCCACGCGCGATGCGCGGTGGATGAGTGCGCAGAGAGAACTCAATCGGGGGTGTCGAGGGTGATCTGATCCTCGTCGCGGCGCTCCGGGCCGCCGGCGCGGGTGCCCTCCGCGGCGTCCGCGTGCGTTTCGAAGGCATCAGCGCCCTCGTTGGCGTCGCGCTCGGGATCGTCGTCGGTCGACTGTCCCTCTGCAGCCGACTCTGCGCCTGAACCCGTTCCCTTCTCAGCCTCGTGCTTGTTCGCCGCGCGCGGCGGGTCGGCGGCGTCGGTGCCGGTCTTGCCCGCATCCTCGGCCGTGGGAACCGAGCGATCCACCGAGTCGGGCGCAGTGGCGGTCGGCCGCTCGGGTTGCTCTCCCCGGCGCGCCTCGGGCGACGGGACGTTGGCGTGCTGATCCGGCTGATCGCGCCGGCCCTCCTGGCCCTGCTGGTTCTGCCGATCCTGCTGCTCCATCTGGGCACCGCCTTTCATGTCGTCGGGTGCCCGACGTTACCTCCCGGGGCCGCCCGCACGGCAGGCCTTGTCGCACGCCATGGTCTCTGCTACCAGAGGCCGCTAGCGGCCCATCCGCGACGCGTCAACCCGCTCCCGCACGTCTGCGGCCCGACCTATCGTGGCACGGACAACGACGATCGCGAGGAACGCGATCACGGGAAACGCCGATCGCGGCACGACACCGATCGGCAGCAGCGACCGGGAGGAGAAGGCGATGCATGCTGAACGCGGCAACACGAAGCACGGCCCCCAGCTGGATGAGCAGCTCGAGCAGGAGACGAGAGGAATGGTGCAGGGGCGCGGCGGTTCCCCGCACGTGGAACCCTTCCGGGAGAGCGAGCCGCTTCCGGACGACACGGACGACCCCGAGGTGGAACGGGCGTACCGCGGGGGCGCCGGGAAGATCGACGAGACGGGTCAGGCCGACGGCGTAGGCGGGGTGGACGACTCAGACCCTGCCGGTCGGCCCGACAAGACGGAGGAGGACGTATGAGCGACTACAGCGACGTGACGGAACTGCTCGCCGGCGAGGGACCGTGGACCTTCGCCTACGTCGACGGCCCCGGCGCCGAGCCGCAGGTGGTCGAGGAGGCGAGGAGGGATTCGGTACGAGACCGGCTGCTCGAGCTGGGCGCTCCCGAGGATGATGCGCGGGCGGTTCTGCGGGCGATGGAGCAGCCGACCGGGGCGCCGAGCCCCTCCGCGCGCTACCTCCTGGTGCGCGGCGGCGAGGTGGCACTCGACGCGAGCTTCGCCGAGCCGAGACGCGGGCCCGAACGGCTCGGGCACGGCAGGCTCCCCGAGATCCTGCCGCTGGTGCGCCACCGCTCATCGGCGGAACAGTATGTGGTCGTGGAGACAGGGCGCGAGGGCGCGAGCGTGCGCCTCGAATGCGCTGAGCGCGCGGTGGCCGAGCAGACGGTGGAGGTCGAGGGGCGCGACGACAGCCTGCCGAAGGTGCAAGCGGGAGGCTGGTCGCATGCCCGTTATCAGCGCCACTCCGAAGAGATCTGGAAGCAGAACCAGGGAGAGGTCGCCGAGGTCGTGGATCGCCTGGTGCGCGAGGAGCGCCCGGCACTCGTGGTGCTCGCGGGCGATGTGCGGGCCCGGCAGTTGCTGCGGGATCAACTCGCGCCTGCGAGCCGGGGCCTCGTGATCGAGGTCGAAGCGCACACGCGGGCGGCCGGGGCGGACGAGCAGGCGCTCGACGAGGCGATCTCCCGGGCGCTCACGGAGCATGCGCACAGCGAAGTGCAGCGGGCGCTCGATCGACTGGCGTCGGACGGCGGCGGCCTCGGCGCCCGCGGCGTGGACGAGGTCGTCGAGGCGCTGCAGCAGGGGAGGGTGGACACCCTGCTGCTCGATTCGAAGGCTCTCGAAGCGGGAAACGGCGAGGCTCGCCGAGGCGGGGACGATGGTCGCGGGGAGGACGCGCGCTCGCGAGCGGACACGCTCGAAGCGCTCGACGCCCCGCCGTGGGTGACGCACGGCGGCATCCCCGCTGAGGCGTCGAGTCTCGGCCTGATCCCCGTCGCCGAGGCGCTGGCGCGCGCCGCGATCCTCACGGGAGCGCGAGTGCGGGTGCTGGAAGAGGAGCACGCCTCCGAAGACGAGCCGCGTTCGAATCGGCCGCCGCGGGAGCCCGTCGCCCTGCTGCGGTGGTCGGAGGATGCCGTCCCAGCCTGAGGCGACCGGCTGCGATGTCAAGGGGGTGACCGGCGATCGAGCTCTCCTGGAAGCTGGAGGGACTCCGGTTCGTCGGCGGCGCGGCCGACGAACCGGAGCGGAGCCGGCAGGGAGCCGGCCTCCGCATCCGGTGCTCGGAGCCGGTGCGCGATGAGGTGCGCGGTGACGGCGGACGGGAGAACGAGATGGGTACGAGGGGTACGGAATTCGCGATCCGCACGGTCGGGGTGGAGGAGGAGCTGCTGCTGGTGGATCCCGCCTCGGGCCGCCCGGTGCCTGCGGTGGAATCCGCGCTCGCGGCGCTGCCGTCGGATGAGGGAGCCGGCCGGAGCCACGGGGGCGGCGCGGAATCCCACTCCGGGGGCCTGTCCGAGATCGATCCGGGATCCGGAGCTGTCTTCTCAGCCGGAACCGCACCCGCGCCGGGGCTCGCGCGCGAGGCGAAGCTGGAGCAGATCGAGATCGTCTCGCCCCCATGCGAGACGATCGACGACCTCGCGCGGATGGTGCGGGAGGGGCGCCGGACGGCCGACGAGGTTGCGCGAAGCGTCGGCGCGCGGGTCGCGGCGCTGGGGACGAGCGTGTTCCCCGTGTCGTCCCACGTCACGCATGACCCCCGATATGACGCGATCGGCAAGCGCTTCGGCGTGACGATGCGCGAACAGCTGACCTGCGGCTTCCACGTGCACGTGGCGGTCGTGGACGAGGCCGAGGGGGTTGCGGTGCTCGACCGGATCCGTCCGTGGCTGCCGGTGCTGCTCGCCCTGAGCGCCAATTCGCCGTTCTGGGCGGGAGAGGACACGGGGTTCGCGAGCTACCGCTACCAGGCGTGGGGGCGCTGGCCCTCGGCGGGGGCCTACGACCTCTTCGAGTCGCCGGAGCGGTATCGTCGGCTCGTGAGCTCGCTCATCGCGAGCGGCGTGGTGCTCGACCCCGGTATGGTCTACTTCGACGCCCGGCTGAGTGCGCGTTACCCCACCATCGAGGTGCGGGTGGCAGATGTCTGCATGGAGGCGGAGCACGCCGTGACCATCGCAGCGCTGGTGCGGGCGCTCGTGGAGACATCCGCGCAGGAGTGGCGGGCCGGCGTGGCCCCGCTCCCGGTCGACACCGCGATGCTGCGCGCCGCCATGTGGTCGGCGAGCCGGTTCGGGATCGCCGGATCCGGGCTCGTCGACCCGTTCCTCGGCAAGCCGCGTCGCACCCGCGCCGCGGCCGCCGCGCTGCTCGCGCACGTCGCCCCCGCACTCGCCGATGCGGGGGATCGCGAGCGCGTGGAGCGCGGTGTGGAGGCCATGCTCACCCGGGGCGGCGGGGCCGGACGCCAGCGCGCCGTGCTGCGGCTGACCGGAAGCCGCCGGGCGGTGGTCATGGACGCGGTGGAGGTCACGAATCGCCAGGCCGTCCCCGCCGCGTCGGCGGCGTAGGGGTTCCCCGGTCCGGCGGTTCCGCCCCTCAGCGGGTCACGGCGGGGGCGAGGTGCACGACCTTCGTCGTGGTCATCTCGTCGAGGAGCTCCGGGCCGTAGCCGAAACCCGAGCCGCTCCGGCCCCGCGGCTGAGCCGAGCCGCCCGGAGCGCCGCCGAAGACGGCGTTGACCTTGACCGTGCCGACGGGCAGGCGGTCGATCGCGTAGTGGGCGTGCGCGATATCCGCCGTGAGCACCGTCGCGCTCAGACCGTACTCGTCGTGAGCGGCCCGCTCGACGGCCTCCGTGAAACCCTCGACCGCGAGCACGGGGGCGACCGGTCCGAAGGTCTCCTCCGAGAAGAGTCGCATGTCGGGTGAGCAGTCGGAGAGCACGGTCGCGGGGTAGTGGCTCCCCGGGCCGGCCGGCACCGCGCCGCCGACCACCACCCGCGCTCCCGACGCGATGGCCTCCGCGACCTGGGCGTGCACCGACTCGCGCATCCGCTGGTCGACGAGCGGGGCGACGAGGCCCTGGTCGTTGCGCTCCGACGCTTCGGCGGTCAGCGCTTCCACGAACTCGTCGGCGATCCCCCGATGCACGATGATGCGCTCCACCGAGGTGCAGATCTGGCCGCTGTTCGCGAACGCCCCGATCGCCGCCTGCGCCGCCGCCCAGCGCGGGTCGACATCGGCGTCGACGATGAATGCGTCGTTGCCGCCGTTCTCACGGATGAGGTGCGCCCCCGTGAGTGCCACCGCGCGTGCGATGCGCTCTCCGGCGACCGTGGAGCCCACGTGGGCGACGACGTCCACCTCGGGGAAGGCGACCAGCGCTTCCCCCTCGCGTGCGTCTCCAATGACGGTCGAGAGCACTCCGCTCGGGAAGTGCGGCTCCAGCACCTCCCCGAGCAGCCGGCCCAGGTGCGGGCAGCGCTCGCTCGGCTTGTGCACGACCGTGTTGCCCGTGCCGAGCGCGGCGCCGATGAGCCCGACGCTCACGGCGACCGGATCGTTCCAAGGTGTGACCACCGCCGCCACCCCGCGGGGCTCGGGGCGCATCAGATCCACCGCCTCGTTCCCGCCGAGCAGGCTGCGCCCGCGGTGGAGGGGAGCGAGTTCGGAGATCTGGAGCAGCGTGTCGATCGCGGCACGCACTCCCTCGAGCGCCTCCTCACGGTGGCGACCCGTTTCGCGATGGTTGAGGTCCGCGAGCGCGTCCTCCTGAGCCGCGAGCCCGAGCGCCGCACGGCGCAGGGAACGCCCTCGTTCCGCAGCGGGAGTCGCCCGCCAGGCGGGGAAGGCCTCCCGCGCCCGCTGCACGGCGGTGCGGATGTCGGCCTCGGTGGCGATCGGCACCGTGCCGACAATGGTTCCGTCGTGCGGATCCGTGACCTCGATGCCGTCGTCCGTTCCAGCGGTGTGCTCGGTCGTCATGGTGCTCGCTCCTCGTCCGTCGCTCGTCTCGTTCGGGTCTCCTCTCCCTCTACCCGGTTGAGGCGGAGTTCACGCGGGAATCCGGGATCGGGCCTCTCGGGCGGCCATCGGAGCCCGCGGGTATACCCGATTCCGAGAGCAGTGCTCTACGGTGGACGCATGCGCGCCGTGACCAATCCCGATAAGAACCGTCTTGAGCTCGTGGATCTGCCGGAGCCCGAACCGGCGGCGGGCGAGGTGCTCATCGACGTCGTCGCGGCGGGGGTGAATCGCGCCGACCTCGCGCAGGTCGCCGGCGTGTATCCGCCCCCGTCCGGAGCGTCTCCGCTCCCCGGCCTCGAGGTCTCGGGATACCGGCGCGACACCGGTGAGCCGGTGGTCGCGCTGCTCGCGGGCGGCGGATACGCCGAGGTCGTCGCCGTGCCCGAGGTGCAGGTGCTGCCCGCGCCCCCGTCGCTGCCGCTCGCCGAGGCGGCGGGGCTGATCGAGGTCGCCGCGACGGTGGTCTCGAACCTGGTGATCGAGGCCGGGCTGGATGCGGGCACGGGAGGGGCGGAGCCGCAGACCGTTCTGATCCACGGCGGCACGGGCGGGATCGGCACCTTCGCCATCCAGTTCGCCCACGCCCTGGGCGCGCGGGTGCTCACCACGGTCGGCTCGGACGAGGCCGTCGACACGGTGCGCTCGCTCGGCGCCGACCTCGCGTGGAACCGCCGCACCGCCGACGTACCGCGCGCGGTACGGGAGGCGGGCGGCGCCGACATCATCCTCGACATCGTCGGCGGCCCCGCGTTGAACGACAATGTCGGCATGCTGCGGGAGTTCGGGCGTCTCGTGATCATCGCCACGCTGGGCGGGGAGAGCGGCCTGCTGAACGCGGGCGCGCTCATGCGCAAGCGCGGACGCATCATCGGCACGACTGTGCGCTCACGGGCGTCGTGGGACAAGCAGCGGATTCTGGAGCGCACGCGCGAGCTGGTCTGGCCGATGCTCGAGGAGGGCAGGATCCGGATCCCGATCCACGCTCGCGTGCCCCTCGCGGAGGCCGCGCGCGCCCATCGCGTGCTCCTCGACGGCGGGCACCTCGGAAAGGTGATCCTCGACGTGGCCGACGCCGCGGGTGCGTAGCGGGCGCGCCCGGTCCGCGCTCGCCGGGCCGGCGCTGGAAGTAGCGCCTCGGGTCGCACCCCTCGCCCGCGGTCTGTGTCTCCGAGATGCATCAGACCCCACAGGGTCGCAGACGGCCGAGCTTCTTGCTCGGCGATGACCGAAGCCGGGTGTCAAGTGTGCCGCGCACACGCCGAAGCGGCGCCTCGGACCTGGAGTGAAAGGTGATCCGGGACGCCGCTCCTACGACATAGTTCAGTTGCTCTGGTACGTGGGGGTGCACCTCCGCTCGTCGTAGCAGCGGATCTCATAGATCCCCGCCGCGTCATCACCGTTGGTCGCCTGCACCACCACGCGCAGCCGATCGGTGGTCACCGCGTCGAAGTCGTGCACCACGCGATTCGAGTAGTTGTGCGACTCGGAAGCGACGGTGACCCAGTCGCCGTCGACGAACGCCTGCAGGTCGTAGGCTCTTACGGACTGCGGGTCACGGTGGAGCGGTGGGTAGGCATGGTACTCTCGCAACAGGTTACCGGCGAAGGTGAGCTGCACCTGCGAGACCTGCTGCGGTGCGTCCCACGCGAGCTCGATCCAGTGTGGCAGCGGCGACGACGGGTCGCTGCGCCACTGGTTCGCGGCGCGGTGCGGGCGGGTAGCCCCCGAGATCACGTTCTCGGGGCCGTAAGGCGTCTGCGGAGGGTCGACCTTGAAGCTCAGCGTCTGCCCACCGCCGAAGCGGCGGTAGCGGCCGGGCGAGTTCTCGTAGGCCGCGATCTGGCCGGGCAGCACGTGCGGGCTGACAACCCATTCGACGTCGTCAGTGGCGGCGAGGTCGATCCTGACGTAGCCGGGGGTGTCGCCGAGCGCGTCGGCGTCGAGGTCGACGTTCCAGTCGACCCAGTGCGGGCCGCCCGCCGCGACGGTCAACGTCGTCGTCGCGATCGGCTCGCCCGGGTCGGCATCGTACGACCATATGTGGTCGACGTGGTGAAGGGTCGCGGGCACAGAGATCGGCGCATCCGAGGTGTTCTTCAATGCGAGGGAGATCGTGCGCAGTTCGCGGTCGCCGCCGTGGGCGATCCACTGCGCCGTGCGGCTGCGCAGTGCTCCCGTGAACGGGTAGACCGGGTAGCCCCGCCACTGATCGATGCTGCCAAGCCGGTTCGGTGTGTTCGGGCCGACGCCGCTGACGTGGTCCTCGCTCGACGCGGTAACGGTGGCCTTGCGGGCGAGGTCCTCATCGTCCTCGTTCACGACCGACGGCAGGAAGCAGCCGTCGCGCAGCAGGATCTGCTGCACGTCGGTCACGAGGCCGGGTACCTCGGCGCGCAGGTCCGGTTCCGGGGTGTCGATGAGCGCCGCCGCGGTGCCAACGGCCTGGCCCATCGCAGCCGCGGTTCCCATGACGCGGGTCGAACCGAGCGCGACGCGGGTGGTCGAGATGTTGCGACCGGCGAAGAATAGGTTCGAGAGGTCCTTCGACACGAGCGAGCGCATCGGCAGGCCGAACGGACCGACATACTCCGCCGAGCCCTGCGCCGTCTCGGGATTCTTCAGGCGCGCGGCGGTCACGGGCTCACCGACCGACTTGAGCAAACCGCCGATCGTGTGCAGGTCGACGTACCAGCCACCGAACGCGACCTCGTCCTCGAAGGGGTCCGAGCGGCGCAGGTCGTTCTCGGTGACAACGTACTCGCCGAGCAGGCGGCGGCTTTCGCGCTTACCGGGTACCTGGCCCACCCAATCGAGCGCGAGGTTTCCCGCGTGCTGCGACCAGTAGGGATCCCGATTCTTCAGGTAGTCCCAGATTCCGAGCACGTGGCGGGTGAGCTCGTGCCGAATCTCCTCGTTCTCGTAGAGGGTGTCCCATGGGGTGCCGATCTCGATCCACCAGTACCCGCTTTCGAGGGTCGGGATCAGGCGGCCGCCGTCGGTGAAGAACTTGGGATCGTCGTACCTGACGGCCCAGTCGGGGGCGTGGAACTCGACTGGGCGGCCGACGTCGACCGTCTTGAAGTGCAGCGAGCTGCCCATAGAGCCGTCGCCGCGCTCCTTTGGCGCGAGCGGCTCGTCGAACTCGCTCGAGGCCTCCTGCCCGCGCATCCACTCGGCGCCGGCGAGCGCGCCGAGCGTACCGTCTCCCGTGCAGTCGACGAACATGCGACCCTCGAGCCGCAGGTCGACCTCGGCGTTCAGCACCTTCGCGAGCGCCGCGACGATGCGGCCGTCCCTGACCTCGGCGCCGAGGACGGGGGTGTTGAGGTGGAGGGTGAGGTTCTCGGTGCGCTCGGCGAGGTCGTAGAGGATCAGATCCCACACGCTGTTCGTCCAGCCGTTCTCGCGGATGATCGCGTGGTTCTTGGCGCGGTCCTCGACGAGCACCTCGGCGATGATGCCGGTCTCGCGTGCGTAGCCGTGGAAGGCTGCGGCGCCGTGCGGGGTGACGCGCACCTCCGAGGAGGAGTTACCGCCGAGCACCGGGCGGTCCTGCACGAGCGCGACCTTTGCGCCGTGACGTGCCGCGGCGATGGCTGCGGAGAACCCCGCAAGTCCGCCGCCTGCGACGACGAGATCGTATGTCTCGGTGATGGATTTCAATGTTCGCCTTTCGTTGGGTTTCGAAGCACCAGGCTGTGATCACTTCGTTGTGGACCGTTCCACAGATGCTACGCTCGCGAAGTTGATCTTGTCAAACGGTCCACAAGATCGGGATCCCCGGCGTCCCGAGCACGCTGGCACCACAGCTCCCCCCGCGCAGCACCACCGTGGCAGGCAGATCAGGCGGTGCGGCGCACCACAAGCGCAGGCTCGACGAGCACCTCGCGCCGCTCCGCGGGCGCGGCCTCGGCGCCGTTGCGTCGGGCGACGTGGCACTCCTCGGCTCGCAACAGCTCGCTGACGGCCACCCGGCCGATCTCACCGTTGTGCGCACGCACGGTCGTCATTTGCGTCAGGCGATAGCCGGCGATCTCGGTGTCACCGTAGCCCGTGACCGCCACGCCCGGGTGGTCGGCGACCGCCGCGAGCGCCCCCACCGCCGTCAGATCTGTGACCGTCGTGATAGCGGTCGGCGGCTCCGCGGAGCGCATGAGGCGTTGCGCACCCAGGTATCCCGACGCCTCGGAGAAGTCGGCTCGCTCAACGCGAATCTCCGCGCCGAGCCCCGCGGCCTCCATCGCGCGCGCGTACGCGGCCGCACGGGCCTCGCCGACCGGCCCGCCGAGCCCGCCCAGGTGCGCGATGCGCGTGTGGCCCTGCTCGCGGAGGTGCTCGACGAGCAGGCGCAGGCCGGCATCGTGGTCCGTGCGGACGGTGGCAGCAAAGGGTAGCTCCTGGTTGATACCGCCGGCGAGGACCGTCGGGATGCCCTCAACGAGTGGCGCGAGCGACGACATGTCGGCGAGCGACCCGACAACGAGCAGGCTGCGCGGGCGCAGGTCCCCGAAGAACCCGAGGGTCTCGCTGTCCATCCCGATGTCGTCGGATGCGCCGCTCTCCGCTCCGACCGGGTTGGCCGAGGTCATGAGCGCGATGCGGTTGATCGCGCGGAGCTCGGTGCGGGCGTAGTCCACGAGCCGCGCGAACGGCGGCGAGTGGAGATCGGCCAGCAGGATCCCGGTGAAGCCGCCGTCGCCCGAGTTGATCGTGCGCGCGGCCCAGTTCGGCCGAAAGCCGAGCCGTTCGGCAGTGTCGAGCACGAGCTGCCGGTTCGCTTCGCTGACGCGGCCGGGGTTCGAGTAGACGAAAGAGACGGTCGACTTCGACACGCCAGCCGCAAGAGCGACGTCACGAATCGTGACGGGACGATCCTGCCTCTGGCCTGCCATTGCCACCTCCTGTGCCTCCCTAGTCTAAATCACGGGTCGGCACAGCGACTCGCACTGCCCGGGGTCGCCCGCATCACCCGGCCTCAACCGCGAGCAGCTCGGTGAGCACGTCGCGGCAGTCCGCTAGCGTCTGCTTCGTCGAGGCGGATCCGCGAAGGCCCTGCTCGACCGCCTCGTCGAGGGCACGCTGTGCGCTCGTCGCGATGGGGAACTCCCAGAGTGGGTTGCGGCGCGCGTTCGACGCGATCGTCTCCGTCCACTTCGCCTGGAACTCGATGCCGGCAAACCAGTTGGCCTGGAGCGCGGTGATCGTCGTGGGGGGCGATCCCTGCCCCTCGAACACGATCTTCTGCGATTCGAGGTCGGTGCTGAAGAACTCGAGCGCCCCCAGTGTCTGGTCGCTGTCGTCGAGCGCTACGAGCGGCTGGCTCCACACGAGGTTGGCGCCCTGACCGTTCACGGCAGGCCGTGCCATGCACGACATCTTGCTCCGCAGATCGGGATCGTTCGACATCGGGGGCACGATCCCGTACGACTGCGGAGCATCGTCATAGATCGGCACGCGGCCCTGCGCGAACAGGGTGCGCGAGCTCTCGCGGTTGATACCGGCCTGGATCAACCCTTCGTCGAGCAGCATCTTCCAGTAGTCGAGCGCCTTCTGCGACGGCTCGTCGCCCAGAGTGACCTTGGTGCCGTCGAAGACCTCACCGCCGAAGGACCAGACCCAGGGGATGAAATCCTTGAGCTGCGTGACGTCGGTGCAGGGCGCGTAGGGCAGGATCGAGCTGTCGCTCTTCTTGACCTGCCGCAGCATCGCGGTGAAATCATCGATAGAACGTACCCCATCGGGATCCGCGCCCAGCTCGGCGAGCATCTCCGCGTTGGTCACGAGCCCGATTGCCGACTGCGTCCACGGCATGCCGTACCGCGTGCCGCGATAGGAGCCGGCCGACCGCACGAACTCGGGATACAGCGACTCCTCGAACACTCTGTCGACGGGCTTGATGACGTTCGCCGTGGCGAGCGTGCTCATGAACTCCTCATCGATGTGCACGATGCCCGTCATGCGGCCGCCGCGGGCGGCGAGCACGAGCTGGTTCAGGTACTTGTCGAACGGGTAGACCTTCGTCTCGATGGGCACGCCGGTCTGCTCGCTGTAGAGCTCGGCCGCCTGTCGCACGGGCCCCACCGTTCGGCCGGCGAAGGTCCACGAGGTGAAGGCCAGGGCGTCCTTGGACTCGTGGCCGGACCGCGCGCACCCCGCCAGGAACGCGAGGACGGCGCTGGCTCCTGCCGCCTGCAGTAGGCCACGCCTGCCGAGTTGAATCCCGGCCAGCCCAGAGGCGCCGCGGGTGCTAGGCATGTTGCTCTTCATGATTCCTCCTTCAGCGCGCTGCGCCGGGCTCACTTGACGGCTCCGGTCAGCGCGCCGCTGACGAAGTGCTTCTGCAAGACGAAGAAGATGATGACGACGGGAAGCGACGTAATGATCGAGGCGGCCATCATCTCTCCGTACGCGTTCTGGAACTCGCCGGTAAACATAAGCGAGAGGCCTGCGGGGAGCGTCTGACGCTCGGTATCCACGAGCGTCAGTGCGAACGGCAGGTCGTTCCAGGCGCGGATGAATGAGAACAGGCAGACCGCGATCATCGGCGTGCGCACCGCGGGCATCATCACGCTGAACATGGTGCGCAGCTCGCTCGCACCGTCGAGCCTCGCGGCCTCGAGCAGTGCGTCCGGCAGCGCGTCGAACGAGTTCTTCATCATCATCACCGAGAGCGGGAGCGTGAAGGTGGTGTACGAGATGATCAACGCGAGGTAGGTGTCGAGCATCCCGACGCGGTCAAATGCCGTGTAGAGCGTGACGAGCAGGAGGACCTGCGGCACCATCTGCGCCGTGAGGATCAGGAACATCATCGTCGTGCGCCCACGGAACCGGAACTTCGAGAAGGCGTATCCCGCGAAGAAGCCGACCAGCAGGCTGCAGAAGCAGGTAACGAAGGACACGAGCAGGCCGTTCGCAACGAAGCCGAGCAGGGTCGGGTCGGTCAGCACGAACCAGTAGTTGCTGAGCGTATACTCACGCGCGAGGGACTGCGGGAACTGGAAGACGTCGGCTTCGGAGGTGGCCGCGGTCACAATCATCCAGGCGACTGGGATCAGCGCGAACGCGCCGACGATCGCGAGCGCCGTGTAGGGGGCACCCATGCCCCACTTCGTTCTAGGGGCTGGGAGGCGCTTGCGCTTCTTGTCGCCCAGCAGAATGATTCTGGTGGTGGTCATCGCTTTGCCTCCTGCTCCTGGCGTGATGTATAGATGAGATAGACGACCACCAGGATGGACATCAGAGCGGTCCAGACGATGCCGATGCTGCCGGCCTCGCCGAGGTCGAAGCGCTCGAACGCGGCCTGGTAGAGCTCGACGGCGAGTGTGGTGGTGGAGCCCACCGGGCCGCCGCCCGTCATGACGTAGGGGATCTCGAAGTGCTGGAAGCCCCAGATCGCCTCGAGAAGGAGTGTCAGCGCGATGGCGGGCTTGATCTGAGGCAGGATCACATGCCACTGCTTCTTCCAACCCTTCGCTCCGTCGACCGCCGCGGCGTCGTGCACCTCCTCGGGCACGCCCTGAAGGGCGGCCAGCAGAAGCACGGCCATCCAGGGGAACGTGGTCCAGATCTTCGCGATCACCACGGCGATCATCGCGAACGTGGGAGAGTCGAGCCAGTTGGTGTCGCCAGCGCCGCCGAACCAGGCGATGACGCCGTTCAGAAGTCCGTAGTTCGTGTTGAAGATCCAGGCCCACAGGAACGACACGACCACGCCGGGCAGCAGCCACGGGATCAGCAGCGCCGAGCGCCATGCCGAGACGGCTCGGATGCGGGTGTTGAGTGCCATCGCCATCGCGAGCGCGAGGATGAAGGAGCCGCCCGTCGTGCCGGCGACGAAGATGAGCGTCTGCCCGACTACGCGCCAGAAGGCGACGTCGGAGAGGAGCGCTGTCAGCCCGGTGAGGCCGATGATCTCACCGCTCTCGGTGAGCAGGCTCGCATTGGTGAAGCCGTATGCGAGGGCCTGTACGAGCGGATAGGCGATAACCAGAATGAAGAGGATCATTGCGGGCGTTGCCATGAGGTAGGCGAACTTCCGATGGCCCGCGTCTCCTCGGCCGCGCTTCGTCGCGGCGGCGGTGGATAACGTCACGTGACAATCCTTTCAGTCAGTGGCGGCGCACATCGGCCACTCCAATGTGGACCAGTCCACATAGCGTAGGGGCGACGGCCCTCAGTCGTCAACCCCCGATTTGGAACGGTTCAAGATCGCCGGGCCGTTCGGCGGAATCCTGGCCCGAGCGCCTGCGCACACCCGCGCAGAGAAGAGACATCCCAGGATTCTGTTTTGAGCGCCGCAGATGCAGCTTCGCGGGAACCGAGCACCTCGGACCCCGCGAAGCTGCATGAGAGGCTAGCCGCGACGCGTGAGCGACCCGATGCGGTCGCCCGTCTCGACATGGAACAGGTGCACACGCTCCGGTGAGGGCTGCACGATGACCGTTTCCTCCTCTTCGGGGTGGTCACGGCCGTCGACGCGCACGACCACCGCAACATTCTCGCCGACGAGCGGTGCTGAGCCGAGCAGGTAGCCGTCGGCGCCGAGCTCCTCGATGAGGTGGCGGTGACACTGAGGCCCTCGCTGCCCGCGGGATGGACTGTGAGGTCCTCGGGGTGCACGCCGACGGTCACGCGGTCGCCCTTGATCGCGGCACGCACCTCGTCGGCGACGGGAAGCACGAGGCCGCCGAAGGCGATCCCGTCGTTGGTGACCTTCGGGCTCCCACTCCGATCCCTCGATGTGCTGCCCCAGCGGCTCGAACGGAGCCGGCTGTTCCGCACCGACCACCCACTGCTCAGGACTGCGCACGATCACCGCTGCTGCATACGCCGCCGGGTTCCCTACCCGCTCGCCGCGAGCAGCAGCACGGATCACCGTCTCCTCGACAGCGCGCACAACATCGACCTTGGCGAGATCGACTCGCCCATTGACCTCCCGGGCCACTGAACGAAATGCGAGCAGCGGCAAAACTGCTGAGTACTTCGGTCGCGTTCCTGCTCGGCGAAGTTGATTACGATGGAGTCTTGGTGCAGCAAGAAGCCCCCGCCGCTATCGCGACGGGGGCTTCAGATCTGCGCGCCCCGAGGGATTCGAACCCCCGACCTTCTGATCCGTAGTCAGATGCTCTATCCAGCTGAGCTAGGGGCGCATTGTCGGCTTTACCAACCAGAAGAACATTACACGAGTCGGGTCTGCTCCTCAAATCAGGGTCGGCCGATCGTGTCGCGCGGGCGTGTCGCGTCTTTCCTGGCGGACCGGGCCTCCCAGTTCGAGTCAGCGACTCGCTCTGCTCGCGCCGACCGGCCGCTCCACCGATTACCCTGGTTCACGTGCCGGAGATCCAGAACGACCATCTCAACATGCCCGCCTTCCCCGCTTCGAGCGCCGAGCTCGAGCGAGCGGAGTCGCTGATCCTCGAGATCCCCGACTACCCGAGCGCGGGGATCCTCTTCCGCGACATCACGCCGCTGCTGGCCGATGGTGCTGCCTTCCGGGCCACCGTCGACGCTCTCATCGCACCGTTCCGCGGCATGTTCGACGTGGTCGCCGGCCTCGAGGCCCGCGGCTTCCTGCTGGCGAGCGCGGCCGCCTACGCGAGCGGCGCCGGGCTCATGCCGATCCGCAAGGCGGGCAAGCTGCCGCGCCCCGCCGCGAATGTCGGATACTCGCTCGAGTACGGCATCGCCGAGGTCGAGGCGCACGCCGATTTCCCTCGCGGCTCCCGCGTGCTCGTGATCGACGATGTGCTCGCGACGGGCGGCACCCTGGCCGCCGCGCATGAGGTGCTCCGCAAGCTCGACTACGAGGTGGCCGGCACGGCGGTGCTGTTCGAGATCGAGGGTCTCGGTGGGCGCGACGCGATCGCCGACCGTCGGCTGCACACCGTCTTCCGCAGTTGAGACGCGAGCGATGTCGGTGGTCGTCGCTAGGCTCGGATCATGCGCGGAGCACGGGGAGCGAGCAGCGAGGGGCGGCATGAGTCCGATCCCTTCGACCTGGAGGGGTCCGATCCCGAGCTGCTGAACACGGGCCGGATCCCCGATCCGCAGCCCGAGCACACCGCGCTGTTCAGATGGCTCGCGGGCGTGCTCACCGCCGTCGAGGCGAGGCTGCGCGCGGTGGGCGGGGTCTCGCTGCGATGGATGATCAGGATCGCCTGCGGTCTGATCGGGGCGGTCGGCGTCTTCCTGCTGGTGGGCCCGGTCATCAACGAGCCCATGGACTTCGACGATGTGATCGCCTCGGCAGAAGTGGACGAGGTCGACTGGATCGCGCGCGACGTCGAGATCGACTACGTCGTCGAGCGGGATGCCGACGGCGCGTTCGCGTCGCGGGTGGAGGAGAGCTACACGGCCGACTTCCGCAACGGACCCGAGGCCGCGGTCGAGCGCACGATCGTCACCGAGTTCCGGGGGCACGACGTCGAGTTCGAACTCGGCGCCGTCACTGTCGATGGCGAGGAGGTCGAAGCCGAGGTCGAGCGCGCCGCGACCACGACCACGGTGCGCATCGAGCCCGCCGACGGCGGTCGCTTCGAGGGGGAGCCGCGGATCGCGATCGCGTATGAGCTGCACCATCTCATCGCGCCGGAGACCGACGAGGCGACCGGTCGCACTGTCGACAGTCTGTCGTGGCCGCTCTTCGCGCCCACCTGGCCGCAGGCGACCAAGGGCATCGACGTCTCGCTCACTCTGGCTCCCGAGCTCGACGAGGCTCTCGTGCGCCAGCCTCGCGCGTATGTGGGGTGGCTCCTGGTCAGCGGCACCGCGTGGCTGTCTCCCGAGGGCGAGTCAGCGGCGGGGGTGCGCTACTCCTTCAGCAACGACGACTCCCTTCCGCCCAACGCCGACATCTGGATCGACGCGAGCTTCCGCGAGGGCACCTTCGCGCAACCGCCGAAGACGACGCTGTTCTGGGTGCAGAGCTACGGCCCGCTGCTGCCGCTCGCGGTGCTCGGCTTGCTGCTGCTCTTCTCCCTCGCCGCGAGGCGCATCGTCTGGGCCGACAGCGCGGGCGAGGCCTGGTACGTGCCCCGAAGCGAGCCGCCCGACGACCTCTCGCCCGAGCTCGCGGCGCAGCTGCTGGGAAGACCGCGGCACGCGGAACTGGTCGATGCCCTGGCTGAGCGGCCGACGGCGCGGCGACGCGGCGGCGGGAAGCGAGCCCCCGGCGCGGAGGAGCGCGCCCGCCGGATCGCGGGAGCGGCTCGGGCCGGCCGACGCGCCGGCAGGTGGGGGAACACCCCGTCGGCATGGCGCTGGACGAGACGGTGGAGGGTCGGCGGCGAGGTCGAGGCGCGGGGCCTGAGATGGGTGCCGGACAGCTACGTGCGCGACGTCTTCCTGCTCGCGCCTGTCGCCATCACGCTCGTGCAGTGGGGGCTCCTGCGGCAGCTGTCGCACCAGGTGATCCTGCTGGTCGTCTGGTGGCCGGTGGCCTTCGTCGTGGGCTCGACGCTGCTGGCCGTCGCGACGGTGGCGGCCGTGCGGCGACCGCGACCGCTCACCCGGGAGGGCGCGCTCAGCGTGCAGCAGCTCAAGGGCATCGAGGCGTACGCCCGCGCGGTGAGGCTGCGGGATCGGGGCCCGCTCGACGACCCTCTGCTGCCGTACGCGCTGCTTTTCGAGAGTCCCCGTGATGCGGGGCGCGCGGTGGTGGACCAGGCCGCGCGCGAGTCGGGCGATCCCGATCCGGCCGGCGGCTGGCGCACGGACCACTTCGTCTCGGTCCCCGCGCTGCTCGCGCTCGCCGCGGCGGTCGCGGTGCTCGCCGGATCCGTCATCGCGGTTTCCACGCAGCCGCCGCCGTACGACAGCTCCGTCGACCCGGTCACCAGGCACGACGAGCTGCCCGGCACCTTCTACTCGGAGGTGCAGGGCTTCGAGATCGAGGCCGAGCTGTCGCGGTCGAGCGACGGCCGTGCCGAGTTGCAGGTCACCGAGACCAGTACCGTGCGCTTCGACGGTTCGGGATCCCGAGTGCCGCAGTTCGCTCGCGAATGGCCGGAGAGGAGATTCGGACAGGATCTGGGGCTCGAGGTGGGCGGGGTGCGCGTCGACGGCCGGCCCGCCCCGTTCCGCGAACTGCCGCAGCGCGAGAGCCTGGCCGTGGTCAGCCAGTTCGAGGAGGTGCTCGACGGATCGCACGAGGTCGAGGTCGAGTACACGCTGACGAATGCGGCGGTCGATGCCCCCGGAGCGGCGAACTCGAACGAGCAGGTGCGATGGGCCGCCTGGTACTCGTTCTGGGAAGACGAGTTCTACACCACGGCCGGGGAATACTTCGAGGGGCGCTCTCCCGTGAGGCCCGTGCGGGTGCAGCTCACGGTCGCTCCCGACCTGGTCGGCGAGATCGTCGACGCGGGGTGGATCGCCTCCGATCACGAACGACGCAAGGACCCGGGAGAGCACGGCAACTGGATGCGGCCCTGGGTGTATGAGAACCGGGTCTACGACGATCACGGTGATGCCTTCGACCTGCGGATCGGCTCCGAGGAGCAGCGCGACGACGGCGCCCTCGTGGTGACGCTCGACGTCGACGAGGTCGGCTCTCGCCCAGGATCGCAGAGTGCGGCTGGGGAGTCAGGGGAGCCGTTCGAGGTCGATCCGGAGGTGAACTCCTGGCTCGGCAAGCACGAACTGAGACTGAGCTCCGACCTCGGGGCGCGGATCGACTTCGTCCCGGGCACCTTCGCGGGACTCGACACGGGCGCGTACGATCGCTACCTCACCGGATACCGGCTCCCATTCACGATGTTGCTGGGTCTCGCGGGCGCCGTCATCGCCGCATCGATCGGGGT
The DNA here is from genome assembly GCF_019884725.1 of Leucobacter tenebrionis. NCBI lineage: Bacteria > Bacillati > Actinomycetota > Actinomycetes > Micrococcales > Microbacteriaceae > Leucobacter > Leucobacter tenebrionis. The sequence goes on along the minus strand of NZ_CP082322.1, from coordinate 1,604,874 downwards.
CATCGCATACGTCGTGCGCACCTCCCGCCGGGCCGGCCTCTCGCTCGCCGCGACCGCCGTCGTCGCGATCCCTCTCGCCGCGGTCGCGCAGTGCGTGCTCTTCTTCTGGACGGTGCCCACGATGAGCGGCAGCGATGCGCGAGGCGGGCTCGGGATCGCTGTGGGCGGTCTGATGCTCGCGGCGGTCATCACGCAGGCCGTGCTCGTGCTCAGACGCCGAGCCTCGGAAGCCGATGCGCGAGAGCTAGGTGCGGATGTCGGAAGCGGATCCCGTGCCCGTGCGGCTCGGAGGAAGCGCTGACGAGGGGCAGAATAGAGACCATGACTGACATCGACGCCACGCGCGCCTTCTTCTCGGCCCGCGACCAGTTGCTCGACCTCGCGGGAGATCCTGCTCGTGCCCGCTCCGAATTCCGCTGGCCCGATGTCGGTCCGCGCTTCAACTGGGCGCACGACGTATTCGATGCGATCGCCGAGAACAACGACCGGACGGCGCTCTGGATCTCCGAGGAGGACGGCTCCGAGACGAAGCGGAGCTTCGCCGAGCTGAAGCAGCGCTCGGATCAGGTGGCCAACTGGTTGCGGAGCATCGGCGCGAAACCGGGCGATGTCGCGATGCTCATGCTCGGCAACCGCGTCGAGCTCTGGGAGATCATGCTGGCCGCACTGAAGATCGGCGTCATCATCCTGCCGACTTCCGTGGTGCTCGGCTCGCACGAGCTGCAGGACCGCGTCGAACGGGGTCGAGTGCGCTGGGTCTTCGCCGAGGCGGAGGACGCGGCGAAGTTCACGGAGGTTCCCGGCGAGTATCGCGGAGTGGGTGTCGGCCTCGAGAACGCGTCGCGAGATCACCGCGCACTGCTCTTCGACTGGATGCGCTATGAGGAATCGCGATCCGCGTCGCTCGCCGCGATCCGCAAGACGACCGCGAGCGACGACCCGGCGCTGCTCTACTTCACGTCGGGCACCACGAGCCTGCCCAAGATCGTCGTGCACTCCCACACCAGCTACCCGCTCGGCCACCTCACCACCATGTCGTGGCTCGGTGTGCGCCCCGGCGACGTCCACTCCGTCATCAGCGCACCCGGCTGGGCCAAGCACGCCTGGTCGAGCTTCTTCGGGCCGTGGCAGGTCGGGGCGACCGTCTTCGTGGCGAACCAGGCGCGCTTCGACCCCGAGGCGCTCGTCGCCGAACTCGATCGCGCCGGCGTCAACACCTTCTGCGCACCGCCGACGGTGTGGCGCATGCTGATCCAGCATCGCCTCGATCGGAAGCCGCGCGGCCTGCGCGAGCTCGTCTCGGCCGGCGAGCCGCTCAATCCCGAGGTCATCGCTCGCATCCGCGAGTGGTGGGGCCTCGACATCCGCGACGGCTACGGCCAGACCGAGACGACCTGCCTCATCGGCAACATGCCGGGCGACCCGATCGTGCCCGGCGCGATGGGGAGCCCGCTCCCCGGGGTGGACGCCGTGCTCGTCGACCCCCTGACCGGCGAGGAGGCCGCCGAGGGCGAGATCTGTCTGCGGCTCGCCTCGGAACCGGTGAACCTCATGCCCGGGTACTTCGGCAACCCCGAGGCCACGGAGAAGGCCACAGCCGGCGGCTTCTTCCACACCGGCGACGTCGCGCAGCGGGATCCCGAGACGGGCGTGCTCACCTTCGTCGGGCGCACGGACGACATCTTCAAGTCGAGCGATTTCAAGGTATCGCCCTTCGAGGTCGAGAGCGCGCTCATCGAGCATGAGCTCGTCGCCGAGGCGGCCGTCGTGGGTGCCCCTGACAGCACCCGACTCAACGTCACGAAGGCCTATGTCGCGCTCGCCGCCGGCGCGACCGCCGATGCCGAGACGGCGCGCGCGATCCTCGCCCACGCCCGCGTCGCGATGCCGCCCTACATGCGCGTGCGGCGCGTCGAGTTCTTCGAGCTGCCGAAGACGACCTCGGGCAAGATCAGGCGCGTCGAGCTGCGGCAGCGCGAAGAGGCGGCGCACGCCGCGGGCGAGCGCATCGCGACCGAGTGGCGTGAGGAGGATTTCCCGGGCCTCAAGGGCTGAAGGCTCCGAGTCATCTGTCGTCATACTCGCCCTGAATGTCGGTGGCCTCGTTTAGATTGGGAGCATGAGCACCATCGAGACGACCACCGCGGGCAGCCTGCCCCGCACCCGTGCCCTCATCGAGGCGAACGCCGCCCGCGAGTTCGAAGACGACGGCTTCACCCTGAAAGCCACGCCCGAGTTCGACGCGCTCGTCACCGAAGCGGTGCGCGACGTGGTCGAGCGGCAGCGCGAACTCGGCATCACGCAGCCGGGCGACGGCGAGTTCGGCAAGGCCATGTCGAACGCCGTCGACTACGGCGCCTGGTGGGGCTACTCGTTCCAGCGCGTGAACGGCCTCTCGCTGACCGAGGTCAACGCGTTCAATGAGCCGCCCCGCCGGTCCGAGCCCGGCAGCATCCGGCTCACGTCGTTCCTCGACCGCCGCGACCGGCAGATCTTCGCGGAGGCCTACGGCGACCCCGAGAGCGGCATCGCCACCGGCCGCAACGCCACGGCGTTCCCGACCACGACCGGTGAGATCAGCTACCGGGGGCAGCAAGCGGTGGCCGCCGACACCCGCAACCTCCGCTCGGCGCTGGGGGAGGGCGAGACCGGCTTTCTCACGGCGATTGCTCCGGGCTCAGCGGCGCGCGTGCGAAACGACTTCTACGAGACCGAGCAGCAGCACATCGATGCGTGGGTCGAGGCGCTGCGCGAGGAGTACCGCGCCATCACCGACGCGGGGCTGATCGTGCAGCTCGACGACCCCTCGCTCGCCGAGAACTGGGATCAGATCAACCCCGAGCCGAGCGTCGAGGAGTACCAGGCCTTCACGCAGATCCGCATCGACGCGATCAACGAGGCGATCAAGGGCCTGCCCAAGGAGCAGGTGCGTCTGCACCTCTGCTGGGGCTCGTGGCACGGCCCGCACACGACCGATATCGAGCTGAAGCACATCCTTAAGACCGTGCTCGGCGCGAACGTGGGCCAGATCTCGTTCGAGGCGGCCAACGCCCGCCACGAGCACGAGTGGTCGGTGTGGGAGGAGAACAGCGACCTGATCCCCGACGATCTGATCCTCGTGCCCGGCGTGGTCGGCCACTCGACCAACCTCGTCGAGCACCCCGACCTGGTGGCGCAGCGCATCGAGCGTTTCGCGAGGATCGTGGGCCCCGAGCGCGTCATCGCAGCGACCGATTGCGGCCTCGGCGGGCGGGTGCACCCGCAGATCGCGTGGGCGAAGCTCGAATCGCTCGGCGAGGGCGCCCGGCGCGCCGCGACTCGCGTCTGAGCGGGTGCTGCCGGCGCGGCGCCCCGTGCTCGCACCCAGGCGCTCTGCATCAGCACCCAGGCGCTCTGCTCAGCACCCAGGCGCTCTGCTCAGCACCCGTGAGAGGTCGAAAAGGGCCGCGCTTTCTTTGACGATGCGCCCTTATTGACCTCTCACAGGGCGGCGAGGAGCGCGTGGCAGCGCGCCACGCGCTCCCGCCACCATCGTTCGCGCTCGGGAGGCGCGGCGTGTCGATCGAGCAGCGCGGCATCCAACGCGGGGCGCCGCACTTCGATCGAGCCCTCGCGGGGGATCAGGGGATCGGCGGTCACGTCTCCCTCCAGCAGCGCGACCGTGCCGAGACCGCAGGCGCCGTGCAGCACCCCGGCCGCTCCCGAACCCGCCGCGGACCCTGCGCCGCCGGCTGATCCTGAGCCTCCGCCGTTCCCCGCAGCGGGCAGCGCCGCCGCGAGATGCAGCCCCATCGAGATGCCGACCGAGGTGTCGAGCGCGCTCGACACGACCACGGGCAGGCCGGCCTGCTCCACGATGTCGAGCGCTTGCCGGATCCCGCCCAGCGGTTGCGCCTTCACGATGAGCAGGTCCGCGGCGCCCGATCGGGCCACCGCCAGCGGGTCGGCGGCCTTGCGCACGCTCTCGTCGGCGGCGATGCGCACGAGGGGGGCTGGGCAGCGGACTTGTAATCCGTGGGTCGCGGGTACGGTCTCATCGAGTCCGCTCGAACCGTGCACCCGCTGATCAGGAGTCAGCCTGCGCCGCACCTCGACCAGCTCGGTGACGCTCGCGCACGGCTGCTCCGCGTAGTCGAGATCGAACTCGGCGAGGGCCCGCAGCGCGGCCTCGGCCTCCTCGACCGACCAGCCGCCGTTCGCGTCCACCCGAACCAGAGCGTCGGCGCCCATCGCCTCGCGCACTGCGCGCACCCGCGCGACGTCGTCGGCGAGGGACTGGCCGCGCTCGGCCACCTTCACCTTGGCCGTGCGGCAGCCCGGGAAGCGGGCGAGGATTCCGGGAACCTCCCCCGCCGGCACCGCGGGCACGGTGGCGTTCACGTCGATGCGATCCCGCACCGGCGCCGGCTGCTCGGCCCACCCGAAATCGAGAGCGGCCGCCAGCCACGCCGCCGCCTCCGCGTCCCCGTACTCCGGGAACGGCGAGAACTCGCTCGCGCCGAGGGGAGCATCGAGGATCACGGCCTCGCGCACCGAGATGCCCCGGAAACGGGTACGGGTCGGGATCGAGACCACACGCATCGATTCGAGCACCTCGGTGAGGGGCGGAAGAGCGGATCCTGGTCTCGAGAAACTCATGCCTCGATCCTGCCACCGAACCCGGCTACTCTGGCCGCATGAGCACTCGCGCGGAGACCATGGAGTTCCTTCTCGACCAGCTGAGCGCGCTGCCGGGGGTCCGCAGCCGCAAGATGTTCGGCGAGTACTGCGTCTATTACGACGAGAAGCCCGTCGCCTTCGTGTGCGATGACGAGTTGTTCGTGAAGCCCACCGAGGCCGGCCGCGGCTACATCGGCGACCCCGACGAGGCGCCCGCCTACCCCGGCTCGAAGATGTACTTCCGGGTGAGCGGCGACCGCTGGGAGGATCGCGAGTGGCTCGCGGGGCTCATCGACCTCACCGCCGCGCAACTGCCGGCTCCGAAGCCGAAGAAGCCCAAAGCGTCGAAGGCGCGCACCGCTCTTTGAACCTGTCGAGGGGAGCCTGCTGAAGGGAGCCCGTCGAAGGGAGTCCCGGGATGCAGGGCCCATCCACCCCTCGAGATACGGATTTCGCACGCCGATTCGCGGTGCAGCGAGCGAGATTCGTATCTCGGCGAGGTACGAAGCGGGTGGGAAGCGCGCGGGTGACGAGGGCGCTCACGGACGCGAACTCCTATGCTGGATCGCATGACGCAGCAGGATCCGCACCCCGCCCATCCCCGCGAGACCGAGCAGCCCGAGCTGGTCTCCGATCTCTTCGATCCCGCAGAGTGGGAGGCGGCCCCCGGCTCGGCCGACTACACCGACATCACGGCGCATCTCAGCCGCGACGGCCGCATCGCCCGTGTCGCATTCGATCGACCCGAGGTGCGCAACGCATTCCGCCCCCACACCGTCGATGAGCTCTACGACGCGCTCGAGCGCGTGCGCGTCAACCCGCGCGTGGGCGTGGTGCTGCTGACGGGCAATGGACCCTCGCCGCGCGATGGGGGCTGGGCGTTCTGCTCGGGCGGCGACCAGCGCATCCGGGGGCGCGACGGCTACAAGTACAGCGACTCGGAGACGCAGGTCGGGCCCGATGCGGCCGCGCGGGCCGGGCGCCTGCACATCCTCGAGGTGCAGCGTCTCATCCGCTTCATGCCGAAGGTCGTCATCGCGCTCGTGCCCGGGTGGGCCGCGGGCGGCGGGCACTCGCTCAACGTGGTCTGCGACCTCACGATCGCAAGCCGTGAGCACGCGAGGTTCAAGCAGACCGACGCCGATGTCGGATCGTTCGACGCCGGTTACGGCAGCGCGTACTTCGCACGCCAGGTCGGGCAGAAGAACGCCCGTGAGATCTTCTTCCTCGCCCGCGAGTACTCGGCGGATCGTGCGCGCGAGATCGGGGCGGTGAACGAGGTGGTGCCGCACGCGGAGCTCGAGCGCACCGGCATCGAGTGGGCGCGCGAGATCCTCGGCAAGTCGCCGACGGCGATCCGCATGCTGAAGTACGCCATGAACGCGGTCGACGACGGGCTCGTAGGGCAGCAGCTCTTCGCCGGCGAGACCACGCGCCTCGCGTACGGCACCGACGAGGCCGTCGAGGGGCGGGATTCGTTCCTCGAGAAGCGCGACCCCGACTGGGCGCCGTTCCCGTACTACTACTAGGGGTTTCACTCCCCGCGCGAGGGCGGGCCGGCGTTCCGGCCTGCCCTCGCGCCCCGCACACCACGCCTGCCTCGCGCACCGCACACCACGCCTGCCGCACCGATCGACGTTCACGCACCGCATTCAGGTGGATCGGGGTGCGTGAACGTCGATCGGTGCGCTTGGGGCGGGGAGATCAGGCATCAGGCATCAGGCTGCAGGCACCAGGCACCAGGCACCAGGCATCAGGCACCAGGCACCAGGCGGCACCCGGCCTCGCGCCGCGGGAACCGCACGGGTGTAGCATCGCAGGTGATGACGAGGCTCAACAGACGACCACCTGGCTGGGCGACTGTCGCCGCACTCGCGTTCGCGGGGCTCACCTCCGCCTTCATGTTCACGCTGGTCGTGCCGCTCCAGGGCGAGTTGCCCGAACTGCTCGACGCATCGCGCGAGGACACCACCTGGGTCGTGACGGTCACGCTGCTCGTGGCCGCGGTCGCGACGCCCATCTCGGGCCGGCTCGGTGATATGTACGGCAAGCGGCGCGTGGTGTTCGTGCTGCTCATCGCGCTGATCGTGGGTTCGCTCGTCGCCGCCCTCTCGTCCTCGATCGTCGGGGTGATCATCGGGAGGGGCCTGCAGGGCATGACGACCGGGGTGATCCCGCTCGGTATCGCGATCATGCGCGACGTGCTGCCTCCGGCGAGACTCGGCACGGCGGTCGCGCTCATGAGCGCGACGATGGGCGTCGGCGGAGCGGTCGGTATGCCGCTCGCCGCATTCATCGCGGAGACCTCCGACTGGCACGCGCTGTTCTGGATGTCAGCCGGCCTGGGCATGATCTGCATCGTGGCGGTGGTGTTCGCGGTTCCCGAGGACACGATGATCTCGGGCGGTCGCCTCGATGTCCTCGGGGCGATCGGGCTCGCCGTCGCCCTCACGGGCCTGCTGCTCTTCGTCTCCCGCGGCGCTGAGTGGGGGTGGGGTTCCCCGCTCGCCCTCGGGTCGGTCTCGGTGGGTGTGATCGTGCTGCTGGTCTGGGGCGCCTATCAGTTGCGCGCGAAGGATCCGCTCGTCGACCTGCGGGTAGCCGCGCGCCCGACGGTGCTGCTGACGAACCTCGCGGCGATCGGCATGGGTTTCTCGCTCTTCGGATCCAACGTCACCTTCCCGCAGCTGCTCGAGATGCCGCCCGAGACGGGGGCCGGCTTCGGCCTCACCATGATCGAGGCGGCGATCTGCATCATGCCGTCGGGCCTCATCATGATGGTGCTGTCGCCCCTCTCGGGCAAGCTCGAGCGGGTCTTCGGGCCCCGCCCGCTCTTCACCATCGGTACGTCGTCGATCGTGGTGGCCTACGTGTTCGTGCTGCTCTGGTCGAGTGAAGTGTGGCACATCGTGGTGGCGAACGCGATCATCGGTGTCGGGATCGCTTTCTCGTTCGCGGCGATGCCGATGATCATCATGGGTGCGGTCCCCGCGCACGAGACCGGGGTGTCGAACGGGCTGAATGCGCTGTTCCGCTCGGTCGGCACCTCGGGAGCGTCGGCGGTCATGGGCGGCGTACTGGCGGCGATGAGTTCGGAGCATGCGGGACGGGTCGTGCCCACCGCGGACGCCTACGCGGTCTGCTTCTGGATCGCGATCGCGGCGGCGGCCGTCGCGACGGTGCTCACACTCTTCATTCCGCGAGGTCCGTGCTCGGAGCCGCGCCCCTCTCTGCCTCCGTCCCGCTGAGCCGGGCCGGATCCACTCGTCAGACCCGGGTAGTAACCTGGACCGGTGACTGCGTCTCATGGACTCCGCGCCATCCCCACCGAGGATCGAGCCTGGCTCATGGCCGCGCTCGGCGACGCGCTGAACGGCGGTGCGCCCGTTCTGCCGGTCCCCGGCGGGCAGTTCGAGGACGAGGCCGTGCTCGCCCTGCAGCAGGCCGAGCTGCCAGAGGGCACCGCGGTGGTGGTGCGCACCTCGGGGTCGAGCGGCGTGCCCAAGTCGGTCGCCCTGTCGGCCGCGGCACTGCGAGCCGGGGCGGAGGCGACGCATGTGCGGTTGGGCGGAGCGGGGCAGTGGCTCGTGGCGCTTCCCGCGCACCTGATCTCCGGGCTGCAGATGCTGGTTCGCAGCGAGGTGGCCGGCATCGCGCCGCGCTTCTTCCCGACTGCCGAGGGATTCGATCCCGGTCGGCTGCTCGAGGAGGCCGAGCATCTCGAGGCCGAGCGGCGGTATGTCTCGCTGGTGCCGGTGCAGTTCTCGAGGCTGCTCGATCTGGCCGAGCAGGATCGCGACGCCGCCGACGCGCTGCGACGGTTCGATGCGGTGCTCGTCGGCGGGCAGGCAGTGCCGCTGCTGATGCGGCGCCGCGCGTTCGAGCTCGGGGTTCCGCTGAAGCGCACCTACGGCATGACCGAGACCGCGGGCGGTTGCGTCTACGACGGGGTCGAGATCGGCGACACCCGGGTGCGCATTCGCGAGGGCGAGGTGCAGCTCGCCGGGCCGTCGCTGGCGCTCGGCTACGTCGGCGATCCCGAGCTCACCGCGGAGCGTTTCATCGAGGACCGCGACCGCGACGGCACCGCGACCCGCTGGTACCGCACGGGCGATGCCGGTGAGCTGCTCGGCGGAATGCTGACCGTGACCGGGCGTCTCGACCGGGTCGTCATCTCGGGCGGGATCAACGTGTCGCTCGACGAGGTCGAGCGCGTCGTGCGTGATTTCGATGGCTGGTCGAGCGCCGTCGCGGTGGGAGCGCAGCACCCCGAGTGGGGGGAGCGGGTGAGCCTCGTCGTCGAGGCGGATCCAGGTGCGGTCGCATCCCCCGAACCTGTCGAAGGGGGCGAGCGCCCCGCGCGGGGCCGGGCCGCCACCCGGGCGAGCTTCGACGAGGTGAGCGCCGCGGTGCGGGATCGCCTCGGTGTCGCGGCGGCGCCCGTGTGGGCCACTGAGACCGACAGCATCCCGAGACTCGCGGGCGGCAAGCCCGATGTGCGAGCGGTCGAGGAGTGGTTGGAGCGTCTGCGGGCGAGCTTCCGCGAGACGCGGATCGCCGCGGGGGAGGAGCAGGAGTGAGCGCGAAGGATCGGCGCAGGTCAGGCAACCCGGCCGTGCGGGCCGCGGCCGAGCGGCAAGTCCAGGCCGGTGAGACGCCGAGGATCACCTGGCGCAGCTGGGTCGGCGGAGCGCGCCTGCGCACGCTGCCGCTCGCGGTCGCCCCGGTCGCCGCCGGATCCGGGATCGCGCATATGGTGCAGGGCTTCTCGCTGCCGCTCGCACTGCTCGCGCTCGCGGTCGCCGTCTTCCTGCAGATCGGCGTCAACTACGCCAACGACTACTCCGACGGCATTCGCGGTACCGACGAGTTCAGGGTCGGACCGGCCCGGCTCACGGGTTCCGGCCTCGTGAACCCCAAGAAGGTGCTCGCGACCGCCCTCGTGTTCTTCGCGCTCGCCGCCGTGGCTGGGCTCGTGGCCGTGGTCATGAGCGGACGCTGGTGGTTCCTCGCGCTCGGAGTGCTCGCGATCATCGCCGCCTGGTTCTACACGGGCGGCAGGCGCCCCTACGGGTACGCCGGCCTGGGCGAGGTGATGGTGTTCATCTTCTTCGGGCTTGTCGCGACCGTCGGCACGGTCTACCTGCAGACGGAGATCGAGACCCAGGAGGCCTGGGTGACCGGTGCCGCGGTCGGGTTCTTCGCGGTCGCCGTGCTCGTCGTCAACAACCTGCGAGACATCCCCACGGACCGCCTCGCGGGCAAGAAGACGCTCGCGGTGAGGATGGGGGATCGCGCCTCGCGCGCTCTCTACATCGTGTGCGTGCTGCTGCCGTTCGCGGTGCCGGCGCTGTACGGGCTCGTGAACCCCGGCATGGTGCTCGTGTGGTTCGTGCTGCTGATCGTGGCGCCCTGCGTGCTCATCGTCATCACCGCGAAGACGCCGCGCGAGCTGATCCTCGTGCTGCAGCTCACCAGCCTCGCCGCGCTCGCCTACGGAGTGCTCGTCGGTATCGCCTTCGCGTTCTAGCCGGGGCGCCGTCCCGCTATTCGGAGCTCACCCGTCTTTCGGATCGATCCGCGGGTTCTCATCCGAGATACGGGTGAGCTCCGAAGTCGTGGCCGGCTCGGCGGGCCCTCCCCGGGTGAAGCCCGGCACTGCGGGGGTCACTCCTTCGTCGCCCGCTCGGAGATGCGCACATCGAGCGGGAAGTCGACCGGGGCGCCGCCGAAGAGCAGTCGCCCCGCAGCCTCGGCCGAAGCTCGGACCGCGTCAGCGGCGGTTTCGGCCTGAGACGCCGGCGCGTGCACGATGACCTCGTCGTGCAGGAAGAACACGAGATGCGGGCGGCGTTCGAAGGCGGGGCCGGAGGCGGAGGCGGGATCGATGCGCTCATCGAGCGGCAGCGCGGCGAGCCGCAGGCGCAGTTCGGCCAGCCAGGCCAGAGCCCACTCGGCTGCGGTGCCCTGGACCACGAAGTTGCGGGTGAACCTGCCGAACTCGCGGGCCGCGCGCCGCGCTGCGCCCTCGTCGCGCGAGGTGGCCCCGGGAAGGCTCGCGCGCGATTGCAGTTCCGCCCACTCGGAGCTCGGCGCGGGGGAGGACCGGCCGAGCCAGGTCGACACGATACCGCCCTGCTCACCGACCTCGGCGGCGCGATCCACGAGCCGCATGGCGGCGGGAAACCCCTGTCTCAGCCGGGGCACCAGGCGGCCGCTGTCGCCGGTCGTGGAGCCGTACATCGCCCCGAGCACGGCGATCTTCGCCTCCTGCCTGGTGGCGACGATGCCGCTCTCCATGAGGCCCGAGTAGAGATCCTTCCCGTATCCGGCCGCGGCCATCGCGCGGTCTCCGGCCATGGCCGCGAGTACCCGAGGCTCGAGCTGCGCGACGTCGGCCGAGACGAGCATCCAGCCCGGGTCGGCCCTGAGCGCCGGACGCAGCGCGCGGGGCAGCTGCAGCGCGCCCCCGCCGCTCGACGCCCACCGGCCGGTGACCACCCCTCCCGGCACGTACACGGGGCGGTACCGGCCCTCGTGCACCCACTCGTCGATCCAGCTCCAGCCGTTCGCGTTCAGCAGCCGCGACAGCTTCTTGTAGCGCAGCAGCGGTTCGATCGCGGGGTGCTCGAACTCCGCGAGTTCCCAGCGCGAGGTCGAACCGGCGTCGATGCCCGCCCGCCTCAGGGCGCGAAGCAGCCTCGGCGGAGAATCGAGGCTCGCCTCGCGATCCCCGAGCGCCGCGCGCACCTCGTCGGCCACGGCCTGCATCTTCGCGGGCTTGAAGTCGCCCGGCGGCCGCGGGCCGAGGGCCTCGGTGAGCAGGCGATCGTGCTCGGCGGCATCCCACGGCACGCCCGCCGCCCGTAGTTCGACCGCGACGAGCGCGCCGGCCGATTCTGCGGCGAGCAGCAATCGCAGGCGCCCCGGATCGGTGCTCGCCGCGATCGCCTCGAGCTGCCGGTCGAACTCGGCGCTCACGGAGGCGGTGCCGTGCGGCACTGTGCTGGCAGGCCCGCTGGGTTCGTCGAGATCGAAGAGCGCGGTATCGGCCGACGGGCCCTCCGGCTCGGCCGTCGGTGCGGCATCCCACTCATGGGCGGCGAGCAGTGGGCCCCGATCCCGCACCAGCTCCGACTGCCGCAGGATCGCGTGCCCGAGCCGCAGATCGTGGCAGCGCTTCACGCGCACCCCGGCCGCGAGCAACTGCGGATACCAGCTCGGTGCGTCGCTCCACACCCAGCGCGGGGCAGATCCGCCTCGCTCCCGCTCCTCGACGAAGTCGGGCAGCGCCTCGCTCGCGAGACCCACCGATTCGCCGCGGGTGCCATCGGCGCGCACGTCGACGGCGGTCACTGCCCCGGTCCCATCGCGCCCCAGCAAGCACCACCGGGGTGCTGCGGTCGCGGTCGTCTCAGTCACAGCTCAACGGTACTGCGCACCGCCGGCATTCCCGCCCCGGCGGTCGCAGCGGCCGGGCCTCACCCCGAGAGGTCGAAAAGGGCTCCGGATCGCGAGAACCCGAGCCCTTTTCGACCTCTCGGCGGCTCGGCGTCCGCCCCGATCCCGATCAGCCGCGGATCACTCCGAGCGGGTGGGAGGGATGTGCTCGGATCCTGCCGGTCGATCCCGAACCGCCTCGGCACTCTCGTCAGCGAGATCCTCGTCAGCGACTGCCTCGACCGCGTCGACGGACTCGTCCTCGACGATGTCGTCGGCCGTGCGATCCCGATTGCGCCACTCGTAGATGCTCTCCGAGGCCGCCTCGCGCGGTTTCGCCAGCAGCAGCACCGAGAGCGACACGCTGATGAGCGCCGCGAGCACCGCCGCGATGAGCGCCGAGAGCATCATCGAGAACCGCAGCGACAGGCCCAGCACGTAGATGAGCGCGAACGGCACGGCGAAGAAGAGCAGACGCAGTGCGGTGTAGGTGATCCAGGCGGAGCGGGGGGTCTTCACCCGCCCGAGTGTACCGAGGCAGCCTGAACCGCTCCTGGCCGCCGATCCGCTGTCTGCCTCTTGAGCGGACCGCTATCTGCCTCTCAAACGCGGAGTGCCGAACTGCTGCAACCCCGACAGGTGATGCAGCAGTTCGGCACTCCACGTTTGAAGGGACTCGATCTTGCAGGATCCAATCTCGCAGGGTCCGGATCGGACTTCGGAGCACCGGGCCGGGAGACGGCCGGGATTGGTCCAGTTGGAATCGGTACGATGGGTATATGGTGCGGTTCGTGATTATCGGGGTCGTCATCGCCGTCGCGTTCACGCTGTATGCGCTGGTCGATGCGGCGATGACCGACGGATCGCGCGCCCGCGGCGTTTCGAAGCCCGTATGGGTGGTGCTCGTGGTGCTGCTGCCCGTGATCGGGGGCGTGCTCTGGTTCCTGATCGGCAAGGGCGCCACGCCCGCGAAGCGCCCGGTCGCTCCCGACGACGATCCTCGGTTCTCGGGAACCCGCATGTCCAAGGACGATCTCGACCTGCACATGCGCGACCTCGAGCAGCGCCTGCGCGAACTCGACGACGAGAGGTTCCCGGGCGAGGATCAGCCGCGCTCCGACAACGATCCCGACTCCACGGGCGAGGAGCAGGCGGGCCCCGACGACGACCCGGCTCAGAAGTGAGCGCGGCACCCTCCTCGGTCTTCGCGGTCGAGCTGCTCGGCGAGCTGATCCGCCGCGGCGTGCGAGACGTCGTCGTGTGCCCGGGATCGCGTTCTCAGGCGCTCGCGCTCGCCGCTGCAGCAGCGGAGCAGGCCGAGGCGATCCGCTTGCACGTGCGTCTCGACGAGCGCTCCGCCGCGTTCTTCGCGCTCGGGGTTGCATGTGAAACCGGTCTGCCGGCCCCCGTGATCGTGACGAGCGGCACGGCGGTCGCGAACCTGCTCCCGGCCGCGCTCGAGGCTCATGAGTCGCGGGTTCCGCTGCTGCTCCTCACCGCAGACCGGCCGGATGAACTGCGCGGTATCCGCAGCAACCAGACCACCCGTCAGGCGGGGCTCCTCGGGGCTGCCGCCCGTCTCGCGCTCGATGTTGCCTCGCCCGAGTTCGGTGCGGACGGAGATCTCGCCCGGGATCCGGATCGGGATCCCGCAGCTCTCGCCCGCCGCGCGCTGAATGCGGCCCTCGGAGAGCCCGGCGCGGCTCCGGCGGGGCCGGTGCAGCTCAATCTCGCGTTCCGCGAGCCGCTGTCGGGCACCCGGGGGTTCGAGGCGATGATCGGCCGCGGGTTCGCCGCCGCGGCCGAGGAGGGGGCGAAAGCTCGGGCGGATCGCGCGGAGCGCCGACGCGATGCCGGCTCGGGCGGCGATCCCGGTCCGGATAGTGCTCGCGGTCCTGGCAGCGACACCCACGTGCACCGCGGTGACGCCCTCGCCGTGGTCATCGCGGGCGAGGGCGCCGGTCTCGAGGCCGAGGCGTTCGCCCACGCGGCAGGTCTGCCGCTGCTCGCCGAGGTCGTGAGCGGAGTGCGTTTCGGGCGGGAGGCGATCTCGGGTTACGCGACGCTGCTCGACGCGCCGCGATCCGACGGTCCGCCGCTCGGCGAACTCGTCGAGCAGGCCATCGTGTTCGGGCACCCCACGCTCACCCGGCAGGTGCCGGCACTGCTGCGCCGCGACGACGTCGAGGTGGTCGTGGTCGATCCTCACCCCCTCGCCGAGCACTACGACCCGGGCCGCGATGCTCGCGTCGTGAGGGCGGCCGTCGTGGCCGAGGATCACGAGCCTCGGGCGCTGCGGCGCTGGCTCGGGGCCTGGGTCGTCGCAGACCGAGAGCTGCTGCGCGAGCGCACCACGGTGCACGAACCCGACCTCGACGCCGCCCTCGCGACGGGCTACAAGGAGCGCAGCGCCTACGCGCGCGCCGAGGTCGCGGTGATGCGCGAGCCGGTCTCGCGCGATCTGCTCGTCGAGAGCGTCTGGCGCGCGACCTGGCCGCACGACCGCCTGGTGGTCGCGGCCTCGCGGCTGGTGCGGGTGCTCGACGGGCTCGCCGCGCCGCGCCGCGTCGACGTGCACGCGAATCGAGGGCTCGCCGGTATCGACGGAACGATCGCGACCGCACTCGGGATCGCCGCTGCGAGCCAGGGCGACGACGACCCGGCGCGCGCCGCGGGTACTACCCGGGTACTCATCGGCGACCTCGCTCTGCTCCACGACGCCGGCTCGCTGCTGCTGCCCGAGGGCGAGGAGCACCCGCGGATCCAGCTGTTCGTCGGCAACGACGGCGGCGGAACGATCTTCGACGGGCTCGAGGTCGCGGGGGCCTCCGATCCCGAGCACTTCGCCCGCGTGATGCGCACCCCGCAGCGCGTCGATCTCGAGTCGCTCGCCGGTGCTTACGGGTGGGAGTACCGGAGCGTGGTCAACCGCGGCGAGCTCGAGAGACTGCTCACGGAGCCCGTCGCGGGACCGACCCTCGTCGAGGTGCCGCTCGCGGGGTAGGGCCCGCAACGGCTGCAGCAGGCATCGATCTTTCGGGGCGGACTACCCTACAGTTGGTGAGAGACCGACGGAGGGAACGGCATGCCCAGCGAATTCTGGATCGAGGATCCGTCCCGCCTGCTGCGGGTCGGCGCCGGCTTCGACCTGCGCGCGGTGGACCCCGACGCGAAACCGGGCACCGCGGCCCGCAAGGCCGAGGGCGCCGCCGAGCTGGCTCGCGCGGCGCAGGAGCTGCGCGGCCTGCAGGAGAAGCTCTTCGCGCAGAGCCGGCTCGGGGCTCCGGACCGCCTGCTCGTGGTGCTGCAGGCCATGGACGCCGCGGGCAAGGGCGGGATCGTCAACCATGTCTTCAGCCAGGTCGAACCGTACGGTCTCGCGCTCTCGGCGTTCAAGGCGCCGACCGAGGAGGAACGGGCGCACGATTTCCTGTGGCGAGTCGAGCCTCGGGTTCCGACGCCGGGGATGATCGGCGTGTTCGACCGTTCGCACTACGAGGACGTGCTGATCCAGCGGGTGCGCGGTTTCGCCCCGCCCGAGGAGATCGAGCGTCGCTACGGAGCGATCGTGGACTTCGAGCGCCGATTGGCGGAGGACGGCGTGCGCGTCGTCAAGATCATGCTGCACATCTCGCCCGAGGAGCAGGCCGAGCGCCTGCTCTCCCGCCTCGACGACCCCGAGAAGCACTGGAAGTACAACCCGGGCGACGTCGACGAGCGCGAGCTCTGGGCCGAGTACATGGAGGCGTTCAGCATCGCGATCGAGCGAACCGCCGCCGAGCACGCACCCTGGTACGTGGTGCCCGCGAATGCCAAGTGGTACGCGCGGGCGGCCGTGCAGCGCATCGTGATCTCGGAGCTGCAGCGGATCGACCCGCAGTGGCCCGAGGCCGACTTCGATGTGGCGGTCGAGCGATCCCGCATCGAACGGACGTCCGATCTGAGCTGGCCCTGAGTCGCGGGCTCCGTCCGCCCCTTCGACAGGCTCAGCGGGCGACCCCGCGGGCTCCCGCTACGCGGCGAACGCCTCGGTGATGGGGCGCAGCTTCGACACCGTCTCGCCGAGTTCGTGCTCGGGATCGGATCCGGCCACGATCCCGCCGCCGGCGCTCGCGATCACGGCCCGCGATCCCGACCCGTCCTCGGCGTCTTCGAGCTGCGCGCAGCGCAGCGCGATCACCCACTCGCCGTCGCCGGCCGCGTCGATCCAGCCGACGGCTCCCGAGTAGCGCCCCCGATCGAACGGTTCGAGTTCGGCGATGAATGCCACGGCGGCCGAGGTCGGCGTGCCCGCGACGGCGGCGGTCGGGTGCAGCGCGCCGACCAGCTCGATCGCGGAGCTGCGCTCGTCGAGTGCGGCACCGAGGTCGGTCGCGAGATGCCAGACGTTGGGCAGGCGCAGCGGGAAGGGCTCCTCGCTGGTGCTCAGATCCCGCACGTGCGGCGAAAGCGCCGTGACCACGCTCTGCACCGCGAAGGCGTGCTCGTGCTGCTCCTTGGCGCTCGTCAGCAACTCTGCGCGGGCGCGGGCGTCGCGCTGCGGGTCCTCGGGGTGCCGGGCCCGAGTGCCGGCGAGCACGCGTGCCGACACCGCGCCGCCCGTCGAGCGGATCAGCGTCTCGGGGCTCGCGCCCACGAGGCCGTCGACCGCGAACGTCCAGCAGTCGAGGTAGTGCTCGGCGAGGCGCCGCAACGGCACCCGCAGATCGGCGTCCGCGTCGATCCGCCCCTCCACCTGCCGGGAGAGCACGATCTTCTCGGCCTCGCCCCGAGTGATGCGACGACCCGCCTCGCGCACGCCGGAGATGTAGGCCTCGACTGATCCGCGTGCCGCACCCGTGCCGCCCTGGGCGGGATCATGCGGCTCGAATGCGGTGCCGAGCCATCGCCCCGGTTCGGCAGGGGCCGGTGCCGAAGGATCCGCAGGTGCCTCGTCGAGCGGTGAGATCTCGGTGACCCAGGAGATGCCTCGGTGGCGCGCGACGATGGTGCGCGGCACGATCAGTACGCTCTCGGCGGCACTGCGGTCATCGAACGCGAACGTTCCGAGCGCCACGAGGCCCGTGCCCGGCATGCGCACGGGATCGTCGATCTCCGCCGCTTCGGCGATGCGGCGCCAGTGCTCGGCGGCGTCGCGGAAGCGGTGCGGGCCGCGGAAGCTCAGTCGGAGCACCTCGCCGACTCCCACCAGGCCGCGGTCGTCGCGGTGCCAGAGCATGGGATGTCGGGGATCCGCGAGCGAGAGCAGGTCCAGCGGCTCCGCGAGGCTGCGCGTCACCGCGCGCAGCCGGGGCACCTCGGGCTCGTTCGTCACCCGCACCAATCTACCGGCTCGGCCTGTGCGCCGTCGCGACGCTCCCGTCTCCCTGGCCTGCACCCCGCCCCACCCGTCGCCGAGACCGACTGTTTCAGCGAGCACTGTTTCAGGGCCTCTGAAACGCTCGGTTTCGCTGGAACAGTCGGTCTCGGCGCGGGGACGCTGCGGCCCACGGGCGCCATGCGAGCTCTGAGGAACGAAGAGCTAGCATGGAGGGGTGACCCGACCCGACACCGAGACCAAGCGCGCCGCCGACGTTTCCACCATGTTCGACGAGGTGTCCCCTCGCTACGATCTGATCAACGACGTGCTGACCGTGGGCAACGATCGCCTGTGGCGCATCGCCACCACGCGAGCGGTCGCACCGCGCAAGGGCATGCGGATCCTCGACCTCGCGGCGGGCACCGGCACCTCGTCGGCCGCCCTCGCGGCGCACGGCGCCCACGTGACCGCCGCCGACTTCTCGGAGGGCATGCTGGCGGAGGGGCGCAAGCGGCACGCGGGCAACGAGCTGATCGACTTCGTCTGGGCCGATGCGACGCAGCTGCCCTTCGAAGACGACAGCTTCGACGCCGCCACCATCTCCTACGGGCTGCGCAACGTGAGCGATCCGCGCAAGGCGCTCGCCGAGATGCACCGCGTCGTGAAGCCCGGCGGCCGGGTCGTGATCGCGGAGTTCTCGACGCCGCCTTCGACGCTGATCCGCCGCCCCTATCAGCTGTACGGCCGTCACGTGCTGCCGCGCATCGCGGGGCTCATCAACCGCGAGGCGGCCGAGGCGTACCGCTACCTCAACGATTCGATCGAGGCGTGGCCGGATCAGGATGAGCTCTGCCGCTGGATGCGCGGGGCCGGGTTCGAGCGGGTTGCGTACCGCAACCTCACCTTCGGCATCGTCGCGCTGCATCGCGGCTTCGTCTCGAAGCCGGCGACCGCTGACGCGAAGCGGGGTTCGAAGCCGGCGGGCGCTGCTTCACAGACCCGGGGATCGAAACCGGGTACCTCGAAGACTGATACCTCGAAGACCGACAGTCCGAAGACCGACACCTCGAAGGGCGGAGCCACCCAGTGAGCCGTTCCATTGCCGAAGACACGGCCACCCAGGCGTTGCCCATGCGCCTGTTCAGGGGGGCGCAGGATCGTCGTCACGCGAAGGAGCTGCAGGAGCAGCTCGAGCAGATCGAGGTCGAGCTGACGGAGCACCTGCGCTTCGCCTCGCCCGTGGCCGACGCCCCCGCTCGCTATCTGATGGAGGCGGGCGGCAAGCGGATCCGCCCTATGCTCACCCTGCTCACGAGCGAGCTCGGCAGCGGCCCGAACGATCAGGTGCGCCGCGCCGCGCAGGCGATCGAGATGACGCATCTCGCGTCGCTGTACCACGACGACGTGATGGACGACGCGAAGCTGCGCCGCGGTGTGCCTGCCGCGCAGACGGTGTGGTCGAACTCGGTGGCGATCCTCGCCGGCGACCTGCTCTTCGCGCGCGCGTCCTCGCTCGTGTCGGGGATGGGCGAGGAAGCGATCCTGCTGCAGGCCCGCACCTTCGAGCGCCTCTGCCTGGGCCAACTGCACGAGACGGTGGGCCCGCAGGAGGGCGATGAGCCGATCGCCCACTACATCCAGGTGCTCGCCGACAAGACCGGCGCGCTCATCGCGACCGCGGCCCGTATGGGGGTGATGTTCGGCGGGGCTCCCTCCGAGTACGCCGATCCGGTGATGGAGTACGGCGAGCGCATCGGTGTGGCCTTCCAGCTCATCGACGACGTGATCGACCTGTCGCCCAAGAAGGAGCAGACGGGCAAGCGCGCGGGCACGGACCTGCGGGCCGGCGTGGCGACGCTGCCGCTGCTGCTGCTGCAGCAGAGCGCCGCCGCGGGCAATCCCGCCGATGCCGAGCTGCTCGGGCGGATCGACGCCGGAGTCGCGGCGATCCGCGAGGGGGCGGATCCCGGCGTGCTCGATCCCGAGGTCGAGCAGCTCCGCGCGCACGAGGCGACGCGCGAGACCGAGGCCACCGCGCACCGCTGGGCCGAGGAAGCGAAGTCGGTGCTCGGCGTGCTGCCGAAGTCGTCGGTGCGGCGCGCACTCGAGCGCATGGCGGATTCGATCGTGAACAGGGAAGGCTGAGAATGAGCAAGATGCGACTGGCGATCGTGGGGGCGGGCCCGGCCGGGATCTACGCGGCCGATCTGCTGCTGAAGGCGGAGCGCGACTTCGAGGTGGAGATCGACCTCTTCGAGCAGCTGCCCGCGCCCTACGGTCTGGTGCGTTACGGCGTCTCGCCCGACCACCCGCGCATCAAGGGCATCATCACGGCTCTCCGAGAGGTGCTCGACAGCGGCGACATCCGCTACTTCGGCAACGTGCGGTACGGGCAGGACATCACCCTGGCGGATCTCAAGCGGCACTACAACGCGGTGATCTTCGCGACGGGGGCGATCCGCGACGCCTCGCTGAACATCCCCGGGATCGACGCCGAGGGCTCCTACGGCGCCGCCGACTTCGTGAGCTGGTTCGACGGGCACCCCGATGTGCCGCGCACCTGGCCGCTCGAGGCGCAGTCGGTCGGTGTGGTCGGCAACGGCAACGTGGCGCTCGACATCTCGCGCATGCTGATCAAGCACGCCGACGATCTGCTGCCGACCGAGATCCCCGACAACGTCTACCAGGGGCTCAAGCAGAACCCCATCGAGGAGCTGCATCTCTTCGGCCGTCGCGGCCCGAAGTACGTGAAGTTCACCCCGCTCGAGCTGCGCGAGCTCGGCGAGGTGCGGGACGTCGACATGGTGATCGACGAGCGCGACTTCGACGTCGACGACGCCTACGCCGACGAGACTCTGTCGAAGAACAAGCAGGTCGTGGTGATGACCCGCATCATGGACAAGTGGCGCGCCGAGCAGCGGCAGCGCGAGGCCGGGGAGACCGAGGCCTCGTCGCGGCGCCTGCACCTGCATTTCTGGTCGAAGCCCGTCGAGGTGGTCGTCGAGGACGGTCGCGTGGCGGGGCTCAAGATCGAGCGCACCGCGCCCGACGGGCAGGGCGGGATCGTCGACACGGGCGAGTTCGAGGTGATCCCCATGCAGTCGCTCTACCGGGCCGTCGGCTACTTCGGATCGCCGCTCGACGAGATCCCCTTCGACGACGCCCGCGGCGTGATCCCGAACTCGCAGGGGCGGGTGCAGGATCTCGAGGGCGAGCAGATCCCGGGCGTCTACGCGACGGGCTGGATCAAGCGCGGCCCCGTGGGGCTCATCGGTCACACCAAGAGCGACGCGATGGAGACGCTCGAGTGCCTCATCGAGGATCGCGAGAGCTGGTGGCAGCCGGAGGCCCCCGAGATCGAGGCGATCCCCGAGCTGCTGCACGCGCGCGAGGTGCCCTACACCACGATCGAGGGCTGGCACCGGCTCGACGAGCACGAGCTCGGGCTCGGCGAGCAAGCGGGCCGCACCCGCATCAAGGTCGTGCCTCGCGACGAGATGACCCGCATCGCCCGCGCGGAGTAGGGCGCGTCCGGGGGCTCAGCGCTGCTGGAGCCCGACGAACATCTCCCGCCGCAGCGAGCCGACGTGCGCCCGGGTCACCGCCACCGCGGCCACCGGATCGCGGTCCCGGAACGCGGCGACGAGCGCGCGGTGCTCATCGCGGCCGGTTTCGAGCTGCTCCTGAGGGTAGGGGACGAAGTACCGGAGAAGCGCCTCATACACGGCGAGGTAGGCCGGCACCTCCTGGATTCCGCTCATCTCCGCGACGAGATGGTGGAATCGGACGTCGGGCACGTGGTGCTCCATCCAGTCGGCGGCCCGCTGCGACTGGTCGATCAGGGCCTCGAGCTCATCGCACTGCTCGTCTGCGGCGCGCAGTGCGGCCTCGTGCGCGATGGCGCTCTCCATGAGGCTCCGCTGGTCGATGAGACTCCGGATCGCTTGCTCGTCGGCCCGATACGCCGAGACGGACGAGTCCTGCAGGCGCGGGGGGGCATCCGAGACAAAGGTGCCGCCACCGCGCCCTGGGCGACGCACGAGTACGCCGTCCGTGACGAGGCTTTCGAGCGCGCGCCTCGCCGTGATCGAGCTGACTTCGAGACCTGCGGCGATCAGCTCCGTGCGGGGAAGCCGGCTTCCCGGAGCGAGCAGCGCGTGCTCGATCGAGAGCAGAATCCGCGCGCGGACGGTCTCCACCGCCGACAAACGCGTGACGGCGGCCGCGCCGGGCGCCGTGAAGAGCGCGAGGTCGACGGCATCGTCGTTGGAAGCGGAAGGGGCGACGGGCATGGCTTGAGTCTACCGAGCCGGCCACATATACTGATCAAACTGATCAAGTTCAAGTTGATCAATTCACATATCAGGGAGGCCGGCGATGGACCGCGGAGTGCTTGTGATCGGGCTCGCTCAGCGGGCACCGCTCCCCGTCGGTCGGAGCCTCGGTGCTTTCCGCGACGATGTCGCGCGCACGCTCGGGGCCCATCCGGAGATCGAGATGCTCGTCTACCCGGAGATGCACCTGCACGACGCGGGGCACCTCCCAGAGGCCGAGCGCGCCGAGGTGCTCGAGGCCGCCGCAGTAGCCCTCGATGACCCGTTCGTCACGGAACTCGGGTCCGTCGCCGCCGAGCATGGCATCTGGCTCGTCCCGGGCAGCATCGGCGAGCGCGCGGGGGACGGATACTTCAACACCGAGCTGCTCTTCGACCCGGAGGGGACGCTTCGGGCTCACTATCGCAAGATGTTTCCCTGGCGTCCTTTCGAGCCCCACCGGCCCGGTACGGACTTCGTGGTGGCCGAGCTCGAGGACGGCGGCGGCTGCCACGGGTCGATCGGGCTCTCCAACTGCTATGACGCCTGGTTCCCAGAGCACAGCAGACAGCTCGCCTGGCTCGGGGCCGACGCCATCGTCAACGTCGTGAAGACGACGAGCCAGGACCGCGAGCAGGAGCTGGTGCTCGCCAGGGCGAACGCCATCGTCAACCAGGTGTACGTGTTCAGCGTGAACTGTGCGGAGCCCGTGGGCCGAGGCCGCAGCATCGCGGTGGATCCTGAGGGCTGGGTCATCGGCGAGGCCGGCCTGGGGGAGGACACCCTCGTCGTCCGCTTCGACCCCGACCGTGTGATCGGCGTGCGTCGCGACGGCACGAGCGGCACGAACCGACCGTGGGCGCAGTTCCTGCCCGGCGACGATCCCGTCCCGCTGCCGATGTACGAAGGACGGATCGATCCCGGGCGCTGGGCGCCCGGATCCGGGTCCGCATCGCATTGACCTCTCCCGGCCGTCCAGGCCAGGGAGCCACCCCCCCCGATTGGAACAACGGAGTACCCATGTCGACATCCGCCGCTGCACCGCCGAGCCTCAGCCGCACCCTGCGGTTGCCCTCGCTCGTCATCTTCGGACTGGCCTACCTCACCCCGCTCATCGTGCTGGGCATCTTCGGTGTCATCGCCTCGGAGACTGGAGGCGCGAGCGCGAGCGCCTACCTGTTCGCACTCGTCGCCATGCTCTTCACCGCGAACAGCTACGGCCGGATGGCCGCGGCGTTCCCCGTGGCGGGCTCGGCGTACACCTACGTCCGACGCACGATTGACGGCCGCGTCGGGTTCCTCGTCGGCTGGGCGACCATGCTCGACTACCTGTTCCTGCCGATGGTGATCTGGCTGATCGGCGGCTCGTACCTCCAGGCGCAGTTCCCGGCCGTGCCGATGCCGGTCTGGATCATCGCGTTCATCATGATCACGACGGTGCTCAACGTGATCGGTATTAAGGTGGCCGACCGGGTGAACCTCGTGCTCATGAGCTTCCAGATCCTCGTCATCGTCTTCTTCGTGGTGCTCGCGTTCGCGGACGTCGCGCGCACCGACGGCGCGGCGGGGCTCGTGAGTGCCACGCCGTTCACCGGGATCGACGCCGGTGCGGCCGGAATCGCGGGCGGCGCGGCGATCGCCGCCTACTCGTTCCTGGGCTTCGATGCCGTGACCACGCTGACGGAGGAGGCGATCGAGCCCCGGCGCACTGTGCCGAAGGCGATCATGCTCATCGCGCTCATCGGAGGCGGCATCTTCGTGGTCGTCTCGTACGCCGTGCAATTGGTCCACCCGGGCGGCGCGTTCGAGAACCCCGACGCCGCCGCGTTCGAGATCGCGAACCGCATCGGCGGCGCCTTCTTCGGAGCGGTGTTCCTCGCGGCTCTCGTGATCGCGCAGTTCACCTCCGGCATCGCCGCGCAGGCTGCGGGGAGCCGCCTGCTCTACGCCATGGGCCGCGACGGCGTGATCCCTCGCTCGTTCTTCGGTCGGTTGCATCCGCGCTTCCGCACCCCCGTGCTCAGCATCCTCGCCATCGCCGCGGTGGGGCTCATCGCCATCTTCATGGACGTCGCCACCTCTACCTCGTTCATCAACTTCGGGGCGTTCCTCGCCTTCATCATGGTGAACCTCTCGGTCATCGCCTATTGGATGCGGGAGCGGCGCGAGGGCCGCGCGCACAGCGTGCTGCTCTACGTCGTGTGCCCCGCGATCGGCATGATCGTGATCGCATATCTGCTGACGCAGCTCGACGTGCACGCGATCATGCTCGGCTCGGCCTGGCTGGGGGTCGGGATCGTGATCCTCGCGATCGCGACCCGAGGGTTCCGCCGGCAGCCGCCAGAGCTCGCGGTCGACGCCGTGGACGCCGCCGAATAGCGGCCGGGCGGCGCGATCGCGGGCTCAGCCGTGCCGGTCGACGACGGCCGTTCATACGTCGGAGCCGTCGTACGCAGCCGCGATCGCGACGAGCTCGCGCCTGACACCCGAGAGGTCGCGGCGGGATCCCCGCCAGATCGCGGTGAACGGTCGCCGGATCGGCCCCGGCGCGATAGGAATGGCGCGGATGCGCCCGAGCCTGACATCGTCGTGCACGGTGAGCTCACTGAGCACGGCGGGTGCGACCCCTCGGGCGACGGCCGAGCGCACCGCGGCCTCCGTCGCGAGCGTGACGAGCGGGGGATTCGGTTCGCGGCCGAGTGCGCGCACGACCGCCTCCTCGAACGCCGCGCGGGTGCCGCTGCCGGATTCGCGCGCGACGAGCGCGATCGTCGCGAGGTCGGAGAGAAGGATCGAGGCGCGCTCCGCCCACGGGTGCTCGGGGGCGACCGCGGCGACCATACGATCGTGCCGCACGGCGACCGCCCCGAGGTCCGCGGGCGCTTCAGGTGACTCGATGAAGCCGAGGTCGGCCTCGCCGCCGCGCACGAGCGCGACGACATCGCTGCTGTTCGCCGTGCGCAGCGCGGTTTCCGCGGGGGTCCGACCCGCAATGCTCTGCGCGTTCCTCAGCTCGACGAGCCACCCGGGGAGCAGGTGCGCGGCGATCGTCTGACTCGCCGCGACCCGCAGCGTGCGGCCCGGTGCGCCGCGGAGCCCCGCGAGGCCCTCGTCGAGCCGATCGGCGGCCGCCAGCACGTCCCGCGCCCAAGCGAGCACGGCGTCCCCGTCGGCGGTCGGCACGACACCGGCGGGGGAGCGTCGCACGAGCTCGACACCCGCGAGCCGCTCGAGCCCCCGGATCCTCGAGGAGACCGCCTGCTGGGATATGCCGAGCTCGCGGGCGGCCGCCGAGAAGCTGCCGAGCCGCACGGCGCTGTCGAGGAGACGGAGCTCGGCGAGTGTGGGGCTGGGCATGATGCCCCAGGGTACAACCTCCGATTGTGGCCGGCAAGCGCCTGTCGGCTACCCGCAGGCACCCGGTGAGGGCAGGCTGGAGGCATGCAGCTCACTCCCGTCTCGACACTCCCGGTCCGGCTCGTAGCGCGTGGGCGCGAGGTGCTCCCGGGCGCGCTCGTCTGCGCCGCGATCGCGGTCGTCGCGACCGTCATCGGGCAGGCCGTCCCCCTCCTCGGCTCGGCCATTCCCGCTGTCGTGATCGGCGTCGCGGTCGCGTGCGTGCGCCGGCCATCGGCTCGTTTCGCGCCGGGAGTCGGCTACGCGGGCAAGTTCGTGCTGCAGTGCGCGGTCGTGCTGCTGGGCGCGCAGCTCTCGCTCGCGAGCATCGTCAGGGTCGGCGCCGAATCGCTGCCGGTGATGCTGAGCTCGCTCGTCGTGTGCCTCGCCGCGGCGTGGGGGATCGGCCGAGCCATGCGGGTCGACCGGGACCTGCGGATCCTCATCGGCGTCGGCACCGGGATCTGCGGTGCCTCGGCCATCGCGGCCGTGTCGCCCGTGATCCGGGCGCGCAGCTCCGACATCTCCTATGCGATCTCGACGGTCTTCCTCTTCAACGTCATCGCCGTCGTGGCCTTTCCCGCGATCGGCCGGGCCTTCGGCATGACGCCGCACGCATTCGGGCTCTTCGCGGGCACGGCGGTCAACGACACGAGCTCCGTGGTGGCGGCCGCGAGCGTGTTCAGCGCCTCGGCGCTCGGCTTTGCCGTGGTCGTGAAGCTCGTGCGCACCCTGATGATCATCCCGATCAGCGTGGGGCTCGCGGTCGTGGAGGCGCGCCGCGGCGGTGAGGGAGGCCGGCGGATGACGCCGGGCCGTGCGTTGCTGCTCGTGCCCTGGTTCCTCGTCGGCTTCCTGGTCGTCGCCGCCGTCTCCTCGACGGGCGTCGTCCCGCCGTCCGTCGTCGACACCCTGACGACGGTCAGCGTGTTCCTCGTCGCGACGGCGCTCGCGGGCATCGGTCTGTCGACGGACCTGCGCGCGATCCGGACCGCCGGCATCAGGCCGCTCCTGCTCGGCGCCGCGCTCTCCCTGCTCGTCACGGCGACGACGCTCGTCGCGATGACGCTCACCGGCTCTCTGGGGTGAGGGCGCCGAGTCGCTCCTCGGCGAAGTCGAGCAGGGACGATGCGCGCGGAGTGAGGTTCATGTCCTCGGGCCAGATGCCCACCACGTGGGTGACGGTGACGGGCGGGTCGAGCGGTCGCACGACCACCGGTCGGCCCTCCGGGCTCATCGGAAGCGTGTTGGGCCGCCACATGAGCAGCCCGTACCCGACTCCGCGGCCGACGAGCGCCTCGACGAGGCCCATCTCCGTGACCCGGGCCTCGATCGTGGGCTCGAGCCCGCGGGCGGCGAAGGCATCCGTGACGTTGACGGTGCCCGGGGTCGCATCGAACTGGATGTATGGTTCGGCGGCGAGATCCGGGAGATCCACGGTGTCGGCGGATGCGAGCGGATGTTCCGGATGCAGGTGGACCTCGAGCTCGGTCGGGTAGATTCGGCGGCGCCGGTATCCGACGGGCAGGGACACGTCGTAGACGAGCGCCACGTCCAGGCGGCCCGCCTCGAGCGCGGAGAGCAGTTCTTCATTGGTGCCGACCATGACGTCGACGTGTACCCCGGGGTGCCGCTTGGGGAAACCCTCGAGGAGCTCCGGTACCACGTTCGTGGCGAAGGTGTAGTAGCAGCCGAGCTTCACCGGCCCCCGTAACTCCTGACCTCGCCCTGCGCCCAGCACCAGCTCCTGCGTGTCGGCGACGATCCGGCGCGCCTGCTGGGCGAACTGCTGACCCGTCGGCGTGAGGGTGAGGCCGCGCGCCTTGCGGCGCACGCACAACTGCTCTCCCACCGCTCGCTCGAGGCTCGTGATGGCCTGCGACAGCGCGGACTCCGAGATGTGCAGATGCGATGCCGCAGCGCTGAGGGTGGGGAAGTTGGGGAGGGCGGCGAACAGCTCCAGCTGCCGCAGGCTCACGTCGACCATATGCCCTCACCCGCGACGACGCTCATCGGCCTGCTGCCGACCTACGCTCAGATCGGCGTCACGGCACCGATCCTGCTGCTCATCCTGCGCATCCTGCAGGGCCTCTCCGCCGGCGGGGAATGGGGCGGCGCGGTGCTCATGGCCGTCGAGCACGCGCCCGCGAATCGCCGCGGCCGGGCCGGGTCGTGGCCGCAACTCGGGGTTCCGCTCGGCTTCCTCCTCGCGTCGGGCATGACGGCTCTCATGACGGGCCTCGTCTCCCCGGGCGAAGCGTACCTCCAGTGGGGGTGGCGAGTGCCGTTCCTCGTGAGCATCGTGCTCATCGTCGTCGGTTTCGTCATTCGCCGCTCGGTCGATGAGAGCCCCGTCTTCGCCGAGATCGCGGAGCGCGGCAAGCAGACTCGGGTTCCGATCCTGACGCTGTTCAAGCACCACTGGCACCTCGTGATCCTCGCTGCGCTGGTGTTCGCGGGCAACGGCACCCTCGGCTACATGACGACGGGCGGGTTTCTCAACAACTACGCGATCAACGCGCAGAGCCTCGACACCACCTCCGTGCTCGTCGCAGCAGC
Source organism: Leucobacter tenebrionis (assembly GCF_019884725.1). NCBI lineage: Bacteria > Bacillati > Actinomycetota > Actinomycetes > Micrococcales > Microbacteriaceae > Leucobacter > Leucobacter tenebrionis. Next base: position 1,577,208 of record NZ_CP082322.1, on the reverse strand, counting down.
GGTCGCGGCCGCCGTATGGTTCTTCTCGACGCTCATCGCCGGACGCCTCTCCGATGCGATCGGCCGGCGGGCCACGTTCCTCATCGGCTTCGCGCTGCAGGCCCTCGTCGTCTTCCCGGTCTTCTGGCTCGTCGACCACGGAGGTTTGCCCGGCCTCTACGCCGCGCTGATCCTCATCTCGACCAGTCTCGGTCTCACGTACGGTCCGCTGGCCTCCTGGTACTCCGAGATATTTCCCGCCTCCATCCGCTTCTCGGGCGTCTCGATCACCTACGCGATCGGGGCGATCCTGGGCGGTGCGTTCGCACCGATGATCGCGCAGATGCTGCTCGACGCCACCGGCACGACCGCCGCGGTCTCGGGGTATCTCCTCGCGGCCTCCCTTCTCGGCGGCGCGGCGACGCTGTGCCTGCGGGATCGCTCGGGGATTCCACTGGGTCCCGATCACGAGGCCGAGCAGGCGAGTGGAGCCACCGTGTTCGCGTCGCGCACCCCGGTCCCCGAGTTCGCAGGAACCCGATAGGGATCGTGCATGCTGCGCAATCCAGACAAGGAGAAGCAATGGTAAGTCAGGCCACCAGAATCGCGATGATCGGCGGGGGGATGGGCGGGCTCACCGCCGCGATCGCTCTGACGAGGATCGCCGGCGTCCAGGTCACCGTGTTCGAGCAAGCCAGCAGGCTCGGTGAGGTCGGGGCCGGCGTCACGGTCGCCCCGAACGCGGCGCGCGTGCTCGACAGGCTCGGCGTGCTCGAGAAGATCAGGCGGGTGGGAGCGGTCCCGGACGGGCACGGCGTCTATCTGGACGCGATGGGCAACCTCGTCACGGATGCGGCCTGGGAGGATTCGGGTCGGCAGTACCGGAACATCGGCATGTACCGGCCGGACCTCATCGATGCCCTCGCCGGCGAGGTCGACCCCGACACGGTCCGCCTCGGCCACCGGCTGACGTCGGTGGAGACGCTGGATTCGGGCGTTCGCGTCGAGTTCGACAACGGTGTGCAGGAGGTCTTCGACGCGGTAGTCGGAGCAGATGGCATCCACTCGGTGGTGCGGAAGGCCGTGGGACAGCATCCGGAGCCCGTCTACTCGGGATACCTCGTCTACCGCGGTGTGGTCGACGCGTCCCGCCTGCCCGACGACTGGCCCATGATCAGCCAGGTCTGGATGGGGAACAGCCGGCACTTCATGTGCTACCCCCTGCAGCAGCGCAAGCTGTTCAACTTCGTCGCCGGCATTCCGAGCGACAGGCCGCTCCACGGACCCTGGTCGGGGCCCGCGGAAGTGAGCGAACTCGCCGCCGAATTCGCGGGTGATGGCTGGGATCCGAGGCTCCAGCGCTTCATCGGAGCGATCGAGAAGACCTTCTGGTGGGGTCTCTTCGATCACGAACCCCTCACCAACTGGTCGCGCGGACCCATCACCCTGCTCGGCGACGCGGCGCACACCATGCTGCCGCACCAGGGCCAGGGCGTGAACCAGGCGATCGAGGACAGCATGGCCCTCGCCACCTTCCTCGCGGCTGCTGAAAGCACCGCTGATATCCCGGAGGCGTTCCGGCGCTACACCGCGGTGCGTATGCAGCGCACGGCGATTCTGCAGAACGGCTCCCGCAGGGCCGGGGCCATGTTCGACGCGCAGTACGAGTTCGCGAACCTCGAGAAGCGCGACGCCGACATCCGCGTCGGCCGAGATTTCCGCCGGAGCGCGGTGTTCGACTACGACGCCCAGAAGGTCGCAGAGCAGGCACTCAACCGATTCAGGAGGACTCCGGTCGCATGACATCGATCAGCATCATCGGCAGCGGCAAGATGGGCGCGGCGATCGCCGAAGTCGCCGCACGAGCCGGTTCGAACATCCAGATCATCAAGCGCAGCGCCGCGAGCGCGTCGGCCGCGCGCCCCGGGTTCGAGTACGGGGTCATGGGCGACGACCTGACCGGCGATCTCGTCGTGCTCGCCGTCCCCTATTCGGCGTATCCGAGCATCCTCGAGCTCTACCGGGATCAGATCGGTGAGAGGGTCGTCATCGACATCAGCAACCCGATCGACTTCTCCACGTACGACGCGCTGAAGTCGCCGCCCGACTCCTCGACCGCCGCCGAGCTCGCTCGTCAACTCCCCGAGGGCGCGGCCGTCGTGAAGGCGTTCAACGTCAACCTCGGCGACACGCTCGTCTCCGGTACGAACGGCACCACGACCACCACCGTTCTGTTCGCCGGCGACTACGCCGACGCGAAGGAGGCCGTCAGGGAGCTCATCGAGGCGGCGGGAATGCGGGCGGTCGACGCCGGCCCGCTGACGCGCGCACGCGAACTCGAAGCGATGGGCTTTCTGCAGATCATCATGGCCGCGCTCGGCAAGACGCGTTACGAATCGGGATTCACCCTGCTGCCGTGAGCGCTGCGCAACTGCAGCCAGACGACGAGCAGCTCGTCGGGATCCTCGAGGGCGACGCCGTAGTGCTCGCGCGCGCGGCCGAGCCGGTAGCGCACGGTGTTCTCGTGGATCCCGAGCTCTCGCGCCGTGCGCGCGACGTTGCCGAAGCAGCCGCACCAGACCGCGAGCGTCTCGGTCACTGACGGATCCTCGATGCGCATGCGCTCGAGCTCGGGCGAGCGCAGCTCGGGCGCCTCCTGGAAGAGCGCAGAGACCCGCTCGAAGACGAGTTCGGGGCGTAACGCCTCGACCGTGAGGAGCCGGCCGGCGGCTCCCTTCGACGGATCCGAACGCGGATGAGGATCGGCTCTCGCGTCGGAGCGCGCGGGATCGACGGCGAAGAGGCGATCCGCGAGTGTCCGCAGCGGCGCGACCTCGGCCGGACGATGAGCGATCCCCGGGAGCGCGACGCGCACGCCGTCGCCGAGCAGGCGACCGATGACCGGCAGCAGGGGCTCGATGAGCTCAGCGGGGGAGCGGGTGCTCTCCCTTTCGACCAGTGCGTAGACTCGGCCGGCACGCGCGGCCGTGACGGTCTCGGGTCGATGCAGTGCGAGGTGGCGGTGCACCGAGGACCGCAACTGGGCAAGGACCGACGGGGGCGCGTCATGCGTCGTCGCGAACGCGAGGAGCACACCCCCGCGCTCCTCGGAGATGCCGAGTTCTGCGAGTTCCGAGCCGGTGACGCCGGAACCGGTGACCCCCGCGCCGTCGAGCAGCGCCAGCAGCCGATGCTCCCGAGGCTGCTGCGCTGCATGGCCGAGGCGCAGATCCTCGAGCATGTACGAGGCCGCCAACTCGGCCGCGGCACGCAGCCGGGTGCGCTGCTCAGGTGTGATCCGCGCCTCTCCCGAACCGTCGATCGCCCAGATACTGCCGAGCGGCAGGCCGCCCGCTCGGATGGGGTAGGCGATCCGCGCCTCCTCATCGTCTGTGCGAGGATAGAGCACCGGTTCGTTCGCCCGCAGCACCGTGCGGTACTGGTCATCGTTGAGGGGCGAATCGGGCACGCGCCGGGTCAGGATCCCCTGGGTGCGCAGATCGTCGATCACCTGACCCGCCACCGCCGAGTATGCGACGATCCTGCGGCCCAGATCCTCGATCGCTACCGAGCCCCCGAACAGCTCCGCCAATTCGTTCGCGAGGGCGAAGAGCGGCTCCGAGCCGCGGTCGAGAGGGGCGCCGGCCGCACGGTCGTCGTTCAGCAGCCTCGTGAGGAGGGCATCGAGGAGGGCATCGGGCGGTACCGCACCCTCGAGCTCACTGAGAGAAAACCCTTCATCCATCCGATCAAGATATACGAAAACTCCAAACTTTCAGCCTCGTAAGCCTCATAGGGTGGTTGCACACCCGCAGAAAGAGGACGCCCGTGACCCACGATCCCACGCCCGCAGACGCAACCCGCCCCGCTCCCGAGGGAACCCGACTCGGCGAACTGTGGAGCATTCTGCCCGAGGATTCGACTCGCATCGACGGACCGGCCGGCGGCGAATTGGCCATCGGCGGAGTGGGCGTCACCGAACTCGCCGAGCGGTACGGCACCCCGCTGCACATCATGGACGAGGCCGGCCTGCGCAGGCAGATCCGCCGGTTCGTCGACGGAATGCGGGATCGCTGGCCGGGATCGGAGGTGCTGTTCGCATCGAAGTCGCTGCCGGTGCCCGGCATGTACCGCATCGCGCATGAGGAGGGTCTGTCGGTCGACGTGGCGGGCGGAGGAGAGCTGCAGCTGGCGCTCGCCGCCGGGGTGCGCCCCGAGAAGCTGCATTTCCACGGCAACGCCAAGACCGACGCCGAGCTGCGGATGGCGCTCGATGCCGGCGTCGGCGCGATCATCGTCGACAACGAGGATGAGATCGACCGCCTCGAACGTCTGCTCGAGCGGCCTCAGAAGCTGCTGCTGCGCGTGATCCCCGGTGTCGATGCGGAGACGCACGCCTCGCAGGCGACCGGCGGTGCGAAGTCGAAGTTCGGGCTGCCGGTCGAGCAGGCGGTGCGCGCGATCGAGCGCATGCGGGCGCACCCGCTCATGGATTTCGAGGGCGTGCACCTGCACATCGGATCCCAGATCCTCAACACGCATCAGTTCGCCGAGGCGGTGGCCAAGATCTCGACGGTCGGGGAATTCGGCACCTACGACGTCGGCGGCGGCCTCGGTGTCAAGTACACCTACGACGAGACGCCTCCGACCGTGGACGAGTACCTCGACGCGATCGTCGCCGCGGCGCGCGAGCACCTGCCGGCCGGAGCCCGCATCATGATCGAACCCGGGCGCTCGATCGTGGCCCGCGCCGGTGTCACGCTCTACCGCGTGGTGACGGTGAAGCGCACGGGTGACGTGTTCGTCGCCGTTGACGGCGGCCTCGCCGACAACCTGGACATCGCACTCACGGATCAGCGTTACGAGGCACTGCTGGCCGATCGCATCGACGAGCCCTGGACCGAGACGGTGCAACTCGTGGGCCGCCAGTGCGAGTCGGGCGACCTGTTCATCGATGGGGCTCCCATGCCGCCGGCGAAGCCCGGCGATCTCGTGGTGATGCCCGGCACCGGCGCCTACAATTACACGCTCGCGAACAACTACAACGGGGCACTCAAGCCCGCCATCGTGTTCGTGCGCGACGGTGAGGCGCGGCTCGTCACGCGGCGGGAGACCTACGAAGATCTACTCCGGCTGCACGCGCCGCTGCTCGAGAGCGGGCAGTAGCCGCGCGACTTCAGCCGAGTGCGGCGGTGAGGGCGGCGAGCGTCTCGCTCGTGCCGCCCTCGATTCGCACCCGCGTCGATTCGCGGCGATCCGCCGATGTCGGGCCCCGGTTGATCACCGCGACCGGGATCCCGCGCCGCTCCGCCCGGTGCACGAGCCGCACGCCGGTGTTCACCGCGAGAGAGGTGCCGACGAGCAGCAGGGCGCTCGCGTCGCGCACGAGAGTCTCCGCCACGGCGAAGACCTCGGGCGGCACGGTCTCGCCGAAGTAGACCACGTCGGGGCGCAGGATCCCGCCGCACACGGCGCAGCTCGGCACCTCCACGCGATCCGTGTCCGAGACCCTGGCGTCGCCGTCGGGAGCGATCTCGGCCCCCGCGTGCTCCTCCGCGAAGCCGGGGTTGAGATCGTCGAACCAGCCGAGCACCTCGGCGCGGCTCCACCGGTTGCCGCAGTCCACGCAGCGGATCACGCTGCCGTTGCCGTGCAACTCGACGACGGTGCGCGATCCCGCCCTCCGATGCAGGTTGTCGACGTTCTGGGTGATGACGCCGTCGATGCGTCCCGCGGCCTCGAGCCGTGCGAGCGCGAGGTGCCCGGCGTTCGGCGCGACGCTCGCCGAGCGCAGGAACCCGACGCGCGCACCGGCCCAGAATCTGCGGCGGTAGGCCTCGTCGTGCATGAACTGCGAGATGCTCATCGGCGTGCGCGGCGGCATGCCGGCGCCGCGGTAGTCGGGGATGCCGGAGTCGGTGCTGACCCCCGCCCCCGTCAGCACGGCGGCTGGGCCATGCTCGAAGAGCGCGGCGAGCGCGTCGATCGGATCCTGCGGCCCCTTGGTCCCCATGGCCACCACGGTACCTCAGCGCCGGCATCCGGCCGTGCGGCAGCGGCCATCCGTCATCCGGAATCCGCCAGGGAGGCGATCGTCTCCCATGCGGTCCTTTCCCGGCAGATTCGCCCGCCTGAAACGCGATCGCCTCCCTGGCGGCGGGTGGGTTGGCGACGGATGGGTTGGTGTCTGCTGGGGTGGCGGCGGGTGGGTTGGCGACGGGTTGGCGGCGGATGGGCTGGCGGGTAGGGAATGGGCTGGGCCGTCTGGCTGGGGTGGCGGCGGATAGAATCGATCCCATGACGACTGCGCGCGAACAGCTCATCGACCTCATCACGAGCGAGGCCGTGTTCCACGGCGACTTCACGCTCACGAGCGGCAAGAAGGCCACCTACTACATCGATCTGCGCAAGCTGAGCCTCGACCACCGTGCGGCTCCGCTCATCGGACAGGTGATGCTCGATCTCATCGACGACATCGACGGTGTGGTCGCGGTCGGCGGCCTCACCATGGGGGCCGACCCCATCGCCTCAGCGATCATGCACCAGGGCGTCGCGCGCGGCAAGGTGTACGACTCGTTCGTGGTGCGCAAGGAGCCGAAGGACCACGGCCGCGGGCGTCAGGTCGAGGGCCCCGACCTCGAGGGCAAGCGCGTCGTCGTGGTCGAGGACACCTCGACCACCGGCGGGTCGCCGCTGAAGGCCATCGAGGCGCTGAAGAAGGTGGGTGCCGAGATCGCGGCGGTGGCCGTGGTGGTGGATCGCCAGGCCCCGGCGAAGGCCCGCATCGAAGAGGCGGGCTACGAGTACCGCTACGCCATCGGCCTCGACGACCTGGGGCTGCAGCCGCAGTAGCCGCCGTCCTCGCTCCGAAGGGCGGAAAGCGCATGTGATCCGCACGGACCGCATGCGCTTTCCGCCTTTCGGGGGAACTCAGGTCACAGAGCTCGAGCCGTCGCCGCCTTCAGGAACTCGAGCACGACGTGTGCGGCCAGGCTGCCGGTCTGGTCCCTGAGATCGTGCGTGGGCGAGACCGTGTTGACGTCGAATACGACGACATCGAGCGCGGCCAGACCGCGGAGCAGCTCGAGGCCCTCCGTGATCGTGACTCCGCCCCAGGCGGGGGTGACGACCCCCGGAGCCACGGAGGGGTCGAAGACGTCCATGTCCCAGCAGAGGTAGACGGGGCGTGATCCGACCGCCTCACGAATGTCCGAGAGAAGCGCGGCGACACCCTGTTCGCGAAGCGCCCGCATCGGGAGCACCCGATACCCCAGCTGCTCCGCGAAGCCGATGACGCCGGGTTCTCCGGCCAGCTCCGTATCCCTGATGCCGACATGGAACGATCTCCCCACATCGATGATGCCCTCGCGGGCTGCGTGGACGAAGGAGTTGGCGTTGTTGAACTCCTGGGGCTCGAAAAGGTCGTAGGCATCGGTGTGCGCGTCGAGGTGGATCAATACGAGCTCGGGGTGACGGCGGTGCGCCTCGCGGAGCTGTGGGAGCGTGACGGCTCCGTCTCCGCCGAGGGTGACCGGGATCGCCCCCTCGTCGAGCATCGCCCCCACCTCGGCGGCGATACGCTCGAAGGCCTGCTCGACCTGACCGGGAACCACATCGACGTCGCCGAGGTCGACGAGTCCGAGGAACTCGATGGGGTTGATCCCGAGATCCTCGGCGCTCTCCGCGACCAGCAGGGAGGCGGCACGGATATGAGCCGGGCCTCCCCTCCCGCCGATGCGCGAGGGGTGCGAGCCCATGTCGAAAGGCACTCCGAGCACGGCGGCCTTCGCCCCTGCCGCTGTAGCGGCGGGGCGCACGCCGAAGAGCGTCCCGGATGGACGACGGTGCATGGTACTCATGGCGCGGCTCACAGCACCTTCGACAGGAACTGCCGGGTGCGCTCGTGCGACGGGTTCGTGAAGACGAGCTCGGGATCTCCCTGCTCGATGATGGCGCCGGCGTCCATGACGACGACGCGATCCGCGACCTCCCTGGTGAATCCCATCTCGTGGCTCACGACGATCATGGTCATCCCCGCCGCGGCAAGATCCTTCATCACCTGCAGCACCTCGCCCACCATCTCGGGATCGAGCGCGCTCGTCGGCTCGTCGAAGAGCATGAGGGCGGGACGCATCGCGAGCGCCCGGGCGATCGCGACGCGCTGCTGCTGACCGCCGGAGAGCGACCTCGGGCGCACATCCGCCTTGTCGGAGAGCCCCACCCTGGCGAGGAGCTCTCTCGCGTACGCCACCGCGTCGGCTTTCTTCTCACCCTTCACCCGCACCGGCGAGTGCCAGATGTTCTCGAGCACGGTCATGTGCGGGAAGAGGTTGAAGTGCTGGAAGACGAAGCCGATATCCGAGCGCTGCTTCGCGAGTGCTTTCGCGGAGATCTCGGTCGTCTTGCCGTCGCTGCGAACCCTCTCGCCGATCCGCTGGCCGTTGACGTAGATCTCGCCGCTGTCGATCGGCTCGAGCCGGTTGAGCGCGCGCAGGAAGGTCGTCTTGCCGGCACCGGACGGGCCGACGAGTACGACGACCTCGCCACGCTCGATCTCCAGCGACACATCCGTGAGGATATGCCGATCGCCGAACCACTTGTTGATGTCGACGGTGCGGACGATGGGGCCGTCCGCGATCGAGACGGGAGCGGTGTAATCCGTAGCGCTCATGCTGCGGCTCCTTCGAGATCGGCGAGCGGGTTCTTCGGGGCGACCCGGTCGCGTTTGCTGCGCATGCCGAAGAGGCGCTTCCAGACGGACTCGGCCTTCGGGAGACCGGCCTTCGCGTTGAGCCAGTTCTCGATGAGGGTCTGGATCACGGTCCAGATGGTCGTGAGCAGCAGGTAGTACAGCGCCACGACGATGAAGATCTCGAACGCCTTGAAGGTCGAGGAGGCCATCGTGCTGCCGATCTGGAACATCTCGGCGACACCGATGATGGACAGGATCGACGTGCTCTTCATGAGGCCGTTGAACGAGTTGCCCAGCGGGGGCACCATGACGCGGATGGCCTGCGGCACGATGATCCACCGCATGGAGCTGAGCGGCGTCATGCCGAGCGAGAGGGCCGCCTCGGTCTGCCCCTTCTCAATGGATTCGAGCCCGCCGCGCACGATCTCGGAGATGTAGGCGCTCTCGTTGAGCATGAGACCGATGATCGCCGCCTGTACCGCGCCCTTGATGAGGAAACCGATGGTGACATCCTCGAAGCGGAAGATGTTCGCCGCGGCGAAGCCGGTATAGAGGATGACGAGCTGCACCAGGAGCGGCGTTCCGCGGATGATCCAGATATAGAGGCTCGCGATGATGCGCAGGATGAAGAATCGGCTGCGGCCCATGAGAGCGATGATGAGGCCGAGGATCAGCGCCAGCGCCATCGCCACCACCGAGATGGCGATCGTGAGGGCCAGGCCGTTCAGGAAACTCGAGCTCGGGGTGAGCAGGCTCTGCCAGAAGTAGTCCCAGTCGAATGTCATAGTGATGCGTCCTTGAGGTGTCGGTGCGTGGTGAGGGGAGGCCCCTCACCACGCAGAAGGGCTACTCAGGCTTGGTGATGTCGTTGCTCTCGACGCCCCACTCCTCGAGGATGGCCAGATAGCTGCCGTCGTCGACGAGCGTCTTGAACGCCTCGTCGAGCGCGGTGTTGAGCTCTGCGTTGTCCTTCAGGGTGGCCGCGCCGATGCGGATCTTGCCCGTGGGCTCACCGACCATGCGGAAGGTGCCCCCCGACTGCTCTTCGTAGAAGCTCATGATCTCCGAGGTGTCGATGAATGCGTCGACCTGACCGGCGATGACCTGCTGCACGGCGCTGGTGCCCTCATCCACCAGGGTGATCTCGAGTGCGGGCTTGCCGTCCGCCTCGCACTTCTTCGAGAGCTCCTCCGCGCCGTTGCCGCCGGTCGCACCGGTGATGGCGACGACGTTCGCGCCGCAGAGGCTGTCGTCGAACCCGGTGATCTTCTTCGGGCTCTTCTCGTTCACGCCGACCCCGGTGCCCGAGTAGAGGTAGGGCACGAAGTTCGCGATCTCCTCGCGCTCGGGCTTGATGTAGAGCGAGCCCATGATCACGTCGCACTGCTTCGCCTGCAGCGCCGGGATCAGGCCGGAGAATGCATACTCCTCGAAGGCTGGTGCGAGCCCGAGCTGGTCGGCGAGGGCCTTCGCGATATCGATCTCGACGCCCTGCAGCTCGTTGTTCTCGTCGTAGAAGATGTTGGGCGGGGTGTCACCGGTGCAGACGGTGAGCTTGCCCTCCTTGATGATGGTGGGCGGCGCGACGGATGCCGACCCTTCGGCCTTCCCCTCACTCGAGGGCTCCGGCGCAGCCTGGCTGCATCCGGCGAGTGCCAGGGCCGAGGCTGCGATGAGCGCGGTGAATGCCCCGGTGAGAGCTCTGGTGTTGTTGCGGGAGGAAGCCACGGCGGTTTCTCCAATCGATAGTGATCGCGGGTTGTCCTTCTTCGATGAAGGAGTATGCTGACAACAGCTGGCAGATGGTCTGACCAACTGTCTAAGCTGTGATGGACGATACTCTGGTCCCTCATCCTCGTCAACCGCGTAACAGAACCGAGACATAGGCTTTTCGCGTGTGACACAGTTCGGCGGCGGCTGCACTGGACCAGTGTGGGCAGAATGAGGATCTGATGGACGATCCAACGGAAAGGGGTCGATATGGACTGGGCGGCAGTAGGGCGAGCCATGACCCTCTCAGTGCCCGACCGGCTCTCGGTCGACCTCGAGCGGCTGATCCTCGAAGGCAGGCTGGCGCCCGGCGAGAAGGTGCCGCCGGAGCGCGAGCTCGCCGAGTACTTCGGAGTATCGCGGCCATCGGTGCGCGATGCCCTCCGTGAACTCGAGAACCGCGGTCTGGTCGACCGCAGACCGGGGAGGGGCACCATCGTGCTGGCTCCCGGTGAGCGCGCGAACGTGCCCGAGGACGCCCTGGCGATCGTGGAGTCGTTGCGCCCCGAGCTGCACCACATCATGGAGCTCCGTTCGATCATCGAGCCGCCCATCGCGCGCATCACGGCGGCTCGCGCCACGCCGCGGGATATCACCCAGTTGCGTGAGCTCGTCGAGGCGATGGAGAAGGACGTGACGAAGGAGCGCTACGCGGAGCTCGACCGAGCCTTTCACCAGGCCATCGCGCAGTACGCCCACAACCCGCTTCTCGCGCTCATCAACGAGCAGATCGCGCAGCAGATCTCGCCGAGCCGCGCGAGTCGGTACCAGACGCGCGAGCGACGCGCGGCATCGAGTGCCGCCCACCGCCGCATCTACGAGGCGATCGCCGCCCACGACGGAGAGCGGGCCGAGGCGGAGGCCAGGGCGCACGTGCTCGACATCAGCAAGCAGATCGCGCTCGCAGTGACGAGCGCGCAGGCCAAGGACACCGGGGACCAAGGGGAAGGACGGCGATGAAGCCCATGAATCATCCGCGCGGAGCGATCTCGACCTCGCATCATCTCGCCACCGAGGCGGGAGCGGCGGAGCTCGAGGCCGGCGGCAACGCGATCGACGCGGCGCTCGCCGCAGCGGCGGCGCTGTGCGTCGTGTATCCGAACAACGTGGCGCTCGGCGGCGACCTCGTCGCGCTCGTGCGCAGCCCGGAGGGCGAGATCCGCTTCCTGAACGCGACGGGCACCGCGCCGGCGGCGCAGTCGCTCGACGCGCTTCGCGAGGCCTACGGAGAGATGCTTCCGCTGCGGGGGATCGACACCGTGACCGTGCCCGGGGGCGTGCGCGGTTGGGCGGCGCTGCACGAGTTCGGCGCCACCCGCAGCTGGGCCCAGCACTTGGAGGCCGCGATCCGCTACGCCGACGAGGGGGTGCCGACGGCCCGGTCGGTGGCAGCGGCCATCGTCTCGGAGCGCGAGGTGCTCGACCTCGATCCGGGGTGCCGCAGCGTGTTCATCCCCGACGGCCTCCCGCTCGTGCAGGGGCAGCCCCTCGTGCAACCGGCGCTCGCAGACTCGCTGCGTCGCCTGGCGGAGCGCGGAGCCGACGAGTTCTACGAGGGCGAGCTCGCGCAGCGCTGGGTGGCGGGGCTGCAGGCGCTCGGCTCGAAGATCTCGCTCGAGGACGCGGCCGGGTACACCGCCTTCTGGGACGAACCGCTCGAGGGCGGCTTCGACGGTCACCGCGTCATCACGGGTCCGCCGAACACCTCCGGGTTCATCCTGCTGCGCGCGCTGCAGGACATCGCGCGCGGGATCGACGACCCGCTGGGCGAGGGTGCCGGCGCCCTCGCGACGGCGTTCCGCGACGGCAACGCGGTGCGCGCGACGTACCTCGCCGATCCCGCCGCCGGCGGCCCGACCGGAGCCGAGCTCATCGCGATGCGTCGGCCCGAGCACCCGCCGCCGCGCGAGGCGAAGCCGAGCGGCGACACAGTCGGGCTGAGCGCCGTCAGCGCCGACGGCTGGGCGGTGTCGCTCATCAACTCGGTGTACTTCGGATTCGGGGCGGCGGTGCTCGAACCCGAGACCGGCATCCTGTTCCAGAACCGCGGCACGTCGTTCTCGCTCGACCCGGCCTCGCCGAACGCGTTCGCCCCCGGTAAGCGCCCGCGGCACACGCTGATGCCCGTGCTGATCCTGCGCGGCGACGAGCTCGCGTGGGTGCCCGCGACGATGGGCGGATCGGCGCAGCCGCAGATCCACACCCAGCTGCTGCTGCGCTCTCTCGCGGGTGCCACGCCGCACGAGGCCACCCATGCGCCGCGCTGGATCGTGGAGGAGCCCGGCGCCGACGGCGTAGTGCGGGTGCTCATCGAGGACGACGTCCCCGACGCCGCTCGCGAGGCCATCGCCGCCCGGTTCGAGCTCAAGACGGTTCCCGCGTACACGGAGGATCTGGGGCATTCGAACCTGATCCGCGTCACCTCGGAGGGGTACGAAGCGGCGAGCGACCCGAGGTCGGACGGCTCGGCGATCGTGGTTGACGGCGCGGGTTGAACGGCGCCGCCGCCTCCGCTCAGCCGAACCGCCCTCTCCTAGAAACGATCTCCATGACTCAATCCATCCGTCCCAGCATCATCGTCCTCGCGCTGCTCGGCGCCGCCACGGGCCTGCTCTCAGGCCTCTTCGGCATCGGAGGCGGTGTGGTGCTCGTGCCGATGCTCGTGATGTTCCTCGGCTTCGAGCAGCGTCTCGCCGCCGGAACGTCGGTCGCCGCGATCCTCCCCGCCGCCGTCGTCGGCGGTATCGGATACTCGCTCCAGGGCAATGTCGACTGGATCGCGGCCGTGCTGCTCGCCGTCGGCGTGGTGATCGGCGCGCAGATCGGCAGCTACCTGCTCTCGAGGGTTCCCACCGGCTTCCTGCGCTGGATGTTCATGGCCTTCCTGCTCGGAGTCGTGATCAGTCTGTGGTTCGTGATCCCGCAGCGAGACGCCGAGATCGACATCACGCTGCTCACCGGATCGCTGCTGGTGCTGACCGGTCTGATCACCGGTGTGCTCTCGGGGTTGCTGGGCGTGGGCGGCGGTGTGATCGTCGTGCCGGTGCTGATGTTCTTCTTCGGGTCGAGCGACCTCATCGCGAAGGGCACGTCGCTGATCATGCTCATCCCGGGATCGATCTCGGGCACACTCGGCAATGTGCGCCGCCGCAACGTCGACCTCAGATCCGCCGCAGTGCTGGGCATCGCCGCGAGCGTGCTCTCCCCCCTCGGCTCGGTGATCGCGACGCATATCCCGCCCTTCTGGTCGAACGTCGCGTTCTCGATCCTGCTCGCCTTCATCCTGGGCCAGATGCTCTTCAAGGCGCTGCGCAAGAAGTAGCCGACGGCGCGAGGTTCAAGAACTCCGGATCGCCGGCGGCAGCACGACGTCGCTGCGCTTGTACATGGTGAGCAACCGCTCGGTCTCGACGGTGAGCCGGTCGTCGGCGAACCTGGCCGCGAGGTCGGAGACGGCGGACGGCACCTCGCCGCTGTTCCGGCAGGCGAGCATCGCCCGCACCGACCCGTCGGCCGTGGTCTCGGCCACCCATCGGGCGCGGGAGTCGGCCGCGATCAGCTCGGCGAGCTCGTCGAGTCGTGAGAGCGGCGCGCGCGCGGTGAGGAAGATCTCGTGCGGGAACCCGAGCAGGGCCGGTTCGAGCACCGCTCTGATGCTCACGCGGTCCGAGTGCTGCATGAGCTGGATGCGGCGGCGCACCGTCGCCTTCGCGAGGCCGAGCTCGGAGGATATGGCGTCGATGCTCATGCGGCCGTCGCGGATGAGGAGGTCGAGGATCTCGCGGTCGACCTGATCGAACTCGTCGAGGGGCCCCTCCGAAGCGTTCAGCGCCGAGGTCTCGTCCTCGCCGAGCACGGCGAGCTGCCCCCGGTCGAGGATGTCGGGCTGCCAGCCGCGCACCGTGCGCCGGTAGTGGTGCAGCGGCGCGAAGGAGTAGTCGGTCACGTCCCGGAACGGCAGCTCGCGCTCGATGAAGGCCGCCTGTTCCTCGGGGCGGATGAAGCACTCGGCCAGCACAGCGCTCTGCGACATGAGCGTGGAGACCCACAGGGTCTCGGGCCGGTGCGCCAGCCATCGGGCGACGTGCGGCATCTGCTCGGGGCGGCAGCTGAACCGGGCGAGGAACGCGTCGCCGCGGCCCGCGAGCAGCGGGTGCGCGAAGGCGGTGACCCGCACGAGACCCTGCTCGAACAACCGGGTCGCCCGTCGGGAGACGGTGCGCTCCTGCAACCCCGTCGCCTGAGCGATGAGCCGCCAGGGTGCGCGGCCGTTGCGCAGCAGTGCCGCGCAGATGCTCCGGTCGGCCTGGTCCAGCGTTTCGGTCATGAGGGTCATGCGCGCTCGCTCTCACTGTTTCGGTCGCAGCTTGCCCCTCAGTGTAGCTTTTTCGACAGCTGGTCGGCCCTGTGTTGACAGAATGGCCACATGGGGTCATTATCTAGAGAGAAAATGACAAGGGGGCCGCGCAGTCTGCCCGTTCTCTGCGTCTCGAGGAGGAGAGAGTGACCGTTTCGGACAGCGGCCCCTGCCGGTGGAGCGCGACCGAGCAGCTGGGGGCGATGCGGCGCGGCGAGCTGAGCTCCGTCGAACTGCTGCAGGAGACCCGCGCCGCCTTCGACCGGATCAACCCGCGGATCAACGCCGTGGTGACGGTCGACTTCGAGGCGGCCGAGCGCGCGGCTCGCGCTTCGGATGCGCGCCGGGAACAGGGGCTCGCGCCGCGGCCGCTCGAGGGGCTGCCCGTGGCCGTCAAGGACCTCGAGGACACCGCGGGTCTGCGCACGACCTACGGATCCCTGCTGTACGCGGACCACGTTCCCGAGCAGGACGCGCTCATCGTGCAGCGCATGCGCGCCGCGGGCGCCGTGATCTACGGGAAGACCAATACCCCCGAGCAGGGCACCGGATCCCACACCTACAATCGTGTGTTCGGCACCACCACCAACCCGTACGCGACCGACCGCAGCGCCGGCGGTTCGAGCGGCGGGGCCGCATCGGCGCTCGCCGCGGGGCTCACCTCGGTGGCCGACGGCTCCGACATGGGCGGATCGCTGCGCAACCCCGCCGCGTTCTGCAACGTGGTCGGCATCCGTCCGACGATCGGGCGCGTGCCCGATCGTCCCGTCTCGGATAGCTGGGACACCCTTGCGACGGGCGGACCCATGGCGCGCACCGTCGCCGATACCGCTCTGCTGCTCTCGGTGCTCTCGGGAGAGGATCCCCGCTCGCCGCTGTCGATCCCCGAGGCCGTCCCCGCAGAGGTGCCGCAGCTCGAGGGTCCGCTGAGGGTGGGGTGGAGTCGCACGCTCGGAGGCCTCGAGATCGAGCACGGGATCTCTGAGGTGCTCGACGGCTCCGGGCTCCCCGCGCTGCGTGAACTGGGTCACCTTGTCACCGAGGTCGAGCCGGATCTCGCCGAGGCCGATCCCGCCTTCCGCACCCTCAGGGCGTTCGGCTACGCGCGGAGCTTCGGCGCTGCGCTGCGGAGCGACCGGGATCGCCTGGGCGTCGAACTCATCGAGAACACCGAGGCGGGCCTGCGCCTCGGGATCGACGACCTGCAACTGGCGATGGCGCAGCGCGAGCGCGTGCTCCAGCGCATGATGAGCCTGTTCGACGACATCGACGTGCTCGCCGCCCCGGTCACCACCGCGCTCCCGTTCCCCGCCGAGACCTCCTGGCCGCGCGAGATCAACGGCGTGAGCCAGTCCGATTATCTCGAGTGGATGCGGGCCGCGACCCGCATCTCGATCACCGGCTTCACTGCGCTCAGCGTGCCCTGCGGGTTCACGCCCGAGGGGCTCCCCGTCGGGCTGCAGCTGATCGCCCCGCCCCGTCGCGAGGGCAGGATCCTCGCGCTCGCCGCCCAGATCGAACGCCTGCAGCCGCACTGGCTCCGCACGCCCGCGGTGCTCGTCGACTGACCTCGGCTCTATCCCCAACCTGACACCAGATGTGAAGTGCAAAGGAGCATCATGAAACCGAAATTGTTGACGCCGGGAAGGGCCGTGATCGCGGCCATCCCGGTGGCGGGGTTCTTCGCGACCCCGTTCCTCCCGTTCGCGAACGAGCCCACCCTGTGGTTCGGGATCCCGGCCGTGCTCGTCTGGACCGCGGCGCTCGTCGTGCTGACGGTGCTCAGCCTGCAGCTCGTCGAGTCGCTCTACCTGCGTAACGGCGGGCGCGAGCACGACCGGTCGGAGCGCGAGCGCCTCGCCACCGAGCAGATCGAGGCGCTCCGAGCCGAGCGCATCGCCGCCGAGAAGGAAGAGGGTCTGCGATGACCGTCACCGTCATCATCGTTCTGGGGTTGCTCGTCATCGGGGCGCTCGGCATCGCCAGCCGTCAGCGCCAGAAGAGCATGAGCAACTGGACCGTCGGCAAGCGCGACATCCCCAAGTGGACGTCGTGGTTCCTGCAGGCGGGGGAGTCCCTCACCACCTTCAGCTTCCTGGGGCTCGCCGGTATCGCGTTCGGCGGCGGCGTGAGCGCGGTCTTCGCGGTCGGCTACCTCACGATGTCGTGGTCGATCCTCTACTTCGTGGCCCCGCGGATCCGCGAGCTCGGACAGCGCCGCGGCTATCTCACGATGGCCGACTTCTTCGAGGATCGCTTCCGCGCCCGCTGGCTCGGCAAGGTCGTCGCGATCATCGGCGCGCTCGCCCTCATCCCGTATCTCCAGCTGCAGATCACCGGCCTCGGCATGGTGGTCGAGCTCGCGACCGGCAGCTCGTCGGCCCGAGGCCTCAGCATGGTGATCGCGAGTGTGCTCGTCGCGATCTTCGTCGCCTGGTCCGGGATCAGGGGCATCGCCCGCGTCGCGATCCTGAAGGACATCCTCATGGTGGTCGCCCTCGCCGTGGTGATCGCGGGCGTCGCCATCAGCTTCGGCGGCATTCCCCCGGTCTTCGCGGAGGTCGCCGAGCGCACGCCCACGCTGCTGACGCTCCACGCCGAGGGGTACGACACGACGTTCTTCATCACCGCGATGCTCGTCACCGTGATCGGCTCGGGCTTCATGACGCTGCCGCACCTGTGGCCGCCGAACCTCGCGGCGAAGAGCGGCGAGGTGCTGCGGAGCAACGCGAAGTGGCTGCCGATCTACCAGCTCGTGCTGTTCATCCCGATCCTGGTCGGCCTGTCGGCGACGCTGCGACTGCCGGGTGACACGGTGGGCAATGCCGTGCTGCTCACGATGAGCGGCGAGATCATGCCGGACTGGCTGCTCGGCCTCGTCGCCGTCGGCGGAGCCTCCGCGGCGATGGTGCCGGCCGCGGCGATCGTCATGGGCATCTCCACCCTCGTGAGCACGAACGTGATCGGCGGAGTGCGGCCGGCGAACCGCATGGCGATCAACTACGTCGTGATCGTGGTGTCGATCGGCCTCGCGCTCGCGTTCGGACTGGTGCGCTCGGATATCGGCGCGCTGCTGCTGCTGACCTACGGCGGCACGACCCAGTTCGCCCCCGGTGTGCTGCTCGCTCTCACGCGCCGGGTGCGGGTGGGGGCGTGGCCGATCGGTCTGGGCATCATCGCCGGCACCGCGACCGTCATGGTGATCACCTTCGCGAACATTCCCATCGGCAGCTGGGACTCCGGCCTGATCGCGCTCGCCCCGAACCTCATCGTGCTGGTCGTCGCCGAGGCGATCCGCCGCGCGCGAGGGGGCAAGGACGTCGAGCAGATCGACTTCGAGGAGGAGGCGGCGCTGAGCGCCGCGTCCCGTTGAGTCGGATCCGGCCCCGCGCATCGAAACCGGCGCTTTCAGCGAGACTGACTGTTTCAGGGCCTCTGAAACAGTCAGTCTCGCTGAGACGCTCGGGTTCGGTGGCGCGCGAGGGATCAGTCCTCGTCCATGCGCACACCGCTGCGCTTGAGCGCGTGCAGCACCATCGATGTGTCGACCTCGACCGCGTCCTCCGTCCAGTCGGAGCGCATGAGGAAATCGGCGAGGGTGTCATGGCCGGTGCAGGCGATGTTCACGAAGAGTTGGTACCGGCCCGTGGTGAAGGCCAGGTAGCGCACCTCGGGCACCCGGGTGAGCTGCATCGCGACGGACTCGGTGCGGCCGGGCAGCGTGCGGATCCGCATCGTCGCCTCGACCGGGAAGCCGAGCGCGGCGGGCTCCACCACGGCCCGGTCGAAGAGGCGACCGCTCGCCTGCAGGTGCGCCAGGCGTCGCCTCGCCGACGCCGGGGAGAGGGCGGTCGCACGGGCCAGCTCCTCGATGGTGGCCCTGCCGTCGGCGGCGAGCACGCGGGCGATCTCCTGCTCCTCGCGGCTGAGCGGCGCGAGTTCGACCGAGCCGGTCGGTTCCCAGCTCTGCTCGTGATCGATCAGCGCGGTGACCTGCTCGTCGGTCAGCAGCCCGGGAAGCCACTGGTGGGTGCCCTTGTAGAGCTTGAGGATCGTGGCGGTCTCGACCCCCGCCGCCCCGGGCATGCCCGGGATCTCGTCCACGAGCGTCGCCAGGGAGCGCGAGCGCTCGTTCATGAGCTCGAACACGCAGTCGGCCTCGCCGGTCGTGAGGTACGTGAACACCGAGTTGGAGCGCGCCGCGGCCGCCGCCGCCGTGACCCGGTTCATGCCGGCCACGCAGCGCACGTTGATGATCGAGCTGTCGAGCACCCCGCCGCGGGGCAGGAGCGTGAGGCCGGTCATGCGCACCTGGCGGCTGCGCAGCAGCTCCGCTCCGCGAGCCGCGACCGTGCGCTCGGCGACATCGAGCACGTGGGCGATGCGCCGCCACCCCGCGCGTCCGTTGACCTGCAGTGCGGCGACGATGCGGCGGTCGAGGTCATCGAGCACGGGAATGGAGATCATGGCACGATTCTCTGCTGAAATCTCCAAAATGGCAATCACTGTTCAGTACACCCTGCATTCGAGCTTATGGTTAGTGCTGATTCAGCCAGAGACGTCTGCGAGTTCGAGAACTCGGGCATCGGCGCTCCGACGGATCCCTCCCACACTTCGAAAGAAAGATTGCTATCAATGAAGATTCGCAAGTTGGCCTTCATCGGCCTCGCAGCCGCCGCGGCGGTCTCCCTGGCAGCCTGCTCGTCGAGTGCGCCCTCGGGTGAGGGTGCCGCGAACAGCGACGAGCCGATCAAGATCCGCATCCAGTCGCAGGCGTCGATCGCAGCTGAGCCCATGTACATGTGCGTGGAGGACGGCACCTTCGAGAAGGAGGGCCTCGACGTCGAGGTCACCGAGCTGCCCGACCTGCCGGCCGCGACCGCTGCGCTGCAGGCGGGCAAGCTCGAGCTCGCCTTCGTGCCGACCATCTCGGCGCTCACGATGGCCCGCCAGAACGTGCCGATCACCATGATCGCCGCCGCCGACGGCATCAACCCCGCCGCCGCCGACGCCTCGCTCGAGGAGCAGCGCGAATACACCTCGGTGGGCGTGTACGTGAGCAAGGGCAGCGGCATCGAGAGCATCGAGGACATGGGCGGCGACACCAGCATCGCCGTTCCCGAGCTCAAGGGCCAGCCCGACGGCACCATCACCTCCGTGCTGCACGAGGCCGGCGTCGACACCGCCGACATCGAGTGGCTGAAGCTCGGCTTCCAGCCCGCGCTCGACGCGCTGAAGTCGGATCAGCTCGACGCCGCGTTCCTCGTCAGCCCCTTCTCGATCGAGGCCGACGAGGCCGGCCTGAAGCGCGTCATGAACCCGAGCGTCGAGTTCTTCCCGAAGGGCTCCGCCACGACCTCCTGGGCCGGCAACACCGAGTGGGTCGAGAAGAACCCCGAGGCCGTCGAGCGCTTCCAGACCGCGATCCAGAAGTGCAACGCGGCCGCCAACGAGAACCTCGACGAGGTGAAGCAGCACGTCATCGATCGCGCCGGTCTCAAACTGTCGCCGGCCGACATGCCGCAGTCGTACTTCCCGGAGACGATCGATCCGGATCAGCTGGCCGAGGTCGATCAGAAGCTCACCGACATCGAGTTCTTCCCGGAGACGATCGACGTCACGGAGATCCTCTCCGTCCCCGGCAAGTGAGCGCGCGAGGAGGAGGACGAGTATGAAATCAACTGCTAGAGGCGGTCGCAGCGCGGCCGCGCCCATCCTCTTCGGAGTGCTCGGCATCGTCCTCCTCCTCGCCGCCTGGCAGTGGGGCTCGACGCAGGTCACTTCGGAGGGTTCGCTGCCGGGCGTTCCCGTCGTGGCGGAGGCGCTCGTGAGCCTGTTCGGTCAGGGCAGCTTCTGGACAGAGGTACTCACGACGCTCGGGATCGCGCTGTTCGGCTGGGCGATCGCCGCCGTGGCCGGCGTCGGCCTCGGCGTGCTGGTCGGCACCTCCGACATCGCCCACGCCGCGACGCGCGTGGTGCTCGAGTTCCTGCGCCCGATCCCCGCCATCGTCATCCTGCCGCTCGCGATGCTCGTGCTCGGCCCCACGACCGAGATGGGTGTGTTCCTCGTGGTCTTCGGCGTGATGCTGCCGATCACGGCGCAGACCGCCGCCGGCGTCGAAGCGGTCGATCCGGTGATGCGCAACACCGCCCGCTCATTCGGCATGAAGCCGGGGGAGATCCTCTGGCGCGTGATCCTGCCCGGCGCCTCGCCCTACATCGGCACCGCGATGCGCGTCGCCGCTCCCGTCACGCTCATCATGACTGTCGTCGCCGGCATGCTGGGCGGCGCCCCCGGTATCGGCAGCGCCCTCACCGTCGCGCAGACCTCAGGGCGCAGCGACCTCATCTTCGCCTACGTCGTGGTGCTGGGTCTGCTCGGCCTGCTCGTGCAGACCGCCGCGGGCCGCACCGAGCGCCGCCTGCTGCACTGGCACAGCTCCTACCGGAAGGAAGGCTGACATGTCGACCGCCCAAGACTCCGGCGCGCCCAGCACCACGGTGCTGCGCACCGCTGCCGCCGCGCGTGCCAAGCGCATCAACCGCCGCCCGCTGCTGCTCGCGCTCGAGATCGGCGTGCCGGTGCTGCTGCTGGCCCTCTGGTGGTTCGGGTCGTTGAACTCGAGCGATCCCTTCTTCCCGCCCCTCAAAGACATCGTGATCGAGTTCCAGCGGCTCTGGCTGTTCGACAAGTTCGCGAGCGATGTGCTGCCGAGCGTCGGCAACTTCCTCATCGCCTACGTCATCGCGTGCGTCGTGGGCATCGTCCTCGGCATCCTGCTCGGGCTCGTGAAGCCGCTGTTCTGGATCCTCGATCCGATCGTGCAGTTCGTGCGCTCGATCCCCGCCGTCGCCCTGCTGCCGATCTTCATCGCGACCATGGGCTTCGGCAACGAGGTGCGCATCTTCGCGATCGCGCTCGCCTCGCTCTTCCCCGTGCTCATCTCGACGATCGACGGCGTGCGCGCCACGGAGCCGCTGCTGCTCGAGACCGCCCGCGTCTACCGCCTCACCCGCTGGGAGCGGCTGCGGAGCATCTACATCCCGGCCGCCTCGCCCCAGATCTTCGCCGGCGCCCTGGTGAGCCTGCAGGTCGCGTTCATCGTGATGATCACGAGCGAGATGATGGGCGCGGCGCGCGGCATCGGCGCTCTCACGCTGCTCGCGCAGGGCAGCTTCGACGTGAAGGGCATGTGGGCCGGCATCCTGCTGCTCGGCATCCTCGGCTACCTCGCCAACCTGCTCTTCACCCTGACCCGCCGGCGGGCTCTGGCCTGGTACCTCGGCGCCCAGAAGGCGGCGTCGGCCGACTGAGCCGGGGCCCGTCACTCTGAAAGAACTTACGGAGAACATCATGACCAACACCCAGCTCGTCGTAGAGCATCTCTCGAAGTCGTACGCCGTGAAGGGCGACGAGGTGCAGATCATCGCGGACCTCACCTTCGACGTGGCCGCGGGCGAGATCGTCTCGATCGTGGGCCCGTCGGGGATCGGGAAGACGACCCTGCTGAAGTGCCTGACCGGGTTGCAGTCGATCACGTCGGGTTCGGCGCGGATCGATGGCAAGCAGATCGATGGGCCGCCGGAGGAGATGGCGCTCGTGTTCCAGGAGTACACGCGCTCGCTCATGCCGTGGCTCACGGTCGAGAAGAACGTGCGCCTGCCCCTGCAGCACCTCAAGCTCTCGAAGGCCGAGGCCGACCAGCGCGTGAACGCGGCGCTCACGTCGGTGGGCCTCTCGCACGCCCTCGACCGCTACCCGTGGCAGCTGTCCGGCGGCATGCAGCAGCGCGTCGCCATCGCGCGCGCCCTCGCCTACCGCCCCGAGGTGCTCGTCATGGACGAGCCCTTCGCGTCTGTGGACGCGCAGACCCGCTTCGAGCTCGAAGACCTCTGCATCAAGATCCGCGACGAGTTCGGCATGACCATCGTGCTCGTCACCCACGACATCGACGAGGCCGTGTACCTCTCCGACCGCGTCGTCGTGCTCGGCCACCGGCCCGCGATCGTGACCCGCATCGTCGACATCGACCTGCCGGCGCCCCGCGACCAGATCACCACCCGCTCGCTCCACGAGTTCGCCGAGCTGCGCACGGAGATCTTCGAGCTCATCCGGGCGGGAGCGATCAACACGCAGACCGGTCAGTCGGGCGCGGCGGCGTAGGGGACGGGTATGGCCAACGAAGAACTGAGGTGGATGTCGGCGGGGGATCTCGCGCGGCGCATCCGATCCGGCGAGCTCTCGGCCCGTGAGGCGCTGCAGGCGCACTGGGACCGGATCGATGCGCTCAATCCCGCGATCAACGCCGTGATCTACGAGGATCGCGAGATGGCCTGGGCCGACGCCGAACGGGCGGATGCGAGGCAGGCCGCGGGCGAGACGCTCGGTCCGCTGCACGGCGTGCCGATGACCAACAAGGACAGCAACGACACCGCGGGCATGCCCAACACGTGGGGTTCCCCGCTGCTGCAGCACGTGGTGCCGAAGCGCGACAGCCTCATCGTGGGGCGGCTGCGGGCGGCCGGCGCGATCATGACGGGCAAGAACAACGTGCCCGAGTTCGCAGCGGGCGCCCACACCTTCAACGAGGTGTTCGGCACCACCGGCAACCCCTACGATCCGACGCGCAGCGCCGGCGGTTCGAGCGGCGGCGCCGCGGCCGCGATCGCCGCGGGCATTCAGCCGGTGGGTGACGGATCGGACATGGGCGGATCGCTGCGCATCCCCGCCGCGTTCTGCAACGTGCTGGGTCTTCGGCCCTCGCTCGGCCGGGTGCCGGGCCCGGGCGCCAACTCCTGGATGTGGCTCGGTCGCACGGGCCCGATGGCCCGCGAGGTCTCGGATCTCGCGCTGATGATGAACGCGATCTCGGGCCCGGATCCGAGCGTGCCGACGTCGATCCAGGAGTCGGACGTCGACTTCCGGGTCGGGCTGCGTCGCGGTGTCGCCGGGCTGCGGATCGGCTGGTCGCCCGACGTGGGGCTCGGGATGCCGATGGATCCCGAGGTCGTCGCGGTGGCGGAGCGCGCACTCGCGGTGTTCGCCGACGCCGGCGCGATCGTGGAGGAGGCCTCGCCAGACATCGCCGAGGCCGACGAGGTCTTCAGGCAGACGCGAGCCTTCGACTACGAGTTCGGGTGGGGCGAGCTGGTGCGGTCGAACCCCGACCGGGTGAAGCCCGAGGTCATCGAGAACGTGGAGGTCGGTGCACGCCAGACCGCGGCGGACCTGCACGAGCTCACCCGCGCACGCACCCGCCTCGAGCAGCGCACCCGGGAGTACTTCGATCGCTACGATCTCTGGATCACGCCGACGGCGCAGGTGCTGCCGTTCCCCGGCGAGCAGCGGTGGCCGACCGAGATCGCCGGGCACCGCATGGGCGACTACCTCGACTGGATGCGCTCGGTCTGCGTGGTCTCGGCGATGAGCGTGCCCGCCCTCTCCGTGCCGGCCGGGTTCTCGAAGTCGGGGCTGCCGGTCGGCATCCAACTGGTCGCACCGCAGGGCGCCGACGCGCTGCTGTTGCGCGCCGCGCACGCCTACGAGGAGCGCACGCGGTGGGCGCAGATGCACCCGCGCCTCTGAACGGCGGCGTTCGCGGCCGTCGCCCCATGAGAGCATGAAGCAGCTGCCAGATCCCGAGCGAAAGGACCTCTCATGCTGGATTCGCGCCTCTCAGACGACGAGCGGAACGCGTTGCACGAGACCTACGAGCACCTGCATCGCAACCCCGAGCTCTCGATGCAGGAGCACCGCACGGCGGAGTTCATCGAGCAGCGGCTGGACGCGCTCGGGATCGAGCACTTCCGCTGCGGCGGCACCGGCGTCGTCGGCGTCATGCGCAACGGTGAGGGCCCGGTGATCGGGTTCCGCGCCGATACCGACGGGCTCCCGATCCAGGAGGCGACCGGGGCCGCGTACAGCTCGACCGCCACGGGCACGCTGCCCGACGGGAGCACCGTGCCCGTGATGCACGGCTGCGGCCATGACACCCACATCGCGACCGCGCTCGCCGCGGCGGCGCTGCTGCGGCGCCAACCCGAGGCCTGGGCGGGCACCGTGCTGTGGATCTTCCAGCCGGGCGAGGAGACCGCGGCCGGCGCCGCCGCGATGGTCGCCGACGGCCTGTGGGATCGCGTGCCGAAGCCCGAGGCCGTGCTCGGTCAGCACGTGTTCCCCTCCGTGCCGGCCGGCAGCATCGGGCTGACGACCGGCTCTGCGATGGCGATGGCCGACTCGCTGCGCATCACCGTGCACGGCAAGCAGTCGCACGGGTCCCAGCCGCAGGACTCGATCGACCCGATCGTGCTCGGCGCCCACATGGTCACCCGCCTGCAGACGATCGTCTCACGGGAGCTGCCGCCGCAGTCGCCCGCGGTCGTCACCTGCGGCACCTTCCACGCGGGTCTGAAGGAGAACATCATCCCCGACCGCGCGGAGTTCACCCTCAACATCCGCACGCTCACCGAGGAGGTGCGGGAGCGGGTGCTCTCGGCCATCGCGCGCATCGTGAACGCGGAGGCGGAGGCGTCGGGCGCCCCGCGGCCGACCGTCGAGGAGATCTACCGCTTTCCGCGCCTCTACAACGACGACGAGCACGCCGAGCAGGTGCGGGCAGCACTGCAGCGGGAGCTCGGCGAGGATCGTGTGGTCAGCCTGCCGCCCGCGATGGGGTCGGAGGACTTCGGCACCCTCCCCGACAGCATCGGCGTACCGGGCGTGTACTGGTTCTTCGGCGGGTTCTCGGCTGAGAACGAAGCGCCCCCGGTGAATCACTCGCCCTTCTTCCTGCCCGATCCCGAGCCGACGCTCAGCACCGGGGTGCGCGCGGCGGTCGTGGCGCTGGGACACTATCTGGGGAAGGCGTAGGGGTCGCGCCGGGAGAAGCGCGGGGTCGCGCCGGCGGGTGCCGCCCGGCAGAGCACCTGAAGGATCGAAGCTTCGATGAAGGAAATGATGGAGGAGAGACGATGAGCCAGGGTTCGTTGGACGGTGTGTTGGTGGTGGATCTGTCGCGTGCGCTCGCGGGTCCGCACGCGGGGCAGATGATGGGGGATCTCGGCGCTCGCGTGATCAAGGTCGAGGCGCCGGGGTCGGGCGACGACACCCGTTCCTGGGGCCCGCCCTTCGTGGCGGGATCCGACGAGCGCGACTACTCGACGTACTTCCTGTCGTGCAACCGCAACAAGGAGTCGATCGCGCTCGACCTGAAGAGCGACGACGGGCGGGCGGTACTGACCGAGCTGCTGGCGCGGGCCGACGTGCTGATCGAGAACTTCCGCACCGGCGTGATGGATCGCCTCGGGTTCGGCACGGCCGCGCTCGCGGAGCTGAACCCGCGCCTGGTGCAGCTGTCGATCACCGGCTTCGGGCACGACGGCCCCGAGGGCGGCCGCGCGGGCTACGACCAGATCGTGCAGGGCGAGGCCGGCCTGATGTCGATCACGGGCTCCGGGCCGGAGGACCCGCAGCGCGTGGGCACGCCGATCGCCGACCTGCTGGGCGGCATCCACGGCGTGGTGGGCGTGCTCGCGGCGCTGTACGAGCGTGAGCAGACGGGCAAGGGTCGGGTGGTGCGCACCTCGCTGCTCTCCTCGATCGTGGGGGTGCACGCCTTCCAGGGCACACGGGTCACGGTGGCCGGTGAGACGCCGCACGCGCAGGGCAACCACCACCCCTCGATCGCGCCGTACGGGCTGTTCAAGTGCCGCGACGGGGCGGTGCAGATCAGCGTGGGCAACGAGCGCCTGTGGCAGGCCTTCTGCGCCGAGTTCGGGCTCGACGCCGAGACGCCCGGCCTCGAGACGAACCCCGTGCGGGTCGCGCATCGCGCCGAGACGATCGCGTTCGTGGAGGCCGCGTTCGCCGACCAGGACGCCGAGGCGCTGCTGGAGCGACTGCGCGGCGCCGGCGTGCCCGCGGGCAAGGTGCGGGATCTGACCGAGGTGTACGAGTGGGATCAGGTGCGCTCGCAGGGCCTCGTGGTGGACGTGGATCACGCGGCCCTCGGCAGCATCTCGCTGCCCGGGCCGGCGATCCGCTTCTTCGACGTCGATGAGACCGGCGAGACCGAGCGCGCCCGCAGCGAGCACACCGCGCCGCCGCTGCTCGACCAGCACGGCGACCTGATCCGCGCCTGGCTCGCCGGGGAGCGGGCATGAGCGGGGCGCCTGCGGTGGCCGGTCCTGGAGCTTCGGGAGCGAAGCCGAAGCGGCTGACCGCTCGGGAGCTGATCGATCTGATCGCCGATCCGGGGAGCTATCTCTCGTGGGATCGGGATCCCGCAGAGCCCGACCTGGGGGAGGCCTACCGCGAGGAGCTGGCGGCCGCGGCCGAGAAGTCGGGCGTCGACGAGTCGATCATCACCGGCGAGGCCCTGATCGACGGCCGGCGCGTGGTGCTGATCGCGTGCGAATTCCGCTTCCTGGCCGGCTCGATCGGCGTCGCCGCCGCGGAGCGGTTCGTGCAGGCGATGGAGCGGGCGACCGCCGAGCGCCTGCCGGTGCTCGCGTCGACCGCCTCGGGCGGCACGCGCATGCAGGAGGGCACGGTCGCGTTCGTCGCGATGGTGAAGATCGCGGGCGCGGTCGCCGCGCACCAGGCCGAGGGTCTGCCGTACCTCACCTACCTGCGGCATCCGTCGACCGGCGGCGCGCTCGCGTCGTTCGGGTCGCTCGGGCAGGTATCGGTGGCGGAGCCGGGCGCGCTGGTCGGGTTCCTCGGACCGCGCGTGTACGAGGCGCTGTACGGCGAGAAGTTCCCCGAGGGGGTGCAGTCGGCCGAGAACCTCGCGAAGCACGGCGTCATCGACGGGGTGCTGCCGCCCGAGGAGCTGCGCGACATGATCCAGCGGGTGCTGCGCCTGCTCGATCCGCCCACCCGCGCCGAAATCATCGCCCGGGCTGCCGACCCGGGACGGGCGGGGGAGGAGTCTGCGGGCTCGAGCGATACGTGGGCCTCGGTGCTGCGCACGCGGGACCGCCGCAGGCCCGGGCTGCGGGAGTTGCTGCGGTACGCGGCGACCGACGTCGTGCCCCTGTCGGGCACGGGGCAGGGAGAGCGGGATCCCGGGCTGTCGCTGTGCCTGGCGCGCTTCGGGGGGATCCCGGCCGTCGTGGTGGGGCAGGATCGCCGGATCCAGCGCTCGCACGCGCCCCTCGGGCCGGGCGGGCTGCGCGCGGCCCGGCGGGCGATGCACCTGGCGGAAGAGCTCAAGCTGCCGCTGGTGACCGTGATCGATACGCCGGGTGCGGCGCTCTCCCAGACCGCGGAGGAGGGCGGCCTCGCGAGCGAGATCGCGCACTGCCTCGCCGACCTCGCGACGCACCGCGGCGCGACGCTGTCGGTGCTGCTGGGGGAGGGCACCGGGGGCGGGGCCCTCGCGATCCTGCCCGCCGACCGCACCCTCGCCGCCGAGCACGCGTGGCTCTCGCCGCTGCCGCCGGAGGGCGCCTCAGCGATCGTGCACCGCGACACGGAGCACGCGCCCGAGCTCGCCGAGCAGCAGGGCGTCGCATCGGCGAACCTGCTGGCCAACGGTATCGTCGACCGGGTCGTGCCCGAGCTGCCCGACGCGTCGACCGAGATCGAGGCGTTCTGCGCGCGCATGGGCGACGCCATCACCCAGGAGCTCGCCGCGCTCAGCCTGCAGCACCCCGATCGGCGCCGGATCGCGCGCCACGACCGCTACCGCAGGATCGGGCTGTAGGCGGGGCGGGGTGCCGGTGCGCCGCGCCGGGGCTCCGATGCGGGGCGCCGCGCCGGGGCTCCGGGGCGCCGGTGCAGACCTCCCGCACCGATGTCGACCTCGCGCACCGTATCGCGGGTCTGCATTGGTGCGGGAGGTCTACGCCCGCGGCATGCCAGCGTTCGCTTCGACGGCGCTGGGATTCACCCGGAAGGCGAACGCCCGCGCGGCATGCCAGGCTCGGACCGGGCTCACAGCGGGCCGGGCCTGCCCGCCGGGCTCGGCGCGAGCGCCCCACCGGGTCCGGGGTCGGCGGCACCCCGCCGGGCTCGGTCCGGGCGCCCCGCCGGCCCGGGACCGGCGACACCCTACCGGGCTAGACCCGAGCGCTCGCCTGGTTACTCCCCGAAGACCCGCTTCGCGATGGCCTGCACGTCGCGATCGAGGTTATCGACGCGGGCCTCGAGGCGCTCGAAGCGCGCTTCGAGCTTGGTTTCGACGATCTCGATCTTGCTCGTGATCTGCGCGACGTGCCCGGCCAGCGCGCGCATGAACGAGTAGCCCATGAAGGTGAGCAAGCCGAAGAGCGCGGCGGCGAAGACACCGATGATGGTCCATATCTGAGGATCGTTCAAGCTGCTCACATTCCCATCTTGTCGTGGAATCGGTCTGGGGTACAGCCGATCCTGACAGAGGGCAGACCCTTGCCGGCCCTGGATCCGGAATCTGTGGACAACTCGTTGAGAACCGGGCCTAAGCCGCGATTGTGAGCGAAGTGTCGCGCGCCCTACTCGCCGGGCAGCAGATCCGCGACGGAGGAGAGGATCTCGTCGGGGCGGAACGGGAACTTCTCGATCTCGCGGCGATCCGAGATCCCGGTCATCACGAGCACCGTGTGCAGCCCCGCCTCCATGCCGGCCACCACATCGGTGTCCATGCGGTCGCCGATCATGCCCGTGTTGTGCGAGTGCGCGCCGATCTGGTTGAGCGCCGAGCGGAACATCATGGGATTCGGCTTGCCCACGATGTAGGGCACCTTGCCGGTCACCTTCGTGATGAGCGCGTTGATCGCGCCGGTCGCGGGGAGCGGGCCATCGGCGCTGGGGCCGGTCGCGTCGGGGTTCGTCGAGATGAACCGTGCGCCGTTCATGATGAGCCGCACCGCCTTGGTGATCGCCTCGAACGAGTAGTTGCGTGTCTCGCCGACCACCACGAAGTCGGGGTTCGACTCGGTCATCACGTAGCCTGCGTCGTGCAGGGCGGTGAGGATGCCGGCCTCGCCGATCACGAACGCCGACCCTCCCGGCTTCTGCTGCTTGAGGAAGGCGGCGGTGGCGAGCGCGCTCGTCCAGATCCGCTCCTCGGGCACGTCGATGCCCGAGGCTGCGAGCCGCGCGCTGAGGTCGCGGGCCGTGAAGATCGAGTTGTTGGTGAGTACGAGGTAGGGGATCTCCTCGTCGCGCCAGTGCTGGATCAGCTCGGCGGCGCCCGGGATCGCGCGCTCCTCGTGCACCAGCACCCCGTCCATGTCGGTGAGCCAGCACTCGATCTCGTCGCGCCTGGTGGTGATCACGCTCTCGTCCATGCCTCCAGCGTAGCCCCGCTCTGTGAACGAGCGGTATCGCCTCTTTCCCTCTCGCGGCGGAGCCCTCCGCCGTCTCAAACGCACCGATCGACGTTCAAACACACCGAATCAGGCGATTGGTGTATTTGAACGTCGATCGGTGCGCGGGAGAAGGGGGAGGAAGGCGAAGCGGAATGGAAGCGGAGAAGGGCGGAGCGGTAGCGGGGAGTGCGGGCGAGGAACGGGGCTGGCACACTGGAGACATGCATGAGAGAGCAGGGCAGCCCGCGCAGCAGCAGGATCTCATCGATGTCGAGGCGCTCCTCGCCGCGTACACGGAGGTGGTGCCGGATCCCGCCGATCCCGCCCAGCGGGTCGTGTTCGGCACCTCGGGGCACCGCGGGTCCTCGCTCAAGGGCTCATTCAACGAGGCCCACATCGTCGCGATCAGCGCCGCGATCGCCGAGTACCGAGCCGCGCAGGGCATCGAGGGGCCGCTCTTCATCGGCTCCGACACGCACCCCCTGTCGGCTCCGGCCGAGCACACGGCGCGCGAGGTGCTCTCCGCGGCCGGGGTGCACGTGCTGGCGAAGGCCGGCACGGGCGACGAGGTCTTCGTGCCGACCCCCGCGGTGAGCCACGCGATCCTCACCCACAACCGCGATCGCGCCGTCGACGACTCCGGCCGTGCCGACGGCATCGTGGTCACACCGAGCCACAACCCGCCCGCGGACGGCGGGTTCAAGTACAACCCTCCCCACGGCGGGCCCGCAGACACCGACGCGACCGATTGGATCGCCGCCCGAGCCAACGAGTTGCTGGAGGGCGGGATCGACGCGATTCCCCGTGCAAGCGAGGACGGGATCGGCGGCGAGCCGGTCGGCCGCTACGACTTCCTCGGAGAATACGTCGAGGCGCTCGGCGAGGTGATCGACGTCGAGACGATCCGGAAGGCGGGTGTGCGTCTCGCGGCTCATCCGCTCGGCGGGGCGAGCACGGCCTACTGGGCGGCGATCCGCGACCGCTACGAACTCGACCTGACCGTGCTCGGCCCGGGGGTCGACCCGCAGTGGGGCTTCATGCACCTCGACTGGGATGGGAAGATCCGCATGGATCCCTCCTCTCGCCACGTCATGTCGACGGTCGCCGACGCCCGACCGCTCTACGACCTCGTGACGGGCAACGACGCAGACGCCGACCGCCACGGCATCGTGACCCGCGACGGCGGCCTGATGAACCCGAACCACTACCTCGCGGTCGCCATCGACTACCTGCTGACGCATCGCCGCGACTGGCCCGCGACCGCGAAGATCGGCAAGACGCTCGTGTCGTCGGCGCTCATCGACCGCGTCGTCGCCGCGCACGGGCGCGAGCTGCTCGAGGTGCCCGTGGGCTTCAAATGGTTCGTGCCGGGCCTCTCGTCGGGCGATGTGGTGTTCGGCGGCGAGGAGAGCGCGGGGGCCTCGTTCCAGCGCTTCGACGGCAGCGCGTGGAGCACCGACAAGGACGGCATCCTGCTCGCCCTGCTCGCCGCCGAGATCCAGGCCGTCACCGGGCAGTCGCCCTCGGAGCGCTATCGCGAGCTGACCGAGCGCTTCGGCGAGCCCGCGTACGCCCGCGTCGACGCGGCCGCCACCCCGGAGCAGAAGCGCCGCCTCGGAGCGCTCGCCCCCGACGACGTCACCGACACCGAGCTGGCGGGCGATCCGATCACCGCGATCCTCACCCGTGCACCGGGGAACGACGCCCCCATCGGGGGTCTGAAGGTGCAGACCGAGCACGCCTGGTTCGCCGCGCGCCCCTCGGGCACCGAGGACGTCATGAAGATCTATGCCGAGTCGTTCCGCGGGCCCGAGCACCTCGCGCTCGTGCAGGAGGCGGCGCAGGCGCTCGTGGCTCGCGTGCTCGGCTGAAAGCGAATACGCGGCTCGGCGAGGCTGCGGCGCGGTACTCTGGACATCATGTCGCAGAGCCCCGCACCCGTCCGTCGTTACTCCTATCTGGGGCCGGCGGGGACGTTCACGGAGGCGGCGCTCAAGCAGGTGCCCGAGGCCGCCGGTCAGGAGTGGAACCCGGTCGCGAACCTCGGCGAGGCCCTGAACGACGTCGTCACCGGATACAGCGATGCGGCGATGATCGCGATCGAGAACTCGATCGACGGCGGGGTTACAGTCGCGCAGGATGCGCTGGCGACGATCCCGGGTCTGCGCATCGTGGGCGAGTACCTGGTGCCGGTGCGCTTCGTGCTCGTCGCGCGCCCGGGCACCGGTCTCGAGGACATCGCGGTCGTGTCGGGCCACCCGGTCGCCTACGGGCAGTGCCGGGCCTGGCTCGACGACCAGGTGCCGAGGCACCGTCACCTTCCCGCGACGTCGAACGTGCAGGCGGCTGCCGACCTCTTCGACCTCGAGAAGGGTATCGATGCCGCGATCGCTCCCCCCGGCATCGAGGATCACTACGACGTCGAGGTGCTCGCCGAGGGCATCGCCGAGAACCCCGATGCGGTGACTCGCTTCGTGCTCGTCAGCCGCACCGCGCCCGTCGGCGAACCGACCGGCGCCGACAAGACCAGCCTCATCGCGGAGCTGCCCGAGGATCGCGCGGGCGCCCTGCTCGAACTGCTCGAGCAGTTCGCGACGCGCGGGGTCAACCTCACGCTGCTGGCGTCGCGGCCGATCGGCGACCGCATGGGTCGATACCGCTTCGTCATCGACGCCGAGGGGCATGTGAAGGACGAGCGGGTGGCCGACGCCCTGCTGGGTGTGAAGCGGTTCAGCCCGCGCGTGGTCTTCCTGGGGTCGTACCCGCGAGCGGATCGTGTGGCCGCGAGCATCCGCACCTCTTACGACGACGAGGCCTTCAGAGACGCCCGCGACTGGCTGCGCGGGGTCATCGAGGGCACGCCCGATGGCGAGGACGTGTAGCGGGCGACCGGTTCAGCGCTTCGAGCCCGAGGTACTCGGTGATGCGCCCGAGATTCTCGGTGGTGCGCGCGAGGCGACGAGGCGCGATCCGCAGGCGAGCGGAAGCAGAGTTCACAGGGAGAAAGGGCGCATGCGGGGACTAGCTGAAAAGGTCGTCGTGATCACCGGAGCGGCCGGTGCGATCGGTACGGCAGCGGTGACGAGGTTCATTGAGGAGGGGGCGAGAGTCGTCGCCGTCGACTTCGACGCGCAGGGGCTCGAAGGCCTCGCCGGGCGGCACCCCGGGATCGAGGCGGCGTTCCAGCTCGACGTCACCGTGCCCGAAGCCGTCGCCCGCGTCTTCGACGAGATCGCCGAGCACTGCGGCAGGATCGACGTGCTCATCAACAACGCCGGCATCAACGCGCGGTTCCCCTTCGAGGAGATCCCGTTCGAGAGCTGGCGCCGGGTCATGGACACGAACCTCGACGGCGCCTTCCTCGTGGCTCAGGCCGCCTCGCGCCACATGCTCGCCGGGGCGGGCGGATCCATCGTGCACACGGCCTCGACCAACGGCCTCGTCGGCTACCGCAACCACGCGCTCTACAGCACGGGCAAGGGTGCGCTTGTCGAGCTCACGCGCTGCATGGCACTGGATCTCTCGCCCACCATCCGGGTCAATGCGGTTGCGCCCGGGTACATCCGCACCCCGCTCATGACAGCCGGGGACGAGCAGGCCGCGAGCATCCCGCTCGGCCGCTTCGGCCGGCCCGACGAGGTCGCCGGTCTGTTCGCCTTCCTCTCCTCCGACGATGCCTCGTACATCACCGGCCAGACCTATGTCATCGACGGGGGCGAGACCACCGGCGGTCTGCTCAGCGGATTCTGAACGCACCATCACGAAACGGATCATCATGGAGCATCTCATCTCAGCGCCGATGACGACCGTCACCACTCCGCTGCCCGTGGGCAGATACCGCAGAACCCAGCCGAAGCACTTCTGGAACCTCGCATTCACCGAGATGTGGGAGCGCTTCAGCTACTACGGTCTGAGCGCGGTACTCACCTACTACCTCATCTACACCGTGGCCGAGGGCGGTCTCGGCATGAACGAGACCGCCGCAGTCAGCATCGTCGGCGCCTACGGCGGCGCCCTGTACCTCGCGCAGCTGCTCGGGGCATGGCTCGCTGATCGGGTCGTGTCGGCCCGCCGCCTCGTGTTCTGGGGAGCGGTGATCATCACCGCGGGCCATGTCTCACTGGCGCTGCTCCACGGCATTCCGAGTCTTGCGCTCGGGATCGTGCTCATCGCGGTCGGAACGGGGCTGCTGAAGACGAACATCACCTCGATCATCGGGGTGCTCTTCGGCGGCTGGTCCCGAGAGGCCCGCGACTCCGGTTTCTCGTACTTCTACCTCTCGATCAACCTGGGGGCGATCCTCGGCCCGCTCGCGACCGGCTGGCTCCAGTCGAACCTCGGCTTCCACTGGGCCTTCGGGATTGCGGCTGTCGGCATGACCGCGGCCCTCATCCAGTACTCGGTGCGCATGCGCGCGCTGCCTGCCGAGAGCGACGTCGTGCCGAACCCGATCGCCAAGCCTGGACTGTTCAAGGCCGCGGCCTGGGCGCTGCTCGGCCTCGTGGTGGTGGCGCTGCTCGCGGTCTGGGGCGTGATCCGCGCCGACAACCTCAACTATGTGGTCGGCGTCATGATCGCGGCCGCTGCGATCTCGTACTTCGCCGTGATCCTCTCCTCGAAGCACATCGACGGGAACGCCCGGAAGCGCGTGCGCGGCTACATCCCGCTCTGGCTCGCCGAGACCCTCTACTACGGCTTCTACCTGCAGCTGTTCACGACGGTGCCCCTCATCGTGACCGCGCGCGTGGATCTCGACCTCAACGGGTGGATCTTCCCCGAGGGCTGGTTCTCGGTCGTCGGCACCATCGCGCTCGTGCTCATCATCCCGCTGATCGCGACCGTCTGGAAGGAGAGCTGGATCGGCCGTCTGCTGCCCGCCCAGAAGTTCCCGCTGGGATTCCTGTTCATCGGCTCGGCGTACCTGCTCCTCATCACGACCGCCTTCTCGACCGGGAAGACGGTGCCGGTGTGGCTCATCATCGTCGCACTCGTGCTCGCGGGCATCTCGGAGGTCTTCGTCGGGCCCATCGGATTCTCCGTCGTCACGCGCATCGCACCCGGCCGCTTCAAGACTCAGCTCGTCGCTCTGAAGATCCTCACGCTCGGGGCGGGCTCGACCCTCGCCGCGCTCTTCGCAACGCTCTACACCATCGTTCCCGAGCTCACCTTCTTCGTGCTCATCGGCGGGGTCGCGGTGCTCGCAGGGATCGCCGTGCTCGTCGGCGCCCGTTCGATCCACCGCGCTCTCGACACCGGCATCGATGAGACCGGCGAGCCGCTCGAGGCCCCCTGACTCAGCTCTGCGCGTTCCACTCCGGCAGCACGCGCACGATGAGTGCGCCGGGATCCACCGTGCCGCTCACCGCGAGCGCGAGCCCGAAATCGTCGCCGTCGAGCTGCACCGGTTCGGGGTAGGAGACCCCGAGGGCGTAGCGCCTGGCCTTGAGGTAGTTGACGCTCTTCGTGTCGTGCACGAGGTCGATGATCCTGCGCCCCGTCTTCGTCTTGCGCAGCACCCCGTTCTCCCAGCCGATCTTGTTCCAGATGCGCAGCCACGAGAACGGCCCGAGGGGTCGCAGCGCCACGACGTCGAGCAGACCGTCGTCGAGCTTCGCGTCGGGGATCAGCAGCACGCCGCCCGGCATCAGCCCGCAGTTGCCGATCATCACGGTGTACACGGAGAGCGACTTCACGGGAGCGCGGTCGACGGAGTAGTGGATCTGCAGCGGCCGATCCTTCAGCATCGTGCGCACGCCCGCGTCGACGTAGGCGAGCCAGCCCAGGCGTTTCTTGAGCGTCGCCCGGGTGGCGGAGATCGCGCGCGCATCGAGGCCCATGCCCGCGAGCACGAGGAAGGTGTGCTCGTCCTCGCTTTCGTCCTCGCGCACGATGCGCAGCACCCCCAGGTCGATGGCGCGCTCGCGGCCGTAGAAGGCGGCCCGCACCGCGGCCTCGGGCCTGCCGAGCGGCATGCCGAGGTTGCGGGCGAGCAGGTTGCCGGTGCCCTGCGGAACGATCGCGATCGGGATCCCGGATCCCCTCAGGGCCTCGGCCACGGCGCGCACCGTGCCGTCCCCGCCGCTCGCGAGCACCACACTCGCCCCCTCGGCCATGGCGCGCCGCGTCGCCGCGATCCCGGCATCCTCGGCATCGGTCTCGTACCAGCGGGTGGGCCCCCATCCCGCCTGGTGCTCGTGATGGGCGATGGCGCTGCGGAGCGCGGGGAGATCGGTCTTGAGCGGGTGGTAGACCACGGCGGCGACGGGCAGGCTGCGCGCGGGGGTCTGAGACATGCAACCAGAGTAGCGGTGCGACGCGGGTGCGCGGCCATGTCCGTGGGTGCGGCGCGGGTGCGCGGGGGTGGTCCGCGGTGCCCGTGGGTGCGCTGCGGTGCCCGGGGGTGGTCCGCGGCCGCACCTGGGAACCGGCGCCCTGCGCGCGCCATCCGCACGGGTAAGCTGGGGGAGTGATCGATCCAGTCCTGCTCCGCACCGATCCTGAGGCCGTCAAGCGTTCGCAGCGCGCACGAGGTAACGATGAGGCGGTGGTGGATCAGGCGCTCGCCGCAGACGCGGCCCGTCGATCGGCCCTCACCGAGTTCGAGGGGCTGCGCGCCGAGCAGAAGGAGTTCGGCGGTCGCGTGAAGGCGGCGTCGAAGGACGAGAAGCCCGCCCTCATCGCGCAGGCGCAGCAGCTCGCGGCGGGTGTGAAGGCCGCCGAGGCCCGCGCCAAGGAGGCGGAGGCCGAGTTCGAGGCGATCGCGATGCGCATCGAGAACCTGGTGCTCGAGGGCGTGCCCGTCGGCGGTGAGGAGAACTTCGTCACGCTGCGCGAGGTGGGCGAGAAGCCCGAGTTCGAGTTCGAGGCGCGGGATCACCTGGAGCTCGGCGAGATGCTGGGCGCGATCGATATGGAGCGCGGCGCGAAGGTGTCGGGCGCGCGCTTCTACTTCCTGCGCGGCGTCGGGGCCCGGCTCGAGCTGGCGCTCATGAACATGGCGCTGGATCGCGCACTGTCGCACGGCTTCACCCCGCTCATCACGCCGACGCTCGTGAAGCCCGAGATCATGCAGGGCACCGGCTTCCTCGGCGAGCACGCCGACGAGGTCTACCACCTGCCGGCGCAGGATCTGTTCCTCACCGGTACCAGCGAGGTCGCCCTCGCCGGCTACCACGCCGATGAGATCATCGACCTCTCGGGCGGCCCGCTGCGCTACGCGGGCTGGTCGACCTGCTACCGCAGCGAGGCCGGCTCGCACGGCAAGGACACCCGCGGCATCCTGCGCGTGCACCAGTTCAACAAGCTCGAGATGTTCGTCTACACCTCGCCCGAGGAGGCGGAGGCGGAGCACGACCGGCTCGTCGGCTGGCAGGAGGAGATGCTGCAGTCGCTGGGCCTGCACTACCGAGTCATCGACGTGGCCGCCGGGGACCTCGGTTCGAGCGCCGCCCGCAAGTTCGACATCGAGGCCTGGGTGCCGACGCAGAACGCGTACCGGGAGCTCACCTCGACCTCCAACTGCACCACCTACCAGTCGCGTCGGCTCGCGACCCGGTTCCGCGGTGAGAACGGCAAGACGACCCCCGTCGCCACTCTCAACGGCACGCTCGCGACGACCCGCTGGCTCGTGGCGATCCTCGAGACCCACCAGCGGGCCGACGGCAGCGTGGTGGTGCCAGAGGCGCTGAGGCCGTACATGGGCGGGCTCGAGCTGCTCTCTCCGGCGGGAGTCTAAGATGGGTGCGCGATCAGCAGCAGCCGTGTCAGTGACGGGGGATCGGCGCCACCTCATCGCCCTCGACCTCGACGGCACCGTGCTCGACCACGGCTCCGGCGGGCCGGGCGACGAGCCGGAGGGCGGGCGCATCGATCCCGAGCTCGGCGATGCGATCCGCGCCCTCCACGACGCCGGCCACGAGGTCGTCATCGCGACCGGCCGCTCGGTCGATGCGACGCTCCCGGTCGTCGAGCGGTTGAGGATCCGGCCCGCCTGGGTGGTCGCCGCCAACGGCGCGGTGACGCTGCGACGCGACCCGCTCGCGCCCAGGTCCTACCGCCGCGAGTACGTCGAGGCCTTCGACCCGAGCGACGCGCTGCGCAAGATCCGCACCCAGCTCGTGACCGCGCGCTTCGCGGTCGAGCTCGCCGACGGCACGTTCCTCTACACCGCGCCGATCCCCACGGGCACACTGCCCGCGGAGCAGCGCATGGTGCCGTTCGACGAACTGCTCGGCGTGCAGGCCTGCCGCGTGGTGGTGGTGTCGCCGGACCACCGGCTCGAAGAGTTCCTCGGCGCCGTCGAGACGCTCGGCCTCACCCACGTCTCCTACGCCGTCGGAAGCACCTCGTGGCTCGACATCGCGCCCGACGGCGTGACGAAGGCGAGCGCGCTCGAGGTGGTGGCGGCGCACCTCGGCATCGACCGCTCGCGCGTGTTCGCGGCGGGTGACGGGCGCAACGACATCGACATGCTGCGCTGGGCCGCGCACTCGGGAGACTCCGTCGCGATGGGGCAGGCCGTGCCCGAGGTGCGGGCCGTCGCCGGGCGCGTGACGGGCTCGGTCGAAGAGGGCGGGCTGCTGAGCGCGCTGCGCGAGCGCTTCCCCGAGGTGCTCGGCGGCTGAGGCTTCGCGGTGCGGCGGCGCGGCGGGCGCGGTTTCTGGCGCGCTCCCGGCTTTGCTAAGCTCGTCGGCGGAGGGTTGTCCGAGCGGCCGAAGGAACTTGTCTTGAAAACAAGCAGGCGGTAACCCCGTCTCAGGGGTTCAAATCCCCTACCCTCCGCGGATAGAAAATAGCCCCTGACCAGGCGTCACGATGCCTCGGTCGGGGGCTGTTCTGCGCTCGCGCCGAGTATCGATCGCGCTCAAGGTCTCGGGGTCGCTCCCGGCAGGCTCCGGTCTCGGGCGGCAGCGCAGACAGAACTCCGGGGATTCGCCGTAGACCGGGAAGGTCGGCGGGATTTCTGCCGCTGTCGGGCAGATTCCCGGAGTCCTGACGCAGAGGCGCGATCACCCGAACACGAGAAGGCCCCCGCCGATGGCGAGGGCCTTCCCTGTACTGCGCAGACGGGTCAGTCGGCTGCTCCCTTGCGACCCACGATGAGGCCCCAGATCAGCAGCACCACGATCGAACCGCCGATCGCGAGCAACCAGGTCTGCAACGACCAGAAGTTTTCGAGGCTGGCGTCGAAGATCACCGAACCCAGCCAACCGCCGAGCATCGCTCCCACGACGCCGAGAAGCAGCGTCACGAACCAGCCGCCTCCCTGCCGTCCCGGGAGGATCGCCTTCGCGATCGCACCGGCGATCAGACCGAGCACGAGAAAAGCAATGAAACCCATGTCCTGCTCCTTTCCATGAGGCGGCCCGCCTGGAGGCAGAACCGCTCGGGTACTGACGACGCTACTCTCACCGACCCTTACGCTGCAGGGGCTTGCGCGACGCCTTGCCGATGCGGTAAAAGTCCGAGGCTCAGAGGCAGAGGCAGAGGCAGAGGCAGCGGCGCTGGCGGAGGCGCTGGCGGCCCCGACGCGTGCGCGAAGACGCTTCGGCGGCGCGATCAGCTCGGGTGCGGCGGCTCCTCGACCAGCCGCAGGCCCCCCTGCGAGTTGGCGTGCGCGAGGAGCTGTTCGATCCACGCGGGGTTCAGCTCGTCCGTCGTGCGCTGGTCGAACTCGAAGTGCACGGGCATGGAGGGGTGCAGCCAGATGCTGTGCTGGCGCTCGTCGCTCCAGGTGAACACGAGGCTCTCCTGCAGGTTCAGCTTCGCGAGGATCACCGTTCGCAGATGGGTGAGCAGCCGGTCGTCGAACTCGAATCGTTCGCCGTGCCCATAGATGAGATGTCCCATTGACTCGCCCCTACTTCTGTTCTGCCTGATGCTGTTGCGCCTCCTGCTCGGAGACGACGATGAGTCCTCGCGGTGTGTGCGCAAGCTCGTTCAGCACGGCGAGCCAGTGCCTGTTGAGCTGCGGCGCGCGGCTCCCGGCGAACCGGAAGGAGAGCGGGATCGAGGGGGTCAGCCAGATCGAGACCCGCCCGCCTCCTCGTTCGGCTGGCACAGTCCAGCTCATGAGGAAGCTCTCCTGTCTGCGCAGCTTGATAGTGATCGCGACTTTGAGGTGCGCGAGGGTGCGGTCGTCGAATTCGTATTCTTGCACGCCGCCATAAGTAAGGAAGCCCATGGGCCTATGCTCCCACCTTTTCATCGCGCCGTGTGGGGCGCGCCGTAACGAATACCGAAATGAACTGGGAAAAGCTGCGGCGCGGGATCACTCGAGGGGGTGGCGCACCATCTCGCCCTCGCCCGGATACTCGTCCTCCTCAGGTTTCGGATCGCGCGCGTCGGCGTACGCGAAGGCGATCGAGGCGATGACGAGTGCGAACGCGAGGATGCCGAGGGGATTGCAGAGCGCGATCGACATCTCCCCCGAGAACGCGGATCCGGCGGCGAGACTCAGCACCGAGACCAGCTCGTCGCCGACGAGATCGGGCACGGTGAGACCGAAGCCGACCGCGCATGCCCACGCGAGTGAGAGGGCGACGATGGTGCTGCGGCCGGTGCGCTTGCCCCGTGCCCGGGTGACACCCACGCGGTGGGCCAGCCAGAGGTGGAGCGCGACGAACACGAGCCCGATCGTCGGGGCGTACCACCAGGTGAGCGACCCGCCGATCCCGAACAGCCAGCGCCCCGCGCACATCCAGAGCGCGAGTATCGTTCCCACCAGCACGATGAAGCGTCCCATCAGACTGCTGCCTCCTTCGCTCTGCCGAGGGCGCGCAGCCGCTCGACGGCGGTGCGCAGGGTCTGCTCGTCCTTGACGAAGGTGAACCGCAGCCAGGGGTCGAGCGCACGCGCCGTAGCGGATCCCTCGCGGCAGAACGCGCTGATCGGCACAGTGGCGACTCCGACGAGTTCTGGCAGCGCACGGGCGAAGGTGGCCCCGGTCCCGTCACCGACCGGCCGCTCGCCCGAGCCGCGCGGCGGTGAAGCGTCGGCTCGTTCGCCGAGCAGCGGCGAAGCATCGGCGCAGACGAAATAGGTGCCGTTCGGCACGATCACCTCGAACCCGGCCTCGCGCAGCCCGTCGACGAGCAGGTCGCGGCGGGCGGAGAGCGAGTCGCGCAGCGCCGCGATGTCGGCCTCCCCGTCGACGAGGGCCCGGGCGATCGCGGGCTGGAAGGGCGCGCCGCCGGTGTAGGTGAGGAACTGCTTGATGGCTGTGACGGCCTCGATCAGCTCGGCGGGGCCGGTGATCCAGCCGATCTTCCATCCGGTCAGCGAGAATGTCTTGCCCGCCGAAGAGATCGTGAGCGTGCGCTCGGCCATGCCGGGCAGGGTCGCGATCGGCGTGTGGGAGAGGCCGTCGAAGGTGAGGTGCTCGTAGACCTCGTCGGTGACGACCAGGGCGCCGGCTCGCTGCGCCGCCGCGGCCACCGCCCGCAGCTCCTCTTCGGAGAGTACGGTGCCGGTGGGGTTGTGCGGGGTGTTGAGCAGGATCAGGCGCGTCCGCTCGGATACCGCGGCGTCGAGCGCGGCCTCGTCGAGCCTGAAACCGGCGGTTCCCGCGACGAGGGGGACAGTGACGTGGGTCGCACCGGCCATCTCGATCGAAGCCGCGTAGGAGTCGTAGAAGGGTTCGAGCGTCACCACCTCGTCCCCGGGGCCGGCGAAGGCCAGCACGGCGGCGGCGATCGCCTCGGTGGCTCCAGCGGTGACGAGCACCTCTTGGTCGGGGTCGAGCTCGATCCCGTAGTGCCGTGACTGGTGGGCGGCGATCGCCCGCCGCAGATCGGGCACGCCGCGCCCGGGAGGATACTGATTGGCGCCGTCGCGGATCGCTGCCACGGCGATCTCGCGGATCCACTCCGGGCCGTCGGCGTCGGGGAAACCCTGACCGAGGTTCGCGGCACCGGTGCGCTGAGCCAGCGCCGTCATCTCGGCGAAGACCGTCGGTCTTGTCGAGCCGTCGGGGGAGGCGAGACCGCTCGCCCGGGCCACGTCACGCCATCTCTGCACCACGACTCCCAGTCTAGGCGCCCGCTGCACGGCGCGGCCCGCGCGGGGCTTCGTCGCCTTGCCGGCGCCGCCGGCCGTTCGGCGCTGTCGCCTTGCCGGCGCCGCCGGCCGTTCGGCGCTGTCGTCAGGCCGGCTCCGCCGCCCGTTCGGCGCTGCCGTCCGTTCGGCGCCGCAGCCCGTTCGGCGCCGCCGTCCAACCCTCGTGCTCCAGCGGATCGGGGCCACTTTCGTGCGTGTCGCCTCGTGCGACACGGCCGAAATTGACCTCGGATCGGCGACACGGCCGAAATCGACCCCGGATCGGCGACACGGCCGAAATCGACCCCGAATCGAAGCAGAGAGGGGTGGAGCGGGGAAACGCGGAGTCCGTCAGACCGCGGGCGCGGCGGGCGCCGTGAGCTGGATCGACGTGAGCTGTTCCGCGCGGGTCGGCGCCGGGTGCAGGGTGACGAGCTCGTCCACGTCGGCGAATCGGGCGAAGGTCTCGAGCTCCGCGCGCACCCGCTCGGGCCCGCCGACCGCGGTGTACTTCAGCATGCCGCGGATCTCGGTGCCGGCGGGGGTGTCGAGCAGGGCCGAGGCCTCGTCAGCGGTGAGTTCCCGCTCTCGGCCGCGCGACAGGAAGTTGCGCACGCGTTCGACCTCCGTGCGCACGAAGAGCGCTTCCGCCTGGTCGTCGGTCTCGGCGGCGACCACGTTGATTCCCGCGCTCACGTAGGGTTCGGGGTGCGCCTCGCTCGGCACGTAGTGCGCGCGATAGTGCTGCACGGCCGAGGTGAGGTGCTGCGGGGCGAAGTGCGAGGCGAAGGAATAGGGGAGGCCGAGCTGGGCGGCGAGACTCGCACCGAACATGCTGGACCCGAGGATCGTGAGCGGCACGCGTGTGCCGCGGCCCGGATAGGCGTTGACCGCGTTCCTCGGTAGCTCGTCCGAGAGGTAGCGCTGCAGCTCGACCACGTCGCTCGGGAAGCTCTCGGCCGCCTGGTGGGTGCGCCGCAGCGCGCGGAAGGTGGCGCCGTCGGTGCCGGGCGCGCGGCCGAGCCCGAGGTGGATGCGTCCGGGGTGCAGCTCGGCGAGCGTGCCGAACTGCTCGGCGATGACGAGCGGGGAGTGGTTCGGCAGCATGACTCCGCCCGCCCCGAGCCCGATCGTCTCGGTGCGGGCCGCGATGTGCGCGATGAGCACCGCCGTGGCGCTCGACGCGATCGACGGCATGTTGTGATGCTCGGCGTACCAGATGCGGCTGTAGCCGCTGCGCTCGGCGAGCCTGGCGATCTCGACCGAGTGCGCGAAGGCGTCGGCGATGCTGCCGTCCGCTTCTACCGTGGCGAGATCGAGGATCGAGAGCGGAGTTGAGGCCATACTGGATTCAACCGGGGCGCGGGACCGCGTATTCCCGAGCCGCGGGATCGCGGGGTCGCGGGGCGGCGGTGCGCTCCCCGGCGCGTCGAACGCAAACGGGGAGTCTCAATATGCGGTTACCCGTGGTCGGGTACCCGCATATTGAGACTCCCCGTTTGGGAGACGCGATAGCCGGAGCTATCGCTTCGCGGGCACCCAGGTGTTGATGAGCCCGCTGTGCTCGAACTCGGGATCGAGCGGGATGTTGGTGCGATCCTTCAGCAGCGTGCTCGCGAGCAGACCGAAGCCGGTCATGATGAGCAGGTAGACCACGATGGCCCAGGTGCTGCCGAACGACTGCAGCAGGATCTGCGCGATGGTCGGGGCGAACGCGCCGCCGATGACGCCGCCGATCGCGTAGCTGATCGAGATGCCCGAGTAGCGGATCGAGGCGGGGAA
This sequence comes from Leucobacter tenebrionis, assembly GCF_019884725.1. NCBI lineage: Bacteria > Bacillati > Actinomycetota > Actinomycetes > Micrococcales > Microbacteriaceae > Leucobacter > Leucobacter tenebrionis. Next base: position 1,533,296 of record NZ_CP082322.1, on the reverse strand, counting down.
CGTCTCGGCGTACCAGACGGCCGTGGGCCCGTAGGTGAGGCCGAGGCCGATGGCCAGCAGGCTGGTGCCGAGCAGCACACCGCCGACGCCGCCGTTGAAGACGAACTGGAACAGCGGGATGACGGCGGCGGCCTGCAGGATCCAGCCGACGGTCATGACGGGCTTGCGGCCGAAACGGTCGCTCAGCGGACCCGAGACGAACGTGAAGATCGCCCACACGACCGCCGAAGCGAGCACCGCGAGCTGCACCTGCACCGGGTCGTAGCCGAGCCCGCCGTCGGCCTCGGGGCGCGAGGCGAGTCCCTGCACGTAGCCTCCGGTGAGCATGTAGCCCACGGCGTTGTTGCCCGCGAACAGGAGCGCGGCCAGGATCACGAGCGGCGTGTGCGCCTTGAAGACCTGCACGATCGGTGCGGAGGCCTGCTTCTTGGTCTCCTTGATCTCGCTGAACACGGGCGACTCGTCGACGGTGCGGCGGATGATGAAGCCGACCACGATCAGCACGACCGAGAACAGGAACGGCACGCGCCAGCCCCACACCTCGAACGCCTCACCCGGTGCGATGACGCGCATGAGCGCGAGGATGGCGGAGGCGAGCAGCATGCCGAACGGCACGCCGAGCTGGGGGAAGACGCCGAAGAGGCCGCGCTTGCCCTCGGGGGCGTGCTCGACGGACATGAGCACGGCGCCGCCCCACTCGCCGCCGGCCGAGAGGCCCTGCAGGATGCGCAGCACGATGAGGATGACCGGAGCCATGACGCCGATCGACTGGTAGGTGGGCAGCAGGCCGATGCCGACCGTGGCGACGCCCATCACGAGGAGGGTGATGACCAGCATGGGCTGGCGGCCGAGCTTGTCGCCGAAGTGCCCGGCGAGGAACGCGCCGAGGGGACGGAAGAGGAACGAGAGGCCGATGGTCACGAGCGAGAGGATCTGCATCATGCCCGGGCCGGCCGGCTCGAAGAAGAGCTTCGCCAGCACGAGGTTCGCGGCGAAGGCGTAGATGAAGAAGTCGTACCACTCGATCGTGGTGCCGATGACGGAAGCCGCGACGACTTTACGGCGTTCGCGCGGAGTGCTCCGCGGGTGGGCGGGCGCAGGTGATGTCATTATTTGACGTCCTTGTCCAATTATTGGATGAATTTGTACCGGAATAGTCTACGGGTATAGAAGACGGGAGTCGTGCATCCCGCTCCGGAGAAACGGAAGGGCCGCTCCGACAGACGTCGGAGCGGCCCTGGTGATCCCTGGCGGTCGTGCGGTGCGACTTCCCTTACTCGGGATCGACGATGCTGAGCAGCACGTGTCCGCTCGGAACGGTCTGCCCGACCGGTGCGTCGATGCTCGTCGCGATCCCGGCGCGGTGCGCGTAGAGCGACTGCTCCATCTTCATGGCCTCGAGCACGGCGACGAGTTCGCCCTCCTTGACCTCCTGGCCCTCCTCGACCGCCACCTTCACGACGGTGGCCTGCATGGGGGCGGCGACGGCGTCGCCCGTGGCCGTCGCCACGCCGGCGCCCTTCGCGCGCTTCGGCGCCGGGCCGCGGGTCACCTCCTGGTCGACGAGGGGCAGCAGCGTCGCCGGCATCGAGACCTCGACGCGGCGGCCGGCCACCTCGACCACGACGGTCTGGCGCTTCGGATCCTGCCCGAGCGGGGGAACCTCGCCCTCCCAGGGCTCGATGTCGTTCTCGAACTCGTTCTCGATCCAGAGCGTGTACACGCCGAAGCGGCCGTCGGGGGCGGTGAACGCGGGATCCCGAACGATCTTGCGGTGGAAGGGCAGCACGGTGGGCAGGCCCTGGATCTCGAACTCGTCGAGCGCGCGGCGGGAGCGCTCGAGCGCCTCCTCGCGGGTCGCGCCCGTCACGATGAGCTTGCCGAGCATGGAATCGAAGGCGCCCGAGACCACGTCGCCCGACTGCACGCCGGTGTCGACGCGCACGCCGGGGCCCGCGGCGGGCTTGAATAGGGCGACGGGGCCGGGGGCGGGCAGGAAGCCGTTGCCCGCGTCCTCGCCGTTGAGGCGGAACTCGAAGGAGTGGCCCTTGGCGACCGGATCGTCGTAGTCGATGACGCCGCCCTCGGCGATGCGGAACTGCTCGCGCACGAGGTCGATGCCCGTGACCTCCTCCGAGACGGGGTGCTCGACCTGCAGACGGGTGTTCACCTCGAGGAACGAGACCGTGCCGTCCTTCGCGACGAGGAACTCGCAGGTGCCGGCGCCCACGTAGCCGACCTCGCGCAGGATCGCCTTCGAAGCCTCGTAGAGCGCGGTGTTCTGCTCGTCGGTGAGGAACGGCGCCGGCGCCTCCTCCACGAGCTTCTGGTGGCGGCGCTGCAGCGAGCAGTCGCGGGTCGAGACGACGACCACGTTGCCGTGCTGATCGGCGAGGCACTGCGTCTCGACGTGGCGCGGCTTCTCGAGGTACTTCTCGACGAAGCACTCGCCGCGGCCGAATGCCGCGACCGCCTCGCGGGTGGCCGACTCGAAGAGCTCGGCGACCTCGTCGCGCTCGTAGGCGACCTTGAGGCCGCGGCCGCCGCCGCCGAACGCCGCCTTGATGGCGATGGGAAGGCCCACCTCGTCTGCGAAGGCGAGCACCTCGTCGGCGTTCTCGACGGGATCGCTGGTGCCGGCCGCGAGCGGGGCGCCGACCTTCTCGGCGACGTGGCGGGCGGAGACCTTGTCGCCGAGGCGCTCGATGGCCTCGGGGCTCGGGCCGATCCAGGTGAGGCCGGCGGCCGAGACCGCGCGGGCGAACTCGGCGTTCTCGGCGAGGAAGCCGTAGCCCGGGTGCACGGCGTCGGCGCCGGAGCGGCGGGCCACACCGAGGATCTTGTCGATCACGAGGTAGGTCTCGGCGCTGGTGGTGCCGTTCAGCGCGTACGCCTCGTCGGCGAGCTGCGCGTGCATGGCGTCTCGATCCTGATCGGCGTAGACCGCGACCGAGGCGATGCCGCTGTCTGCGGCTGCGCGGATGATGCGGACGGCGATTTCGCCACGATTGGCGATGAGCACTTTACGAATGCGCGACATGGGGTACAGCCTATTCCAGCTCCCCGCCGGAGCCTTGGATATAAGGCACAAACCTTTCGCGGTTTCGTTGCCGATGGGTATAGCGGTGGGGTGCGGGATCGGCGAGCGGAGGCCTGGCCGGTCCGCGTCGGAGCCTCGCTGTAGACTGGCGCCGTGGTGAATCCAGAGATCCAAGGCCGGGTGTACCCGCCGACTGCCCCGTATCTGGTGGGTCGCGAGAAGGTGCGCGAGTTCGCGCGCGCCGTGCAGAGCGACTCCCCGCTGCACCTCGACCCCGAGGCCGCCCGCGCCGCGGGGTACGCCGACGTCGTCGCGCCGCCCACCTTCGCGGTCGTGGTGCAGGAGGCGACGCTCGCGCAGCTGCTCGCCGACGAGGAGGCGGGCGTCGACTTCTCGATGGTCGTGCACGGCGATCAGCGCTTCAGCTACTCCCGCCCGATCGTGGCGGGCGATGAGCTGACCGCGACGCTCACGATCGCCGCGGTCAAGCAGCTCGGCGGCAACTCGATGGTCACCGCGTCGAGCAGCGTCTGCGACGCGGCGGGCGAGCACGTCGTCACGGCGATCTCGACACTCGTGGTGAGAGGAACAGAGGCATGAGCGCGTCGGTCTTCGAGAGCCTGAGCGTTGGCGACGTCGTCGCGGAGCGCGAGCTGCACTTCACCCGCGACAGCCTGGTGCGCTACGCCGGGGCCTCGGGCGATTTCAACCCCATCCACTACCGCGATGACGTCGCGCAGTCCGTCGGCCTGCCCGGTGTGCTGGCGCACGGCATGCTCACGATGGGTGCGGCCGGATCGGTCGCGACCGACTGGCTGACCGAGTTCTCGCGGGCCGCCGGCGTCTCGGCCTGGGTCAAGGACTACCAGTCGCGCTTCACGCGCCCGGTGCCGGTGGACGCGGCCGAGGGCGCGACGATCGCGGTGACGGCGACCGTCGGCGCCGTCGATCCCGAAGCCGCCACCGCTCGCATCGACCTCAAGGTGGTCTTCGACGGCTCGACCGTGCTGGGCAAGGCTCAGCTGCTGGCGGCGTTCGCGTGAGTTCGGCCCGCTCCGGCGCGGATCCCGCGGCCGTGCAGATCGGAGACGATACGCCGCTCTCGGAGCTGACGACCATGCGCGTCGGCGGGCCGGCCGAGCGGATCCTCGTCGCGCGCAGCGCCGAGGAGGTCGTGCGTCACGCGAATGAGCTCTGGTCGGGTGACGAGCCGTGGCTGCTGCTCGGCGGCGGCTCGAACACCGTGGTGCACGACGACGGTTTTCCCGGTGCGGTGCTCCTCGTGCGCAGCGAAGGCGTGGAGGTCGTGGACGACGAGGATCAGCCGGCCGGCCGCGTGCGCATTCGCGTCCAGGCCGGGCACGACTGGGACCGACTGGTCGCCGCCTGCGTCGAACGCGGGTGGTCCGGGATCGAGGCGCTGTCGGGTATCCCGGGTCTCGCGGGCGCGGCGCCCGTGCAGAACATCGGCGCGTACGGGCAGGAGCTATCCGACGTGCTGCACTCGATCGAGTTCCTTGAGCGCGAAACCGGTGAGGTGCGCCGCATGTCGGCCGCCGAGCTCGAGCTCGGCTATCGCGACTCCGTGATCAAGCGCGGTCTCGAGGGCGTGGTGCTCTCGATCGATCTGCTGCTGGCAGAGGGATCCGCTGCCGTTGCATCGACGGGCAGGCACGCGGCGCCTGCCGATCCCGCTGTCCCCGCAGCAGCCTCAGGATCCTCGGACCCGGCGGCGATCCTCTCCGAACCCGTGCGCTACGCCCAGCTCGCAGCCGCCCTCGGCGTCGAGCCCGGCGACCGCGTGCCGATCCGGCAGCTCCGCGAGTCCGTGCTGCGGCTGCGGGCCTCGAAGGGCATGGTGCTCGATCCCGAGGATCACGACACCTGGAGCGCCGGATCCTTCTTCACGAACCCCATCGTCACCGAGCGATTCGCCCGCGCCCTGCCTGAGAACGCGCCGCGCTTCCCCGTCGATGACGACGAGCCGACGCCCGCCGTCACCACGTTCGAGGAACTGGCCGCCGGCGTGCCGCTGCGCGTGCCCCGCGCCGCGCCCGAGCGTCGCATCAAGCTCTCGGCCGCCTGGTTGATCGAGAACGCCGGGGTGCCGCGCGGGTTCCGACTGCCGGGATCCGGCGCCGCGATCTCCTCGAAGCACACCCTCGCCATCACCAACCGGGGCGGCGCGTCTGCCGCGGATGTGGCCGAGCTCGGACGGTTCGTCGTGCAGCGCGTGCAGCAGGAGTTCGGGGTGATCCTCGCGCCCGAACCCAACCTGTACGGCATGGAGCTGTAGCCGGATGCGCGTTCAGATCGTCGGTCGCGGTCGTGTCGGAGCAGCGGTGGCACACGCGCTCGTGGGCTCCGGGATCGAGGTGCTGCCGCTCGCCGGTCGGGGCGCCGACGGCACGGGCCAGGACGGAGCCGTCGCCGACGTCGTGCTGCTCGCCGTGCCTGACGGTGCGATCGCCGACGCCGCCTCGCGCATCGTGCCCGGCCCGATCGTGGGGCACTGCTCGGGTGCGACCGGCCTCGACGTGCTGCGGCCGCACCCTGCGTTCAGTCTGCACCCGCTGCTCACCGTGCTGGGCGCGGGCACATCGTTCGCGGGGGCGCACGCCGCGATCGACGGCTCCGATGAGCGGGCGCTCGCCGTCGCGCAGCGGCTCGCCGATGCGCTCGGGCTCGAGACCTTCAGAGTGCGGGGCGAGGATCGGGCGGCCTACCACGCCGCAGCGTCGATCGCCTCGAACTTCCTCGTGACGATCGAGGGCGTCGCCGAGCGGCTCGCGGCGACCGCCGGCGTGCCGCGGCAGGCGCTGCTGCCCCTCGCATCGGCGGCTCTGAGCAACTGGGGAGCCCGCGGCGCCGAGGCCGCACTCACGGGCCCCGTCGCCCGCGGCGACGAGGCGACGGTGGAACGGCAGCGGGCGGCGGTGGCGGATCGCGCCCCGGACGCGCTCGCACTGTTCGACGCGCTCGTCGAGGCGACCCGGGAGCTGGCGACGGACCCGGCTTCGCGCTCGGCCACGGACCCGGCATCGCGCTCGGCCACGGACCCGGTATCGCCGTCGCCCGTCACCCAGCTGTCCAATACTTCGGATCTCTCCCGTTTTTCGGACGAGAATCCCGGATCCGATCCGAATCATGGGAGAGATCCGAAGTACGTGACGCCCCAGGCACACGACCGGGAGGATCACCGATGAGGATCGTGCGCACGGTGCGGGAACTGCGCGAGACTGTCGCGGCGGCGAGAGCCGGGGGCTCGACGGTCGCCCTCGTGCCGACCATGGGGGCTCTGCACGAGGGGCACCTCTCGCTCGTGCGGGCGGCCAGGGCCGAGCACGGTTTCGTCGTCATGTCGATCTTCGTGAACCCCAAGCAGTTCAACGAGGCCTCGGACCTCGCGGCCTACCCCCGTCAGGAGGAGCGAGACGCCGCCCTCGCGGAAGCGGCCGGCGTCGACCTCGTCTTCGCCCCGGAGGCGGCCGAACTCTACCCCGAAGGCTTCGCGACCACGGTGCACGTCTCCGGCCCCATCACCGAAACCCTCGAGGGCGCGAACCGTGGAGCCGTGCACTTCGACGGCGTCGCCACGGTCGTCTCGAAGCTGCTCATCGCGGCGACCCCGGACGCCGCGTACTTCGGTCAGAAGGATGCGCAGCAGATCGTCGTGGTGCGGCGTATGGTCGCCGACCTGGGCATCCCGACCCGCATCGTCGCCTGCCCCACCTCCCGCGACGACGACGGGCTCGCGCGATCGAGCCGCAACGTCCGCCTCAGCGCTGAGGAGCGGTCCAGGGCCCTCGCCATCCCGCGAGCGCTGGAGGCGATCGCGGCGGCCGCAGCGGAGGGGGAGGCGGATCCGGTCGCGTTGCGCGCCCGCGGCGAGGCGGTGCTCGAGGGGGCCGGTGTCGATCCCGAGTATCTCGCGTTCGTCGACCCCGATACGCTGGAGGCAGTGCCGCGAGTGTCGGAGCCGACGCTCTGCGCCGTCGCCGCACGGGTCGGCGAGGTGCGGCTCATCGACAACGTGCTGCTGGGCGTCGCGCCCGAGCAGCGTGAGGAGAGTGTGAAATGACGAAGGTCTCGATCCCCCGGTTGCTCGAGAAGCAGCAGGCGGGCGAACCCATCGTGATGGTCACCGCGTACGATTTCCCGACGGCGCGAGCCGCCGAGCGCGCCGGTGTCGACATGGTGCTCGTGGGCGATTCCGGTGCGCAGGTGCACCTGGGCTACGCGACGACCGCCGAGGTCACGACCGACGAGCTGCTCGTGCTCGCGGGGGCGGTGCGCCGCGGAACCGAGACGGCGTTCCTCGTGTGCGACGTAGCGTTCGGCACCACCGAGGAGTCCGATGCTCAGGCGGTCGCCACGGCCGTGCGCTTCGTCAAGGAGGCGGGCGCCGACGCGGTGAAGCTCGAGGGCGGTAACGCCGAGAAGCTGAGCCGGATCCGCGCCATCGTGGCTGCCGGTATCCCGGTCGTCGGACACGTGGGGCTCACCCCGCAGACCGCCACCGCTCTCGGCGGGCTGCGCGCCCAGGGCCGCACCGAGTCGAGCGCGGCGCGTGTGGTCGAGGAGGCTCTCGGGGTGCAGCGGGCGGGCGCTTTCTGCGTCGTCGTCGAGGCGGTGCCGGCCGAGGTCACCGCGGTGCTGCGCGAGGTGCTCGACATTCCGATCATCGGCATCGGCGCCGGCCCCGCCGACGGGCAGGTGCTGGTAGTGAACGACCTGCTGGGCGTGACCGAGGGGCGCACCGCGAAGTTCGTGAAGACCTACGGTTCGATCGGCGACGACACCGTCGCCGCGATCTCCGCGTATGCCGACGAGGTGCGCTCGGGGGCGTTCCCCGGTGCCGAGCACCAGTACGCGGCGACCCCTGAGGCCGTCGACGCGGCGCGAGAGAGCGCTGAGAGGTTGCGTCGGTAGCTGCCGCGTCACCCTGCGCGGTTCTCGACGGACATCCTGGTCATCGCGCGCGGCTCTCGATAGGTGCCCGCGTCACCCCGCGCGTTGCCCGGCAGATTCATCCCGTTATCCTGCGCTCAGTCGCAGGATCTCAACGGGGCCGTTTCCTCAACCCCGTTGTAGACCTCTCGCACCGTTGCAGATCTCCCGAACCGCACCGGAGGTCTACAGCGGTGCGAGAGGTCTACGCCGGCGGGCAGAAGGGGACGACGCGGTCGCAGAAGGGCGGCCTCTCAGCCGAGTTCGGCGACTCGATCCAGGCTGGCGCGCAGGTCGCGGATCAGATCGTCTGCCGACTCGAGCCCGATCGACAGGCGCAGCAGGCCGGGCGTGATCCCGAGCCTCTCGTTGATCTCGGGTGCGAAGGTACCGTGCGTCGACGTGAGCGGGTGCAGGATCATCGAGCGCGTATCGCCGATGCCGGTCATGCGCGAGAACACCCGCACGCCGTTGACGAGGGCGCGGGCGCCCTCGATCCCGCCGCGCACCGTGACGCCGAACACCGACCCCGTGCGCCCGCGACCGGCCTCGTCGGCGCCGTAATCGCGCACCGCGAGTTCGTGCAGCGGGCTCGACGGGAGGCCTGCGTAGTCGACCGAAAGCACCTCCGGCTGCTGCTCGAGCCACTCCGCGATCTTGATCGAGGAGTCGACGTGCCGCTCCATGCGCAGCGACAGCGTCTCCATGCCCTGATGCAGCAGGAAGCCGTGCAGCGGTGAGAGTGTCGGCCCGATGTCGTTGACGACCGATTCGCGCACCGCCCGCGCGTAGGCGCCCCGCCCGAAGCGATCCAGCATCGAGGCCACGCCGGGCCGCGACGACTGGGTGATGAGGGGATAGCTGCGGCCCGCCTGCTCGGCGGCCTCCCAGTCGAAGGTGCCGCCGTCGACGATCGCGCCGCCCACGGCCGCCCCGTGCCCGGTGAGGAACTTCGTGGTCGAGTGCACGACGATGTGGGCGCCGTGCTCGAACGGGCGGATCAGCGCCGGCGTGCCGACGGTGTTGTCGACTACGACCGGCAGGTTGTAGCGGGCTGCGACCTCGGCGATGCGGCGCAGGTCGGTGACGTCGTTGCGAGGATTCGGGATCGTCTCGGTGTAGATCGCCTTCGTGTCGGGGCGGATCGCACGCTCCCACTCGGCATCGTCGTCGGCGTCCCAGACGTAGTCGAAGCCGATGCCGAACCGCTTGAAACTGCGGCCGAACAGGATGCGGGTGCCGCCGTAGATGGAGCCCGTCGAGACGATGTGGTCGCCGTGCTGCGCGAGGGCGAACAGCGCCGCGGAGATCGCCGCCTGCCCGCTCGCGACCGCGACCGATACGGTGCCGCCCTCGAGCGACGCGAGGCGTTCCTCGGCGACCCAGTTCGTGGGATTGCCCTGGCGGGAGTAGATCGGCGCTCGCTCGCTCGGGGAGAACCCATCCGCCTCCCCGTGACCGGCGTGCTCGCCGTCGCGCCAGTGGATGCTGCCGTTGAAGCGGCTCACCTGGTCGTCGAAGTCGTCGAAGAGGTAGCCCGCGGAGAGCGCGATCGGCGGTACGCGCAGGCCGCTGTTCTTGTCGGGATACTCGCCCGCGTGCACCTGGCGGGTGTCGAAGCCGAAGCCGTCCCAGTCGTAGATCGGCGGGGCGGCGGCGTGCGCTGGAGCGGCGTGCGACGGGATGCCGTGCGCTGCGGCTGGCTCGGTCATCGGGTCTCCTTCGGAGCGGAGGGCTGGGGTGCCGGAGGCTGCGCCGAGGATCGGCCCGAGGACCCGGGCGCCTGCGGCAGCGGTTCGGCGGGCGGGAGCGCCGGAGGCAGGATCTTCGCGATGCGATCGACGGCTTCACGGATCGTGGCGGGAGGGCAGGCGAGATTGAGGCGCACATGCCCCGCCCCGCCCGCACCGAAGTGGCGGCCGTCGTTCAGCGCGACGCGCGCCCGATCGAGGATGGCAGTGAACGGGTCGTCGCCGATCCCCGTGCCGCGGAAATCGAGCCAGGCCAGGTAGCCCGCCCGCGGGCGGGTGTACTCGACGCCGGGCAGGCGATCCCGAATCAACTCGGCGAGCAGCCGCTCGTTCGCCTCGATCTGTGCGACCGCGCGGTCGAGCCAGTCGCGGCCCTCGGCGAAGGCCGCGACGCCGGCGTGGAGCCCGAGGATGCTGGCGCGCGTGACGGTCCCGGGCGGCAGCCCCGCGAGCCCCGCGTTGGCGCGCTCGTCGGCGGCCACGATCACAGAGCACTTCGCACCGGCCAGGTTCCAGCCCTTGCTCGCCGAGGTGGTGACCACGGCGAGGGCGCCGGCGGCCGCGGCCAGCGGCGCGAAGGGGGTGAAGGTCTCGCCCGAGAAGGTGAGCGGGGCGTGGATCTCGTCGGAGATCACGAACACGTCGTGCTCGGCGGCGAGGCGGGCCAGCTCTGCGAGGTCGTCTGCGCGGTGCACGAGGCCGTGCGGGTTGTGCGGGTTGCAGAGCAGGAACGCGTCGATCCCCGGGGCGGCGGCGAAAGCGCTCTCGATCGCGGCGAGGTCGAGGCGCGGCGCTCCGGCCTCGGCGAGCGGGATCTCGACGATCTCGAACGGCACCTCCTCGAGCATCTCGAAGAACCCGGGGTAGACGGGCGTGGGCAGTGCGAGGCGGCCGCCCTCGGGCCTGAACACCCGTAGCGATTCGACGATCCCCGTGGCGACATCGGTCGCGAGGTGCACGCGGTCGTGCGGCACGCTCCACCCCCAGCGATCCCGCGCGAAGTCGGAGAACGCGGGGGCGAGCGGGCCGGGGTCGTCGAGGTACCCGATGTCGGAGGCATCGATGCGCGCGACGAGGGCGTCGCGGATCTCGGGTGCGACGGTGAAGTCCATCTCGGCGACGAAGAGCGGCAGCACGTCGGCGGGGAAGCGCGTCCACTTGAGACTCGTGCGCTGCCGCCGCAGCAGGGCCGGGTCGAGCTCGGCGAAGGGAACGCCGCTCGGATCGGCCTGCTCGCGCGGGGCGGGGACTGCGCCACGGCTCGTTGCGCGCCCTGCGGCGCGTTCAGCGTCGGTGCCCGGGATGAGTCGACAGTCGGCTTCGGTCATGCACCCATGCTCTCGCGCACCACTGACATTCTGCGAGTCGTCCGGTAAGGCGGCGTCACACTCGGCCGTCGCGCACGCAGGTCGTCGACACACAGCTGCGACGCCGGAAAACCCTACCCCCGCACCACGACGCGCACGGCGCCCGAGAGCAGGGCCTCGAGCGGGCCCCGGCGACCGGTCGCCGAGAGGATCGCGCCGATCCCGAGCGCTCCGGCCAGCTGCAGCAGGAACGCGCCGGTGCCCGCGGCCCACCAGGGCAGGCTCTGGGCCAGCGCCGGGTCCTCCATGAGGGGGCCGAGCAGCCACCCGGTCGCGATGACGTGCAGGGTGTAGATGGTAAGGGGTGCGGCGCCCGCGGCCCGGAAGATGTCGAGCAGGCGCCCCGGTCGGTGCCCCGGCGCTCGCCGCCGGTCGCACAGCAGCACGAGCACCCCGATCACGGCGCAGGCGATCCCGATCGTGCGTGCGAGGTCCATCGGCGACCCGGAGTGCGGGGTCGCGATGAGCTGCGCCCAGAGGTCGGGGGAGAGCGGGGCGCCGCTCGCGGACGACAGGAGCAGCTCGGGATCGACGACGTCGACGGGGTGCAGGCCGAGCGCCGCGGGATCGTCGAGCACCAGGCGCGTGACGAACTGCGCCCCGGCGGCGAGTAGGGCTCCGCCCGCGGCGAGCGCGGCGGAGACGCGTCCCAGCATCTCGCGCCGGTTCGCGGCGACCAGCAGGCGCCCGATGAGGATGCCCGCGAGCAAGTAGACCGCCCACGTGATCGCCGGGTAGATGCCGGTCAGCAGCAGGGCCCGCACCGCCTCGATCCAGTCGTATGCGAAGGTGTCGAAGGTCACCGAGCGCCCCTCGTAGTCCGCGATGTCGAGCGCCACGCGGAGCGAGGCGTTGAGCGGCCCTCCGACGACGCCGATCCCGATCCCGAGCACGGCGAGCACCCAGCTGCGCACCGCGACGAGCGGTGCGACGAGCAGCATGGCGGTGCCGTAGTAGGCGAGCACGACCACAATCGGGTTCTCGATCATGCCGAGCAGCAGTCCGAGCAGCACGAGCAGGGCCCCGCGGATCGCCACCGCGGCGACGGCCGCGCCGATGCGGTGCTCGCGCAGCAGCCTCCCGGTCGCGAACACCGCGCTGAGGCCGCCGAGCACGGCGAACAGCGGCGCCGCGATGCCCTCGGTGAGCGTGTTCGTGATCTCGGCAGCGCTCAGGGCCGCGTCGGAGGCGAACGGGTTCCACTCGACGATCGTGATGAGGTGCGCCGCCATCATGCCGGCGATCGCGAGGAACCGGGCGAGGTCGACCCCGATGTAGCGCACTCCGGCGACGCGCATCCCTGGGACCCCTAGGCGCGTCCGCGGTTGCGGCGGCGGATCCCGCGCGGCGGCTTGCCCCCCACGAATGAAGCGGAGGAGTCGACGATGAACCCCTGGCGCAGCGCCTCGCGGCCGATGAGCATGCGGAACACCATCTCTTCGCGATCCGTCAGCGTTACCTCGGCCTCGATGACGCGGCCCGCGATCCCGACCTCCATGAGCACCACCGGGCGCATCTGAGCGTGGCCCGACGAGCTGCGCACGGTGCGGCGGTCGTGCACCGGCAGCTCGACCGCGACCGCGTCCTCCTCGGTGAGCTGCCACGGCTGCACGAGGAACCGCACCCACGACTCGCCGTCGCGCTCGAACTCCTCGATCCCGGTCGCGTGCAGGGCCGATGTCTGCGCCCCGGTGTCCACCTTCGCTTTGACCCACGGCACGTCGATTCCGGGGAGCGACACCCACTCGCGCCAGCCCGTGAGGGTGCTTGAATGGTCGGGTACGGTCACGCAACTATCTTGGCAGGAAACACGGTGAAACTCGCGATTCTCTCGCGCGCCCCGCAGGCGTACTCCACGCAGCGGCTGCAGGCAGCCGCAGAGCAGCGCGGACACAGGGTGAAGGTGCTCAACACCCTGCGCTTCGCCATCGACCTCGCGGGCGAGGAGCCCGACCTGCTGTATCGTGGCAAGCAGCTCAGCGACTACGACGCGATCCTGCCCCGCATCGGCAGCTCCATCACCTACTTCGGCACGGCCGTAGTGCGCCAGTTCGAGCAGATGGACGTCTACACACCCAACACGGCGGGCGGCATCTCGAACGCGCGCGACAAGCTGCGCGCGATCCAGATCCTCTCCCGCCACAACATCGACATGCCCGCCACCGCCTTCGTGCGCAACCGGGCGGATGTGCGGCCCGCGATCGAGAGCGTGGGCGGCGCGCCCGTGGTGATCAAGCTGCTCGAGGGCACGCAGGGGATCGGCGTGATCCTCGCTCCCCAGGTCAAGGTGGCCGAGGCGATCATCGAGACCCTGCACTCGACGCGCCAGAACGTGCTGATCCAGCGGTTCGTGTCGGAGAGCCGAGGTCGCGACGTGCGCGCGCTGGTGGTGGGGGATCGCGTGGTCGCTGCCATGCGGCGGCGTGCGAGCGGTGACGAGTTCCGCTCGAACGTGCACCGCGGCGGCACCGTCGAGCCGGTGCAGCTCGACCCGGCGTACGAGCAGGTGGCCGTGCGCGCCGCGCAGATCATGGGGCTGCGCGTGGCCGGGGTCGACATGCTCGAGGGCGACGAGGGGCCGCTCGTGATGGAGGTCAACTCGTCGCCCGGGCTGCAGGGCATCGAGCAGGCGACCGGGCTCGACGTGGCGGGCGCGATCATCGACTACATCGCCGGCCAGGTCGATTTCCCCGAGATCGACGTGCGGCAGCGGCTGTCGGTGTCGACCGGCTACGGTGTCGCGGAGCTCACGATGCACGGCTCGGAGCACGTGGGCAAGACGCTTGGCGAGCTCGGGCTGTGGGATCGCGACATCACCGTGCTCACGCTGCATCGCGGTGTGCAGGTGATCCCGAACCCCCGCAAGCACGTGGTGCTCGAGGCCGAGGATCGCCTGCTGTGCTTCGGGAAGCTCGAGGAGATGCGGACCATGATCCCCGAGCGCCGTCGCCGTCGCGCTCGGGTGCGCAAGCTGCCGAAGTCGGCGCAGGATCTCGCCGAGGGGTAGGGGGCGGATCGCCGATCCCTACTCCTGCTGCGCCGTGAGCTGGAACTCGACGAACCCTTCGGGCTCCACCTGCACGAAGCCGAGGTTCGGGGCTTCGACCCCGAAATCGGCGAAGGAGATCGGGATCGAGCCGGCGATATCCGCCGTGGTCTCCCCGTCATCGGCGGTGGTGCCCCGCAGCTGCACGTCTACGGTCACGCTGCGCGTGGTGCCGGCGATCGTGAGGTCGCCGGTCGCCTCCGCCTGGACCACGTCTCCCGAGGCCGGCGCCTCGTCGAGCGTCACCGGCTGGGTGAGGACGAAGGTGGCCGTGGGGTGCTCGGAGACGCGCAGTGCCTGGTCGCGGAAGTAGGCGTCGCGCTGCGCGCTGTCGGTGCTGATGGAGGCGACGTCGACGGCGAGCTCGGCGGTCTCGAGCGTGAGGCCGTCTCCGCCGATAGTGAAGGTTCCGGTGACCTCGTCCGTGCGTCCAGTCACGGTCACGTCGGTGCCGTTCAGCACCTCGTCGACGCGGTAGCCGGCCTCCGAGCCGTCGGCCACGCGCCAGTCGCCGACGAGGGCGGTGGGATCGATGGCCGCGCCCAGCGGCTCCAGCATGCTCTCGTCGCCGCTCAGGCTCGGGGCCTCGGCGGCGGGCGGTGCGATGAAGTCTCGGTAGATCATGGGTCCCGCGATGGCGGCAGCGGCCGCAAGCGCGAGCACTGCGACGCCTGAGCCGATCAGGATCTTCTGGGATGTCTGCACGGTCTGCTCCTCGCACTGCGGGTGGGTGATGCAGGATCCACACTTCCAGGCCGTCCAATGAACGAGCTTGGAGCCCGAGGGGAAAAACCTGGACGGTTGGGGCGCGGGTGGTATTCGCAGCGTCACCGGGTGGAATCAGCGGGGGAATCGGGGCCTCGGGTGCGACCTGGAGTTGAATGAACCCGGCACGTGCTCGAACCCGCGGTTCAGTCGAGGGGTTCGAAGTGCCCTCGTGCGACCGATGCCGAGAGATCTCCCCCATTTCATCTCTCGGGGCTTCCGGTCGTCGAGTGCGCGGCGGGGCGTGGGCACCCATCCATTCCCCGCCGCGCTCCTCTCCGAAGCGGCTCTTCCGCTCGGAAGCGGCGTCTTCTTGCGACTCGATGCGGTTCACGCCGGCCGCGGGTGGGGGATTCGCGCGGCGGAGGGGGTTTTCCGTGAAAGCGCGATCAGCGCGCAAAACCTCTCCTAACCTTTCCGAATACACATTTGTGTGCAAGCTCGGACTCGGGCGCCGTCGATCCCTCGGTGGCTCCCGCGCTCCGGACGAGGAACGGAAGACGAGGAGAAGAATGTCACACGAGACACCAGGTATCAGCCGCCGCTCAGTGGTCACCGCCGCGGCCTGGGCCGCTCCCGTGGTCGCGGTCGCCGTGACCGCCCCGATCGCCGCGGCGTCCGGCGAACCGGAGGTCTTCGTGCCGACGATGGTCGGCGATTACAGCTTCGGCATCCAGGAGGGCACGCCCCAGGGCGACCAGTACCATTTCAACCACTCGCAGAGCGGGTATGTCCGATACCGGGTACCGGCCGACTACCCGAACCCGACGACCACGACGGAGGCCACGTTCAGGATCTCCTGGAGCGTCGACGTGCCGCTCACCTGGCATCTCGAGGATCGCGAGTGGGGATCCTACGGCAGCTGGAGGGACTACTGGGAGATCCAGGAGGTGAGCGGCAGCGCGGCGGTTCCGGACCCGATCGTGGACGGCCAGGGTCACGGCGTGCCGTACGGCGAGGCCGCCGCCAGCGGCTACGTCGTCTTCAGAGCGAAGTCGCCCCTGCCCGTCGACGTGAACATTCCCGTGCCGCACATGATGTTCCACGGTGAGGGCTTCGCGCCGGTGACGGTGGCCGCGGGCGGGGAGCTCGAGGCCGGGTTCATCCCCGAGACCAACAGCGAGGGCCAGCAGGTCGTGGGCGAGAACTGGCTCGTTCGTCGGAACCGGGAGGCGGAGGAGCTCGGCTGACGCGGTTCCGCCCCTTCCCAACCTGTTCCTCGCGATCGAGATGACGCCTGCGGCCCCTGGCAGCCGCAGCGTTGGGCGGGAAGCGTCATCTCGATCTCGAAGGGGAAGGGGACGGGGTTCGAGGTGAAAAGCAGGATGGTTTTCGTGCCATCGCCACGGGGAGCGCTCGGGGATTCGCTTGACTTGAACGGTCATGGACATTCCCGCGATCCGATACCCGACCTCGGTGCGCCCGAGAGTGTGCGGACTCCTCGCGCGGCAGATCGAAGACCTCGCCCCGCTCACCCTTCTGCACGCGCCCGCGGGCTTCGGCAAGACCGTCGCGACCGTGCACTGGGCCCGGTCGATGAAGGAAGCCGCCGACGTGCACTGGGTAGCGGCGCCGGAGCCCGGGACCGGGCACGAGCCGTCTCCCCTGCCCGGGGCGCTCTGGGGCCGGATCGCCGAGGCGCTCGGGGGCGAGGTCTCTCGGGGCGCGTTGGGTTCCCGGCTGGGCGGGGCCGGTTCCCTGCTGAGCGCGGCGGGTTCGCGGCTGAGCGCGGATCCGCGGCCGTGGGCCGCTGATGGCCGGCAGCAGGTCGGGGGACACGCGCGCGAGGAGGTCGAGCGCCTGGTCCACGGACTGCGCCGCCCGACCGTGCTCGTGCTCGACGACTATCATCACGTCACCAGTGGAGACCTCGACCTCGGGCTGGCGCGACTGCTCGAGACCAACTCGCTCCTGCACATGGTGGTGCTGTCGCGACGGTTCAGTGCACTCGACGGCCCCCTCATCGGCGGCCGGACCTCGGCCGTGCTCGTCGACGAGCGGATGCTCGAGTTCACGGAAGAAGAGGCGCGTGCACTCGCCGAACTCTACGGCACCGACGATTTCGCGCAGATCGAGGAGCGGCGGAAGCAGGCGCACGGCTGGCCGGTGGTGATGCGCTCGGTGGTGCAGCAGCTGGCCGAGGGGAGCACGCCCAAAGAGATCACCCGGGTGCTCGCCCGACTCGGCAAGCAGCGGTTCGACACCGTGCCCACCGCCTCCGGTCGTCGCGCGGTGCTTGCGATCGTGCTCTGCCCGGACGCCTCGCTGGAGACGCTGGCCGAGATGCTCGAGACGCCCTACACCGAGCTCGAGGCCGTGCTGCGGGAGCTCGAGGAGCTCGGGATCGTGCAGCAGAGCTGGTGGCTCGACTCGCCGCGCTATCGCTGCCACGCCGGCCTGGGCGACGCGCTCGGAGCGATGGCCCGTCACGAATTCGGACCGGAAGCGCACGCCATGCGCTTGAAGCACGCGGTGGAGCTGAGCCGGGACAAGCCGATCGCAGCGGTGGCACACCTGTTCGAGATCGGCGAGCACGGCGCCGCGTCGCGCGTCTTCACCCGCCACTTCCTCGAGCTCGCGGTGCCCGGAAGCGGGGTGATGCAGCTGCTGCGCGGGCTTTCCGACGCCGTGCTCTACGAATACCCCGTACTCGCGGGAGCCCTGCTGCTCCTGGAGACACCCGAGGGCGATACCCCCGACGAGCGCATCGAGCAGCTCTATCAGTGGCTGCGAGCGCGGGTGCGGCAGCAGCTGCGCGACGGAGAGCACGAGCCGACCCCTCCGCTGATGGCGCTGCTCGCCGTCGCGGAGCGCATGCGAGGCGACGACGACGCGGCACGCCGTCTCTCGCAGCACATCGAGAGCCGGCTCGAGCGCACGCCCGAGGAGCGCTGGGATGCGGAACGCTTCACGGCGCCGCTGCTCTACCGCGCGCTCGGCCTCACCGGGCTCGTGCTCGGAGACCCGGCGATGGCCGAGCGCAACTACCGGCGCGCGTTCGAGGTCGCCGGGCGCTTCGAGAACCTCTCGACCCAGGCGCGGGCCTGCGAGGGGCTGGCTGCCACCGCCGCCTTCTCTGGCGATCTGCTCGCGGCCGAACGAGCCCTGCTCCGACGCGATGCGCTGCTCGACGGTGCCGTGCCGCATGACCGCACGGCGACGCTCGACCGCACGGCGTCGCTCGACCGCACGGCGTCGCTCGATCGTACTTCGCAGAGCGAGCGCACTTCGCAGGGCGACCGCACTGCGCAGGGCGGTCACGCGGAGCGGCCGCTTCAACGGTTCAGCTGGGCTCACGACGTACTGGCGCGCATGCACATCGCTCGCGAGAGGGGCAGGATCGGCGAGGCCTTCGAAGCGCTGCAGCAGTTCGATGCGCACCCGCTCAAGCGCGTCGAGCAGTGGCCGCTGCTGGTCGTCGCGGAAGCCCAGCTGCGGCACCTGTCCGACGGTGCGCCGAGCGCACTCGAGGCGCTGGAGCGGCGACGCCAGGAGGCCCGGGGCGGATTCGTCGCCACACGCTACCTGCGGTGCGTCATGGAGGCGCACGCCGCGCGTCTGCACATCGCGCTGGGGAACTACGCCGAGGCGGAGCGCCTGCTCGACCCGCTGCCGGCTGCGCATCCGGACGCCGCGGTGACGGGTGCCCTGCTGCACCTGTTCACCAATCGCTACGCCGCGGCTCTTGATGCGGCCGAGCGGACATCGGAGCGGGTGGCGGAGCGGTCGCCCGCGCTGTCGGAGCCGCAGCGGGCGCTGCCCCGGCTTCGGGTCGAGAACGGTCTCGTGACCGCCGCGGCGCACTGGGGGCTCGGCGAGCGGGAACGAGCGATCGACTGCTTCGCCGAGGCCGGCGAGCTCGCCGAGCGCCTCGGGAACCATCTGCTGCTCGCGTGCATCCCCCATGAGACGCTCGCGGCGATCGCCGCAGCCGCACGGGAGGCGGGCCGCATCGACCTGACTGAGGCGGTCGACTGGATCCCTCCGAACATCAGAGCGGAGGCCTACGAGTCGCTGACCAGGGCCGAACTGCGCACGCTGCAGAGCCTCGCCACGGGACAGACCGTCGGGCAGATCGCCCGCTCGCTGTACATCACCGAGAACACGGTCAAGTTCCACCTGAAGCGCATCTACCGCAAGCTCCGCGCGTCGAACAGGAACGAGGCGGTCGCCCGTGCCGCGAACATGATGCTGCTCCCGGTTCGCGGGGGCGAGAGTCGGTAGCGGGGCGCGCCCGCCGAGGTGCGCCCCTATCGGCGCGGGCCTAACGCACGCGGAGCGCGGCGGGCAGGATCCTCACCTCGAATGCCGACACCGATCCCACGTCGTCGCCGTCGACCTCGAACGCGAGCGGCACCGGCAGCTCCGCGCGCACCGTGCGGGCGCGCAGGTGAGCGGTGGATCCCGAACTCTCGGCCTTGTCGCCGCCCGTGATGAGGCGCTTCAGGCCGTTGTCCCACACCATGTTCCTCATGGTGTCGAGCCAGGCGCCCGCATCGTCCGCGCGCAGCACCAGCAGGTCGAGCTCGCCGTCGTCGGGGGCGGCATCGGGCAGCAGCGTGATCCCGCCCTGAATGCTGCCGCAGTTCGCCACCAGCACCGTGTGCGCGCTCTCCGTGATCGGGGCGTCGTCGTCGAGCTGCAGCGAGAGCTCCACGACCTCGGTGCCGGTCGCGGCGCGCCCCAGCGACTCGACGTAGGCCAGCCAGCCCGTCTTCGCCTTCAGCTCGTCGTCGGTCTCGACGATCATCTGCGCGTCGATGCCGAAACCCACCATGACCACAAAACCGTGGCGCTCGGAGCCCGCCGAATCCGCCGCCGTCGCGGCAGGGTCCCCGGATCCGCCCGGCTCCTCGGACTCGCCCGTGCCGGCCGCATCGGGCCCGCTCTCGCCCTCACCGGCCGGCGCCCGCGTGATGACGACCTCGCCGAGGTCGAGCGGCGATCCCGAACCCGTCAGCGCGCGCTCGAACGCGGCCCGGGCATCTCCGAGCGGCACCCCCAGATTGCGGGCCAGCAGATTGCCCGTGCCGAGCGGCACGATCCCGAGATCTGCCGCCGGTGATCCCGACTCGCCGAGGCGCTCTGCCACCGCGCGCACCGTGCCGTCGCCGCCCGCCGCGATCACGAGACCGCACCCGGCATCGATCGCGGCCGAGGCGGCGCCCTGGCCCGGATCCTCCTCGGTCGTCTCGAACCACTGGCACTCGGGGCGATCCCGATCCGCCGCGAAGGCGCCCTCGAGCGCGCGCTCGAACGCCTCACGCAGTTCTTCGCCCTCGACCTTCGACGGATTCCAGACGATGCCGACCTTCTCGTTCATGCGCACTCCCTCGGTGCTCGGTTCTCGGTGCTCGGTGCTCGGTTCATAGCTCGGCGAGCAGCGACTTCCAGTGCGCTCGCCACTCCTCGATGCGCTCGCCGTCGGCGAGGCCGTCCTGCGACACCGCGAGCGAGGTCTTCTCGCCCTTCGGGGTCGCGGACACCTCTACGCGCCCCGCGCCTTCGAGGTCGAAGCGCAGGAAGCTGCGCTTGTCGGTGCGGGATCGCCTGGCCTCACCGGCGGCGTGCCCCAGATGCTCGGAGCGGCCGCCGTGGGCCGCCGCCCAGGCCTCGATCGCGGCGTCGCGGTCGAGGGGCAGCGTGCGGCTCGCTCCCACACGGAACGTGCCCGACGACGACTGGCCGGGCACGCGCAGGCCGGCGTGCTGCTCGAAGGCGATCGCCGCGCTCTGCGCCCACCAGTCGGGGTTCTGCAGATCCTCGGGCATCGCGGCGCGCGCGACGCGGGCGATCTCCGTGTGGCCGGCCTCGCGTGCGCCCGCGGCCTCGAAGACGCGCAGCCAGTCGCTCCACGGGCGGCCGGTGGCGCGCTCGAGCGCTTCCACGTTGCCGGCGCGGGTGCGATTGCCGGTGGGCTGCTGGCTCGCGCGGTTCTCGGGCCCGGTGTTGGATCCTGCGTCGTTCTGTGATGCAGCACTCATGCCATCAGCGTACTCGCCTGACTTCCTCCCGGGGCCTTCCTCCCGGGGCCTTGCCTCGGCATCCTTCTTGCTTCGGCATCCTTCTTGCTTCGGCATCCTTCTTGCCTCGGCATCCTTCTTGCCTCGTCTCCTCCCGGGCACTGCTGTGGAACGCTCACCTATGTTCTTCTGGAGCCTTGCCCCTGCCCCGGACCCCGCCGAGATACGGATAGCGCACGCCGGTGTGCGAGCGGAGCTGCGAGATCCGTATCTCGGCGGGGCGTGTGCTGGTGCTGGGTCTGGGGCTGCTGGGACGTGTGCTGGGTCTGGGCTGCTGGGGCCGCTGGGCTGCTGGGACGGGCGCGGGATCCGGCTCGCCAGACCCGGCGGATGCTTGAATGGGGGCATGACTGAGCACACCGACCGCGAGGCGCGCCGGCACGTCGAGCACGTCTCGTCGCAGCACCGATCGGCCGGCATTGATGACGGCTACTCCGCCGGGGGCACCCTGGGCGACGCGGTGGCGGCCACCGACACCGCGAGACCCGAGATGCCGGGTGCGCAGGAGTACCGGATCGACCTCGAGCGCATCCGATTCTCGTCGTACTTCGCGCGGCTCTCGGACGTGACGCAGGTCGTGCCGCGCTCCGGCGTCGGCCCCGTCATGCACAACCGGCTCACGCACTCGCTCAAGGTGAGCGCCGTCGCCCGGGTGATCGCCGCGCAGCTGGCGGGGCACGAGGCACGGCACCGCGCGCACGTGTGCGGGGAGCGCGGTGACGACGATACGACGGGTGCAGCGGTCGCGCGCCTCGGCGGCTGCGACACCGTCGTGGCGCAGGCCGCGGCGCACGCGCACGACCTGGGGCATCCGCCGTTCGGGCATCTGGGGGAGCGGGTGCTGGATCGCGTGGCCCGCGAACGGCTCGGCCTGGTCGAGGGGTTCGAGGGGAACGCGCAGAGCTTCCGCATTCTCACGCAGCTCGACACGCTCGGGCGCGACTTTCCCGGGCTCAACCTCACCGCGGCCACGCGGGCGGCGACACTCAAGTACCCCTGGACGCGAGCCTCGTGGATCGGCGTTTCCGAGGCCGAGCTTCCCGTGACCGAGCGGCCGCGCGGCGTCGGGGCCGATGCCGTGCACGGCGCCGAGAAGTTCTCGGTGTACGCGCTCGACGCGGGCGAGATGGAGAGCGCGCTCGCCGCCTTCCCTCGAGTAGCGCGGGGAATGCAGACGGTCGAGTGCGCCGTCATGGACCTCGCCGACGACATCGCCTACGCGGTGCACGACCTCGACGACTTCACCCGCGCGGGGGTGCTGCAGCAGGCATCGGTCGCGGGGGAGTTCCGAGCATGGCTGAACGACGGGACCCGCCTCGCGCGCATGGCGCCCGAGGAGTTGACGGGGTCGGGTGCGCTGCGCATCCCGGGGCACGCGCTCGAGCAGCTGTGGCGGCGCATCGCGCTCAAGGACGCGTGGATCGCGGATCGCGACGCCTTCACCGCGGCGGTGCGCCGCGTCAGCGCCGATATCGGCGACTCGCTGCTCGCGGTGCCCTACGACGGCGGCATCGACAGCGAGCGCGCGGTCTCCGACTTCACCAGACGCTGGATCGAGCACCTGCGCACCTCGATCGTGGTCGACGAGCAGCCCCACATCCGCAGCGGATATGTTCGGCTCGACCGCCAGGCCTGGCACGAGGTCGCGGTGCTGAAGTTCGTGCACGCCCACTTCGTGCTCGAGCGCCCCGAGCTCGGCCAGCCCCAGCGCGGGCAGGCCCGGGTGATCGAGCAGCTGGTGCTCGGGTTCGACGCGTGGCTCGCGGATCCCGTCGACGCCGACCGCGCGCCCCGCCGCCTGCTGGAGTGGGTTGACGAGGCCACCGCGGCGAGCTTCGAGCTGCGCCGCTCGCGGCCCGAGCTGCTCTCGGGCGACACGAGCGATACCGGGCTGCGCCGCCAGGGTCGTACGCGCGCGATCCTCGACTACGTCGCCTCCCTGAGCGACCAGCAGGCGCTCTCGACGCACCGGGACCTGACCGGCGCGGCCTGATCCCGCCGCGTGCCACCCGCGACCCTGACTGCCCGCCATCCGCCCCGGCGTCCGCCCGCCCTGGCGCCCGCAGCGTCGTCTGTACGCCGCGCGCCGCGCGCTGGCTGCCCTCCGCGCGCCCGCGCGCTGCCTGCCCGCTGCGCGCTGCCTGCCCGCTGCCTGCCCGTCATCCGCCCTGCCATCCGCGCGCCCTGGCGCCCGCCCGCCGTGTCGCCCACATCGCCCACCCGACACCCGCGTCGCCCGCGCGTCGCCCGCGTGACCCCGCCCCGCCGCCGTGCCACGCCCGACGCCCGCGCGCCGCCGTGCTCCAGGTAGGAGATCCTCATCCAGGCGGGTGGTTTCAAGCAAAAGCTCCCGCTCAGGACACGATCTCCTACCTGGGGTGGGTGTGCTGGAGGGGGGTGTGCTGGCGCGGGCGTGCTAGGGCGGGTGTGCTGAGGTGGGGTGGGTGTACTGAGGTGGGGTGTTCTGGAGTGGCGCGGGTGCGCTGGGGCGGGTGTGCCGGGACGGCGCGTGCCGGAGTGGCGCGGGGTAGGGCGGCGAGACGGTACGGTGGGGGCATGAGTGTGAAGCGGGACGAGCTCATCCGGCAGTTGATCGAGGTCGGCCGCGACGCGGCCGGGCGGGGGCTGGTGCTCGCGAGCGCCGGCAACATCTCGGCCCGCGTCGCCGACGACCGCTTCGTCGTGTCGGCGAGCGGCGTCTGGTTCGACCGGCTCACCCCCGAGGACTTCGTCGAGCTGACGCTCGATGACGCCGAGACCGGCGCGCCCTCGGCGGACGGGGTCAAGCCGTCGAGCGAGTGGAAGCTGCATCACCGCGCCTACCGCGCCCGACCCGACGTCGAGTGCGTGCTGCACCTGCACCCCCGCACCGCCGTGGTGCTCGCCAGCATGGGCCGGGAGGTGCGACGCATCACGCTCGACCACGCCTACTACCTCGGATCCATCGGCGTCACGCCGTTCTTCCACAACGGGACGGACGAGCTGGCCGACTCGGCCGCCGAGCAGCTGCGCGAGCACGACTGCGTCATCATGCGCCACCACGGCTGCTCGGTCGTGGCCGACACGATCGACATGGCCTACCGGCGCGCCCTCAACCTGGAAGACGCGGCGCAGGCGACGGTGCTCGCGCTGCAGCTCGGCGACACCGAGACGGTCTTCCCCGAGGACGGCGCGCAGCACGCCTGAGCGCGGCGCCTCGTCGTGACTTGCGGCGAGACCGACGGTTTCAGCGAGACTGACTGTTTCAGGAGCTCTGGAACAGCCAGTCTCGCTGAAACGCTCGGTCTCGGCGCAGAACCCCGCCTCGAGGCCGCCGCGGCGCTCAGTCGAAGATGTCGTCGAGCAGGCCGCCGAGGATCACGCCGCCGATCACCGGGCCGAGCAGGCCGGCGGCACCGCCGCCCGCACCCTGGCTCCGGCCCCGATTGCCCCAGCCCCAGTCGTCGTTGTCGGGGCGCGACGAGTCGATGTCGCGCTGCGCCAGTTGCATGGCCTCGTTCGCGAGCTGAGCCGCGCGGCGGGCGAGCTGCCGCACCTGCTCCCGGGTGTCCTCGACGTCGGGCATCCGGCTGATCTCGGTGCGCAGCCGTTGCGCCTCGGCGAGACGGGTGCGGGCATCGGCCCCGATCCAGCCCCGATGGCCGTTGATGAGCCCGGCGGCGACGGCGATCGCCCGATCGGCGGCGTCGATGTCGTGGAGGACCTGCTCGCGAGAGGGCACCGGCCGTGCCGCGCGCTCGCGGGCGGCGTCGAGCGCCGCGTTCGCCTCGGAGACGAGCGCGAGGTCGGCGAAGGGATCGCGGCGAGCACCCGAGCCTGCCACCGAGGCGAGCGCCTCCTCGAGCCGCGCCGCGGCGGCATCCACGGCCTGGGTGCGGGGCCCGCGCCGGGCATCGGCGAGGTCGCCGCGCGAGTCGGCGATGACGTCGGCCAGTGTGGTCTGAGCGCGCAGCGCCTCGATCTCGAAGCTCTCGACCTCGTCGATGATCGATTCCGCCCGCCGCACGGTCTCGGTCGCGGCTTCGAGTGCGACGTTCGCCTCCTCCGGCTTGCCGGCCGCGCGGCGCCGCTCGGACACGTCGGCCGAGTGCAGGGCGAAGTCGAGCAGCTGCTCCACCTCCCCGGAGGTGAGGCGCAGCCGCTGCAGCGCGTCCGTGCTGTAGCGCTCGGCCAGGCGATCGACGGCGGCGCGCGCCTCGGGCAGTCGCCCGCGCAGCGCCTCGGCCTCCGCGCGCACGCGCCTCAGGATCTCGGGCGCCTGCCGCACACGGGCGATGCGCTCTTGCAGCGCCGAGGTGCGCTCGTCGAGCACGCCCTCCGCCCAGTCGCACAGCTGCACGATGCGGGCGTTGCGGGTGCGCAACTCGTCGGGGGTGTCGGGCACCTCGTCGTGGTTGAGCTGGTGCAGCTGGAACGCCTCGGTCATGTGGGTGCGCACCGCCTCGAGCCCGGCCCGCAACTCCGAGGTGGCAGCCTCGCCGAGTTCGGCCGATGCGAAGGCGAGCTCGTCGCCCGTGACCCGGATCCGCTCGTCGGCGGCGACGAGCGCCGTTCGAGCCCGCTGCGAGAGCTCGGTGTCGGCCGCCTGCTGATGCCCCTGTTCCTCGCGCGCCCTGCGTCCCCAGAAAGCCAAGTTGTCTCCGATTCTCGAAAGGGGTCGCGCGGGGAGGCGCGACTGCCGCTGCGGGATCGGCGGAGGGCGACATCGGCGCCACCCTCCGCCGAGAGGTTACTGCTCGATCGCCTGCGCGGGGCGACCGCTCTTCAGAGCCGCGAGTCGTGCCTCCACCTCGGTGACGGCCTCGAAGTTCTCGAGCTCGTTGAACTGGGCGTCGAGGGACGATGCCGCGATCTCCTGCTTGCCGCGGGCCAGCGCCTCCTGGCGGCGGATCTTCTCCTCGAAACGACCGAGGTCGCTGGTCGGATCGAGCACGTCGATCGACTTCACGGCGTCAGCGACGCGGTTCTGCGCCTCGGCGGTCTTGGCGCGGGCGACGAGCTCGGCGCGCTTCGACTGGAGCTGCTTCAGCTTCTCCTTCATGCCGTTGAGGCCGTCCTTGAGCTTGGCAGTGACCTCCTGCTGAGCCGCGATGGTCGGCTCGGCGGTCTTCGCCTCGTTCTCGGCCGAGATCTGGCGCTGCAGCGCGACCTTGGCGAGGTTGTCGAACTTGTCGGCGTCGACGCTGTTGCCCGCCGCGCGCAGCTCGTCGGCCTTGCCGCTCGCGGCGACCGCCTTGCGGCCCCACTCCTCGGCCGTCTTCACGTCCTCGCGGTAGTCCTGCTCGAGCAGGCGCAGGTTGCCGATGGTCTCGGCGATCGCGGCCTCCGCGTCGGAGATGTTGTTCGTGTAGTCGCGGATCAGCTGGTCGATCATCTTTTCGGGATCCTCGGCGGCATCGATGAGGGAGTTGACGTTCGCCCGGACGAGGGTCGTGATGCGTCCGAAGATGGATTGCTTGGTCATGCTGGGTTCCTTTCGCGGGGGATTGGCACGAGTCTATGGATCAGTGCTCGGAGTTCGCAGGGATATTTCACTGGGGCTCAGAATCTTCCGCCTCCGCTGCGGCGCCGCGATCCGCCTCCGCTCCGCGAACTGCTGCGACGGGAACCGCCCGAGCTGCTGCGACGGGAGCCGCTGCGCGATCCGCCGCCCCAGCTGCCGCCCCACGAGCCTCCGTAGCCTCCGTAGCCGCCGCGGCCGCCGCCGCTGCCGAGGATCCCGCCGAGCACCGCGGCGAGGTCGCCCCCGGCGCTGCCGCCGGCGCTCCCGTACCCGCCGTACCCGCTCACGTCCATCTGAGCCGAGGCGAGCGCCTCGGATGCGAGACGGGTCGCGCGTTGAGCCTCGCCGAGCGCGCCACGCGCGTCGCTCTGCTGCGCCGCCTCGGCGCGCGCGAGCGCCGCACGGGCCTCCGAGACGCGGGTGCGCGCGACGGATCCGACCGCGCCGCGGCGGGAGGCGATGTAGTTCTCGGCCTGGCGCACGTCGTCGGCGGCCTGGGTGAGGCTCGCCCCGAGCAGTTGCCGGGCGCGTTCCTCGTCGCGGGCCGCCTGCAGCACGCCGTCGATGCGGGTATTCGCGGCTTCGAGCGCCTGCAGCGCTCGCGAGGGGCGCCGATCGCCGGCACCGAGGTCGCCGCGCGCCGCAGCGACCTGCTGCTCGGTCTCTTGTGCTGCCGCGGTGATCCTGCCGTCCGGATCGGCCATCCCGCGAGCGGCCGCGATGTCGCCCTCGAGATCGGCGATCAACTCCGAGCAGCGCTGCTCCACTGCGGCGACCGCGGCGCCGTGCTCGATGACGGCCTGCTGCAGCTGCTCGGCCTGCGCCGCCGCGGTCTCGGCCTCGCGGATCGCCACCGCCGCCTCCCCGCTGCGACCGGCCTCGACCGCCTGCGCTGCCGCCGCCGCGCGATCCCGAGCGAACGTCAGCAACCCCGCCGCCTGCTCGGGGTGCCCCGCCACCGCCTGCAGCTCATCAGCCGCATAGACCGTCTGCAACCGGGCCAGCTCGGCGCCGATCGAGTCGGACTCGAGGCCCGCGAGCCGCGCCCGCGCCGCCTCGAGCGCCGCCGGCGCATCGCGTTCGATGTCGCGCAACTCCGCGAAGGCGTCGGCCTGGGCATCGAGCGCGGCGTCCGCCGCCTCGCACAGCTCGACGATGCGGCTCAGCCACTCGCGCCGCTGGGCGTCGGTATCGGGGATCTCGTCGTCGAGCTTCTGCCGTAGGGAGAACGCCTCGAGCAGCTGGGCCCGGGCGGCGTCGAGCGCGGCGGCAAACGCCGTCACAGACGCCTCGCCGAACTGCGCCCGCGCGAACTCGAGCTCCTGCTCGCTCGTCTTCACCGCGTCGTCGGCGGCGACCAGCGCGAGACCCGACGTGCGCTCGAGCTCGGCCAGCTGCTCCTCGGCCTCCTGCCGGGCGCGACGGTTGCGGCGCAGCCGCACGATCCCGAACGAGGCTCCAGCGATGCCCGCCACCCCGACCACGGAACCGATCACCACGGCCGCGGTGCGCCCGCCCGCGCCGTGCTCTGACTCGACCTGCTCGGCCGCCGCCTCGATGGCGCCCGACCAGTCGAGGTCGCGCAGCTCGGGCAGTATGCGCTCCTCGATCCTGCCGAGCTGAGCGTCGCTCAACGGGCCGCTGTCGAGGGCGGAGATGAAGTACTGGCGCCCCTCGGTCGACACCGCGAGCAGGTACTGCTCTTCGCCGAGGCCGTTGAGATCGGCGGTCTGGTTCGCCCACTCGATGCGGTCGGAGGGATCGTCGAACTCGTCGACGAGCACCACGTAAAGGTCGATGCCGGTCGCATCGAAGGTCGCGGCGAGGCGCTCGTTCGCGGCGCGCTCGGCGGCGGGATCGAGCGCGTCCGCCTCGTCGGTGACGTACGAATCCCCGAGCGGGATCGGGGGAGTCGCCCACGCGGCGGCGCCGGAGAGCAGCCCCCAGGCCGCCGCCAGCGCGGCGCCGAGGCCCACCCCGACGAGCCATCTTCGAACCCGGATCCGCGCGCTGTCCACATTCGGAGTGTATTGGGTGCGGCCGGTGAGGTCCATGCGCGAACCCTGCCCGGACACCTCGTCACGAGGCCTCGCACCCTCGCGAGAGGTCGAAAACGGTTCTGAGGCGCGGAGTTCAGAGCCTTTTTCCACCTCTCGCGGGATGGCCCGGCTACAGGGTGATGGGCATCTCGCGATCAGGGTCCCACGGCACCGACCAGCCGAGTTCGTCGAAGAGCGCGGAGAGCAGGATCCCGGTGAACCCCCACACGACGTGGCCGCCGAGACGGTCGTGCAGCCGGAACGCCGGGCCGCGGTAGGTCATGCCGCCGCGCCGAAGCACCGAGGTGCCGCGCGCCGCGGGATCCAGCAGCTCCGCCACCGGCACCCGGAACACATCGACCGACTCCGTGCGATCCGCGGCGACCTCGCTCGGCAGCCGCCACCAGCCCACGACTGGGGTGACGAGGTTGTTGCTGACCGGGATGTGCACGCGCTGCAGCGACCCCAGCACCTCCACGCCGGAGGGCTCGAGGCCCGTCTCCTCGGCAGCCTCGCGCAGCGCGGTGCGTGCGGGGTCGCCGCCGTCGACCCCCTCGGCGCCGCCTCCGGGGAACGCGATCTCACCCGCGTGATGCCGCATGCCCGTGGCGCGCCTGGTGAGCAGCACGTCGAGTTCGTCGGGCAGCCCGCTCGATTCGGATGCAGCGGTCGCCGCCGGGGTGCGGTCGAGCGCGCCGAACAGGATCAGCACCGCGGAGCGGCGCAGCGGGCGGTCGGCGAGCAGGCCCTGAGGGTTGAACGGGAACGTGAAGCCGCGATCCATCAGTCCGCGCAGCTCCCGCTCGGCGTCGGCCCCCGTCCTGGTCATGTCTGCCAGCCTATCGCTGCCTTCGTCCCCTGAGCCTGTCGAAGGGAACTCAGGATCCGTCCCTCGCTTATACCCGCTCTGCTCCCATCATTCAGCGCCTGCGGCGCCGCGACGGGGGTGAAGAATACGCCGCCGTCGCGCCCGCGGCGGCTTCGAGACGGCCTCTCGCCGTCGAAACCGCCTCTCACAGTCAGAGCCGCAGGCGGTTTCGACGCTGAGAGGCCGTCTCGACGGCGGGAAGCGGTTTCGACGGCGGGAAGCTGTTTCGACGGCGGGCGGCGGTCTTGACGGGAGCAAGAGGGAGCCGCAGGATCCCTCAGCCCTCGATGAGCAGGTCGCTGATGCCCTCGGGAACCCGCTGCGAGCGCGCCCACGGTTCGCGGTCGCGGCGCTCGACCCGCTTGCGGCGCTGCGTCTCCTCGGCGCGCACGAGGGTGAGCACCGCGGTCACGGCGGCGCGCTCCTCGTCGCTCACACCGCGGGTCACGAACGTGATGTCGTCGCCGTGGATCACGTCGTCCGGCTCGCCGAGCTCGCGGCGTCGGGCCGCGTCGCGCTCGGCGGCGTCGGGCGGCAGCTGGGTCTCGTTCACGTGGGTTCCTCTCGGTCGAGGGACTGGCGGCGCGCGGTGCTTCGAGCATAACGGGGCGCGGATCCGCGCACCCCGGCACCTGCAGCCGAGTCCGCTCTACAGCGGGATGTTGCCGTGCTTCTTGGCGGGCAGCTCGTCGCGCTTGCCGCGCAGGCCGCGCAGCGCCTTGATGACGGCGAGGCGGGTGCCCGCGGGCTCGAGCACGTTATCGAGCTCGCCGCGCTCGGCAGCCAGGAACGGCGAAGACACGTCGGCCGTGTACTTGGCGGTGAGCTCGGCGCGCAGGGCCTCGACGTCGTCGCCGCGCTCGGCGGCCGCGGCCAGCTCCTTGCGGTAGAGGATGTTCACGGCGCCCGCGCCGCCCATGACCGCGATCTCGGCGGTGGGCCACGCGATGTTGAAGTCGGCGCCCATCTCCTTCGAGCCCATCACGATGTACGCGCCGCCGTAAGCCTTGCGGGTGATGATGGTCACGAGGGGCACGGTGGCCTCTGCGTAGGCGTAGAGGAGCTTCGCGCCGCGGCGGATCACTCCCTGGAACTCCTGATCGGTGCCGGGCAGGTAGCCGGGCACGTCGACGAGGGTGAGGATCGGGATCGAGAACGCGTCGCAGAAGCGCACGAAGCGCGCGGCCTTCTCGCTCGCGTCGATGTTGAGGGTGCCCGCCATCTGGTTGGGCTGGTTCGCGACGACGCCCACGGTGCGACCCTCGACGCGGCCGAAACCGATGAGGATGTTGGGGGCGAACAGCGGCTGCACCTCGAGGAAGTCGCCGCTGTCGAGGATCGCCTCGATGATCACCTTCATGTCGTACGGCTGGTTCGGGCTGTCGGGGATGACGGTGTTGAGCTTGCGGTCGGCGTCGGTGATCTCGAGCGCGGTGTCGCTGTCGTAGATCGGGGCCTCTGCGAGGTTGTTGTCGGGCAGGTAGCTGATGAGCGTGCGCGCGTAGTCGAGCGCGTCGAGCTCGTCGCTGGCGAGGTAGTGGCTCACGCCGCTGGTCTTGTTGTGGGTGAGCGCGCCGCCGAGTTCTTCGAAGCCGACGTCCTCACCCGTGACGGTCTTGATGACGTCGGGGCCTGTGACGAACATGTGGCTGGTCTTGTCGACCATGATCACGAAGTCGGTGAGCGCGGGGGAGTAGACCGCGCCGCCGGCCGAGGGGCCCATGACGATCGAGATCTGCGGGATCACGCCCGAGCACGCCGTGTTGAGGCGGAAGATCTTCGCGTACTTGCTGAGAGCGACGACGCCCTCCTGGATGCGCGCCCCGCCCGAGTCGAGGATGCCGAGCAGAGGTGCGCCCGTCTTGAGCGCGAACTCCATGGCCTTGACGATCTTCTCACCGGCGACCTCGCCGAGCGAGCCGCCGAAGGTCGTGAAGTCCTGCGAGAACACGACGACCTGGCGACCGTGGATCGTGCCGGCGCCGGTGACGACGGAGTCGCCGAAGGGACGGCTGCCCTCCATGCCGAAGCCGTGCGTGCGGTGCTTCACGTACTTGTCGAACTCGACGAAGGATCCCGGATCGAGCAGCGCCGAAATGCGCTCGCGGGCCGTCATCTTGCTGCGGGGGTGCTGCTTCGCTGCGGCGGCGGCGTCGCGGTCGCCCACCGCTTCCTGGTACTTGCGGCGGTGGTCGGCGATGCGGCCCGCGGTGGTGGCGAGCGTCGCGGCTGCGTCTGTCGCTGCGGGCGCCGTCTGCTGCGAGGCGGGTGCTGCTGCGGGGGCGTTCTCTTCGGTCACGCCTGCCAGCCTAGCGCGGGCCTCCAGCGGATGGTTCATGAACACCTCCAACTGATACGGGAATTCGTAGTCGATCTCCCACTGGGAATGCTGCGTTTCTCGCGGCGCGGAGTCTCAAATTGCTGCTTCGTCATCCCGTTAAACAGCAATTTGAGACTCCGCGTGCGAGTGGGAGGGGAAGCGGGGGCTGAGGTGGGAGGCGAGGTGGGAAGGGGAAGGGGAGAGGCGGCGGGGAAGCGCGAAGCGATACCGTGGAACCCATGGAACTGAGGCGCACGCGCGAACTCCTGCCCGAAGTGATCTGGCGGGAGAGCTCGCCCTCCACGAACGCTGAGCTGCGGGATCTCGTGAACGGCGAGACGGGGCGCGACTACCCGCACGGCACGCTGCTGCTCACGTCGAACCAGACCGCGGGCCGCGGGCGCCTCGATCGCGGTTGGGTGACCCCGCCCGACACCGCGCTCGCGGCCTCGCTGCTGGTGAGGGGCTTCGGGCGCAGCGGCCTGGGCGTGGGGTGGCTGCCGCTGCTCACGGGATCGGCCATCACCGCGGCACTGCAGCCCTTCTTCGGCGAGGGCATGCGCGTCGGCTTGAAGTGGCCGAACGATGTGCACGTGCGCGATGAGGACGACGCGATCGCCGGGCGCCCCGGCCTGAAGCTGTGCGGGATCCTGTGCGAACTGCTGGGCGACGGCTCGGTGATCGTGGGCACCGGCATCAATCTGCTGATCCCCGAGTGGGAGCTGCCGACCGACCGCGCGACATCGCTGCTGGCCGCGGGGGCCGACTTGGCCGCGGGTGCGGACCTGACCCCGGGCGCCGACCTGGCCGCGGGCGCGGATCCGCACTCCGAGCCGATGCCGGGCGCGGATCCCGTCCCGACCCTCGCCGACGGCATCGGAAGAGACCTCGCCGACCGCGTGCTCTCCGCCTACGCCGCCGAGCTGCTGCGCCTCGTCGACCTCGCCGCGGAGGATCCCGCAGCGGCCCGCGCCCGCGTCGCGCGGCACTCGCTCACGCTCGGCACCGAGGTGCGGGTGCACCTGCCCGGTGGCGAGATCGTCGAGGGCCGCGCGCGCGAGCTGGCGGGTGACGGCGCGCTGGTGGTGGATCTGCCGACCGGGGGCACGCTCACCGTCTCAGCGGGCGACGTCGAGCACCTGCGCTGACGCCGCGCTCCCCGGTCGTCCGCACCGCCTACCGGCGAGGATCGAGCGGGTACTCCTCGCCCAGCTGGTCGATCTGCTCGGTGGTGGGGTCGTTCTCGGAGAAGTCCATCTTCGGCACGGGGCGCTTGAAGCCGCCCGTCACGATCGCGATGATGATGACGCCGATGACGAGCCAGATGCCGCCCACGAGCCAGGTTCCGGGTTCGAGTGAGGTCCAGAGCCAGATCGTGAGACCGAAGCCGATGAGCGGAGCGACGCCGTGGGTGAGGATCTCGCGCGCGGTGAGCGGCAGCTTCCGGCCGCCCTTCGGGAAGAGGTAGGTGCGGATCACCGAGAGGTTCACCATCGCGAACGCGGCGAGCGCGCCGAAGCTGATCATGAACGCGACGGTGTCGAGCGACAGGAAGAGGCTCGACAGCGCGAAGACCGACACGGTGACGGCCGCGACGATCGGGGTGCCGAAACGTCGGTGCAGGCGTGAGAGGGGCTTCGGCAGCATGCCGTCGCGGCCCATCGCGTAGAGGATGCGCGACACCGACACCTGGCCGGTCATGCCCGAACCGAAGGCGCCGACCACGTAGACCGCGACGAAGAACGCGGTGAACGCTTCGCCGCCGATGTTGTTCATGACGGTCACACCCGCGGCGTCGACCTCGCCGGGGGTGAGCGACGGCCAGTCGGGCTGGTATGCCATGGCGCCCGCCCACGAGACGAGGATGAAGAAGAGGCCGCCCACCATCGTGGCGAGCACGATGGCCCGGGGGATGTCCTTGCGCGGGCGCTTGGCCTCCTCGGAGAGCGTGGAGACCGCGTCGAAGCCCAGGAAGGAGAGCGCGAGGATCGCGGCGCCGGAGGCGACCGCGCCGATCCCGCCCTCACCGAAGGTGAACGGCTCGATCAGGCTGATCTCGGTGTTGCCGCCGAGGGCGTGCTTGAAGGCGAGCACCATGAAGAGCGCCACCAGCACGACCGAGAGCGCGATGATCACGAAGTTCGCCTTGTTGACGAGCGTGATCCCGAGCACGTTGAACACGAGCACGATCAGCAGCGCCGCCAGCGTGAAGATCCAGGCGGGGATCGCCGGGAACTGCGTGTTCATGTAGATGCCGATGAGCATGAAGTTGATCATCGGGATGAACAGGTAGTCGAGCAGCATGACCCAGCCGGTGAGGAAGCCGGCCGCGCCGCCGAAGGACTGCTGCGTGTAGGTGTACGCGGATCCGGCGACCGGATAGCGCCGCACCATCGCACCGTAGCTGGCCGCGGTGAACAGCATGGTGACGACCGCCACCACGTATGCGGCGGGCAGGTGCCCGTCGGTGACCTGGTTGACGATGCCGTAGGTCGTGAAGACCGTGATCACCGTCATGTACGTCACACCGAACAGCGTGAGGCCGGTGAGGCCCAGCGCTCGCTTGAGGTGCGGTTGGGATGAATCGCTCACGATATCTCCTTTGATTTCGAGGGGCCTTCGGAGTGAAGACTACCGGCGGAATGTTTCGTCGCCGGCGAGCCAGGTGCCGAGTACGGTGAGGTCGGCGATCGCCTCCGGTGCGATCGAGAGCGGATCGGCCGACAGCCAGACGGCGTCGGCGACGCGCCCGATGCCGAGCGTGCCGCGATCCGCGCCGGCCAGCGCCTGTCGGGCGATGCCCGAGGTGTACGCCGCGAGGGCGGTGCCCGCGTCGATGCGCTCGTCGGGAAGCCACGCCGGGGCGCCCGGCTCGGTGTGGCTGTGCCGGGTGATCGCGGTCGCGAGCGCGGGGCGCCAGTCGTGGGTGGTGACGGGCCAGTCGCTGCCGAACGAGACCGTCGCGCCGCTGCGGTGCACTGACCCGATGAGGTACTGCCACTCGTCGCGGGGGTGGCCGAGGTGCGGGATCGTGAGGTCGCGCATCACCGCGTCGCACTGCGCCCAGTAGGGCTCGAAGTTGGCGATGACGTCGAGCTCGGCGAAGCGCGCCACGTCGGCCGGGTCGAGCACGGCGACGTGGGCGATGACGTGGTGCCGCTCGCGCGCCGGGTTGCTGCGGATCGCCGTGTCGAGCGCGTCGAGCGCGTCGCGGTTCGCGGCGTCGCCGATCGCGTGGATGTGCAGCTGGAACCCCGCGGCGTCGAACGCCGTCGCCGCTGCCGCGAGCTCACGGGCCGTCCAGTTCGGCAGTCCCCGATCGTCCGGGCGGTCGGCGTAGGGCTCGATGAGGGCGGCGGTGTGGCTCTCGACCACGCCGTCGGCGAAGAACTTCACGGTCTCGGCGGTCAGGCGATCCGGGCCGGGTCGATCCGACTCCCGCTGATCCGCGCCCCGCCGAT
Organism: Leucobacter tenebrionis; assembly: GCF_019884725.1. Taxonomy (NCBI): domain Bacteria; kingdom Bacillati; phylum Actinomycetota; class Actinomycetes; order Micrococcales; family Microbacteriaceae; genus Leucobacter; species Leucobacter tenebrionis. The sequence continues at coordinate 1,498,163 of NZ_CP082322.1, read as the reverse complement.
CCGATCCCAGCGACCGCACCCGGTCGCGGGCCGCCACGAACTCGTCGAGCTGCTCGCGCCAGCGCGCGGGATCGGCCCGGAAGGCCAGGTTGAGGCGCGTGTGCAGCCTGCCCGCCTCGGCCGCCGCCAGGTAGACGGGCAGCGCGTCGAGTTCGACCCAGGCGTCCTGCACCCAGGTCGTGCCCTGCTCCGCGTACTCCCGGGTGGCCCGCTCGAGCGCCTCGACGCGCTGCTCGAGCGAGAACGCGGGCACCACCTCGGCCAGGAAGTCGTTGGCCGCGGCCTCCTGCAGGGTGCCGAGGGGCGACCCGTCGTCGCGGCGCACGATGCGACCGAGGGGCGGATCCGGGGTCTCCGCGGTGATGCCGCCAGCCGCGAGCGCCGCCGAGTTGACCCACGCCGTGTGGTAGTCCCAGGCGCGCAGCACGGTGGGCGTGTCGCCGGTCACCTCGTCGAGCCAGCGCGCGTCGAACAGGCCGCCCTCGGCGAAGGTCGCATCATAGCTGGCACCGACGATCCACTCGGCATCGGGGTGGGCGGCCTTCCAGGTCGCGACGGCGTCGAGGATCCCGCGCAGATCCGCGGCCTCGCGCACCCGCGGCCCGAGCGCCTCGAGCCCGCCGAGCAGCGGGTGGGCGTGACCGTCGCCGGGAGCCGGCGCGAGGGTGCCCCCGGCGAGATCGATGACCTCGGCGCCGGGCTCGTCGGCGAGTGCTGCCGCCTCGTCGCCGTGCGCCGCCACGAGGCCGTCGCGGAACGCGATAGCCGAGGCGGTGAGCGTGCCGTTCGCGGGCGAGGGGTCGACGATCACGGTGCCGCCGGTGAAGATCGTGAGGCTCATGGGTACGTCCTTGTCTGCATGAGGGCAGGCGTTCAGGCGCTCGAAATGAACGGGGTTCTTTAAAGTGCGCCGCGTCGAGAATAGTACGGAACCGCCCGTTGCGCTAGCGTGAGGCGGGAACGGGCCGATCCGCGGTTCGCATGCGGGGTGCGGATCGCCGAGACGAACGAGAGGGGACCGCGATGGCGGCGGCAGCCGACGGCTCGACGGCGAACGCGCCGGCTCCGCGTGCGCGCCGCAGAGCCGGGCGCCCCGTCGTGGGTGTGCTGTCGCGCAGACTCATCATCGAGACTGGCCTGCGGCTGATCGACGAGCGCGGCGCCGAGGGCGCCGGCATGCGGGCGATCGCCGCGGAGCTCGGGGTGCGGCCCTCGGCGCTGTACAACCACGTGGCCGGCCGCGCCGATCTCATCGCGGGCGTGCGCGAACTGATCAGCGACCGCATCCCGACCGCCGCGTTCGAGCGGGAGCCCTGGGACGTCGCGCTCGCCGGCTGGGCTCACCACTACCGCAGGGCGTTCGCGGCCCATCCCTCGACCATCGCGCTGCTCGCGGTGCTGCCGCTCGCCGAGGAATCCGCGACGACCCGCATGTACGACGCCGTCATCGCGGGGATGCTGCGCGCCGGGTGGCCCGAGGATCGCGCCCTCGCGGCCCTCGTCGCGCTGGAGTCGTTCATTCTCGGATCGGCCCTCGACCTGTGCGCCGACGACGACATGCTCGATCCGGGTCCCCGCGCCGACGTGCCCGCCTTCACCGCGGCCTACGAAGCCCGCGCGGCCGCGCTCGCCGCCTCCGGCCAGAGCCCGGCCGACGCGTCATTCGAACTGGGGCTGCGGGTCATGCTCGCGGGTCTGCGCGCCGAACTCGCGGAGGTTACGGGCGCGGAAGCGCGGGCGGCGGCGCGGGCCGATACCGCTACTGGAAGATGATGGTGCGGTCGCCGTCGGCGAGGATCCGGTTCTCGGCGAACCAGTTCACCGCGTGCCGCAACACGCGCGACTCGATGTCCTGGCCCAGCTGGACGAGCTGCCGCGGCGAGTAGGAGTGGTCGACGCGGGTGGTGTCCTGTTCGATGATCGGCCCCTCGTCGAGGTCCGAGGTGACGAAGTGCGCGGTGGCGCCGATGAGCTTGACCCCGCGCTGGTGCGCCTGCTTGTAGGGGTTGGCGCCCTTGAAGCCCGGCAGGAACGAGTGATGGATGTTGATCGCACGCCCCTTGAGCGCGTCGCACAGCTCGGGGGAGAGGATCTGCATGTAGCGCGCCAGCACCACCAGCTCGATGTCGAGCTCCTCGACCGCCTCGAGCACGCGGGCCTCGAACGCCGCCTTGTCGTCGGGGCCGGCGATGGCGCGGTGCTCGAAGGGCACGCCGTAGAACTCGGCGATGTCGCGTACCGTCTCGTGGTTCGAGAGCACGAGCGGCACCTCGATGGGCAGCTGCCCGCCGCGGCGGCGGTAGAGCAGGTCGTTGACGCAGTGGGTCGCGGTGGAGGCGAGGATCAGCGTGCGCACCGCGCGGCCGACGACGTCGAGGCGCCACGCCATGTGGTACCGCTCGGTCACCGGCGCGAGGGCGGCGGTGAAGCGCTGCTCGAAGGTCTCGGGCTGAGCCACCGCGCTCACCTGCAGGCGCATGAAGAAGCGACCCGTGTCGCCGCTCGCGAACTGCTGGCTCTCCTCGATGTTGCCGCCGGCGGCGACGATCGCGCCGCTGATGGCGTGCACGATGCCGGGTCCGTCGATGCACGAGAGGGTGAGCACCCACTGGGTGCTGTCTGCGGGCTCTGCGGGGGCGATCGTGTTGGTGCTCACGGAGTACAAGGGTAGTGGATCCGCGCTAAACTGGGTGCCGTCGTGACTGGCGTGCAGATGGGACACCATCGGGGAACGACGAATCGCATCAATTGGCCGCTCGCCTGGGTCGTATTTTTCTGGAGATCTCCGTGTGCGCGGAGGCAGGAACAGAAGGAGCACACAATGTCCACCCAGTCCGCATTCTTCAACGAGCCGCTCGAGACGGTCGATCCCGAGATCGCCGAGGTGCTGAAGAACGAGCTCGACCGCCAGCGCGGCACGCTGGAGATGATCGCGAGCGAGAACTTCGTGCCCCGCGCCGTGCTCGAGGCGCAGGGCTCCGTGCTCACCAACAAGTACGCCGAGGGCTACCCGGGTCGCCGGTACTACGGCGGCTGCGAGTTCGTCGATGTGGCCGAGGATCTGGCGCGCGAGCGCGCCAAGTCGCTGTTCGGCGCGAAGTACGCCAACGTGCAGCCCCACTCCGGCGCGAGCGCCAACGCCGCGGTGCTCAGCGCGATCGCCGAGCCCGGCGACACGATCCTCGGCCTCGAGCTCGCCCACGGCGGCCACCTCACCCACGGCATGAAGCTCAACTTCTCGGGCAAGCTCTACAACGTCGTCTCGTACGGCGTCGATCCCGACACCATGCTCGTCGACATGGACGTGGTGCGCGCGAAGGCGCTCGAGCACAAGCCCAAGGTGATCATCGCCGGCTGGTCGGCCTACCCGCGCACGCTCGACTTCGCGAAGTTCCGCGAGATCGCCGACGAGGTGGGCGCGACGCTGTGGGTCGACATGGCGCACTTCGCGGGCCTTGTCGCGGCCGGCCTGCACCCGAGCCCCGTGCCGCACGCGCACGTCGTGAGCTCGACCGTGCACAAGACCATCGGCGGCCCCCGCTCGGGCTTCATCCTCACCAACGACCTCGAGCTCTACAAGCGGCTCAACTCGAACGTGTTCCCGGGCCAGCAGGGCGGCCCCCTCATGCACGTGATCGCGGCGAAGGCGACCGCCTTCAAGCTCGCGGCCACGGACGAGTTCAAGGATCGCCAGGTGCGCACCCTCTCGGGCGCGAAGCTGCTGGCGGAGGCGCTCACGAGCGAGGCCTCGAAGGCGGCGGGCGTCGACGTGCTCACGGGCGGCACCGACGTGCACCTCGTGCTCGCCGACCTGCGCAACTCGCAGCTCGACGGCCAGCAGGCCGAGGACGCGCTGCACGCCGTCGGCATCACCGTGAACCGCAACGCGGTGCCGTTCGATCCTCGTCCCCCGATGGTCACCAGCGGCCTGCGCATCGGCACCCCCGCGCTCGCGACCCGCGGCTTCGGCGACACCGAGTTCGCCGAGGTGGCCGACATCATCGCGCTCACGCTGCAGCAGCAGGGCGACATCGAGGCGCTGCAGGCGCGCGTCACCGCGCTCGCCGAAGCCTTCCCGCTGTACCCCGGCCTCGAGACCTGGTAAGCCGCGCATGACCGCGAACATTCTCGATGGCAAGGCCGCGGCCGCGGCGATCAAGGCCGAGCTCGCCGATCGCGTGGCGGTGCTGCGCGAGCGCGGGATCCAGCCGGGTCTTGCGACCGTGCTCGTGGGCGAGGATCCCGGCTCGCAGTGGTACGTCGCCGGCAAGCACCGCGACTGTGCCGAGGTGGGCATCGCCTCGATCAAGCGCGAACTGCCGGCGTCGGTGTCGCAGGAGGAGCTCGAGGCCGTGCTCGACGAGCTCAACGCCGACCCCGAGTGCACCGGCTACATCGTGCAGCTGCCGCTGCCGAAGCACATCGACACGGATCGCATCCTCGAGCGCATCGATCCCGACAAGGACGCTGACGGCCTGCACCCCACCAACCTCGGGCGCCTGGTGCTCAACGCCAACTCGCCCATCGCCTCGCCGCTGCCGTGCACGCCGCGCGGTGTGATCGAGCTGGTGGAGCGCAACGGCCTCTCGTGGGCGGGCAAGCACGTGGTGGTCGTGGGGCGCGGTGTGACCGTCGGGCGCCCGATCGGCCCGCTGCTCACGCGGCGCGAGTACAACGCGACCGTGACGCTGACGCACACGGGCACGCAGGATCTGGCCGCCGAGCTGGGTCGCGCCGATGTGATCGTGGCCGCGGCGGGCGTCGAGGGCATCGTGCGCGCCGAGAACGTGAAGCCCGGCGCGATCGTGCTCGATGTGGGGGTGTCGCGCAAGGTCGACCCCGAGACCGGCAAGAGCCGCGTGGTGGGGGATGTGGACCCCGGGGTCGCCGAGGTGGCGGGCTGGATCTCGCCGAACCCCGGCGGGGTCGGCCCGATGACGCGCGCGCTGCTGCTGAAGAACGTGGTCGAGATGGCCGAGCGGGCGCAGAACGCGTAGCGTTCGGCGGTCACTCGGCTCTCGGCTCTCGGGCCTCTGAGGCAGCGGCCCAGGGAGGAGATCGTGTTTCAAGCGGGTGTGTTCCTGGGGCGGCACCCGCTTGAAACATGATCTCCTCCCCGAATCGTGCGAAGCGCCGGGCACCCGCGCGCCCGCAAGGCTCCGGCTGCTAGTCTGCTGCGGATGGAGACGCACCCCGGAGCCGAGTACGAGGGCCTTGTCGGCTGGATCCTGAACCTGATGGAGACCATCGGGGAGCTCGGCGTCGGTCTTGCCGTGTTCTTGGAGACGTTCATCCCGCCGATCCCGTCCGAGGCCCTGCTGCCGGGGGCGGGGTTCCTCGCCTACGAGGGGCGCCTGAACTTCTGGCTGGCCTGGGTCATGGCGACGCTCGGCGCGCTCGTCGGCGCCTGGGTGTGGTACGCGATCGGCGCTGCGTTCGGGCGCGACCGCACTCGCCGGGTGGTGGGCAGGATCCCGCTCATGGACCACGACGACTTCGATCGGGCAGAGGCGTTCTTCGCGCGCTGGGGCGGCACCGCCGTGCTGCTCGGCCGATGCGTGCCGCTCGTGCGATCCTTCATCTCGATTCCGGCAGGGATCGAGCGCATGCCGATCGCGAGGTTCAGCCTGTACACGCTTGTCGGATCCGGCGTCTGGAACGGGATCTGGATCGGCCTCGGTTACGCGTTCGGGCCCGCGATCAAGCCCGTGCTCGAGCAGTGGAGCGGGCTGCTCTCCGACGCGATCATCGTGATCATCCTGGCGCTGCTGCTGTGGTTCGTGATCGCGCGTCTCGTGCGCAACGCGCGCCGCAAACGCGCTTCCTGACCGGCGCGCGTCCCTCCGCGGCTGCACCCACGCGGGCTTCCGCGTGCCCGGCCCCGACCTGCACGACCCCTCCCTGTCCGGTCTTGTCCGGTCCTATCGCGTCCGGTCCGCCCAGCCCTGCCTCGCCCGGTCCCGCGTCTGCCCGCCCTCGCCCCGTCCGGTCTCGTCCGGTCCCGCCTCGCCCTGGTGCGGGGTCACTTTCGTGCGTGTCGCGGAATAGGGGTCACTTTCGTGCGTGTCGCCCGCAGCGACACGCACGAAAGTGACCCCGGGGGCGAGAGAAGGTCGGCGGTGAAGCGCTCGTGTGGTGCCGCGCGCTGACTCGCTCGTGAGGGCCCGCGCGGACTCACGCAGGAGTGCATCAAAAGGGTTGACGGGGGCTTCCGCGCGGCATAACATACAACCAAATGGTTGCACATTATGGGAAGGAGAAGAAATGATCACCGGGCGGGCCGCGAGCCTCGATCTCGACCTCACCGACGACGAGATCGACCGCATCTTCAAGGCCCTCGCCGACGCGACGCGACGCGACATCGTGCGCCGCACGCTCGACGGCGAGGCCTCGATCTCGCAGCTCGCCGAACGATACGAGATGTCGTTCCCGGCCGTGCAGAAGCACATCGCGGTGCTCGAGGCGGCCGACCTCGTCGAACGTATTCCCAGAGGAAGGGAGCGCATCATCCGTGGCAACCCGAACACCATCCGCCGCGCTCAGCAGCTGCTGAGCCGTTTCGAGCAGATCTGGCGCGGACGCGTCGAGCGACTCGACGCACTCCTCGCAGAAGACCCACCCGCATCTTGAACCACGGGGACGGTGCGACGCAGCGCCGATCCCGAACCCGATCCCGAAAGGCAAGCACCATGCCCGTCACCGCAGTCACCACAGATCCCGACGCCCTCACGCTCACCGTGATCGCCGACTTCACCGCCCCCAAGCGCCGCCTCTGGGACGCCTACCTCGACCCGCGTCAGCTCGAGCGGTTCTGGGGCCCGCCGGAGTACCCCGCAACCTTCCTGCGGCACGACGCCCACCCGGGGGGCCTGAGCCAGTACTACATGACGAGCCCCGAGGGCGAGCGGTTCCACGGCTACTGGCGGTGGGTGTCCGTCGACGCACCGGATTCCTTCGAGGTGCGCGACGGCTTCGCGCACGACGACGGCACGCCGAACACCGACCTGCCGGAGGGGCGCATGGTGCTCGACTTCGCGGAGACCGCCCTGGGGTCGCGGGTCACCATCACGAGCCACTTCGGCTCGCTCGAGGAGATGGAGCAGATCCTGGCGATGGGGCAGGTCGAGGGCATGCGCGAGGCGATGGGGCAGATCGACGCGGTGCTGGAAGACCTCGCCTCGTTCGCTGCGGGGCGAGGAGCCGAGCTGCAGCTGATCGGCGACACCCAGGCGCGGGTGTCGCGGGTGATCCGCGGCACGGTCGAGCAGGTGTGGCGGGCGCACATGGATCCCGAACTGTTGCGCCGCTGGCAGCTCGGCCCCGACGGCTGGAGCATGCCGGTCTGCGAGGTCGCGACCGAGGCGGGCCAGCGGTATCGCAGCGGTTGGGAGAACACCGCCGACGGGCAGCGCTTCGGGTTCACCGGGGTCGCGAAGGAGGTCTCGGCTCCGTATCGCTCGGTCACGACCGAGGCGATGTGGACCCCCGAGGATCCCGACGCCGCGAACAGCCCCGAGACGCTCAACGAGATGACGCTCACACCCGTGGAGGGCGGCACTCTGCTCTCGTTGCTCATCACCTATCCCGACGCCGAGACGCGCGAGATGATCCTCGCGACGGGCATGGTCGACGGCATGGAGGCGAGCTACGCACGGCTCGAGGGTGAGGTGCTCGCGGGGTAGGGCTGCTCGCGCCAGGAACGCCGCGGATCTGCCCAACAGCACCGATCTGCCCAGCAGCACCGATTTTCGGAGGATCTGTGTGCTTGAAGGTAGATCGGTGCGGTTAGGTCGGGGGGTGAGGAGCAAGCGGGGCAAACCGGTGGAGCGAGCTCGAGGAGCGAGGCAGCGGGGCGGCGCGCACGGCGGGGGGCACGGCGCAGGATCGGCCTGCTCTACACCACCGTCACGAATCGGGCGAGGGCGTCGATTAGCACGTCGGTGAGGCCGGTCTCCTGCTGCATTCCGGCGCGAAGCTCCAGCACTTCGTCGGGGTGGTCGCTGATGATCCCGTCGACCCCGCGCCGCAGCAACTCGCGCATGCCGGGCTCGTCGTTCACCGTCCACACCATGAAACCGAGGCCGGCCTCCTCGGCGGAGCGCTGCAGTTCGTCGGTGGCGCTCCACTCTTCTGGCACGATGAAGTCGGCCGGGGTGTTAGGCGCGGCGACCGCGGCGAAGGCCATCGTGTAGCCGACGGTGAGGTCGGGGCGCAGCCGCTTCAGTCGGTCGACGCTGGGCGCGTCGAGGGAGTGGTAGATGTTGCTCTTGAGGGCGTCGAGCCGCTCGAGCTCATCGACGAGCCGCTCTACATGGTCGGGGGTTTCGCCGCCGCCGAGCTTGATCTCGATGAGCAGCGGCATTCCGAGCTGCTGCGCTCGGGTGACGTAGTCGGCGAAGCTCGGGATCAGATCCTCGTGCCCCCGCATGTCGTGCACCGTGATCGCGGTGAGCTCGGCGAGGGTGAGATCCTTCACCGAGTCTGAACGCCCCGCGAGGCGCCCGAGAGTCGCATCGTGCATGGCGACGAACTCTCCGTCCCTTGTTTGCATGACATCCATCTCGACGAGGTCGGCTCCCGCTGCGTGCGCCGCTTCAAGCCCGCTGATCGTGTTCTCGACGCCGCCGTCCGAGAAGCCCCGGTGCGCGAGTGCGAGGGTGTCCGGTACGTCGGAGAGGCGTTGCAGCGTGTCGATCGCCGCGGTGCCGAAGCCGATCGCGGTGAGGATCATGAGCGATCCGACGAGGAGGGCCGGGCGCCGCGAGGGTCGGCTGGAGCGGTCGGGCATGCCACGGTGATGCGGTGCCCCGGCGGGCGGCGTCGCGAGCGGCGGGAACAGGGGGTCGTTCTGCGACGCGGATCGCACCCGTGCGATGAGGATCGCGCCGACGAACGCGGTCACGAGGCCGCTGAGCAGGATCCCGATCACCTGCGCGGTTCCCAGCGAGTAGGCGGCCACTACGGGCGAGGCGGTGGGGGCGATGGTGTCGGAGAGAGCGACCGGCACCATCGCCGTGATCGTCAGTGCGATCGCGGCGACACCGCCGAGCAGCAGCACCGCCGCGATCGAGAGCACGAGCGGCAGTGACGCGCGCGGTCCGCGGGTCAGCCGCCAGCTCCACCGTGCGGCCCGGCCTCCGCTGGTGAGCACGAAGATCGGCACCGTGAGCGCGAGGCGCACGTTGAGCAGCGCGAGCGCGACCAACAGTACGGTGAGCGCGACGCCGCCAGACGTGCTCTTGAGGAGCTCGCCCGAGATGAACGACGGGATCGCGATGCCGCGCGTGAAAGCGGAGGTGAAACCGAAACCGGTGAGCGGCAGCAGCAGGAAAAGGTAGAGCAGCAGCGACAGCGAACCCGGGCGCAGTAGCTTGCGTGCGACGCGCCCGAGTTCGCGAGCGAAGCCGCGTAGACCGATGCCGGGCCACTGCAGCATCACCAGCAGCGCGGTGAACTGCATCGAGATCAGCCAGAACGCCAGGATGACGATCGCCACGATGAGCGCGATCGTCAGCGTGAAGCTGCGCTGCGGATCGAGCGCGCCGAGATCGAGGCCTGTCATGCCGCCCGCGCGCAGCGCCTCGCGGAAGAGCCACCCGATCACAGGTAGCGCGACGCCCATGATGGCGAGCTGGGAGACGAGGATCAGGCCGGCCAGGCGGGCGCCCCCGGCGCGCACGAGCGCCCATCCATCGGAGAGGAGGGCTGCTGCGGTGCGCCGCACGCTCAATGTGGACGGAGTCTGAAGCTGCATGGTCTCTGTGTGGGAACGGGTGATCGGGATCAGCGTCGGCGCACTTTGCGATACGGGTGGGTCTGCACGCGCGCCGTCACCTCCGAGATCAGCTCGTTGCTGGAGCGCCCGGCGCGCGCCGCGGCGGTGAGCCGGCGGGTGACGCGGGCGGCCGCGCGCAGATTCATGGGTCGGCCGTCGATCCCGAACAGCAGGCGCGCCCATTCGGGCAGCAGCGAGAGGATGCCGTCCTGGATGTTGACCGCCGCCCACACCTTGACCGGGTTGCCCCTCAGTGCCGGAGCGCGCAGCTCCCGCGAGAGCTCTGCGGCGGGCAGGGTGAGTGCCATCCAGATCTGGTTGTCGTCGATATAGCGGTCGAGCTCGGCGCGGCTGTCCGGCAGCAGCGCGGCATCGGTGATGCCGACGATGCGTGCGGCCTCGTGCTGCTCGAGGACGAAGCGATCCTGCTCGGCGACGGTGAGCATCGGGCCGAACGCGTCGGCGGCGCGCAATACGCCGTAGACGATGGCGTTGTGGGTCCAGGCGAGCCATTCCTGCGTGTCGGCGCGCAGTTCCTCGCCGGTGCGCGGGTCGGTCCAGGTGCTCGCCGCGTGCAGCCGCCGCACCGCCTCGCCCGCGGCATCGGCGTGTGCGCGGTCGCCGAACACCGTCGTGTCGATGTAGCGCCCGGTGCGCTCGGCGCGACCCTCGGCGTCGGAGGCGTATCCGCTCGTGCCGTCGAACAATCGCATCATCATGGGGTTGAGCGACTGGAGCAGCAGGGCGGCGACTCCGCCGAGCTTCGAGCTGGGGTCCGAGAATATGCGCCAGCTGATGCTGCCGGGGCCGAAGTATCCGTGGTCGAGCGTTGCAGCATCGCCCGGTGCGTCGGTGGTGGCGGATCGATCGGGATCCCGATCCATCCGAGCGCCGTGGGCGACGGGGCAGCCGCCGGCGAAGCTCGGATCTGCCGTGAGGGTCGAATCCGCGGTGCGGGTCGTATCTGCGGTGCGGGTCGAAGCGTCGTTGCGGGTGCTGCGCATGGTGTTCCTCTGTCGAGCGGGTTGACCGGTGGCGTGCCTGGAGCCCCGAGGGTCGGGCGCTTACCTGGCGAGGTGCGGAGTTCAGACCTTTGATTGGATGGTGTCCAAGATTAGCCTATGTTTATGGGTTCGAGGAGGAACCGCACCCCGAACGCCGCAGATCTGCCCAGCAGCACCGATCTTCCCAGCAGCACCGATTTTCGGAGGATCTGTGTGCTTGAAGGTAGATCGGTGCGGTTAGGTCGGGCGTGGGGAGCGGGTGCTCGGGCGGGGTGAGGAGCGGGTGCTGGGGCGGGGCGTGAGGAGCGGGTACTGGGCGCGCGGGAAGGGGCGCGGGGCACCCCGGGAGTGCGCGGCGGCACCCCGGCAGCGCGCGGTGGCACCCTGGGAATGCGCGGTGGATCAGTGCCGGCGGATCGCCGGGCTACTCGTGGGCCTCGGCGATCTCGCCAGGATCCGCCTCCGCCACTGAGCCAGCTCCCGCTCCGGCACTAGCTCCGGCACCACCCGCGTCGGCATCAGCCCCGGCACCGCCCCCAGTGCCGACCCCGCCCCCTGCCCGCCCGGCCAGCGCCAGGGCGGGCAGCACGAGCACGGTGAGCAGCGCGGCGCCCACCATCGCGGCGGCGGTCGTGCGATCGAGCACGCCGTTGTCGACGCCGATACCGGTCGCAGCGATGACGAGGGGGAGCGTGGTCGCCGTGAAGAGGGCGGCCGTGCGACGGTCGCTGAGCGACGATCCGCGTGCCGGAGCGAACCATCCCGGCACGCCCCGCACCCCGAGCATCACGAGCGCGAACACGGGCACGAGTGCGAGCGCACGCGGATCCGCGAGCAGCGCCGCGAGCGGGAAGCTGACGCCCGTCGCCACGAAGAACACCGGCACGAGCAGGCCGAAGGCGACCGAGTCGAGCTTCGCCTCGATCGTGCGCAGTTCCTCGGGATCGCCGCCGCGTAGCACGACCCGGGCCAGCATGCCCGCGGTGAACGCGCCGAGCAGGAAGTCGACGCCGAGCGCGATGGCGAGCGACACGAGCGCGGCGAGCAGCAGCAGTACGAAGCGCACCGCAAACTGCCCGCTCGTGTGCAGCGTGAGCGAGACCATGCGCCGCAGCCAGTGATGCGTTCCGCGTGCCGCGAGCCAGAACGCGGCCGCGGCGATCGCTGCGAACAGCACGAGCACCAGGGTGCCCGCGAGCGGCTGCCGTCCGCTCAGGAAGATCGAGATCGCGACCAGCGGGGCGAATTCGCCGATCGCTCCCGCGGTCGAGATGGTGCGGCCGAGGGGCGATCGCGTGAGGCCGGCGTCGCGCAGCATCGGCATGATGGTGCCCAGGGCGGTTCCGGTGAGGGCGATCGCGATGATCACGGCGGCCGCGGGATCGGATCCCAGGGCGAAGCCCGCCGCCAGCGCGAGCACGGCCGATACACCCCACCAGCCGAGCGCGCGCCTCGCCGGAGCGCCGCGCAGCGACGCCGGATCGATCTCGTTGCCCGCCATGAAGAACAGTGCCGCGAGTCCGAAGTTCGACAGCGCCTCGAGCATCGGCCCGTCGCTCACCCAGCCGAGTCCGGAGGGCCCGATCAGCATGCCGAGGCCGATCTCGAACACCACGAGCGGAATCACCACGGCGCGTCGCACGAGTGCCGCGAGCAGCGGCGCCACCACGGCGACGAGCGGCACCAGCAGTGTGGCGAGTTCGGTTTCGTTCACTGGGATCCTCTCGTGCTGATCCTTCATGTTACTGAGCGGGGGCGCCTGCGCCTTGCCCAATGAGGAGATCCGCATCCAGACGGGAGTATGCCGCGGGATCCACCCGCCTGGATGCGGATCTCCTCACCGGGTGCGCGGCGAGGTGGCGGGGCGCGATTCACAGGGACGCAGGGTATCCTGAGGCACTGTGCTGAGTGAGCTGGAACACTACTCGACGATCGCGCTGTATTCGGCGATGATCGTGTATTCGATCGCGTTCGTCTTCTACGCGGTCGACCTCGCGAACCGCAGCGGCGATGCCGCGCGGGCGACCGCGGGCGGCGCCGCGCAGCAGCAGGCGGCTGCCGGATCCGGCGGCGTCGCGACCCTGACCCGTCAGGCGACGCAGACCCGCACGGCGAGCCCGGCCGGCACCGGAGTCAAGCAGCCCCGATCCCGCTCGCTGCGCGTCGGCTTCTCGCTCACGGTGCTCGCCTTCGTGCTGCACCTCGCGGCGACCGTGCTGCGCGGCATCGCGGCGGGGCGCGTGCCGTGGGCCAACATGTACGAGTTCGCACTGACGGCGACCTGCGCGATCGTGCTCGTCTTCCTGCTCGTGCAGTTCTTCGTCGACCTGCGCTTCCTCGGAACGCTCATCACGGGTATGGCGGTGCTGTTCCTCGGCGTCACCAAGATCAACTACTACGTGTCGATCGTGCCGCTGCAGCCGGCGCTCGACTCCTACTGGCTCGTGATCCACATCCTGGTCGCGGTGCTGGCGGTCGCGTTCCTCACCCTCTCGTTCGGACTCTCGGTGCTGCAGCTGATGCAGACGCGCCGCGACAGTCGCATCGCTGCCGGTGAGCCGGGTGGGGTGCGCTTCCTGGCGAGCCTGCCGAACGCGGTTCGGCTCGAGGATCTCGCCTACCGTCTCGCGATCATCGGCTTCGTCTTCTGGACCTTCACGCTGATCGCGGGCGCCATCTGGGCCGAGCGCGCCTGGAGCCGCTACTGGGGCTGGGACACCAAGGAGGTCTGGACCTTCGTGATCTGGGTGCTCTACGCCGGCTTCATCCACGCGCGGGCGACGCGCGGCTGGCGCGGCACCCGCTCGGCGTGGCTGAACGTCATCGCCTACGCGGCCGTGATCTTCAACTTCACCATCGTGAACGTCTTCTTCAAGGGCCTGCACGCCTACTCAGGGCTGTAAGCGATGCCGGGCCCCGGAGCCGAGGCGCGGCGCCCGCTGATCACCGCTCGCATCTGGGTTGCGCTGCTGGGGTTCGTCGCGGGGGCCGTGCTGGTCGGGTTGATCACGCTGAGTCCGGATCCGGTCGACTCGAACCATCGGGCGCTCGTCCGCGAGGTGCTCCTGTTCCTGCACGATCACGGGGTGCCCGAGTGGTTCGGGTACCGCAAGCTCGAGTTCTCGGCGAACATCGTGATGTTCGTTCCGCTGGGATTCTTCGCCGCGCTGCTGCTGCCGCTGGGGCGGGCGTGGATCGCCGGAATCGTGGGCATGGCGATGTCGATGGGTGCCGAGCTCGCGCAGCTGATACTGCTGCCCGCGCGCTTCGCCACGGTGCTCGACGTGCTCGCGAACTCGGTCGGGGCGTGGATCGGGGTGGGGCTGGCGGTGCTGCTGCGCATCTGCGTCGCCGCGCGCGACAAGCGCCTGCTGCGCGAGGCGGCGGCGCGGCGCTCGTACACCGCCACCGCTCGCTGAGGGCTCGCCGGGATCCGTTACTGCAGCACCTCGATGATCTCGACGGGCTCGATGCGGCGCCCGGTGTAGAACGGGGTCTCGAGGTGCACGTAGTTGCGGGCGTCGACGCCGCGCAGATCCCGCATCATGTCGACCAGCTCGGTGAGGTCGTCGGATTCCATGGGCAGCAGCCACTCGTAGTCCCCGAGCGCGAAGGCCGAAACCGTGTTCGACACGACCCCGGTGTGCTGCGCGCCCGCCCGGCCGTGCTCCGCGAGCATGGCGCGGCGATCCTCGGGAGGCAGCAGGTACCACTCGGGGGAGCGCACGAACGGGTAGACGGCGAGCCACTGCTGGGCGGGCACGCCGCGCACGAAGCCGGGGAGGTGGCCGCGGTTGAACTCGGCGTCGCGGTGCACGCCGACTGCGCTCCAGGTGCGGATGAGCGGCCTGAGCAGCGTTGAGCGGCGCAGCTCGCGGAGCGCCCACTGCAGATCCTCCGCTGCGGTGCCGTGCAGCCAGACCATCAGGTCGGCGTCCGAGCGCATGCCGCTCACGTCGTACCAGCCGCGCAGCGTGACACCCTCGTCCTCGATCACCTCCATGACACCCTCGAGCTCCTGCACCGCCTCGGGCACGTCTCGCCCGTCGAGTGAGAGGGGGTGAGACGAACTGACCCGGAACACCGCGAAGAGCGTGAACGCCGGTTCTTCTGCGCCGTTCTCGAAGTCGACGTCGATGGCGTTGTTGCGGTCGGGGACGGCGTGGAGCGGCGATGAGTTCATGTCTTCATCGTGCTCTCTTGCGCGGGCCGACGCAAGAGGCGCGCGGGGCCCGGCGCGCGCTCACCTCACCGCGATGGCTCAGGGTGTCGGGGAGAGCCTGAAGCGAAGCCCACGAGCCTCTGCCAGGCGTCGGCCCAGGTGGGGATGCTGCGCGGGGCGGGCTCGGCGGTCTCGATCGCCGTGTCGGCCGCCGCCGCGATCGAGGCCGCGCCGTCGAGCGGCACGGTGTGCCTGGCGATCTGCTCGGGCAGCGACAAGCCGAGGGTGAGCACCGGTCGGCGGCTGGCGAGCGCGTTCCAGATCTTGGCGGGTACGAGCGTGTCCTTGCGGTCGCCGACGCGGTAGGGGAGCAGGATCGCGCTCCAGCGGTCGATGATCGCCGGCAGCTCTGCGACCGGAACCGGGGGAGCGAGCCGCGCCCCTGCTTCGAGCAGGGCCGCGCGCGAGGCCTCGTCGACCTCGCCGACGATCTCGACTGCGTGCTCGCGCGCGATCTCGGCGATCGCGGGCAGGTCGATGATGCCCTCCTGCACGGTTCCGAAGTAGCCGATGGGGGCTCCGGACCGCGGCGGCGCCCACTCGTGGCGCACGAACTCGTCGTCGGCCGCGGGCAGTATCAGCAGCGAGTCGAGCCCGCGGTTCTGCCACTCGCGCTGCATGGCGGCCGAGTCGGTGGAGAGCCGCGCCTCGCGCTCGAGGGCGGCCTCGACCCGTTGCCAGTGGCGGGGCGGGTACCAGTCGGCCGGCACCCGTGACCAGTCGAGCACGCGATCGTAGACGAGCAGCCGCGGTCGCAGCTGCCGGGCGAGCGCGAGGCTGCGGCGCGACGGCACGTACTGCAGCACCATCAGGTTCTCGGGGTCGGGGGCGTCGGGAGCGTCGGCGGAGCGGGGGCGGCTGGTGGAGCCGAAGCGGCCGGTGGAGCCGAAGGCCCCGGCCGTACCGGCAGCGCCGAGGGAACCGACCGCACCGAGGCGGCGTCGGATGCGGCGCAGCGTGGCCCCCGGCAGCAGGTCGATGGGCGACCAGGGCAGGATCCGCACTCCCCCGGGCACCTGCTGCGTCGGCGGTGCTCCGCCCCCTCTGCGCGCGATGCGGGCGAGCCTCGCCAGGATCTGCCTGACGCTTCTGAGATGGGGTTCGACGAAGACCACCGCCGTGCCCGCCTCGGCGGCGGCGCGAGCGAGCGAGTGGTGGCGCTGCCAGGCGAAGTTCCATTTCACGGAGCTGAGGATCACGAGGCTTCGAGGCGGGTCGTCGGCTCCAGGTGAGGCCGCTCTCGGTGAGCTCGTCCCCGGTGAACCCGTGCTAGGGGAGCCCGGGCGCCCAGGTCCGGTACCCCGGGCGGGATCCGCGTCGTGCGAGGGTGCGTGCTCGGCCATGACTCTCCTTCGAATCGCTATGACCTTGCCATCATCTTGACACGGTTCCCCGTGATCTTCTCACGACCCTTTGTCGCACCGGCACTGTATTCACGACTTTCCTCCTCGCTCGAGATAACGCGTAAGGCCCTTCGTGGCCGTCGACAGGGGCAATACGCGTCATCTCGATTCTTTTGGGGAGGGGAAGGCAGGGGCGGAAGTAAGAAGAGGGCGCAGGAGAAGGAGGAGGGAGGGAAGGAGGGAAGGAGGGAAGGAGGGAAGGAGAGAGGAGAGAGGAGAGAGGGGGAGAGGGGGAGGGAGGGGGAGGGAGGGAAGGAGAAGGAGAGAGGGGGAGAGGGGGAGAGGGGGAGAGGGGGAGAGGGGGAGGCAGCCCCTCGCGCGGCCCACGCGCACAGGATCAGGCAGGAGCGCTCGCACAGGATCGCACCAGATTCCGAGGTCGGAGCGTTGAGTGTGTCACAAGGTCGACAAAAGAATCCGACACGCATTGACTGGAATGCCCCACAGGCACAGACTTTGCGTAAGTGTGAAACACGTAACGTCGGGATGGGGATGAAAAGACCGGCTTACTCTGAGGGGGCTTTCAGGTGGCAGTGGAGTCGACTGACCCCACTGGGGGAGTCTGGTAATGGAACTATTCGAAGTAGACGGAGCAGGGCGCGGATCCTCGGTTCCCGGCGAGGCGCGTCTGATAACAGAGGAGAGCAGCACCCCCGAGCGTCTCGAACTGCTGCTGGAGGCGTTGACGCCGCCCGGCAGCGCGGTGCTGCTGCTCGGAGAAGCGGGCACGGGTAAGAATCGTCTCGCCCAGGAGGCGGCGGGGGCTCTCTCCGGTCGAATCGGCGAACCGGTGTCGGTGATCGCGCTCGGGCCGCCGGCCGATCCGCTCACCGGCATCGCGACTCACTTCGGATATCACTTCCCCGAGCTGTTCGGCTCCTCTGACGCGCTCGAGAACATCGACCACTTCAGCATCGAGGAGCCCGAGGTGCTCGCTGCGCGCCTCATCGGGGCGATCGAGGGCGACGCCGAGACCGGCACGCCGCTGCTCATCGCTCAGGGCCTCGACCAGTACACCCCGATGGCGACGATGCTGCTCGAGCGCCTGGTGCGCTCCCGCCGGGTGCGGGTCGTCGGCACCGCGCGCCAGCTCAGCGGAGCGGCGGGGCAGCTCGCGCGGGATCCGCAGGTGCGCAAGATCCCGGTGCCGCCGCTCTCGGTGGCCGAGGCGCAGCGCTACCTCGTGCAACTGCTCGGGGCCGAGTACGTCGAACTGCAGACGCTGCGCCGCTGGTACCGGGTGACCGAGGGCAACTCGCTGTCGCTCACGCTGCTCGCCCTGACTCTGGATCGCCGCGGGCTCATCGGCCGCAAGCGCGGCGCGGTGTACGAGCTGCCGGGCGCCGAGGCCGTGCCGACCGAGTTCAGGGAGTTTCTGCACAGCACCTGCTCCGAGGGCGAGCTGCGCACGCTCGAGATGATCGCGCACGTCGAGCCGATGTTCGAGAACGCGTTCATCCAGATGCTCGATCCGGTGCACGTGGCGCACCTCACCGACCGCGGCCTGCTGGTCTCGGGGGCGAGCGCGAGCGGCAAGCCGACGCTGAGCCTCAAGCATCAGCTGCTCACGAAGGCGGTGCGCGAGCAGATGTCGCCCGCGAGGCGCGTCGAGGTGAGCAATCGGCTGTTCGACGCGCTGCAGAGCGAGCTCGGGGCGGAGGATCCCTACCGCTCTCCCCGTCTGCTCTTCCGCATGGTCGCGATGGGGCTCGACGCGGATCGGAGCATGCCGCTCGGCTGGCTGTGGGAGGCTCTCGAGATCCTGCGCAGCGGTCACGAGATGCGGCTGCGGCTGCGGGTCGCCCTCGCGGTGGCCGCGCACGCGGACGCCTCGACGCTGCAGCTGACCATCGCGGCGCAGCAGGCGAGTCAGCTCGCGCGCCTCACGGGGGATCGCCGGAGGCTGGCCGAGGCGCTCGAGCACGTGCGCGCGGCGATCGAGCGGACCCGGCGCTCCTCCGGGGTGCCCAGCCTGCTGCGGGTGAAGCTGCAGCTCGCGGTGGTGGAGCACCTCACGCTCGACCGCGGGGATGCGGAGAGCGCCGAGGCGCTGCTCGACGGCCTCGAGCGGGAGTTCGCCGACGGGGACGCCCGCGTCTCGGAGATCGTGCGCAACGCCCGCGTGCTCTTCCTCGGCAGGGTGGGGCGGCTGCGGGAGGCCGCTGAGCTGGTTCCGGATCCCGAGGACTTCAGCACCATGCCGATCGAGTGGGAGCGCACCCTGGGCCGCGCGATCTCATCGTTGATCCTGGCGCAGCGGGGCCGGCGGGATGCTGCGGTGCAGGTCGCGGAGTACGCCGAATCCTTCGCGTCCCTGGGGGAGCAGCCGCAGACCGACAGCGCCGACCTGCTGCGCTTCTGCGCGTTCATCGGGGTATGGGGGTGCGGCGCCCTCGAATCGGCGAGGCAGATTCTCGGTGATGCGGTGCGGCAGTCGTTCTCGGATGAGCACTATTCGGGTCTCGTGGATACCTGCGCGGTGCTGATGAGTCTCGCCGACGGCAAGTGGCGCCTGGCCGCGCAGCGAGCGGAGCGGCTGCTCGAGCGGTTGAACGCGCACGACCGGCACGGTATCGCGGGTTTCGTGAGCGCGGCCCTCTCGCTGGCGCTCGCGGCGCTCGGGGAGCATAGTGCGAGTCGCAAGGCGATCCGCCTGGCTGAGAACCGGCAGTACGGCATCTCGCAGGCCATGACGGGGTTTCTTCGGTTGCTCACCCTGCAGGCGAGGCAGTGGAACGGGGATCACGGCACCGTCGAGCTCGCGATGCAGCTCGCCTCGTGGGCGCGAGCGCAGCAGCTCGAGGCCGTTGAGCTGCGGGCGCTGCGGCTGCTCGCGATCGCGAGTCGCAACGAGGCCCTGCCCTACCGCAAGCGCCTGCAGGTGCTCGCCGACGAGATACAGTCATCGTTCTCGTCGGCGCTGCTCGATCACTGCGAGGAACTGCTCGATGGCGCCGACGGGTGGGACACCCCGGCATCGCGGAGACTCACCGAGTACGGCATCTGGATGCCGCTGCCGCTCACCGAGGAGTTGTCGTCGCGCGAGCGCGAGATCGCGCTCTTCGCCTCGCTCGGGTACTCGAGCCGCTGGATCGCCGAGCAGTTCCACCTCTCGGTGCGCACGGTGGACACCCACCTGCGCCACGTCTTCACGAAACTGCGGGTGAGCGGGCGCGACGAACTGCGGCAGTGGTTCAGGCGCGAGAACCAGTCGCGGTAGGTGCGGAGCGCCGTCCCGTATTTCGGAGCTCACCAGTATTTCGGACCGAACCCCGGGGATCTGATCCGAAATACTGGTGAGCTCCGAAGTTGTGGCGCGGCGGAGGATTGCGTAGCGGGAGGGACCGTTCCCCTCGACGTGCTCAGGGAGCGGCGGCGCGCGGAGCGCACCCCTGCGTAGCGCTTGCGTAACTTGCCCCAGGGGAGGCCCGTCCGCTTCCTAGCCTGACTCCAGATATTCACGACGGAGTGCAAGCTAGGGGAGTCGGCATGCTGGTGGAGAGCGGTCTGGACGCGTTCGCGGGTGCGGTGGCGATGTCGCCTCGGCGCACACCGACGCTGGAGCGTCGGCGCCGCTGGGAGCGCAGTTTCAGGTGGTACCTGCGGGCCTCGGACACGGTGCTGATCCTCTCCTCGGTGGGCGCGGCGCTGCTGCTGCAGTCGCTGCTGACGGGCATGACGCCGTCGACGCCGATCGTCTCGGTCGCTCTCGTGGCGCTGTGGAGCCTCGCCCTCACGGTCATGCGCAGTCGGGATCTCGGCTGCATGGGGTCGGGCACGCTCGAGTACCGGCGCGTGGCGCACGGCACGGGTCTCGCGTTCGGCGCCGTCGCCATCGCGGTGCTCATCGCCGACCGGAGCGGCGACCGCGTGCTGATCTTCGCCGCGCTGCCCATCGGGCTCGTGGCGCTGCTGCTCTCGCGGTGGGAGTGGCGGCGCTGGCTGCGGGAGCAGCGCAGGATCGGCAACTACGCGTCGCGCACCCTGGTGGTGGGCGAGCGCGCCGACGTGGAGTACGTGATCCGCACGCTGCAGGCGGATCGCGGCAGCGGCTACCAGGTGGTCGCGGCGACGCTGTTCGGTGCGGATCGCGGGCCGCTCGTGGTCGGCGGACGCCGGTACCAGGTGCGGGGCAGTGCGGATCAGGTGGCCGCGGTGGCGTCGCAGGCGGGCGCCGACACGATCATCGTCGCGAGTCAGCCCGAGAACGCGCCGTCGTTCGTGCGCGAGCTCAGCTGGCGCCTCGAGGGCACGGCCGCGGATCTCGTGCTGTCGAACCAGGTCACCGACGTGGTCGGCCCGCGCATCTCGTTCCGCCCGGTCGAGGGCCTGCCGATGCTGCAGATCGAGATCCCCTCGTACGAGGGCGGCCATCACCTGCTCAAGCGCGGGCTCGACGTGAGCGTCGCCGCGGTCGCGCTCGCCGCGATCGCGCTGATCACCCCGGTGCTGGCGCTGCTCATCAAGCTCGATTCGCCGGGCCCCGTGTTCTTCTCGCAGCAGCGGGTGGGGCGCGACGGGCGCCGCTTCAGCATGTACAAGTTCCGCACGATGACGGTCGACGCCGAGGCCCGGCTCGAGGAGCTGCGAGGGCAGAACGAGGGATCCGGCCCGCTCTTCAAGATGAGGCAGGATCCGCGCGTCACCCGCGTCGGCAGCGTGCTGCGCAAGCTGTCGCTCGACGAGCTGCCGCAGTTCTGGAACGTGCTGCGCGGCGACATGAGCGTGGTCGGCCCTCGGCCGCCGCTGCCCGACGAGGTCACGGCGTACGACGGCACGGTGGTGCGGCGCCTCTACGTCAAGCCGGGCATCACCGGTCTGTGGCAGGTGAGCGGGCGCAGCGACCTCTCGTGGGACGAGAGCGTGCGGCTCGATCTCAGCTACGTCGAGAACTGGTCGCTGATGAACGACCTGCAGATCATGTGGCGCACGGCACGCGTCATGGTGCACCGCGAAGGAGCGTACTGAGTCATGTCGAATCTCAACATCCATCCGCACGGCAGCGCCGCGGTCGAGGTCGCGGGTGTGGCGGTCGACTCGTTCACCGAGCGCTCGTTCGCCGACACGGTGATCGACTGGGCGCGCAGGCCGGGTGTGGACGTGGCGGTGGGCGTGAACGCGCACGTGTGCAATCTGGCGCGCAGGGATCCCGAGCTGCGGCGGTTCCTCCAGGAGCACACCACCTACGCCGACGGTCAGTCGATCGTGTGGGGCGCGCGCCTGCTCGGCCGCTACCTGCCCGAGCGCCTCGCCACCACCGACGTCGCCGAGCCCGTGCTGCGGGCGGCGGCCGACGCCGACATCCCGGTCTACTTCCTGGGCGCGGCCGAGGGGGTGGCCGAGGCGGCCGCCGAGCGGCTGCGGGCCAGGATCCCCGGCGTGCAGATCCGCACGCACCACGGCTACTTCGGGGAGGACGACGTGCCCCGCATCGCGGCCGACATCGCCGACCACGGCACGGGGATCCTGTTCGTCGGCATGGGCGATCCCGTGCAGGAGCGCTGGGTGCAGCAGCACGAGGATCTGCTGCCGCCCGCGGTGCTGACCTGCGGCGGGCTCTTCGACTGGCTCAGCGGCTCGAACAAGCGGGCCCCGCGGTGGATGATCAAGGCCGGTCTGGAGTGGTTCTGGCGTCTGGGCCTCGAGCCGCGCCGCCTCGCGAAGCGATACCTGGTCGGCAACGTGCAGTTCATCACCGCGCTCGCGCGGCAGCGCCTGACGGTGAGAGCCGCATGACCGCTGTCGCGGCGCCGGTGCGCGAGCAGAGCGCCCTGGGCAGGCGGAGCGTGCTGAGCTTCGCGGGTTCGGCGACGAGTGCGCTGCTCGGCTTCCTGCTCGTGGTGGTGCTCGCCCGCAGCCTCGGCGACGCCGATTCGGGCATCGTGCTGCAGGCGATCGCCGTGTTCATGATCGCGCTCGGCTTCGCGCGCTTCGGCATGGATTCGACGGCCGTGTGGCTGCTGCCCCGTCTCGTGGACGATCGGCCGCAGCAGGTGCGCGCCACCGCCTGGTTCCTCATCGCGGTCTCCGGGGTGGCGGGCACGGTGTGCGCGGTGGTGGTCGCGGTCGGCGCGGGGATCGCAGCCGATGCGGATCCCGCAGACCCGCTGCCCGCGGCGGTGAGGATCAGCGCGCTGTTCCTGCCGTTCGCGGCCATGCTGCTCACCGCTCTCGCGGTGAGCCGGGCGCTCGGCAGGATCTCGGAGTACGTGCTGATCGGCAGCGTCGGGCTGCCCGCCGTGCGGCTGCTGGCCGTGGCCGCGGCCGCACTGCTCGGGCTGACCCTGAGCGGCGTGGTGCTGGCCTGGGCGCTGCCCGTCGCGGCGGCGCTCGCGCTCGCGCTCGTCGTGGTCTCGCGGCAGATGCGCGGGATCGGCGGCGAGGCACACGCCCGATTCTTCGCCACCGAGCTGCCGACCAGAACCCTCGGCTTCGCCGGGCCCAGGGTCGTGTCGGCGGCGCTCGAGCAGATGCTGCTGTGGGTCTCGGTGCTCGTCGTCGGCGCCGTCGCCGGCCCCGCCGCGGCGGGCGTGTACGGTGCGGCGAGCCGCTTCGTGGCGGCGGGCATGATCGTCGACTCCGCGATCCGCGTCGTCTTCGCCCCGCTGTTCAGCCGGATGCAGAACCGCGGCGACGAGCACGAGGTGCGCGAGCTGCACCGCACGGCCACCGGGTGGCTCGTGCTCTTCAGCGCCCCGGTCTTCCTGCTGCTCGCGATCTTCGCCCCCGTCGCGCTCTCGGTGCTCGGGCCCGACTTCGCGGCGGGGGCCTCCACGCTGGCGGTCATGTGCCTCGGGGCGCTCGTCGCCTTCCTCGCCGGGAACGTGCAGACGATCCTGCTCACCGCCGGCCGCAGCGGCCTCGCCGCCGTCAACAAGACGATCGTCGTCGCGGTCAACGTCGCGCTGATCCCCCCGCTCGTCGCCTCGTGGGGCATCGTGGGGGCCGCGTGGGCCTGGACGATCGCGTGCGTGATCGACGCGCTGCTCGCGTGGTGCGAGATCCGCTTCGTGCTGCGGTTGCGCCTCGCACCGAACGCCGGCCTCTACGCCTTCGCCGTCTGCCTGATCTCGGTGGGGATCCCCGCCCTGCTCGCACGGCTCGTGCTCGGGCCCACCCTCGCCGGTCTCGGCGTCGCGGCCGCCGTCGGCGTCATGGCCTTCGCGGTCTGGTGCCGCGTGAGCCGCGCGCGCCTCAGACTGACCACCCTCAGACCACCGGAGTGACACAGCTCCGGTCACACCGTCGGGCCGCACGGCTCGGCACCGACACACACCGCCGGGTCGCAGCCCGGCACCAACGCAGAAATCAGGGACATCATGAACAGCGAATCAGCAGGCCCGGCCGGGCCCCCGCGCAGGAGGTGGCTGCCGCCCGCGATCATCGCGGCGGTGCTCGCCCTCGCCGGCGGCGGCATCTGGCTGGGAACGGCCGGAGCGACGCAGCCCGGCCGACCCGCCTCCCCATCGAGCGAGGCGGCCCAGAACCAGGGTGACGCGAAGCCGTCGCCCACCGAAACCCCCGCACCCTCCGAGGCGCCGAACTCCCCTGAAACTGCGGGCGTCCCGGAGGGTGCGGGCCCAATCACCGACGACACGGCGAGCGACATCATCACGGCCGCCCTCAGCACGACGCTCACCGAGAGCGAGGACGACGGAGCGCTCGCCGAGCAGATCGAGGGGTTCGCCGCCGACGCCTACGCCGCCGAGCTCGAGGCCCAGTGGCAGGAACTCGTCGTCAACGGCTGGAGCATCTCGGGCGCCCCGAAGATCGAGAAGACCACCGTCGAGGTCGCCGACGACGAACGCAGCGCCGTCGCCCTCAGCTGCGTCGACGCGACGCAGGTGCGCGTGCTCGATTCCGAGGGCGAACCCATCGCCGCCGAGGCGGCGAGCACGAACCGCGCGCTGCACCGCTTCACCCTCACCCGCGGAGACGATGACGTCTGGCGCGTGACGGGCCATGACTTCCCCGACGATCCGGCCTGCTGAGCCGTCCCACCGAAAGAGAAACGAAGATGTTCGAGAATCGTACGCCGTTACTTCGCCGTTCTGCGCGGTTCCCCCGTCATTCTGCGCGCAGGATGACGGGGAGGATCGCCGCGGGCCTCGCGCTCGTCGCGGCGCTCGCCGCCGGCCCCCTCGCGGCCCCGATGCCGGCCGCCGCCGCGGGCCCGGCGCCCGTCGACGGGCTGAGCGAGGCGACCGCTGCCGCGTCCTGCTGGGAGATCAAGCAGGTCACCCCGAACGCGCCGAGCGGCGTGTACTGGATCGCGACCTCGGCCATGGGCGGCGCCCAGCAGTTCTACTGCGATCAGGAGCGGGCTGGCGGCGGGTGGGTGCTCGTCGGTCGCGGCCGTGACGGCTGGGGCATCGCGAATGCGGGATCGGGCACTCCTGAGCAGGTGCGCAGCGCCGTGACCGGCCCGGAGGCGTTCCAACCGCGGCAGCTTTCGTCGACGCTCATCGGCCAGCTCGCGAACGGCGCCCCCATCAAGGATCTGCCCGACGGCATCCGTCTCGTGCGTGCCACGAACCAGCAGGGCACCACCTGGCAGGACATGACCTTCACGTTGGCGAGTCCGCGCGCCGACTGGACGTGGCAGTTCAACAACAAGCAGCGCGTCGCCGCGTACAAGTTCGGCAACGGCAGCACCCGCACCGGCGGCGAGACGCGCGACTTCGGCAGCGACAGCTCGTACAACCGAGTGCGCACCGTGACCGGCAGCACCGAGGGCTGGAAGATGGGCTTCGGGTTCGGGTCGCAGATCCGCGGCAACCCCGCTTCCACGAGCTACCTCTGGTCGAAGGACACCTCGACGGGGTACGCGAGGCCCTTCACGCAGGTCTACATCAGGCCGAAGCTCATGAGCGGTGAGGTGTTCAAGCCGATCCCCGATTCCGGCACTCCCGCGGTCACCACGACCGCGGTGGCCGACAGCTTCGCGCTGCCGCAGCCCTGGAGCGTGACCGGGCTCGGCAACGGCCCCAGCTCGATCGAGGGCAACAACGAGGTGGCCGCGTTCACCGAGGACAACGGCAAGGTGTACGTGGGCGGCAACTTCACGACGGTGCAGAAGACCGCGGCCGGTGCCGGCGCGGAGCAGCAGTCGTACCTCGCGGCGTTCAATCGCGACACGGGGGAGTGGGACCCCGCCTTCCGGCCCACATTCAACAACGCGATCCGCGCCCTCGCCGCGCTGCCCGGCAACCGCATCGCGGTCGGCGGCTTCTTCACCGAGGTGAACGGCGAGCCTCGCAACGGCCTCGCCGTGATCGACGGCACCACCGGCGAGCTCGATCCGCAGTTCACCGGCCGCCTCATCAACTACCTGAGCGGCGGCTTCCCGCTCGTGCGCACCCTCGACGTGCAGGACGGCTGGCTGTATGTCGGCGGCTCCTTCACCCACGGCACCGGCGGATCCACCACGCAGGAGCGCTACATGCGGGCCGCGGGCCGGCTCTCCGTGACCGACGGCACCCCGGATACCTGGAACCCCGAGTTCAACGGCACCGTCATGTCGGTCGACGCCTCCGAGCGGGGCGACCGGGCCTACTTCGCGGGTTACTTCAGCACCTCGCGCGGGCGTGTGGCCGACAAGGGCGCCGCGCTCTCGACGCAGAACACCGACCTGTTCACCTGGAACGTGCTCTTCTCGAACCGCAGCGGTGGCCGCACCGGCTACCAGCAGGCGGTGAAGGAGGTCGGCGACCGGGTGTGGCTCGGCGGGTCTGAGCACTCGCTCTTCAGCTACTCGCGCGACGACTTCTCGGTGATGAGCACGACGGTCGGCAACGCCGGCGGCGACTTCCAGGCCATCGACGACTACAACGGCGTCGTCTACGGCGGGTGCCACTGCTTCGAGACGCAGTACGAGGGCGAGACGAAGTGGCCCGAGATCGGCACCGGGTGGACCTCGGCCGACGCGATCTTCGGCACCGGCGCGTGGAGCGCGACCACCGGGCAGCGGGTCACGGAGTTCAACGGAGCCTTCAGCACGCACCGGGGCGCGGGATCATGGGCGCTGATGGTCGACTCGAACGGCACGCTCTGGCAGGGCGGCGACTGGTCGTACTCGACGCGGGCCGGCTACGTGCGGCAGTGGACCAGCGGGTTCACGAGGCAGGGGCAGCGCGACGTCACCGCGCCCGCAACGCCGGCGGGCCTGTCGGCGAAGAGCGATGCCACGGCCGTCTCGCTCAGCTGGCAGGCCGCGAGTGACAACACCGCCGTCACCGGCTACGAGGTGCTGCGCAACGATCGTGTGGTCGCGACGGTCACCGGCACGACGGCGAAGCTGCCGCCCGCAGACGCCGCGGCGAAGTACTTCGTGCGCGCGGTCGACGCCGCGGGCAACAAGTCGGCCTCGACGGCGGCAGTGCTCGCCGAGCAGCAGCCCGAGACCGTCACGCTCGTGGGCACCGGCGAGACCTGGGCCTACCTGTTCAACCCGACCGGGCCGGCCGGGCCCATCGGCTCCTGGACCGGGGTCGGCTACGACACGGCGGGCTGGTCGACGGGTGCGGCTCCGTTCGGCTGGGGGCACACTGGCCTCGCGACGCCGCTGACGGCGCCGGATCCGAAGCCCATCGCCTCCTTCTACCGCAAGGCGTTCGAGGTCGCCGACGCGACCCGTGTCGCCTCGATGGAGATCACCACGCGGGCCGACGACGGCATCGTGGTCTACGTCAACGGCACCGAGGTGGGGCGCAAGAACGTGTCGGCGAACCCGGCCGGGATCGGCAGCTACGCGACGAGCTCCCCCAACGCCGCCACCGCTCTCGCGAACCCCGTCACGATCACGGTGCCCGGCGAGCTGCTCGTCACCGGTACGAACGTGATCGCGGTGTCGGTGCACTCGGGCTACCGCGCCACTCCGAGCCACAGCTTCGAGCTTCGGGCGGTCGGAACGGTGAGCGCGACGCCGCTCAGGGCGTCCGCGGCGGCGGCTCCGGCGGCGCCGCCCGCGGCCGCCGCGGAGCCCCCGGCCGAGGATCCCGACGGCGGAACCGGCGAGGCGGATGGAGCGGCCGACGGCGGATCGGGATCGGCTGATCCAGCCGGCTCCGCGGATCCCGAGGCTTCGGCTGATTCCGAGGCTTCGGCTGATTCCGCGGGTTCGGCCGATCCCGAGGGCTCCGCCGATCCGACAGGCTCAGCCGATGCCGAGGGGTCGACCGATCCTGAAGGCTCCGCCGATCCAGCCGACCAGGCCCAGGCCCAGGACGGCACCACCCAGACTCCTCGGGTCCCCCAGTCGCCCGAGGACGCAGAGAAGCTTTCCGCATCTTCCCCAGCCGTCCCCCCGGCTGCGGAAGGCTTCTCCCCCAGGAGCGGCGGGCGGTCTATCCTGATCGCCCCCGCTCCCGCGGGTCTCAAGACGGAGTGACACCATGCTCGAACGCGGCACCCGCGGATATCGCGAGAACGTCATCACGTTGCAGAACGCCCAGAAGAGCGGCGCCGGCGTGCCCGCCTATATGCGCTGGGTGAACCGCTGGCTCGGCAGGCGCATCGCCGCCGCCGCTGCCGTGGTCGGGCTCACGCCGAACGCGGTCACGGCGATCAGCGCGCTCTGCTCGCTGGCAGGGCTGGTGCTGCTGGTCGCGGTCGAGCCCGGCATCGGGGTCGGGATCGCCGTGGCCGTGCTGCTCGCGCTCGGCTTCGCGTGCGACTCCGCCGACGGCCAACTGGCGCGCCTCACCGGCACCGGCGGGCCGGCCGGTGAGTGGATGGATCACGTCGTCGACGCGATCCGCACGCCCCTCACCCACGTCGCGGTCGCCGTCGCCTGGACTCTGCACCGCCCCGAGACGGCATGGGTGGCGGCCATCGCCCTCGCCTACGCCGTGGTGTCGGCGGGGCAGTTCATGAGCCAGATCCTCGCCGAGCAGCTCGTTCGGCAGCGCGGGGGAGAGGCCCCTGAAGCGTCGGGCGTGCCGAAGTCGCTGGCGCTGATCCCGACCGACACGGGCACCCTCTGCTGGAGCTTCGCGCTCTGGGGCGCGCCCCTGGTCTTCGTGCCGGTGTACGCGTTGCTGTTCGGTGTGAACGCCGTCTACGCGGTCGTGTCGATGCGGCGCAAGTACCTCAGATTGCGAGCGCTCTGAGCGGGTACGCCGCCTCTCGGATCGTGTGGTCCTCGGTGCGGGTGAGCTGATACAAACGCACCACCCCACCGAGACCGACGCTTTCGGCGAGACCCGAGCGTTTCAGAGCCCCTGGAACCGTCAGTCTCGCTGAAACCGTCGTGTTCGGAGCGGGGCGGGTGGCCGCGGGGCCTCAGGGCTCGGTGACGAAGCCCACCACGGGGGTGCCGGCGCGATCGGCCTCGAGCGCCAGCCAGCGCAGATCCTCGGCGAGTGCGGTGCGGCGGGAGCAGAGCACGAGCACGGCTCCCGCGCGCCGCAGCAGCGCGAGCCCGTCGGCCCGGCTCGACCCCGCCTTGAACCCCTCGAACTCGACCGATCCGTCGGCCGCCGCCTCGAGCTGCTGCAGGGCGCGCGACTCATCCTTCGACCGCCGCGCGTCGAACACCATCACCGTGCCCGGCGCTGCCCCCGACCCCCGCAACCGCTCGAGTACAACCCGCATCTGCTCGTGCGCCTCATCGTCGTCGATCTCGCCGCGTCGCGGTTCGAGGTCGGCGAGTTGCGCTGCCCCCAGCGCGTCGGCCATGTCGGCGGGGGAGCGCAGCCGCCGGTCGAAGGGGTTGCGCACGAAGGCGGCGATGATCCCGAGCACGAGCCCGGCCCCGAGACCGGTCGCGAGCGTCATCTTGAGCGAGGGATCCCTCTCGAGCGCACCGTCCTGAGCCGACGTGAGCACGATGCCGCCGGTCGTGTCGACGCTCGTGAGCGCGTTGCGCTGCGACAGCAGGCTGTCGAGTTCGACCTGGATCTGCTGCTGCTGCGAGGCGGCCTGCGCGTAGTCGGTGGATCCCGGCGACGCCGAGACGAGAGCTCGGTTGGCCTCGAGCAGCGCCTCGTTGAGGTTCTCGACGCGCGTGTTCATGCTCGTGAGCATCGTGTCGATGCGCTGCTCGGCCTGGTCGCTGCGGAATTCCAAGTACGATTCGGCGACCGCGTCGGCCCCGCGCACGGCCTCCTTCTCGGTGGGCGCCGTGAAGGCGACGCGCACCACCGAAGCGCCGCCCGACGCCGTCACCCGCGACGCCTCGTGCACCTGCGCCGCGGTGAGCTTCCCGTCGAGCAGCTCCGAGGCGCCCTTCGCGACCGCGTGAGAGCTCGCGATGTCGGCCTCCGTGGAAGGGTCGAGCAGGCCCGAAGCCGGGCGCTGGGGGTTGAACGGGTCGGTGGTGATCACGTTGAGGTTGACCGCCGTGGTCGCCGTCACGGTGTGCGGCGCGAGCACCAGGTAGGCCCCCGCCGCGGCAACGCCGATGACCACGCCGCCGATCACCACGCGCCCCTGCCTGCGAAGCACGGCGAGATACCGCGAGATCCCGAGTGTCTGCTCCTGCGCCGCGCTGCCGCTCATCCGGTTTCCGCCTCCTTCGGCAGGGACTCCCGGGCGAGTGGCACGGCGAGTCCGATGTTGTGCTTATCCTATGTGAAAGCAGCGGGACGGGGAGAGCATGGGATCAGGGGCCGTGAGCGGCGTCGGCGCGGGTACCGCTCGCGCCGCGCTGCCCAGGTGGCCACTCACCGTGATGATCGCCTGGTTCCCGCTGTGGTGGGGGCTCGGCATCGCCGATATGGCGTGGATCCCCCTCGCCGCCTGCATGGTCGTGCTGATGATTCGTCGCGGCGCGATCCGCGCACCCCGCGGGTTCGGGATCTGGCTGCTCTTCCTCATCCTCATGCTCATCTCGGTGATCGGGATCGACACCACCGGCCGCCTCATCGGCTTCGTCTACCGCGCGCTGCTCTACCTGACGGTGACCGTGGTGTTCGTCTACATCTACAACGCGCGCGAGCGGCTCACTACGCGGTATGTGCTGGGGCTCTTCACCCTGTTCTGGGTGTACACCTGGATCGGCGGGTACGCGGGCATACTCTTCCCCGAGTTCTCGTTCAAGTCACCCCTCGCGTATGTGCTGCCGCAGTCCATGCTGAACAACGAGGCGATCGGGGAGATGGCGATCCGCCGCACCGCCCAGTACAAGATCGACGGCTGGCTCGACCTCGAGCCGCGCCCCTCGGCACCCTTCCTCTACACGAACGCGTGGGGCAACGTGTACTCGCTCACGCTGCCGATCGCGATCGCCTACCTCGGCGAGGTGCGCCGCGGCTGGCGGTTCTGGTGCGTGCTGCTCGCGGTGCCCGTGTCGCTCGTGCCGGCGATCCTCTCGCTCAATCGAGGCATGTTCATCGGCCTCGGGGTTGCGGCCGTCTACCTCTTCGCGCGGTTCTTGCTGGCGGGGCGCACGCGTGAGGTGCTGGCGCTCGGCGGGGTCGGGATCGTCGCCATCGTGTCGGCGCTCGCCCTCGATGTCGTGTCGCGGCTCACCGACCGGGTCGAGGTGAGCGGATCGACCACCACGCGCTCGATGATCTACGAGGAGACGTGGACCCGCACGCTGCAGTCGCCGCTGTTCGGGTACGGCGCGCCGCGGCCGTCGTATGTGGCCGAACCCTCGGTGGGCACGCAGGGGCACGTGTGGCTCGTGATGTTCTCGCACGGGCTGCCGGCCCTCGCCTGCTTCCTGCTGGCGCTCGTGTGGCTGGTGTGGGCGACGGCCCGGTGGCGCGGCAGCACCGCGCTCGTGCTGCACACGGTGCAGCTGGTGATCCTCGTCGAGTGCTTCTACTACGGTGTGCTGCCCAACGGGCTCATCGTCACGTTCGCGGTGGCGGCTCTCGTGCTGCGCGAGGCCGACGGCCCCGGCGACGCGCCGCCCCTGCGGGCGCCTACGCAAACCTTGCGTAAAAGCCTCCACGCGACGGGGTGAGCATCCCTACGCTTGCCCCATCCGAGCACGCACGGGGAGGGCGCGTTGACGAGTTACGACGAGTACCGGAGCACCCGGGTGTTCACCGCTCTCGACGGTCTGCGCGCCTTGAGCGTGATCGCCGTGATCTGGCAGCACACCTCGGGCAACCCGGGGCCGGCGTTCTTCTCGAAGGGCGGCTTCGGGGTCGAGTTCTTCTTCGCGATCAGCGGTTTCCTCATCACGACGCTGCTGTTGCGCGAGCGCGACCGCACGGGGCTGATCTCGCTGCGCGGGTTCTACGCCCGCCGCACGCTGCGCATCATGCCGCTCTACTACCTCGTGCTCGCGGTGTACGTGGTGCTCACGCTCGCTATGCGGGCCGATACCGCGCAGGGGCGCAGCTTCATCGAGAACCTGCCCGCTTTCGCGACCTACACCTCCAACTGGTTCGTCGACCTCGCCGGCGGGGAGGGCGTCACCTTCTACTTCGCGTGGTCCCTGGCGACGGAGGAGCAGTTCTACCTCTTCTGGCCACCGGTGCTCGTGGCGGCACTGGCCGCGGCCGGGCTGCTGCGCCGCGGATCGCTCGCCCTGCCGCTCTGCGCGCTCGGTGCGCTCGTCGCTGTGAACCAGCTCGCGCTCGCCGCGGCGGGGCGGATCGGCGGCGGGCCGCGAGGGGTCGACCCGGGCGGGGCTGACCTCACCGGCGCACTGCACTCTCCCGCGGCGCTCGTCGTGACCGTTCTCGCCAGCCTGTCGCTGCCGATCCTGCTGGGATCGGCAGCGGCCGTGCTGCTGCACCGGCGCCGGGTGTTCGAGGCGGTCGCGCCCGTGCTCACCTCGGCGTGGTGCGCGCCCGCGCTCGTGATCCTCACTCTCGCATCGCTCGTCTGGGACACCCCGAAGCAGCTCACGCAGGTCTGCATGGTGCTGCTCGTGGCGAGCGTGTGCGCGACCGAGCACACCGTGCTGCACCCGCTGCTGCGGTGGCGTCCGCTCGCCCACATCGGCGTCGTGAGCTACGGCGTCTACCTCATGCATATGCTGTGCGCGAATGCGCTGCGGCTCGTGCTGCCCGAGCACTACAGCGTGTGGCTCTTCGTCTTGACGACGGTGCTCGTGGTGGCCGTCGCGAGCGCGAGCTACAGGTGGATCGAGACGCCGCTGATCGCCCTCGGGCGCAAACTCTCGCAGCGGGTGCAGGTGCGCAGGGGCGTGCCGGAGCCCGGCGTGCCGCGGATCCTGCCCTCCGCGTGAACGGCGCCGTGAATTACGCAGTTTCCGCCGATGCGGAGCGTCGACCGCCGCTCATACGCTGACCTGAAACGCGCGGCGGGCAACGGTGCAGGCGGCGCTGAGCGAAGGGGAGTTCATGACGCGGATCGGTTACGCAGCGGGGGCATTCGACCTGTTCCATATCGGCCACCTCAACCTGCTGCGCCACGCCAAGCAGCACTGCGACTACCTGGTCGCCGGAGTGGTGAGCGACGAGATGCTGCGGGAGGTGAAGAGCACCGAACCCGTGATCCCCACGGCTGAGCGCGAGGAGATCGTGCGCCATATCGATCTCGTCGACGAGGTGTACGTCGAACGCGTGCCCGACAAGCTCGAGGTGTGGCGCGACGTGGGCTTCACGCACTTCTTCAAGGGCGACGACTGGCGGGGCACCGAGAAGGGGCTGCGCCTCGAGCGGCGATTTGCCGCGGTGGGCGTCGAGGTCGTCTACTTCCCGTACACGGCGCACACCTCGAGCACGGCGCTGCGGCGCGCGCTCGATCTGCTGGAGGCGCCGGGCGCGCAGCGCGTACCCGCCCCGGTCGCGGTGCTGCAGGGATAGGCAGGCCTCTGGGGCGCGGTGGCGGCTAGACGAAATCGGGGCCGCTTACGGCGCATCCCATGAAGGATAAGCACCGTAAGCGACCCCGATTTACTGAGTCGCGGGTTCGATCAGCCCTGAGGCAGCTCCGAGCCGGCCGAGCGTGTCTCGGCGTACTCGTTGAGGGTGCCGTTCTGGAAAGCGGACTGCACGTTCGCCATCTCGGTCCAGTCGGGCACCACGATCGACTGGCCGTCGGCCGAGGTGCCGGTGCCGAGCGTGGGGCTGGTGAAGAAGCCGATGTCGCCGCTGCGCAGACCGCGCATGTCGTAGCCGAGCCCGACCGTCGTGCCGAGGTCGAGGCTCTCATCGAGGATGAGGTGGGGCTTGAGGGCCTGGAAGGTATCGGTGAGCTTGCCGGGGCTGCTCAGGGTCTCGGAGCTCATGATCTTCTGCGTGAGGCCCTTGAGGTACGCCTGCTGGTTGCGGGCCCGCTGGTAGTCGCCGTCGGTGAAGGAGTACCGCTCGCGCACGTAGCCGAGGGCCTCGTCGCCGTTGAGGGTGATGTCGCCCTGCTCGAAGGTGAAACCGCCGTGCTTCGCCGTGAAGGCCACGTCGTTGTGCACGGTGACGCCGCCGACGGCGTCGGTGAGGCCCTTGAACGACTCGAAGTCGATGAGAGCGACGTGGTCGATGCGCGCGCCGATGAAGTTCTCGATGGTATTGACCGCGAGCGGCAGGCCGCCGAACGCGACCGCCGCGTTGATCTTGGCCTCGCCGTGGCCCTGGATCTCGACCCAGTTGTCGCGCATGATCGACATGACGGTGAGGTGCTTACGATCGGGGGAGATCTGCGCGACCATGATCGCGTCGCTGCGGAAACCCTTGAGGTCTTCGGCGGTCGCGGTGGGGTCGGTGGTCTCTCGGGAGTCGGAGCCGAGCAGCAGGATGTTGATGGGGGCCTTCTTGCCGGGCTCGACCTCGACGGCGGCGGGGCGTTTGAGCGTGGGATCCTGCTTGATGCTCACCCGCTCGATGCCGTTGAAGGTGTTCGCCAGCATGGCGTAGGCGATCGCGGCCGCGATGCCGAGCAGCACGATGAGCGAGCCGACCACGATGAGGGTGTTGCGCAGGCCGCGGCGCTTGCGCCGGGGGCGTTCGCGCTGGGGTGCTGCCTGGGGCTCGGCGTCGGTCTCTGCGAGCAGACGCTCGAGATTCGTAGGCTGTTCCGCCATGCTGTATTACTCCCGGTGTGACGTCGTGAGCGCGCGATCCTAAGGATCTTGAGGTTTTCAAGGCCGCGTGACGCGGTGCGCGCTGAAGGACATGGTACCTCACAGGCATATCGGTGCCTGGGAGCGCGAATTCAGGGGTGCCGCGGCGGCATCGTGTGCTTTCCTGTAAAATTCCCAGTTGTGTCCCACGCAACGCCCCAGCCGGCAGTCCGGTATCAGAGTCCGGGCGCAAGCCGATGGCTCCTCGACGTCTTCAGTTACCGGCAGTTGCTCGGCCTGCTGCTGAAGAAGGGCACGAGCACCCGCTACTACGGCACGTTCCTCGGTTGGGCATGGTCGTACGTGCGCCCCGCGCTGCAGTTCGGCATGTACTACTTCGTCATCGGCGAGGTCTTCGGCATGCGCCGCGGCATGGAGCTCTTCGCGCTCTACATCTTCTCGGGCATCGTGATCCTCAACTTCTTCAGGGATGCGCTCGGCTCGTCGACCAACTCGATCACGGGCAACGGCACGCTGATCAAGAAGATCTATCTGCCGCGGGAACTGTTCCCGGTCGCCTCGGTCGCGTCGACCTTCATCCACTTCCTGCCGCAGGTGATCCTGCTCGTGGTCATCTCGGCGATCTTCGGGTGGCGGCCGAGCTGGATCAACTTGCTCTACGTCTTCACCGCCATCGCGATCGTGTTCGTGTTCGTGCTCGGTCTCGGATTGTTCTTCAGCGCCGTCAATGTCGTGTTCCGCGACGCGAAGAACATCGTCGGCGTGATGGCGATGTTCTCGATGTGGACCTCGCCGGTGATCTACTCGCACGAGATGATCCGCGACGTGCTGCCGGCGTGGATCTACAACCTCTACATGGTCAACCCGGTGACGGTGAGCGTCGAGCTCTTCCACAGCGCCTTCTATAGAGAGGTCATGCCGGGGCAGGTGTCGGCACCCGATTACATGCTGACCAACACGCTCGCCGGCATCGGCATGGCGATCGGCACGCTGCTGCTGGGGCAGGTCGTCTTCAGGCGCTTGGAGGGCGATTTTGCGCAAGACCTTTGAACCCGTTGTCGAGCCCAACATCATCTTCGACCACGTGTCGAAGCAGTTCAGGATCAAGCACGTCCACTCGCTGAAGCAGCGGGTGATGTCGGCGCTCAAGCGCCAGCCGATCGCCGAGGAATTTCTCGCGGTCAACGATCTCAGCTTCGAGGTGCGGCCGGGGGAGTCGGTGGCGCTCATGGGGCGCAACGGCTCGGGCAAGTCCACCGCTCTCAAACTGCTCTCGGGTGTGTTGCGGCCCACGAAGGGCGGGATCTACACCTACGGACGCATCGTCGGTCTGCTCGAGGTCGGCGCCGGCTTTCACCCCGATCTCACGGGGCGCGAGAACATCTATCTCAACGCGGCAATCCTCGGCATGAGTCGTGCCGAGACCGACGCGCGCTTCGACGACATCGTCGAGTTCGCCGAGCTGCACGACTTCATCGATACCGAGGTGAAGAAGTACTCATCGGGCATGTACGCGAGGCTCGGGTTCTCGATCGCGGTGCACGCCGAGTTCGATGTGCTGATCGTCGATGAGGTGCTGGCTGTGGGCGACGCCGAGTTCCGGCAGAAGTGCAATGAGAGGCTTGCCGAGATTCAGGCCTCGGGCAAGACCATGTTCATCGTGAGCCACAGCGCCGGTCAGGTGAAGAAGCTCTGCGATCGCGGTATCGTGCTCGATCACGGCAGGAAGATCTTCGACGGTCCGGTCGACACCGCCCTCGAGTTGATCAAGCCCAAGGCGAATACGCGGATCGCCGGTGGGCTCCCGTACCGCGAGCTTTCCTCGGGTGAACTCGAGTTCCAGAAGCTGCCTGAGAGTACGGGAACCGCGCATCTCAATCTGTACGGTTCTGTCGAAGGTAAGCCGGTGGTCTCGATCGGCAGTTATGCCTGCGCCAAGCTGCCTATCGAAAGCGCGCATATCCCCGAGCCCGTTCGGACGATCGATATGGGGGCCTTCTTGCAGTGCACCCAGTTGACTGAGGTGAGTCTTCCCTCGACGCTTCGCATCATCAGCAACGGTGCGTTCCGCGGCTGCAGCAAGCTGAGCAGCGTAGTGCTGCCTGAAGGGTTGGAGATCATCCGCACGCGCGCATTCGCTTCATGTGGAAGCTTGAAGTCGATCACGGTGCCGCGTTCGGTCACGACACTCGAAGAGGGAGCTTTTGCTGCGAACCCGAATCTCGTCGTGAAATGCTACGAGGGATCTCTGGCGGCTGAGCTGCTGCCAAAACGCCTGCCTGCATCGCGTCTCGAAGTGCTGAAGTAGACGCGAAAGATGGCGGGATAGTATTCAATTGGAGTTATCACTGCTGGTGTATAGCCCTTCTTCGAGGATCCTTCCGAGCAGAAAATGCGGCACCTGTAGGTAAACATGAATAATGGACGTTCGAAAGAGAATCGCGGCTGACGGTTCTTCTTGCGCGTTCGAAACTTTTGGGGAGAAGGCATGCCGGCAGACGAGTCCGTGGTAGAGATTGTCGAGGCGCAGTCCGTTTACTACCTGACCGAGACCGAGACTTTGAAAGGTCAGAAAGCTCGGGTCCGCAATGCGCTTATCTCTATCAGCGCCAGAACCGAGGACGGTCGGCTCATCAGGGGACATGGCGAATCCCATTTGAGGGGAACCGCGTCGGGCGATCACCTGCGAGGTTCGAAAGAGCTCATCGGTAGAGCTCTGGAGTTTCTTGATTCGAGCACGCTTAACCTTGGCAACGCTAGAACAGCTGTTCAAGCGGTTTCGACTCTCATGCGGGAGATCAAGAATCTAGCGGCCGACATCGACCTTTCGGATGAGCAGGCGCCGGAGCTTGGCGCATTGCCCAGGCCGTTCGCCGGGACTCTCTTGGGCTTCGAGGTCGCTCTCCTCGGGCTGGCAGCGGAGGCTCACGGGACCACTCTGTACGGCCTGCTGTCAGGCGGAGCGCAACCGGATGTTGAATCGGTCGCAGTTCTCCCGATGCTGCGCCCCAGCGAATTGCTCGACAAAGGCGCCGTGGAAAGCTTGGCTGCGGACCCACTGTTTTCATCGGATAGCGCCTCGGTGTGGGTGGATGCGGGTAAGCGCCTCACCAAGGCAGGTGCTTTGAGATGGATCAAGCGTCTCTGCGAAGCTGCGAATATCGGCGAGGGGGAACAGAAGCTATTTATCTACAGGCCCTTGCGACGCAGCCTGGAGTCTGAGTATTCGGATCTCATCGATGAGCTTGCGGAAACGCTCTCGGACGCCG
The DNA here is from genome assembly GCF_019884725.1 of Leucobacter tenebrionis. Taxonomy (NCBI): domain Bacteria; kingdom Bacillati; phylum Actinomycetota; class Actinomycetes; order Micrococcales; family Microbacteriaceae; genus Leucobacter; species Leucobacter tenebrionis. The sequence goes on along the minus strand of NZ_CP082322.1, from coordinate 1,460,543 downwards.
AGATGAACCGGGTGGTGATCATCGAAAGTGTCGACGCTGAAGAGTTCTCCGCGGCTTCGGCATTCGTGGCGAGCGGCCACCACGGAGTCGCGGTGCGTCCGAGTGCGGCAGGGGGACTGCTGCCGGTACTCGAATTGTTAGACCGGATCGATATGAGGCCTGGGACGCCGGTGTACCTTGTCGACGATCCCGAGAGCACCGATGCAGCCATGACCGCTCTCGGAGCGCTAGCCGCGGCCCACCCGTTGATCCAAGGCATTGCAGCTCCGGGCAAGCAGCCGCGCAGCATTAGCGGAGAGGGCACGGTTGAGGTCTCCAAGGAGCTATGGAAACAGCTGCTCCACAACAAGTCGGCGAAGGTGTCGAGCCCTGGTCGGATATTCCGTCACGATGCTCATGAGGTCCCTAACTACTACGAAGAAGAGAAGTATCTCGACCCGGTAGGGGCGAAGGGCGCAAAGCTCAGGCTCCTGCAAAAAGCTGCGCTACTCGCCGGTTTCAATACGATGCAGTACTCTCAGGCTGCCTTCATGATCACGGACAGATCCGACCGGAGCCTGCTGTATTTCGCGAGCGCCACACCGATCAACTCTGCCGCAGCGAAGGCCATATGCAACCATAAGGAAACGACTCGGCAGATCTTGCAGAGGGAAGGCGTCCCGGTTCCGCGAGGGCGCACCTTCAATCCGGGGGATTTCGATACGGCGAGAAAATATGCGGCTCAGCTCGGCTATCCGGTCGTGGTGAAACCCGCCATGGGGACTCAGGGCATCGGCGTCAAAGCTGGTATTCAGAGCGAGGCTGAGCTCGACCTCGCATTTGACCATCTCGCTTCGAGTCGGTTGGCGGATCAGAGCTTCATCGTCGAGAAGCACCTCTACGGCGAGGAGTATCGCATCCTTGTGATCGGGGACGAGGTCATTGCCGCAGTCCGCAGAGAGCCGGCCTCCGTCGTCGGCGATGGAATTCACTCCATCGGTGAGCTCATTCTGCGGAAGAACCGCTTCCGTCGTACTAATCCCCAGCTCGGTAGCAGCCCGATCGCTTATACATCGGACACCGTGCACATGCTCTCAGAGCAGAATCTCACGGTGTGTTCGGTTCCCGAGAAGGATCAGCATGTCGTGTTGTCGAGCTCGTCGAACATCTCTCAGGGCGGGGACTCGCGCGAGATTCTCGAGCAGTTGCACCCGACGGTGATCGACGCTTCGATTCGGGCTGTCAAAGCGATTCCTGGTTTGAACTACTGCGGAGTCGACTTTCTCTTGGAGGATCCGTCGCTCTCGCTTGACGAGCAGTCCGCGGGAATCTGCGAACTCAACGCGCAAGCAGCTGCCGGTACTGCGGAGTACCCGCTGTTCGGCACTCGGCGGCCGGTGCCGCGCAAAGCGATCGAGAAATGCATCGAGATGTTCGACATGGATGTAGAGCCTCCGAGCGACCTTGAGCGGGTCTCTGTGCGGCTACGCGTCAGAGGACGTGTGACCGGGGTGGGGTATCGAGAGTGGTTTGCGAAGTGGGCCAGGGAATTCGGCGTCGTCGGCAAGATCCGCAACGTCAACTCCCGTACAGTGAGCGTGGAGATGATGGGGAACGCGCTCGCGGTGGCGGCTCTCTCAGCGGCGGCGGTAACGGGCTCGCCCAAGGCGAAACCGACATCTGTCCTCACCGAGCATATTCCTGAAATCCCGTACGAGGACTTCAAGGTGCTGAAGACCAAACCGGCCGGATCGGCGAAGAAAACGGCTCGGTCAATCTTGAGCCCGACCAGGAAGGTGAAGCAGTGGCTGCGCAAGCTGTAGTGGACGTGGAGACGCTCGATCCGAACGCGCTTGACGGGATACTGGCGCTTCAAGCTTTATTGAGTCAGGATCTCCGGCTTTCGATTTTTCAGCGTCAGATTGTCATCGCCGATCGAGAAGGACAGCAGAAGCTGGTTTTCGCGCACGGTGTACCGGACACGACCATACTGACTTCGGCAGTCACCGTGCAGAACAAGCGTATGCGCCGGGCTTTGCTCGAGCAGAAGCGTGTTCCGGTGCCGAAGGGCGCGAACTTTTCGATGGGGCGAGGCATTTCCCTTGCCAAGAAGTACGCCGACGATCTCGGCTACCCGGTGGTTGTAAAGCCCAGTAAGGGCGATGCCGGCTTCTACAGCTTCACCAATGTACGTAACGTCCGAGAACTCTCGGAAGCGATCTCGCTACTGAAGGTTCCGGTTCACGAACGTGAGGGCGTGTTCCGCTCCGGATACACACCGATGGAACTTGGAATCCCTGGCGTCGAGAACGGTCGCCCTACCGTTTCCAAAGGTTACCGTTTCCTCATCGAAGAGCGGGTCAGCGGCCACCTCATTCGCTTCTTGGTACATGAGGGCGCGGTCATCTCAGCCGTCGAGTGTTCGGGCTCTCCGTCTGACGGTGGGCTTCAAGGGGTCGAAGAAGTACTGGACCGCGTGGACCCGGGCCTGCTGGAGTCTGTGAAACAGGCCTACGAAGCCGTTCCCGGGCTTGCGGTAGCAGCAATCGATGTGGTCGCGACGAACCCCTGGGGTTCTCAAACGGATGAGAAGCACTGGGTAGTCGATTACCTGGAGCGACCGTTCCTATGGGTGCAAGCCAAAGCGTCGGCTACCACTGCCGCTACGTTGAGCCGGAAGATCGTTGCCGAGTACCTTTCCCAGCGCGGCCACGACTTCCTGCCGGTCGAGGAGCGGGTGGCTCTTGCAGTCAAGGTGTCAGCCCTGCCCTCTGCCTCCGCTGCAGCCGCTGAACTGGAGAGTGCTGCCACTGAGATCGGGGCGCTGTGCAAGATCAGCGATGTGTCTGATCTTGATGGCAGTGTCGAGGCGAAGGTTTCGGGGGACTCTCTAGCCGTAGCGGTGCTTCTCAACGCCCTTACCAACGGAGAATACGAAAGCATCCCGGCCATGATGGTCGAGGTGGAGCGCGACGAGTAGGCGAACTTGCGCGGACGCTGTCGTTCAGCACACGGGACTAGGCGCGCATGCTTCACAGGACAAGCGAAGCAAATCTGCCGAAGTGGATCCGCGAGTTTCTCTGCATAGTTGGATTTGGATCGAGGGCACGTAATGTCGGATGAATCGTACGAATGGCCGGAGTTCTATCAGCCGAGGCTGGTCAAAGGGATCTCCGGAACCACTTTGACGAGTTACTGTCTTGCTCTCGAAGCTTGGCGGCGCGGCTTGGAAGTCAAGATCACGCACCCGCAGCTCTGGGTTATCCATGTCACGGATGGCGCGAACACCGTTACTTTCAACGGTTCGAAGCCCATGCGGCTGACGAGTAAAGAAGCTTCCCAGACGATCATTCACAAACAGGCGACCACTGACGCACTGCGAGCCGCAGGGGTTGCGGCTCCGCAGACGATTCTTTTCCACGCTGAGGAAGAGCCGATCGAGGACGTTCTCGTGGCTGCGGAGGACCTGGGGTACCCCGTGGTGCTGAAGCCGCTGAGCGGCTCCAAGGGCGAGGGAGTTCTAGTCGGTATTTCCGATGCCGAAGAGCTGCGCGCCTCGTATGACTGGCTCCTGAACACCTTCGGCGCGCAGGACTTCATACTTGAGAAGCACTTCGACGGCGAAGAGTATCGCGTCTATGTCGTAGGCGGACGATGCGTGGCTGCCGGCCTCAAGATCCCGGCCCACGTGATAGGCGACGGCGAACACACCGTTCAAGAACTCATCGAGATCAAAAACAAGGATCGACTCAAGAATCCGTTCTTGGGGCACGCTTTGATCAAACCTGATTTCGAGGTTGACGCCTTAGTCGAGAAACAGGGGTACTCGTACGACTCCATTCTCGAGGCCGGCGAGTACCTGAGGCTGCGTGGTAAGGCCAGTGGAAGCCAAGGCGGAGACTTCCGGGACTGCACTGAAACTCTGCCGCCGCATATCCGAGATGCTGCCGTTCGAAGCGTTGCTGCGATCCCCGGTCTTGCGGCCGCCGGTGTAGATATTCTCCACGATTCTTCCAAACCTGAGGGAGAAGACTACACAGTGATCGAACTCAACAATCGGGCTCATATCGCGCTCAATATGTATCCGACGGAGGGAACTGGGCAAGACGTCCCGAAAGCGATCATCGACGCTTTCTTCCCCGAATCCGAGCGCCTTGAAACGCGTGGGCTGAAGAACCTTGGCTTCAACATCCCCGACACACTCGCACCGCTGCGGAACGGCAGTGCGGAAGCGGTGATTGTCGCAAAGATCCCGCGCAGAGGATTTCCCGTGCGGCGTCGCTTCACCATGAACGGCCTCGATGAGTTGTCCCCGTCGCAGAGAAAGCGCATCATCAAGGCCAGCAGAGAGCATAAAGTCGCAGGACATGTGAACCTTTCGACGAGCACTTTGGTGGCGGGTGGTGTGAGCTCTTCTCTGGAAGCGTTCCGTGCTGAAGTTGCCTCGATCACCGGAGCTGTTATCGGTGAAGGCGAGATCTGGCGACAGCCTCTTCAGATCGGTTTCCGTTTTCGGGAGAAGTGAAAGTCGGTGCTCATCCGATAAGCGTCGGCGCGACGATCGCAGCGCTCCCGGCGGGAACCACCGCAGAAACGAAGAATTGAACTATGAAATATGGCGCCGCTGTTAACGCCGCGGAGCGCAGATCGAAGGGACCGCAAGAGAAGCGTGAGCACCTTACATGACGGCCGTGTGCCGAACAGGTATGACGAGCAGTCCCTGAAGGGCTCGGATGAGCGCCTGCGGGCGGTCTTTGAAGAGCAGAGACGTTCGCGTCGCGATGCGGGAGTGCTCACAATCGTGCATGCTGCCCGTCGTAGCGGTGCGAGCATCACTTGGCTCGGACGGAGCGATGCATGGGCCGTGCTGCCGGACCGTACGATTCCGATCGGGTCGCATTTCGGATCTGAGTCGAATGTCGGAGCCATTATCGCCACCGATAAAGATCTCACCAGGCAGCTCCTACTTGCTGCGGGAGTCCCCACGCCTCAAGGAAAGGTCGTGGCTTCCTGCGAAGAAGCACTGGATTTTCAAGCCGGTCTCGGTTCGCCCGTTGTCGTGAAACCCGTCAAGGGTGCAATGGGCAGGGGTGTCACTGTGAATATTTGCGACCCCGACGAGATTCGTACTGCATATTCGTTGGCGAGGGAGTACGGGCCTGCTGTGCTCGTCGAGCAGTATGTTGCGGGTGACGAGTATCGACTGCACGCAACACCCAGCGAGTGCGTTGGTGCCTTCAAACGTCTTCTGCCGAGCGTGATCGGCGACGGGACAGCAAACCTGCGACAGCTGGCAGAGAAGAAGAATGAGCTCAGGAAGCTGAACCCTACAACTCGGTTCAAACTGATTCCGATCGACCGAGTGGCAGAAGACTTCCTGCGGCGATCTGGTAAGGACTGGAATTATGTTCCCGGTCGAGGAGAGCGCGTCATCCTGCGGGATGTGAACGGACTCACCAGCGGCGGGGATTCTGAAGCATGCTTCGACCAACTCGATGAAGCGGTCAAGCATGCTGCAGTGCAGGCGGCTGCGGCCGTTCCGGGTATGCACTGGACGGGAGTCGATCTTCTGGTCGATAGCCGAACGGGAGATCCATATGTCATCGAGGTCAATACTAATGCCGCGATCGATGGTGCCAGCTTTCCGGTATACGGCAAACCAATGGACCTTGGAGCACAGCTATGGAAGGCGCTTGAAGCGCACTCCAGACCTGATGCGGAGTCCGAACCTGGCACGCTGCTCCCAGAGTTGGGCAACCATCGACCGGTTGTGGAGGGGCTGAGGGTTCTTGAAGGGAAGAGGGTTTCTCTGGGACTTCTCCTGAGACATCAGTTGCGGCGTGAAGGGCAGCAGGTGAACAAGCTCACCCTTCGGATATGGACCAGTCAAGCGGATGACGAGCCGAAGCACTGGTTCGTGAGTGACTCGACGGTCTGCGATCCCGTAGTCGCTAATCGAGTGTTGCATCGAAGAGGCCTCTTACTCCGCGCCCTTACCCTGAAGAAGCTGCCGCGACCGGAAGGGAAACTCGTGCGCAGCGTCGACGAACTGCGTCAGTTCATGCGGGAGGCCGATGCGTCGGTCACGCTGCTACCCGGAGCTAGACACGGGAGTACCGGGTATCGCCTGACGCTTCGCGCTCCGAGCGAGGCGACAGCGAGCCTGTTCGACGGCGGAAAGACCTGGTATGCACAGCAGCGACCCGACGGAGAGCGTTTCCGCGTGATTGCCTCGCCTCAGCGAGCGCTCGTGGCAATAAGTGCGGATGCGAGCAGCAGTCCTGATGCCGAGGCAATGGAACTTGTTTCTCGAACCGCTGTACTGGCCGTTCGGGCGGCCCCGCAGCGGCGTTGGGCCGCAGTGGATCTAGTCGTGTGCCGGGCCTCCTCGTCCTCAGAAGACGAACGAGTCGTTTACGTAGAGGAGGTTTCCTGTCACCCGACGTTCGCCGCTGAGGATCGAGTCGTCGGTGGTTCTATGAGCGATGTATACGACCTGGTTCTTCGTTGCTCTGCAGACTCGGAGCGTGAAGAAGGGGGCCTGGTATGACGAGCGCCGAGTGCTCGTTATGAGAGGCTTGATCGATCGCATGACGCTGGGCCGCGAGTGCCCTGCATGGGTCATACTTATCAGTAGGTAGGTGGGTTCACGACTCGCCGGGGTGACGACGGGAACATTCTTGCATATGTCAGAGACAGGTCAGGCGGCGCCTGAGGCGCCTCCGTATTCATGGCCCGAGTACTTTCAGCCAAGGGTCGTCAGGCCGGCATTTGGGTCGGGGAAGCTCTCGGCCTACTGCATCGCTCTTGAAGCCTGGCGGCGTGATCTGAACGTCACACTGATCGGGCGACGTCTGCATTACGTAGAAGTCTCCGATGGCAATCGGACGGTTCTCTTCAACCACTCACGGCCTGTCAGTCTGACAACGGCGGCGGGATTGCGCACAGCGCTTAATAAGGCGGCGACAACGGCACGATTGCGTGAAGCTGGAATTTCCGCCCCTGTGACCATACGGTTTGAGTCGACGGCTTCCTTTGAAGAGGTCTCCGCGAGCGCTGCAGAACTCGGCTACCCAGTGGTGTTGAAGCCGCTGAGCGGATCGCTGGGGAACGGCGTGCTCGTGGACATTCGGGACGAGGAGGCTCTGCGAGCTTCGCATGAGTGGTTGGTGAATGAGTTCGGGGCCCGGTCATTCGTGCTGGAGAACCACTTCACGGGGGAGGACTATCGCGTCTACGTGGCCGGAAGCCGGTACATCGCGACGGTGAAGCGAGTACCGGCGAATGTGGTCGGCGATGGCCATAGCACGGTCTCGGAGCTGATCCAGCAGAAGAACAAAGTACGAATGCAGAACCCCTTTCTGTCGAAGGGACTCATCAGGAAAGACCGAGAGGTGAAAACCTACCTCGAGAAGCAGGATCTCACCTATGATTCCATTCCCGAGAATGGAGTGACCGTTCGACTGCGGGGGAAGGCCAACGCCAGCGCGGGTGGAGACGTAGTCGACTTCACTGATGATCTGCCCGCACATATCAAGGAAGCTGCCGTGCAGAGCCTCGCGGCGCTGGAAGGTGTGTCGGCTGCCGGAGTAGACATCCTGTACGACCCCTCGAAACCGAGAGGGGAGGACTACGTGGTCATCGAGATGAACTCGAGAGCCCACATCGGCGTCAACATGTACCCCACCGAGGGCATCGGGCGAGACGTTCCCAGTGCCATCATCGATGAATTCTTCCCGGGTTCCCGGCGCCGTAATATCCGCGGGTTGCGAAACATCCGCTTCAATCTGCCCGAGACCCTGGAACCGCTCGCAAACGGGCGGGCGAAATCCGTGCAGTTGGCATCGCTTCCGGCTCGCGGGTTCCCGATGCGCCGGAAGCTATCACTGGGAGCCGATCTGAAGCTGACACCGGCGCAGAAGAACAGGCTCCTCGCGCTGAGCATCAAACAGGATATCTCGGGTTTTCTCAACGTAAGAACCGGTGAACTCATCGTCGCCGGCGTGGAGAAGTCGGTGACGAGCTTCCTGGAGACGGTGAAGACGATGACCGGGAACGAGCCGATTGGCAACTGGGAGTGGGCGGGGATTCTGGAGCTCGGTTTCGCGATTCAGGGGGAGTGACCCCCCTGAATCGCTACAACCGGTCAGGCTGACTTCGCCGCTCCTAGTCGGAAGCCCGGGAACATCGCATCGACGATGGCGCCCGCGACGTCTCTCGGTTCGCCCTCCAGTGGGAAGTGGTGCATGCTGATGAGGGGGTTCGAGTTGAGTTCGAGGATCCGCGACGGATCATCCCCTGGGCTCCTTGAGAACAGCACGTCCATACCAATCAGGCGTCCACCGGGCAGGGCGCGCGCAGCCTTCTCCACGAACTCGATCTCTTCTTCGGTCAATTCCTCGGTCGCGTCGACGGCGTCTCCCCCTCGGCCGAGCTGAATCCCGCGGGCAATGTTCACTCGAACCCCGGAGTCGGGCACTGATTCCGGGGAGAACCCCTGTTCTGCGAGGTACTGAACGGTGTCTTCGTCCACCACCAGAGGGTAGTGAGCAAGAGGTCGGTCGATGTTCTTCTCGGCGACCAGATCGCTGATCGTGGAAGTACCGTCACCCACCACGCTCGCAGGCCTTCGGTTGGTGGCTGCCACGAACTTTCCGTCAACGGTGAGGCAGCGCCGCTCTGCGCCCCGGTAGAACTGCTCGACAAGCACCCGCTTCGACCGCCGTTCGGAGACCGAGGCGAACGCTTTGAAGAAATCCTCTCGATTATCGATGCCCAGATGTACTCCCTGGCCTCTCAAGCTGTCGGTGGGCTTCACGACGATCTGCGGAAAATCTTTCGCCCACTGCCACGCTCGCTCGGCTTCGTCTGGAGTGAACACCGCGTTGTCGGTGGAGGTGACGCCGTAGGCGGATAGCAGGCGACTGGCGACTTCTTTGTTATCCGCCACGCGACGAGCAAGAGGCACATTGAAGTTGGTGAATGCGCGTGCCCATGTGAGTCGTTGCGCTCCACCTGCATCAAGCGCAATGCCCTTGCCGTGGCGCTTGACGTTCAGTCCACGTTCAAGGGCGGCCTGGACGATGAGGCCGTTGAGAGGGACACAATTCTGCGGCGGCACCCCCAGGTTTTGCATGTATCGCTTTACCTCGGCGTGCCGGTAGTCCATCGCTTGCCACCCCTAATCAAATGGTTATAGTGAACGTCATGAGCGTACTAGCCGATAACTGAGGTTATTCTGGCACGCTCCAGAAGTATGCGAGGGGGACTTTTTCTTCGTGCTGCTCTCAAGATGAATCCGTTAGGGCTGCGCACAGGTGAGATACCATCCTATTTGTTGTTGGCAGGGATACGGAATCATGGGAGAGTAGTGCAATCACCAGAGATCCCACGGATTCTTGCACGAGTCCTGAAACGGCGACCTGATCGCCTCGAGTCGCCGGAACGAGGTCACAGGCTGGCCACGGATAGCTTGAATCTCGAATCGCGTGATGGCCGATTTGTGATCATCGACGAGAACGAGGTTGCGCTTGCTGACGTGGTGAGCAACCCTCGTCCTCGAATGGTGGTTCCGGCGCGATTGCTCGAGAAGGAGGTCGTGGCCGTACGGGGACGAGCTTTTACGAAGGCTCCTGTACAGACTGTCTTTTTCTCAGCTCCCATGCGAGAGATCGCTGCGGAGGCGTTCTTCCAATGTCGCTCGGTTGAGAACCTCGTCCTGCCCGATAGTATCCAGGAGATCGGCCGCGAGGCCTTTGCCGATTGCATCGCGTTGAAGACTGTTCGTATTCCGGTCGGTGTGCGGAAGGTGCCGGCTGGCGCTTTCCGGGGATGCGCCAGCCTCACCAGAGTCGTCTTCCACTCCGGGGTCACCGAGATCGCGCCTGACGCTTTCGAGGGATGCGCTCCCAACCTTCGTTTCATCGCGGAGGATGGATCATTTGCACAACGCTGGGCGCATGATCAGGGGGTGCGAGTCATTCAGCCACTGGCTCCGAGAGTGCTCGCCCACGGTCAGCGTTGTCACGACTTTCAGCCCGTCGCGCAGGGGAACATCAGATCCGGGACGGTTTTAGATGCCGATGAGGTCCGTCTCACTCTTCGCATGGTGTGTGCGATTCTCCGTGTCAAGGTGCCTGCGCGTCTGCAGGATCAGGCCGACCTGCCGTTCACTCTCCTGTGCGCAGGGAACGGGCAGCCGCCGCCTTCGTCGCTGTATTTCGGGCAGTTCCCCGTGCCGCGCAGTAGAAGAGCTGGGACGCTGTTTGAGCAGGGTGTGGCGATGTTCGTCGCGAATCGCAGGCTCGCGGACCCGAACGGCAACCCGCTTCCTACGCTGGTAGTAGAGAAGCCTCGAGAAGCCTATGCGACAGTGTGCGCTTGGATCCGACGGCAGCATGATGCCAAGATCATCGCCCTGACCGGCAGCATTGGCAAGACCACGACGAAAGAACTGGTGAGGCTAGTCGCCTCGAGCGAGCGCGAGACGCTATTCAGCCGCGGAAACGCGAACGGGCCGGCACAGGTCGGTCGATACGTGCAGCGGCTCACCAGCAAGACTGAGGTGTATGTTCAGGAAGCCGGCGCTGCGGTAAGCGGCCTGGTCGAGCGCAGCGCGAGGACGTTGCTGCCAGACGCATTCATCCTGACTAACATCGGTTTGAGTCACATCGAGGGGTACGGCGGCAAGCAGGAGAACATCCTGGCGGACAAGGTCAGTTTCGATCGCTACATGCCCGACAACGGGGTCGCGTTCCTCAACTACGAAGACCCGAAGCTACGCGAAGTCGAATTGCGACATCGAGTGATTTCATACGGGGTCGAGAACAAGCAGGCCGATTACGTTGCCGAGAATGTGCGCGCGCGCAATGGCACGCTGGCCTTCGACCTCGTAGAGACGGCGACGGGCATCCGCGTTCCCGCGCTGCTGCACGCCTTCGGTCAGCACAATGTGTTGAACGCGGTTGTCGCCTTCGCGGTCGGCAGGTGGCTGGGGATATCCGATGAAGGCATCGTCGCGGGGCTCGCCCGCTACAGGGCTGTAGGCGTACGCCAGAACCTCTTTGAAGCTGAAGGGCGTTACGTCTACGCAGATTGCTACAACGCCTCTCTCGAGTCCGTGCTGAGCGCGATGGAGGCGTTCCGGTCGATCGAGCCGAAGGACGGTGGGCGGCGTTTCTTCGTCTTCGCAGATATCGGAAGCCTCGGTGAACAGGCGGAAGGCGTGCACCGGCGTTTGGGCCAGCGCATCGCCGAGCAGGGGGGTATCGACCGGCTGTACTGCTTCGGCGAGAACAGCGCCTGGACTGCCGAGGAGGCCCGAGCAGGCGGCGTGGACGTGGTCCACGTACTCGATCGTGACGAGCTCCACGCGCGTTTACGCAGCGATCTCGAGCCGAACGATGCGGTGGCCTTCAAAGGCAGCCACAACATGGCGCTGGTGCTGACGATCGACGCGCTGTTCGGCACCTCTTACATGGTGCAGGACGGCGACCTGATGCGCACCATCGCGCGGGATGCGCCGCAGGAGGGTGTGCGCTTTCAGGTCGTTCGCGATTACGGCGCGATCTTGCGCAACCTGCAGAAAGCCTTCGCCTCGGACAGGCTTGCACTGCCGTCTCAGATCGACGGCGCCCCGCTTTACCTAGTGGCTGAGGCGGCCTGTGCTCGCTCGCGGATCAGAGCGGTGACCGTTCCCGAGCCCGTGCGAGGCATCGGTCGCTCAGCTTTCTACCGATGTCGTGACCTGCACGAGGTCAGCCTGCCGAGCAGCCTGCGCATGATCGGGAGCAGCGCCTTCGGCGGATGCGTCGCGCTCAAGGAGATCGAGGTGCCCGAGGGGGCGACAACGATCGGAGCCCGCGCTTTCTCCGGCTGCAGCGCCCTCCGGCGTGTCTCGATACCCGCTTCGGTGGTGACCCTCGGCGACGAGATATTCGCGGGTTGTCCGGAAGTGGTCGTCGAGTGCCCCGCAGGGTCCGTGGCGGATCGTCTCATCCGCGAGCGCTGGCCGCATATCCGCCGCGAGCATGGCCGAGGGCCAGCCTGACACCTGGGCGCTAGTGGGCGCTGATGGTCGCATTGGCCGATATCCAGGCGGCTAGACCGGTCGCATTGGAGGCTTTGGCGAGCACTTCGTCATCCGGGCGCAGAAGAGCGGGTAGCGCGGCGGTCATCTCCTCGAGAGTGTTGAAGTAGCAGCACCCCACCCGATTGTTCAAAAGTTCTTCGTGTAGCGTTCCCATCTCTTCGCCGAAGAGGATGATGCCGTCCAGCCCCGCACGCATGATGATCGGGGCGAGCGAGCGATGCACAGCCTCGGAGTGACTGCCCAGGTCCAGAATGTCGCCGAGCACGGCGATCCGTCTTCCTTCAGAGGCCGAGGGTGCGGCGGAGAACGCCTCCAGAGCCGCGCGAATAGAGGCCGGGCTGGCGTTGTACGCCTCGTTGACGAAGGTGACACGGAGCTCCGGGGAGATCGCGACCTCGAGCTGCTCGCCGCGCCCGGGCAGCGGATGGAGGCTCGCGAGTGACCGCAGACCCTCGCGCCAGTTGACGGCGCCGTGAGCGCGCAGAACGCCGATGACAGCAAGGCTGTTCAGGGCGTTGTGTTTTCCACCCATTCCGAGCGTGTAGTTCATGCGCTCCCCCTCTGTCTCGGCGGTGACCATACCGGTTGCCGGATCGTAGGAGAGGAGGCGGATCAGCGCTTCGGTCGACTCGCCGTAGGTGATGATACGCCGGTTCTCGCTGCGGGCCCGGCTGAGCAGAAGATCAGCGTGGGGCGCGTCGAGGCAGATCACAGCGGCCCCACCGGGGGGTGAGGCTGCGAATACCTCGGCTTTGACCTTTGCGATCTCCTCGAGAGAGTCGGCATTCGCAAGATGGGCCTCGGTGATGGCGGTGACCACAGCCACGTCCGCGCCGGGGAAGCACCCCTCCCGGACGAAGGAGCGGCATGCTCCGTAGGAGACCTCGATGACGGCCTGTTGAAACCCCTCGGACCGGCTGATGTTTCGGAATACGGAGATCCCGATATTCTGACTTCGCTGGGTAGCGAAAGTGCTGATTCCGAGACTCTGGAAGGCGTGGGCCACCATTGCCGTGGTAGAGGTCTTGCCGACCGAGCCGGTGATCGCGGTGAATCTGCAACCGGTGTTGAGCTTGCGCAGCGCCTCGCCGGCTCTGAAGTAGAACCGGTACGAATCCTCGACCACGAAAAGATTGTGACCCTTGAGCTTCTCTGCGGCTTCGGAGGTGAGCCACTTGCGCAGGAGCACCGCGCAGGATGCCCCGTTTGCAAAAGCCAGCTGTATCGCGGCGACTGCATCCTCGGATGATCCTATGGCACGATCCCGCCAGTTCCGGGGCCAACTCGATTCGAAGGGCCAACGGTCGTCGATGACGAAAAAGCAGCGCCCCAGAGTCTGCTCCGGGGCGGAGCTGACGCTGAACCCCTCGAACGTCGCACCGAGCTCTCCGCGGTACTCGACAGCGATGCTTCCGCTTTCGCGGAGGTGGGCAAGCAGGGCGCTGACGAGCATGTGTGCGTCTTACAGCAGTTTGCGCGGTCGGGAGAGCAGGAACTTCGCATGCTCATCGAAACCGTCGTAGCTGCTTCCCAAGTGAGGGTAAAGGAACTGTGCGAGACGAGGTTCTGAACTCGAAGAGAGCCAGGCCCAGTGCGTGCCGGCTTCATCGTTGCGCAGCCCGAAGGTCATCGACATGAGCCCCGGCCCTCCCGTGACTCGCGCGACGCGACCAACATAATCCTCCAACTCGGGCCATAGTGGTTCCCCGAGGCCGACGGTGAGAGCTCCGTCTCCGAAGGCGGCGGAGTCCGAAAGGGGCACCCAGCTGCCTGCTTCGATCACCGCGTCGGCCTCCATCGGGGAGGCGGCGATGACGCTGTCGGCCTGGGTGAGCGTTGAGTTGGCGAGGTGAGCAAGCGGATTGGCCGCTCGCAGATCCAATTGAGCGGACACCAACGAATCCAGGCTGCGAACGCCGTCGCCCCTCACCCCGAACGGCACGACCAGCAACCTGCCGAGGATCTCAGTGCCTCGTGCCAGTACAGTGCATCGCGCGGGCTGAGTGCACTCTTCGATGAAGAGCCTACGGCTTGAGGCGAGGTCCTCGACGGTGGCGGCTAGATCCTGGGGAACCTTGATGAGGCGCCGGATCGGCTTCCCGTCGGCATCAAGCCCTCGGAGTTCCCAAGAACGGCCGGATGCGTCGAGCATCAGCTGCGTTGAGTCGAGATCCTCAGCGACAATTTCGTGCCGGCGTACGTAAGGGATGCCGAGAGCGTCTCCTAGACCGGCCTTGATCGGGTACCAGCGAGAGACAGCTCGAGGGTGGACGGTATTTCCGGAAAGCTCCGTCACCCAGTCGCCATCGGCGCCTTCGACATACACCATTCCATCGGAGGAGACGCGTGACGTCGCGCCGTCTCCGAGAGCGCGATTGAGCGCATCTGAAAGCAGTTCGAATTCAACAGCGCGCATTGCCCTCGGCGCGGTGCTCGAATGCTCTACTGCCTCCGCCTGAGCCGCGGCAGCGTATATATCGCTCATACTCCGCTCAGGAGCGGCAGCCGTGGTGCAGTCCGTTGCGAAATCAATGCCCTCGGCGCGCGACTCCTGCTCCCAGTGGATGGCGAATTCGATGTCGCCGAGCGGTGTGGGTGTGCCAGCCACAGGATTTGTATGGAGCGGAAGCTCGTTGTTCAGGTTCACCTCGCACACAATGGCTCGCTGTACATCGAGTCCCTGATCGAGGGACTGCGCCAGAATGTCGATACCGGAATGCAGCGCCGAGGGAAAGAGTTCCGCTGTTCTCACAGCCAGCGCTTTCAGGTCAGGATGGACCTGATCGATTACCTCGTATGAGTCGCCTCCTGCGGAGATGTTTGCAACATGGTGCAGGAACACTCGCTTGCCAGCCGGCGGCACAGAATCGAGTGACAGCCCGATCTTATCGAGGAACTCGACAATGCCAGAGGTGAACTTGATGGTCTGATGCGAAATGTAATCGTTGTGCGACCGGACCGCATTCTTCTGCTCCACGAGCTCGGCAATGGTCGATATGCCATCGCCGACGACATTAGCCGGCACGCGGAACGTTGCTGCGCGAGCCTCGCCATCGACGACGGCTATGCGCAGATCGATTCCCTGGAACATCTCCTCGACGATCACGTTCTGTCCGCTTCGGAGGATTGGTAAGGCCGCCTCTTTGAGCTCGTCCAAGGACTCGATGCTCAAGCGAACCCCACGACCGAAGGATCCTGCCTCGGGCTTCACCACGAGTGGAACGCCAATCTCGGCGAAAGCGTTCTCCAGTTCGCCGGCACGTTTGACGAGGATTCCTCGCGCGATGGGGATGTCCGCTCGACTCAAGACACGGCGTGTCAGATCCTTGTTGTTCGTCGAATCGCGATCGAGCTTCGTGACATTCGAGGACATATGCATATGGAACGGCATCAGTTTGCCGTCGCGATAATACACGTGGTAGTCGGCACTCACTACGAGTGTCTCTGCATCTTGCCGAGCCGCGGCCTCGGAAAGAACGATCGGGTCGAGTTCTCGCTTCTGGCAGTAGTGGGTGCGTTCGTACTCAGGGAAATCGAAATGCTCGAGGAGGTCGAGGGCCGCATTGATCTGGCGGTCGACCTGAATGATCGACTTGGGCACGTCGACACGTGCCTCGCGCGGCGATAGCTGCGCAGGGAAGAGTTGACCGTCCATCATCGCTGAGAGACGGAACCGCGTGCGAGTGAGTTCTTGGTCAATCGAGGTCGAGTCGAGCCGTTGCGAACAGGGGACTACCGCGAAGTCGTTCGATGCGCCTTCAGCGAGGTCCATGATGCGGCATGGCCGGTATCGGATTCGCGGCTCAAATCGCCCGTCGCTGCCGAGACTCAGCGCGACTTCGAGAATCACCGAGTCCTGACCCGCTGAAGGCTTCACCGGGACGTCGGAGATGAAGTCTCCTGCTGACCAAAGACAGGCAGCGCTGGAGCCGTCCTCGCGGTTCAACAGCTCGAACGGCTGAACCATGTGAGGATGGGTCCCAATGATCAGATCCGCTCCGGCGTCCGCCAGGATCTGGGCCGTAGCACGCTGCTCCGACGTGACGCTTGCTGAACGTCGAACGCCCCAGTGGCAGTACACGATTGAGAACTCCGCGCCCTGCTCCTTCGCCTCTGCGAGTTGAGTCGTGACGATCTCTGGATTCGCGTGGGAGAAGAGGGTCCTGCGACCGCGCTGGGTGAAATTCACGAGGCCGTCAGCTGCCAGATCGGGACTCATGAAGGAGTGCAGTGAGATACGCAGACCGCCGATATCGAACAGCTCGAAGCGTCGGTCGGAGCTGGATGCATAGAGTCCTGTATGGGCTAGGCCCGCGCGGTTCAGACTAGCGAGGGTGTCGAAGATGCCTTCGACGCCGAGGTCATGTGCATGGTTGTTGGCATTCACCACCGCATCGAAACCGGCACTGTGCAGCGCATGTGCAAAGTCGGCGGGAGCGTTGTAATATCCAGCCGGATCGATCGCTCCACTCGCGTCGGAGTAGGGATACCCCGGACTGAGGAGCGTTTCGAGAGCACCGATCACGAGATCGCCCTGCAAGAGGGTATCCCGTACGAAGCGGAATTGCCGTTCGAAGTCGTAACGGGTGTTGTTTCGGGCCGCGCGAATCTGTTTCGCCTTCGCCATCAGGTCGCCGACCAGCATGATCCGAACGGCGCCGTCTTCTACGGGCTCACGGGTGTAGGCCCCATCCACGCGGGCGAACTGCGCCTTAGGATGAGTGTCGTTCGCGACCGGCTTGATCTGTGTTGCTCGGACCTGAAAATGCTCGATCGCGTCTCTCAGATGCTCGTCGGTGAAGAAGGATGACTGAGCTTCTCCGGCGTGCTCTGGTGACATCGAGGATCGCGGAGCGTCCTTTCCCTCAACCCGGATCGGGCGGAACTCGATTCCGTTTTTCTTGGCGAATGTCAGAGCAGCGGAGCTGCGACTGCCGACGATCCTCTTGAGAGAGTCGAATGCGTTAGGAGCGATACTGCGGCATCGGAGAGGAATGCGTAGTTCTTCTAGCGCGGTGCACCCCTCGAACGCCTTGGCGTCGATGCGAGCTACCTGGCTATGCAGTGACACGAGATTCATGTTGCTGCACCCGCGGAATGCACGGACGGGGATCCGCCGCAAGCCGTGAGGAAGATAAACCGTTTCGAGGGCAGAGCAGTTCTCGAAACTGCCGGCTCCGATGCTGGTCACCGTTGTCGGGAAACCGTCGCGTTGCACCGAGGGCCGCGTGCCTGAGCGCCCCAGCTTGCCGGGATAGGCTCTCTTGACCGAGACCAGGGAAGCGCAGTCCGCGAAAGCGGCGTCGCCGATGGTCTTGAGGCCTTCGGGCAGGACGACTTGCTTGAGGGAGGTGCAGCCCGCGAATGTGCGGTCTTCGAGGGTCGATACCTTCGGGGGAAGCGTCACACTCGAGAGGTTCATGCAGCCTGCGAACGCGCTTCCTCGAATTGTCCGCAACCCGTCAGGGAGCGAAAGTGCTCCTAGCTGAAGACAGCCCTCGAATGCGGAGGTGCCGATAGTGCGAAGGTTCTCGCCGAGGTACACACCCTGCAGGCCGGTGCAGTTCTTGAACGCATTTCTCGCGACGAATCTGACGTTGTTTGGGAGACGAACGAAACGGATGTGAGAGAGATTCTCGAACGCCCCGTTGTCGATTTTCGTGACAGTCGCCCCAAGCGCCTCTTCGGGGACATGGATGACCTGTTTGTCACCACGGTACTTCTTGAGAACCGCCTTGCCGGAGTCGAGCTCGAACTCGAACTCCTCCGGCGTAGAAGCAACGGAGGACGAGAAAGCCTCGCCGCTGAGCATCTGGATATAGGGCTCATACACATAGTGGCGTCCGATGTGCTGAGGAGAGTAGGGCGCTTGAATCAGGCCGGTGCCGGGGCGAGCATTGCCCTCGACCAAGCTGACATGATCCGTACAGACGGCGATATCCCAACCGATGAAGCCGTTGCGCTCGGCTTTGAACGCAGCTGCGGTAACCAATTCGCACACCTGATCCCACATCGGGATGGTGAAACCGGCGAAGTGTTTGCCGGTTGAAGGATGCCGGTGGTGGACGGTGCCGCGCTTATCGATGGCTGGCGTCGCCAACTTTCCGGTGAGCAGATCAACATCGCTCACCATCCCATTCATGGAGAAGTTATCCGTATTACCGAGGCGACCGAAACGCATTGCGGCCGCGATGATGTCCACCCGACCATCGATCTTCACAGTGAGTACGCGGATGGTATTGACGGCATCTGGGTAGAACTCCGCCACGGACGGATGCTGCACGATCATCTGTTCCAGAAGAAGCCCCTCGTCGGCGACGAGCTTCTCGTACAGCGCGATTCGCTCGGGCTCCGTAGCCGGGATCTCGAGAACATAGACTCCGCGGCCCTGATCCGAGTCGGCCGGCTTGCAGAACGCCTGATCGAGTCCCTCGGCGAAGCTCAGGAACTCCTCCAGAGAGGTGTCCCGATTCGTCCAGGACTTGCGCTTCATGAACTCGCCGAACTTCAGGCTGAACGAGAGTTTATCGTCCACCTCTTCGGGGCTCGGATTCAGCGCATCATAGAGAACTTTTGCCGAATGGCGAGTCGCATAGCTCTCAAGCTCATCGTCGGAGAGCTCCCAGGCCCGATAGCAGACGTAGTATTTGCTCTGCAGTCCGAATTTGGTCTGCCGTTCAAGCATGTCGAGTTCGACAGCTTCCTCCGCAAGGCCGGATGTTGCAGCCACACGCTGACGGCGCTTCTGGATCGACCGCTCCCATCGGGCAGACTTATCTGCAATCTCATCATTCGTCAGCAGATGCAGAGAATGCGTGAGGAAGATCGTGAAGGTCATATTCGGCCAGCGCGACTCCACCTCCTGCATGCGCTTCATCGCCCGCTCGACGCTCCAACCCGCCGACGAAGCCACCATCGCGGCAAGCTGGGCCCGGCGGTCCTTCCAAGCTCTGACAGCCGTCTCGAACTCAGTATTTGAAGAACACTTGAACATCCCTTCATCCACGTACGCGTTGAAGGTCATGCCATGAGCGATCTGCGCCTCGCGCATCTCGAGTTCTGCTGCTTCCGGGGAGATGCCCTTGAAGCGTGCGACAACCGACACGAGCGGATCTTGGTGGTCGATTTCGGCTGCTTCCGTGGGCTGCGGCATTGTGGCTGGTGTCCTTCCCGAAATGCGAACCGGGTCGTCGCGCATCTGCTGTACACACTTGCATGTTCGAATCGACTCGGCCAAATAAGTATCTGCCAAAAAAGGACAATGAGGCAAAAGAGAGAGTTTGTTGTCGGCCTCGATCGTGCAGTTACCCGGCCGGGCCCGGACCATGGGGCGTTGCAGAAGCCGCGGTCCACAGCCCTGACCGACGATCGCAAAGCGAACAGGAAACACAGTGACACGAAGTGTATCGTCGGGAAGGATCTGAGAGACCAACCGCTTTCCTGGCGGATGGAACTGTGGGAGTGTGCTTGATAAATCAGAAACGTCTTTTGGCAGCCGCTACCAGCATCCTTCTGGTCGGCTCCGTTATCGTCGGGTGCGCCGGGGACGTTGACGCATCCGAGGGTGCAGGCAGGCCTGAGCACGGCGCGGAAGTCGATAGCGGAAGCTCTGCGGATAGCGGTGGCACCTCAGCTGCGAACGGAGATGCTTCCGGCGGCGAAGGACGCGGGACATCCGGAAAAGATGCTGCCTCGGGCAAGAAGGGCAGCGCTTCGGGGGAGAAGAACGGTGGTGAGTCCGACGCCTCGGATAATTCAGGAGGGCCGGCTGCCCTCCCCAAGACTCTCGATTACTCCTCTCCAGCTGACCTTGCGGTTTCGGTGTCCTATCCCCTCTATAAAGGCGGGCGAAAGGCGGATCCCCGGGCCTTCACTGGAGGAGGCCCGGTTGACGCTGAGATGGCATCTGAGAACTACAAGAAGCTGAAGAAAGATGCCTACGAGATAGCGAAGAAGGCTGGATCGGAGCTGCCGCCCTGGCCCGACGAATCGTATGCGAACTGCTCCGCATTTACGGGAGCCGTCGTCATCGCGACTATAGACCCTGAATTTCCAGGTAATCTCGTGCGAGATCAGCGCGAGTACATGAGTGATCCCTTCAGTGGCTGGAGGAAGGTGGGAGACAGTAGTGATTACCGCCAGGAAGACCTGCTGCCAGGGGACCTCTTTCTGACTCCTAAGGGGACGCGGCTCGCCCACACCTGGATGTGGATCGGTGAGCATGACGGCGTTGAGAACGTCGTGGCGCAGGCGGCCTACGGTAGCGAAGGGAACTCGGGTGCCCGGCTTCCCTCGTTGCAGATCGACCCGCTGCAGAACAGCGACGACGGGACGGACGGCATGGGAAGAAGCTATGAGATCTGGCGCTACGTCGGCAACGCCGCTTCGGTGTAAGGCGTAGTACAGCTTGATGGCAACTCGCCCTCCGTGTCTGCTCGCTGCCTCTGCAGCGAGCAGACACGGAGGGCGAGTTGGTTAGAGGGACCGCACCCACTCCGGGCGCACGGAGCCCAGCACAGCGATGTCAACCTCGTCGTCGGTGACAGAGGAACTGTGGCGGCGGCGCAATAGGTAGAAGACGACGCCGATGAGGATCCATGCTCCCATCGCGATGAAGGACGGCACCGACAGCTGAGCCGGCGAGCCGGGAGCCAATAGCAGGATTGTGAAGACGATGGCGACCACCACTCCGGCGCCGGCCAGCAGCTTCCGCGTGGTCGAGGCCGAACCCGGCACTGCTTCTTTCGTGCCGCTCCACTGGAACATGCGGAAGGCGCAGAGGCAGGTGTAGGCGAATGCGAAGGTGAAGCCGATCGAAGCCATGTCGACGATCCAGTTGAGCGCTGTGCGGCCGAACCACGGTGCAACCAGACAAACGATGAGCACGAACCAGATACCGGTGCTGGGGGTGCCGTGCTTGGGGTGCACCTTGGCGAAGGACGACGGGATCATCTGAGCCCGACCCATAGCCAAGAGCACGCGTGAACCTGCCATGTAGAACCCGTTGAGCCCCGTAGCGATGCCCATGAATGCTGCTACACAGAGCAGAACGAGTCCGATTGGGCCGATTGCGGCGGTGACGACGTCGGCGGTCAGCCACACCGGCTGCTTGGCGAGTTCAGCCTGCCAGGGGGCGCCTGCTGCGGTTGCGAGGATCATCGCGAGGTAGAGTCCGGTAGCGGCGACGAGTGACCAGACGATGAGCTTGAACGCCTTCGACGCCGAGAAGCTGAATTCCTCCGCGGTTTGCGGAATGTTATCGAAGCCGATGAACGCCCAGGGGGCGATTGCGACGATAGCGAGCACTCCGGCGAGCGCCGGAGTCTCAGGGTTGAAGAGAGGGTCGATGTTGCTCACTCGGCCCTGGGGAGAGGCGAGCACACCGATGACGATTGCGAGAACCGCCGCGATCATCAACACGCACATATAGAACTGCAGACGTGCCGAGTTCCCGCTGCCCCTGACGTTGAGTGCGGCGAAGATGATGAGCGCCGCGGTCGAGATGAGTACTTCGCCAAGGTACACATCCCAGCCGGCGACTGTGTAGAGGTAGCCCATCTCGGCGACCTGCGGAACCACCTGCCGTGCGAGTACCGCCAGCGCTGAAGCGTTCAAGGCGACGATGGAGACATAGCCCAGAGTCATGAACCACGCGCATATGTACGCGTGCAAACGTCCGAATCCCACGAGAGTGTAGGCGAATGCACCGCCCGAGACCGGGAACGTGCGAGCGAGGAAGCCGTAGCTCACGCCGACCACGATCATGAGCGCGCCGCCGATCGTCATGCCGATGAGTGCGCCCAGCGGGCCCGCGGTGCCCATCCAGTCGGCGGGAAGGATGAACGCTCCCCACCCCACTGCGGAGCCGAGAGCGATCGCCCATACCCAATGAGGCTTGAGCGTCTTGTTCAACCTCGTCGTCGTGGCCTCGGTTGTGGCATGCATATCGTAGTTCTCCAAACTGCTCACCTGCGAGCGTTCGCCAAAAGTACCACCTCTGAGCGGCAGGCTCTGGAGTGAAGAGGTACTTTCTGGCGATTCGAAGACCTGATGCAGCGATTGTGGCGGGATAAGCGGGCTAGGCGAGTACGAACCTGAGCACATCGTCCAGCGAACCGGAGAGAAGCTTCTGAGAAGGAGTGATTACCGGATTGACGGTAATTCCTTGCACTAGCTGCGTGAACCGCGTTGGCTGTTCGAGCACGACAATGTCAACTGCGGACCAGCGCAGTTCGGGTACTGCCCGTACTGTCCTCACTGCGAGAGAAGAGAGCAGTGCCAGTTCGGAATAGGTCAGACTGCTTTCTCCGAGAACAGCAAGCACTTCCTGTGGAGAGGCGATTGCGAGGAAACGGCGGCCGGCAGGGCGCATCTGCGCGATCCAAGCGTGCCGTCCCGACATCTTGAGATCCTGCGCCGGGCGCCCCTGCTCTAGTTCAACGGTCTTCCCTCCGCCCCACTCCTGGTCTGGCATCACGAGGGAGACAGGGGCTTGCGTCTCGCCTCTGAAATTCTCGACTTCCGAGATGCTGCGCACTTCCGCGGATAGCGGTCGCGGGATGGCTTGCAGCTCCATCAGGGCCCGGACTACTCCGTGTATACGAGCAGCTCGTCTTGCAATGTTGAGATCGAGTGTGGAGGAAGTGCCCTGCAGCCACACCTCGCGTCCTTCTGGACTGGTTGCTAGCGCAATATAGTCGCTCTTCTTGTCGAGCTTCCAGCCGAGCGCCGGGACTCTTTGTCGGAGCAGGGTGGCCAGATAATAGGAGCGCCCTGCCTCGATAGCCTGTTTTGAGAGTAAGGGGCGTGGAGACGCAAGAAGTGCCGGGAACCGTGGAGCGGTCTGCTGCGTTTCAGGGGCGGCTTGAATGCGCGCTTCGAACATGTAGTCGGCGAGTGAGACGCGCGTCCCGTACCAGGGGAACTGGGATCCGAGAGTGTCAGAAGAGGTGTTGATCTCTACTACGTAAGGATCGCCGCTGGGCGTGATGATGACATCGACACCAGCCCAGTTCAATCCGGGGATAGCTTTCACCGCGGAAACGGCGAAGTCCTGGATCGAGCGATCCACCAGATGCGAGCATTCGAACGGCTCACCTCCGAGTGTGAGCCCGCCGACCTGTCGCACTATCAACGTCTTGCCCTGAGGAAGTACGCTGTCGAGAGTCATCGACTGGTTCGCGAGGCAGGCTTCGGTTTCTGCGTCGATCGGTATGTGCCGTTTGTGCGTGCTCGGAACCGTGTCCCGCACTTCGTTCTTGCGTTGAATCAGTGTCCGAACGGTGGAGACGCCATCGCCGAGCACCCATGGGAGTAGACGTCCAACGACACTGACACAACGCGTGTCGGAAGAAACGCAACGATACTCGACGACGTTCTGCACATATTCTTCGGCTACGACGTCACCTTGCGAACGCGCCTGTTCGTATGCTCGAGCTATCTCCGACGGTTCCGTGAGATTCACGCTGACCGCTTTCCCGCCGTAGCCGAAGCGGGGCTTCACCACGATGGGCCCGTTGATCTCCTGTTGGAAGGAGAGCACATCCTCAAGAGTTTGAGGAAGAATACCTCGCGCAGTGGAGACATGGTTGCGGAGCAGAAGCTCCTTTGTGAGCCATTTATCGGTTACAAGCGAAGCGGCGGCTCGTGATGCTCGCCCGCGACTTCCGGCCAGGAGGAGTCGTTTGTTGTCGCGTTCCGCGATGACATAGTTCTCATCGATCCACTTCAGCCTTGCACCTTGACGCTCTGCGGCCTCGGCGATAAGCACTGTGGCGATGTTGCGCTGCAGTACATCGCGCTGATGGACGATCGCCTGGGTGGTGGCGTCGTCGTACACGTGGTGCGGCGCGAGTTGTTCCAGGGATCCGTAGAACGGCTCGACCGAGGAGGAAACTGAGGGGTTATCGGGGGCTTCCACTTCGATGCTCCTGTCTAAGGCCCTGGTGGCAAGTGCCGTCCGTGTGATCCATGTTCTTCAATCCTATCGGCGTAGAAAAGGCCTTTGAGATGAGGGACAGACGGGGAATTAGAGACACGACGAAGCTCGTGACGGTACTGACTCGCTTAGATGCTCACGTCGTTATCTCTCAGATCCTCTCAGAGGTCTTCTGCACCAGTCACGAGATGCTGCGCATGTACTCCCAGCCGGAGCCGATGGGGGTGCCTGCACCGAGGACGGTGCCTGTGGGGCCTCCGGAGTGCTGAATGAGCTGGCCGGTGTTTCTATCGATTGCGATCAGGTCTCCGTACCCATCGCGATCGATATCGCCAATTGACTGAAAGGTGCGATTGGCAAACCCTGACTGGGCAAGTGTGATTCGGCTCAACCAGCCTGCGTTCCCGTTGCCACGGTGAAGATAAACGAGCCCAGTGCTGTCATTCCAAGAAACGATATCGGGCCGTCCGTTACCGTCGAAATCCCCGGCCGAAGCGATCTTGAGGTTCTGGAAGCCGGAGCCGATCTCCTGCTGGCTGAGCCAGCCCCCTGCTCCATTGCCCCGCCAGAGAACCAAACGGCCGTCGGCTCGGGTGATCCCGAGGAGGTCGGGATTGCTGTCCCCATCGAAATCACCCACACTCGTCAACTCTCTGATGGTCTGAAAGCCGGAGCCAATTTGTACCCGGTTAAGGAAGCCTCCTGTACCGTTTCCGCGGTGAAGATACATGGCGCCGGTCCCGTTGTTGACGGAGATGATGTCCTGGTAGCCGTCATGATCGAAATCACCCGGAGTTATTACTTGGTGGTTAACGAATCCTGACCCGATCTGGGTATAGGGTCCCAATGCATCTACGGCACCGGTACCGGGGTAGAAACGTAGCGAGCCTGCGCTGGTCACCGCGATGATATCCGGCCGCCCATCATGGAAGATGTCGTCACTTCTATTCGCCCAGTCGGTCGTGCCGATCGGGCTTGCGATGCGCTTCGTGAATCGGTACACCTCGTAGTGGCGTTTTACGCCGTCGACCATTGCGGGCTTCCCCGTCTCCTTCGAGATGCCCGGCGTAAGTGCCGCGATTCGAAAGCCGGGCATTTTTCCGGAGCGCGTGGTCTCATCAAACGAGAGCGAAGCATCGTTGACTACCTCAGAGCGCCCCTGCCAATCGCCGACCCAGAACATGATGTGCCCACTCCCGACCATCACATCCCCGGGTTGATAGTCGGAAGGGCGGTAGTCGTGGGTATCGCCGACCTTCGTCCATCCGTTCGTGGGGTCCTCGAGATACTGGCGTTGCCGGTTGGTGAGGAGCCAGGGGAAGTGGGGATCCACCATGTTCTTGACGACCGTGGCGACGTAGCCTCCGCAATCCGCCCACGCGGACATCTGTGGCGCGTTCCAAGTAGATGCGGCGTTCATGTGGGCGTCACGAGAAGCTTGGCGTGCGGCTGTGTATGAGGGATACACTTCCTCTTTGTCGCGGCCCCCTCCGTACACCCAGGATTCTTTCGCCGCAAGCCCCGTGTCGGCCTGCATCGGATAAGAGAGACTTTCCATCAGAGCGAGCTGGGAGGAATAGTCAGGTGCCGGCGCTGGGGAGCCGCCCTGCACGCTTACCTGACTGTGTGAAGGGCCTGTAACTGCTTGCGCTGGCGCGGCGATTCCGAGGGTGAGGATCCCGGAGAGGACTAAAGCTGGAATCGGTCGCATAGAGCTAGCTCCTTCTGAACCTGAATGGGAAGAGAAGGCTCGTTACTTCAAAAAGGTCATTTGACCACCGCAGTTCAAGATATTCCAACGAATAGTTGCACTCTGCAGCGCTTCGAAGTCTCCCGTCTCCTGTCTACAAGTGTAAGGGAAATGCCTACTTTTGCTGCCGTGATGCATCACATCTGCATATCGATTCCCAAGGCCTCACACACCTTCATGTCGGTGAGAAACCTCCAGCTGCAGGTGCTCGGCGCCCCTCTTCAGTGCGCGGGCTCGATTCCGTCGCCCACGGCCTCGACGATGCGTGGGCGCGCCTCGCGCAGCGCTTTGCGGAAGCTCTCCGATTTGACCTCGGCATTCGTCGGGAACACCGCATAATGGCTGCGTCCCTGCCTGCGCACCTCGAGAATGCGGCACGGGTGGTAGGTGTTCGAGGCGATTCGAACCCTGCCATCGGGCGCTCGTTCGAGCTGCAGGTCGAGTATGAGCGTGTCGCGGGTGATGGGCGGTTTGATATTCATGTCGCACAGGAAGTTGCCGCCGGAGTAGAGGCAGGGGACCGTGCGTCCGCCCGCCGCCTTGAGCAGCGTGAACGGCTGAATGCAGTGCGAGTGCGCGCCGACGATGTAGTCGGCGCCCGCGTCGGCGAGCATCTGAGCGTACTGCCTCTGTCTGGGGCTGAGGTCGGTCGTGTACTCCTTGCCCCAGTGCGCGTAGGCGATGATGAACTCCGCTCCAGCGGCGCGGGCGGCATCGATGTGCTCATTGACTCCCTGCCGGGCGAAGGTGGGGAAGAGCGTATCCAGGCCGTGGGGCGTGAAGTTGGCCCTCTTCATGGGCTGCCGCGCTCCGTCGAGGAAAGCCACCACGCCGATGCGGATGCCCCCGATATCGACGAGGAGATAGGGCTGATCGTTCGGAGACGCGAAGGCCCCCGTGTGCATGAGCTGAAAACGATTCTGGTAGTCGAGCGTCTCGAACAGCCCCCGGGTACCCGAGTCGTAGATGTGGTTCTGGGCGTTCACCACGGCATCGAACCCGGCCCCTCGTACCGCTGCGAGGAACTCCGGGGGAGCATTGAGGTGCGGCCGCGCGTTCACGTGGCTGCGCTCACTGTTGAACGGGGCCGAGGGCGAGACCGTCGATTCGAGATTGCCGATAGCGAAGTCGCACTCCTGCAGCAGCGACCGCACCCGGTTGAAACCGAAGCCGAATCCCTCGGGGCCCGCAGCCGCGTTCTGCTGCCGCCGTCGGGCCATGATGTCTGCCACCATCATGATGCGTGCCCGCCCCGGGGTCTTCGCCTCCCCGCGGTACACGCCGTCATCGAACTCGAAGCGCGCCGGCGTCGCTTCCGGAAGCTGCCGTTGCTGCCGGTTCACGAGCTCGTATGAGGGGTGGCGGATCTCGTAGCTGTCGATCGCCCTGCGCAGCACGCTCTCGTCGTAGAAGGGCACGTGGTCCTCGCCCGAGCGGCGCGGAATCATCTGACTCGAGAGCTCGACGGGCACCGGTTCGGCTACTCGGTGCCGCTGAGCCGTCTTCTGCGCATAGCCGAGCGCCGCCGACTCTTCATCGCAGACGAGCACGGTATCCGGTGCGAACGCATTTCTGCCGATCTTCTTGCACCTGCTCGGCAGACGCAACTCGCGCAGACGCGTGCAGCCGGCGAAGGCGTGTGGGGCCACCCTCGTGATGCGCTTGTGCAGGCTGACCGTTTCAAGGCTCTCGCACCCCTCGAACGCACGGGCGGGAACGGTGAGCACCTGGTACGGGATCATCACGCTCGTGAGGCTGCGGCAGTCCGCGAACGCGGCCTCGCCGATGTGCTCGATGAACGCAGGCAGCACGTCTTCGCGCAGAGTCGGGTCGCTCTTCATGACCGCGCTGATGCCTGTCATGCTGAAGTAGTAGATGACGCTGAGCGCCGCGCAGCCTGCAAAGCAACGGTCTTCGATTCGCTTCAGACCGTAGGGGAGACGGATCTCGGTGAGGCTCTTGCAGTCCGCGAATGCTGCGCGGCCGATCTCGGTCACGGACTCGGGCAGGATCACCTCGCCCAGAGCGGCATGCCCGGCGAAGGCCTTGGGGCCGATCCTGTTGACCGGAGCGCCCGCGACTTCGCCGGGGACCTCGACGGCCTCGAGCGCCTCATCGAAGGCGATCAGCGTCGCGCCGCCGCGCGTGATCTTGAACCTGCCGCCCTCGGCGGAAACCATCTTCGCCATGCGTGTCCGTCTTCTCTTTCTGCCCTGCTCGGCGCGCTCTAGATCTTCTGCAGGAAGGGGTCGTACAGATAGCGCTTCCCCTCCTTCTGCGGAGCGTAGGCGGCTTGCAGCAGCACCGGGTCGGGTACGGTGTTGGCCTCGAGAATGCTGACCTTGTCGTTCTGGATCGCGATGTCCCACCCCACGTACCTGAGTCCCTCGCGCACGCCCATGGCCCGCTTCGCGGTGTCGAGCACGAGATCCCAGTTCGGAACCCGGAACCCCTCGAACCGCTTGCCCGAGACGGGGTGGGTCTCGTAGACCGCGCCGTCCTTGTCGACGGCCGGGGTGAGCACCGTGCCCGAATCGGTGTCGACGGCGCAGACCATCCCGTCATTCGTGAAGTTGTCGGTCACCTCGCGGTGCCCGAACTGGATGCCCGTCGAGATGATCCTGATCCGCCCCTCGTCCTCGATCATCACGACCCTGATGGTGTTGATCGAACCCGGGTAGAACTCCGCCATCTCGGGGTGCTGCTGCAGCACCTCCTCGACCAGCATGCGCGGCTTCGCCATGAGATCGTCGTACACCCTGCGCAGGCCCGCCTCATCGCCGGGCAGTTCGACCTTGAACGCGCCGACGCCGCCGCCAGACCGGAGCAGCTTGCAGAAGATGGCATCGAGACCCTGGGCGAACTCCGAGAACGACTCGAACGTCGCGCCTTCGGCATTCGACCAGAAGCGACGATTCAAGAAGTCGCGGAACACCTCGTCGAAGCGCTCTTTGTCGCGAGCCATCGCGAGATCAGCCCGATCGTTGTAGGCGGTGCTCAGACGCTGCGAGTGCGCCACCGTCGCGTAGCTCTCGATCTGCTCATCGCTGAGCTCCCAGCCGCGGAAGCACATGTAGTAGGCGGGGATCACGCCGTACTCGGCCTCGAACCGGGTCATGTGAGCACGCACCTGCTCGGCAGTCCAGCCCGACTCCTGCATCACCCGACGGCGGTTCTCGGAAGAGGTCTCGATCCACTGCCTCACGCGAGCGTCGATCTCGTCGTCGGTCATGCCGTGGAAGTTGAAGGCGGCATACTTGCGGAAGGTCACAGCGGGCCATCGCTTCTTCGTCTCGAGCATCTTCCGCTCGGCCTCCTCGAACGACCAGCCGGTCTCGTTGCAGACCTCGTCGACGAAGCGCCGATCCTGTGTTCTGATGCGCTCGAGGCGCTTGTCGAGGTCGGCCTCGGTCTTGAACTTCCAGAGGTTCCGCCGCACGAACTCCCGGTAGCTCACACCGTATTCGTCTCGAGCACGATCCATGACCTCGCGGGCGTCCTCGTAGCCGATGCCTCGCTGCTTCGCGACGAACGCGATCTGGTCGTTGCGCTTCACGCGGTGCTCCGAGAGCCGGTCCTGCGGCACGAGGTAGAGGCGCTCCTCGGCGTAGCGGCGGAGGCCGATGCCGTGATCGCGCTTCGCGCGCAGCATACGCGCGGCCGCTTGTGCTCGAGTCCAGCCGGTCTCCCGGCTCACTTCATCGATGTACCGCTTCGCCCGCTTCAACTTCTGCACGTCTTCAACGTTATCGTTTGTGGAGCTTGCCGAGAGGCCCCCAAACCAATGCGTACGCCCTAACCCCGCCGAGGTAGCGATATGAGTCGACGCGGGGGCCGCTGATCATATCCATAGCGCCGCTTCTTCTGCTCGAGTTTGTAAAGCAGGTAGTCGATGGTGGCGGGAGTGAGGCGTTCGATACGCGGGTAGTCGGGGGATCGATTGATCTCCGGCAGCTTGATCCCGGTCGGCGTGACAGCCAGGTCGAAGCCGAGATATTCGAGCTGCGGCATCGCTGCGGCGATCTCGAGCACCTTCTTCTTCGCATAACCCCAGTTCGGCAAGTGCCCCTCGATCAGCACCCCCGTATCCGGGTGGTGCGGGCAAGGTTGCACATGGCCGTTCTGGAGGATCTGAGCGTTGCCGTACGCGCCGGTTTCGGCGTCGATCTCGGCGAGCATGCCCCCGGCAGCCGTGTTGTCGACGAAGCCCGACTGGGCGGAGCCGATACGGAGGTACGCGTTGCCGATCTCGGGCGTGACGCCGTCTCGTTTGAAAACAATGACTCGGATAGTGTTCACCGAGTGCGGGTAGATCCTCGCGAGTTCCGGGTGCATCTCGATGAACTCTGTGACGAGGTATTGATTGTGTCGGTCGGTGAGGATCGCGAGTACATCGGCCTCTGAGACCGTCTGGCCGTTGAGCGAGAATTCACCGTTCTCGTACCCCAGACGGTAGAAGCCGTCTCCGTGCGATCCCTCGTCCGGCTTCAAAGCGAGCACGCCCTTCACCCGGGCGAGTGCGAGGATCCCCTCGAACGAAGCAGCGTAACCGGACGGGCAGTCCATCATCGGGACGACATGGTTCACTCCGCCCTGCAGCGTCGTATAGAAGTAGTACGCGGGCAGGCAGTCGTTGAACGCGGCGGCGACGTACTTGATGCTGATCTTGTCTTCAAGCCAGTAACGGTAGTGCTGGTTGATGTGGCGGAGCCAGCGGTACTCGAAATCGGAGATGAACGACTCGCGATTCTGCGCTGTGATGCCGTACTGGGGAATCCGGTACGAAAGGAATCCGTTTCTGTATGCCCAGAGCTTGGTGCGAAGAGGCACTCCGTTGCGTTCGAACAGATCCCGTCGCACATCGCCGAGCCATCGCACAGACTGATACGGCACGAGACCCTTCGGGTAGAGCAGCCTTGCGAAGCGCTTGCGGAGCCACAGCTTCAGGTTGTGGAACCACTTGCGGGTACGCACCGAATACTGCCGAGTGCTCTGCCGTTTGAAATCGATGCTCTGCTTCAGCAATTTGACGGTCTCTTCGGAGAACGCGAAGTACCGAGGATAGTCGGGGGAGGCCGAGAGCTTGACGAGTACCCAGTCTCCGGTGCTGGACAAGACAGCATCGAACTGCACGAACTTCAGCTGCGGTGCGAACTGGCACATCTCGACGAGCGCACTCTCGAGTGTGCTCCAGGAGGGCAGATAGCCCGAAAGGGGCGCATTCGTTTCCGGGTGATGCGTGTAACGACGTAAGCGTCCGCTTTCGACCGCTCTTGCCTCTTTGAAGCTGCCGTCTTGCGGGTCGAGTCGCGCGTGGAGAGTCGGGCAGCCCGGGCGAGGTTCCTGCTCGTCGAGGATCAGCGAAGCCTCGACCGCTCGAGGGTGGGAGCCATCGGGGTTGGCCATGGTGACCCGTACTACCGCGGTGCGCGCGCCGAGCGATTCCGGAAAGCCGAGATCGGGATCTACAGGGTCGATGAGCACGCTGATGTGACTGCGAGTGCGGGTGAGAAGCCACTCCCGGAGCTCGTCAGCTGACACCTGTTCTCCGTCGACGAAGAAGTCATCGCCGTCCCACGTCAGGGCCTCGGGTGCTTCGCGTGCCCACGCGGCTCGAACGAGCGAGAGACGTCCCTTTTCTTGCAGCAGGCTGATGACGCCGGCGAAGGGATCGTTCCCATGCGCCTGAGCCTCTGGGGAGAGCGGGATGCAGTGCAGCTCGCCATCGCGGATCAGCAGGTGGAAGTGCGCCGTCTCGAAGAAGCGCGTGAACGGCTCGAACACCGTCAGCGCGGAGACGCGATCCCTCACCCACTTGCCATATTTCCCGTTCAGAGGATGGATGAAGGCGTAGTCGCGCTCCGACACGAACCCTTCGCGGTTATCTTCGTCGATACCGAAATTCTCGACAGTGGCGGGCATGAAGCCCCAGCGGTACGCCCGTTCGCGCTGGGCGCGGTCGAGCAGTCCGGGCGCTGCGCGATCCTCGTCGATCCTACGCACCCAATCACGCGCGGCGGAACCTGAGAAGCCCCTGGCACGAAGAGCGAATGCGCGCAGTTTTCTCCCGAGCCGAGCCGGCAGAGCTGCACGGGTCCCGCCGCTCACGACCCCGCCCCGCCCGCTTCGTAGTCGAGGACGCGTTCGGCTCCCGCGCTGAGCAGGTCGTAGTTGCGCCTGAACGCCTTGAGGTCGTCGGGCTTGTTGAAGCCGGCGGTCTCGCCGTCGAGGCGTTCGAAGTGCCGCCCGATCTGGTTGCCCTCGAAGGGCAGGCCCGTGAACGAGTGGTAGACGTGCCAGCCGATGCACGATGCGATCTTGCCGGCGAGGTACAGCTCGCGCACGCGCCTGATGTGGGTGAGCATCGCCTCGGGTTCGCGCGCCTTCACCGCCACGATCGAGCGCTCGTCGCCGTAGAAGCGCAGCGGCGAATCCTCCTCGTGCTCCGGCTCCACGATGCGCGCCATCGCGCGATCCGTGTAGTAGGTGTCGCCGTAGAGGAAGCAGACCGGTTCCGTGATGAGCTCGGGCGGGAAACGGTCGATCTCCAGCTCGTTCGTCACGGGCTCGTGGCGCCGGGCCCCCGGGGTGTCGTAGCGCGGGTCGCTCGACGAGATGACGATGTCGGGATCGTCCGCGTGATCCGCGATCTGCCGCACGAGACGCTGCAGCAGCGTCTCGTCATCGACCGTGATGAGGTGCTTCGGGATCCCGAGATGCCCGCCCCAGCGCATCCCGCGGCCGTTCGCCATGATCACGTAGCGCGTCACGCTCACTTGATCACCCCGTGGGCGCGGTAGAAGTCGCCGAGCTCGCCCTGCCGCTGCGCGCCCCACATCTGAATGATGTTCACGCCCGAGGAGGTGTTCGCCTCGATCACGCAGGGTCCCTGCTCCGTGAGCAGCACGTCCCAGGCCACGAACTGGAGATAGGGGAACCGGCCGGCGACGTCGAGGATGCGCTGCTTCGCGATCCTCCATCCGGGCAGCTCGACCCCCTCGATCTGCTCGCCCGAATCCGGGTGCGTGCTGAACTCGCCCGGCGACCACAGCGGTCGGGCCGCGCTCAGCGTGCCCTCCTCGAGGTCGATCAGCGAGACGAGGCCGCCGCGGCTGCCGTTGTCGACGGGGATGGTCGCGGCCGTGCCGATCCGCAGCACGGCGAAGAACACGCGGGCGGCGCCGGTCTCGGGATCCCGCATCGTGATGAGGCGGATCGTGTTCGTGGTCTCCGGGAAGATCGTCGAGAGCACGGGGTGCTGCTCGACGCCGAGGGAGAGGAACCAGCCGTCCTGGTCCTCGAGAAAGGCGATCACCTCTCGCTCGGTGGCGGGGCGGCGATCGATCATGAAGCCGCCCTCTGCGGCATCGAGACGATGCACGCCCTTGCCCTTGCCCGAGCCGAGGGGCTTCAAGAACATCGCCCCGTGCTCGCGCAGCGACGCGACGACCTCGGAGATCGGCCGCTTCGACTCGGGCCGGTCGGTCGAGAAGAGCCGGCCCTTGTTCTTCACGAACAGGATCGGCGGCACGTCGACGTGATCCTCGAGCACCTCGTTGCACACGATCTTGTTGTTGAGCATCGAGTCGAAGGGCTCGTTGATCCACCGCGAACGGTACCAGTCGAACTCCGAGAGGTATTCGCTCCGCGAGTTGCGCTTGAGGTCGTAGAGCACGTACTGATCGGCGACGAAACCGCCGAAGATCGCGTAGCGCAGGCGGGTGTGCAGCGGCACCTTGAAGTGGCTCTTGGCGAGCAGGATGCGGGTGATCCACAGGTAGACGAGCTTCGCCCGCTTCACGTTCCGCTTGATCAGCGGGTGCATAGGCCGCCCTTCTCGAAGAAGCAGTCGACGAGATTCTCGGTCGAGCGGCCGGGGCTGTCGAAGATGAACTTCGCTTGGTACGCGCGCAGGGCATCCATGGGGTACTCGCCGTCTATCACCCGGGCGATCTCCTCCGCGCTCTCCGAGACGCACCCGGGCATCTCCTCGAACAGATCGATGTTCAGCCCGTTCGTGGCCAGGTACTCATCATGGTCGTGTACATAGTAGAGGGTTTTCACATCGATGAGCGCGGCCTCGACGGCGATCGCGGAGTAGTCGGTGACGAGGTACTCGGCCACCGTGAGCAGCTCGGGCCCGGTGAAACCGGGGCATGTGACGTACTCGCCGTCGGGCATGATCAGGTTGCCGTCCTTGTGCCCGTGCACGATGAGGTTGAATCGATCGCGGTCGATCGCGGCCGCTAGATCCCGCGCGCCGGTGTCGGGGCCGCTGCCGCGCCGGAACGTGGGGGCGTAGAGGATGGTGGGCTTCTGAGCCAGCTCGGGGTGGCTCTTGAGCACGCGGCGGGCGATCTGCTGCCGGTGATTGACGAGGTAGTCGGCCCGGGGCAGCCCGATGTTCAGCAGCTTCGACTCGTCGACGCCGAAGGAGGCGCAGTAGAACGGATTCCAGGCCTTACCGCCGGCGACGACCCAGTCGTAGCCCTCGTGGATGCGCATCGACTGCGCCAGCTTCTGGGAGCGGCCCTGCTCTCTGTCGAGGGTCTGCCGGCCCGACTGCTTGATCTTGCCCAGCGAGTGCCAGGCCTGGAAGACCACGAGCTCGGGGCGGTGCCGCAGAGACGACACCGCGGGCCAGTACGAGTCGAGCACGCACACCTTCGTCGTCGCCAGGTGGTACAGGCTGCGCAGCGACGCGAGGCCGAAACGGAGCGCCGCCCTCGGATTCCCCTCGAAGCGGCTCGAGACGGTGGCGATCACGATATTCGGATCCCGCCGCTCGAGCTCCTGGATGAGCATGCGGAAGTCTCGTGTGATGCCGTCGGAGTGGCGGCTCAGGAAGGTGATCTTGCAGGGGTCGACCCGCGTCACGAGCTTCAGCACCGCGTAGATGGCGCCGAATACCACTGCGATGAAGTAGTGCGCGGCAACCTTGATTCCGGTCGACATCTAGTAGGCCCCTCGGGGTTTGAGAACGGTGCGGAACGTGCGCCACAGGATCAGCAGATCACCCGTGATCGACCAGTTCTCGACGTAGAAGAGGTCGAGGCGGATGCTCTCGTCCCACGAGAGATCGCTGCGACCGCTCACCTGCCAGAGCCCGCTGACGCCCGGCCGCACGAGCAGGCGCCGGTTCGCCCACCGCGAGTACTGATCGGCCTCGGCGGGCAGCGGCGGCCGGGGGCCCACCAGCGACATCTCGCCGCGGAGCACGTTGAAGAGCTGGGGCAGTTCGTCGATGCTGTGGCGGCGCATGAACCTGCCGATGCGGGTGACCCGCGGATCCGACTTGAGCTTGAACAGCACCCCGTTGCCCTCGGAGGCATCGAGCATGCCGGGCAGCTCGTCTTCGGCGTTCTGCTTCATCGAGCGCAGCTTGAACATGGTGAACGGGGTGCCGTTGAGGCCGAGGCGGGTCTGGCGGAAGATGATGGGGCCGGGGCTGTCGATGCGGATCAGGATCGCCATCACACCCATCACGAGCAGTGCGAAGGGGAGGATCAGCAGCGTGACGAACAGGTCGAAGAGCTGTTTCGCGTAGTAGCGCCACCCCGTGAACTGGGGCGACTCGACGTGGATCAGCGGAAGGCCTGACACGGGGCGGATGTGGATGCGGGGGCCCGCGATGTCGGTGAGGGAGGAGGCCACGATCAGGTCGACGTTGCGCCCCTCAAGTTCCCACCCGATTGCGCGGATGCGCTGGGGCGGCAGCGCCGCACCGCCGGCGATGATCAGCGTGTCGGCGTCGTGCTCCTCGATCGCCTGCATGAGCTGGTCGTAGTCGCCGACGACCTCGAGGCCCTTGACCAGCTCCGAGCCCACCGGCGCACTGGAGACCGCGCCGACGAGTTCGAAGCCGACGATGATGTTCGACCGCAGCTGGCGCACCAGCGGCGCCGCGTGATCCTCATCGCCGACGACGAGGGTGCGGTAGGTGTTCTTGCGGCGGCGACGCTGCTGATGGAGCCGCTTGCGCCAGATCCACCGCCCGAGCACCAGCAGCACCAGGCCCAGCGGCAGGGCGATGTATATGGAGTCGCGCCGCAGCTCGATCGGATCGAAGAGCAGCATGATCAGGGCGGATACGCCGAACGTGACGATCGTGGCGTTGAAGAGCCGCTTGTACTCCTCGGGGCCCGTGCCGAAGACGGTGGGGTTGCGGGAGTCGTAGAACGCGAGCGCGAGCAGCCAGCCCGCGACGAGCAACAGGGAGAACTCGACCCGGCTGAGGATCGAGGGGGGCGCGTCCCGCAGCGGAGCGAGGTAGAGCAGGCTGAGAACCTGGCTGATGAAGACGGTGAAGATCACCACGCAGGTGTCGGTCCAGAGGAGCTTTCGCGAGTAGCGACGCTCCCACTGCGGTGCCTTTGCGGTCACGTCACCTCCCCCGAAGCGCCTCTCTGCACCGCGGCCGAGAGTCTGGTTGCGAGAAGGCGCGGTACATAGGTTCCTATGTTACTCCCCTGAAACACGGCGTGCGCACGCGCGTTGCTCGGCCCGTCATTCAGTTCCTGCGTGCCGGGCGGCCCTCCGCTGAGTTACACTGGGTTCTTGTTTCGGCTGCCGTGGCGGCGCGTGGATTCTCAGTGTGAGTGGTATGGACGTGAAGAACGAGAGCGACCCGGCAGAGCCTGTTTCTGCCGCGGGTGCTGTCGGCGACCCTCCGGCCTGGATTCCCGCCCGCGGTCAGCGCTCGAGCACTCGCACCAATCGTGTGCTCATGGCATCGCTCGGAGCTCTCGCCGTGGTGCTGATCACGGTGGGGATCGCGGCGCCCCAGATCGTGTACCTCGACGAGGCCACCCGCTACGACGACTTCGTCGCTGAGGCCACCGACCTGCAGGGCGGTATCAGCAAGACCGAGGCCGATCTCGAGTCCACGGCGGTCCTGCTGCATCTGCAGCAGGAGGAGGCGAAGACCCTCGCGGCGCGGCTCAAGGCTCTGGCATCCTCGAGCGCCGGCGTGCTGCCCGAGGCGCAGGTCGCGGCATTGACGAGCGCGGCGACGGAGCTCACCGAGGTGCTGCCGCAGCAGCCTACGAAGGTGCCCCCCATGCTGCTGCGCAACGTGGAGCGCACCCTGCAGCAGGATCCCGCCTCGGTGCCGGTCTCGTGGTTCGCGGTCTCGCCGATGGTGGCGGGCAGCCTCGCCGGAGTGGAAGCCGAGACGCCTGATCCGGTGAAGGCCGAGAAGACGGTCACGCTCGAGGCGGTCGACCGCGTGAAGCGGCAGATCTCGGGGGATCGGAAGGAGCTCGACGACCTCGAGGACCGGATGACGAGGCGCACCGCCGCTCTCGAGAAGCTCGAAGCGACGACGACGAGATCCCTCTCGACGGCCGAGGAGATCGCTCTCGGGGCGCCCGAACTCGCGGCGACGACGGCTGCCAAGATGCCCGTCGAAGAACTGGACCAGCCGACGCTGGTGGAGCTGAACGCAACGATGACCGCAGCGGCGGACTCGGCGTCGAAGGCGGTGGACTCGAAGGAGTTCATGCGCCTCTCGGACGCGACGCTGGTGCTGGCCTCCGAGGTGCCCGAGGGAACCGAGGGCGCCACTCGGGTCGAGCTGAATGATTCGCTCCGCTCCATGCTCCTTCTGGGGCGAGTCGAGGCGTTCGTGCAGGCGACCGCAGCGGTGATCGACGAGCAGGAGCGGCTGCAAGCAGAAGCCGAGGCGGAGGCGCAGGCTCGCGCCGAAGCGGAGGCCAACTCGTACGTTCCGCCGCCGACCACCGACCCGCCCCCGCCCGACGACTCGGGTGCCGGTGCCGCGGGCACCGCGGACGCGGGCGCTGCGGGGGCCGGCGCGGACGGCTCCGGTACCGGGGCCGACGGGACGGCGGATACCGGGGGATCAGGCGACGCCGGTGCCGGTGCCGACGCCGGATCCAGCGGTGATGCCGACGCGAGCGCGAATGACACCGGCGCGTCGGGCCCCGTGATCGTGGCCGAGGGGAACGCCACGATTCTCGGCGACGGCACTGCGTCGGGGATAAGGATCACCGCTCGCTGACGAGCGGCGGCCTCCTCACGGAGCCAGTCGATGGGAATCGACACCCGGGGTTGCTTCGAGCGGCTCAGCGCACGAGTCGGGCGATCGCCGCGGAGGCCTCGTGCAGCTTCTCCGACGCGACCTCTCCGCCCTCGGCCGCGGCCGACGCGACGCAGTGCGCGAGGTGATCGTCGAGGAGGGCGAGGGCGACCCGCTCGAGCGCTTTCGTCGCCGCGGAGACCTGGGTGAGGATGTCGATGCAGTAGTCGTCGTTCTCGACCATGCGGTGCACGCCACGCACCTGTCCTTCGGCGCGCCGCAACCGCTTCAGCAGCTCGTCCTTGTGCTCGATGTAGCCGTGGGTGTGGTGCTCGCAGGCGGCGTCTGTCGCTTCGCTCATGCGAGAACCATACAACGGACGGGCCCTTGATTCACCGTGTTTCGCGACGGGATGAATCGCGCGGCGTCGGCCGTGGTCCGGCCTGGCCCCCGGCCCGGTCCAGCGCCCGGGCCAGCCCCGACCCGACCCGACCCTGGCTCCCATCCCCGTCGAGATACGGATTTCGCACCCACGAGCGCAATCCGGCGTGCAATATCCGTATCTCGAGGGGGGGCGTCATGCGACGGATCGCGGCCCTCGGCGCGGGCGTAGCTGCGCGATCCCGCCCGCGACCAGCACCAGCACCGCCACCCAGATCGCCCCGTAGATGACGACCTCGCCGGCCGCGATCCGCTCGCCGTTCAGCATCGACGCCACCATCAGCAGCGCCGGCTCGAGGTAGCTGAGCAGCCCGAAGATGCTCAACGTGAGCAACCGCGAAGCGGCGATGTAGAACATGAGCGCGACTCCCGACGCGACGGCGAACAGGGGCGCGGCCCACCACAGCGCCGGATTCGCTGCGAGGGCCCCGCCGTCGACGACCTCGAGCACGAGAAGCACGGCGGCCACCGGGGCGAGCACCACGAATTCCCAGAACATGCCGCCCAGGTGGGCGGTCCCGAGGGCACGCCGCAGCACGAAGTACACGGGGTAGCCGAGCGCGACGAGCAGCGTCTCCCATGAGATCCCGCCCACTCGGATCAGCTCGAACCCGACGCCCAGCGCGGCGATGCCAGCGGCGAGCCACTGCCACCAGGCCAGGCGATCCTTGTAGAGCAAACGCCCCACGACCACGAGCACGAGCGGCAGCAGGAAGTAGCCGAGCGCCACCTGCATGCCGCGGCCGTGCAGGGGCGCCCAGCTGAACACCCAGAGCTGCGCGGCGACGAGCGCGCCGCAGGCCAGGATCCCGAGCAGCAGCAGCGGGTTGCGACGAATGCGGCTCCCGATCTCGGTGATGAGGCGCCCCTGGCGGATCACCACGAGTGCGAGCGCGATCACCGGAATGGTGATGAGATCGCGGAGACCCCAGATCGACTCGGCCGAAGCCGGGGCGAGCCACGGGGTGACGAAGTAGATGCCTCCGAACAGCACCGACGATGCGACGGAGACGGCGATACCGCGCCCGCCCGAGCCGAGCGGGCCCGGGCGGAGCGGCCCGGTCAATCCGCGAGGTCGATTGCGCCGACGACCTCGCCGTAGGGCGTCTCATCGATCGGCTTGAAGCCCATGTGGAGGAAGAAGCCCTCCGGTCCGTCCTCACCCGGCTCCCAGAGCACGGTGAGGCGTTCCACACCGCGACGGCGCGCCTCCTCGACCAGCGCGTTCACCGCGAAGGTGCCCACGCCCATTCCCTGCGCCTCGGCATCGACGTTGATGCGCCACAGCGCCGCGCGGAACTCCTCCTGCGGAGCGTCGGGATCGAAGTTGCCGTGGATGAAGCCCACCACCCGATCGCCGTCGAGCACCACGCGCTGCCAGGCGGTGTGCGCCGGGGTGACGGCGGCCGCTGCGGCGTAGGAGACGGGAGTGATGAACTGCTCCTGGCCGGGCTTCAGGCCGAGCGTGTTCACGGCGACGATGGTCGCAGCGGAAAGTTCTTCGAGTCTCAGAGCGCTCATGTCTCACAGGCTAGCGTGTGAACGGTGAGGCGCAAAGGCTATCGGGGAAACCCGGAGTCATATTGGGGGAAACCCGGGAGGACCCCGAGGATCGCGCGGCAGGAGTCCGGTTTGCGGGCGAGGGCGACCACCGGGATCCTCTGAGGGAGGACGCGGTTGCGGGAGGAGACCTCGAACGCGGCGATGAAGGGCGAGTCGGTCGCGCGGGTGCCGATGTCGGAGCGCACGCTCTTGGATGAGGGGCCCTCGAGGAGGTGGCGCCTGCTGCCCGAGGGTGATGACCTGCGGGTCGACCATCTGCGCGGGAAGTCCAACCCTTGCGCTCATTAGAGTGGATCTGTACTATCTGGAAGAACCTTCCAAAATATGGCGCAGAGCTATGGAGGGAGACCGCGTCGGCGGAGGGTCCTCGGCGCGGGCAGACCAGAGTCTGGAGAGAATATGTGGATGTCAACGGCGCGTCGACGGATTACCGGTGTGATAGCTGGTGCGGCTGTAGCGGCCCTGATGCTGACCGGCTGCAGCGGCGGCCAGGGCGGCTCGAGCAATGGTGACGGCGGGGGTGGCTCGGGCGATACGCCCCAGATCGGCGTCGCTGAAATCAACCTCTCGCTGCCCTTCTTCGTGCAGATGCAGCAGGCCTCCGAGGATATCGCCGATGACTACGGTGTCGAGGTGACCTGGCAGAGCGTCGACGGCTCGATCGAGAAGCAGATCTCGACGATCGAGAACTTCATTGCGCAGGGCAAGGACGCGATCCTCATCGACCCGGTCAACGCCGACGCACTCGTCGATGTCATCGACAAGGCCACCGATGCCGGCATCGACGTCGTCACGATGGGCAACAAGGTCGGGGGCGACGCGAACCACAACACGCTCTACCCGGACTACGACAACTGGGTCCAGCAGGCGCGCATTCTCGGCAACGCGATCGGCGGCAAAGGCAAGGTGCTCTTCCTGATCGGATCGGTCGGCAACTACGTCTCAGACACCCGGCAGGAGGCCTTCGAGAAGACGATGGCCGAGGAGTTCCCCGAGGTGGAGGTCATCACCCAGCCGACTGACTTCGACAGTTCGAAGGCGGGCTCGGTCACCCAGACCGTCATCACGAACAATCCCGACCTTGCCGCTGTCGCGAGCATCTCTGACGGTCTCACGCTTCCCGCGATCAAGGTCGTCGAGCAGGCCGACCTCGACATCCCCTTCGT
This sequence comes from Leucobacter tenebrionis, assembly GCF_019884725.1. Classification (NCBI taxonomy): domain Bacteria; kingdom Bacillati; phylum Actinomycetota; class Actinomycetes; order Micrococcales; family Microbacteriaceae; genus Leucobacter; species Leucobacter tenebrionis. Next base: position 1,419,575 of record NZ_CP082322.1, on the reverse strand, counting down.
CTCGAACGACGGCGACGAGTCCGTGAACGAGTACATCGACTCCGGTCGCGTGCTGACGAACATCCTGACCGGCTCCCACCGCGTGGGCGCCTGGAACACCGCGGTCGCCGCACGCCTGGCGCTCGGGTCTGAGTTCGACACCGATCTCTTCATGCCGACCTACGTCATCTCCTCGGAAGAGTCGGCCCAGAAGATCGCCGACTCGGGCGTCGAGATCGAGACGATCACGACCGAAGAGGCCAAGAAGGTCGCACTCGACTACGTCGCCGAGTTCGGTGCCGACCAGGACGACGCCGCCATGACGGTCGGCCAGTAACGCCGCCCTGGTATCGCCGGCCGCGCGCACGCGGTCGGCGATACCGATCCTTTTCACGCCTCTTCTCCGTTTGAAAGGCCACCGTGACATGAGCGCACTCTCCTCCGCCGGGACATTCCTCCGTGATCAGCAGCGCCGTACGACACTTATCCTCATCGTGGCGATCGTGATCGCCGTCGTGCTCTTCGGCGCCCTATACCAGGGCTTCCTCTCCCCGTTCAACCTCATCAGCATCGCTGTGCAGACCGCGGTGATCTCGCTGGTCGCGTTCGGGATGACCGGAGTCATCATCGTCCGCGGCATCGACCTGTCCGTCGGTTCCTCGCTCGCGCTCTGCTCGGTGCTCGGGGCACAGGTGCTCGGGACGACCGGAGACAACTCCCTCCTCGCTATCCTCACTATCTTCGCCGTCGCGCTTCTGGTCTCCGCCTTCAACGGCTTTCTCGTCGCGGTGCTCAAGGTCAACGCCTTCATGGCGACGCTCGGCATGTTCGCACTCGCCCGCGGCGCCGCCATCAGCATCTCCGGCGGAAGCGCCGTCCCTGTGGAGAATCACGCCATGGTGTTCCTCGGCCAGGAGGCGCTGTTCGGCATCCCCTGGTCCGTTATCGTCACCGTCATCGCGCTGGTGCTCTTCGCTCTCCTTCTGCGCCGCACGCTCGTCGGCCGCTGGTTCTTCGCGGTGGGGGGCAACGCCTCGGCCGCCTCCGCCTCCGCGGTCCCCGGCCGCTCGGTGCAGATGCTCGCCTTCATGGCGCTCGGCCTCATGGTGGGCGTGGGCGCGCTGCTGACGATCGGGCGCGCGGGCTCCGCGCAGCCGATGGGAGGGCTGAACCTCGAGTTCCAGGCCATCACCGCCGCCGTGATCGGCGGCGCGAGCCTCAAGGGCGGCCGCGGGTCCATCGTCGCCACGTTCCTCGGCTCGATCTTCGTCGGGCTGCTCTCGGCGGGCCTCTCGTTCGCGGGTGTTGACCAGTCGCTGATCTACGTCTACACGGGCCTCCTGACGGTCGTCGCGGTGATCGTCTCGCAGCGCGAGGTGATCGTGCAGATCCGTGAGAACATCACCTTCTTCCTCAATTCCCTCCGGGCCCTCGCGGATCGGCGGGGCGGCAAGGCCGCAGCCGCGGCGAGCCAGAAGCACACGAGACTCGACATCGTCGACGTGCGCAAGTCCTTCTCCGGCGTCGAGGCACTGAAGGGCGTGAGCTTCGACGTGCAGCCGGGCGAAATCGTCGCGCTCATGGGGGAGAACGGCGCGGGCAAGTCGACCCTCGTCAAGGTCGTGGCCGGCAACCACCAGCCGACCTCAGGCCACATTGCGCTCGACGGCGCGCCCGTCACCTTCGCGGGACCTGAGGACGCCCGCAAGGCGGGCATCGCGGTGATCCACCAGCACTTCAGCCTCGTCCCCGAGCTCGACGTCTCGCAGAACATGTTCCTCGGACAGGAGCTCCGCATCGGCGGCTTCGGCCCGCTGCGCCGCAAGGCCATGCAGCGCGAGACCGCGAAGCTGCTCGAGGAACTCGAGATGCCGTTCAAAGCCACCGATGTCGTCGGTGAGCTGAGCGTCGGGCACCGCCAGATGATCGAGATCGTGCGCGCGGTGCGTGAGGACGCGTGGCTCGTGATCATGGACGAGCCCACTTCGGCGCTCTCCTCACGGGAGCGCGACCACCTCTACGAATTGATCGAACGGCTGAAACAGCGCAACACCGCGATCCTCTACATCTCCCACAAGATGGACGAGATCTACCACCTCTGCTCTCGCGCGGTCGTCATGCGCGACGGGCACGTGGTCGGTGCGCCGGAACTATCGCAGATCGACTCCGCTGGCCTCGTGAGCATGATGGTCGGGCGCGATGTCGCCGACGTGTTCCCGAGCGTCGAGTCGGAGATCGGCTCTCCCCTGGTCGAGGTCTCGGGCCTCGCCGACGGACACCGCCTCGTGAACGCGTCGCTCACGGTGCGCCGGGGCGAGGTCGTCGGCCTCGTCGGGCTCATGGGTTCGGGCCGCACCGAACTCATCCGGTCCATCGCTGGGCTCAACCGCGCCTCGGCAGGCACCGTCAGCGTGTTCGAGAAGCCGGTTGCCGGTCGCACGCTGAACTCGCTCGCGAACGCGGGGCTCGCCTACGTGCCCGAGGACCGGCACGATGAAGGAATCTTCCCCGAGATGACCGTCGCAGAGAACATGAGCCTCCTGTGGCTCCGGAGAACCGCGAAGAGCGGGGTCGTCGGCGGCCGCGCCGAGCGCGGCCTCGTCGACGCGCAGATGCAGCGCATGGGCGTGCGGCCGTCGAATCCGAACCTGCTCATCAAGAATCTGTCGGGCGGCAACCAGCAGAAGGTCGTGCTCGGGAAGTGGCTCGCGCTCGATCCGAAGCTGATCCTGCTCGACGACCCGACCCGCGGCGTCGACGTCGGAGCCAAGGCCGAGATCCACTCGCTCATCATGGAGCTGAAGAGCAAGGGTGCAGGTGTCGTCGTGACCTCCTCGGAGATCCCCGAGGTGCTCGGCATCGCGGACCGGATCATCGTCCTCCGCGACGGGGTCACCGTCGCAGAGCATCCGCGAGGGGTCACCGAACAGCAGGTGATGCAGGACGCGTTCGGCGATCGCGGAGCCGAGAACGCTGCTGCCGCAGTCGAGGAACAGGAGGTAGTGCGATGACCGCCGTCGCCACAGTGCCCGGTCGCAACGCGACCGCGGGTCCGCGCGTGCGGGCCCTGATCGTGAAGTTCGCGCCGCTGCTGCTCCTCGTGCTGCTGCTCGTGGTCGTCGCGTCGATCAGCCCGGCGGTGCTGAGCCCCGGCAACCTCGTCAACGTGCTCGTCAACGCGGTGCCGATCCTCGTGCTCGCGCTGGGGGCGATGTGGGTGCTCGTGTCGGGTGGGCTCGACCTGTCTGCGGGGTTCGGCGTGGCGATGTGCGCCCTCGTCGTCGGCGGGGGGCTGCAGCAGGGGCAGCCGCTCGCGCTCTCGCTGCTCTGGGGTCTCCTTGCGGGGGTCGCGCTCGGCACCATCAACGGCGTGCTGATCGCGGTGCTCGCAATGCCCCCATTCATCGCGACGCTCGCGACGATGGCCGGCGTGCAGGGCGTCGTGTTGTTGCTCGGCAAGCAGGGCACTGTCATCGTCGGCGACGACTTCCTCGTCGGGCTGGGCTCAGGCCGGTTCCTCGGCGTCCCGCTGCTCGTGATCGCAGCGGTGGTCATCGCCCTCGTCGTCGCCGGCCTCGCCCGGTGGTCGCGTTTCGGTCTCTACACCTACGGCATTGGGTCCAACTCCCAGGCGATGATCGCCCGCGGTGTTCCGGTCATCCGGCAGACGCTGCTCGTGTACATCTTCGCGGGTCTGCTGGTGGGCCTGACGGCGATCCTGCTCGTCGCGAAGGTGCAGATCGTCGACACGAACATCGCGAACACCAACCTGCTGCTCGACGCCTTCGCGGCCACCATCATCGGCGGCACGAGCCTCTTCGGCGGCAAGGGCACGGTCATCGGCACCATCACGGGCGCCGTGATCATCAGCCTGATCTCCACGAGTCTTGTCGTCATCGGCGTGAGCGCCCAGAACATCGACTTCTTCAAGGGTGCCACGATCGTCCTCGCGGTGATCATCGACGCGGGGATCCGGTTCCTCGAGAAGCGCCGCGCCTCCTGACCGGAACATCTCCAGAACTCACACGAAAGGTTGAACATGTCCTTCAATATCGCCGTCGTCGGCGCAGGATTCATGGGCAAGATGCACGCCCGCACCGTCAAGGACTCCCCGGTCGCCACCCTCGCAGCGGTGGTCGATCTCAACGAGACGCTCGGGCGCGCCGTCGCCGATGAGCTCGGCGCCGTGCACTACGGCTCCGTCGCCGACGCCCTCGCCGACGACTCGATCGATGCGTACGTCATCGCGCTGCCGGACAAGCTGCACGAGGACGCGGCCGTCGCGCTCCTCGAGGCGGGCAAGCCCGTGCTGCTCGAGAAGCCGATGGCGCACACACTCGAGGTGGCGCGCCGCATCGCGGCGGCGGCCGAGAAGGGCGGCGCCAGGCTGCTGGTCGGCCAGATCATGCGCCACGACCCGCGCTACGTCGCGGCGGCCGAGGCCGTTCGCGCGGGCCGGATCGGCGAGCCCCTCCACCTGAAGGCAGGTCGTGTCGCCGACCGCGGCGTCGGAACCCGCATGAACGGCAACTCGAGCGTGCTGTTCTACGTCGGCATCCACGACGTCGACGCCGTGCAGTGGATCACCGGCCAGCGGATCACCCGCGTGTACTCGCGCGCCGTCAGCAAGCTCATGCCGTCGCTCGGCGTCGAGTCGGAGGACGCGATCCTCTCCGTGTTCGATCTCGAGAACGGCGCCGTCGGAGAGCTGTTCAACGGGTGGACCCGGCCCGTCGACACCCCGGTGCTCATCGACGGCCGGTTCGAGCTGTTCGGCACCGAGGGGATCGTCGAGATCGACGTACGCGACCACGGCGTGAAGGTGTATGGCAAGGACCACTTCGACCTGCCCGACGCCCTCCACTGGCCCGAAGTGAACGGCCGTATCAGCGGCGACCTGGCGGCCGAGCTCGCCCACTTCGTCGATGCCGTGCAGAACGACCTGCCCTTCGTCATCTCGGTGGAGGAGGCCATGCGCGACGTCGCGGTCAACGATGCGATCCTACGGTCGGTGGAGTCGGGGCAGCCCGAGGACGTCGAGCTGGTCTAGCCATGAGCCGGTGGTGCGACGTGCGCGACCGCTTCGGGAGTGCGGCGGTGGGATACTTCGACACGCCCAGCATGGGCGCACCCACGCGAGCGACGATCGAGGCCTTGCGCGGCGCGCTCGACGACTGGCTGAGCGGGGCGGCGCGCTTCGAGCGCTGGGAGGAGTCGGTCCTGCGCTGCCGCCAGAGCTGGGCCGACCTCGCCGGCGCCGATGAGGCGGTGGTGGGGACGGGGGCCTCGATCGTTCCCGCCGTCGCCGCGACCGCTCAGGCGCTCGCGCGCCGGCCGGGTCGCGTGCTGCTGCACGCCGATGAGTTCCGCTCGCTCGCACTCCCGGTCTTCGCCGCTTTCGGTGAGCCGCGCGTGACGACCGTATCGGGGCCGTACGCATCGAGTACGTTCATCGATGAGCTCGGCGGCGACGTGAGCGTCGTCGCGATCTCGTCGGTCTCTTCGGCGACCGGCGAGCGGCCCGACCTCGCCCGCCTCGTCGAGGCCGCGGACGCAGCGGGAGCGGTCGTGATCGTGGACAGCACCCAGTCTGAGGGGATCGTGCAGCTCGGGCCGCCCGTCGAGCGGTTCCAAGCGGTGTTCGCCGCCGGCTACAAGGGACTCCTGGGGCCGCGCGGCACCAGCTACTCCTACATCAGGGAGGACCTCGATCTGCGCCCGCTGGCCGAGGCCAGCCCGTACGGCATGGCCGACAACGACCTGCGTGGTTCCTACGGGGCTCCGGGGGTCCCCTTTCCCGGCGGGCGAGGGGTCACGCAGAGCCCGGCGTGGCTGGCCTGGGTGGGGGCCGAGGCCGGGCTCGACCTGCTGCGCACCGTCAGCGCCTCCGATCGAGAGTCGCACGCCGTCGGGAGGGCGGAGCAGTTGCGCGCGGCACTTGTCGAGGCGGGGTTCGCCGTCGAACCGTCCGAGCTCCCATCACACATCACCACCGTCCCGCACCCCGATGCCACCAGCATCTGCGAGGTCCTCGAGCAGGCGGGGATCCGGGCCGCGGCCCGGCTCGGACGCGTGCGGTTCGGCACGCACCTGTACACGGACGGCGCGGACGTGGATCTGGCGGTCGACGCCCTCCGCGGCGCCGGTCGTCCCGCTGAATTGTCACACTGAGAGAAGGAACGCAAGATGACGCTGGAACTGCAACATCCGCAGATGGTGATCGGCGGCGAAACGTACGCGCCCGACCGGGAGCACCGCATCTACACGTCGCCCTCCACGGGGCAGGAGGTTTCCGATATCCTGCTCGGATCCCCCGAGGACGTGGACCGGGCCGTCGCCTCCGCGCGCGCCGCGCTGCCCGCCCTGGCGGCGCTAGGGCTCGACGGCCGCGCCGAGCTGTTGCGGCGGACCGGCGACGCGATCCGCGCCCACGCGGATGAGTTCGCCGCGCTGCTCGCCAATGAGCACGGCAAGACCTACTACGGTGACGCGCCTGGTGAGATCGGCGCGAGCGCTGTGGCGATGGCTGATGCGGGCGCGCAGGCGCGCTGGATGCTAGAGCAGCACTACCCGGTCTCGACGCCGGGCAAACGGGTCATGACCGTGCGTCGCCCGCGCGGCGTCTACGGCATCCTCACGCCGTGGAACTTCCCGCTCGGCATCGCGACGCAGTATTACCTCGGCCCCGGACTCGCCGCGGGCAACTCGATGGTGTGGATCGGGGCTCCGTCGGTGAACTCGACGCACGCGCTGCTCGCGAAGATCATCGCCGAGATCTGGCCTCCCGGGTCGGTCAACTTCATCACGGGCGACGGCCCCGTGGTCGGCCAGGCGCTTGCCGGCCACCCCGGCGTCGACGCTGTCGGCTTCACCGGTTCGACCCCGGTCGGCAACGCCGTGCAGATCGCGGCCGTCGGCAAGCCCAGCTTCCTGGAGCTCGGAGGCAACGGGCCGACGGTCGTGTTCGCCGACGCCGACATCGAGCTCGCCGCAGCGCGCATCGCGGGCGGATCCTTCGCGAATGCCGGCCAGATCTGCACGGCCTCCGGTCGGATCCTCGCTCACGCCTCGGTCGCCTCGCAGCTCGCCGACGCGATCGCCGAGCAGTCGAAGCGCTTCGTGCTCGGCAACCCGTTCGAGCGCGAGACCACTATGGGGCCGGTGCACCGCAGCGAGCTCGCCGCGGCCGTGCTCGGCCAGGTCGAGAACGCCGTCGCGCAGGGCGCTCGCCTCGTCACGGGCGGGGCGCTGCTCGAGGGCGCGCCCACCTCCAACTACGTGCTGCCGACCGTGGTGGACAACGTCCCGGCCGGCTCGGATCTGCACCGCATGGAGACCTTCGGCCCTGTGGCGCCCGTCGTGCACTACGAGACCGACGACGAACTGCGCGAGCTGTTGAACTCCAGCCGGTTCGGCCTGCACGGCGGCGTATTCACGCGGGATGTCGAGCGCGGCCTGGCGTTCGGAGAGACGCTCCGCGTGGGCCACGTGAACATCAACGACACGAGCGCCTACTGGGAGCCCTCGATCCCCGCTGGCGGCGCCGCGGGAGCCGCGAGCGGCATCGGCCGCTCGGGTGGGCCGTGGTCCGTTCTGGAGATGACCGAGGTGCAGACCTTCACGCTCGACTTGGGCTGATCATGACCGAGTATGCACGGAGTACCGCGTTCGGTGCGCTGACGAGTCCCGAGGCCGCCGAGGCCCGGGGGGCGCTGGTCGTCGTGCCGATCGGCGCGGTCGAGCAGCACGGGCCGCACCTGCCGTTGGCGACGGATATCTGGATCGCCTCCGCAGTCGCGCGCGACGCGGTCGCGCGCGTCGACGAAGCCTTCCTGGCCGATCCGCTGCCGGTAGGATGCTCCGTGCACCACCGCTCGTTCCCGGGGACGCTGAGCCTCGGCGTCGACACCTTCATCCGGATGATCTGCGATGTCGCGACCTGTTTGTTCGAGGACGGATTCGTGCCGGTGTTCGTCAATGGGCACGGGGGGAACCGGGCACCCATGGGCGCCGCACTGCAGCGCCTGCTCGAGCAGAACGTATCGGCCTGGGGGCTCACCTATTTCGAGACCCTGCGGGACGTCGCGATCGAGCGCTTCGGCGGACGGGCACTGGGTCATGCGTGCGCCCTGGAGACATCGATCTCCCAGCACCTGTGGCCCGAACTCGTCGGCGAGCTCCCCGATCCCGGGGCGGGCGACTCGGAGGTTTTCCCGGACCCCTCGCTCTTCAGCACCGACCCCGCCGTCAGGCATCGACGGTTCGAGGAGTTCAATGAGCTCGGTCTCGTGGGAGATCCGGCACGGGCGGACCCCGAATGGGGCGAAGATGTATATGAGATAGCGGTGCTGCGCGTAGCCGAGCAGCTCCGGCGCATCTCGACCAGCAAACGCGCGTGATCGCGCTACCCCAGGAGGAATCACAGCTCATGAGTCAGACGGCACCTTTGCGACCCGCCGAAAGCGGCCGGCGCGGGCCTGAGGGCCTCCGCGCCCTCGATCGCGCGACCACCGTGCTCTACTCGCTCGCGGCGCACCCCACGGGAATCAGCCTCGCGGACCTCTCGCGGGAGACCGGCCTCACGATGACGACCGCACACCGGATCCTGGCATCGCTGCGCTCGAAGAATCTTGCCCGAGAGATGAGCGACGGGCTGCACGCGGTCGGCATCGGCAGTCTGGTGCTGTCGGGGGCCTACCTGGCGGGCATTGACCTCAGGAGCGAAGCCCTCCCGCACCTGAAGGAACTGAACGAGGCGACGGGCGAGACCTGCCACCTGGGCATGCTGACCTCGCCGCACGTGGTGTATATCGAGAAGCTGGACAGCCGGCATCCCGTGCGGATGGTCTCGCGGGTCGGCTCGGTGATGCCAGCCGTGCGGACGGCGATGGGGAAGGCGATCCTGTCGAGTGCCTCGGCCGAGACGGTGAACCGAGTGCTGGAGGACTCGAGGAGTCAGCTCGGGATCGTGGAGGACGCGGATGCCTTCGCCGCGCAGCTGCAGCATGACGGTTCGCAGGGCTTCAGCACCGACCTCGAGGAGAACGAGCCGGGCATCTGCTGTGTCGGGGCGGCGATCTTCGACCAGTTCGGCCGTTCGGAGGCGGCGGTCAGCGTCTCGACTCCCGTGGAACGCTTCGACGCGAATCGGCTCGACGAGTTCGGAGCCTTGGTGAAGGACACCGCGGACCGGATCTCGCAGGCACTCGGATATCTGACGGACGTTTCCATCGAGGAGATCCGGGACCAGGGGCCGAGGGGTGTGGCGGATGAGTGAGCACGTCAGGGTCGTCATCGCCGGGGCCGGCCGCTTCGGGGCCCTGCACGCCCGGGTCTGGCGCGAGGCGGGCGCCGACCTCGCCGGCGTCGTTGATCTCGATCCCGCCCGGTCCGCGGCGTTCGCCGAGACCTGGGGTGCCGAGCATCACGGGACCGATCTCTCCGAGATCATCGTCGATGCCGAGCCGGACATCGTGGTGATCGCGAGCGACGAGACCGCCCACACCGAACTGGCGCTCGCGGCGCTCGCCGCAGGGCGCCACGTATTCATGGAGAAGCCGTTCGCCATGTCGGTGGAGGACGCGCTCGGGACCGTCGACGCGGCGCAGCGTGCGGGACGCGAGGTGATCGCCGGGCACATCTCGCGTTTCGCCGAGCCCTATCGCGCGATGCGGCAGGCGCTGACCGCCGGACGCATCGGCGACCTGTGGTCGCTGCGCCTCCGACGTGATTTCTCGCGTCAGTGGTTCGAGGACTTCGGCGGCAGGGTGGATCCCGTGTGGGAGTCGTGCATCCACGACATCGATGTGGCGCTCTCCTTCGTGCGGCGTCCGGCGACGCGGGTGTACGCGTCGCGCAGTGAGGCGGCGGGTGCCAACGCCCCCTCCGTGGTGTCGGCGATCGTGGAGTTCGCGGGCGGGGCGATGGCGACGATCGAGACGGCGTGGACGATCCCGGAGGGGGCACCGCAAACCGAGTCGGGCGCGCTGGCGCTCCCGGGGGCGATCATCGCCGAGGCCGAGGCGCACGGCTCGACCGGTGTCATGCGCCAGCGGTTGCAGAACGACGGATTGACGGTGTGGAACAACGCCGGCTCGTGGTCGCCGAACGCATTCCTATGGCCCGTCTCGGGCGACCGCGTGGGGGGCGCCATTCGCGCGGAGGTCGAACACGCCCTCGGCGTGGTCCGCGGCGCGCACGGGAACACCGAGATGCCGATGATCGAGGCCGTGTGGGGCATCGCGATCGCGGAGGCGATGACGCGCTCCCTGGAGACCGGGGCGCCCGAGGTTCCCCGGAACGAGGGAAGGCTGTGAGCGGCGACGGAGCGGAGCTCGCTCGGCTCGACATCGCGACCGTCGGGGAGAGCATGGTGGTGCTCGTGCCGTCGCGTGGCGAGTCCCTGGAGCGCACCGCCGAAACCGCGCTGTTTCCCGCGGGAGCCGAGTCGAATGTCGCGAGCTACCTGTCGCAGCTCGGTCACGCCGTGGGTTGGGGCAGCAGGGTCGGCAACGACCCGTTCGGGCGCCGGCTGCTGCGCTCCTTCTCGGAAATCGGGATCGACGTCTCGCAGGTCGTCATCGACGATTACCGGCCCACGGGCGTCTACTTCAAGGACCCAGGCGGGGAGCCGAGCGTCTACTACTATCGTTCCGGATCCGCCGCGTCGGCGTTGGGCGTGGGCGATGTCGCCCCGCTGGTCGCCCGTTCGGCCCGCCTGCATATCACCGGGATCACCGCTGCGCTGGGAAAGGGGGCCGCGTTGACGCTGTTCAACATCGTCCGCGAGGCCAGGGCCGCGGGGAAGCGCATCTCGTTCGATGTGAACTATCGGGCACCGCTGTGGCCGACGGCCGAGGCGGCCCCGGTGCTCGCGGAGCTGGGGGGACTCGCCGACACCGTGTTCGTCGGCCTCGACGAGGCGCAGCACGTCTGGGGGATCGAGCGCGCCGACGAGATCCCGGCGATCTTCGCGAGGTCGGCGGAGGTGGTCGTCAAGGATGGCGGCGACGGGGCGACGACGTTCATCGGCGACGACGTCTTCCGGGAGCCGGCGCCCACGGTCGAGGTACTGGAACCGGTGGGCGCGGGTGACGCGTTCGCGGCCGGGTACCTGAGCGCTTCCATTCGCGGTGCATCTCCCGCTGAGCGCCTGCGCTGGGGCCACCTGCTCGCCGCGCGCGTCTTGGTCGCGCCGTCGGACTCGGTGGTCCTGCCGCCGGCCGGCGTGCTGGCGGCGCAGGCGGAGGCCGATCCGGCCGCCTGGGCCGCCCTGAGCTTCGCCGGGTCCGAGGGGTCGTGCACAGTCTGAACCGCGCTCTCCCGAATTGCGGTCGTCATGCTGGGCGTCTCTCTTCGGGCCGTGCGTCGGCGCTGACCGCTTCGGACGTGCTCTACGCCGAAACGGTGCGGACGAAACCCGAATCAGTTCAGCAAGTTCGGTGGGGGAACCAGACGAGCGAAGCTCGACGACGCCGAGCGCACGGATTCAGCGGCGGAGCCCGGATCGAGCTCTGCGCCGCCGTGCCCCGGGTAGAGGGCGACCACGGGTTGCCGTGAGAGGCGGTGCATCGTGTCGGCGTAGGCGTCGAGACGGCAGTCGGGGATCGCCTGGATGCTCACCCGACCGCCCGGGAAGAGGGTGTCCCCGGTGAAGAGTGCGACCCCGTCCGGCTCCTCCAGCGCGAAGACGAGGTGGCCGTCGCAGTGGCCGGGCGCGCGGATCACGCGCAGCACGCTCCGGCCGAAGCGCAGCTCGCGCGGCACCTCCTCGGCGGAGGGCGCGGGCGGCATGCGGTAGTCGGCGGGGTACACCCCCGCGCGGCGCGCGCGGACGAGCGAGGTCGTCTGCTCGTCACCGTCGCGCAACGCCTTCGCGGTAGCTGGGCTGCCGAGGACGCGCAGCCCCGCCCGCTCCGCCGCGGCTGCACCACCGGCGTGATCCGCGTGGTAGTGCGTGATGAGCAGGGCATCGACGGTCCGCAGGTCCCCGGTGACGGAGGCGACCTGGTCGAGCCAGGCCTTGCTGCCGCGGCCCGTGCCGCAGTCGATGAGAGCGCCGCGCTCCCCATCCCAGACGAGGTACTGGTTGCCGTCCCATGCATCGGTCGATGCAGGGCCGTCGGATCCGCCGACAAGCCACACCCGGGAGGAGAGTCGCGTCGCGGTCATCGATCAGTCCCGCGTGCGGACCGCTACGGCGTCGATCTCGACGAGGATGTTCGCGAGGGTGCTGCCGACGGTCGTGCGTGCCGGGTAGGGATTCGGGAACCGTCGAGCGTACACCTCGTTGTAGGCCGCGAAGTCACGATCGAGGCGCTCGAGGTGCACGGTTGTCTTGACCACGTCGGCGAGCGTGAGGCCGCGGAGCTTCAGCGCGGTCTCGACGTTCGATATCACCTGCTCAGTCTGCGCGGTGATGCCCTCCGGCACGGCGCCGGTTGCGGGATCCTGTGGTCCGAAGCCGGACGTGAACACGATGTCGCCTGCCTCCACGACGTGGCTGTAGGGTCCCGCCGGATTTGGCAGCTGATCGCTGAGCATCGCTTCTTTGGCCATGGGGGTTACTCCGTTTCTTCGGTGGGTGGGTGGTTCTCGGCGCGCCGGACCCTGCTGTAGGTCTCGTAGCGGTCGGCGCGGAAGCATGCGTTCGAGCGCTGGATCGGGCGCCCGCGCTCATCGAAGAACACCTGGATGATGTTGAGCGTCGGCGAGCCGGGAGGGACCCCGAGGAGGGTCGCCTGCCGATCCGTGACGATAGCGGCGTGCACTCGGCGCGTCGCGCTGTCGGGGGCGAGTCCGATCGACGCGAGTCCCCGGTGCAGGGAGACGAGCGCGGAGTCCCCGAGGGCCTTCGCATATCGCTGGGGCACGTGCGCGACTTCGAGGCAGATCGGCTCGTCATCGGCGAAGCGCAGGCGCTCGAGCTGCAAGACGAGCTCGGTCCGGCCGAGCGAGAGGTCGCGGGAGACCTCGCTTGTGGGGGTCACCTCGTCGACGCCGAGCACGCGGGTACCCGGGGTCATGCCGCGCATCGTGATGTCCTCGGTGAACGACGTCAGCGCGCTGCTTTTCGAGATGATGCCGTGGCGTACGAAGGTGCCGCGCCCGGGGATTCTCGTGACGACCCCCTGCTCTTGCAGTAAGTCGAGCGCGCGCCGGACGGTCATCGGGCTGGCGCGGTACGCGGCGGCGAGCTCCTGTTCGGCGGGCAGCTGGGCGCCTTCGTGGAGCGTCCCGCACTCGGTGCGAATGCGCTCGGCGATCTGCAGATACTTCGGAGTCGTCATGAACGGTAACCTACCCCTCGGCGGGATAGTTACGAGCCAGGTGCTCGTAGAGGTTGACGGCCTGGTGGAGCTGCGAAACGCCCACCTTTTCGTTCGCGCCGTGCGCGACGCTGAGCCAGCCCGGGCCGAGGCTCACGATCGTCGGCACCCCGGCCTCGCCCATGAAGTAGGCTGCGTCCGTGCCGCCGGGGTAGGGGGCGAAGGGGAGGGCGCGACCCAGCACCGATTCGGCCGCGGCGCTGGCGATCCGGACCACGGGGTGATCGGGATCGATCTCGGTCGCCGGCATCCAGCCCATGGACCCGGGCTCGTAGGTGATCGTGGCCGTGGCCTCGTCTCCGACGGTTCGATGCACCAACTGTTCGATCGCGGCGCGCACGCGGTCTCGGTCCATGCCGGGCACGGTGCGGATCTCGATGCCGACGGTGCAGCGTCCTGGCCAGACGCCGAAGCAGACACCGCCCGAGACCATCATTCCGGGGTTGACGGTGGGGGTCGCGGGCACCTTGCCCGGGCGGTCGACCGGGGGAGCGAAGGACTCGAAGGCGCGCAGCACGTCGGCGGCGACGAGTGAGGCATTGCGCCCGAGGCGCGGAGACAGGCCACTGTGCCCCTGCGTCGTCGTGATCTCCACCTCGAAGCAGCAGATCCCGCGCGACACGAGGAACATCGCCTCCCATGGGTCGTCGATGCCGCTCGGCTCGCCGATGACGAGCGCGTCGACGTCCGGCAGTTCGGGGGAGGCGATGAGTGACTGGGCGCCGGCGTCAGAGCCTTGCTCCTCGTCGGCGGTGAGCACGAGGGAGAGCTTGCCGAGGCCGCGGGAGGGCGCGGCCGCGATGCGCTCAGCCACGACGAGCATGGCGGCGACGGCGCCCTTCATATCGGTGGCGCCGAGACCGTACGCGGTATCCCCATCGACCGTGAGCTCGAGCGGCGGAGTGCTCCACGCGGAGAGCGCATCGCCGATCGGCTTGGTGTCGAGGTGTCCGGTGAGGCCGAGGTGCCCACCCTCGCCGAGGTCGAGTGTGACCACCACGTTGGACCGCCCGCTCTGGAACTCCACGATCCGGGAGGGCATACCGCGCTCGCGGCACCAGGCGTCGACGAAACCGGCGATCTCCCGCTCCCCGGCCCCCGGGTTCTGGGAATCGATCGAGACCAGCTGCCGGGTGAGTTCGATGACATCCATTGTCGCTCCGATCGCAGACGGGTTAGAGTGGTTCTGAAGTTTTCAGAATAGCATTCCAAAATCTTCGAGAGTCAGCCAGTCTTGAATCGAGGTCGTCCTTTGGCATTCCTGAACCTGCTCCGCGATGAGCGCCTGGTCGCAGTGCTGCGCGGCGATGACCCCGCGAAGGTCCGGCGCGCGGCCGAGACGCTCATCGACTCCGGCATTGGAATCATCGAGCTCACGCTCACGGTCCCCGGCGCGTTCGAGATCGTTCGCGATCTCTCCGACGCGCCGGCTTCCGTCGGGATCGGCACCATCACCGCCCCCGAGCACGTCGATCAAGCGGTGTCGGCCGGGGCTGCCTTCCTCGTCTCGCCCGGAATCTCGCAGCCGCTGCTCGAGGCCATGCGCGAGTCCGGAATGCCTGCGCTTCCCGGAGTGCAGACCCCGAGCGAGGTCATGCAGGCGAGGACCGCTGGGTTCGACCTCCTCAAGCTGTTCCACGCGGGACAGGTCGGTGCGGGGTACATCTCGGCGGTCCGGGGGCCGTTCCCTGAACTCGAGTTCGTGCCGAGCGGCGGGATCAGTGACGCGAACGCCGCCGAGTGGCTGGACGCCGGAGCCGTGGCCGTCGGGCTGGGATCGCTCGCGAGACCGCACGAGATCGCCGCTGAGGACTGGAGCGGCATCCGCGAGCATGCGCGGGCAGCGCTCCGCGCGGCGGGGCGTTCCGATGCCTGACGGCGCGCGGGACGTGGGGATCTGGCGGCACGCGTCGATACTGCCCGGCACGCGCACCCGCATCACGCTCGGCGAGGGATCGACTCCGCTCGTGCCGATCGACTCGGGCGACAGAAGTATCTCGTTGCTCGGCAAGCTCGAGAGTCAGAACCCCACGCTCTCCTTCAAGGACCGGGGCATGGCGCTCGCCGCGTCGGTCGCGGTGGATCAGGGCAAGCGGGGCCTCGTAGTCGCTTCGACGGGGAACGCTGCGGTGTCGGCGTCGGCGTACGCGGCGGCGGCCGGTCTTAGCTGCCGCGTGATCGTGGCCAGCTCCTCGAATGCGATGGCGAAGCTCGACGCGTGCCGCGCCTACGGTGCCGAGGTCTCCGAGATCTCCGGCGACTACAGCGACGCGTACGCCGAGGCCGCGGCGCTCGCGGACGAGGGGTACATGAACGTCTCCACGACCTACCAGAACGAGTACATTATCGAGGGGTACCGCACGGTAGCCGCCGAGCTGCTCGAGCAGTGCGGGTGCGCACCCGGTGCCGTCATCGTTCCCATCGGAGCCGGCCCGCTCCTCAGCGGCATCGAGCGTGGCTTCGCAGCGCTGGTGGAGTGCGGGGACGCGGATCGCGTGCCGGCCCTCGTCGGCGTGCAGGCCGCGGGCTGCGCACCGATCGCCCGGGCCTGGGCGATCGGTGCGGCCGCGGCCTCGTCGGCCTCAGCTGCGACGGTCTCGAGCGGCGCGGCCTCCGCGTCGACGCGGGATGAGCGGGAGGTGTGGCGCCGCATGCTGCATGAGCCCGTGCGGCAGACGCCGACCGTGGCGACGGCGATCGCTGACCCGCTGCGCGGCTACGAGGATCAGGGGCTGATCACGTTGGACGCCGTGCGGCGCACGGGCGGACAGGTCGTGGCGATCGACGAGGCCGAGACGATCGCCTCGGTGCGCGCGCTGAGGCGGGGCGGGATCTGGGTGGAGCCATCATCGGCCATTGCGCTCGCGGCCGTGGAGCAGCTGCGGTTCGAGGAGGGCGCGACCGTCGTCCTGATGCTCACGGGCCACGGGGTGAAGAGCCCGCCGGTCGAGGGCTGAACCGCTCGGGCCCTCGTGTCGGCCGTTCTTGTCCGGCTATCCGGCGACGGCCCCGCTGCGCTCCGCCACCGCCCGTGCGAAGCGTGCCGTCGTCAGCATGGGGTTGGTGATGGCGGTGCCGACGACCACCGCGGAGGCACCGGCCTCGATGGCGGCGATCGCGTCCTCCCGGGTCCAGAAGCGGCCCTCCGCGACGACGGGGACGCTCGCGAATGTCGCGATCTCCGCCACGAGCTCGAGGTCGGGTCCCTCCGTCGCGGGACGGGCCGCCGTATATCCGGCGAGCGTGGTCCCCACGAGGTCGCAGCCCTGCTCGATCGCGTACTCGGCCGAGGCGTGCGAGTCGATGTCGGCCATGACGGGGCAGCCGAGCTCGTCGTGGATGCGGCGGATGAGACTGCCGAGAGGGACGCCGTCGGGCCTGGGCCGTGGCGTCCCGTCGAGTGCGATGACATCCGCCCCCGCGGCACGGACGGCCGAGGCCTCATCCCAGCCCGGGGTGATGAACACGCTGTCGCGGTCGCGCTGCTCGGTCTTGATCAGTCCGATGATCGGCGCATCGACGGCGGCGCGGATGGCTCGCACGTCGGCAACGCCCTCGGCACGGATGCCCCCGGCGCCGCCTATGATCGCGGCCTGCGCCATGCGCGCCATCGAGTCTGGCCCGCGTAGCGGGTTCCCGTCGTGAGCCTGGCAGGAAACCACGAGCCTGCCGAGCAGGGCGGTGATCGAGGGGTCCATGTGCGGTCCTTTCACGTGGTCGGTGCTCCGACGATGGCGAGGCTCGAGTGCAGAGGATGCGCCGGGTCGAGGTCGAGTAGGCGCTCGGCTCCGTCGAGCGGCGTGCCGTCGGGCGCGCGGAACTGAGCCGTCGGCCACCGTTCGGCGAGCTCCGCGACGAGCATGCGCCGGTAGTCCTCGGAGACCACGAGGAGCGAGCCCGTGTACGACACGGACGGTCCCGACCCGGCGGGCCAGCCGGCCCGAGAGAGCCCCGCGACCGCGGACTCCGCGAGTTCGACGGCCCCCTCTCGCAGGATCCCGGCCGCGGCGTCGTCTCCGCGGCGCGCGAGGGCGACGACCTCGCTCGCGAAGGCCGCGACCAACGAGACGCGGTCGGCCCGGGCGGGCAGCGTGGCGGCGAAAGCCTTCAGCTCTCCGAAGCGTTCCTCCGCGGCGGCGCGCAGGAGCGGCGCCGTGCGACGTCCGTCGAGATCCTTCAGGGCGGTCGATAGGGCGAGCCTGCCGAGCCAGTACCCGCTGCCTCCGTCTCCGAGGAGCGCGCCCCACCCGTCGACCCGTGCCACGCCCCGCGGACCCGAGGCGAGGCAGACGGTCCCCGTGCCGACGGCGAGGACGACCCCCGAGCCCCCCGACAGCGCGCCGACGTGTGCCGACACCGAGTCGTGCGCGACGACGATCCGAGCGGGCGCCGGGTCGAGGGCCTCGGCGAGGGCGCGCGCGGCCGGCGCGGGGTCGTCGAGCCCGCTCGAGCCGATCGCTAGGCGCGACGGGGCGGTCCGCATCCGGCGAAGCGCGCCGACAACCGCCGACACGACCTGCCGAATGCGCGGATCGGACGCGCGCAGCGGCGGTCCGTCCCATTCCTCGACGGTGGCGCCGTGGAGGCGTCGGAAGCGCATCCCTGACTGGCCCACGTCGACGACGAGCGATTCGGCGCCGGGGGCGCCTGCGGGCGGTTCCGAAGGTCCCGCGAACCCCCTAGGCATGCGCCGCACCGTCGTCTACGAATGCGCGAATCCCGGCGAGCGCCGCCGTCAGCGTTGCCTCGTTCGCGGCGTAGGAGATCCTGACGAAGCCTTCGCCGCGCTCTCCAAAGGCGGTGCCCGGGATCACGGCCACGCGCTGCTCCTGCAGCAGACGTTCGGCGAACGCCTCGCTCGAGAGGCCCGTGCCGCGCACGTCGACGAACAGGTAGAAGGCTCCGTCCGGCACTGCGCAGTCGAGGCCTCGAATGCCGGTGATCCCCCTCACCAGGAGGTCGCGCCGTCGCTGGTAGGACTTCACCATTGCGCGCGTCGCGTCCTCTGGCCCCTCGAGAGCGGCGATACCGGCGCGCTGGACGAACACCGGCAAGCACGACGAGATGCCCTCCTGCATGTGCGGCATGGGGGCGATGAGGCGTGGGGAGCCGATCACGTACCCCGCTCGCCAGCCGGTCATCGCGTGGCTCTTCGAGAGCGAGTTGACGACGAGGAAGCGCTCGAAGGCGGGGTCGACCTGCGCGATGGAGACGTGCGCGCGTCCGTCGAACACCACCCGGTCGTAGACCTCGTCGGAGATGATGATGAGACCGCGTCGATCCGCGAGTTCGGCGATGCGCCGGAGCTCGTCGGCGGGAATCACGGTGCCGAGCGGGTTCGAGGGGGAGTTGATGATGAGCGCCTTCGTCCGTGCTTCGATGAGCGGTTCGATCCGATCCGCCGTGAGCCGGAAGCCGTCCGTGGCGCTCAGCGGGATCCGGACCGGTCTCGCGCCGAGCATGTGCACCTGGCCGAGGTAGTTGGGATACGCCGGGTCGGGAATCAGGATCTCGTCGCCGGGATCGAGCACCACGCCGAGCGCGAGCAGTAGCGCCTCCATACCGCCCGCCGCGACCATCACCTGCTCCTCCGCGAGCGGACGCGCCCAGCGGCGGCCGTGGTGCTCGGCGATAGCCCTCCGGAAGGCGGGGATGCCGGCGTTCGCGCTGTACCGGGTCTCGCCGTCACGGAGTGAGCGCACGGCAGCCTCGACGATGTGGGGCGGGGTATCGAAGTCGGGCTCGCCGACGGTGAGCTTCGTGACGCCCTCGAACTGCGCGACCCGGTCGAACACGGCGCGGATGGCGGACGCCGGATACTCGCCGGCGAGCCAGGAGACGGGATACTGGGTGTGGGCCATGGCGGTGCGTGCGGTCCTTCCCTTATGCGGTGAGGTCGACTTCGAAACGGTACCGATCGCCGCGGTAGACGGACCGGGCGGCCTCGACCCTCCGGCCCTCCGCGGTCCAGGTGACGCGGTCGACGAGTAGGGCTGGGCTCTGGGGAGCCAGCCCGAGCAGCGCGGATTCGGCGTCGTCAGTCACGGTCGCCTCAATCCGTTGCGACCCCGACGAGAGCTCGATGTCGTAGTCCTCCCGCAGGGTCTCGTAGAGCGAGCGGGACTCGAGCTCGCGGACCGCCAGACCCGGCACCAGGTCCAGCGGGAGCCGCAGCGTTTCGATCGCCATCGGCTCGTCGTTCGCCAGCCGGACGCGTTGGATCGAGATGACCGGGCTCGCGGGGGAGATCCTCAGCTGGGCTCCCGTCCGGGCACCCGCGGCGTGGGTCGTCGCTGAGATCAGACGGGAGGAGCTGCTCATTCCCTGCGCGCGCATCTCCTCGGTGAACGACCGCATTCTGAATTGTTTGGTCAGCCGCGGACGCGCGACGAACGTTCCCACGCCCGCCCGCTTGACGAGCTGTCCCTCGAAGACGAGGTCATCCAGCGCGCGACGGATCGTCTCGCGTGCGACTCCGAAGGTGCGCATGAGTTCCCGCTCCGGGGGGAGTCGGTGCCCCGGTTCGGCCGCGGCGATGAGGGTGCCGAGGCGCTGCCGCACCTCTTCGCCTTTGGTCTGCGTCATCGTCACCTCCTGAGCGATCGAGATTGGTGTGCTGCCGCTGCGACGCCTCCGCCGCGTCGAGCACTCGGGCGGGCGACCCCGCGGAGAGCCCGCTCGGCCGATGCGCCCCGACCTGCGTCTCTGAGCAGGATAGCGACGTGCGGTCCAGACCGCAACGGCCGGGAGCGCGAGTGGGTGTGATTGCCATCGCCGGAAATAGCTTGTAGAGTGACAGTCGTCCGTGCGTCTGGTATAGACCGCACGGGGACGGTATGGAGGGCGAGAGCATGACGTCTCAAGATCTCCGAGGGCGAGTCGCTCTCGTGACAGGCAGCGCAGGCGGCATCGGCGCCGAAACCGTACGGGAGCTCGCCGCGGCCGGCGCGAGCGTGCTCGCCACCGATGTCTCCGATGCGAGGGGCACCGAGCTGTTCGGGGAATTCGGGGCGTCGGTCCGCTTCGAGCAGGCGGATCTCCGTCGCAGCGACGAGGCCGATCGGGTGGTGCGGGCGGCGGTGGACGCGTTCGGACGACTTGACATCGTGTTCAACAACGCCGGCATCGGATTCAATGGAGCGCTCGCGGAGCACGACGACGAGCGGATCGATCAGCTCCTCCAGGTCAATCTCCGCTCGACCATCTACGTCGCACGGAGCGCGATCCCGCACCTTATGGCGAACTCCGCCGGGGGCGTCATCATCAACAATGCGTCGAACGGCGGCGTCGTCGGGCGCGCCGCGGATCCGGTGTACAGTGCCAGCAAGCACGGGGTGGTCGGCCTCACCAAGTCACTCGCGCTCGCTCACGCCGTCGACGGGATCCGCGTGAACGCCATCTGCCCCGGTCCGATCGACACCCCTATGGTATGGGCGAACTTCGTCGGCGTCGAGCGGGGAGAGGCTCAGCGCCGCGTGCTCGCGAGCTGCCCCGACCCCCGCATCGCCCACCCGCGGGAGGTCGCGGCGACGGTGCGGTTCCTCGCGTCCGAGCAGGCGAGGTTCATCAACGGCGTCGCGCTGCCGATCGACGGCGCCAAGGCCGCAGGCATCATGCCGAGCGACCGTTACCGCACGGACTTCGACTTCGACGGTCGCTAGCGCCGATGGAGATCGTTGTCGTCCCCGACGCCGAGGCCGTCGCCGAGTACGCGGCCGAGCGGATCGCGCGTGCGATCCGCTCGCGATCCGCGGATCCGTACCGCTCCGGCGCCGTGATCGGCGTCGCCACCGGCTCATCGCCGCTCGGCGCCTACGCCGCGCTCGCCGCCAGGGTGCGCGAGGGCGAGCTCGACACCTCGGGCGTCACCGCGTTCGCGCTCGACGAGTACGTCGGGCTCGACCCCTCTCACCCCGAGAGCTATCACTCGGTCATCCGTCGCACGGTCACCGAGCCGCTCGGCCTCGATCCGGCGCGCGTGCACGTGCCCGACGGCACCGCCGACGACCTCGACGCGGCCTGCGCGGAGTACGAGCGGCGCATCCGGGAAGCCGGCGGGATCGACCTGCAGCTGCTCGGGATCGGGGCCAACGGGCACATCGGCTTCAACGAGCCGACCTCGTCGTTCGCCTCGCGCACCCGCATCAAGACCCTCGCGCCGCAGACGCGTGCCGACAATGCGCGGTTCTTCGACTCGCCCGAGCAGGTGCCGGTGCACTGTGTGACGCAGGGGCTCGGCACGATCCTGGAAGCCAGACAGCTGCTGCTCGTGGCGCAGGGCGAGGCCAAGGCCGCCGCCGTGGCACGGATGGTCGAGGGGCCGCTCGCGAGCGTGTGCCCCGCGAGTGCGCTGCAGCTGCACCGCGACGCGACCGTGGTGATCGACCGGGCCGCGGCCTCGGAGCTGCGGCTCTCCGACTACTACGAGTACGTGCAGGAGCGGCTGCCCGGGGGTGCGGCGTGAGCGCGGCGGATCGCGGTTCGCGCGCCGGGGCGGATACGAGGTCGGATCCCGCGCCGGTTACGGGGACCCGCACCGGGATCCTCTCCGCCGCGCGGGTGGTCACGTCCTCGGCCGTGCACGCGCCCGGGTGGGTGTCGTTCGAGGAGGGCAGAATCACCGGCGTCGGGAGCGGTGCCCCCGTATCGCCCCCGACCCGCGACCTCGGCGACGTGACGCTCGTGCCCGGCTTCGTCGACGTCCACGTGCACGGGGGCGGGGGAGCGGGGTACGCCGAGGGATCCGCCGCGCTCGCGCTGCGCGCCCGGGACGCTCACCTCGCCCACGGCACCACCACGAGTGTCGCGAGCCTCGTGACCGATACTTCGGAACGCCTGCTCGAGAGCGTGCGGCTGCTCGCCGGACTCGTCGAGACGGGCGAGCTGCGAGGCATCCACCTGGAAGGGCCCTGGCTGAGCCCTGCGCGCGCGGGCGCGCACGATCCCGGGCTGCTGCGGAACCCCGACCCCGACGAGATCGACGCACTGCTCGCGGCCGGCGCGCTGCCTGGGCCCGGTGCGAACGGTGCCGGATCGGGATCGGCGCCCGCGAACGCGATCGCCGCGGTGACGATCGCGCCCGAGCTGCCCGGCGCGATCGGCGCGATCGAGCGGTTCGCGCGGGCCGGGGTCGTGGTCGCGGTCGGGCACACCGACGCCGACTACGACTGCGTCGTGCGGGCGATCGAGGCGGGCGCCACGGTCGCGACGCACCTCTTCAACGCGATGCGGCCGCTGCACCACCGGGAGCCGGGGCCGGTGCTCGCGCTGCTCGAGGATCCGCGGGTCTCGATCGAGCTCATCGCCGACGGCACGCACCTCCACCCCCGGCTCGCGCGGTGGGCGGCCGCGCGGGCGGGGGAGGATCGCGCACTGCTCGTCACCGACGCGATGGGGGCGGCGGCGTGCGGCGACGGCGCCTACCGCCTGGGTGCGCTCGACGTCGAGGTCGCTCGGGGCGTCGCGCGGCTGGCGGGAACGGAGACCATCGCGGGCAGCACTGCGACGATGGATGGACTCTTCCGCCACTGGGTCGCAGGTGCGGCGGCGAGTGCCGATCCCGAATCCCCCGATGCCGCGGACGAGCCGCGCTCGACCGCCGCCCGAGCACCGTCCGCGACCGAGGCCGCGCTCCTCGCCGCTGTGCGCTTGACGGCGGTGAATCCGGCGCGCGCGCTGAGGTGGAGCGACGTCGGAGATCTGGCCGTCGGCAAGCGGATGGACGCGGTGGTGCTCGATCCGGATCTGCGCGTCGTCGAGGTGATCCGCGCCGCCGAAAGGACCTGATATATCTCGACGTCGAGATACCGCCGCGTGTCGGGTAGACTTGACCCGGCTTAATTCACACCACGAGACTTGGAGACGCGTTGGCGAAGATCAAGGTTGAAGGTACGGTCGTCGAACTCGACGGCGACGAGATGACGCGCATCATCTGGCAGTTCATCAAGGACCGCCTGATCCACCCCTATCTCGACGTCACGCTCGAATACTACGACCTCGGCATGGAGCACCGTGACGCGACCGACGATCAGGTCACGATCGACGCGGCCCACGCGATCCAGAAGCACGGCGTCGGCGTCAAGTGCGCCACCATCACCCCCGACGAGGCGCGCGTCGAGGAGTTCGGCCTCAAGAAGATGTGGCGCAGCCCCAACGGCACGATCCGCAACATCCTCGGCGGCGTCATCTTCCGCGAGCCCATCATCATCTCCAACATCCCCCGCCTCGTGCCCGGCTGGAACAAGCCGATCATCATCGGCCGTCACGCGTTCGGCGACCAGTACCGCGCGACCGACTTCCGCTTCCAGGGCGAGGGCACCCTCACCGTCGAGTTCACCCCGAAGGACGGCGGCGAGCCCCAGAAGTTCGAGGTCTTCCAGGCTCCCGGCGACGGCGTCGCCCAGGTGCAGTACAACCTCGACGCCTCAATCCGCGACTTCGCGCGCGCCTCGCTCAACTACGGCCTCTCGCGCAACTACCCGGTGTACCTCTCCACGAAGAACACCATCCTGAAGGCCTACGATGGCCGTTTCAAGGACATCTTCCAGGAGATCTACGACACCGAGTTCAAGGAGCAGTTCGAGGCTGCCGGCCTCACCTATGAGCACCGCCTCATCGACGACATGGTCGCCTCGGCCATGAAGTGGGAGGGCGGCTACGTCTGGGCCTGCAAGAACTACGACGGCGACGTGCAGTCGGACACCGTGGCGCAGGGCTTCGGCTCGCTCGGGCTCATGACCTCCGTGCTCGCCACCCCGGACGGCAAGGTCGTCGAGGCCGAGGCCGCCCACGGCACCGTGACCCGTCACTACCGTCAGCACCAGCAGGGCAAGCCCACCTCGACCAACCCGATCGCCTCGATCTTCGCCTGGACGCGCGGCCTCGCGCACCGCGGCAAGCTCGACGAGAACCAGGAGCTGATCGACTTCGCCCACACCCTCGAGGACGTCGTCATCAAGACCGTCGAGTCGGGCAAGATGACCAAGGATCTCGCGCTGCTGGTCGGCCCGGATCAGGGCTACCTCACCACCGAGGAGTTCCTCGCCGCGATCGACGAGAACCTGCAGGCTCGGTTGGCCTAGCTTCTTCCGTCCCCTGAGCTTGTCGAAGGGGACGCGACTCGCAGAAGGGGGTCGGCGCTTCGGCGCCGGCCCCTTTTTTGCGTGGGGCCGGCCGCTCGCGCTCTTGCGCTCTTGTGTTCTTGTGCGCTTGCGCTCTTGCTCCATGCTCCTCGAACCCTCGCTCCCAACAGCACCGATTTGCCTAAAAGCACACCGAATCAGCGAAATCGGTGTGCTTTTAGGCAGATCGGTGTGTTTCGGTGGCAGGCATGGTGGGTGGCGGGGTGCGTGGCAGGCGGGGCGTGCGCCAGGCGGGACGGGCAGGCGGGCGAGGAGGATCGCGGGGCGCGGTCGCGGGGCGTCCCGGATCAGCGGGTCGTCGACTCGCGCACCTCGAGGCGCGCGCCCGGCACGGCGAGCGGGCCCTGGATCGGCCGCCCCTCGGCGAGGTCGGCTGCTACGGCGACGGCGAGTTTCGCGGTCTCCTCGGGGCGCAGGTCGAGCGTGGTGACGGTGGGGGAGGAGGTGCGGTTCTGCATGGCTCCGGATCCGCCGGCGACGAGCAGATCCTCGGGCACGCGGATGCCGCGCCGGATCGCCGCCTCCGTGACGCCGGCCGCGTGCCTGCCTGTGAGGCAGAAGATCGCGTCGGGGTGCTCCGACGGGTCTGCGCCGAAGAAATGGTCGATGACGGTGTCGCCGACGCTCTCGCCCGCGGCCTCGGGGAGGGAGAGGATCAGCGGGCGCTGACCGCGTGCCTCGCTCCAGCGGGTGAGCGTCTGCTGCGATCCGAGGTTCCAGTCGTTGCGGTCGGTGCCGGTGACGAGTGCGATGCGGTGCGCTCCGACTTCGGCGAGGTGGGAGATCATGAGCTGGGCCTGCATGTCGGCCCCCTCGTCGATCTCGGGGAAGAGGCCGCGCCGCGCGGGATCGGCGCCGACCGTGACGAACGGTATCCGCTGCTCCGAGAGCAGCGTCAGCACGGGGTCGTTCTCGAAGGGTTCGGTGACGATGTAGGCGTCGGCCGCCAGCGCGCTGAACGGCACTCCCGGCCTGGTCGGATCGTCGATGAGCATCATGCTGTAGCCCCGCTCCATCGCGCTGAGCGATGCGGCGCCCGCGATGCGGAGGAAGTAGTCGACGCCCTCGGGCAGGAACGTGTCGAGGCTGTGGAAGGGGCGGATCACGAGGGCGAGCAGACCGAGGCGCGATTTCTGGAGCCCGCGGGCGATCGCGCTGGGGCGGTAGCCGATCTCGCGCGCGATGCGCTCGACCCGCTCGACCGTCTCCCGCCGCACGATGCCTTTGCCGTTCAGGGCGTGGGAGACGGTGGTGGGGGAGACGCCGGCGGCTTTCGCCACGTCTTTGATGGTCGGTCTGCCGCTTGACTCCACCTGGTCAGACTAATACTTCCCGGGCTGGGCCGAGCCGCGCGGGCCGTGTTTCGGGCCCGTGAAGTTATCGAAACGAGACACCCAAAACGTTTTTCACAAACCGTTTTGGGTGCTAGCATCCTCGTGGGTCTTCGTCCAGCGCAGTGCCGGACCGAGAGGATTCAACGACGAAACTTCGAATGGAGAACAACGTGAAACTCGCAAAGACACGGGCAGCGATCGCCCTGTTTGCCATCACGGGTCTGGCGCTCGCCGGGTGCGCTTCGGGAAGCCGCGGTGGAGACGCGCAGGAGGGCGGCAGCGCCGACCTCGAGCTGCTGCAGACGACCCCAGCCGCTGCGGGCGAGGCCGACAAGGTCACCTGGAACTCGACCTACGGCGAGCTCGCGAGCCTCGATCCCGCCAAGGCGTTCAACTACTCCGAGAACACCGTGGTCACCAACCTGTGCGAGCCGCTGTTCCAGATGCAGCCCGACTTCTCGATCGAGCCCAACCTCGCGACGGGCGCCGAGACCGAGGACGGCCTCACCTGGACCATCGACCTGCGCGACGACGTGACCTTCTGGGACGGCACGCCGATGACCGTCGAAGACGTCGTCTACTCCCTCAAGCGCCACAACGATCCGGCCGAGGGCAGCTACTGGACCGGCGGCGTCACCGCGAACATCGCAGACGTCGTCAAGAGCGGCGACTCCCAGATCACCGTCACCCTGAACACCCCCGACCAGCTGCTGCCCTCGTCGCTCTCGACCGTGCTCGGCGTGGTCGTGCAGGAGAAGCAGCGCAAGGCCGCCGGCGAGAACTACGGCAACCCCGACACCGGTGTGATGTGCACCGGCCCGTTCCAGTACACCCCCGGCGACTGGAAGCAGGGGCAGTCGATCACCCTCGACCGCTACGACGGCTACTGGAACGCCGACAAGCAGGCCAAGGCGAAGCAGGTCGAGATCGGCTTCGTGGTCGACCCCACCGCGATCTCCACGGCGCTCGCGGCGGGCGAGATCCAGGGATCCTACGACGTGCCGCTCCCCGCGCTGAGCGAGCTCGCGAACAGCGACTCGGGCAACCTGTACTTCGGCGAGGGCATGCAGATCATGGCCATCATCTCGACGGGCAACGGCATCTTCGGCGATCCCGATGTGCGCCGCGCCATCACCCGGGCCACCGACCGCCAGGCCATCGCCGACACCGTCTTCGAAGGCACCGGCACGCCGTCGCGCTCCGTGGTGCCGCAGGCGCCCTGGGACGCCATCGAGGGCGCGGCCGAGCTCCGCGACGCCGAGCTGCCCGACCTGAGCTTCGACATCGAAGCGGCGAAGGCCGAGCTCGAGAAGAGCGACGCGGATCTCTCGCAGCCCATCAAGATCGCCTACCCGAGCGAGCGCAGCTTCTACGCCGACATCCTCAACGAGATGGCGAACGGTGCGAAGGAGCTCGGTATCACGCTCGAGCCCGTGGGTGTGCCGAGCGCGCAGTTCGGCGTGTTCTTCTCGGATCCCGCCGCCCGCGAGGGCTACGACGGCTTCGTCACGACCAACTACATGAGCGCTCCCGATCCGCTGCTGCACCTCATCAGCGTGGCCAAGACCGGCAGCGATCAGAACTACTCGGGCTTCTCTGACCCGGCCGTCGACCAGGCGCTTGACGCGGCGCTCGCCGAGAGCGATCCCGAGAAGCGCGCCGAGCTGACCGTCGAGGCCGAGGCGCTGATCATGGATCAGCAGCCGTGGGTGCCCGTCACCGACCTCGCGGTGCGCATGTACATGGACGACGCCATCACCGGTGCCCCGGCCTCGTTCGTGTACCTCTACTACCCCTGGGCCGCCGACCTCGGCTCCGCCGAATAAGCGGTGAGCCGCGCAGGAAGGGATCGTTCATGACCTACGTATTGAAACGGATCGGAGCGCTCGTCGCGGTGCTCGTCGTGTCCAGCTTCATCGTGTTCGCCGGCATGTACCTCGCTCCGGGCAGTCCCGAGCAGTTCCTGGTGCAGGGCCGCACGGTGAGCCCCGAGGTGCTCGCCGCGATCCGCGCCCAGTACGGTCTGGACGACCCCTTCCTGCTGCGGTACTGGCACTGGCTCGTCGACATGGTGCAGGGCGACCTCGGCCGCTCCCTGCTCACCCAGCAGGACGTGTCCACCCTGGTGATGTCGCGCCTGCCCACCACGCTGTACCTCGCCGCCTTCGCCGCGATCCTCATCATCGTCTTCGGCGTCGGGCTCGGTGTGCTCGCCGCCACCCGCTCGGGCGTCTTCGAGAAGCTCGTGGTCTTCGGCTCGAACCTCGGGTTCGCGGTGCCCACGTTCTTCGCGGCGCTGCTGCTGATGGCACTCTTCGGATCGACGCTCGGCTGGTTCCCGGTCTCCGGATCCGGCGAGGGGTTCGCCGACAGACTGTGGCACCTGACCCTCCCCGCCCTCGCGCTCGCGTTCCCCGGCATCTCGGTTGTGGCCCGCATCACCCGCACCGCGGTGCGCGAGGAGCAGGGATCCGAGCACGTGGTCATGGCGATCGCGCGGGGCGTGCCGAAGCAGTTCGTGCTCTGGCGCCACACGATCCGCAATTCCATGCTGCCCGTCTCGACGGTGCTCGGCACCCAGATCGCCGGCCTGCTCGCGAGCGCCTTCGTCATCGAGTACGCGTTCACGCTCGACGGCATCGGCTCGCTGCTCGTGAACTCGGTGCAGAAGAAGGACTTCGCGGTCGTGCAGGCGATCGCGCTCATCATGGTGCTGGCCTTCGGCCTCATCAACCTCATCGTCGACCTGCTCTACGCGGTGATCGATCCCCGAGTCCGGCTGAGCAAGGGAGTGGCACGATGACTCAGCAGAAGTCGACCCGCAAACCGTCCGCCAACACCTCCGCGCAAGACACGGTCGCGGTGCAGCTGCTGCGCAAGCACCGCGACGACGTGCCGGTCGCCGGGTGGCGCCTCCTCGCGAAGCGTCTCGGCCCGATCGGCATCGTCTGCGTCGCGATCATCGCGATCGTGGTGCTCATGGCCGCGCTCGCCCCGGTGCTCGCGCCCTACGATCCCTACGAGGGCAGCATCACCGCGCGCCACGAGGCCTGGAGCCTCGCCCACCTCATGGGCACCGACCAGTCGGGCCGCGACATCCTCTCGCGAATCATCTGGGGCGCGCGCACGAGCCTCGCCGGGCCGCTGCTCGTCATCGTGATCACGGCGACGCTCGCCACGGTGCTCGCGCTGACCGCCGTCTGGTTCGGCGGCAAGGTCGACGCGTTCATCAGCCGCGTCCTCGACATCCTCTTCGCGTTCCCCAACATGCTGCTCGCGATCCTCGCGGTCGCGATCTTCGGCCCCTCGCTGCTCACCGCATCGATCGCGCTCGCCATCGGCTTCACGCCATACTCGGCCCGCGTGATCCGCTCGGTGGCACTGCGCGAGCGCAACCTGCCCTACGTCTCGTCGGCGCAGCTGCAGGGCATCTCGGGGTTCATCATCACGGCGCGCCACATCCTGCCGAACGTGCGCACGCAGATCCTCACCGGCATGACCATCAACTTCGGATACGCGATGATCGAGCTCGCCGCGCTCTCGTTCCTCGGGCTCGGGGTGCAGCCGCCCACCGCCGACTGGGGCCTCATGGTCTCGAACGGGCAGGCGTCGCTGCAGCAGGGCTACTGGGAGCAGAGCATCTTCGCGGGCCTCGCCATCGTGATCACCGTGGCCGCGTTCGGCTACGTCGGCGAAACGCTCGGCGGGCGCCGGGCAGCAGGGAGGATCCGCTGATGCTGAACATCGAGAACCTGGTACTCACGGTCGTCGATCCCGAGACGGGAGCCGAGACCGAGATCCTGCACGGCAACTCCTTCGCGCTCGCCCAGGGCGAGGCCGTCGGCCTCGTCGGCGAATCGGGCTCGGGCAAGTCGATGACACTGAAGTGCATCCTCGGGATCGAGCCCTCGGGTGCGCGAGTGGAGGGGCGGATCGAGCTCGACGGAACCGACCTGCTCGCGTCGGGCGGCGAGGCGCTGCGGCGCATCCGCGCGAACGACCTGGCGCTCATCGCGCAGAACCCGCACGGCGCGCTGAACCCGGTGCTGCCGGTCGAGCGGTTCCTCGTCGAGGGCATGAGCGACGCGCGGTCGATGGGCAAGGCCGAGGCCCGCGCCAAGGCCGCCGATCTGCTGCGCCAGGTCGGCATCGTCGACACCGGGCGCGTGCTCGCCTCGTACCCGCACCAGCTCTCGGGCGGCATGCTGCAGCGCGTCGTCATCGCCGGCGCGATCTCGGGCACGCCGAAGCTGCTGCTCGCGGACGAGCCGACGACCGCGCTCGACGTCACCACCCAGGCCGAGGTCGTCGCGATCCTCGACGAGATGCGCCGCGAGCACGGCCTTTCGATGATCTTCGTCACCCACGACCTCGACCTGGCCGCCGCCGTGTGCGACCGGCTGGCCGTGATGAAGGATGGCGAGATCCTCGAGATCGGAACGCCCGATGAGATCCGGGATCGCCCGAAGACCGAATACACCCGCGCGCTTATGGCCGCCCGGCCCATGCTCTACCCGGCCGGGCACGAGCCGTCGGGTGTGCATCCCTCGGGTGCCGCGACGACCGGAGAGGAGACGGGCGCATGAGCGACACCGCCACCGCGATCATCGAGGTCGAGCACCTCGACCGCACTTTCCACCTGAGCCGCAAGGCGAGCGTGCACGCGCTCGACGACGTCTCCTGCGAACTGCGTCCGGGCACCTGCCTGGCGGTCGTCGGGGAATCGGGATCGGGCAAATCGACCCTCGCGCGCGTGATCGTCGGCCTCGAATCCGCCGACTCGGGCACCGTGCGCATCGCCGGGCGCGAGGTGAAGCCGACCACGGCGCGCAGCGCCCTGCGGGAGCGGGCGAAGCTCGTGCAGATGGTGTTCCAGGATCCGCAGGGCTCCCTCAACCGCTCGCTGCCCGTGTCGGCGACCATCGACGAAATGCTGCGGGCGCACCGGCCCGACCTCGACCGGGCGGGCCGCCGAGCGCGCGTGCTCGAGCTCTTCGCCGAGGTCGGCTTGACCGAGCGGCACGCCGACGCGAAGCCCGCCGCGCTCTCGGGCGGCCAGAAGCAGCGCGTCGCGATCGCACGCGCGCTCGCCGCCGAGCCGAAGATCATCGTGCTCGACGAGGCCGTCTCGGCGCTCGACGTCTCGGTGCAGGCGCAGGTGCTCGACCTGCTCAAGAAGCTGCGCGCCGAGCACGGGCTCTCGTACCTGTTCATCACCCACGACCTCTCGGTGGTGCGCGACATCGCCGACGACGTGGTGGTGATGCGCAAGGGGAGCATCATCGAGCGCGGCACGGTCGACGCCGTGCTCGACAGCCCGCAGCAGCCCTACACGCAGCTGCTCATCGCCTCGGCGCCGCGCCCGGGCTGGCGGCCGCAGCGCGGCCTGCGCGAGGCGCTGCTCGTCGAGGAGACCGGCTGAGCCCGTCGAAGCCCGATCCCGATCCCGAATCCATCACGAAGGAACCGACATGACCACCACACCCGAACGCCTCCACATCGACGTCTCGGGCGCCACGCACCGCGAGCTGGGGCTGAGCCGCGGCACCGCCCTGCGCGCGACGCTTCCCGCGGCCTACGCCAAGTACGCGGAGCTGTTCCGCGTGCTCGGCGTGAGCGAGGCCACCGAGCGCGAGGGGGCTGAGCGCGTCATCGCGGCGCTCTCGGCATGGCGACCGGCGCTGCTCGAGGAGTTCGCCGGGATCGCCGAGGGCGCCGGGATCGAGCTCGCCCAGGTGGTCGCGCTCAACGCCCGCACCGAGATCATCGCGCTCGGCGGGCGCGGCGCGAGCGAGTGCTCGACGCTGACGGCGCAGGTGGGCGGGCATCGCCTCGGCGTGCAGACCTGGGACTGGCACATCGAACTCGATCCCTTCTGGCACACGCACGCCGTGACCGGGCCGGGCCTGCGCTACGTCGGGCTCACCGAGCAGGGCATCGTCTCGAAGATCGGCGTCAACGAGGCCGGGCTGGCGCTGCACTTCAACATCCTCGGCCACCGCGAGGACGGCCCCGACGGGGTACCCATGCACGTGCTCTCGAGCGTGGTGCTCTCGGAATGCCGCTCCGTCGACGAGGCGATCGAGCTGATCCGCGAGGCGCCCGTGGCGTCGTCGTCGGCGTTCACGATGCTCGACGCCTCGCGGGCCGTGTCGGTCGAGATGAGCCCGGCGGGGGTCTTCCCGATCGAGGAGATGAACGGTTCGGTGCAGCGCACCAACCACTTCCAGCACGAGAGCCCGCTCGCCGCTCAGAAGTCGGAGATCTACGAACCCGACTCGTCAGCGCGCCTCGCCCTCGTGCGCGAGCGCCTGGCGTCGGGTCTGCCGGACGCCGCCGACGAGATGGTGCGCGTACTGCTCTCGGGCGAGGGCGAGCCCCCGCTCACCTGCCGCGCCGACATGTCGAAGTCGTACGGGGAGCGGTGGGCGACCCTCGCCACGGTGCTCACCGACCCCGACGCACGCACGATGCGCGTGCTCGACGGAATGCCCACCGAGGCCGAGACGGGGGAGTGGCGCACGCTCGTCGCTTGAGGGTGCTTGGGGGCTGTACTGCTGGGGGCTCTGCTTGCGGGGTCTACCTGCGGGGTCTGCCTGCGGGTTGTCGCCGGCCAAACAGCACCGATCTACCCAGTAGCACACCGATTTCGCTGATTCGGTGTGCTGCAGGGTAGATCGGTGCGTGAAGGAGTGTGCGCACGGGTGATCGGCGGCAGTAGGCGGCGGCGGTAGGCGGTGGCCGCTGGCGGCTGGCGGGTGACCGACGGCCGTGGGCGGCGTCGCGTACTCGGTCGGAACGCGAGTCCCCAAATGTCGAATTCCCCACGGCGGTCACGACGTTTTGGGACTCCCCGTTCCCGGGAACGGGTGCGGGGATCGGCTCACGCCGCGAGCAGCTCGCGTACGCGCGGGATCACCTCGCGCCCGTAGAGCTCGATGCTCTCGCACAGCAGCTCGTGCGGCATCGTGCCGTTGGCGTACTTGATGTCGAAGCGGTCGGCGCCGAGCAGTCGCACGGTGCGGGCGATCCGCTGCGCCACCGTTTCGGGCGAGCCCACGTACAGCGATCCCGCATCCGCCTCGCGCTCGAACTCGGCGCGCGTCGTCGCCGGCCAGCCGCGCTCGGCGCCGATGCGGTTGCGGTTCGCCTCGAAGTGCGGCCACAGTTGCTCCCGGGCCTCCGCATCGGTCGCGGCGACGTGTCCGGGAGAGTGGACGCCGAGCGGCATCGGATCCCGCCCCAGCTCGTCCTGGGCCTGGCGGTAGAGGTTCGCGAAGGGCACGAAGCGCTCGGGATCCCCGCCGATGATCGCGAGCATCATCGGGATGCCCACCTGCACGGTGCGCAGCACGGAGTGCGGACTCCCGCCGACGCCGATCCAGGCGTTCACGCCGTCGGGCTGTTCGGTCTTCGGGAAGACCTCCTGCTCGACGAGCGGACTGCGGTGGGCGCCCGACCAGGTCACCGGGCCCTCGCCGCGCAGCTTCGCGAAGAGGTCGAGCTTCTCGCTGAACAGGGCGTCGTAGTCCTCGAGCCGGTAGCCGAAGAGCGGGAACGACTCGGTGAAGGAGCCGCGGCCCAGGATCACCTCGGCTCGCCCCGAGCTCACGGCGTCGAGCGTCGCGAAGCGCTCGTAGACCCGCACAGGATCGTCGCTCGACAGCACGGTGACACCGGTGCCGAGCAGGATCCGCTCGGTGCGGCTCGCGATAGCGGCGAGGGCGATCTCGGGGCTGCTGAGCGCGAAGTCGTCTCGGTGGTGCTCGCCGAGGGTGATCGCGTCGACGCCGAGGCGGTCGGCGAGCGCGGCCTGCTCGACCACGTCGCGGATCACCTGTGCGTGGTGTACGGGGTCGCCGTCGGGAGTGCGGGTGACGTCGCCGAAGGTGTCGAGGCCGAGGACCAGCTGTTCGGGGGTCGCACCGGCGACGGTGCGCCGCGGGTTGGCGGGGGCGGAGCCTGGGGCGGGGGAGGAGTAAGGCACGGAAGTCTCAACCTGCCGGCGGGTTTTCGTATTCCGCGCGAGTGGACCCCTGCGCCGCGAGCGGCCCCCGTCCGTGCAGTGGAACAGGGGGCACACTCGCGGCATAGGGGGTCCGCTCGCTCGGCGACAGGGGCTTTCTCGGCGGGCTCGCAGCAGAACGCCTGTCCGCGGGCCTAAGCGGAGACCGCGACGCGTGCGCCGTCCACGTAGGTGGCGACGATCTCGGCCGCGGCGAGCTCCTCGGCAGACATCGAGAGCGGATCGTTCGCGAACACCGTGAACGCGGCTCGCGCGCCCGGGCGGATCACGCCCTCGTCCGAGAGGCCCGCCGCCCGCGCCGCGTGCGTCGTGTACCCCTCGAGGGCCTCGGTGATCGTCAGCGCCTGCTCGGGCTGCACCGGCGCGAGCTCCGGTCGGGCCAGCGGGCGGCGCAGCACGGTCTCGGCCATCATCGCGCGCGGGTCGAACGGGGTCACCGGCCAGTCGCTGCCGAGTGCGACGATCGCGCCGGAGCGCCGCAGATCGCCCGCGCGCCAGCCCCGCGCGGCGCGCTCCTCACCGAGCCGAACGGACCAGTTGTCTGAGCGGTCCGCGAGCGTGTGGCGCACCCCGTGGATCGGCTGCATGCTCGCAGCCACCCCGAGGGCGACGAAGCGCTCGAGCGTGTCATCCGGGATCGTCTCGATGTGCTCGATCCGGTGGGGCGCGAGCGAGGCGACGTCGCCGAGCGACTCGATCGAGTCGAGCACGAACGCCACGCCCCGGTCGCCGATCGCGTGGGTCGCGGTGGGCACACCCCGCTCGGCGAAGAACCGCAGTGCACGGCGGTAGGTCTCGGGGTCGGTCCAGATCGAGCGGGTGCCCTGCCCGTAGCAGTCGGGGTGCTCGAGCCAGGCCGAGCCGTTGTCCACGGTGCCGTCGATCATGAACTTCACCCCCTCGACTCGCCAGCGGCGACCCGCGAGGCCCTGGAGCGCGGCGATCTCGGCGAGCGCTTCCTCATCGGAGCCGGGCGGCACCATGGGAGAGAAGCGGAGGCGCACCGGCAGGTCGCCCCGTCCCTCGAGTAACTCGAGGAGCTCCCGACTCCACGGGTGGAAGTCCATCACGTGCGTCGAGGTGATCCCCGCGGCGGCCATACCGTCGAGCAGCCGCGACAGTCGCTGCGCGCGGACCTCGATCGACTCGGCGGGCATGCGGCCGAGCACGAGGTCGATCGCCGCGAGTTCCAGCAGGTAGCCGGTCGGGCGGCCTTCGGTGTCGACGCCGATCTCGGACTCGTCGGGGAACCGCTCGGCTCCGGTGAGGCCGACGGCCGCGATGCCCGCGCTGTTCACCACGGCCGAGTGCGCATCGCGCATGCGGAGGAACGCAGGGTGCCCCGCCGTCGCGTCGTCGAAGATCCGGCCGGTGAATCCGCTCTCGGTGAAGATGTTGGGGTCCACGCCCCATCCGATGATCCACTCGCCCGGCCCGGCGTTGCGAGCGGCTTCCGAGAGCCGGCTCCGCACTTCGTCGAGCGTCAGGTCCGTGAGCTGCTCGCCGCGGGTGAGCTCGAGCCCGAGCACGACGTGCGTGTGCCCGTCGATGAGACCCGGCATCACGGTGGCTCCCGCGTGCTCCTCGACCCGGGTGCCGGGTCCGATCAGCTCGGCGATCTCTTCGCGAGAGCCGACGGCTACGATCCGTCCGTCGCGTACCGCCACCGCTTCGGGTGCGTCGGCGGGTGAGGCGATGCTGCCGGGCTCTGATGCGAAGGTGCGGATCCTCGCGGCGTGCACGACCAGGTCGGCCGCCTCGCGCGCGCTCATGCCCGTGCCTCCTCGTGCTCGGCATCGGTCTCGGGCAGCACGACCACGGCGGTGGTGTTGCCGCTCTCGTACTTGCGCCGGCTGCGGGCGATCACGAACAGTGCGATCCCGAACAGCGCACTCGGCACGGTGACCAGCAGCGCGTACTGCAGCGGGGCGAGCACGCCGATGAACTGCCCGCCGATGAGGGGACCGAACGCCACCCCGACGATATAAAAGCCGAAGACGAGCACGCCCGTGCGACCGGTGACGTCCATGACAGCGGCGAGGCCCGTGACGAGCACGAGCAGTGCTCCGTAGGCTGTGCCCCAGATGATGATCGAGACGCTGTAGGCAGCGGCAGATGCGCTCGTGATCATGATGAACTTGGTCGCGGTGCTGATGAGGATCAGCGCGACGAGGGACCAGCTGCGGCCCAGCCAGCGCAGCAGCAGGGGAGCGACGAGCGCGCCGACGAGGCCGCCGCCCACTTTACCGGCGAGCAGCATGCCCGATACCTCGGGGGAGAGGCCGGACTGCTGCGCGAGCACGCTGGTCATCGAGTAGACCATGTCCTCGGTGAGTGACCACAGCGCCATCGAGATGGCGAGTACCACGGCGGTCGCGGTGATGGTGCCACGGATCGCGGCGCTCGGAGCTCCTGAAGCGTTCGCGGCGGTCTCGGCGCTGGGAACGCGATTCGCGGGAAGATTGGGGAGGCCGCCGGCGAAGATGAGGCCGAAGACGCCGAGCGACGCGATGACGATGAGTACCGTCCGCAGGTCGTTGTGGAAGATCGGGGCGATCGCGAGGAGCGCCGTCGCGCCCACGCGGTTGATGATCATGATGGTCGCGACCGTGCGGTCCGGGTTGCGCGTGGAGGACGCTGCCGCCGTGCCCGTGGCGATCATGATGCCGGCGCCGATCCCGCCGAGGATCAGGCCGCCCATGACCGTCGGTGTGGCGAGCCAGATCGCGGGCACGCCGTAGCCGACCACCATGAGCACGAGGCCGACGCGGCCCAGCCGTGGACGGTCGGCGCGGGCCACGAACCGATTGGTGACGAACATCGCCAGAGCTGAGCCGGCGGTCATGCCGGTGGCGAGCGCTCCGGCGGTGCCGATGTCCACGCCGAGATCCTGCCGCATCGCCGCGATGAGCACTGGAACGAGGTTGGCCGCCATAAGCGCGATGACCCAGGTGCCTATGAATCCGAGCACCACCTTCGAGGTCAGGGAGGCGAGGCCCGAAGGGGCGGGGGCTTGGGATGAGGTCACGGAGACTCCTTTGTCGGGTGGGGGGATCGTGCTGGTCGGGGACGGGAGTGGCTTCGGGAGCAAAATTCCTCCGCCTCCTGCGGGTTGTGCTGGTCGCGCGTCCGCAATGCGGGAACGTTCCCGCATCGCGGCCAGCATAGCCCATAGAACGAGGAATAGTACCCCTGATCCCGGCCTAGACTGAGTCCTATGACCGGTTCAACTGTGACGATCGTCGACATCGCGCAGGCGCTCGGCATATCGAAGACGGCTGTCTCCTCAGCGCTGCACGGTCGGGGTCGGGTGTCCGCGGCCACCCGAGAGCGGGTCCTCGCCCAGGCCGAGGCCATGGGGTACGTCTCCAATCGGGCCGCGCAGCGGCTCCGTGGTGGCTCTCACGGCGCGATCGGCCTGCACATTCCCGCCGATGTCCGGGAGCTCTCCTTCTACATGGAGTTCGCCTTCGGCGCCGCCGACGTTGCCGCCGAGACCGGCAACGATCTCCTGTTGCTCGCGGACACCGCGGCGCCGCGGGCCGGCCGGCGTCCCTCCGTCGACGGGCTTCTCGCGCTCGACCCGGCGCCGAGCAGCTTCGGCGAGGCGATCGCACGCGTCGGCCCGGTGCCGATCGTCTCGGTGGGCGACTACGAGGGGCCGGACCGCGAGCGTGTCTCGGCCTGGATCGCGGCCGACCACGAGGGGCTTGTGCGGGAGGTGCTCGACACGCTCGGTTCGGCGGGCAGCGCGGCGCCCGCGCTTGTCGCGCTCGAGCCCGAGCGGGAGCCCCTCTGGGCCACGCACGTAGTCGACGGCTATCGGTCGTGGTGCGCTGCCCGAGGGATCGAGTCGGTGCTGCGCCGGCTCCCCGTCACGCCTGAAGACGAGGCGATCCGGAGCGTGCTCGAAGACCTCGCCGCTGCCGGTGCCGACTCGATCGTTTGGGTGGGGCAGGGTCTCGCGATGCGAGCGCGCGCCTTGTGGGGCGAAACGCGATCCGCCCGAACACCGCGGCCGATCCTCGCGACGATGGCCGCCGAACCGGGCTCGGTCGGAGTGCTCGGCATCGATCTCCGCGCCCGCGACTACGGGCGATCCGCGGCACGTCTGCTGCTGCGGGTGATCTCCGGGGAGGCCGAGCCGGGCGAGCGCGTCGTGCACCACGCCCGCCTTCTGAGTTGAGTGCCCGGGGCCGGGGAGCTGCCCACGCGCCATTCTGCGGAGGTCGGCGCCGGCTGGCGGGTCGCCGACGACCGCGGGATCACCTCGCGGGATGGCTCGGGATCAGGCCCCGCGCGTCGACGCGATGAAGCCGACGACCGCGCCCGCGACGCCGTAGACCGCGGGGACGATCCAGATCACGCCGAGCGCGAGCAGCGCGGCGACCGCCGCCGCGAGCAGCAGCAGCTCGAACAGGGCCTGCGCGAAACGGTCGGTGCGCAGCACGGGCCGCGGCGACAGGAAGAGCGCCCACAGCAGCACCGACAGCACCAGGAACCCGAAGCCCGTGAGCAGACCCGGGAACGGCAGCGGCCAGGCGACGAACCCCCACACCGACACCGAGACGACGGCGACGAGATGGAAGAGGCCTCGTACGAGCTGCAGGATCGCGGACGTGCGGGCGGGCTGAACTTCGGAAACGCTGGTCACCGCAACAGTCTAATCGACCGCGGGATCCGTCAGCCGTGACCCCGTCGAGAGGCAGGTTCCGCAGGTTCTACGGCCCCGGAGCGTGCGAAATCAGCCTCTCGGCGGCTACCGTGGATGGCGGGCGAGGTGACCTACTCGGAGGTGGAGATGGGCGGTGCGGTGCGCGGGATCCGGATCCTCGACGAGCGCGGAGGCTTCTCCTCGCCGACGCGCGTCTCCTGGAGCGACGGTGTGTTCTCGCTGGGCGGTGAGGGGCTCGCGGAGGGTGCCACGGGCGCCGCAGGCCCCGCGCGTGGGGAGGATCGCCCGAACGGCCTCGATCCCGTCGCGCCGGGCAGGGAGGATCGCGCGAACGGCGCCGAATTCGCCCTTCAGACGCTTCCCGGCGATCCCGGCGATCCCGCCGATCCCGCTGCACCCGCGGGTGACCTGTGGCTGATCCCGGGTCTCGTCGACGCCCACCTGCACGCTGCCTGGCACGCGTTCGACGCCGAGGACCGCGCGCGCATGACCGAGTCCGAGACGCTGGCCGCGACCGAGCGGGGCCTCGCGTCGACGCTCGCGGCGCGGTTCACGAGCGCGCGCGACGCCGGAGGTCTCGACGCGAGCACGCTGGCCGCGATCCCGAGCTCCCGCCGCCCGCGCATGCAGCTCTCGACCCGCATCATCGACCGTGCCGTGGCAGACGCTGCCGGCGGGCTCGACCGCGCGGTCGAGGGTGTGCTCGAATCGGGTGCGGAGTGGGTGAAGCTGTACGCGACGGCCGGTGTGGGGTCGCCGGCCGGGGCCGGGCTCGATCCGATGTTCACCGCGGACGAGGTGCGCGACGCGGTGCGGAGGGCGGAGCGCGCCCGCGCGGGAGTGATGGTGCACGCCTGGGGCGGAGCGGCCATCGACGACGCGATCGAGGCCGGTGCGCTGAGTATCGAGCACGGGATCTTCCTGAGCGATGACCAGGCCCGCCGCGCCGCCGAGCGCGGTATGACGCTCGTTCCGACGCTGCGCATCTACCGTCTCGTGCAGCGCATGATCGACGCGGGAGTGCTGCCCGCCGCGCTGCGCGCCCGGGTTGACGAAGCGGTCGGCGCGCACCCCCGCGCGGTGCTGCGCGCTCGCGACGCCGGGCTCGCGATCGCACTCGGAACCGACTACGGAACCCCGGATCAGCACGGCACCAACGGGCTCGAGTTCGACGCTCTGGTCGAGGCCGGGCTCTCTCCGGAGGAGGCGCTCGTCGCCGCGACCCGGGGCGGCGCCGAACTACTGGCCCGGGTCGGGGAGAGGGGCTCGAGCGCAAGGGGTGGGCCGGGTGCGGATGGTTCGCCGGGTGCGCCGGGTGCGCCGGGTGCGCCGGGTGTGCCGGGTGCGCCTGGTGCGTCGGGCGCGCACGGTGCGCCGGGTGGGTCGGTGGGGCGGATCGCCGAGGGCGCTGTCGCCGACGGCGTGATCCTGCGCCGTGATCCTCGAGAACCGGGGGCGCTGAGCGATCCCGAATCCATCGTGGCCGTGCTCCTCGGAGGCCTGTTGATCGATCCGATCGCGACGCGCGGCACCTGAGTCGGTGCCCGTACGCCCTGCGGCCGTGCGCACTGCACCCGTGTCCTAGGCGTCACCTTGCCTTCGCGCGTTCCGTAGCGGAGTCCCGATCTGCTGGTACGCACCGTGGGGTACACGCAGAATGGCACTCCGCGTTCAGGGGAGGGGGTGCCTGTTCGCGCTCCCGGCTTCGCCGCTCCATTGGGTCCGGGGTCACTTTCGGCCGTGTCGCGGATTCGAGGTCGTTTTCGTGCGTGTCGCCTCGCGCGACACGCACGAAAACGACCTCGAACGCCTGGGGCGGCCATGGGTGGGCCGCGGTGGGGCGGGCGCGACGGGCGATGGCCGCGACGGGCGCGACGGGCGGGCGCGTGGTTCTGCGGATCGGGCGCAAAGTGGTCCATCGTGTGCAGGCGAGTTAGCGTATGTGCATAGACCACACAGGGCGCGCCGGCGCTCCGGCCGGAACAGGGTGCGCCGGCGCGCCGATCCCGAACTGCATCACGAAACTACATCCCGACCCACGCCCGACCCACGAACCGACCCACGCCCCGGAGGAGCCCCGTGCCCAGACACCCCCGCACCGCCTCGCGCAGCCGCCTCGCGCTCGCGACCGCCTCGATCGCCGCGGCGGCCCTGCTGCTCAGCGCCTGCGCGGGCGGCGCGAACTCCGGGACAACCGCCGAGGATGCGACCCCCGTCGCCGGCGGCACCCTCACCTTCGGTCGGGTCGCATCGGTGAACGACCTCGATCTCAACCAGCAGATCACCGCCAACAACGCGTTCGCGATCGACAAGATCTTCGAACCGCTCGTCGCGTTCGACGAGAACGGCGAGATCGGCCCCTGGCTGGCCGAGTACGACGAGAGCGACGACGGCCTCGTCTACACCTTCACGCTGCGCGACGGGCTGAAGTTCTCGAACGGCGACGAGGTCACCCCCGCCGACGTCGTGTTCTCGCTGAACCGCCACCTCGAGGTCGGCGGCCCGCTGCCGCTGACAGCTCCGATCGCGAGCATCGAGGAGACCGGCGAGCGCGAGGTGACGATTACGCTCGAGTCCCCGTACACGCCGTTCCTGTCGGAGCTCTCGGGCTTCTCGAACGGCATCTTCCCGGCGGACTTCGGCGGCGTGAGCGAGGAGCAGTTCTTCAAGAACCCGATCGGCACCGGCCCGTTCGTCGTCGACGAGTGGGATCCGAACGGCGACCTCACCTTCGTGAAGAACGAGCATTACTGGCAGGAGGGCAAACCCTACCTCGACGGGCTCGTCTACAAGTTCATCGCCGACGACACGCAGCTGCGCCAGCAGCTCGCCGCCGGCCAGATCGACGCGATCGACACGGTTCCCGCAGCGAACGCCGCTGAGGTCGACTCCGCAGACACGGTGCTCTCGCAGACCGACGGCTGGTCGACCGAGCAGATCTTCTTCAACACGCAGCGCGAGCAGTTCGCCGATCCGCACGTGCGCCGCGCCATCGCCCATGCGCTCGACCGCGAGGGGATCACCTCGGCGACCACCTTCGGCACCGCCGAGGTCGCGAACTCGCTGCTGCCGCCCAGCATCACCTACTCGGCGAACGACACCGTCGAAGCGCTCGACTTCGACGTCGACGCGGCGAAGGCCGAGCTCGCGCAGTCGGCGTACCCCGACGGGTTCAAGACGACGCTGCTCATCGCGAGCGGCAACTCGCAGCGCGCGCAGATCGCCCAGATCGTGCAGGAGGCCCTCGCCGAGATCAACATCGACGTCGAGATCGAGCAGCTCGACATCGCGGTCTTCCGCGATCGCTTCTTCGCCTACGACTACGACTTCATGATCAACAGCGGGCAGTCCGACGCGCCGGATCCCAACGGGTTCATTACCTTCCAGGCTGATCCCGAGGGCTTCAGCAAGTCGTACTGGACGCACTACACGAACGATCGCGTGACCGAGCTCATGCACGAGGGCCGCACGACCGCCCCGGGCGACGAGCGCCGGGCGATCTACGAGGAGATCCAGCAGATCCTCGCCGACGAGGTGCCCTATATCCCGCTGTTCTTCCCGGCCAACCTGAAGGCCACGACCGCGGACGTGCACGGCTTCACCGTGCTGCCGAACTCGAGCGTGCGGTTCGAGGAGGCCTGGCTGACCGGGGGCGGAGCCGAGTAGTCGGGGTCGGGCCGGGCGGATCCTGGGGCCGGTCGGTTCTGGGGTCGGGCTAGGCGGATCCCGGGCGACCGGCTCCGGGGCCGGGCCAGCCAGCCCGGCGCGCCCGGCCAGCCGAGCTCGCCCGGCGCGCCTGCCCGGCGCAGCGGGGTTCCGGGATCCCTCGCACCCATCAATGTCCGAGGCCGCCAGTAGGGTGAAACCGTGAACCAACAGACGGCGGCATCAGCGCGGCGGGCCCGCGGCGCTGCCTCCCATGCGCTGCGGGCGGCGGGCAGGATCGCCGCGCGCGTCGTCCCGGTGATGCTCGGCGTGGTGGTGGCGGTGTTCTTCCTGCTGCGCATGGTGCCGGGGGATCCGGCGGCCATGATCCTCGGTGAACGCGCCACGCCCGAGGCGGTCGCGGCCCTTCGCGAGAAACTCGGCCTCGACCAGTCGCTGTGGCGGCAGTTCACCGATTTCCTCGGGCAGCTCGTCACCCGGTTCGACACGGGCGACTCACTCGTCACCGGGGCCTCCACGCGCGAGCTCATCTTCGAGAAGGCGCCCGTGAGCCTCGGCATCGTCGTCTTCGCCGTGCTGCTCGCCGTGGTCATCGCGGTTCCGCTCGCGCTCGCCGCCGCCCTGCGCCGCGACGGCTGGGTGGAT
The DNA here is from genome assembly GCF_019884725.1 of Leucobacter tenebrionis. Lineage (NCBI taxonomy): Bacteria > Bacillati > Actinomycetota > Actinomycetes > Micrococcales > Microbacteriaceae > Leucobacter > Leucobacter tenebrionis. Next base: position 1,376,781 of record NZ_CP082322.1, on the reverse strand, counting down.
CACGCGGTGCGGGTGCTGCCCGCGGTGGGTATGGGCATGCCGCTGTTCTGGATCGGCCTGCTGCTCATCATCGTGTTCGGAGTGCAGCTGCGGTGGCTACCGGTCGGGGGTGTCGGATCGGGGCCGGGCGAACCGCTGCGCAGCCTCTTCCTGCCCGCGCTCGCGGTGGCGCTGGGGATGGCGCCGCCGCTCATCCGCTCGCTGCGCGCGCAGCTGCTCGAGGTGCTCTCGGCCGATTTCGTGACGACGTTGCGGGCGGCCCGCATCCCTGAGCGGCGCATCCTCTGGCGGCACGTGGTGCGCGGGGCTGCGCTGCCCGCGCTCACGCTGCTGAGCGTCAATACGGCGTATCTGATCGGCGGCACCCTGGTGGTCGAGAAGGTGTTCGGGATCGGCGGTCTCGGCACACTGCTGTTCCAGTCGATCGGCAGCCGCGACTTCCCCGTCGTGCAGGGGGTGGCGCTCTACTGCGCGGTGCTCGTCGTGCTGGTGACGACGCTGGCCGGGGTGCTCGCGGCGCTGCTCGACCCGAGACTGCGCGTATCCGAGGGCCGCGAAGCGGAGAACCGCTCGTTCGCGCTTCAGCGAGCCGACCGCGTCGGCGGGATACCGGGCGGCGCGGGGGCTTCCTCGAGCGGGGCGGGTGGGCGCCCGGGCTCCGAGGATGGGACCGCGTCCGAGCCGGGTAGCGTCAGCGGGGGTCTGGCTTCGCGGTCCCCGCGCCCGAGCGATGGCGAAGGGGGCGGCCGATGACGTTCTGGCGACGCGCTCTCCGTTCGCCCGCCTTCATCGGCGGAGCGGTACTATTCGCGCTGATCCTCTGTTCCGCACTGCTCGCACCCGTGATCGCGCCGTACTCGCCCAGCGCGCAGAATCTCACGGGCGGGCTGCTGCCGCCGTCGCCCGAGCACTGGTTCGGCACCGACCAGCTCGGACGCGACGTGCTGTCGCGCATGCTGTTCGCGGGGCAGACCGACCTGCGCGTCGCCCTCCTCGCCGCGATCGCCCCGTTCGTGATCGGTGTCGCAGTGGGCCTCGTGACCGGCTACTTCGGCGGCGCGGTCGACTGGATCGGATCTCGCGTCGTCGACACCGTGATCGCCTTCCCCTTCTATGTGATCGTGATCGCCATCGTGTTCGCGGTGGGTGCGGGCGAGGGCGGCATCGTCGTGGCCTTCGCCCTGGTCGGCTGGGTGGGGTACGCGCGGGTGCTGCGGGCGATGACGGCCTCGCTGCGCGATGCGGGCTGGGTGCAGGCAGCTCGCGGGGGCGGGCTGTCGCACGCGCGGGTGCTGATACGGCACGTGCTGCCGAACGTGCTGCCCCAGGCGATCGTGCTGCTGGCGACCGAGATCGTGCTGATCATGGTGGCGATCGTCACGCTCGGCTACCTGGGGCTGGGCATTCAGCCGCCGACGCCCGACTGGGGAACCATGATCTCCGACGGGCAGGCGTTCATCACCACGCACTGGTGGTTGTCGGCACTGCCCGGGCTCGCCGTCGTGCTGACCGGGGTGGCACTGTCGCTGCTCGGCGACGGCGTGGGCGACGCGATGCGGGTCGGCGGTGCGGCGCGTGGCGGAGGTGCGGCGGGGGTTGGCGGTGCGGCGGGGGTCGGCAGCGATCGAAATGACGCGAACGGCCCTGTTGCGCAGGAGAAAGGGCCGCACGCGTCATCTCGGCGCAGCGACGAGGCGCCGAGCCCCGACGCTGCAGCTCGCGCCCGTGCGGGCGAGGTGCGCGTGCGCGGGCTGCGCGTCGAGTCGAGCGCGGGATCGCCCCTCGTCGACGGGCTCGACCTCGAGGCGGGTCCAGGCGAGGCCCTCGGCATCGTGGGGGAGTCGGGGTCGGGCAAGAGCCTCACCCTGCGCGCACTGCTCGGCATGATGCCGGCGGGCACCCGGATCGCGGGCGGCGACGTGATGGTCGCTGGGGCGGTGCGCATGGTGTTCCAGGATCCGCTGACCGCCCTCGATCCGCTCACCCGAGTGGGCGTGCAACTGCGCGAGGCGGTCGCGGCCGCGCAGGGCGAGTCGCGAGAGGGCGGCCGGGCTCGAGTGCTCGAGTTGCTCGAGCTGGTGAGACTGCCCGATCCCGAGCGGATCGCCCGCTCCTACCCGCATCAACTCTCGGGCGGCCAGCGCCAGCGCGTCGTGATCGCGATGGCGCTGGCAGGGGATCCCGCGGTGCTGCTCTGCGACGAGCCGACGACCGCCCTCGACGTGACGGTGCAGCGGCGCGTGCTCGACCTGCTCGACGAACTGCGCCGCACCCGCGGAATCACCCTCGTGTTCGTGAGCCACGATCTGGCCGTGGTCGCGTCGATGTGCGACAGAGTGATCGTGATGCGCGGCGGGCGGGTCGTGGAGACGGGGGCGACGGCGCGGGTGGTGCGGGATCCGCGTGAGCCGTACACGCGCGACCTTCTTGAAGCGGTGCCGACGCTGCCCGAGTTGCGCGAGCCGCCTGAGCTGTCTGAGCTGCCCGAGCGGTCTGAGTTGCGTGAATTGCGCGAGTCGCCTGAGGCGTCTGAGCCGCCCGCGCTGCCTGAGCTGCGTGAGTCGCCTGAGCCGTTCGAGCCGCCCGCGCCGACCGAGCCGTCCGTGCGCGCATCTGCCGCCCGCGACAGGTCCGCGAAAGGTCGAAAACGGCTCTCGAACTCCCCCGAGGAGAGCCTTTTTCGACCTCTCGCCGCCCCTGCGACGGTGAGTGAACAGGAACACGCGGCGCGGCCGGCCCCCGCGATCGAGGTGCGCGGCGCGAGCGTGCGCTATGGGCGCACCGTGGCGGTTGCAGGGGTCTCGCTGGCGGTGCAGCGGGGCGGGGCGCTGGGGATCGTGGGGGAGTCGGGATCCGGCAAGACCACGCTCGCCCGCGCGATCGCAGGGCAGCTTCCGCTCGCCTCGGGCTCCGTGCTGCTCGACGGTCGCCCGCAGCCGTCGCGCCGCGGGCGGGTCGAACGCCGGGCGATCCAGCTCGTGCCCCAGGACCCGTACTCGTCGCTCAACCCGCGCATGACCGTGGCCCAGACGCTCGGCGAACTGCTGCGGGTGCACGGGCTAGGCGCGGGCGGTGCCGAGCGGCGCGCTCGGATCGTCGAACTGCTCGAGGCAGTGCGACTCGAACCGGCGCTCGCGCGCGCCTACCCGCACGAGCTCTCCGGCGGGCAGCGTCAGCGGGTGGCGCTTGCGCGCGCGCTCGCCGTGGAGCCGCGCGTGATCGTCGCCGACGAGCCGACGAGCGCGCTCGACGTCTCCGTGCAGGCGAGCGTCGTCTCGCTGCTGCAGGAGCTCCGCCGCGATCTCGACGTGACGCTTGTGCTCGTCTCTCACGACCTCGCGGTGGTGCACGCGCTGTGCGACGAGGTGCTCGTGATGCGCGACGGCGAAGCGGTGGAGAGCGGCGGATCCGACTTCTTCCGCGCACCGCGCACCGCCTACGGCCGAGAGCTGCTCGCCGCTGTGCCCCGAATCGACGACGTCGAGCGGCGTTCGGCTTCGTGAGGCGCCACGATGTCCGAGGCCCTTGATACCCTGCCAGTAACGCGCCGCACGAGAGGAGGCCCGCGATGGATAGCATCATGAGCTGGTTCGAGCGGTTGCTCGACGGTTCGCTGATCACCGGCGGTATCTTCCTCATCATCGGCATCGTCGGCGGGGTGCTGCTGCTGATCTCCCTGCTGCTCGACGGCATCTTCGACGCCTTCGATTTCGGCGACGGCCCGCTCAGCCTCACCACGATCGCCGCATTCACGGCGATCTTCGGCTTCACCTCGTTCGCGAGCGTCGGCGCTGGGATGTCCACCCCGGTCGCCGCGATCGTCGGCGCTCTGGCGGGGCTCGTGGGCGGCGCAGCCGCGTGGTGGCTGTCGCGCTTGATCCGAGGGGCCGAGTCGAGTACCGCTGTGAGCGGCGGCGACCTGGTCGGCTCCGAGGGCGCCGTCGTACTCGCGATCCCCGAGGGCGGCCTCGGCGAGGTCGCGGTCACCCGCCACGGCGAGCGCATCTCGCTCGCGGCCTCGGCTGACACGGCGATTCCACGCGGATCGATGGTCCGCGTGATCCAGACGATCACCTCCACCTCGGTGCGCGTCGAACCGATCCAGCGTGCGGACGACGCAGACGGCACCCCACGCGCTGCCGGCCCCGGCTCTGCTGATGGTCCCGCGCCCGCTACCGGTCCCGGCCCTGCTGCCGGCCCCAGCCCTGCTGACGGGCCCGCGCCCGCCACCGGCCCAAGTCCCGCCGCCGGTCCCGGCCCCGCTGCCGATCCAGGCTCTGCCACAGACCCCTCTACCCAATGAACGGAGACTGAATGTTGCTCGCAAGCCCGGCGATCATCGGCATCTTCGGCGCGGTTATCGCGCTGGTGCTGGTGGCTCTCGTCATCATCAAGCGATACCGCATCGCCAAACCCGACGAGGCGATCATCGTCACGGGTGGGAAGGGGAAGGAGGTCGTCGACGCCGCCGGCAACAAGACCCGCGATCTTTCCGGGCAGAAGGTGGTCACGGGCGGCGGCGTGTTCGTCGTGCCCTTCGTGCAGAAGTCGTTCACGATCTCGCTGCGCTCGCGCAGGCTCTCCATCACCACCGAGGCGCAGACGACCGACGGCATCACAATTCAGGCTCAGGCCGTCGCGGTGGTCAAGGTGGGCGGCACCCAGGAGATGATCCGCGCCGCCGCTCAGCGATTCCTCTCGAACTCCGATGAGATCGACGAGTCGACGCAGGAGGTGCTGTCGGGCTCGCTGCGCTCGATCATCGGCGGTCTCACGGTGCTGCAGATCATCCGCGATCGCGCCGTCGTCGCCCAGAGCGTGCTCGAGGCCGCGGAGGAGGCGCTGACCAAGCAGGGCCTCGTGGTCGACACCCTGCAGATCCAGGAGATCCGCGACGCCGCCGACTACATCGCCAACATCGGTCGCCCCGAGGCCGCGAAGGTGCGTCAGGCGGCTGACATCGCCGAGACCAACGCGTACCAGGCTTCGCAGGAGGCGAAGATCTCGGCCGAGAAGGTGCTCCTCGATCGCAACCGCGAGCTGAAGCTGCGCCAGGCCGAGATCCAGGCCGAGACCGATAAGGCGACGGCGCAGGCATCGGCCGCTGAGCCGCTCGAGCAGGCGATCCAGCAGCAGGCGATCGTCGAGCAGCAGCAGATCACCGCGCAGAAGGAGGTCGCGCTCCGCACCGAGAAGCTGAACGCCGACGTTCGTGCGGTCGCCGAGGCCGAGGCCTACCGGGTCGAGGCGCTCGCGAAGGCGGAGGCAGCCGCGTCGGTGTCGGCCGCCGAGGGCCGCGCGAAGGCGATCGAGCGGGAGGGCCTGGCGAACAGGGCGGCTCGTATCGCGGCGTCCGAGGCGCTCGAAGCCGAGGGCCGGGCCGAGGCCGCCGCGCTCGAAGCGAAGGGCACCGCCGAGGCCGCGGCCATCGACGCGCGCGCACGTGCGCTCGAAACCCAGTCGCAGGCCGTGCTGGCGCAGGAGCTCATCCACCTGCTGCCCGAGATCGCCGGCGAGTACGCGCAGGCGATCGGTGCGATCGACAACATGACCGTGGTCTCAGCCGACGGCTCGTCGAAGATCACCGGCGACGCGATGGGCAATATCAAGGGCATGCTCGAGATGGCGCGCGAGACCGTCGGCATCGACCTCGTCGGCATGCTGAACGGCGCGGTCACCGGCGGCGCTGCCGGTGCGGCGGCGGGCAGGGCCGCGCAGGCGCAGTCGGGCGAGGCCCGGTCGCATCGCTCGCAGGCGGGCGAGTCGCAGGCGGGCGAGTCGCGGGCGGATCACTCGCAGTCGGATCAGGCGCACAGGGGCGACTCGCAGCGGGATCGCGCCCAGCGGGCGGCTGCGGACACGGCCGATACGCGTGACGCAGCGCGTCATTCGGCAGCCGGCGACCGACTCTCGCAGGCCTCGCAGGGTCTTGCGGCCTCCGCCTCGAACGCTGCGGCCGAGGCCGCGGAGGCGGCCGGCGTTGCAGCCGAAGCGGCCGGCGAAGCGGCACAGCGCGCGGGCGCCACCGCGAGCGACCGCCTCGACGGTTTCGGCGCTGCGCCTCAGCAGAACCCGGCAGAATAGGGTCATGCCACCCCGCACCCCACGATCGGTCACCGCGGAGGTCGAGTCGGTGCTCGGCCCCGCCCCGGCGAACTATTCGCAGCCGGAGGTCGTGGTGGTGCGGTTCCGGCGGCATGGTCGAAAGCTCGTGCCGCCGGTCATCGCCCTGGTCGTGATCGCGGCGGCCTCGGGGTTCTGGGTGGGGGCGCTGCCCTCCGCCTGGATGAACCTCGGCGCCGGAGCGGCAGCGATCCTGCTCGCCCTGCTGCTCGGGGTGCTGCCGATCCTCTCCTGGCTCGCGCACCGCACCACGGTCACCACCCGCCGTGTGATCCTCAGACGCGGGCTCTTCTCGCGCCATCGCAGCGAGGTCGCCCTCGGCAGAGTGAGGGAGGTGCGGTCACGCCGCAGCCTCCTGCAGCGCATGTGGGGCGCCGGAGACATCGATCTGCTGCACGGGCCGGAGAGCCTGAGGCTGGCCGACGTGCCCGGCAGCGAGCGGATCGCCGACGCGCTGCACGACCTCATGGAGCGCAACTACGAGCACTCGACGCGCATGGAGCAGCGGCTCGCGAACCTCCCGGTGCAGGAGGCCCCGCCCGCGACGCAGGGGCGCACCGACCAGGGGACCGTCTCGTTCTGGTGATCGTCGCCGACGGCGGCGGCCCGGGGCCGCTCCGCACGGCCGCCGCTCCGCACCGCCGCGCCTTCGCCCGCCCCAGAGCGCCTCACTGAAATCGGGGTCGCTCGCGGCGCTTTCGAGCCCCGGGAAGCGCCCCAAGCGACCCCGATTCCATCGAGCAGCGGTGTCCCGCCCGATTTAGGGGCCGGCAGCCGGCGGCTGGGGGACCGGGAACGGGGCCGGCAGCCCGGGGGACCGGGAACGGGGCCCGGGGGAACCCCAACCGGCAGCCCGGGAAGACCAGCCCCAACCGGCTCAGGTCGTGCGCGCGATGAGCACGTCGATGAGCTGGCCCGCCATCTTCACGAGCCGCTCGATCTCGCTCTCGTCGCGATCCACCCACCGGCACTCGGGATCTCCCACCGGCACGAAGTTCTCGTGGCGCTCCCACACCACGAGGGTGCGCTCCGCGCCGAGCACGTACTGCTGCCACCAGACCTGACGCAGGTAGTTGCGCGGGATCGATCGCCATTCCTTGTTGGTGGTCTTGATCTCGGCGAGCTCGATCGTGCCGGTCTGCCGCTGCGCGAGTCCGTCGGGGGTTGCGAGGTGCCGCAGGTCGGCCTCCGCGTGGAAGAGCGCCTGGCTGGGGGAGATCTCGTGCTCCCGGAGCACCCACGCGGCGATCTCGGGTTCGCGGGCCTTGCCGTGCGCGGTGTACGCGTTGCCGGTGAAGCGGCTGCCGTGCAGCTTCTCGTGAGCGGCGGCCTCGATCGCACGGGCGCTCGTGAGTTTCGCGACGTCGGTCGCGGTGATGCCGCGCGCCCGGGCTCGCATCCACGCCATGCGATCCGTTCCGTCGGTGACCATGCGGGTCAGGTAGGAGGGGATCGTGTCGCTCACCGCTCCAGTCTTCCACGCCCGGACGCGGAGTGCGCTCCAAGCCCTCCCGCGCGCCTCGAAATCCAGCTGTTGTCGCCTAAAAGACCTGAGTAGAAAGGAAATCTGGAAAGTTTGCTGATAATCCTGCCAGGGGGTGCAGATGCTCATCATCTGTTGGGTGCGGTGGCGGAGAGGGAAGCATTAGGCTCGTACCGACAGATTCCCGCGCGCTCGGCAGTCATCGCGCTCGGGGGTACAGAGTTCTGGTGCGTCTCGGCGCTGACTTCTTCTCAGCGCATGCGTGCCAGGTGAGAAGGGCACTCAGGCAGACATGGAATCTCAGGCATTGAAACGCGCCGATGGCGGAAAGATGCGCGCGCTCGTCGTCGACGATGAGGAATCGATCACGCAGCTCGTCGCAATGGCGTTGCGCTACGAGGGGTGGGATGTCGACACCGCTTCGACGGGTGAGGAGGCGCTTCAGAAGATCCGGTCGTTCGAACCCGACGTCGCGGTCTTCGACATCATGCTTCCCGATTTCGACGGCATGCAGTTGCTCACGCGCGTGCGCTCCGACGGTCGGATGTTCCCGGTGCTGTTCTTGACGGCGCTCGATTCGGTCGAGGATCGCGTCAACGGTCTCACCGCGGGCGGCGATGACTACGTGGTGAAGCCGTTCAGCCTCGAGGAGCTCATCGCGCGGCTGCGCGGCCTGGTGCGCCGCTCGCAGATGGCGCTCGCGCAGCAGCCCGATCCGGTGCTGCGGGTCGGCGACCTCACCCTCAACGAGGACAGCTACGAGGTCGCTCGCGCCGGCGAATCGATCACCGTCACCAACACGGAGTTCGAGCTGCTGCGCTACCTGATGCGCAACCCGAACCGCGTGCTGTCGAAGGCGCAGATTCTGGATCGGGTGTGGGCCTACGACTTCAACGGCAAGTCGACCGTGGTCGAGCTCTACATCTCCTACCTGCGCAAGAAGATCGATGCCGGCCGCGAGCCGATGGTGCATACGGTGCGCGGTGCGGGCTACATGCTGAAGCCCGCTGGCTGAGGCGGCTTTCTGGGAGTCGCCGCTGCGGCATTGCCGCGGAGACGCGCCTCTGTGCTTCCGCGGGACGCGGAGACTGCGCCGAGCCTGACTGTTTCAGTGAGACAGACTGTTCTAGAGCCCCTGAAACAGTCAGTCTCACTGAAACAGTCGCGTTCGGCGGGGGCGGGGCGAGTGGCGGCGGGCGAGCGGTCCCGGGAACAGACAAGATCGGGCTCTTCGCGAAAGTGTGATAGAGTTTCCGACGGCCAAAGACCGTCGGTAGGGTCCGTGAGGATCCCGTAACGTTCGCGCAAGCGAAGACCTGCGCAGGTACGAACTCCTTGAGATACGGGATCGCGATCCCGATCTTCACAGAAGCTCCGTGCGTGCGCGCCGGAGCTTTCGTCGTTTCTGAGCCCGGCTCAGGGCGCGGGGCATCCGAGCGGCACGGCCCCCGAGCGGCATCCGCCGCACGGGTACGACAAGCTAGGGAGCGCCATGGCTACGAAGGACGCTACGGTTGCCGATCTTCAGAAGAAGTTTGAAGAGTCGACCGCCGTTCTGCTGACTGAGTACCGCGGTCTCACGGTTGCCCAGCTGCGGGATCTCCGCAACAGCATCCGCGAGCACGCGACGTACGCTGTGGCGAAGAACACGCTGACCAAGATTGCGGCCAACAACGCCGGGATCACCGCTTTCGATGACGAGCTCGCCGGTCCCTCGGCTCTCGCCTTCGTGCACGGTGACACCGTCGCGGTCGCCAAGGCTCTGCGTGACTTCGCCAAGGCAAACCCTCTTCTGGTGGTGAAGGCGGGCTACTTCGATGGCAACGCCCTGACCGCTGCAGAGGTAGGCAAGCTTGCCGATCTCGAGAGCCGCGAGGTGCTGCTGGCCAAGGCCGCAGGCGCCATGCAGGCTGCTCTGGTCGGTGCAGCACAGCTGTTCGCCGCCCTGCCCGCCAAGGCCGCACGCGGTTTCGGTGCGCTGCAGGAGAAGCAGGACGCGTAAGGATTCGGCACACGCCGGTTCACTACACACAAACCCGCCTTGCACGCACCGCGTGAGGGCAAACATCAAGGAGAAACACAATGGCTAAGCTTTCGACTGAAGAGCTGCTCGAGCAGTTCAAGGAGCTCACCCTCATCGAGCTCTCCGAGTTCGTGAAGGCGTTCGAGGAGACCTTCGACGTTTCGGCTGCTGCTCCGGTTGCGGTTGCTGCTGCTCCGGCTGCCGGTGGCGCTGCCGAGGCCGTCGAGGAGAAGGACGAGTTCGACGTCGTTCTCGAGTCGGCCGGCGACAAGAAGATCCAGGTCATCAAGGTCGTGCGCGAGCTGACCGGCCTGGGCCTGGGCGAGGCGAAGGCTCTCGTCGAGGAGGCTCCCAAGAACGTGCTCGAGGGCGCGAAGAAGGAGGACGCCGAGGCGGCCAAGGCTAAGCTCGAGGAGGCCGGCGCGGGCGTCAAGCTCGCCTAAGTCTTCGGGCTTACGGCTCTTCGCATCAGCGAAGCGGGGCGGGATCACCTTCGGGTGGTCCCGCCCTTTTGCGTTTGCGGGGCTGTGCCGCTTCGAAGCGGTGCGCGCAATACGAAATGCGCCAGGCTGGCGCCGAAACCTGCGGTGGCGACCTGCTCTTCGAGAGCTGCCTGCGAGAATGGAACGGGGGAATTGTCGTTTTCTGGGGGGCGCAGAAGAGGTGCAACCGCTTGAACACGAATCCTTCCCGGGTAGTCGCCGGTGTGGAGGCGCTCGGCGCAACGGTGCTGGTGCGGGCGGTCGAGCCGATCGACGAGCGTCTGCTCGAAGCGCTGCTCGCCCCTTGGAGCGACGCGGGAATGCGACGATCGCCCCGATCGCCGCACGGCGAGCCGATGCCCGGAGCACCGAGCGTCGCGCTGCACCCCCTGGTCGAGGCGCATCTCGATGAGGCTGCCTCGCGGCTCAGCACGGAGGTCACGCTCGCGGCGCTGAGGGATCGCGCGGGCACTCACCTGCTGTTGCACGCTGCGGGTGTCGCGCGCGCCGACGGTGCTGTGCTGGCGATCATCGGCCCCTCGGGCAGGGGCAAGACGACGACTGCGCGGCAGCTGGCGGTCCGCCTCGGGTACGTGACCGACGAGGCGGTCGCGATCGCGCGCGACGGGAGCGTGCTGCCGTATCGCAAACCGCTCAGTGTGGTGACGGCGGGGCGCACGGAGAAGGTGCAGATCGCGCCGACGGATCTCGGTCTGCTGCCGCTGCCCGACGCCGGTCTCGGGATCGCGGGGCTCGTGCTGCTCGAGCGCGCGGGCGAGGGCGAAGAAGCCTCCAGTGTGGAACCGGTGGGCCTCGCCGAGGCGCTGGTCGAGATCGCGCAGCAGACGAGCTATCTGGCCGAACTGACCGACCCGCTGGTCGCGATCGCGCGCACTGCCGAGGCGACGGGCGGGGTGCGGCGGTTGCGTGTGGGGGTGCCGGATCGGATCCCGGAGGCGATCGACGACCTCTACGCTGCGGGGGAGTGCGAGCCCTGGGAGCAGATCCTGCCGATCCGCGATTCCAGCCCCGCCGGCCCGCACGTCCCCAGCGTCGGCTACGCCCCAGCGGAGCGCGTGCTCGACGCCGTCGAGTGCGCGACAGGTACCGTGGTGCTCACCGCTGATCGCGAGGTGCGCCTGCTCACCGGTATCGCTCCGCTGGTATGGCGCGGCCTCTGCGAGGGGGACGACTGGGCGCGCCTCGAGCGTCGCGCGGTCGAACGCTTCGGCGCACCCCCGCACGGCACGGTGCGCGAGGCCCTGGTGGAGGTCTGCGACGCGCTGGTCGACGCGGCCGTGCTCGAACGCGATGAGCGCGGTGAGTGAGATGGGCGCCGCGCACGATGCGGGAGTCGCGGTGGATGGCACCTCGACGGTCTGGGTCGCGATCGCCTACGCCGCGCTCGATATCCGCGGGCTCGACACCGCGGCGCAGCGCGGGATCGAATGCATGGTGCTGCCGACGCTGCCCTGCGACGAACCGATCGGCCTGCACGGCGACGCGGCCGAGCTGTGGATGCAGATGGTCGATGGACCGGTCGCCGATGCGATCCTGACGGATCCGCAGCGCGCCCTGGCGCGGGAGTTCGCAGAGTTCGGCCTCGCCTCCCAGAACCCGGATCACCCGGCGCGGGTCACGGCGGTCGCAGCCCCCTGGCTGTCGTCGCCGCTGCACGAGATGCTCTACGCGCTGGTGCACAGCGCGGCCTTCGAGCGAGGCATCGAGCTCGTGTTCATCAAGGGGCCGGCGCTGCACCGGCAGGGGTTGCGCGACCGTGAGCACTCGGCCGACATCGACGTGCTGGTCGATCCTCGTCGCATCTCCGAGTTGCAGGAGGCGCTGAGCCCCTGGGGATGGATCGTGCGTCACATTCTCTGGGACGTCACCGATCTCTCGCACTCCGTGACGCTCGCGCCGACGATGTGGGGCTGTGAGATCGACCTGCACCGCCGATTCCCCGGCGTGGGGCTGGGCGACGACGAGGCCTTCGCCGTGGTGCGCGACTCCGCGGAGCAGATGGAGTTCGCCGCCGTGAAGGCTCCCGTGGCCGAGCCCCTCGTCAACGGCCTGTTCTCGGCGTTGCACTTCGCGCGCCCGGCCCCGCCCGGCCAGCGCCCGCACAGCGGCGGGCCGGAGGAGGCGGTGGGGGTGCTGCGACGCTGCGGGGCCGGGGTGATCGGGATCGCGGATCGCCTCGGGGCTGACGCTGCCCTCGAACCGCATCTGCGGCGCGCGTTCCCCGAGGAGACGATCGTGGTCACGAACCCGTTGCCTTTCAACTGGACCTGGCTCACGCAGCCCACCCGCGCGAGGTACTACCTCGCCGCGCTCGCCCACGTGCGCTGGCCCGATAAGCCGCGTCTGGTGAAGCGGCTGCTGTGGCCGACACAGTCCGATGTGGGGGAGCGGGACGAGGGTGCGGAGCCCGGCGGGAGCGCGCTCAGTGTTCGGGATCGTCTCGCCCGACTCGGCCGGATCTTCGCGGCGTTCAGGAGGAGCTGATGAAAGCGCGTAGTTCAAGAAATACGAGGGATTCTGTCGGGCCGCATGCTGTCGGGATCGACGTCGACGTGGCTCTTCCCGAAGCATGACATAGCCCATTACTCGAAAGGCAGCATTCAATGACGAATCAATTCTTCGACCGTGAACCGGTGACGGAGCCCAGTGCCGAGGCCGGCGCGGTATCTCGGGCTGCCGGCACAGGTGACAGCGTCGACGCCGCAGATGACCAGGCCGTGACTTTCGCAACGCCCACTCCAGAATTAGATAGCGCAGTGGCGCAACTGCTGTCCGATGACAGCTCGCAGACGTATGACGCCGGCGGGCGATCGTTCTACCTGAGTGTCGGCGTGGCCGCCGCGGGTACCGCGGACAATCGGACTGCTCTGGTGGCTGGAGCCAGTCGAGCAGAGGCTCTCGGGCAGCACATCGCGTTGCTGCCCGGAGTGCATCGAGTCGCATCGAACCTCACCATTTCTCAGCCGGTGCTGATGCATCCTGGCGCCGTTATCCGCCCGGATAACGGCGTCGCCGTCACGCTCGCCGGAGGTCTCAGTTCTCCGGTCGGCATGTGCTTCGATCAGTCTCAGGGCGGTGTCGTGAGGCCGGAGCGAGTCGACTGGCACCCGTACTGGTGGGGGCCTGTCGGCACGAACGATGACAGCTCAACCTGGCGCGAGATGGTTCGTGCCCAGATGTCCGTCTCGAGCGATGAGGATCGCAAGATCACGGTTATCGCTCCGCTCGGCGTGAATCGCATCGCCGGCGTGTATTTGGAGAGCACCCACCTTTCTGCCTCCAGCAGCATTTTCAAGCCACCGGTGGGCCACACCGGTAATCACGGATATATGGTCCGGATGGGTCCCTGGACCGTCATCGACGACGGCACCTGGCACAGCGATGGGCTGCACAACTTCAGGGTCTTCCAGCAGGAGGGTCCCCGGTGCGCAATTCGGGGTGCTGCAGTGATCTGCCTCGGCAATCGCGAAACGTACGGTCTGTACGTGGTCAATACTCCCGGAGCGTCGGTCACTCCGAAAGTCATGAACTGCCGATTTTATGGCGGTGACGGGACAGGAGTCGCTATCCGCCTCGGGTCGCCTGACGCCGAGTTGACGAACATCTGGATCGGTCTCAACGAGATCGGCATCTTGGATGAGGGAGGCGCGGCAACGCTGATCAACTGCCATGTCTGGGGATGCTCTCAGTGCGGCGTGTCTCTCAGATCGGGGTCGAAGCTGTCAGCCTCGTATATCGAGACGAACCCTGTCTGGGGGCTGATCCTCCGTGAATCTCTCGGAGTAGCGGTTGAAGGCACGAGATTCTGGCTCAACGGCACCACAGGCAACACCGAGAGCGGGGGTGTGCTCATCACCCAGACTAGGGCGAATGGAACTACCGCCGCCGGCGGCGACAACATCATCACGGGTTGTGTGTTCGACGACTCCTACGAGACCGCCGTGACGATCGTGAATGCTCGTTCGAATCAGATTGTGAACTCGAATTTTACGTCTCGGCGGTTCCTGAACGGCACGCAACCAGCAGCGAGAAGCGCAGTGAGAATCGATGAGGCTTCGCGTGACAATGTGGTCGAGATCCATGCTGTGAAGCAGTTCTTCACTGGCGATGTTGTAGTGGACGAATCACAGTCGAACACCGTCACGGCAGGCCGCATCGAAGCTGCGAAGTTCGATGGCATGAGCATCGGCACCGGCGGCTTCACCCCCTATCTCGTGCGTCGATCCATAGGCATCGGGCAGTACACCTTCAGGGGGCACGCCTTCATCACCTCGACGCAACAGGTGAATCTGCGGCTGAACCAGGAGAACGTGAGTGCGGGGTACTGGGGCGCCTCCGATGTCGGTGGAGTCGCCCGGCCTCTGAGACATGCCGGAGGAGGCTTCCAGTCGATCCCCTCAACGGGAGGAGAAGCGAGGCGCGTGGAGTTCTCCGGTTATGCCGACGTCAGTTCGAGGGGAAGCTTCACTCTCTCGGTATCAGCCGAAGGAACGGGAACGGCGCAGATTCACTTCGCGAGTATCGAATTCACAAAGTACCTGTAACGGACTCTCGGCGGCACGCCTCAGGTGATGTTGCCGAGAACCTGGTTGCTCGTTCCGACGAGTCTGATTCCGAAGTTCACATGGTGGTCGTCAGGCGCATTGCAGCCCATGACGATGATCCGGTCGGAATCGCCTGCGCTCACGATCCCGTACGCCTGTGTCTTCGTGGGGCGCTCGTCGTAGAAGACGCACCCCTGCACGATGGCGTCCGTGTGATTGTAGAAGTTGAGTCCGACCCCATTGTTCTCCTGGATATCGCACCCGATGAACCGGTCGCGCTTGCCATACTGCGTACGGGCACCTCCGAGTTCGTTTCTCCAGAGCCGAACTCCGACGAACGTCGCTCCGAACACATCGTAAGAACCCGAGAACAGCCCGTACCCCTTGTTGTGCTCGAGGTACATGTTCACGAATCGGGATCCGCCGCAAGCGATGAGATAGAGCCCGTGGCTGTCGCACTCCCATACATGAATATTCGTGAACATGTGACCACCGTCATTCAGGCGGATCCCCTGCTCGCTGCACAGCGCCACCCAGAGATTGAGCGCTTCAGTGTCGTAGCAGTAGGAGCGTCCCCAGATTCCGCGTCGGCACCGGACGATCATGACGTTCTGGATCCGGTTCGCGTGGGCACTGTTCGAAGCAGAGGTGCCCCACAGATGGATGCCGACGCCGGCTCGCTCAGAGTCCCTGGTGCTGCTGCCGTAGATATAGATATTGTCGATCAGGGCGCGGGAGGTGTTGGTGATATCGATCGCAACAGTCTCGACACCATCGAGGTGGAATGCGAGATCGCGCAGTATGGCGCCGGTACGAGTTCGGATGATGAACTCCGCGCCGGGAGCAGGCTTGAGGATCGTTCCGCCCCAGTTCGCGCCCGCGCCGCTGATCCTCATCACCTCACCGGGAATAGTGATCTCACCCATCGTGTAGGTGCCGGCCGGGAACACCAGAGGCCAGCCCTGAGCGTAGGCCAGGTCGACCGCCGCCTGCACTTTCGCGGATTCGTCTCCCACACCGGTCAGGTCAGGGACAACGTATCCGGCGCGATCAATACGCTTCGATAGGAGCGCACCGGTCTGCGATTGCCGATCTGCGATGAGTGCCGCGGTGAGAGAATCGAGACTGCTCTCGAGAACGTAGGGCGAGTCGTCTCGTTCCACGCCCTCCTGGTTGGGCCGTTCGGGAATCAGTTCGCTGTTCATGCCGCCAACCTCTCTATCGTTGTTCTGCGGTTCTTGGAGTCACTCGGGGCACGCCGGTGAGCCACTGAGAGAAGCGCGTTCTCAGGGCGATCAGGGCTACCCCGACGGGGATCAGCAGCGCCAGCGCGAATAGGAGCGGCAGGGGAACGCCTGCCTCGAATCCGAGCCAGATGACGGTCGAGTGCACGAGGACGACCGTGAAGCCGGTGAGCGCTGCGTAGCTGATCGCAGCGCTCACCCTCGGAATGAGATTTCTCGCCCAGGTCTCGGCGAGTATCACGAGAGCCCAGCTGATGAGAATCGCCACGAGATAGCTCAGCACGGGCGTGCCCCAGTCTCCGCTCTTGATGTTCACGGGCAGGGAGAGGCCTGAAGCCACCAGCGCTCCGGAGACCACGAGAGCGGTGACGGAGGTGAGAATTCTTGCCCCTGTGCGCTCGATAGGGAGATGTCTCGCGAGCTGCCCCGCAGCCAGGAACACGAGCGCGGGGAGAGCGTTGCCGAGTGCGAGGGGAGTGGAGGCCAGTTGGGGGCCGAAGAGCGTGCCGAGCAGCGCGCCCACCACCGTACACCCGACACGGACTGCGATCGGCGTGGTGCTGAGCATTCGCCAGATCACTGCCGTCGCGAAGAGCGCGAAAACGAACCAGAACGTGTTGAACGGGCCTCCGACCCCGCGCCCTCCATAGAGCGGTTCCCAGAGCTTTGCGGGCGTCGCCTCGTCGAAGATGAAAAGCGCGATGGACCAGGGGACGTACAAGGCGATCAGCCAGAACGCGTACGGCTTGAGCAGCGTCGAGGTGCGACGGCTTATCTCCTCGCGCAGCCCGCGCCCCGATTTCCACAGATAGCCGCTGAGGAAGAAGAACACCGGCACGTGCCAAGGGAAGACGAGTTCGCGCATTACGGGCGTCATCCATACGTGGCCCGCAACGATGGCGACAATGCCGAGGATTCTGACGGCGTCGACTCCTGCGTTGCGATTACCTGCCATGCTCCGAATGTATTTCAGCGACTCCCCCCAGGCCTCAGGTCTGCGTGAACTTGGCGGAAACGGTGTCGAACGGGTGCGCATTCACCCAAGACACACTCAGAGACAGCTATCGCAGGGTGGTTTCCTCGCTGCTTTCTGAGTGCTCACTCTGATCAGAGAACTTCGTAGTCTGCCGGTTGTTTTTCGTTGAGCCGGTCAGTATCCCATTAGGAACGGCGAAGAGCGACAGCGCGATCCAGAGGGTCCCATCCAGAGCCATCGGATTCGAAACCACCTCGAGCAGGCCGAGCATGAGGAAAGCCGTTCCGAACGCCGCGGCAGGCGCAAGTCGCTTCTCGAACATGGCAGTCGAGACCAGACTCTGCCGCACCCAGAGGAAGAGCAGAATGAGCCCGATGACGCCGCCGCCGAAATAGACGAAGATGTAGAGGCTGTGCTGGTACAGCTGAGAAACCAGGCCAGAGCTCTGCAAATACGCCCAGCGGTCGACTCCAAGACCCCCGATACTGTTCTCGGAGACGGCCTCCAGCGCGCGCGACCAGATCCGCCCCCGTCCGCTGAAATCGGTAGGTAGAGCGGTCATTGCGAGCCTGAAGGCGATGACGAAGAAGGTGAGCGCGAGTGCGGTGAGTGTAAGCCGACCGACAATCCCGGGTGCCCCGTCGCGTCGTCGATCGACCATCGAGATGATGAGAGCGAGACCCAGCGCGACGAGCAATGTGTACTGCGAAGTGCGGGATTCGGTTGCGAGCAGCCACGCGATGCTCAGCAGCAGGGGGAGCAAGGACTTACGGAGTCCGTAGGTGAAGAGCCACAGCAGCAGAGCGACTACCACCTGCTGCGACAGGTAATTTTCTGAGATGTACGGGCCCTTCAGCATGCCGTCGAAGACGCCGCACTTGTACTCATCGCAGGCACGCCAGGCGTCGGATATGAACGGGGTCATCAGTCCCGGGATGCTCACGGCGATCATTGCGAGTGGGGAGAGCTGTTCCCGGGTGACCGGGCTGTGTTTCCAGCTGAATAGGAAGATCAGCCAGATCGCTCCCGGTGCGAAGCGCATCAGCAGTTCCCCTACACCGGTGAAGAACTCGTTCTGCACGATGTTCACGCCGAACAACCATGCCCATACGAGGGTGATCAGCAGCACCGGCGCCAGAGACGCCGGAGGGGCCATCTGCCTCCTGCGGCGAGCCAGAGAGAAGAGCATCAGCAGCACGAAGAACGCGGCGTAGGCGAGCTTGAACACACTGGTGCCTCGAAGAATCTCCATGTCGCCGACGACGCCCCCGATGATGAGGGCCGCGAGCGCGAGTGTGCTCGCGCGGATATCGGGATCGCGCAGCAAGCGGGCCAACGGAGGAAGGGAACGCAGCAGCACCAGGAGGGAGAGTACTGCGATGACGATTTCTGCGGTGTTCTGGATCATGCGATGTGCGCCTCATCATCACTCAGCGAATCGGCGTCCGGTCGACTGGACGCGCCCCTCCGGTCGAATCTGTGCGCAAGCAGGAACGCATTGGCGAGCCAGAACAGAAGGAATCCGGCGAGCACTCCTCCGAGGAGGCGCACCGTTCCCAGCAGCTCGAAGGGACTCATGATGAGCAGCGAAAACACCACGATCACCTGGAGCAACGCGAGGGCGAGTGCCCAGCCCTGCGCCTCCAGCGCAACGAAGATCGTCGAGATCGGGGTGGTCAGTGTGAGCATGAACGTCCAGGGGACCAGCGCCTGCGCGATCCGCCCTGCCTCCGCCCACTCGTTCCCGAACAGTGCGGGGAAGAACCAGGGGGCGAGGAGATAGAAGAGCGTGAAGCCGGGCAGTGAGATCAGCAGGGCGCGAGCAACCGTCGCTCTCACAAGCCGGAACATGTGGCCGGGCCCGGTCGTTGCGAGCTTCTGCAGGAAGACCGATGAGACCGCACCGTTCAGCAGCTTCACGGGCGCGATGGTGCCGCTGAACGCGAGGTTGTACTGACCGAGCCCTGAGACCGCGATGTTGCCGATCAGAATGTTGACCCCGGCCTCTCTCACCGCGTCGAGTACCACGTTCGGCCCATTGAGCAGCGGCATCCTGCGATAGCGGACCGCCACCTCACGCATGGTCGGCGCATCTCGCGGCATCGGGGCGCGCAGTTCGGGGGCTCTCAGCGCGACGAGCACCAGGGCCAGCGCCTGGCCGAGCAACAAGCCGAGCAGCAGGCCCTCGAACCCGCCGGTGACGAAAGCGAAGAGCAGTTGGAAACCCCCGACGGCAATGGCAGCGACGGCCTTATTCGCCGCGAGGACCGCGAAAGCCTTCTGCCGCGTGAGCCAGAACTGCGTGTTCGCGATCTGGGCGGTGAAGAAGACGACACCCGCGGCAGCGAGGGCCCAGTAGGAGAAGGCCCGGTTGTCGTAGACCTCCTCGATCCATCGCCTGGCGAGGAACAGAACCGACGCGAGTAGCAGAGAGGTGATCGCGATTGTGCGGGAGGCGAGCCGATGCAGCACTCGCGCCGTGGTGTTCGAATCGGGTAGCACGATGGCCATGTCGTAACGCAGCGAGGCGAGACTCGTGCCCACGATCGCGACCGACTGGATGATCACGAACAATCCGAAGTCTGCCGGACTGTACAGCCGGGCGAGCGGCACCATGATGAGGAAGGTGAACGCGTGAGCGGCAGCCGTACCGGTGAATACGGTGGTCACGTTCTTGAACGAACGCCCCGAGCCCACGAACCATCTGAACGCCTTCGGCGCCGGTCTTCGTGTTCGCTGAGTCATGGGCATCACCCCGCGTTCGACAGCATCTGCATCAACGGACCTGATCGCTCAGGAAGTACATGCGGTGCATGGTGGTAACCGTGATCGCCTGCACCCGATCCCACGCCGTGCCGTCGCCGCGCAGCGAGCGTTTCAGGTTCGAGCGCGTCTGCGCATTGATCGGGATCCGATCCGCATATTGCTCGGCCTCCTCTACGAGTTGTCGGAACGCCTGGTTCTCGGCGTACCAGAAATCGGCAGGGTTCATATTGTTCAGCAGGAATCGCAGGGGGAGTCGGCGCGGCTCAGAGCTTCGATTGAGTCGAGCCTGCGCCTCCACGAGAATTCTGTTCATCGCCTTGCGCGCGAACCTGCCGACAGTGCGTATGGGACGCTTCTCGCGAGGCAGGATCTGTGTGCTGGGGGTATCGAGCGCGTGGGGATAGAAGGCCTGAATCCAGTCGAGTTGGAACCGATGGCTCAGCCGCCATTCGAGCGGCATACGGAACGCGAAGTCGAGGACATCAATGTCGGCGAATGGGGAGGCTGCAAAAGTGAAATGCGACCTCATCAGGTACGTTGCTGCCTGTCCACGGAATCCCCGTGTGGTCATGATGAAGATCTCCTCATCATCAGTGCTGACGCCGCGTCCGGGAGGCTCGATGTTGATGCGGGAATTCGCGCCTGAGCCAGGCTGGGCCGGTCGTCGTTGGGGCGAGGAAGCATAGGTGTCTGCAACTGCACCACCGAAAAGCCCTGTGTGCTCGAGCCCGAACTTCGAGAAGTTGAGCGCCTGCAGAGTCGAGAAACCACCGGTGATGCTGCCGTAATAGCACATCCCGGAGTTGAGCTGCAGGATCGCTTCGGGGGAGAGGAGGGAGCGACCGCTTCCGGTCGGGTGGTAGAAGCTGTCATTGCCGAGTTGCTCGGCGAGTCGAAGCGCATAGCGCCGGTCATCGCTGTGCCAGTCGCTGTAGGTGACATTGGTGATCGGGCCGTAGCCGAGATCGCGTGCGACCACGTTGACCATGCGGGCGTCCAAACCCCCGGAGATGTCGGCCAGGTGACTGTACCCGTACTCGAGATCCTTATCGAAGCAGCGTCGCACCGCGGTGCGGAACAGCTGGTCGAACCGCGCGAGTGCGTCATCGTAGCTGAGGTTGGAGTGAACGGGCGTGTGCTCCAAGCGCCAGTATTCGATCTCGACGGCAGGCATGCTTCCGTCGAAGGGAACCGAGAGCAGAGAGCCCGGGGTCGCCCGCCGAACCTCCTCGGCGAACGTGTGGTCGTCGGTCATGAATCCGTAGCTGAGCATCATGCGGGCTGCGTGCTCGTCGAAGGTGGGCCGCTGCCCCGCACCGTCGAGCAGGCGCATGAGCAGGTCGAAGCTGTTCGACGCGAGTGGCCCGGCAGTGCCCTGATACAGGAAGGCGGCGGTGTCCCCGGTGTGGTTGCCGAATACCTGCAGCGTGTTCTTGGCGAGGTCGAGAACGGCACCGCTGAAGGGTCCTCGCAGCGTAGCCAGCGTTGCCGTCACGCCATCGGCGTTCATCATCGAGTGGAGCAGGGCCTCGATGGAGTCCACTCCGCGCTCGTGGAGCAGCTCGTGCTTGTTGAGCAGCACCCCGTCGAACAGAATCACGCGTTCGTCGGTCACGCTGAGGCAGCGATCCTCCATGAATCGCCCGTCGGGACACCAGCCGAGCACCATCCCCGAGACCTCGACGGTCTCGTACACCGCTGGGATGCATGCAGCAGCCGAAGACGGGGCGACGACCCAGTTGTTGCGATCCCGGTCGGGAACTCGGTTTCTCATCTGTGCCTTTCTCTGAGCGTGGGGTGTCGAAGAAGCCGACGCCCTTCAGGCCTGTTGTGATACCTCGGAGGAGCGTTCGGATGCTTGTGATGATCCGCGTCCCCTGCTCATCAGCCGGTTGATGAGCGGTCTCGGCACGAGGCCTCCCAGGCCCAGGATCAACGTCGAGGCCGCCGGGAGACGCCGGGTCGCTGCGATCGCCCGCGCGGTGCGCGCCACCCCGGCCGGCGACCGCGATTGGAAGGCGTATCTGAGCACCTGCCCTGCGAGGAAATCGGATAGCACGCTCGGATCCCAGACGCCGCGCCGGGTCTGCGCCCAGGCGAGCGAGGATCGCCAATCGGCGCTGGAGGAGATGGATCCGTCGGAACCGGTCCACACGGTCGCCAGCGGCTCGGGGATCTGCATGATCGATGCGCCGGCCCGCTCGAGCCGATCCAGCCAGTCCCAGTCCTGATGGCGGGGGAGCGTCTCATCCCACGGAACCCGACGGGCAAGCTCGGTGCGCGCCACGAGCGTGATGGAGAAGATCGTCGGGCGCCCCACCGAAGCCCTGCGTCGGCGGAACAGGTACTCGGCGAAGGGCTGGTCTTCGCGCTTGACCGTCGTGGGGATCGGCGGGCTCGTGGTGTGCGTACCGGGATTGCGGTAGACGGCCTGCGAGCCCACCACATCGGCCTCGCCGGAGACGAGCACCGGCATCTGCACAGTCAGCTTGCGAGGCGACCACTCGTCGTCATCGTCGAGAAAGGCGACGTAGGGGTGGGAAGCATGCTGAATGCCGAGATTGCGCGCGGCCCCCGCTCGCCGGCCCCCGCCGGTGTAGAGCACGGCATCCGCACCCGCGGCGAGGCCCTGGTCGAGCGCTCCATCGGCCAGATCCGCGATCACGAGGATTTCGATATCGCCCGAGTAGTCCTGGCCTCGAACCGAGGCGATGGCGCGGGCCAGATCGGCGCGCCCCACGGTGGGGATGACGACGGATACTCCGGGGCTTTCCGCGCCCCGAGCGGGCACGCCGACTCGCCGTGAGGGTCTCTTCATCACAGGGTGAGCCTAATTGAGTGGTGGGCGGAAATCGCGCGTAAACTGGGATTATGTCGCGTATCGTTGCGGTCACCCCCTGGTTCCCCAGTGAGAAGAAGCCCGCAGCGGGGGTCTTCAATCTTCGCGACGCTCAACTGCTGGCGGCATCGCACGAGGTGACCGTCGTTCATCTCGCGGAGAGCCGGGACCGGTTCCCCGACGAGCCGTCGCAGCGGCGGCTCGACTCGGGTATCGAGGTGATCCAGGTTCCATACCGGCAGCTCGACCCGGTGTCAGCCCTGACGGCGCGACGAGTCGTGCGTGATCAGCTCGCATCGGCCGACTTCGTGCACACGATGGCCGCTCACGCGCTGCTGCCGGTGCGGCTCGCGACGCCGAGAGTGCCCTGGGTGCACACCGAGCACTGGTCGGTGCTCATCGGTTCCCGGCTCGCCCCTCGGAAGAGGATCGCGAAACAGATTTATGCGCCGCTGCTGAAGCACCCGGATGCGGCTGTTGCCGTGGGAGGCGCGCTCGCCGCCGCCGTGGACGCCTACCGCTCGGAACGCACACGCATCATCGACAACTGGGTCGCGCAGGCGCAGCCCGGCAGCGGCACCCCGGTTGCGCCTGAAGCCAGGGGCGACTCACCGCTGCGCCTCGTATCGATCGGCAACCTGATCGAGCGCAAGGGCCCGAAGCAGTCGATAGACGCGGTGGCCGAACTGCAGCGCCGCGGAGTGTCGGCCAGGCTCACCTGGCTGGGGAGCGGGGAGCTGCGGGAGGAGGCCGAGCAGCACGCGCGGCGGCTCGGGATCGCGGATCGCATCGACTTCGTCGGCGCCGTTCCCCCTGAGGGCGTGCCGGGCTACCTGCGGGATGCGCACCTGTTCATCGCAGCGACGAGCAGCGAGACCTTCGGCGTCGCGATCGCAGAGGCACTCGGCCACGGTCTGCCCGTCGTCGCGAGCGGTTCGGGCGGCCACGTGGAGTTTCTGCCGCCCGAGGCCTCGCGCATCGTCCCGCGCCGCGACGGGGAGTCGTTCGCCGATGCGATCGAGGCCCTCTGCGCAGACCCCGCGCGCTGGAGCGCCGAGCAGATCATGGGCTACGCCGCCGAGCGATTCTCCCCGCGGCGGCGGGAGGAGGCCTACCTCGAGGTGTACGCGGCGGCGGCCGAGCGGTTCGCGCGCTGAAACGCGGAGTCCCGAATTGCTGCTTCCGGGTCGGGGGAAACAGCAATTCGGGACTCCGCGTCTCGTGGGGGCGCGCCCGCTCAGAGGCGCTTCGCGTCGCCGGCTCGGCTGATCCCGCGAGTATCGAAGAACCGTGATGCCTCCGCGGCCAGCGCGTCGACATCCACGCCGGGCAGCCGCTGCAGCAGCAGTGTGAGGTCGCTCGCGCGGTTCGCGTCGGCGAGATCCTGAACCCGGGCCAGGGCCGGTGCACCGTTCAACCGCCACTCGGGCACGAGCGGGTCGTAGTAGCTCACCTCCGCGCCCTTCCTGATGAGCAGATCGGCGATCGTCGAGGCGGGGCTCTCGCGAGTATCGGCGATCCCGCTCTTGTAGGTGACCCCGAGCAGCAGGATCCTGCTGCCCTTCAGCGGCTTCCGGTCGTCGTTCAGCAGATCCTGCACCCGCGAGACGACGTACGCGGGCATCGAAGAGTTGATGTCCTCGGCGAGTTCGACGAAACGGAACGGGCGCCCGAGCACCTGCCGCACGCGGTGACTCAGATAGTTCGGATCGATGGGAATGCAGTGACCCCCGACGCCGGGGCCGGGGGTGAAGGCCTGAAACCCGAAGGGCTTCGTCGCCGCCGCCCCGATGACCTCCCACACGTCGATGCCGAGTTCGTGGCACACCATCGCGAGTTCGTTGACGAGGCCGATGTTGATGTGGCGGTAGGTGTTCTCGAGCAGCTTGGTCAGCTCTGCCTCCGCCGTGCCCGACACCGGCACGACCTCGTCGATGAACCCGGCGTAGAACTCCACTGCGCGGCGCAGCGACTCGGGGTCGTCGGCCCCGACCACCTTCGGCGTGTTGCGAATGCCGTAGACCGGGTTGCCCGGATCGATCCGCTCGGGGGAGAACGCGACGAAGGCGTCCACGCCCACGGTGAATCCGGCGGCCTCGAGCACGGGCACGACCTCGGTGGCGGTGGTGCCCGGGTACGTCGTCGATTCGAGCACGACGAGCACACCCTTGCCCGCGTGCTCCGCGATCGCGCGTACGGCATCGTGCACCGGCCCGAGGTCGGGTGCCTTCCCCTCCCGCAGCGGCGTCGGCACGCAGATGATGATGGCCTCGGCGTCGCGATACTCAGAGACCTCGGTCGAGGCGCGGTAGCCTCGCGCCAGCATGTCGGCGATCGCGGCATCGGAGAGGTCGTCGACGACCGATCGGCCCGCATTGAGCCGCGCCACCCGCTGTGCGCTCAGGTCGAGGCCGATCACGCTGTGGCCCGCCTCGACGGCACCCTGGGCGACGGGAAGCCCCACGTAGCCCTGCCCGACAACAACAACCCTCATTCGGGGTCCTCTCTCGATCTTCAGTGCGCGCCCACGGGGCGGATCACCGTTCTGACGGTCTTCAGGAGCAGTACGAGGTCGCCGACCAGCGACCAGTTCTCGACGTAGTAGAGGTCGAGCCTGATCGCGTCCTCCCACTCGAGGTCGCTGCGGCCGCTGACCTGCCAGAGTCCGGTGATCCCCGGCTTGAGCAGGAGACGGCGGTGATGCGAATCGGCGTAGAGGGCGACCTCGGCCGCCCGCTGCGGGCGGGGGCCGACCAGGCTCATGGTGCCGAGGAACACGTTGAAGAGCTGGGGCAGTTCATCGAGCGAGTACTTGCGGATGAACCTGCCGACGGGCGTGATCCGCGGATCGTTCTCCACCTTGTGCAGCGGCTTCTCGGCGGTACCCTGCGCGTCGAGCAGCGAACGCAGCTGATCGTCGGCCCCCTGCACCATGGAGCGGAACTTGAACATCGGAAACGGCCGGCCGTTCAGACCGATGCGCTCCTGCGAGTAGAAGACGGGGCCGCGGCTCGACAGCTTGACTGCCAATGCGACGGCGAGCATGACCGGTGAGGCGAGAATCATGAGGGCGGCCGAACCGAGGAGGTCGAGCATCCGCTTGAGGAAGTACTTGCGACCGCCGAATGTCGGCAGCTCGACGTGGATCAGCGGCAGGCCCGAGACCGGTCGCGTGTGGATGCGTGGCCCGGCGATATCGGTGATCGTCGGGGCGACGACGAGATCGATATCGCGGTTCTCGAGCTGCCAGCTCAGATCCCTCACCTGCGCGGGGTGGAAATCGTCGGATCCGGTCAGGATCACGATGTCGGCGTCGAGCCGATCCACCGCTTGCATCGCGTCGTCGAAACCGGCCACGACCTCGACTCCCTCGACCAGTTCACCGGTGGTGCCCTTCTGAGTCGCGGCCCCCACGATCCAGAACCCGTTGGCGGGGCTGCGCATGATCTCCCGTGCCACGTGCTCGCTCTTCACTCGGTCGCCGATGAGCAGGGTGCGGTAGACGCTGCGGCCCTCGGAGCGCCATCGGTGCAGACGTTTGCGCCAGAGCCAGCGGCCGAGCAGCAGGAGCAGGAGCCCGACCGGGAGCGCGATGAGCAGGTAGCCCCGGCCGACGTTGGCCTTCGCGAGGTAGGCGACGACCGCGAACATGCCGAACGTCGCGAGGGTGGAGGTCAGCACGCGCTTGTACTCGGTGGAGCCGACCCCGAACACCTTGGAGTCGCGGCTGCCCGCGGCGCTGAGGCAGAGAAGCCAGCCGAGGGCGATCACCGAGGAGAGCAGCGCGTAGGCGAGCTCGAACTCCGAGGGGCCCCGGAAGCGCACCTGCACGTCCTCATCGATGCCGTAGCGCAGCAGTTGCGCGCCGAAGACCGAGAACACCACGATCGCGATGTCGGTGAGCAGGATCCTGCGCCGGTAGCGCCGTTCCCAGCGCCGGTTGTCTCGTGCGGAGGGGTGTATCGAAGGGCGCATCGACGGGCGCGTCGTCGCGCGCGTCTGCGGTTGCGCATCGGCTGAGACGGGGTGCCGACGGGTGACCAGCATTGAGCGCCCTTCCACCGGAGGAGAATCCGGGAGTCGAAAAGGTGCATCCGCGGTCAGGGTGCTCGTGACCGCGAACGCGAAGGACAGATGAGCGGTTGCGCCCGCAGGTGTCCGATGTGAGGCGCGAAGGGTGGTGCAGAAGCCGCGTCTGCCCTCGAGCGTGCGCTCGAGTTCCCCGCAAACGGGCCGCTGGGAGCACGGGAGCTGTTCCAGAGGAGAAAACATCCTCCGGAACAGCTCCCATGCGTGCCGGTGAGCTTCTTCAGCTCGGGGCGACGGTGTGCTTGTTCAGGTTCGAACGGTTCTGAACGCGCAGATCGGCCGTGATCTGGTTGGTGTTTGAGAGCGGGGGCTCCGCGCCGCCATCGTGAGTGATGACGATGCCCGGCACGTTCACGGTCGTGGTGCCCGCGTTCGACAGGGTGATGCCCTGGTGGGTGAAGGTGTAGACGCCGCTCGCGCTGTCGAAAACGTAGGTCCACTCGCCGATGGCGCCGCTCGCGCCGAGAGCCGAGCCCTCGTTCGAAGCGGTGAAGCCGGCGGGCACGTTGAAGGTGAAGGTGATCGGACCGGTGAAGTTGTCGCCCGCGCCGCCGTCGCCGACGAACTCGACGTAGTTCTCGTTCGGGCGGAACTCGGCGTTCGTACCGGCGTTGTTCGAACGGATGTTCAGACCCGAATAGCCGTCGGTGATCGATGCCGCGGCGAGAGGAGCCGAGACGGCGACCGCGACGACGGGGGCGGCCCAGGCGGCGCCCTTGATGACGGTGCGGCGGTCAACGCCCTTGCTCTTGTTGATGTTCTCGGTCATATGTCGCGACCGTCCTTTCTTCGTTGAGGAGTTCACACTGGGAAACCGGACCGGTGGCCCGGCGAAGTCTCACAGCCCAATTTCAGCCCGGTGAGTCGTGGAGCAGACGTGCGAGCCGTCTCCTTGTCGCAGTCGGTATCGCTCACGGCGCAATTAGCGCTCGTCGCCCGAGCGGGGAGGGGCGCCGCCCACCGACGATTTCGCGGCTCGGCGAATGCGCGACGGCGAGTCGTACCCGGCCTCACCGAACGCCCTCGCCAGGCTGGAGGCCCCGCTGAACCCCACGTGGATCGCGATCTGGGAGATGCTCAACGCCGAGTAATCGGGGTCGCGGAGCATGTCGTGCGCGTGCTCGATGCGCAGGCGACGCATCTCCCGACGGATCGTGGTGCCGTGCTTGGCGAACTCCCGCTCGAGCTGGCGCCGGGAGAGGTTCACCGCCTCGGCGAGATCGTCCGACGTGAGGCTGCCATCGGTGAACTGCGCCTCGAGCACCGACATCGCGCGGCGGTACGGATCCCGAGCGCCGCGGGGCGTCGGCCCCGCTCCCGTCGTGTCTGCGAAGAGACCCTGGATCATCTCCTGCATGAGGCGCTCGATGTAGTAATCGCCGATGCGGGATCGCTCGGCCGTGCGCAGCGTCTGCCTGGCGAAGGAAGCCGCGGGCCCGAGCAGCGCGGTCTGGTTCGTCAGCATGCGCGGGGCGCTCTGCACGAGCGAGCTCGCGAGCTCTCCCGGGCCCGAGATGACGAGGGCCTCCGTGCCGTACTCTGCGATCGCCTCGAAGCTCTGCCCGGGCAGCGCGAGCACGCCATGCCCTTCCGAGAGGGCGCCCGTCAGACCCCGTCCGCGCACCACCGCGCGCCCTTGACCGATGAGCAGCAGCATGATGCCGGCGCCGGATGCGCAGTGCAGACTCTCGTTCGTCGAGAGCAGAGCCGAACGTACGCTGACGGAGCCGAACGCAGCCGTCTCCCACCTCGGGGAACCCATAGGATCATGCCTTTCCGAGGCCACGACGGCCCCAAACCTGATCCCCCAGGTAGGTGACTAAGCGTACCCGCATTCTCGCGACTCGGGTGCACGACGGCCTCGCGAGTGGTGAGACACTTGGGCGCATGACCGTGCAGACCTCCCGTGCAGAAGCGAAGCCCGAGGCGCGGCGCAGGGTGTTCTCTCACCCGCTCGCGCACTTGCTCGCGGCCCTGATCCTCATCGGGCTCGTGCAGGCGTTCGTGGTCAAGCTCGTTCTGGTGCCGTCGGGGTCGATGGAGCAGACGCTCGAGACGGGGGACCGGGTGCTGGTCGATCGGCTCGCCTACGCGTTCGGTGATGCGCGGCCCTCGAACGGTGACGTCGTCGTGTTCAGCACGCGGGAGGAGCTCTGGCCCGGCGGCAATCACCCCGAGCCGGCCTCTGCCGCGGGCTGGTTCAAGCACGGGGTGCGATGGGTGCTCGGCGACCTCATCGGGATCGGGCCGACGACGGATCGGCTCATCGTGAAACGGGTCATCGGCACTCCGGGCCAGATGGTCGAGTGCTGCGGCGAGCACGGTCGCGTGATGGTCGACGGCCGGGAGATCCCCGAGCCCTACGTGTTCGAGGACCTGCCCTTCCGCCCCGAGGAACTCGACTGCGATACGGCGCAGGTCTCGCTCCGCTGCTTCGGCCCGGTGGCCGTGCCCGAGGGCATGCTGCTCGTGCTCGGCGACCACCGCAGCAGGAGCGAAGACGGCGTCGCGGAGTGCCGTGGATCCGCCTCTCCCCAGGCCGACGGCAGCGGTGCTGACTGCGTGCGGTGGGTCAGTGAGGAGGACGTGATCGGCGAGGCGTTCGCGGTGGTGTGGCCGCTGGGGAGGATCGGGAACGTCGAGTAGAGCCGGGGAGTTCTCTCCGCGCGGCCTCCGATACCGTACGCGACATCTTTGCGATATCCGCGGATTCCACCTCCGTCGGGCTGGGTACCATACCTGGGAATCGTCGTTCGTTTGCCGCCGACGAGCGCAAGACGGATACGGCAGAAGCTGAGGAGAATGCCGGGTGGAACTCACCGATTACTGGAAAGTGCTGCGCGCCCACTGGGTCTCCATCCTCGCCATCGCCGTTCTCGGAACGCTGGTCGGGTTCGGGTGGGCCCTGCTGCAGCCCAAGGTCTACACCGCGAACGCCAGCGGCATCGTGTCCGCCGGAGTCGGCACCGACATCGGTTCGGCCATGGCCGGTGAGAACTACGCCAAGTCGAGGGTGAAGTCCTATCTCGACCTCGCCATGTCCCGTTCGGTCGCCGCGAGTGCGGCGGAGGCGACCGGGCTCAGCGACTCCCCGGACGCACTGCTCACGCGGGTGCGGGTCGAGAACCCGCTCGACACCGCGACCCTCAAGGTCTCGGCATCGGCGGGGACGCCGGAGGAGGCGCGGGACCTGGCCGAGGCCTGGGTCGTGGCCATCGGAGACCACGTCTCCGAACTCGAGAACAGCGGTGCGGGGGCGGACGGGGCGATGTCGATCGTGACCTTCCGATCCCTCGATGCCGCGCAGCTGCCGTCCTCTCCGTCATCTCCGAACACGAAGCTCGCCGTGGCCATCGGTTCGCTCGTCGGCGTCGTCGTCGCCATCGGCTACGCCCTGCTGCGCCGTGTGTTCGACCGCCGGGTGCGCTCGACCGCCGAGGTCGAGCAGGAGACCGGAACGGCCGTCATCGGCACGATCCCCGCGCACAGGGGCTTCGACGACGATAACCGCATCATCCTCAGCACCGGCGGCAACGACCGCAGCCAGCGCGGCGCAGACGAGTACGCGGTCGCCGAGTCGCTGCGCGAACTGCGCACCAACCTGCAGTTCATGAACATCGACGACCCGCCGCGCAAGATCGTCGTCACCAGCGCGCTGCCGGGGGAGGGCAAGTCCACCGTCATCAGTAACCTCGCCAACGCCATCGCGGCCTCCGGGAGGCCCGTCATCGTCATCGACGGCGATCTCCGCAGGCCGATGCTCGCCAAGACCTTCGGCCTGCCCGAGGGGGCGGGGCTCACCGACGTGCTCATCGGGCGGGCGAAGATCGTCGACGTGCTGCAGCCCTGGGGCACCTCGGGGAAGCTCTTCGTGCTCGGCGCGGGCAAGGTACCCCCGAACCCCAGCGAACTGCTCGGGTCCAAGAGGCTCCACAGCCTGCTCGACGAGCTGGCCGAGCTCGCGACAGTGCTCATCGACGCCCCGCCGCTGCTGCCGGTGACCGACGCCGCGATCCTCACCGCGCGCACCGACGGCGCGCTCGTCGTGACCCGCGCCCGCCGCACCACCTACGACGAGCTCAAGGCGGCGCTCGCGAACCTGGGGAAGGTCAAGGCCCACACCCTCGGCATCATCATCAACGGCGTGCCGATGCGAGGGGTCAGCGCCGAGGGTTACGGATACCGGTACCGCTCCTACTACGGGCGCACTGCGACCGAGCCCGCCGCGGCCGCTCCGTCAGCTGCCCAGTCGGCCGCCTCGTCGGCTGCCCCGTCACCCGCCTCGTCGGCCGCCTCGTCGTCGGAAGCGCCGGCGCAACCGGTCAAGCGCTCCTCGTACCGGGCTCCCCAGCAGAGCGAACCCGTGCCCGCTGCTCCGGCCAGCCGGCGGAGAGCGAGAACGGCTGAATGAGTCGGAGGGCGAGGCGTGAGACCCCCGTCGCTATTCTCACGGTGTGCACGGGCAATATCTGCCGCTCGCCGCTGGCCGAGCAGATGCTCCGCCTGCGACTCGGGGGAGATCCCCGCTTCGAGATCGGCAGCGCCGGTCTGCACGCGGTCGTCGGTTCGCCGATGGACGAGGAAGCGGCTGCGCAGCTGCGCCTGCACGGGGGCGATCCCTCGACTCCGAGAGGCGAGCAACTCGGCGAGGGGCACGCGGCGGCCGCCGATCTGATCCTGACCATGACCCGGGGCCAGCGCGACGAGGTCGTGCGACGCCACCCCGAGACGATCAAGCGCGTATTCACCCTCGCCGAGCTGCGGCAGCTCATCGAGCAGGTCGAACCCGTGGGCGATCCGCGATCCCGTCTTGCCCGGGCAGCGGAGATCCGCGGTGCCGTGCGCCTCCGCTCCGAAGACGACGTGCCCGACCCCATCGACGCTCCCACTGCCGTGCACGCCGCGGTCGCCGCGCAGATCGTGGAGCTCACGGACGCGATCGCGGAGGGCCTCGCCCGTCCCTGAACCGATTCTTGCCGTCGAGGTGCTGGTCACAGTGGGAGTTTTCTGCTAGCGTTGCTGGGCCGAACTCTCAGCGTTTCCGTGCGCAAGCCTCGCAGGTGCCGCTTTTCTCCCGTCTCGTAGACCGCTTCTCCATGAATGTCAGTGGTCGTCGGTAGCGTGCGTGCATCGACCTCACCACCTCTAGGAAGGATTCCGGTGGCTCTTCTCCAACTGACCCTGCACCACGCGAAACGGTACTGGCCGTTCGTCGTCGCGGTGCTCGTACTGCAATTACTCGCAACCATCGCCGCCCTGTGGCTGCCCAGCCTCAACGCCCAGATCATCGATCGCGGCATCATGACGGGCGACACCGACTTCATCTGGAGCACCGGCGGTGTCATGCTGCTCGTGTCGCTCGGGCAGCTCGTGACGGCGGTCGGCGCGGTCTACTTCGGCGCCCGCGCGAGCATGGGCATCGGCCGCGATCTGCGCCGCCGGGTCTACCGCAAGGTCGACTCGCTCTCCACGCTCGAGGCCACCCGCTTCGGGGCGGGCACGCTCATCACGCGCGGCACGAACGACGTGCAGCAGATCCAGATGCTCGTGCTGATGACCTTCAACTTCATGGTCACCGCACCGATCATGGCGATCGGCGGCATCATCATGGCGCTCCGCGAGGACGCGGGGCTGTCCTGGCTCGTGTGGGCCTCGGTGGCGGTGCTCGCGGTCATCGTGGGCTTCCTGGTGTGGTTGCTGCTGCCGCTGTTCCGCAAGATGCAGGATCGCGTCGACGCGATCAACGGCGTGCTGCGCGAGCAGATCATGGGCATCCGCGTCGTGCGCGCGTTCGTGCGCGAGGATTTCGAGGCCGATCGCTACCAGACCGCCAACCGCAACATCACCGAGGTGTCGGTGAAGGTCGGCAACGTCTTCGTGCTCATGTTCCCCGTCATCATGATGGTGCTGCACATCGCGACCGGCGCGGTGCTGTGGTTCGGCGGGCACCGGGTCGACGCCGGCCTGGTCGAGGTCGGATCTCTCACCGCGTTCCTGCAGTACCTGCTGCAGATCCTCATGGCGGTCATGATGGGCGTCTTCATGACCATGATGATCCCTCGCGCGGTGGTCTGCGCCGAGCGTCTGCGCGGACTGTTCGACACGACCTCGGAGCTCTCCTTCCCGGAGGCGGAGACCGTCCCCTCGCCGCAGGCGGGGCGCGTCGAGTTCTCCGGGGTGACCTTCGGGTTCCCCGGCGCCGAGCTGCCCGTGATCAAGAACGCGTCCTTCGTCGCCGAGCCCGGTAAGACCACCGCGATCATCGGCTCGACCGGTTCCGGCAAGACGACACTGCTGAATCTCGTGCTGCGTCTCTTCGACCCGCAGAGCGGCAGCATCTCGATCGACGGCGCACCGGTGAACGCGCTGACCCGCGAGCAGCTGGCAGCCGCCGTGAGCCTCGTGCCGCAGCGCCCCTACCTGTTCTCGGGCACGATCGCCTCGAATCTGCGCTTCGGCAACGAGCACGCGACCGATGACGAGCTGTGGCAGGCGCTGCGCGTCGCGCAGGGCGAGGACTTCGTGCGCGCGAAGGAGCACGGCCTCGACGAACCGGTCTCGCAGGGCGGCACGAGCGTGTCCGGCGGGCAGCGCCAGCGGCTCTCGATCGCCCGCGCGCTCGTCGCGAAGCCTCGCGTCTACCTGTTCGACGACTCGTTCTCGGCGCTCGACGTCGCCACCGACGCCAGGCTGCGCGAGGCGCTGCCGTCGGCGACGGAGGGCGCGACGACCATCATCGTCGCGCAGCGCGTTTCGACGATCACCGAGGCCGACCAGATCCTCGTGATGGAGGACGGTGAGATCGTCGGGCGCGGCACCCACGAGCAGCTGCTCGAGAGCAACGCGGTGTATCAGGAGATCGTCGAGTCGCAGCTCGAAGCGGCCGACGCGAGCGGAGGTGTGGCCTGATGGCGCGCAAGAAGAAGCAAGACGCCGGCTCGGCCCCCGACGGTGCGGTGACCACCGCGACCGACGAGTTCGAGCTGCCCGACGACTACCAGCCCGATAACGACGACTGGTCGGGCTCGCAGCCCGTCAAGAAGGCGAAGCACTTCTGGCCCTCGGCGAAGCGGCTGTTCGGCCTGCTCGCGCCCGAGAAGGGGCTGTTCTCCTTCGTCGTCGTGCTCGTGGTGTTCTCGGTGGTGCTGACCGTGATCGCTCCGAAGGTGCTCGGCCAGGCCGTCGACGTCATCGTGACGGGCGTGATGGGGTCGCAGATCGACTTCGGGCACCTCTCGCGACTGATCCTCGCCGTGATCGCGCTGTACTTCGTCGCCTCGGCCCTGATGTGGCTGCAGGGCTACATCCTGAA
The DNA here is from genome assembly GCF_019884725.1 of Leucobacter tenebrionis. Lineage (NCBI taxonomy): Bacteria > Bacillati > Actinomycetota > Actinomycetes > Micrococcales > Microbacteriaceae > Leucobacter > Leucobacter tenebrionis. The sequence continues at coordinate 1,342,879 of NZ_CP082322.1, read as the reverse complement.
CCGGCTGGTGATGCGCATCGTCTACGGCCTGCGCGAGGACATCGAGGCGAAGCTGAACCGACTGCCGCTGAGCTACTTCGACAGCCGCCAGCGCGGCGACGTGCTGTCCCGCGTCACGAACGACGTCGACAACATCCAGCAGGCGCTGCAGCAGGCGTTCTCGCAGCTGGTGCAGTCGCTGCTGACCGTCATCGGCATCACCGTGATGATGTTCGTGGTGTCGTGGCAGCTCGCCCTGATCGCCCTGATCGCGCTGCCGCTCTCGGCCGTGATCGTGGGCATCGTGGGCGTCCGGGCCCAGAAGCTGTTCGTCTCGCAGTGGAAGTACACGGGCGCGGTCAACGGTCACATCGAGGAGTCGTTCACCGGCCACGAGCTGGTGCGCATCTTCAACCGCGACCGCGAGATGGCCGAGGAGTTCGACCGCCGCAACGAGGAGCTGTTCCAGGCCGCCTACCGCGCGCAGGCGCTGTCGGGCACCATCATGCCGTCGATGCAGTTCGTGCAGTACCTCACCTACGTGCTCATCGCGGTCGTCGGCGCGCTGCGCGTCACCGGCGGCCAGATGACGCTGGGCGACGTCACCGCGTTCATCCAGTACTCGCGCGAGTTCGCGCAGCCCCTCGCCGAGATGGGCGGCATGGCCAACATGCTGCAGTCGGGCGTCGCCTCGGCCGAACGCACGTTCGAGCTGCTCGACGCCGATGAGCAGGAGCCCGAGAACGCCGCGGAGAGACTGCCCGAGCGCAGCGAGGGCCGTGTCGTGTTCGAGAACGTGTCGTTCAGCTATGATCCGGCCGAGCCGCTGATCGAGGATCTGTCGCTCACGGCCTCGCCGGGCGAGACGGTCGCCATCGTCGGGCCGACGGGTGCGGGCAAGACCACGCTCGTCAACCTGGTGATGCGGTTCTACGAGCTGAACTCCGGCAGGATCACGCTCGACGGCGTCGACATCACCCGGCTGTCGCGCGCCGAGCTGCGCGGGCACGTCGGCATGGTGCTGCAGGACGCGTGGCTGTTCGACGGCACGATCCGCGAGAACATCCGCTACGGCCGCCTCGACGCGAGCGACGACGAGGTGGTCGAGGCCGCACGGGCCACGATGGTGGATCGCTTCGTGCGCCAACTGCCCGACGGCTACGACACTGTGATCTCCGAGAACGCGTCCTCGCTGTCGGCGGGGGAGCGCCAGCTGCTCACGATCGCGCGCGCGTTCATCGCGAACCCGTCGCTGCTGATCCTCGACGAGGCCACCTCGTCGGTCGACACCCGCACCGAGGTACTGGTGCAGCAGGCCATGCAGGCGTTGCGTACCGATCGCACCTCGTTCGTGATCGCGCACCGCCTGTCGACGATCCGCGACGCCGACACCATCCTCATGATGGAGAACGGCAGCATCGTCGAGCAGGGGTCGCACGAGCAACTGCTCGCCCGCAAGGGTGCCTACTACGAGCTCTACCAGGCGCAGTTCGCCGGCGAGGTCGACGAGGCGCACGCCGAGGAACTGCTGACCGGGGCGATTCCCGTCGCCACCGGTGAGCCTCCGCTCGGAACCGGTGCGGCGCCCGCACCGGAAAGCGGGCAGTAGTTCAGTCGGAGCGCGGGCGGTGAACCATTACCGCCCGCGCTTTCCGTATCCGCGGCTAAGCTGAGACCCAAACACGGGGAGGACAGAGCATATGAGGTCACTGTCGAATGACCTGGCCGTCACCGGCGGCTCGGACAACACGGTGTTCATCGTCGTTGCGATCATCGTCGTCGTCATCGCGCTCGCGCTGATCCTGTTCGGCGTCATGCGCAAGCGACGCGCATCAGCGACGGAGGGAGCGGAGCCTGAAGCCGGGGGTGCCGTCCCCGGTGAAGACGGGAGTGCCGGAGACACCGGCGTCGAGCGCTGACCTCGAATGATCCGTCCCCACGATTCGATGCGGGCGGGGTGCGTCCGGTAGACTGACATGGCTCCCCACGTGGCGCTATCTTCGGAAACTCCCCCAGGGCAGAAATGCAGCAAGGGTACCGGGGCTCTAGCGGGTGCGTGGGGAGTCTTATCTTTCCGCGCTACGCTGTGCACATGACTTCAGCAGGCGCCGCCGTCATCGGAGCAGGCCCGAACGGCCTCGCCGCGGCCGTCACCCTCGCTCGTGCCGGAGTGCCCGTGACGGTCTACGAGGCGGCGGAGACCATCGGCGGCGGAACCCGCACCCAGGAGCTCGTGCGCCCGGGCGTGCTGCACGACGTCTGCTCCGCGATCCACCCCATGGCGCTCGCCACCGGGTTCTTCCGAGCCTTCGAACTCGAGCGCCGCATGGAGTTCGTGATCCCCGAGGTGTCGTACGCCAACCCGCTCGACGGCGAGGCCGGGCGCTGGGGCGGCGGGGCGGATCGCGCGGCGCTCGCGTATCGCGACCTCGAGCGCACGGCGACCGAGCTGGGCCGTGACGGCTCCGCGTACGCGCGCTTCTACCGGCCGCTGCTGAGCCACCTCGAGGGCGTCGTCGATTTCGCGCTCGGCGGGTCGATGCTGCGCTGGCCGAGCGATATCCCTGCGGCGATCCTCACGGGCCTGCGAACCCTCGAGCAGGGCACGCCGCTGTGGAACGCCCGCTTCCGAGAGCAGGCGGCGCCCGCCCTCATCTCCGGGGTCGCGGCGCACAGCATCGGCCGCATGCCGAACCTGGCCACGGCCGGGGTAGGGGTCGTGCTCGGCGCGCTCGGGCACGCGCGCGGGTGGCCGGTACCGGTGGGCGGATCCCGAGCCATCACCGATGCGCTCGCCGCCGACCTGCTCGCCCACGGAGGCAGGATCGAGACCGGCCACCCCGTCAGCGACGTCCGCGAGCTGAGCGCATTCAAGGTGAAGCTCTTCGACACGTCGGCGCGCGGGCTGGCCCGGATCGCCGGCTCTGCGCTGCCCGGACGCTACCGGCGGGCGCTCGGCCGCTTCCGCTACGGGGACGCCGCCACGAAGGTGGACTTCGTGCTCGACGGGCCGATCCCCTGGAAGGATCCGCGGGTCGCCGCCGCGCCGACGGTGCACCTCGGCGGCAGCCGCGCAGAGGGCGCCGCTTCCGAGCTCGAGGTCTCGAGGGGGAGGCATCCGAGGCAGCCGTACGTACTGCTCGCGCAGGCGGCGGCGTTCGACCCGTCCCGGGCCCCGCAGCGCGAAGGCGGTCGGGATCTGACGCCCATCTGGAGCTACACGCACGTGCCGAGCGGTTCGACCGTCGACATGTCGGAGGCGGTGATCGCGCAGATCGAGCGGTTCGCACCGGGGTTCCGGGATCGGATCGTCGACCTGCGGGTGATCACGGCGGCCGAGTTCGCCGACTACAACCGCAACTACGTCGGGGGCGACTTCAGCGCCGGCGCCGTCTCGGTGCCGCAGTTGGTCGCGCGCCCCGTGATCTCGGCGGAGCCCTGGCGCACGCCCGCGGCGGGGATCTACCTCTGCTCCTCCTCCACGCCGCCCGGGCCGGGGGTGCACGGTCTCTCCGGGTGGTACGCCGCCCGCTCCGCGCTGCGGCACGAGTACGGTCTGCCCGAGCCCGACCTGGGGTTCGACGGCTCGGTCTGAGCGGTCACGGCGGTCCGAGCGCCGTCCGCCGACGGACCGAGCGATGAATGTCAGCGGCCCGGCATAGGGTGGAGAACGTGGCAGCAAGCATCTATCTCACCTCGGCCGAGGGGCGCACGGGCAAGAGCGCGGTGGCGCTCGGCGTGCTCGACGCCCTGCTCGCCGACGCTCCGCGCGTCGGTGTGTTCCGCCCGCTGATCCGCGCGGGCGACGAGCGGGATCGCGTGCTCGACCTGCTCCACTCCCGGGCCACGGCCGATGCGCCCTACAGCGCCTGCGTCGGCGTCACCTATGAGGAGGCGCACGCTGATCCTGACGCCGCTATGGCCCGCATCGTCGCGGCCTTCCGACGGCTGCGAGACCGCTGCGATGCGGTGGTCGTGGTCGGGTCCGACTTCAGCGATGTGGCTGCTCCGACCGAGCTCGCCTTCAACGCTCGGATCGCCGCGAATCTCGACACCCCGGTGCTGCTGGTATTGGGCGGCCGATCGAATGATGAGGCGGAGCACCTCGGCCAGCAGCCGGCCCGCACCGCGACCGAGATCGCGCAGCTCGCCGAACTCGGCATGGCCGAGCTGCGCAGCGAGCATGCGGAGGTACTCGCCGCGCTGGTGAACCGGGCCGATCCCGAACGCCTCGACGAGATCGAGCGCGCGGTGGCGGCCTCTCTGCCCGAGGGGCTCCCGGTCTGGGCGCTCCCCGAAGAACTCGTGCTGGTTGCACCGCCGGTGACCGAGGTGATCGAAGCGGTGAACGGCGAGCTGGTGCGCGGCTCCGAAGAACTGCTGGCCCGCGAGGTGCGCGACGTGGTGATCGCGGGCATGTCCATGGAGAACGTGCTGCCGAGGCTGCTCGAGGGCGCTGCGGTGGTGATCGCCGCGGATCGGGCGGAGACGCTGCTCGCAGTGACGATGGCGCACGAGGCGCCCACCTTCCCCACGATCGCCGCGGTAGTGCTCAACGGGGGCTTCGAGCTGCCCGCCCCTGTCGAGCAGCTGCTCGACGGTGTCGATTCGACGCTGCCGATCGTGCGCACGAGCTTCGGCACGTTCGATACGGCCCGGCGCATCTCTCGGGCGAGGGGGTTGCTCACCGAGGAGTCCCCGGCGAAGTTCGACACTGCACTCGCACTCTTCGCGCAGCACGTCGACGGGGCCGTACTGAGGGAACGGCTGCGCTTGCATCGGGGCGGCGTGCGCACACCCGTGATGTTCGCCTACGACCTCTTCGAGCGAGCCGCCGCCGCGAACGCGCACATCGTTCTTCCCGAGGGCGGTGACGACCGGATCCTGCGCGCCGCCAGCACCCTCCTGGCGCGAGGCACGGTGCGGCTCACGATCCTCGGCGATGAGGCCGCGGTGCGCAAGCGGGGCGGCGAACTCGGTCTCTCGATCGATGCCGCCGAGGTGATCGATCCGCTCGCCTCCCCGTTGCGCGAGCGTTTCGCCGCCGAGTACGCACGTCTGCGTGCGCACAAGGGCGTCACACTCGAACAGGCCCACGACGTGATGCGCGACGTGAGCTACTTCGGCACCATGATGGTGCATCTCGGGCTCGCCGACGGGATGGTCTCGGGGGCCGCGCACACGACGGCGCACACGATCCGTCCGAGCCTGGAGATCATCAAGACGAAGCCGGGCGTCTCGGTGGTCTCGAGCGTGTTCTTCATGGCGCTGGCGGATCGGGTGCTGGTCTACGGCGACTGCGCGGTCAACCCCGATCCGACAGCGGCTCAGCTGGCCGACATCGCCGTCTCCTCTGCCGAGACCGCCGCTCAGTTCGGCGTCGAACCGAGAGTCGCGATGCTGTCGTACTCGACCGGTGAATCGGGATCGGGTGCTGACGTCGAAAAGGTGCGCGAGGCGACCGCGTTCGCGCGAGCCGCGCGCCCCGACCTGCCGATCGAGGGGCCGCTGCAGTACGACGCCGCCAGCGACCCGGCCACGGGCGAGGCGAAATTGCCCGGCTCGGCCGTCGCGGGGCACGCGACCGTCTTCATATTCCCCGACCTGAATACCGGCAACAACACCTATAAAGCGGTGCAGCGCTCGGCCGGTGCCGTCGCCGTCGGCCCGGTGCTGCAGGGGCTCGCGAAGCCGGTCAACGACCTCTCCCGCGGGGCGACCGTTGAGGACATCCTGAACACGGTGGCGATCACCGCTGTGCAAGCCGGCGAGCAGCGCGGATCGCGCGAATAACACGGTAGGAGCGTCATGTCAGTGCACACCATCCTGGTCGTCAACGCCGGATCGTCATCGGTGAAGTACCAGCTGATCGACCCGGAGACGGAGGCCCGTCTCGCCTCCGGGCTCGTCGAGCGAATCGGAGAGGCCGATGGGCGCCTGGTGCACCGCAGCGATGATGGTCGCAGCGAGGAGCGGAGCGTCCATGTGCCCGATCACACCTCGGCGTTCTCGGCCATGGTCGATGCCTTCGAACGGGCCGGCACGCCGGTCATGGCTCTCGGTATTCAAGCGGTCGGGCATCGTGTGGTGCAGGGCGGCAGCGTATTCATCGCGCCGACGCGCATCGACGATGCGGTGGCCGAGCAGATCCTCGACCTCGGATCCCTCGCGCCCCTGCACAACCCGGGGCAGTACCAGGCGATCGTGGCGGCGCGCCAGATGCTCCCCGAGGTGCCGCACGTCGCGGTCTTCGACACGGCCTTCCATCAGAGCATGCCGGAACGCGCATACAGTTACGCGATCGATGCCGAGGTCGCCGAGCATCACGGCATCCGCCGCTACGGATTCCACGGAACGTCGCATCAGGTGGTGTCGCGTCGAGCCGCCGAGTATCTGGGGCGCCCGCTCGAGTCGCTGCGGCAGATCGTGCTGCACCTCGGAAACGGGGCCTCGATGTGCGCGATCGACGGGGGCAGATCCATGGACACCTCGATGGGGTTCACCCCGCTCGAGGGGCTGGTGATGGGCACGCGCAGCGGCGACATCGATCCCGGTGCCCTGCTGCATCTGCTGCGCGCCGGGTACTCCGCCGACGAGCTCGACCGTCTGCTGAACCACGAATCCGGGTTGATCGGCTACACGGGCAGCGGCGATTTCCGCGACGTACGCGCAGCCGCCGCCGGGGGAGATGCAGCGGCTCGACTGGCGATAGAGGTCTATGTGCACCGGATCCGCCACTATCTGGGGGCCTACCTCGTCGAGCTGGGCGGAGCCGACACCGTGGTATTCACCGCGGGAGTGGGCGAGAACAACGCTGCCCTGCGGGCGGAGGTGTGCGCCGGGCTCGAATGGTTCGGGATCCGGATCGACCCCGAGCGCAACGCGTCGAGCGCCTCGGGGGCCCGTCGCATCAGCTCCCATGACTCCCGCGTCGAGGTGCTCGTGGTGACGACCGATGAGGAAGCCGAGATCGCGCGGCAGACCCGCGCGCTCGTGGGGTGAGAGCGGACGCCGGCGGCGAGATTCGAGACGCCGGGCCGCCGTTTCGCGCCTGAAACGGAAGCGGTTCGGTGCTGCGGGCGAACGGACCGAAGAATGTCAGAGGTCGCAGGTAGCATTGACCCCGTGGTTGCCGCACTGTATCGCCGTTATCGGCCAGAATCGTTCGCCGAGATGATCGGTCAGTCCCAGGTGACCGAACCGCTCATGACCGCCCTGCGCACCGGGCGCATCGGGCACGCGTACCTCTTCAGCGGCCCTCGGGGCTGCGGCAAGACGACCTCGGCGCGCATCCTCGCCCGCTGCCTCAACTGCGCGGAGGGGCCGACCGACACGCCGTGCGGCGAGTGCCCGAGCTGCCGCGAGCTCAGCCGAGACGGCGGCGGGTCACTCGACGTCGTCGAGATCGACGCGGCGAGCCACGGCGGTGTCGACGACGCGCGCGACCTTCGCGAGCGCGCCGTGTTCGCGCCCGCCCGCGACCGCTTCAAGATCTTCATCATCGACGAGGCGCACATGGTGACGCCGGGCGGCTTCAACGCCCTGCTCAAGATCGTCGAAGAGCCGCCGCCCCACGTGAAGTTCGTGTTCGCGACGACCGAGCCCGACAAGGTGATCGGCACGATCCGATCGCGCACGCACCATTACCCGTTCCGCCTCATAGCTCCCGGCACCCTCATCGACTACGTGCAGTCGCTCTGCGACAGCGAGGGCGTTCGAGTCGAGCCGGGCGTGCTGCCGCTCGTGGTGAGGGCCGGCGGCGGATCGGTACGCGACACGCTCTCGATTCTCGACCAGCTCATCGCCGGTTCCGAGGGAGACCTCGTCACCGCCGAGCGCGCTGCCGGGCTGCTCGGTTTCACGCACGCCGAGCTGCTCGACGACGTGGTGGCCGCACTCGGGGTCCACGATTCGGCCGCCGCCTTCCGCGCCACGGACCGTGTGGTGCAGACGGGGCAGGATCCGCGACGCTTCGTGGAGGATCTGCTCGAGCGGTTGCGCGACCTCATCGTGGTGAGCGCGACGACGGTCGATGGCGCGGCGGCGGTGTTCCGCGGTGTGCCGCAGGACCAGCTCGCGCGCATGTTCGAGCAGGCTCAGAGCTTCGGCGCCGGTGAGCTCTCGCGCATCGCCGACGTCGTGAGCGGGGCACTCGACAAGATGGCCGGTGCCACGGCGCCCCGCCTCCAGCTCGAACTCATGATCGCTCGTGTGCTCGTCGCCCAGCAGAACGCTCCCCAGACGGCAGCCGCACCGCAGCGCGCAGCGGCTTCCGGTGGAGGCCCTGCGCAGAGCGGGGGCGGCCGGCTCGGGGTGGCGCAGGGCGGAGCAGCTGCCGGAGGGGCTCAGGTGGGTGCCGCGGGTGCTGCGGGTGCGGCCGCGGCTCGATCCGAGCAGGGCGGATCGCCGACGCCGGGCGCTGGAGGTCAGCACCAGCCCGTGCAGCAGACATCGCGTCCTGACCCGCTCGCCGCGGTCGCCGCGGCCCGGGGCGCCGCGGCCGGGGGGTCCGAGGAGGCGCGGCCGAACGCAGCAGAGACGGCTGCCTCGATCCGGGAGTTCCTGCGGGGGGATCCGGCCGGGGCGGAGCCTGCCGGTGCTGTGACGGCTGATCCGACTGCGGCAGAAACTGGAGGTGCTGGGACAGCGGATCCGACTGCGGCAGAGGCGGCCGGGACGGGCCCGGCCGATCCCGCCTCGTCTGCCGGTCCCGGGCAGTCAGCCGACCCGGTCGAGGCGGACTCGGCGGCGCCGGTCGCGCCTGCGTCGACCGCGCAGTCGGCCGCACCCACCGCCGATGATTCGAGCAGCAGGGCCTCGTCCCCGGCGGCCCACCCGAACGCGGGTGCCGCAGGTTTCGGTCGGCCCATCTCGGAGGTGCTGAGCGCGGCGCAGCTCGAGGGGATCGGGCGCGATACCGCATTCCAGGCATCTCCCGCGCCGGCCGAGCAGCGGCCCGCGCCGCAGACGCCCGTCGACGCAGCCGAATCTCGCAGCGGCGGACCGGATGAGCAGCCGCAGGCGCAGCGACCCGTGCAGCCCGCCGCGGCTCCCGGTGGCGCCGACTCGCAGGCACCGCGAGATCTCTCGCAGACGGGTGCGTCGGGAGCGGCTGAAACGGGGGCCGACGAAGCAGGGGAAGCGGAACCCGCTGCGTCGGGCGGCTTCGACGACCTGGTCGAGCTGTGGCCCGAACTGCTCGAAGAGATTCTGCACGCCGATCGCGATGCGTGGAACGCGGTTCGGGTCGTCACGCCTCTCGGGCTCGACGGAGAAGTGCTCACTGTCGGTCTCGCCTCGCAGTCCGACCTGGCGGCATTCAAGACCGTGGGGGCGAACCCGCTCCGCGAGACGATCAACGCTGCCATCGGCATCAACGTCAAGTACGTGCCGAAGCGCATCGCGCCCGGCACCGGCGCTCGGGAATCCGGGCCGCAGGGCGAGAGCTCCCAGAGCGGGCCGCAGCGCGAGCCCGACGCAGAGGAGCCTCATCGAGCGGGTGCGTCGGGCGCTCCGAACGGCCTGTCCTCTGACGACCCGGTGGCGCGAGCAGCAGCCCGGCTGAGCGGGCTGGGTCCGGCTCTGGCGGCACCCGCCTGGGCCGATCCGCCCCCCGCTCCACCGGCCGAGCCGGCAGCGGCACCGGCCGAGCCGGCCGTGGCACCAGTGGAGCCGAGCCCGGCTCCGGCGCAGGCTCCGGCTCCGGCTTCGGCTTCGGCTTCGGCTTCGGCTTCGGCAGAGGATACGGGATCCGCTTCTGCCGTGGATCGCGGCTTCGACGGGCGAGGCACGGTCGACCCGGGCTCCGCCGAACAAGGTTCCGCCGAAGCGGGCCCCGCCGAAGCGGGCTCTGCCGAACCAGGCCCCGTTGCGCCAGCGCCTACCGGATCAGGTCCTGACGAATCGGACGCCGATGGCTCGGGCGGCGGTGAACCAGGCCCTGCGGCTCGCAGCGATTCGGGGGCCGCGATCCCGCATCCCGCCAGGCAGCCGGATGACGACTACATCCCCGCGTCGTACGACCCCGACGGCGACCCGTACGCCGGTATGGCAAGTGACCCGTACGCTGACGGAGGAGGCGCGCCGGATGCGATCGGCGTCGGTCACGTCGCGAGTGCCGCGAAGCCGGCGGCGATCCCGGAACCGGCAGTGGAAACGGCATCGAAAGCGCCCGCGTCTGCCCCCGATCCTTCGTCCGATACCGACTCGAGCGCGGCGAAGCGCACCGCTCCGACTTTCACCCGCTACGGGGAGGCGGTCGTGCGCGAGGTGCTCGGAGCGCGATTCGTCGAGGAGCGGCCGCTCCCGCCGCGCGCGCCCTGACCGAAGCTCAACAGACCCCTCGACCCACTCCTGAGGAGATCCACTCGTGTACGACGGCATCGTCCAAGACCTGATCGACGAGTTCGGCAGGCTGCCCGGCATCGGCCCGAAGTCGGCGCAGCGCATCGCGTTCCACATTCTGCAGACGCAGAACTTCGACGTGTCTCGCCTCGCCGAACTGCTCACCGAGGTGCGCGAGAAGGTCAGGTTCTGCGAGGTGTGCGGCAACATCACCGAGCAGGAGCGCTGCTCGATCTGCCGCGACCCCCGCCGTGACCAGACGCTGATCTGCGTCGTCGAAGAACCGAAAGACGTGGTCGCGATCGAGCGCACCAGGCAGTACCGAGGGCTGTACCACGTGCTCGGCGGGGCCATCAGCCCCATCGACGGCATCGGGCCCGACGACCTCAGCATCCCGGCGCTCATGCGTCGCCTGGGGGAAGCCGAGGTGCGCGAGGTCATCATCGCGACCGACCCCAACCTCGAGGGGGAGGCGACCGCCGCGTACCTCTCTCGGCTCTTGACGAGCATAGAGGTGCCCGCCTCGCGCCTGGCCTCCGGCCTGCCCGTCGGCGGCGATCTCGAGTTCGCCGATGAGGTCACCCTGGGGCGCGCCTTCGAGGGGCGCCGCGTCATCGACTGACATCCCGGGGCTGGCCCGGCGGGGGAAAACGGGGTCGCTTGCGACTCTTCCCAGGCTCGGGAGGCGCCGCAAGCGACCCCGATTCCGGTGGGCGATGCCCGCGGCGGCCGTGCAGGATACTCCCGAGCACGCCCTGAGACCAGCCCCTGGACTCGTCACCCGCGAGAACGCGACCCTGGATGCGTGGACATGCGAGCAGCGCGAAGGGAATGACGATGAACGGGCAAGAGCCTCGGGGAGCGCGGGATCCGCAGGAACCGCGGGGTTCAGGGGATCCGCGGGAACCGCGAAGCCCGCGAGAGCCGCGGGATCCGATGGGCCCGCAGGAGCCGAGAGATCCGAGGGAGCCGATGGGCCCGCAGGAGCCGAGAGATCCGAGGGAGCCGCGGGATCCGCGAGGCCTTTCCGCCGAAGAGCGCCGGCGTCGCGACCCGACCAGCATGACCAACCAGCCCGCACTCCAGACCTCGACGGGGAGGATCTGGCTCGTGATGGGCGGTCTCTTCGCCGCGCTGAGCCTGATCCCGCTCGTCGCCCTGGCCCTCGGCGGCGGCCCCTCCATGCCGCTGGCGGTGACGACCATCGCAGCCGTGATCGTGCTCTACGCGGCGATGGTCGCGATCAGATTCACCGTCGAGAAGCGGCAGCGGAGGCTGTGGTGGATGGCCGCCTGCATGCTGATGATGGCCGCCGTAGCGCTGGTCGGCGTGTGGAGCTCGGCGATCGCGGAGGCTGCCTGAGCCGGCCCGCCGCACGGTCCGTCGCACGGTTCGTCGCAGGAGCGCACGCGGAAGGCGTCTGATGCGCGCCCCGCCTTCCGGTAGACTGGCCTCTCGCGTAGTTTTGAGGAGGACCCGCGTGGCGTTGATCGTGCAGAAATTCGGGGGCTCGTCAGTCGCTGACGCGGAGAGCATCAAGCGCGTTGCAAAGCGCATCGTCGAGACCCGCCGAGCAGGCAACGAGGTCGTCGTGGCCGTGAGCGCCATGGGCGACACCACCGACGAGCTGCTCGACCTGGCGGCTGCGTGCACCCCGATCCCGGCCCCGCGCGAGCTCGACATGCTGCTCACCGCGGGGGAGCGCATCTCGATGGCGCTGCTCGCGATGACCATCAAGGGGATGGGGATCGAGGCACTGTCGTTCACCGGCAGCCAGGCCGGCATGATCACGACCGCCGAGCACGGCTCCGCGAAGATCGTCGACGTGACGCCCGGGCGCGTTCGCGAGGCACTCGAACAGGGCGCTGTCGCGATCGTGGCGGGCTTCCAGGGTTTCAGTCGAGACTCCCGCGACATCACCACGCTCGGGCGGGGCGGATCCGACACGACCGCGGTGGCCCTCGCAGCTGCGCTGGGCGCCGACGTCTGCGAGATCTACACCGACGTCGATGGCATCTTCACGACGGATCCCCGAATCGTGCCCAAGGCTCGCAAGATCGACGCCATCTCGGCGGAGGAGATGCTCGAGCTCGCCGCCTCCGGCGCCAAGGTACTGCACCTGCGCGCCGTCGAGTACGCCCGCCGGCACGGCGTCGCACTGCACGTCCGCTCCTCGTTCTCGGACGAGCAGGGCACTATCGTCTACGACCCCGAGAAGGGGCATCCGAAGGGAGATCAGGTGGAAGAGCCGGTCATCACAGGTATCGCCGCAGAGAAGAGCGAGGCCAAGGTCACGGTCGGCGGAGTGCCCGACGCTCCGGGCAAGGCCGCCCAGATCTTCGAGATCGTGGCGAAGACGCACGCCAACGTCGACATGATCGTGCAGAACGTGTCGGCAGCCGACACCAACCGCACCGACATCTCGTTCACCATCCCCCTCGGCGACGGCCGCCGCGTGATCGAGGCGCTCGAAGCCGAGCGCGCGACCCTCGAGTTCGAAAGCCTGCAGTACGACGATCAGATCGCCAAGGTCGCCGTCGTGGGCGCGGGCATGCGCACCAGCACGGGAGTGTCGGCGCAGCTGTTCCGCGCACTGTACGAGGCCGACATCAACATCGAGATGATCTCGACCTCCGAGATCCGCATCTCGGTGGTCACCCGGGCCGACCTCATGGACAAGGCCGTGCGCGTGCTCCACACCGCCTTCGGCCTCGACTCCGACACCGAGGCGACGGTCTACGCCGGCACCGGCCGCTAGGCCGCCAGAAGGAGAAACACATGGCAGAGCAGCAGAGCTTCAACGTCGCGGTCGTCGGCGCGACCGGTCAGGTGGGGGCGGTCATGCGCCGCCTGCTCGACGAGCGCGACTTCCCGATCAAGAGCCTTCGTCTCTTCTCGAGCGCCCGTTCCGCGGGCAGTGTGCTCGAGTTCCGCGGCGAGTCGATCACGGTCGAGGACGTCGAGACCGCAGACAAGAGCGGCATCGACATCGCGCTCTTCTCGGCGGGCGGCACCGCCTCCAAGAAGTACGCGCCGGAGTTCGCCGAGGCCGGCGCGATCGTCATCGACAACTCGAGCGCCTGGCGCCTCGATCCCGAGGTGCCCCTCGTGGTGAGCGAGGTCAACCCTCACGCGATCGACGGCATCGTCGCGGCGGGCAAGGGCATCATCGCGAACCCGAACTGCACCACCATGGCCGCCATGCCCGTCATGAAGGTGCTCGACAGCGAGGCCGGCCTCGAACGCCTGATCGTCACCACCTTCCAAGCGGTGTCGGGTTCGGGGCTCGCCGGTGCGCGCGAGCTGGCGAACCAGGCGGTCGCCGCGGTCGAGTCCGGCGACCTAGAGCGCCTCGTGCACGACGGCTCGGCCGTCGCCCTCCCCGAACCCGAGGTCTACGTGAAGCCCATCGCGTTCGACGTGCTGCCGCTCGCGGGGTCCATCGTCGATGACGGCGCCGGCGAGACCGACGAGGAGAAGAAGCTTCGCAACGAGAGCCGCAAGATCCTCGAGCTGCCCGATCTGCTCGTCGCGGGCACCTGCGTGCGCGTTCCGGTCTTCACCGGGCACTCGCTCTCGATCAACGCCGAGTTCGCGCGCCCCATCTCCGCTGAGCGCGCGAGAGAGGTGCTGGCTCAGGCCCCCGGCGTCGAGCTGAGCGATGTGCCGACTCCGCTTGAGGCGGCGGGCCAGGATCCCTCGTTCGTGGGACGCATCCGCGAGGACCAGTCGGCGCCCGAGGGGCGCGGCCTGGTGCTCTTCATCTCGAACGACAACCTGCGCAAGGGCGCGGCTCTCAACGCCGTGCAGATCGCGGAGGCGGTTGCGGCCAATCTCGCGGCGTAGTCGCTGCGGGGAGCGGGGGTGCGGATCCTGATCTGCATCCCCGCTTTCGTCTGTCAGCGGGGCGCGTGTGCGTTCCCAGCCCGAGCGGGGCGCGGGCGCAGCGGGGCCCGGGCGCCGCAGCGGGACTCGGGCGCGCAGCGGGGCCCGGGCGCACCGGGACTCGGGCGCGCAGCGGGGAGCCGGCCGGGGCGGCATGCCTGGGGCGGCCCGCCTGGGCCAGGGGCCGCCCGCCTGAGGTCGGGGCCGCCCGCGCGCACCGGCGGCGGCTACCGAGCTGCCTCGAGCGTGATGAGCGTGGCCTCGGGGCGGCAGGCGAACCTGACGGGGGCGTAGATCGAATTGCCGAGCCCGGCGCTCACGTTCAGGAAGGCCGCGTGGTGCGCGTCGTACCAGACGCTGAGGCCCCGCGCCTGAGCCGTGGGCAGGTCGCAGTTCGACGTGAGCGCGCCGAGACCGGGCACGCGCACCTGGCCGCCGTGGGTGTGGCCGGCGAGAATCAGGTCGACCCGGTCGTCCAGCAGCTCGCCGAGCGCCTCCTGGTAGGGCGCGTGCACGACGCCGAGGCGCAGGGGCGCGGTCTCGGACGGGGTGGGGAGGATCGGGCTCTCAGCGGGAGCGGCTGAGGCCGGGGCGCCGCCGTCAGCGGGAGACTTCGCCGAGGACTCGGCAGGGGCAGGTGACTCCGCTGCGCCTTCGACGACGAGTGCGCTCAGCGCATCCCGCATCGCGCTCGGATCGTCGAAGCGGATATGCGGGTCGTTCAGGCCGAGCAGCTCGATTCGGGTGCCCTTGATCTCGAGGCGCGCGGCCGAGTTGTTGAGATCGATGGCGCCGAGCTGTTCGAGGCCCTTGGTCAGCGCGGCGTTATCGATGTCGGGCTCGCGGGTGCTGAGGCGACTCGGCTCCTTGAGGTACTTGACCGGATTCTTGAGGATCGGGCCGTAGTAGTCGTTGGATCCGTGCACGAACACCGTGGGGGTGTGCTCGATGAGCGGCGCCAGAGCCCGCAGCAGTGCCGGGCGGGCCTCCAGGTGCCCCATGAGGTCGCCCGTCAGCACCACGAGGTCGGGGCGCAGCTCCACGAGGGAGCGCACCCACTCGATCTTGCGGGTCTGCCAGGGGGCGAGGTGCAGGTCGGAGAGCTGCAGCACGCGAAGCGGGGCCGCGCCCTCGCCCAGCAACGGCAGCGTGTGCCGCCGCACGGTGAAGAGGCGCCGCTCGATGAGCGTGGACCAGACGGCGACGCCGACTGCGGCCGTTCCGAGAACGGCCGCAGCGGAGCGTCGAGACGTGGACACGGCGTTAGTCATCGCACGAGAGGGTCAGCGTGATCCGCGAACTCACTCGAGCCTCGGAGCCGCTCTCGGGGGAGACGGATACGACCTCGTCCTTGCGCGGGTTCGCCTTGCCGCCGGCCTCGCACGCGAAGGCGACCGACGAGAACCCGGCCCGATTCAGGGTGGATTTCGCGTCGTTGCCCGTCTCGCCGACCAGCCCGCCGGGAACCTCCGCAGCCTGGCCGTTACTGCGGTAGACGGTCACCGCCGAGCCCAGCGGCACCGACGAGCCGCCGGCAGGATCGCTGCTGGCCGCCAGACCCTGTGCGACGGAGGAGTCGACCTCGCCGCCGTCCACGACGGAGAACCCGACATCGTTGAGCATCTTCGATGCCTCGTCGAAGGACTTGCCCTTCACATCGGGGACGGTGACCATCGTCTGGCGGATCGACGCCTGCGAGGGCTCGGGGAACGCAGAGCCGCCATACTTCTGGTCGGCCACGTTCATCATGGCCGGCCAGATCGTCTGGTCGGCGTACATGAGGTTGCCGAAGGGCATGGTCGACACACGCGCCCAGGTGCCGTCGGGCAGCTGGATCGGGTCGGCGTTGCCCACCCAGGTGGCGGTCGAGACCGTCGTGCTCGAGCCGACGGTCCAGTTATCGACCACGTCGTCCGTGGTACCCGTCTTCGCGAGGTGCGGGATGCCGGTAGCCGAGCGAGCATGGCTCGCGAGCCCGTTGTTGACCGTGTACTCGAGCGCGTAGGCCACACCCGCGGCGACCTCGGGGGAGAGCGCCTCGGTGCACTTGCTCTTGGTGAACTTCACCTGCTCGTTGTTCGAGTCGAGGATCTGATCGATCGGCACCGGTGTGCAGACCGTGCCGTCGCCGGCGAACGCGCCGTAGGCGGTCGCCATGGTGATCGGGGCGATCTCGTCGATGCCGCCGTAGACGTTCGAGGGCACGACCGACAGGTCGCGGTCATCGCCGTTCAGGGTCGGAACCCGGATCTGCCCGACCTGCTCCTGGTTGATGTAGCCGGCATCGGCCTCCTCCTGCGTGAATCGCGGCTGATCGGAGGCGCGGTGGATCCCGAGCTTCTGAGCGGTGGCGAAGGTGTCGCAGAGATCCATGCGCTGCTGCATCGAGACCAGACCGCCGTTGACGGATCGCGCGATGGCCGTGAGCACCGACTGGTTGCCGCGTGTGCCCTCGTTGTCGTTGGTGAACTTGAACGATCCGTAGCCGTAGACCCCGTCGGGCAGGCACGAGGCCTGGAAGCTGCTCTCCTGCACCGAGCGACTGTTCACGTTCACTCTGTCTTGAACGGAGTGCCCCGTGCGGATCCACTCGGCGAGAGTGACCGGCTTGAATGTCGAACCGACCTGGAAACCGCTCGAGCCGCCGTACTCCTCATCGGTGTTGTAGTTCACCGTGGTGTACTCGGGGTTCGATTTCAAGAAGTCGTCGGCGTCGTTGAAGGGCCGGTTCTGCACCATCGCCAGCACCCGACCGGTGCCGACCTGCGTGCTGACGCTCGCGCCGCCCACCTTGATGCCGTCCATGAGTGCCGGAACCGTGTTGCGCATCGCCTCGAGGCCCGCCGCCTGCATGTCGAGGTCGATCGTCGTGTAGATCTGGAAGCCGCCGCGGTTGAACCTGAACTGGCGCTCCTCGGGGGTATCGCCGAAGGAGGGATCCTGCTTGATGTAGCGCAGCACGTAATCGCAGAAGTGGCCGAGGCCGAAGTTCTGCTCGGCGACGTAGCAGCCCTGCACGCGCGGGGTGATCTTGGGCTCGATCGGGGTGGCGACGGCCTCGTCGTACTGCGCCTGGGTGATCTTGCCGTGGCGCAGCATGCTGCCGAGGATCTTGTCGCGGCGCTCCTTGTTCGCGTCGAGGTTGTCGGGAACATCGAGCTGGTACAGCGACGGATTGTTCACGATCGCGACGAGGCTCGCGGCCTCGGCGAGCGACACGTCCTTCGCCGACTTGCCGTAGTAGTACTGCGCTGCCGACTCGATGCCGTAGATCTGGCGGCCGAAGAGGGCGATGTTGAGGTACCCGAGCAGGATGTCGTCCTTCGAGTACTGCTTCTCGATGCTGATCGCGTAGCGCATCTCCTTGAGCTTGCGATCCGCGTCTTGACGCATCGCGTCCTCGTAAGCCTTGTCGCGCTCATCCTTGTCGAGGATCGAGTACGCCTCCTGGATGAGCACGTTGCGCACGTACTGCATGGTGATGGTAGACGCGCCCGAGAGGCTCTGCCCGGCGGCGTTCTGCAGCACGGCGCGGCTCGTCGCGAGGATGTCGACGCCGCCATGGGTGTAGAACCGCGGATCCTCCTCGGCGACCGCCGCGTCCTTCACGAACTGCGAGATGCTGTCCCACTCGACCGTCTCGCGGTTCTGATCGTAGAAGGTGGCGAGCTCGTACACCGTCGTGTCGGCGCCCGTCGCGTAGAGCGTGGACGGCTCGGCGAGCTGGCCCGGGTCGAGGTGGCTCGGGAGCTTCTCGAAGATATCGACGGCTGTCTTCGCGGTGTGCCCGCTCAGCGCGACGACGGGGGTGACGGCTGCGGTGACGAGCACCCCGGCGATGACGCTCATGGCGATTGCGCCGAGGATGCCGCCGAGGGCACCTCCCGCGCTGCGTGGCCTGAAAGTGCGCACGCGCGCGGACATGGATGTCTGACGGGTCATAGAATCTAGGGTAGGCGACATAGCTGAAAAAACAGCAATGCGGGCGGCTTCGCGGTCGTGCGCGCCGTCGTCCGGACCGTATCGTCACCGCATACCGAGGGAGATCCGCACGTGAGTGAATCGACCGAAGCACCTCGCTGGGAGTACTTCGTCACGCCGCTGCTGCTGCACAACGAGGCACAGATCCTCAACAACTGGGGAGCCCAGGGATGGGAACTGGTGCAGATCATCGAGGGCCCGGCCGGCGGCAACGTCGCATATCTGAAGAGGAAGGCCTGAAATGACGTCTGTGATCGAGGAGCGCCTGAGCGATCTCGGCTTCGAGGTTCCCGAGGTAGCCGCGGCCGTGGCCGCCTACGTCCCCGCCCTGCGCGACGGCAACTACGTTTACACGGCGGGCCAGCTGCCCTTCGTGAACGGCGGGCTGCCGGCGACCGGCAAGGTCGGAGAGGGCGAGGGTCTCGTCTCGCCCGAGCAGGCCGAGGAGCTCGCGCGTCTCTGCGCGCTCAACGCCCTCGCCGCCGTCCGCGGCGTCATCGGCTCGCTCGACAAGATCGTGCAGGTCGTCAAGGTGACCGCGTTCGTCGCGTCCGATCCCTCGTTCACCGGCCAGCCGGGCGTCGCCAACGGCGCCTCGGTGTTCCTCGGCCGCGTCTTCGGCGACCTCGGCATCCACGTGCGTTCGGCGGTGGGCGTCTCCGTGCTGCCGCTCGACGCCCCGGTCGAGATCGAGTTCGTGTTCAAGGTCGAGGACTGAGCGACTCGCGCTTGAACGCTCGAGGGGCGGATCCGCACTGCGCGGATCCGCCCCTCGTCTCGTTCGCGGGCGACGGCTCTTCGCCGGCTCGCTCCGGGAGCAGCGCTCGTAGTCGGTGCGCCTACGAGCGCTGCTCCTAGCCCCTCTCGCTGCGAACGCGGGCCGAGATCGTCTGCATGACAGAGGTGTCGGCGAGCGTGGTGGTGTCGCCGATCTCCTTGCCCTCGGCCGCATCCTTGAGGAGGCGGCGCATGATCTTGCCCGAGCGCGTCTTGGGCAGCTCGGTGACCACGAAGATCTGCCTCGGGCGGGCGATGGCGCCGATCTGCTCGGCGACGTGCTTCTTGAGGGCGGTCTCGGCCTCCTCGGGGGTGAGCAGGGTCTGCTGCGATTTCAGGATCACGAACGCCACGACCGCCTGCCCGGTCGTCTCGTCGTCGGCGCCGACGACCGCGGATTCGGCGACCGCGTGGTGCTCGACGAGCGCGGACTCGATCTCCGCGGTCGAGAGCCGGTGGCCCGAGACGTTCATCACGTCGTCGACCCGGCCCAGCAGCCAGATGTCGCCGTCGTCATCGTAGCGAGCGCCGTCGCCCGCGAAGTACTGGCCGTCGAACTTCGACCAGTAAGTGTCGATGAACCGCTGATCGTCTCCCCAGATGGTGCGCACCATCGACGGCCACGGACGCTGCACCACGAGCAGACCGCCCTGGCCGTGATCCACCTGCTCGCCCTGCTCGTTGACGACGGCGGCGGTGATCCCCGGCTGCGGCACCTGCGCACTGCCCGGCTTCAAACCGGTGAGTCCCGGCATCGGGGCGATCATGATCGCGCCGGTCTCCGTCTGCCACCAGGTGTCGACGATGGGGGCCTGCCCTCCGCCGATCACCTCGCGGTACCAGCGCCACGCCTCGGGGTTGATCGGCTCTCCGACGCTGCCGAGCACGCGGATCGACGACAGGTCGTACTGCTCGGGCACCTGACGTCCGACCTTCATGCAGGCTCGGATCGCGGTCGGGGCGGTGTAGAAGATCGTGACGCCGTACTTCTGGATGATCGACCACCAGCGACCCCAGTCGGGCGTCTCGGGAGTGCCCTCGTACATGACCTGGGTGGCGCCGTTCGCGAGCGGACCGTAGACGACGTAGCTGTGACCGGTGATCCAGCCCACATCGGCGGTGCACCAGTAGACATCGGTCTCGGGCTTGAGATCGAACACGTCGCTGTGCGTGGCCGACGCCTGCGTCAGGTAGCCCGCGGAGGTGTGCAGGATGCCCTTCGGCCTGCCGGTCGTGCCGGAAGTGTAGAGGATGAACAGCGGGTTCTCGGCGGGGAATCCCTTGGCCTCGTGCTGGCCGTCGAACGAGGTGATCTCCTCGTGCCACCACAGGTCGCGCCCCTGCTGCATCGCCACGTCGTTGCCGCCGCGCTGCACCACGAGCACGCGCTCGACCGAGAGCGGCGTGCCGGTGTCGAGGGCGAGCGCGTCGTCGACCGTGGGCTTGAGCGCCGAGACGCGGCCCTTCCGATAGCCCCCGTCAGCGGTGATGACGAGCTCGGCCTGTGCGTCGTCGATGCGGGCGCGCAGGCTCTCGGCGCTGAAACCTCCGAACACGACGGAGTGCGCCGCTCCGAGCCGGGCCACCGCGAGCATCGCGATCACGGTCTCGGGGATCATCGGCATGTAGATCGCGACACGGTCGCCCGCCGAGACGCCGAGGCTCGTGAGCATGTTCGCGGCCCGCTTCACCTCATAGGTCAGTTCGGCGTAGGTCAGCGTGCGCGTATCGCCCGGTTCGCCCTCGAAGTGGATCGCCACGCGTTCCCCGAGGCCCGCTGCGACGTGGCGATCCAGGCAGTTCGCAGCCACGTTCAGCTCGCCGTCGGCGAACCACTTCGCGAACGGCGGGTTCGACCAGTCCAGGGTCTCGGTGAACGGTTTGGTCCACTTGAGCTGCCGCGCGCGTTCCGCCCAGTAGGCTTCGGGATCTTCCGCCGCCCGCCAGTACGTCGACGGATCGTTCACGTTCGCCTGCGCGCGGAACTCGGGTGTCGGCGGGTATACCTCCACCTCCTCGCGATGCTGCAGCGGGTGACTTTCGATGGTGCCGTTCTGGTCAGTCATGGACGCCCTTATCCGTTGTTGCCGGTGTAGCGCTCGCGGGAGCGACTCTGGCGGTCGAACCCGCGAAGCACGCGATTATTGCAGTTTCAGGCTATACCGTTTCGGGGCCCTCGTGCTCCCGCGATCTGTTCGCTCTGCTGCTCCGTATCTGCCCCATACTCCGCTCACAACGAGGCGAATCGAGCGAATGCGACTGACTTGTCCACAATCGGAGCGAATCGGCCGCGACGGCGCCTGAGGGCTGCTTTTCTTGGGGCATGACCGCTGATCCCGCCCCCGCGCTCCGTGCCCCGCCCGCCCGTACCGGCGGGCTCGGGATCGCGGCGAAACGCGCGCTCGGCGGCCTACTTCCGCTGCTCGACGACCCCGAGCTGAGAGATGTGCTGGTGCAGGTGCGCGGCGGACGGGGACAGCTCTGGGTCGATCGGAGCGGCAGGCTGGAGGCCGTCACCGGCTGGCACGCGGATGCCGCCGCCGTGGGGCGTCTGGCCACCGAGCTGATCGCCGCGGGCGGGCGCCACATCGACGAGCTGAATCCCTGCGCCGACGTGCGGCTCGGCGACGGGATCCGAGTGCACGCGGTGCTGCCGCCGGTCGCGGTGGAGGGGGCAGCGGTCTCGATCAGGGTGCCCAGGATCGGCCCCCTGAGTTTCGACGCGCTGGTACGCCGCGGGCTCTGCGATCCGGTCATGGGGGCCGCGCTCCGCGACGCCGTGGCGGCTCGTCGCAACCTGCTGGTCACGGGAGGC
Organism: Leucobacter tenebrionis; assembly: GCF_019884725.1. NCBI lineage: Bacteria > Bacillati > Actinomycetota > Actinomycetes > Micrococcales > Microbacteriaceae > Leucobacter > Leucobacter tenebrionis. Next base: position 1,321,098 of record NZ_CP082322.1, on the reverse strand, counting down.
ACCGGGAGCGGCAAGACCGCGGTGCTGGCCGCGCTCATGGATCTCGCCGACCCGCGAGAGCGGATCCTGGTGATCGAGGACGTCGCCGAACTGCGGCTGCGGCACCCGCACGCGCTCTCCCTGGAGACGCGGCAATCGAGCGCCGAGGGAGTGGGGGAGGTGACCCTCGACCGGCTGCTGCGGGAGGCGCTGCGCATGCGGCCCGACAGGATCGTGCTCGGCGAGTGCAGAGGCGCTGAAGTCGCGACGCTGCTCTCCGCGCTCAACACGGGTCATGACGGCAGCGCGGGCACACTGCACGCGAGCCGGATCACGCATGTTCCGGCCAGGCTCGAGGCGCTCGGCGCGCTCGCCGGGCTCGAGCCGCGCGCGCTCGCGCGTCAGGCGGTCTCGGCACTGCACGGGGTCATCCATCTGGAGCGGGCGCGAACGGGGCACCGGGTGGCAGGCGTCGGCAAACTCGTGCTCGACGGCGCGGGGCTGCTCGGAATCGAAGAGGTGCGGCCGTGAACCCGGAGCGGAGACGGGAGCCGCTGCTGATGGTGCGGCGGGTGCTGCTGGGGCTACCGGCGCTGCTGCGATCGTCTCGATCGCTGCGCGCGCCGACGCGGAGGGGGAGCGGCGGTACGGGCATCGGCGACGCTGGGGCGGCGACGTCGCCGACGAATGCCTCCGCCGCCGAGGTCGCTCTGCGCTGCTCGTCGATGCTGCGGGGCGGGGTGTCCCCGAGCCGGGCTCTGGCGCGGGCCACCGCGGAGACCGGCGCAGACCGCGAGGCCGGGATCGCGGACCGTATCGCCGGGGGCCTGTCGCCGCCGGAGGCGCTCGCCGCCTGCGCTGACCCGGAGTGGCGGATCCTCGCCGTCGCGTGGCGTCTCGCCGAGCAGAGCGGGGCGCCGCTGACTCCCGCGCTGCACCGGATCGGATCGGCGCTGCGGGAGTTGGAGCGCTTGCGGGAGCGCCGAGAGGTGCTGCTCGCCGGGCCGAGAGCGACGGTGAGGCTCGTGTCGTCCCTACCGCCCCTGGCACTGCTGCTCGGCTCGCTGCTGGGATTCGACCCGCTGCCGGTGCTGCTGAGCCCGATCGGGGCGGCGCTGCTCGGCTCGGGGGCCGTTCTGCTCGCAGCCGGGGTCGCCTGGAGTCGGAGCCTGCACCGGAGCGTCGCGCGTGAGGACCGCGTCGGCGGGATCGAACTCGAACTCGTCTGGATCGCGCTCGGGGGCGGCGCGCCTCCCGCGACGGCGCGACTCCGCACCGTCGACGCCGTCGACTCGCTGGGCGCGGAGTGGGTGCCGTTCGCGGCTTTCGAGAGTTCGGGGCTGCTGGCGAGAACCTTGGATGTCTCCTCCGGCACCGGCACGCCCCTGCGGCCCCTCCTGCTAGAGGAAGCCGGTGCCGCGCGCATGCGGTCGCACGCGGAGCTCGAGCGGGCCGCCGAGAAACTCGGCGTGCGGGTGCTCGTGCCGCTGGGAGTGTGCGTGCTCCCAGCCTTCATCGTGCTCGGCGTCGTTCCCGTGCTGATAGCGATGCTGGGGGTGTGAGACGCGCGAGGCACTTCGCTCACAAACCGTGGATTTCCGCGAACTCGCACGACTTATCCACGGATCCCCCGTTTTGCTCCAACCGGGTCTCTGCGCCCCCTCAGGATGGGGTGACCGGCGACAGCCGGGGCGGAACACCGCCGAGAAAACGTCCGAAACACACCACCAAGGGAGAACCCATGAATACCAGACTCGAACTCGCCTCGGACCGCGGAACCAGGGTGGCGAAGCGCCGCTCGGCATCTGCCCGCCCACGGAGATCGGCGCGGACGCCGCACCCGGCCCCGGATCCGATCCCGTTCACCGATGCAGGTGCCGGCGCGCGAGGCCCCGGCCTCGCGCGTGCTCGACAACTGCTCGACGACGAGCGCGGCGCGATCACCGCGGAGTATGCGGTTGTGATCATGGCCGCGGTAGCCTTCGCCGGGCTGCTCGTCGCGATCATGCGATCCAACGAGATACGCAGCATGCTCGTAGAACTGGTGCAGAATGCGCTGGGCACGGGCGGATGATCGCGGTAGCCGCGGTGGCGGTCGGGGCCGCAGTGGCCGCGGGGGCCGCAGCGATTGCGGGGGCCTCCGCGACCGTGGTGGCCGCAGCGGTCTCGGCTTCCGCGCCGGCTGCCCACGCGGGAATCGGTGCGCGCCCGCTCGAGCCATCCTCGATGCGTTCGGGCGCGATGAGCGGGGCACGGTCACCGCGGAGTTCGCGATCGTGATGCCGGCGGTGCTCGTGGTGCTGGGACTCGCCATCGGCGGGATCTTCATCGCGGCTCAGCGCATCACCCTGGTGACGACGGCTGCCGAGGTGGCCAGGCTCGAAGCCCGGGGTGATGAGGACCGAGCGCGGGCGAGGCTCCAGGAAAGCGGATCGGAGACCTCGGTGCACCGGGAGCGCAGTGGGCCGCTGCACTGCGTCACGCTCGGTTCGCGGCCGGGAGGAGGGCTGCTGTCGGCGATCAGTATCGAGAGCCGGGCGTGCGCCGCCGTGAGCGGTGAGCACGGGGTGGGGCCATGAGCGCTCCGTCTCTGCTCGCGTGCGCCGCGGCAGCCTTCTGCATCGGGTTGCCGGTGATCGCGGCCAGCGCTCAACTCGAAGCCGGCCATCGGGCGGCGGGGGCCGCGGACGCAGCGGCGCTCGCCGCAGCCGACGCCGTCTCCGGTTGGGCGGAGGGCGAGCCGTGCGCCCTTGCAGCAACGGTGGCCGCGGAGGTGCGGGGCGAGCTGACGCTCTGCGAGGTATCGGCTCCGCGAGCAGAGGCGAGGGTGGAGGTGCGGATCGGGGCACCGCTCGGCGGCGCTGTCGCCCGTGCGCGTGCCGGATCGGTACCGGGGGTACCGGGAGCATCGGGCGCGCCCGACGGCGTGGTCGGCGCGAACGGTTGGGCCTGGCCGTCGGATCGTCGAGCGCTCTCACAGGGGTTCCACGACGGATTCTCGATCGATCTCGCGGTCACCCCTGACGGCGCGCTCTACGCTCCCTACGAGGGTACGGTCGTGCGCGCGGGGCCCGACGGAGGCGGGGTGCCCGCGGCTTGCCTGGCGCGTCCCGAGTGGTGGCGCGGTACGAATCACACCGTGCTCATCCGCCATGAGTTCGAGGGCCGGGTGATCTACAGCTCTCACAACCACGTGGCGCCCGGTTCATCCCAGCAGCTCGGGGTGACACCCGGCGCGCGTGTGAGAGCGGGGCAGCGCGTGGCGAGTGCGGGGATGAGCGGCTGCACCTCCGGCCCGCACACCCACTTCACCCTCTCGACGACGCCCTCGAACGCGTACCCCGACATAGACCCGTTCGAATACCTCGGACGCCCCTGAGGAGGGGTGGCGGGCGAAGAGTGGCACGGAGGGGCGATGAGCGGTGATATGAATAGAGGATCGCCGGAGAACCCCGATGAGGGTTTCTTGCACGAGAGTGTGTATCGTGTCGGTGCAGAACCGCGTGGCGGTGCAAGGCGGGCGATCGGTAGGAGTGCGATCCCGCCGTCTGTGAGTTCGAAGCAACGAAGGAGCCCCGTGGAGGGTACGAAGAAACTCGTGATCGTCGAGTCGCCGACCAAGGCGCGCACGATCGGTGCCTATCTCGGCGACGATTACGAGGTCATCGCATCGGTCGGGCACATTCGCGACCTCGCCGAGCCTTCGGAGCTTCCGAGCGAGCTGAAGAAGGGGCCCTTCGGCAAGTTCGCCGTCGACGTCGAGAACGACTTCGCGCCCTACTACGTCGTCAACGACAACAAGAAGAAGACGGTCTCCGAGCTCAAGCGTGCCCTCAAGGGAGCCGACGAACTCTGGCTCGCCACTGATGAGGACCGCGAGGGAGAAGCCATCGCCTGGCACCTGCTCGAGGTGCTGAAGCCCAAGGTGCCGGTGCGGCGAATGGTGTTCCACGAGATCACGCGGGAGGCGATCGAGCAGGCGAAGCAGAACACCCGCGACCTCGACACCTCGCTCGTGGATGCGCAGGAGACCCGCCGCATCCTCGACCGTCTGTACGGCTACGACATCTCGCCGGTGCTGTGGCGCAAAGTCGCCCCGAAGCTCTCGGCGGGCCGCGTGCAGTCCGCCGCCACGCGCCTCGTGGTCGACCGCGAGCGCGAGCGGCAGGCGTTCCGCGCCGCAGAGTACTGGGGCCTGACCGCGACGTTCCGCCCGGGCGCGGACGCGCAGGACACCACCGACTTCGAGGCCAGACTCGTGCGTCTCGGCGAGAACCGCCTCGCGACGGGCGGCGACTTCGGCGACGACGGCGAGCTCACGGCGAAGGCGGCGAAGGCCGGTGTGATCGGTCTCGGGCAGCAGCGAGCCGAACGCCTGGCGCAGCTGCTCGCCGAGGAGGTACCGGCCACCGTCATCTCGGTCGAGACGAAGCCGCACACCCGCCGGCCTGCCGCACCGTTCACCACCTCCACGCTGCAGCAGGAGGCGTCTCGCAAACTGCGGTACAGCTCGCGCCAGACCATGTCGTTCGCGCAGTCGCTGTACGAGAACGGCTACATCACTTATATGCGTACTGATTCGCCGACCCTGTCGAGTCAGGCGATCCAGGCCGCGCGCAAACAGGCCGCAGAGCTCTACGGAGCCCAGACGGTGCCCGAGAAGCCCCGCGTGTTCAAGGGCAAGTCGAAGGGCGCGCAGGAGGCGCACGAGGCGATTCGTCCCGCGGGTGACACCTTCCAGCGCCCGAGCTCACTGAAGGGCAAGCTCACGCAGGGGGAGTTCGCGCTGTACGAGCTGATCTGGAAGCGCACGGTCGCGAGCCAGATGGCCGATGCCAAGGGATCGACCGACACCGTCACCGTCGGCGCAACCGTGGCAGAGGACGGCGCAAACGCCCCCATCCCGCTCGAGTTCACCGCCAGCGGTACCGTGATCACCTTCCCGGGCTTCCTGCTCGCCTACGAAGAGGGACGCGATGAGAAGCGCGGCGATGCCGAGCAGAACGTGTCGCTTCCCCAGCTCGCGGAGGGCCAGGCACTCGGCGTGGCCGACCCGGAGGCGAAGGGGCACGAGACGAGCCCGCCGCCCCGCTACACGGAGGCGAGCCTCACGAAGCGTCTCGAGGAGCTCGGCATCGGTCGGCCTTCGACGTATGCGGCGATCATCAGCACCATCATGGATCGCGGCTACGTGGCGAAGAAGGGCCAGGCGCTCGTACCGAGCTGGATCGCGTTCTCGGTCGTGCGTCTGCTCGAGGAGCATTTCAGCGAGCTCGTCGACTACGACTTCACCGCCGAGATGGAGAACGACCTCGACCGCATCGCTGCCGGAGACGAGGCGCGGGGCAAGTGGCTCGGCGACTTCTACTTCGGCACCGACAACCACCCCGGCCTGCGCGGCGTGGTCGACAACCTCGGCGAGATCGACGCCCGCGCGATCAACACCATCAAGATCGACGACCAGATCTCGCTGCGCAACGGCAAGTACGGTCCCTACCTCGAGGTCTTCGACGAGAAGTGCGAGGTCGGCGAGGACGGGGTGCTGAAGCCCCGCAGCGTCAACATCCCCGACGGCATGGCTCCCGATGAGCTGACACCGGAGAAGGCTCACGAGCTGGCGGAGGCCGAACCCGCCGAGGATCGCGTGGTCGGCCTCCACCCGCAGACCGGCAAGCGAGTCGTCGCCAAGAACGGCCGCTTCGGCCCATACGTTACGGAGCTGCCCGACGAGGGTGAGGAACTGCCGAAGGGGCAGAAGCCGCGCACGGCATCGCTCTTCAAGACCATGGACCCCGCGACCATCGACCTCGACACCGCGGTCGCGCTGCTCGACCTGCCCCGGGTCGTGGGTCAGGATCCCGAATCGGGTGCCGAGATCACGGCCCAGAACGGCCGCTACGGTCCCTATCTGAAGAAGGGGACCGACACCCGATCGCTGCCGAGCGAGGATGCGATCTTCTCGATCGACCTCGCCGGTGCTCAGGAACTCTTTTCCCAACCGAAGTACGGCGCACGGAAGGCGTCGAGCGCCCTCAAGGAGTTCGACGCCGATCCGGTCAGCGGCAAGCCGATCAAGGTGCGCGACGGCCGCTTCGGCCCGTACGTCACCGACGGTGAGACCAACGCCACGATCCCTCGCGGTGACAGCGTCGAAGACATCACCTTCGAGCGCGCAGTCGAACTGCTCGCCATCAAGCGCGCCAAGGGTCCGGCGAAGAAGAAGGCTCCGGCGCGCAAGACGGCTGCGAAGAAGACGGCAGCCTCGAGCGCGAAGTCCACCACTGCGAAGAAGACCGCGACGAAGCCCGCCGCGAAGAAGAGCACGGCGAAGAAGGCGGTCGACCCCGCCCGCTCGGCCGCGGCCAAGAAGGCCGCGGAGACGCGCAAGGCCAATGCGGCCAGGAAAGCCGCGGAGGCTGCGGAGGCCGCGGGCGAGTAGCCTCCCCGCGGTACCCCGCTGGACCGCGCGGTACCCTGCTGGAGCTTGCCGATACCTCGCTAGACCTCGCCGAAAGATCGAAAACGCATGTGTTTCCTCTGGGGAGCATGCGTTTTCGACCTTTCGGGGATGGATTGCGGGGCGGGGTGCGACGGGCGCGGGCGGGGCAGCCCCGTGCGCCGGGCGCGCCGGCGCCAGAGCGCCCGGACGCTCAACCAGCGGGGAACCGGAGATGAGAGACTGGACCCCATGAGCGGAATCTTCATCACTCTCGAGGGCGGCGATGGCGCGGGCAAGAGCACGCAGGCGGAGCTGCTCGGCGCCTGGCTCGAAACGCGCGGTTACGAGGTGGTTCGTACCCGGGAACCGGGAGGCACGCGCCTCGGCGCCGAGATACGCCGGCTGCTGCTGCATGGGGGAGAGGATGTCGGCGACGTCGATCCGCGCGCGGAGGCTCTGCTCTATGCGGCCGATCGTGCGCAGCACGTCGCCAAGGTGGTGCGGCCCGCGCTCGAACGCGGGGCCGTCGTGGTGCAGGATCGCTACATCGATTCCTCCCTCGCCTACCAGGGCGCCGGCCGCGTGCTCGAGGTCTCCGATGTGCGGCGCATCAGCGAGTGGGCCTCCGAGGGGCTGCGACCGCAGCTGACGGTGCTGCTCGATGTCGATCCGGAGGTCGCGGCCTCCCGGCGGGAATCGCGGGGAGGCACCGATCGGCTCGAGGGCGAGACCGACGACTTCCACCGCGCGGTTCGCCAGGGGTTCCTGGAACTCGCCGAGGCCGATCCCGACCGCTACCTGGTGCTCGACGCCGACCAGCCCGCCGAAGAGCTCAACGAGGCCGTCATCGCCCGCGTGGCGCCGCTGCTCTCCGCGCTGTAACGCCCGCAGGAGACAGGCTCAGCCCGTCATCCGCTCGTAGAGGCCCACCAGCCCTTCGCCCGAGAGGCTCACGACCCCGCCAGTGAGCTCGGACATCACTGCAGGCGTCGACTGCACCTCCCCGTCGACGATGATCGCCATCTGGTTCTGGGGCGCCGCGCGGTCGACGAGTCTCCCGGTGAACTCGCCGAGTCGTGCGGCATCCTCATCCTCCAGGTGGAGTTCGATGGACTCCGGGGTCGAGGGGGCGTCCTCGCTCTCGGCGATGAGCACTGCGCGGCCGCCGCCCAGGGTGATCTCGTCCTCTGGGTCGACGCGTACGCAGTGCGCATCCGCGGTGGCCGATGCAGGGACTTCGAATGCGTCGGTCGCATCGTCGGCGCAGTCTCCCGGATCGATATTCTTGACCGCGGCGAAGACCACGTCCGTCGTCAACGGCTCGCCGCTGTCATCGACCGCGCTCGTCTGCGCGCACCCCGTTGCGCCGAGCGCGATCGCGGTGAGCATGACGATGGTCGACATCCGACGGCGAGACATGCCCTCACCCTAACAAAGGCCCCGCGAGGCGCCGGGCGCGGCAGAAGGGGCCTGCCGGGGTGGCAGGGGTCGACCGAGGTCGGCCGGTGTCGGCGGGCTCTGCGACGGAAGCCGCCCTCCCGCCGGTGTAGACCTCTCGCACCGTTGCAGACCTCCCGCACCGCGTGAGAGGTCTGCAACGGTGCCGCAGGTCTACAACGGCGCCGAGCGGGGCGGCGTTAAGAATCGATGACCCCGCCTGGGCGACCGACGAAGGGCCCGGCTGCCGAGGCGCGAAGAAGCCCCTGCGGCGCTCGCGCCGCAGGGGCCGTGACACTGCTTCGGCAGGCTACTCCGAGATGCCGGGACCGGGGGCCTGCATCGAGCGCTCGAAGCGCGCCGCAGCGGCATCCGCGACGGCCTCGCGCGGATCCTCTGCAATCACTGCGCCGAAGCGCTCGGGCAGCGTGGCCTGAGACGCCGCGCGCAGCTCCGCGAGCGGCAGGGTGAAGCGATCCTGCACCTCGATGACCGCGGCATCGCCCGCACCGTCGGTGACGCCCACGCGCAGCACCGGGAAGCCGCGGCCCTCGCACAGGCCGCGGAACTTCACCTCCTCCTCGTGCGGCACCGCGACCAGCACGCGCGCCTGCGACTCCGAGAACAGGGCTGCCGTCTCGTCGACGCCGTCGCGCGACACGATCTCGTCGATCCACACTCGCGCGCCCACACCGAAGCGGAGCGCGCCGTCGGCCAGTGCCTGGGCCAGGCCGCCCTCGGAGAGGTCGACCGCACCCGAGATCAGCCCGCCCTGGGTGCCGGCCTGGAGCAGCTCGGCGAGCGCGCGCTCGGCGTCGAGGTCGGCGACCGGCGGGCGTCCGCCCAGGTGCTGGTGCACGGCCTCGGCCCACGCCGAGCCGTCGAGCTCGTCACGGGTCACGCCGAGCAGGTACAGGTGCTCGCCCTGATCCTGCCAGCCGCTCGGCACCCGGCGCGCGACGTCGTCGATGATGCCGAGCACACCCACCACCGGGGTGGGATGGATCGGGGTGTCGCCGGTCTGGTTGTAGAGCGACACGTTGCCGCCGGTGACGGGCACCTCGAGTGCGAGGCACGCGTCCGAGAGACCCTCGACCGAGCGCGAGAACTGCCACATCACCTCGGGGTTCTCGGGGCTGCCGAAGTTGAGGCAGTCGGTGACGGCGGTGGGCACCGCGCCCGCGGCCGCCACGTTGCGGTAGGCCTCCGCGAGCGCGAGCTGCGAGCCGACGTAGGGGTCGAGCTGGCAGTAGCGGCCGTTCGCGTCGGTGGAGATCGCGACGCCCAGACCGGACTCCTCGTCGACGCGGATCATGCCGGCGCCGTCGGGGAACGAGAGCGCCGTGTTGCCGAGCACGTACTTGTCGTACTGGTTGGTGACCCAGTCGACGGCGGCCTGGTTGGGGGAGGCCGCGACGGCGAGCATCTGCGCGCGCAGATCGTCGCCCGACGCGGCGCGGGCGAGGCCGGCCGCGCGAACGCCGGAGGCCTGCAGCTCGTCGATCCAGGCGGGGTAGGCGACGGGACGCTCGTAGACCGGGCCGTCGACCGCCACGGTCGAGGGATCGACGTTCACGATCTCCTCGCCGCGCCAGTTGATGACGAGGCGGCCGGTGTCGGTGACCTCGCCGAGGACGCTCGTCTCGACGTCCCACTTCTCGGTGACCGCGAGGAACGCGTCGAGCTTCTCGGGCGCGACGACCGCCATCATGCGCTCCTGGCTCTCCGACATGAGGATCTCCTCGGCGGTGAGCGAGGGATCGCGCAGCAGCACGCTGTCGAGCTCGATGAACATGCCGCCGTCGCCGTTGGCCGCGAGCTCGGAGGTGGCGCAGGAGATGCCGGCAGCGCCGAGATCCTGGATGCCCTCGACCAGCTCGCCGCGGAACAGCTCGAGGCAGCACTCGATGAGCACCTTCTCGGCGAAGGGATCGCCGACCTGCACGGCGGGGCGCTTGGTCGGGCCGCCCTCGCTGAAGCTGTCGGACGCGAGGATCGAGGCGCCGCCGATGCCGTCGCCGCCGGTGCGTGCACCGAACAGCACGACCTTGTTGCCAGCGCCGGAGGCGTTGGCGAGGTGCAGGTCCTCGTGCCGCAGCACGCCCACGCCGAGGGCGTTGACAAGGGGATTGGCCTGGTAGACGCGGTCGAAGACGGTCTCGCCGCCGAGGTTCGGCAGACCGAGGCAGTTCGCGTACGAGCTGATGCCCGAGACGACGCCGTGCACGACGCGCGCGGTGTCGGGGTCGTCGATGTCGCCGAAGCGCAGCTGATCCATCACCGCGACCGGGCGCGCACCCATCGAGATGATGTCGCGGATGATGCCGCCCACGCCCGTCGCCGCGCCCTGGAAGGGCTCGATGTAGCTCGGGTGGTTGTGGCTCTCGACCTTGAAGGTGACGGCCCAGCCCTCGCCGATGTCGATGACGCCGGCGTTCTCGCCCATGCCGACGAGGAGGCGCTCCTTCATCTTGTCGTTGACCTTCTTGCCGAACTGGCGCAGGTAGATCTTCGACGACTTGTAGGAGCAGTGCTCGGACCACATCACCGAGTACATGGCGAGCTCGCCCGAGGTGGGGCGGCGGCCGAGGATCTCGCGGATCCTGTCGTACTCGTCGGGCTTCAGACCGAGGGCGCCGTACGGCTGCTCCTTATCCGGTGTCGCGATCGCGTCCGCCACCGTGTCGGGGCGAGGGGCATGGGTGGGGGCGGCGGTGTCGGTCACGCTCGATGTGCTCCAGTGAGTGAGGGATCGGGATCGGCTCCGCGAGCCGAAACATGCAGGCTCCAGTCTATCCCTCCTCGTGCCGGGAGTCCTCCGTCGTGCAGGATGACTGAGGCGACTCGCGAGGCGATCCGTTGCCGTTTCACAGGCGGACGCGCGAGACTTGGTGCATGAGCGATCCGAACACGAACGCACCTCAACCGAATTCGTCGGAGTCCGAGTCCGAGCTGACGGCCGGGTCAGAGCCGACCCAGGCTTCACAGCCGACCCCGGAATCCGAGCAGGTGTCGGGTTCCGAGCCTGCGCCGTCGCCTCAGTCGACGCCGGAATCCGAGCCATCGTCTGAGCCGGCAGCATCGGAGCCGGCGTCGTCGGGTCACTGGCTGAAGCCTGATCCGGGGTCTCGCCCCGCGCGCGAGGAGGCGCCGCAGCTCGACCTGCAGGAGCCCTTCTCCTGGCAGAAGGAGTCGAGCGCCGGATCGGAGGAGCCGGCTCCGAATCCCGACGCGTCGGCTGCTCCTGCGGGGCAGGGCCCCGCGGCGCCGAGTGCTCAAGCCCAGGGCTCTCAGCACCCCAGCCCCCCGGCAGCACCGGCGTCGAGCGCGGCACCGCCGGCACCGAGCCCGGCACCGCCGGCGCCGAATGCGACAGCCCCGACCCAGGGCGCGCCCGCTCCGGAGCCGAGTCCGGCTGCCCACGCACACGGCACGGCCGCCCCGGTGCACGGTGCGCCGGCCGCGGCCGCTCAGGCGCCCCAGCAGCCCGCGAAGAAGCGCGAGCGCGCTCCGAAGCCCGGGCGAGCGGCGAAGTCCGAGGACGCCGGCCTGTCGACGTTCCTGAAGGTCAGCATCATCCTGCTCGCCGGCCTCACGGTCGCATCGATCTCCCTGCTCTTCATCGGCGACTTCGAGGGCAAGTTCGAGCGCGTCTTCTCGACGTTCGCGCTCTTCGCCGTGTTCGTGCTGTTCACGGCGCTCGACACCCGTCGCGAGCAGAAGTCCGAGTGGTATGCGCCGGTGGCGCTCATCGCCAACGCGTACATCCTGGGTCTGCTGCTCATCGTGATCTGGATGACGCCGTACGCGGCGTTCGGGCTCATGCTCGAGATCTTCTGGAAGTCGGTGTTCGTGATCCTCGTGACGAGGCTCGTGATCCTCTGCTGCCAGCTGCTGCTCGGCATGGGCGTGAAGCTGCCCGTCGTGGTGACCCGTTTCGCCTTCGTGACGAGTGTGCTGGCCGTGCTGTCGGGCATCCTCTTCACCGCTCCCGTGGGCATCGAGGCGTTCGATCTGCATATCCCGGATCTGTACTGGAAGATCGCCACGGCGCTGCTGATCCTGACCGCCCTCGGGCTTTCGATCACGCTGCTGCTGCGCTGGTCGTACGGTTCCGCGGCCCGAGAGGCCGCCCGTGCCGCGCGGGGGCCGGCGCCCTACATCGGCGCTCCCCAGTCGGGCGCACAGGCTCCTCGCGTGCAGCAGGCCGGGCCGGTGCAGCAGGCCCCCGCGCAGCCCCGGCCTGCGCAGCCGGTCGCTCCGCAGCAGCCGGCTCAGCAGCCCCAGCAGGCCCCGAGGCCGTCCGGATCGCAGGGGCCCCAGCAGCAGCCTCAGTCCCAGCCGTTGCTGCCGTGGCCGACGTTCCCCGACGGGCGCCCGCTGCCGGCCGGCCCCGACGGCCAGCCCGACTTCTCCGCGCTGCAGCAGCACCGCGGCTGATCCCGGGGCTCGAGATCCGCGGATGCGGGTCGAGCATGGGTGCTGAGGGCCTCTTTGCGCGCCGGGAGACGTTCGGGATACACCCCTCCTGAGTGTCTCAGGATCCTGACGAATGCCCAGCCGCCCTCAGGGCTGCTGGGCATTCGTGCGTCCGAAATGGCTCTGATCAGCGATTTCGAGAAAGAGGCGGGAATCGTCTTGAACATCAGATGAACGTATGTATAGGCTTACTACGGGTTCCCCCGAGCGCTTCATGAGGGTCGGGGGTCGTGAAGCACTGACGCGCGCACCGCCTCGGTGCTCTTGGCCTGAGGGCCTGCTCTTCTGCACGCCCAGTGCTGCTCGGTGCCCGTTGCATCTCGCCCGTCGTACCTCGAACATTCAGGAGCCGAACCGTGTCCATCCGCACCACCCGCAGCGCCGCAGCTGCTCTGACCCTGGGCGCCGCGCTCGCACTCTCCGCCTGCGCCTCCAGCGCCCCCGCCTCGGAAGAGCCGTCGGAGCCTGCGAAGGCCGCCACCGTCACCATCACCGACAACCACGGTGAGGTCGAGGTGCCGGTCAACCCCGAGACCGTCGTAGCGCTCGACAACACGGCCTTCGACACGCTCGACGAGTGGGATATCGAGCTGGCTGCGGTGCCGAAGGATGTCATGGGCACGGTCTGGCCCGACTACATCGACGACGAGAACGTCGCCAACGTCGGCAACCACCGCGAGCCGAATCTCGAGGTCATCGTGGCCGAGCAGCCCGACCTCATCATCGGCGGTTACCGCTTCGGCGACTACTACGACCAGATCAAGGAGCAGAACCCGCAGGCCGTGGTCATCGAGATCGCTCCGCGCGAGGGCGAGGACGAGTTCAGCGAGCTCAAGCGCCAGACCGAGATCCTCGGCCAGATCTTCGATCACGAGGACGAGGCGGCCGCGCTGAACAGCGACCTCGACGAGGCGATCGCCGGCGCGAAGGACGCCTACAACGGCAGCGACACCGTCATGGCCGTGAACACCTCGGCCGGACAGATCGGCTACATCGCCCCCGTGGTCGGCCGCTCGCTCGGCCCCGTGTTCCCCGAGCTCGGCTGGAAGCCGGCGCTCGAGGTCGAGGGTGCGACCGACGACCACCAGGGCGACGACATCAGCGTCGAGGCCATCGCGGATTCCAACCCCGACTGGATCGTCGCGCTCGACCGCGATGCTTCCTTCGTGCCTGAGAACCGCGAGCCGGGCTCGGCGCCCGCGGACGAGCTCATCAGGGCCTCGGAGGCACTGCAGAACGTCACCGCCGTGCAGAAGGATCAGATCGTGATCCTCGACCCCAACTTCTACCTGACCGAAGGCATCCAGGCGTACACTGAGCTGTTCAACCAGCTCGAGGAGGCATTCTCCGCCGCATGAGCCGCACGGCCATGACCCCAGAGGGTCGCGACAGCGGGGCGCACGTTCACGAGAACGGGCGCCCCGCTGGGCGTGTCCACGACATGACGGTGGTCGGGGGCACCCGACCTGTCGCGCCCGAGCTCGCCCCGCCGAAGCGCCGCCCCTGGCTGCTCATCGCCGCGATCGCGGTCGTGCTGGCGCTGCTCGTGGCGTCGCTCGCCGTCGGCGTCTACGACATCGCGGGCAGCGACTTCGGGTCCGAGATGTTCTGGATCACCCGCGTGCCGCGCACCATCGCGCTCGTGCTCGCCGGCGCCGCGATGGCGACGAGCGGGCTCGTGATGCAGATGCTCACCCAGAACCGCTTCGTCGACGCCACGACGTCGGGCACGACCGAGTGGGCGGCGCTCGGGCTGCTGCTCACCACGCTGCTGCTGCCGGGCGCCGGCCTGGTCGGCAAGATGGTGATCGCGAGCTGCTTCGCGTTCGTCGGGGCGATGCTGTTCATGCTGATCCTGCGCCGCATCGTGATCCGCACCACGCTCGTCGTCCCCCTGATCGGCATCATGCTCGGGGCGATCGTCAGCTCGCTCACCACCTTCATCGCGGCGCAGACCAACCTGCTGCAGATGCTCGGGGTCTGGTTCATGGGCAGCTTCACCTCGGTGGTGCGCGGTCGCTACGAGGTGCTGTGGGTGGTGGCGATCGTCACGCTGCTCGTGTTCCTCATGGCGGATCGGATCACCGTCGCCGGCCTCGGCAAGGACGTGGCGACGAGCGTTGGCGTGCGCTATGAGGCGATCCTGCTCGGCGGCACCGCGCTCGTGGCGGTCGCGGCGGGGGTGACGACGGTGGTCGTGGGCTTCCTGCCGCTGCTGGGGCTCGTGGTGCCCAACATCGTCTCGATGATCCGCGGCGACAACGTCCGCAGCAATCTGCCGTGGGTGTGTCTCGGTGGCATCGCGCTCGTGGTGCTGTGCGACCTGGTGGGGCGGATCATCATCATGCCGTTCGAGATCCCCGTGTCGATGGTGCTCGGTCTCGTCGGCTCGGCGGTCTTCATCACGCTGCTGCTGAGGCAGCGGGGAAGGTGAACGTGGAGAGCAGCATCGTCAGACTGGCGAGCACCGGCGAACCGCCGCTCGTCGCCCAGCCCCGCGGGGCCCGGTGGCGGGAGGCCCTGCCGATCGTGATCGTCTTCGCAGTGGCGGCGGCCCTCGCCGTCGCGATCCTCGTCTACGGCAATCCCGCGCCCGTGGGCAGCCCCGGATTCTGGATCATCGCCCAGACGCGCCTCACCTCGCTCGGCACCATCGCGTTCGTCGCAGTGAGCCAGGCGCTCGCGACCGTGCTGTTCCACACCGCCACGTCGAACCGGATCCTCACCCCCTCGATCCTCGGCTTCGACGCACTCTACGTGCTCACCCAGACCGTGCTCGTCTTCGTGTTCGGCACCGCGGCGGCGAGCATGGAGGGCATTCCGAAGATCATCGCGCAGAGCGTGCTGATGGTCGTGTTCGCGACGCTGCTGTACGGCTGGCTGTTCTCGGGGCCGCGCGCGAATCTGCACCTGCTGCTGCTCGTCGGGGTGGTGCTCGGGATCGGATTCGGCTCCGTGTCGACCTTCCTGCAGCGCATGCTCACGCCGAGCGAGTTCGACGTGCTGAGCGCCCGACTCTTCGGCAGCATCAGCAAGGGCAACCCCGACTACCTGCCGATCGCGGCCGGTCTCGTCTGCGCGATCCTGGTTTTCGTGTGGCTGCGCCGCCGCACCTACGACGTCGTGGCGCTCGGGCGGGACGTGGCGATCGGCCTCGGGGTGAACTACCGGCGCGAGGTGGTCACCGTGCTCGTGCTCGTCGCGGTGCTGGTCTCGGTGTCGGCGACGATGGTCGGGCCGATGACGTTCTACGGCTTCCTCGTCGCGACGCTCGCCTACCAGTTCGCGCGGGGCGACTCGCACGCCGAGATCATCCCGCTCGCCATCGGCATCGCGCTCGTCACCCTGCTGGGCGCCACGTTCGTGCTCAAGCACGTATTCGCCGCGGCCGGCCTCGTCACCGTGATCATCGAGTTCGCGGGCGGCCTGCTGTTCCTGATCGTCCTGCTGAGAAAGGGGATGCGTTGACCGACGCACACATCGAGACCGCGGCGGAGGCCCCGTCGGGGTCCGATCCCGCCGCCTCCGGCATCGAGCTGCGCGGCGTCGAGAAGACGTACGCCGGCCGCCACGTGCTCGGGCCGGTCGACCTGAGCCTCGAGCGGGGCGGAGTGACCGCGCTCATCGGGCCGAACGGGGCGGGCAAGTCGACGATGCTCACCATCATCGGGCGCCTGCTCGACCCCGACTGCGGTCGCGTCTCGATCGGCGGCCTCGACGTGCGCACCGCCAAGTCGAAGCAACTGGCCAAGGTGGTGTCGATCCTCAAGCAGGAGAACCACTTCATGGCCCGCCTCACCGTGCGCCAGCTCGTCACCTTCGGCCGGTTCCCGCACTCCGCCGGCAGGCTCACCGAGACCGACCAGCGGGCGATCCACGCGGCCATCGCGTTCCTCGACCTGGCCGGGCTCGAGGACCGCTTCATCGACGAGCTCTCGGGCGGGCAGCGGCAGCGCGCCTTCGTGGCGATGGTGCTCGCGCAGGACACCGACTTCGTGCTGCTCGACGAGCCGCTGACCGGGCTCGACATGCGGCACGCGGTCAGCATGATGGGCCAGGTCCGCGCGGCCGCCGACGCGCTCGGCAAGACGGTCGTGCTGGTGATCCACGACGTGAACTTCGCCGCGGCCTACGCCGACCGCATCGTGGCGCTCGCCGAGGGGCGCGTCGTCGCCTCGGGCACCCCCGAGGAGATCATCACGTCCGAGGTGCTCGAGCGCGTGTTCGAGACGCCGGTCGACGTGGTCGAGCACGGCGGGCACCGCGTCGCCGTGTACTACCGGCCGTAGGGGCGCCGGGGCCTCGCCCGAACTTCGGATCTTACCCGAAGCTCGGATCTCGCCCGAAGCTCGGATCTCACCCGAAGCTCGGAGCTCACCCGTTATTCGGACGGGCAGGCAGTGATCTGCTCCGAAGTTCGGGTGAGCTCCGAACGAAGGGACGAGGATCGACGCGCGAGCGTCAGCCTACTCCCCGAAGAGCGCCGACACGGCCGCGGCGGCCTCGGTTGCGCGACCCTCCCGGCCGAGCTCGCGCAGCCGCACGGTCGGGCGGTGCAGCAGCCGCCCCGCGAGGTGCCGCAGGGCGGCCTCGATCTCGCCGCCTCCGTCGCGACCCGCACCCCGGGAACGGGCGCGCGCGATCTCGTCGTCGAGGATGTCGTTCACGAACGACCTCAGCTCGCGCAGAGCCGGCACCGCCTCCCGCTCGGCGCGGGTCGCGGCGTACTCCGCGGCGGCGGTGCGCACGATGTCGCGGGCCTCGAGCTCGGCGCCCAGCTCGGGGATGGGGGCGTGCAGCGCGATCGTCTCGAGGTCGAGCAGCTCGACGCCCGCCACTCCCGCGACGTCGGGGGCGATGTTGCGCGGCAGCCCCATGTCGATGAGCAGCCTGGGCCGAGGGGCGGGGCGGGGGCGGGGATCGGCCTCGAGCCCGCCGAACCGCGCGCAGAACGGCGGCGCGCCCTCGGTCACGGTCTCGTCGAAGCGCTCCCTGGTGAGCAGGGGCTCGTGCACCGCGCTGCAGGCGACCACGAGGTCGGTGTCTCGCAGCTCGGCGTCGAGCGCGTCGGAGGCGACCGGGCGGATGCCGTGGGAGTCGGCGAAGGCCTCCGCACGACCTGAGGGCGAGTAGACCCCGATCCTCGTCGCTCCCCGGGCGCGCAGCGATGCGAGACTCGCTCCCGCGTATGCGCCCGTGCCGATCAGCAGCACCCGCGCCTCGGCCCAGTCGCCGACGCGGCTGTCGACCATCGTCAGCGCGAGCTGCACGAGCGAGCGGCCCTTGCGCTGCAGGCCCGTCCGGTGCTTGATCTGCTTCGAGACGAGCAGGGCGCGCTGGAAGAGGCGCTCGAGCTCGGCGCTCGACCGGCCGGCGTCTCGTGCGGCGTCGATGGCGCGCCGCACCTGACCGGCGATCTCGCCCTCGCCGACGGCGGCCGATTCGAGGCCGCTGGAGACGGCAAACAGGTGCTCGGCCACGGTGTCGCCCCGGTGCACGGTGCAGGCCCGCTCGAGTTCGGCGGGGTCGAGGCTCGCCGCTCTGGCGAAGCCGCTGAGCGCCTCCTCCGGTGCGAGCCCCGGTGCGTCGAGGTAGGCCTCGAATCGGTTGCAGGTCGCGAGCACGACGGCCCCGCGTGCGAACTCGGAGTCGCTGAGGGCGGCGGTCACCGGCTCGGTGCGACGCTCGATGCGCTCGAGCAGTGCGAGGTCGGCGCGTCGATGATCGACGGTGAGGCAGAGCAGCATGGGGGTTCTCGGCAGGGTCTCGATCGGGGCTGGGGCGGTGACCGGATCATCCCAGCACCCGAAGCTGAGTAGATCAGATCTTTCACATCAGATCTATAAGCTAACATCTCGATCGATGAGATCACTCCCAGCTTCGCACCCGCTCGTCGACGCACGCACGAGCGACGCCCCTCTGATCCGCGCCCTCCGGGGCGATCGACCGGAGCGCCAACCCGTCTGGTTCATGCGCCAGGCCGGCCGCTCGCTGCCCGAATACCGCAGCATCCGCGCAGACCATCGTATGCTCGACGCCTGCGTGAATCCCGAACTCGCGAGCGAGATCACCCTGCAGCCCGTGCGGCGGCACGGCGTCGACGCCGCGGTCTTCTTCAGCGACATCGTGGTGCCCATGAAGCTCGCGGGGGTCGACGTCGATCTGGTCGCCGGCCGCGGGCCGGTCTTCGCCGAGCCCGTGCGCACGGCCGCCGACGTGGCGCGCTGCCGAGCCGAGTTCACGGCGGATCGCCTGCGCGAAGCACTCGAACCCGTGCGCGAGGCGGTGCGCCTGACGGTCGACGAGCTGGGCGGCACCCCGCTCATCGGCTTCGCGGGCGCCCCGTTCACGCTGGCCGCATACCTCGTCGAGGGTGGCCCGTCCCGCGATCACCTGCGGGCCCGCACCCTCATGCACTCCGACCCCGAGACCTGGCGCGAGCTGCTCGCCTGGGTCGCCGACCTGAGCGGTGTCTTCCTCGAGGCGCAGGTCGAGGCCGGCGCGAGCGCGGTGCAGCTGTTCGACTCGTGGGCCGGGTCGCTCAGCGCGGCCGACTACCGCGCGCACGTCGCCCCGGCTTCCCGGCGCACCCTCGACGCGGTGCGCGGGTTCGGTACCCGGCGCCCCGTGCGCGAGGGGCAGGACGCTCGCGACGAGACCGTGCCGATGATCCACTTCGCGGTCGGGTCGGGGCACCTGCTCGAGGAACTCGCCGAGGTGGGCGTGAGCGCGCTCGGCGTGGACTGGCGCACCCCGCTCGACGAGGCGAGCCGCCGACTCGGCGACGCGCTGCCGCTGCAGGGCAACCTCGACCCCGCGTACCTGGGAGCGCCGGCCGAGCGGCTCGAGGCGCATCTCGACGATGTGCTGCGGAGGGGATCGCGCGCTCCCGCGCACGTGCTGAACCTGGGGCACGGGGTGCCGCCGGAGGCCGATCCGGCGGTGCTCACGCGCATCGTGGAACTCGCGCATGACCGCTGATCTACCCGATCCGGGTCGCGTCGACCCCCGCGGCACGGTCGCGGTGGTCGGCGGGGGCGTCTCGGGACTCGTCGCGGCCCGGAGACTCGCCCAGGCGGGGTGCGCGGTCACGCTCTTCGAGAGCGAGCCCCGGCTGGGCGGGCGGATCCGGAGCGCCGATCACGACGGCGCCGCATTCGACATCGGCGCCGAAGCATTCGCGACCCGCGGCGGCACGGTCTCCGAGCTGCTCGCGGAGCTCGGGCTCGAGCACGAGGTCGTGCGCCCGGCGGCGCTCGGATCCTGGCTCGTGACCGCCGATCGTGCGGTGCCGCTGCCCCCGGCGGGCACGCTCGGGATCCCCGCGGCCCCGCTGTCGTCCGCCTCGCGACGGGCGCTCGGCCTCGCCGGAGCGCTGCGCGCCGCGGTCGAGCCGCTGCTGCCGCGCGGTTTCGGGGCGCGCTCGGGGCCGGGTGCGGATGCCGAGGCCACGGTCGGCTCGGTCGTGCGTCGACGGCTGGGTTCGCGCGTGCTCGATCGTCTCGTGCGCCCCGTCTGCCTCGGCGTGCACTCGTCCGACCCCGAGCGGCTCGCCCTCGGCTCGGTGCCGGGGCTCGCGGCCGCCTTCGAGCGCACCGGATCTCTGATCGCCGCGGCCCGTGAACTGCGGGGGAGCCAGCAGGCCGCCGGGGGCGCGGTCGCGGGCCTGCGCGGCGGCATGACCGTGCTGATCGATGCGCTCGCGGCAGAACTCGACCGCCTCGGAGTGCGCGTCGAGACGGGTGTGCTCGTCGAGAGCGTCTCGGGTGAGGCGGGCGCGACCGATCCTGCGGGCCGTGAGAGTCGCGAGCGCCGGATCGCCGTCCGCTCGGCTCCCGACTCGACCAGCGGCGCGACCCCCGAACCCGACCCCGATGCGGTACGCGAGACGCACCGCTTCGACGCCGTGATCCTCGCGGTTCCCGAGTCTGCGGCGAGGGCGATGCTCGGCGCGCCCGATCGGGCGGGAGCCGAGACCCTCGTCGAGGTCGTCGCGCTCGTGCTCGACGACCCTCGCCTCGACGCCGCGCCGCGCGGCACCGGAGCGCTCGTCGCGAGAAGCGCCGAAGCGGATGGTGGATCGGGCGGCTCCGTGCACGGCGCGAGCGGATCGGCAGGGGAGCCGATCCGTGCGAAGGCCCTGACCCACGTCACCGCCAAGTGGGCGGAACGCGCGCGGGAGATGGGCCGAGGAAAGCACGTGCTGCGCCTCTCGTACGGCCGAGCGGGCTCCCCGCCCGAGACGCTGCAGCTCGACGACACCGCCGCCCGCCGCCTCGCGGTCGAGGACGCATCGCGGATCCTCGGCCTCCGACTCGCCGAGCGCTCGGTGCTCGCCTCGACCCGTCGCACCTGGACCATGGGGGCGCCCGCCGGAGGCCGGGCCGCCGATCCCGAGATCATCGCGCCGCCCGGCGTCGTGCTCGCGGGGGACTGGGTGAGCGGCACCGGTCTCGCCTCGGTCATCCCCGGAGCGCGCGCGGCGGCGCAGGATGTCATCGAGCACCTCCGCGGAGCGGAGCCCGGCGCCGTGGCGCACGATCCCGCGGCGCAGACCCCCGAGACCGGGGCCGCCGGCCCCGATCCCTCGCCCAGAACCCAGCACAGAGCAGAAAGCCGAGTGGCATGAACAGCGGTATGAACGCACACCCCGACGACACGCGCACGAGCGGGCGGGTCTTCCGATCCGACACGCCCCTCGCCGCAGCCCCCGGGCTGCTGCGCGTCGGCACCCGGGGCAGCGCGCTCGCCGTCGCGCAGACCACGACGGTGGCCGAGACGATCGCCGCGGCCACCGGTCTCGACGTCGGGCTCGTGATCGTCACCACCCACGGCGACACCTCGCGAGCCCCGCTCTCGCAGCTCGGTGGAACGGGCGTCTTCGTGAGCGCTCTGCGCGACGCCCTGCTCACCGGCGAGTGCGACCTGGCGGTGCACTCGCTGAAGGATCTGCCGACCGGGCCCTGCCCCGGCATCGCGCTCGGCGCCGTGCCCGAGCGCGCCGACGCCCGCGACGCCCTCTGCGCGCGCGACGGGCTGACGCTGCAGGAGCTGCCGACCGGAGCCCGAGTCGGCACCGGTTCCCCCCGCCGCGTCGCCCAGTTGCTCAGGCGCCGGCCCGACCTCGACGTGGTCGACCTGCGCGGCAACGTCGACACCCGGCTGGGGCGCGTCGAGAGCGACCTCGACGCGGTCGTGCTGGCGTGCGCCGGCCTCGACCGCCTCGGCCGTTCGAGCGTCATCACCGAGCGCTTCCCGCTCGACGAGATGCCGGCCGCCCCCGGGCAGGGCGCACTGGCCATCGAGGTGCGGGCCGACGACCTCGCGCGCGAGCCCTACGCCGAGGCCCTGAGCGCACTCGATCACGCCGAGTCGCGCGCGTGCGCGCTCGCGGAGCGTGCGGTGCTCGCAACCCTCGAGGCCGGGTGCGCGGCTCCCATCGGAGCCACCGCGCGCGTCGTGGACGGCGCGCTCGAACTGAAAGCCGAGGTTTCGGCACTCGACGGGACGCAGGGGCTCTCCACGGGGGGCGCGCTGCCGTGGACGGCGGCGGATCCCGAGCACCGGCAGATCCCCGACCGCCTCGGGCGCACCGTGGCCGAGAGCCTGTTCGAGATGGGTGCAGCGATGATCGCTCCGCTCGGCGGAACCGAGCCCGGCGCCGAGCGGCCGGGCGGCACGAGACCCGGGGGCCCGCGGTGACTCCGACGGACCTCCCGGAGGCCGGATCCCGCGATCCGCTTCCCTCCAGCGAGATGAGGACCGCGTCCCGGCCGCGCTCTGGCTCTGGCGCCGGCTTCGGCTCTGGCGTCGGCTCTGGCGTCGGCCCTGACCCCGCCTCCGCTCTGCCGCACGATGGGCAGCCGCTCGCCGCGCGACGCGTGCTCGTGCCGCGCGGCGGTGCCGCGGGGGAGCGCTGGGCCGCCGCGATCCGAGAGCTCGGCGGCGAGCCCGTTGTATCGCCGCTCACCGAGACCGCTCCGCCGGCCGACACGGGCGCGCTCGCCGCGGCCGCGGAGCGCTGGAACCGGGGCGAGTACGACTGGCTCGTGGTCACGAGCGCCAACGCGGTCCGCGCTTTCGCCGAGGCGGGCGCGCGGCCGGGAAGTGCTGCCGTCGCCGCGGTCGGCCCGGCCACCGCCGAGGCGCTGCGTGAGCGCGGCTTCGAGGTCGCGCTCACGCCCGAGCGCGACTTCTCGGCGACCGGGATCGCCGAGGCGCTGCTCGCGCGGATCGGGCCGGGCGGGAACGCCCGGGGCGCCGGTGCCGATGCCCGGACCTCCGACGACCGGGCCGCCGATGCCCGGACCGCCGACGGTCGAGCGGCCGATGCCCGGGGAGCCGACGGCCGCGGAGCCGACGGCCGGACCGCGCCGCAGGAGCGGAACGGCAGCGCGGCGACGGCACCCGTCCGACTCCTGCTTCCGCTGTCGGAGATCGCATCGACCGAACTCGAGACCGCGCTCGCGGCAGCGGGCCACGACCCCGACCGAGTCACCGCCTACCGCACCGTCCCCGCGGCCCGCGACGCCGCCGCCGAGGCGGAAGTCGCAGCAGGTCGCATCGACGCGATCCTCGCGATGAGCGGCAGCGGCGCCCGTGAGATCGCCCGCCGCTTCGCGCCCCTGCCGCCAGGCACGCTGATCATCGCGATCGGCGGCCCGACGGCCCGCGCCCTCGCCGGATGCGGTGTAGAGGCTGCGGCGGTCGCGTCCGAGCACACCGTCGACGGGGTGCTCGCGGCGTTCGTCGCGGCGCTCGATCCCGCGTCTGAACCGGATCCCACGTCCAGGCCCGATCCCGCACCTGAACTCGATCCCGCCGCGGATCCCGCCAGCCCAGCCCGAAGCACCCGCCGATCCGACCACGGAGGAACCACCGCATGATCCCCACCGTCCGCCCCCGCCGCCTGCGCAGCACCCCGGCCATGCGCAGGCTCGCAGCAGAGACCCGGTTGCATCCGGCCGAGCTGATCCTGCCGGTCTTCGTGCGCGAGGGAATCGACGAGCCGCGCCCGATCGCCTCGATGCCCGGTGTGCTGCAGCACACGCTCGACTCGGTGCGCCGCACCGCCGCAGAGGCGGCAGAGGCCGGCATCGGCGGCGTCATGCTGTTCGGCGTGCCCGCCGTGCGCGACGCCGAGGGCAGCGCTGCAGACGATCCGCAGGGCATCCTCAACGTCGCCACCCGCGCTGTCGCGGCCGAGGTCGGCGACGCGCTCGTCGTGCAGACCGACCTCTGCCTCGACGAGTTCACCGACCACGGCCACTGCGGTGTGCTCGACGCGCGCGGGGAGGTCGACAACGACACCACACTCGAGCGCTACCGGGCGATGGCCCTCGCGCAGGCGGAGGCGGGATCGGCCCTGCTGGGACTCTCGGGGATGATGGACGGCCAGGTCGCCGCCGTGCGCGACGCGCTCGACGAGGCCGGGTACGAGAGCACCGCGATCCTCGGCTACTCGGCCAAGTACGCCTCGGCGTTCTACGGGCCCTTCAGGGAGGCCGTCGACTCGCAGCTGTCGGGCGACCGGCGCACGTACCAGCAGGATCCGGCGAACCGCCGCGAGGGCCTGCGCGAAGCCGAGCTCGACATCGCGGAGGGCGCCGACGTCGTCATGGTGAAGCCCGCCATGAGCTACCTCGACGTGCTCTCCGACGTCGCGTCGGTGAGCCCCGTCCCCGTCTGGGCCTACCAGGTGTCGGGCGAAGCGGCCATGATCGAGGCCGCGGCCGCGAACGGCTGGATCGACCGGCGCCGCACCATCGAGGAGTCCGTGACCGGCATCAAGCGCGCGGGGGCCGATGCGATCCTGAGCTACTTCGCCATCGAGCTCGCGGGGTGGATCCGATGACCGCCGCGCAGACCGATCGCAGCGCCCTGCTCGCCGAGCGCGCCGCGCGCGTGATCCCCGGCGGGGTGAACTCGCCGGTGCGCGCGTTCGGCTCCGTCGGCGGCACCCCGCGCTTCCTCGTCTCCGGACGGGGCCCCTACGTCACCGACGCCGACGGCAACGAGTACGTCGACCTGGTCGCCTCGTGGGGGCCGGCACTGCTCGGGCACGCGCACCCCGCCGTGGTCGAGGCCGTGCAGGCCGCTGCCGCGCTCGGTCTCGGCTTCGGGGCCTCGGTGCCCGAGGAGGCCGAGCTCGCCGAGGAGATCATCGCCCGCATGCCCGAGGTCGAGCGGCTGCGCCTCGTCTCGACCGGCACCGAGGCCACCATGACCGCGATCAGGCTCGCGCGGGGCGCCACCGAGCGCCCGCTCGTCGTCAAGTTCGCGGGCCACTACCACGGTCACTCCGACGGCCTGCTGGCGGAGGCCGGATCGGGGCTCGCGACCCTGGCCATGCCCGGTTCTGCGGGGGTCACCGCCGAGACCGCCGGTCAGACGCTCGTGCTGCCCTACAACGACCCGGCGGCGCTCGCCGCGGCCTTCGCGGAGCACGGCGAGCGCATCGCCGCCGTGATCGCCGAGTCGGCGGCTGCGAACATGGGGGTGCTGCCTCCCGCGCCCGGGTTCACGGAGTTCATGATCGAGACCGCTCACCGGCACGGTGCGCTCGTGATCCTCGACGAGGTGCTCACCGGATTCCGGGCAGGTCCCTCGGGATACTGGGGGATCGAGCAGGCGCGCGTGACCTCGGGGGAGGCGCCCGACCTCTTCACCTTCGGCAAGGTCGTGGGCGGAGGGCTGCCGCTCGCTGCGCTCGGCGGGAGGGCCGAGATCATGGATCTGCTCGCGCCCCTCGGGCCCGTCTACCAGGCGGGCACGCTGTCGGGTAATCCGCTCGCCGTCGCCGCCGGGCTGACGACGCTGCGCCACGCCGACGTCGCCGCCTACGCCGCACTGGGGGCGGCCGCCGACGCGATCTCGGGCGCGGTCGCCGATGCCCTGAGCGCCGAGGGCGTGCCGCACCGCGTGCAGCGCGCGGGAACGCTCTTCAGCGTGCTCTTCGGGGAGTTCCCCGAGGCTCCGCTGGACTATGCGACGGTGCAGCGCCAGGAGACGCAGCGGCACCGGGCGTTCTTCCACGCGATGCTCGAGGGCGGCGTCAATCTGCCGCCGAGCGCCTTCGAGGCCTGGTTCGTCACCTCGGCGCACGACGAAGCGGCGATCTCGCGCGTGCTCGAGGCGCTGCCGGCTGCGGCTCGGGCCGCTGCGGAGGCCGTGTAGCGTTCGGCGCGTCGCAGCGGGTGGCGGCCGGTAGGGGGCAGCGGTACAGCAGCGGCCGTTGTAGACCTCCTGCACCGGTGTGGACCTCTAGAACAGTGCGAGGGATCTACACCGGTGCCGGAGGTCTACACCGGCGAAGGGAGCCGTCCTCTATTGAGCGCCGGCGACACCCGACGAAGACGATGAAGGGCGGCGGATCATGCGATCCGCCGCCCTTCACCGTTGTCCGTCGCGGCTACACCCGGGCCGCGAGTGCGGCGACGGCGCTCTCGAAGAAGCGCAGACCGTCGATGCCCGACCGCATGGCCTCGGCGGTGTCGGGGCCGAAACCGGGCTCGACCGCGTGCTCGGGGTGCGGCATGAGGCCGACCACGTTGCCGCGCTCGTTGGTGAGGCCCGCGATGTCGTCGAGCGATCCGTTGGGGTTGACGCCCGCGTAGCGGAACGCGATGAGCCCCTCGCCCTCGAGGCGATTCAGGGTCTCGTCGTCGGCGATGAAGCCGCCGTCGCCGTTCTTGAGCGGGATCACGATCTCCTCGCCCTGCTCGAAGCGGTTGGTCCACGCGGTGTCGGCGTTCTCGACCACGAGTCGCTGATCGCGGCGGATGAACTGCTGGTGCGCGTTGCGGATCAGGCCGCCGGGCAGCAGGTGGGACTCGACCAGCACCTGGAAGCCGTTGCAGATACCGAGCACGGGCAGGCCCTTACGGGCGGCCTCGACGACCTCCGTCATGATCGGGGAGATCGCCGCGATCGCGCCGGGCCGCAGGTAGTCGCCGTAGCTGAAACCGCCGGGCAGCACGATCGCGTCGACGCCCTGCAGGTCGTGATCGGCGTGCCAGAGAGCGACCGGTTCGGCGCCCGCGATCCGGATCGCGCGCTGTGCATCGCGATCGTCGAGAGAGCCGGGGAAGGTGACGACGCCGATGCGGGCGGTCATCAGCGGGCCTCGCCCGCGGCTGCGCGAGTCTCGACGGGGGCGCCGTCGACGCTGATCGCCACGACGTCCTCGATGACGGAGTTCGAGAGGATCTCGTCGGCGACCTGGCGCACCTCGGCGAGCACGGCGTCGGTCACCTCGCCCTGGACGGTGAACTCGAAGCGCTTGCCGATGCGCACGTTCTCGAACTTGTCATGGCCGAGGCGGGCGAGCGCCCCGGTGGTCGCCTTGCCCTGCGGGTCGAGCAGTTCGGCCTTGGGCATGACATCAACAACAATCGTGGGCACTAGAGAGCCTCCAACTCGAGAACACAGAAGTCGAGCATCAGTCTACCCGGTGCGGGCGCGTCCCAGGCGGTTCGGCACTTCGTGATCGAGATGACGCTTGCAGCCCTTCTTCGGCACCGTAGGGGCCACAGGCGTCATCTCGATCACGGGAGGGGGAGCGCAGGATCCTGCAGCTCGAAACTCCCGCCGGATGACGTGGCGCGAGCTGCGCGCAGGATGAGGGCTAAAGGCCCCGATCAGGATCGGGCCGTGAGGCGCTCGTAGAGCTCCGCGTAGCGGTCGTAGGTCTGCGCGACGATCTCGTCGGGGAGCACGGGCGGCTCGCCCGTGCGATCCCAGTTGGCCGAGAGCCAGTTGCGCACGATCTGCTTGTCGAACGACGCCAGGCGATCCGCCCGCGAGTTCTGCTCGTCGAAGTACGCAGCGGCGTCCCAGTAGCGCGATGAGTCGCTCGTGAGCACCTCGTCGGCGAGCACGAGATCGGCGGGACCCCCGGATCGCGGATCACGACCGAACTCGAACTTGGTATCGGCGAGCACCACGCCGCGCTCCGCGGCGAGGTCCCGAGCGGCGGTGAAGATGCGCAGCGAGGCCTCGCGCAGCGCGGCGGCCACGTCGGCCCCGACGAGCTCGACGCTCTGCTCGTAGGTGATGTTCTCGTCGTGCTCGCCGAGCGGCGCCTTGTACGCCGGGGTGTAGATCGGCGTCTCGAGCAGATCCCCGTCCTCGAGGCCCGCGGGCAGCTCGATGCCGCACACCGCCCCCGTGCGCTGGTACTCGGCGAAGCCGGATCCGGTGAGGGCCCCCCGGACCACGCACTCGATCGGGTGCATCTCGAGCCTGCGAGTCACGACCGCGCGATCGGCGACCTCCTCGGGAACCCCGGGAGCATCTTCGCCGGCCAGGTGATTGGGGAGGTCGATGCGCTCGAACCACCAGTTCGACAGCGCGGTGAGCAGGGCCCCCTTACCCGGGATCGGCGGCTCGAGCACGTGGTCGAACGCGCTCACGCGGTTGCTCGCGACGACGAGCAGGTGGGCGTCCGATCCGTCGGCGGGAACGTAGAGATCGCGCACCTTTCCGGAGTAGACGTGCTTCCATCCGGCGAGCTGCTGGGGCGAGGAGAGATCGGTCACCGCTCCATTCTTCCACGCGAATGATCATTCGAATGGCGGCTCGAACGGCTCTGCCGAGCATCGACCCGGCCGCTCGGCGAATTGCCACACGAATGAGACCTCGTTGTCAGCGGGTGCGACTACTCTTCAATAGTGAGGGGAACCTCCGCGCCCGGTCGCTCGCCGGGAGCCGGGCGCGAGGAACGTGGTCATCCCGGTGAGCGACGCTGAGGAGAAACATGATCCCGCTGGGACCGGTGGTTGCGCGGAGCCGGATGAGGGCAGCGCGGGCCGGCGTCTGGACGTACGTGAGCGACCCGGAGCGCCGCTCGGAGTGGTGGCCCGACCTGCAGATGGAGGGCCGCATCGGCGGAGAGGTCGTCGAGCGCTGGAGCGAGGGCTCTGGCGAGGAGATGGTGAGCCGTGACGCCTCGGGCCGCATCGACGTCTGGGTCGAGGGTCACGCGATCGGGTTCACCTGGCGAGAGGCCGGGGATGCGCGCGACACGGCCGTGCTGCTGACCCTGCGCGCCCAGGGCGAGGAGACCGGCGTCACCGTCACGGAGACAGGGTTCGACGCGCTGCCCGCCCCCGCGGAACGCGCGGCCGCTTCGCAGCAGGGCTGGGAGGTGCTGCTCTCCGCGCTCTCCGATGCGATCGATCGCGGCGTCGCCGCGGGCACGATCGGAGCAGATGGCGGGGCCGGGCGGGGTTTCGCGGCGGATCCCGTAGCCGAGCCCGCGTCCGCGTCCCAGGGGGCGCCCGAGGCGGAGACCCCAGTGGATAGCTCAGTGGGGACGGATGCCCCGGCTGAATCGGATGCCCCGGCTGAATCGGATGCCTCGGCAGACCCGGGGACGCCGGTCGAACCCGCGCCCGGCTCGGTGTCGGAACTGCGGCCCCTCGCCGCCCTGGAGCCGAGCCCGGCCTGGACCGGCGAGATCGAGCTCGCCCCCGAGGAGGTGGACGGCGAGGTCGTCGAGGTGGAGGCCGAGATCGAGATCGAGGTCGACGCCGAACCGCAGCCGGGCGAGCACCTCGAACTGGACACCGCGGTGGTGCCGGTGATCGGACCCGGACGCTCGGGCGATCGGGAGCGCTCCTCCGACGGCGATCGGGATCGCTCCTCCGACGAGGAGAGCCTGACGGGCGATCCTGATTTCGACAGCCTTCTCCGAGGCCTCTGACCGCCGCCGCTCAGTCGGCCTCCGATCCGCCCCTACGCGACCCGCGCTGCGATGTCCGTGCGGTGCTGCGAGCTCTCGAGGCCGATGCGTCCCACTGCCTCATAGGCTCGGGATCGGGCCTCGCCGAAGTCGGCGCCCCGCGCGACCACGCCGAGCACGCGACCACCGGTCGCGATCCAACCCCCCTCGTCGTCCCGCTGCGTGGCGGCGTGCACCAGGTGCACGCCTTCGACCTGCTCGGCCGCGTCCAGCCCGGTGATCTCGCGGCCGGTCGCGACCTCTCCCGGGTATCCCTCGCTCGCGACGACCACGATCACCGCGGGGTCGTCGGAGAACTCCGGGGCGGGCTGAGCGGCGAGCTCGCCCCTCGCCGAGGCCAGCAGGTAGCGGCTCAGCGGCGACTCGAGGCGGGCCAGCACGACCTGGGTCTCCGGGTCGCCGAATCGCGCGTTGAATTCGATGACCCGCACGCCCTTCGAGGTCACGATGAGCCCGCAGTACAGCAGGCCGACGAACGGAGTGCCCTCCTCCTCGAGGCGGCGCACCGTCGGCAGCGCGACGGTGCGCGTGATCTCCTCGACGAAGGAATCCACGCCGCCCGGCAGCCAGGGAAGGGGCGAGTACGCCCCCATGCCTCCCGTGTTCGGCCCCTCGTCGCCGTCGAAGATGCGCTTGTAGTCCTGGGCGGGGGTGAGCGGCAGCACGTCGTGCCCGTCGGCGAAGAAGAACAGCGATACCTCCTGCCCGTCGAGGAACTCCTCGATCAGCACGTCCCCCTGCGGGGCCCACGTCGCGACGTGGTTGAGCGCGGCGGCACGATCCTCGGTCACGAGCACGCCCTTGCCCGCGGCCAGGCCGTCGGCCTTCACCACGTAGGGCGCGCCGAACTCGTCGAGCACCGATCCCGCATCCTCGACCGAGGCGACCCGCACCGCGCGCCCCGTCGGCACCGAGGCGGCATCCATGATGCGCTTGGCGAAGGCCTTCGACCCCTCGAGCTGGGCGGCCGCACGATCGGGCCCGAACACCGGCACTCCGGCCGCGCGCAGCGGATCCGCCACGCCCGCCACCAGCGGCGCCTCCGGACCGACCACCACGAGGTCGAAGCCGCGCGCGCTCACGAATTCGGCGACCGCTGCGGGGTCCGTGTAGGCGAGCGCCGGGGTCTCGACCCCGCTGGCCGCGATACCGGCGTTGCCAGGCGCGCAGACGATCTCATGATCGGCGGACTCGGCGAGGAGAGCGAGGACGATGGCGTGTTCGCGGGCACCCGGCCCCAGGACGAGAATCTTCACGCTTCCAGGATAGTCGGGCGACGGGGTCTGCCCCGTGTTCGGAGTAGGGTTGGGCGACATGGCGAAGCGGAAGGTGTCGATCGAGGACGGGCGGGCGGCGCTCGCCGCCGCGCGGGCGGGGGAGAGGGGCAGGATCGTGCTCGCGACCGCGGTGCGCTATCTGCTCGAGGAACTGGCCGAGCGAGCTCCCGGCAACTCCGTCGAGGTGCGGGTGCCTCCCTTCGGCGCCACCCAGTGCGTGCAGGGGCCCCGCCACACGCGCGGCACCCCTCCCAATGTGATCGAGACGGATCCGGAGACCTGGATCGCGCTCGCGACGGGCGAGCTCGGCTGGGAGACCGCGCTGGGCGAGGCGCGCGTGGTGGCCTCGGGATCACGCGCCGACCTCCACGGCTTGCTGCCGCTGGCCTGAGAGGGCGCGCCGACGGGCCACGGCGCCGCGCATCGCGGCACGCGGATCCTTCCACGACCCCTGAACCGGGAGGCGACGCACAGCCGCCGCTGCGAGAATGGACCCATGAGTATTTCCGATGCAGCGAGCGGCCAGCCGCAGCGCGCCGCCGTCGATCCCGAAACCGCTGTGCCCGAAACCGCCGTATCCCAGTCCGCCGTACCGGGGACCCCCGTTCAGAACGGGCAGAGTCCGCTCGAGGATGCGCTCGACCAACCCGCAGCCGTGATCGAGGAGACCGAGCACGAGGTGGAGTTGCAGCGCACGGTGCGCTACGGACGGGTGCTCGTCGGAGCCGCGGCCCTCGGAGCGATCGTCGCCGCGATGGTCTGCCTGCTCTTCCCGATCCCGGAGGGCGCCGAGTACACGATGGGGCAGGTGGTCGGCTTCAGCGCGATCATCGGAGCCGCGATCGGCCTGGCCGTCGGGGGCCTCTTCTCGCTCGTGCTGGGGGTGCTTGCGCGTCGCGGCAGCGGATTGGGCATCGCAATCCAGCGGGACGTGCGATAATCGCCCCATCCTACTCACGAACGGAGTTCACCGGATGCTTGGAAACCTGAGCGGAGCGCATCTCGTCGTCATCCTCTTCATCGTGCTGCTGCTCTTCGGTGCGCCGAAGCTGCCGGGGCTCGCGAAGAGCCTGGGTCAGTCGATGCGGATCCTGAAGAAAGAGGTCACCACCGATACCGCGTCCGAGACGTCGCAGACGGTGGCTGACGAGGCTGCCGTGTCGCAGCCTGTATCGGCAAAGGCCGCTGCCGCGGCCCCTGCGGCTCCCGCAGCAGCGCCCACGGGTGAGAACGCTGGGCCGCAGCGCCCCGACGTGCCATAATGATCTGACGCTGACGATCGGAGTCTCACCGCATGCTCGGTAACCTCAACGGCCCCACCCTGGTGGTCATCCTCATCATCGTGCTGCTGCTCTTCGGCGCGCCGAAGCTGCCGGGGCTCGCGAAGAGCCTGGGTCAGTCGATGCGCATCCTGAAGAAAGAGGTGCGCAGCGACGACGAGGGGTCGGCGGGGCAGAGCAACGATGCCGCGGATACGACGTCCCCCGCCGCACCGCGGAGCGACGCCGATGGCAACGAGCGGCGAGATCCCGGCAGCGGGGCCGCTCCGGGCGACCGGCCGTAGACCTTCGAGCAGAAGCGGGTGCCGTGCTGAGAAGCACGGCACCCGCTTCTGGCGTTTCCGGGGGCCCTCCGGTGTTCGATCGCGGCCCGATCGCCGCTGGAGCCGCTCAGCTCTCCTGGGTCTGCTCGACCCAGGAGAGGTACTCCGCGTCCACGGTGCCGGCGATGTACTCGCCCGTGAAGCAGCTCTGCTCGAGCTCGGTGACGCGATCCTGACCCTGCATGATCGCCCGGTTCATGCCCTCGACGCTCATATAGATGAGGTGGTCGGCACCCAGTTCTGCGGCGATCTCGGCGGGGGTGCGGTCGTGGGCGATCAGCTCGGCCCGCGAGGGCATGTTGATGCCGTAGACGTGGGGGAAGACGACCGGGGGAGCTGCCGAGGCGAAGACGACGGACTTCGCGCCGGCCGCTCGGGCCATCTCGACGATCTCGCGTGAGGTGGTGCCGCGCACGATCGAGTCGTCGACGATCAGTACGTTCTTGCCCTTGAACTCGATGCTCATGGCGTTGAGCTTCTGGCGCACGCTCTTCTTGCGCACCGCCTGGCCGGGCATGATGAAGGTGCGGCCGACGTAGCGGTTCTTGAAGAAGCCCTCGCGATACTCGATGCCGAGCTTCTGCGCGACCTGCATGGCGCTGGGGCGGGCGGAGTCGGGGATCGGCATGACCACGTCGATGTCGAGGTCGGGGAGCTGCTGCTTGATCTCCTCGGCGAGCACGTCGCCCATGCGCAGACGCGCGTCGTAGACGGCGATGCCGTCGAGCACGGAGTCGGGTCGCGCGAGGTAGATGTACTCGAAGGCGCAGGGCACGAGACGGCTCTGAGCCGCGCACTGTCGCGACGCCATCGAGCCGTCGGGGGAGATCAGGATCGCTTCACCCGGTTCGACGTCTCGCACGATCTCGTAGCCGCCCGATTCGAGCACGAGCGACTCCGAGGCGACGACCCACTCGTCGGCGCCGTTCTGAGCGGTGCGGCGGCCGAGCACGAGCGGGCGGATGCCGTTCGGGTCGCGGAAGGCGAGCAGCCCGTATCCGGCGATGAGGGCGATCGTGGCGTAGGAGCCCTCGACGCGCTCGTGCACACGGGAGACGGCGTCGAAGACCTGCTCGGCGTCGAGCGACAGGCCCGAGATACCTGCCTGGAGCTCGTTGGCGAGCACGTTGAGCAGCAGCTCGGTGTCGGAGTGCGTGTTGAGGTGGCGGCGATCCACGTTGTAGAGCTCCGCGGTGAGCTCACGCGTGTTGGTGAGGTTGCCGTTGTGCACCAGGATGATGCCGTAGGGGGCGCCGACGTAGAACGGCTGCGCCTCCTCTTCCGCGGCGGCCGAGCCGCGCGTGGCGTAGCGCACGTGCCCCAGGCCGATACTGCCCATGAGGGTGCGCATGTCGCGGGTGCGGTAGGCCTCGCGCACCTGACCCTTGGCCTTCACCATGTGGAAGAAATCGCCGTCGAGCGTGGCGATCCCCGTGGAATCCTGTCCGCGGTGCTGCAGGAGCAGGAGGCTGTCGTAGATCTGCTGGTTGACCGGTTCTTGCGAGACGATTCCGACGATGCCGCACATGCTGGTGTGAATGCTCCCTGGGATGCGATGGAGCGTCAGACAGACGCACGGACTAGTGTCCCACATGCCGCTGTGCTCTGCTGCCGGGGCGCGGACGGCACGGTACGCTGGTGGGGTGAGCGAAAACGCGTATGCCCGGTCCGGAGTCGACACTGCAGCCGGCGATCTCGCCGTCGAACTGATGAAGTCGGCGGTTGGCCGCACTCACGGCCCCGAGGTGCTCGGCGGTGTGGGCGGCTTCGCCGGCATGTTCGATGCGAGCGCGCTGCTCGGCTACCGCCGCCCGCTGCTCGCCTCCTCGACCGACGGTGTCGGCACGAAGGTCGCGATCGCCCAGGCCATCGACAAGCACGACACGATCGGGCAGGATCTGGTCGCGATGGTCGTCGACGACATCGTCGTGGTGGGCGCGAAGCCGCTCTTCATGACCGACTACATCGCCTGCGGCAAGGTCGTGCCCCAGCGCATCGCCGATATCGTGCGCGGCATCGCCGAGGCCTGCGAAGCCACGGGCACGGCGCTCGTCGGCGGCGAGACGGCCGAGCACCCCGGCCTGCTCGGACCCGACGATTACGACGTGGCGGGCGCCGCGACGGGCGTGGTCGAGGCCGATCGCATGCTGCAGCCGGCGCTCGTGCGCGACGGCGACGTGGTGCTCGCGATGGCGGCCTCCGGGCTGCATTCGAACGGGTTCTCGCTCGTGCGCCACATCCTCGCCGAGCGCGGCATCGGTTACGGCGACCGCAGCGAGGAGCTGGGCGCCAGCTACGGCGAGGCGTTGCTCACCCCCACCGCGCTGTACACGGCGCCGCTGCTGCGCGTGCTCGAGGATCCCTCGCTCGACGGCGCCGTCCACGTGCTGAGCCACGTCACCGGCGGCGGGATCGCGGCGAACCTGGCGCGCGTGCTGCCACAGGGGGCGTGGGTCGAGCTGGATCGGGCCTCGTGGTCGCCGCTGCCGGTATTCAGGCACCTCGCCGAGCTGGGCGGGCACACGCTCGAGTCGCTCGAGGGCGCGTGGAACCTCGGCATCGGCATGTTCGCGGTCGTCGAGGCGGATCGCGCCTCGCAGGTCGCGGCGGCGCTCACCGCCGAGGGGCTCGACACCTGGGTCGCGGGCACGATCTCGACTGCGGCTCGCGATCTGGAAGGCTTCGAGCAGGGCGCCAAGGGCGTCGACGGCGGCGCCGTGAAGCTCGTCGGAGCGTACTCGCGGTAGGGGCGCTCCCGCTCGTTCAGAGTTGATTGCTCAGGGCTGTTCGGTCAGACCTGTTCGATAGATCAGAGCTGTTCGATCAGAGCTGCTCAGACCTGCTCGATGAGCGCGGTCGCGATCGCGGCGAGGCCCTCGCCGCGGCCGGTGAAGCCGAGGTGATCGGTGGTCGTCGCAGCGAGGGAGACCGGAGCTCCGACGAGTTTCGACATGCGCCACTGCGCCTCGTCTCTCCGCGGAGAGAACCTGGGCGAGTTGCCGACGATCTGCACCGAGACGTTGACGGGGCGCCACCCGTGCTCGGCGAGTCTCGCGAGCGCGAGCCGCACGAACCGCGTGCTGTCGGCTCCCTCGGTTCCGGGCTCATCCACGCCGACGAGCCCCCCGATGTCTCCGAGCCCGGCGGCCGACAGCAGGGCGTCGACGACCGCGTGGCAGACGGCGTCGCCATCGCTGTGACCCGAGAGGCCCGGCTCGCCCGGCCACTCGAGGCCCGCCAGGCGCAGGGGCGATTCCGCATCGTAGGCGTGCACGTCGAAGCCGTTGCCCACGCGGATCGCCGGGATCTGCGCGTTCACAGGGAGGCCCCGTGCGATCCGGCGGGCGCGGCTTCGCGGCCGAGCAGGTTCTCCGTGAGGAAGTGCTCGAGGATCGCGAGGTCGGCCGGCGTCGTCAGCTTGTGAGCGCGCTGCTCGCCCTCGATCGTGCGCACCCGAGCACCCGCGCGCTGCACGACCTCGGCGTCGTCGGTGGGGGCGTCGTTCTCCCGCTGGATCTGCGCCGTGGCGTGCGCGGCAGCGAGCGTTTCGCGCACGAAGCCCTGCGGGGTCTGCACGGCGACCAGCGTCGCGCGATCCACGGTCTCGTGCACGATCCCGTCCTCATCGACGCGCTTGAGGGTGTCGACGACGGGCAGCGCCGGCACCACCGCGTCACCGGTGCGCACCACCTCGGCGAGCACGCGCTCGAAGAGCTCGGCGCTCGCGAAGGGGCGGGCTGCATCGTGCACGAGCACCGTCTCGACGCTCTCGGGCAGCGCCTCGAGGCCGAAGCGCACCGATTCGTGGCGCTCGCGGCCCCCGTGCACCACCGAGACCTCCCACGGCGACTCCTGGGGCAGCACCTGATCGACGATCTCGAGCGCGAGCGCGGCGTGCGATTCGGGGGCGACCACCACGAGGTGCCCCGTGTGGGGGAGCGAGGTGACGACCCCGATCCCGAACTCGAGCAGTGCCCGTCCGTGCAACTCGACGAACGCCTTCGGGGCGCCTGCGCCGAGGCGCTCGCCGCGGCCCGCGGCGACGAGCACCACGCCCAGCGAGGGGAGCGCGTGCGGAGTCGATCCGGAGATGTCGTTCGCGAGTGAGTTCATGGCCCCAGCGTACCGCCGGAGCCGGGCGAACGATGAGGAGATCGTTCCCCAGGTAGGAAGAAATCCCAGGATCGGCCCGCGTGGGAGCGGATCTCCTCCTTGGAGGCCGAAACGCGCCGGAAACGCGAAACGCCCCGCTCGGGGCGGGGCGTTTCGGGTGCGGGGTCGGGATCCCGAGGTCCAGACCTACTTAGGAGGCGAGCACCTGATCGAGAACCTCGGAGGCCTTGTCCTCATCGGTCTTCTCGGCGAGCGCGAGCTCCGAGACGAGGATCTGGCGAGCCTTCGCGAGCATGCGCTTCTCGCCGGCGGAGAGCGAGCGCACCTCCTGGTCGCGGCGCCACAGGTCGCGCACGACCTCGGACACCTTGATCACGTCGCCCGAGGCGAGCTTCTCGGTGTTGGCCTTGTATCGGCGCGACCAGTTGGTGGGCTCTTCGGTGAAGGGCGCACGCAGCACCTCGAACACGCGCTCGAGCCCCTCCTTGTCGATGACGTCGCGCACGCCGACGAGCTCGCAGTTCTCGGCCGGGACCTCGATGGTGAGGTCGCCCTGGTCGACCTGCAGCTTCAGGAAGAGCTTCTCTTCACCGCCGAGCTTGCGCTTCTTGACATCGATGATCCTGGCGGCACCGTGGTGGGGGAAGACAACGGTCTCTCCGACCTCAAATTGCATCGAGTTTGCTCCTTCTACAGCAGTTCAGGTACTAGAATACCACACTCGTCACTTGTTGGTTAGGGTTGCCTAAGCTGCAAGCGCCGAACGCGGACGGTTATGATGAGTTCAAACTGTGTTCGCGGTTTGCGACGCACGTCAACGAATCGACCCACGGCTCGGAGGACCTCTTGAAGATTCGGATCGCCTCGTCCGTCGCTCTCGCGGCGGCACTCGCGCTCGGCGCGACCGGATGCAGCCTGATCGCGCCCCAGGGCACGCTCGAGCCCTACGCTCCCAGCGACGGCCGCGATGTCTCCACGGAGCACGTGGATGTGCGCAACATCATGCTCGTCGCGGATGAGACCGGCGAGAACTTCAACGTCGTGTTCAGCGCAGTGAACCGCAGCGGCAGCGACCAGCAGCTCACCATCAACTTCGTCGGCGAGGGGTCCGCTTCGGCGAGTGCCGAGTTCGACGTCCCCGAGGGGAACACCCGCTTCGGCAACCCCGAGGGCGAGCAGACTCCCGTGCTGGTGGCACTGCCCGGGGTCGAGGTCGGTTCGACGGTCACCGCGTACTTCCAGGTCGCGGGTACCCCCGAGGTCGAGTACGAGATCCCCGTGCTCGACGGCACGCTCGCCGAGTACCGCGATTACGTGCTCCCCGCCGATTTCTCCGACAGCAAGGCCGATAAGACCGACAAGGCCGACGAGGCGACCGCCGCCGACCAGGAAGCCGATCAGTCGCACGTCGCCGAGAACGAAGAGGGCGAGCCCCAGTAAGGTTCCCGATCGCAGAGAGCCCCGGATCCCGAGCGGATCCGGGGCTCTCTGCGTGAGGCGCCGCTTCCCGCGCCTGTTTCTCTTGCCCTGAGCTTGTCCAACGGGGCGGATCTCGCGTCCTGTTCTTCGGAGCTCTCCCGTATTTCGGATCGGAGCCAAGCGAATCGATCCGAAATACGGGAGAGCTCCGAACGAGTGGCGGTGTCCCCCGCGATCTCAGGGGGCGAGGAGGTTCAGGCGGCTCAGCGAGCCGAGCCCTCAACCGAAACGGTAGCCCACGCCCCGCACGGTGGAGATGAGCTTGGGGTTCGAGGGCTCCTCCTCGATGCGGGCGCGGATGCGCTTGACGTGCACGTCGAGCGTCTTCGTGTCGCCGTAGTAGTTGCTGCCCCATACGCGGTCGATGAGCTGCCCGCGCGTCAGCACGCGCCCCGAGTGACGCATGAGCATCTCGAGCAGTTCGAACTCGCGCAGCGGCATCGCGATCTCCTCGCCGCGCACGGTCACGGCATGGCGTTCGGAGTCGAGGCGGATCCCGAGCTCTTCGAGCACCATCTCGTCGCCGGGGCCCACGCGCTCTTCCTCGCTCACCCCGGATCGGCGTAGAGCGGCGCGCACGCGCGCGAGCAGCTCGCGCGTCGAGTAGGGCTTCGTGATGTAGTCGTCGGCCCCCAGCTCGAGGCCCACGACGACGTCGATCTCGCTGTCCTTCGCGGTGAGCATGATGATCGGCACCTGCGAGGTCTGCCGGATCGCGCGGCAGACCTCAGTGCCGGGCAGCCCGGGCAGCATGAGGTCGAGCAGTACGAGATCCGGCTGCGCGCTGGTGAACGCTCCGACCGCCTCGCCGCCGTCGTCGACCACGGTGACCCGATAGCCCTCGCGTTCGAGCAGGAAGGAGAGCGGTCGGGAGATCGACTCCTCGTCCTCGACGAGCAGGATGTGCTGTGCCACTACCGGTGTCCTTTCTGGGGGGCCGCCGGAGCGGCAGGCTGCTGCGGGGTCTCCGCGTGCTCGCGGGCGGCGCGCTTGGCCTTCTTCGCGCGCTTGGAGATCTTGGCGGAGCCCTCGGGGTCGTAGAGCGGGAAGGTGAGTGTGAAGCTGGATCCGATGCCGGGCTGCGACCACACGTCGACGTCGCCCCCGTGCGCGCGCATCGTGTGCCTCGTGATGCTGAGCCCCAGCCCGGTGCCGCCCTCGCCGCGGGTGCGGGCGCCGTCGACGCGGTAGAACCGCTCGAAGATGCGGCCGAGGTGCTCGGGTGCGATGCCCTCGCCCTGATCGGTGACGGTCACGAGGAAGTTGCGGCGCTCGATCGTCATGCCGATCCCGACCCTCCCGCCCTCGGGTGAGTGCCTGATCGCGTTGCTCAGCAGGTTCGCGACGGCGGCGCCGAGCGAGGTGGGGCGGCCGAGGATCAGCGCGTCGCGCCCCTTCGCGGAGTCGTCGGTGATGACCAGCTCGATGCCGTGCTGCGCCGCGAACTCGCGATGGGACTCGGTCTCGCTGCGCACGAGGTCGCGCAGCGAGACGGTCTCGCGATCCTCCGGGCGCAGCGACGACTGGGCCTCGGAGAGCTGGATGATGTCGCGGCTGAGCTCCCCGAGCCTGCGCGACTCCTTGACGAGGCTCTTCGCGAACCCGCGCACGAGCTCCGGCTCATCGGCGGCCTGCTGGACGGCTTCCGAGAGGAGGCCGATCGCGGCGATGGGGGTTTTGAGCTCGTGGCTCACGTTCGCGATGAAATCGCGTCGCATCGCGTTCACCCGTTGTTCCTCGCCGAGGTCTTCGGCCAGCACGACCACGAAACGGCGCTGGATGCGCACGATGTGAATGCGGACGGTGTCGGAGGGGTCGGTCGGATCCGGCTCGTGGGTGTCGGGCACCCCCGAGGTCATCACCCGGCGTACTCGGAGCAGGAACTCCGGGTTTCGGATGTCGTCGTCGCTGATGTGGCGCTCCTGGCGGGCAACCGGATTCGCATACACGGGAGTGAGCGAGGAGTCGAGGATCACCGCGAACATGTCGATCTCGTCGAGGATCGTGGTGGCCACGTCACCCAGCTCGGGTCTCAGCTCTGCGGCCCTGCGGATGCCGGCTCTGCG
Source organism: Leucobacter tenebrionis (assembly GCF_019884725.1). NCBI lineage: Bacteria > Bacillati > Actinomycetota > Actinomycetes > Micrococcales > Microbacteriaceae > Leucobacter > Leucobacter tenebrionis. Next base: position 1,281,482 of record NZ_CP082322.1, on the reverse strand, counting down.
CAGGCTCAGGATCGCGACGGCGACGGCCGCGCCGGCCACTGCTCCCAGTGCTGTCGAAGCGAGAACGAGCAGGGTCGGGTCCATGTCTTTTATCGTAGAGGTGGCCCCCGGTGCGAGATCCAGAGTTCAACTGTTGTTCACCTGCCCGTGCGCAGGGGTTCATCGGCCCGGCCCAGACTGGTGAGGGTGCCCGTGGGGCGCGAAGACTCAGAGAGGAAACCGCATGCGTGAGGTCTTTCAGCAGGAACTGCGCGAGGTGCAGGAGCGCCTGGTCAAGATCGCCGAGCTCGTAGAGGAAGCGATCGAGAATGCGACCGCGGCGTTCGGCAACTCCGACGTGGCGCTCGCGGAACGCGTGCTCGACGGCGCCGACGAGATCGATGTGCTCGCGGCGGAGCTCGACCAGCTCACCATCGACATCCTCGCCAGGCAGCAGCCCGTCGCCTCTGACCTCCGGCTCATGGTCGGCGCGCTGCGCATGAGCGCCTCGCTCGAGCGCATGGGCGACCTCGCGCAGCACATCGCCCAGCTCGCGCGCTACCGCTACCCCGAGAGTGCGATCCCGAAGGGGCTGAAGAAGATCTTCGTGCGCATGGGCGCGCTCGACGTCGAGATGGCGAGCAAGATCGTCGAACTGCTCAGCACGCAGGAGCCCAGGGTGATCGCGGAGGTGCGCGACCTCGACGACGACCTTGACGAGCTGCACGCGAAGGTGTTCGAGAAGGTGCTGAGCGACAAGCTCGCCGCGAACCCGATGGGCGCGGTCGACGCGACGCTCGCGAGCCGGTACCACGAGCGCTTCGGCGATCACGCTGTGAGCATCGCCAAACAGGTGCAGTTCTTCCTGAGCGGCACACTGGACTGATCCGCGCGGACGCGACTGCGTCGGAGTCGCAGGATCCTGCGACTCACTCCGTTCACGCAGGACGACCACGTCGAAACAGTCCTGATGCACCGCTTCGATCAGCTGACGGCAGTAGGCTTGCAGGGTGAGACAACGCATCTACGATTCGCGTGCGCAGCAGGTCGTCGATTTCGAGCCCATCGAGACGGGCCGGATCGGCCTCTACGTCTGCGGCCCGACCGTGCAGTCGGCGCCCCACATCGGGCACCTGCGCAGTGCGCTCGTCTACGATCAGATGCGGCGCTGGTTCGAGGCGACCGGTCACGATGTCACCCTGATCCGCAACGTCACCGACATCGACGACAAGATCCTCGACAATGCGCGTGCCGCGCAGGAATCGGGATCAACGGAGCAGTGGTGGGCGCTGGCCTACCGGGTGGAGCGCGACTTCACTGCCGCCTATGACGCGATCGGCGTGCTGCCGCCCACCTACGAACCGCGGGCGACGGCGAACATCGCCGAGATGATCGCTCTCATCGAGCGGTTGATCGAGCGGGGGCACGCCTATACCGCGGCCGACGGCTCGGGCAGCGTCTACTTCGACACCGCGAGCTGGGCGGAGTACGGCGCGCTCACGCGGCAGAGCCGCGAGCAGATGGAGGACGCGGCCGATTCGGAGCCGGTGGGAAAGCGGGATCCGCGCGACTTCGCTCTGTGGAAGGCCCACCGTGCGCACGAGCCGGAGTCGGCTTCGTGGCCCTCGCCGTGGGGTCGTGGCCGACCGGGGTGGCACATCGAATGCTCGGCGATGGCGACGCGCTATCTCGGCGAGGAGTTCGATATCCACGGCGGCGGCCTCGACCTGCGATTCCCGCACCACGAGAACGAGTTGGCCCAGTCGACCGCTGCCGGGCAGCCGTTCGCGCGGCACTGGATCCACAACGGCCTCGTCAACACGGGTGGTCAGAAGATGTCGAAGTCGCTCGGCAACTCGCTCTTCGCCGCTGATCTGCTCGCGGCGTCGCGGCCGATCGTACTGCGCTACTTCCTCGGTTCGGCCCACTACCGCTCGGTACTCGAGTTCTCGGAGACCTCGCTCGCCGAGGCCGAGGCGGCGTTCTCGCGGATCGAGGGGTTCCTGGAGCGGGCGGAGGGCGCGGATCTGCGCGAGCGACGCGAGTCGCAGAATCGCGGAGAGGGCCTCGCTTCGGCAGTACCCGCAGCCTTCGCGGAGGCGATGCTCGACGACTTCGCGATCCCGCAGGCCCTCGCCGCTCTGCACGGCTCGGTGCGCGCCGGCAACGCGGCGCTCGACGCCGGGGACGCCGAGCAGGTTCTCCGCTCCGCAGCCGAGGTGCACGCCATGCTCGATGTGCTCGGCCTGAACCCGACCGATGCGGCGTGGGCCTCGGGATCCGGCACCGACGATGCGTCTCGCACCGCGCTCGACGCGCTCGCAACCGCGCTCATCGAGCAGCGCGCCGAGGCCCGCAAGAACAAAGACTTCGCCACGAGCGATGCGATCCGCGACAGCCTGTCGGCTGCGGGGATCGCGCTGGAAGACACCCCGAACGGAACCCGCTGGAGCCTGTCATGAGTAATAAGAAGAGCCGTACCGGCGCCGTTCGCAAGAAGGGTCTCGGCAAGGCCGTCGGCTCCGGGGGGCAGGGCCGTCAGGCCCTCGAGGGCCGCGGGCCCACACCCCGTGCCGAGGATCGCGAGTACCACCCCGCCCACAAGGCGAAGAAGGCGCGCGAGCGCTACGAGGCCGCCAAGCAGCGCCATGCGGCGGGCGGGGCGGGGCGGCCCGCGGGAGGCGGGACCCGCGGCGGCTCGAAGAAGGACGAATCGGAGCTCGTTACCGGCCGCAACGCGGTGCTCGAGGCGCTGCGCACGAGGATCCCCGCTACCGCGCTCTACGTCGCCGCCCGCATCGAGATGGACGACCGCACGCGGGAGATCCTGCGCCTCGCGACCAACAGGAACCTGCCGGTGCTCGAGGTGATGCGTCCCGAGATGGACCGTATGACCGAGCGCGACACGGTGCACCAGGGCGTCGTGCTCAAGGTGCCGCCCATGGAGTACGCCCACCCGCTCGAGATGCTCGACGAGATCATCGACCGCGACGAGGTGCCGCTGATCGTGGCGCTCGACGGCGTGACCGATCCCCGCAATCTCGGGGCGATCATCCGCTCGACCGCGGCATTCGGGGGACAGGGAGTGGTCGTGCCCCAGCGCCGCTCGGCCGGCCTCAACTCGGCGGCGTGGAAGACTTCGGCGGGTGCTGCCGCGCGCATCCCCGTCGCCATGGCCTCGAACCTCACGCAGACCCTCAAGGAGTTCAAGAAGCAGGGGGTGTTCGTGCTCGGCCTCGACGGCGGCGGGGACGTATCGCTGCCCGGGCTCGAGCTCGCCGACCGACCGCTCGTGCTGGTCGTGGGCAGCGAGGGCAAGGGGCTCTCGCGACTCGTGACCGAGCACTGCGACGCCGTGGTGTCGATCCCGATCTCCTCGGCCACCGAGTCGCTGAACGCCGGGATCGCCGCGAGCGTGGCGCTCTACGAGGTGTCGAAGCTCCGCGCGGAGCAGTCTTCACGGTGAGGCCATGCGCCGTCAGAGCACGGTGAGGTCGGTGGCGCGCCAGCGACCCGAGACGTACTCGAAGCGCAGGGCGACCGCGCGGGTCCTGGGCTCCGCATACAGCACCACGGTCGCCTCGACGATGTGAGGCAGGGGCTGCCCGATATGCGCTCGACCGGGAGTCGCCACGATGCGTCGCTCATCGCCGTAGAGCGTGCGGCGCTCTGTGCGCGCCGCACGGCGCTCTCGCAGCTGCTGGACGACCTCCGGGGTCACCCAGCCGCCGAGCTGGGCGACGGCGCGCGACCCCTCGAGCGCTTCGAACGCGAAGAGCGCCAGCTTCTGGATCAGCCGCGTTGCGGGTGGCGGGATATCGGTGCTCGTCAGGCTGCCGAACGACGGGTGGACCGGCACCTCCTCCTCAACGAGGCGGAGATGGCGCTCGGACCGGGAGTCGGGCGAGCGCGGCGGTTCGGGTGGAAGCGCGGGAACTGCTGCGAGCGGCCGTTCTTCTTCGAACGACGGTACGGACTGCGCGGGCGCTACCGGGAGCGATTGAAGGCTGCGAACGGCCGTGAGGGCTGCGGAACGGGGCATGGCGGAGTCCTTTCGGTGTGTGAGTTCGTGATCTGCGAGGCCGTGAACCGGAGCCGTCTCCGTGTTCCACCGCCCTGATTTCAGCGATAGATGTTGTAGAACTCGGTGGAAGCCCCACACTAAGGAACGCGCATTGTGAGGGGTCAAGAGACTTCTTCGCCCTGGTCGTGAAGTGTTCGAAGGCACCCGTTGCGCCCGGAGCTGCACACGCGCCGTGCATGCGGGCCACTAGGCTGGTGGGGTGGCAACTCTGCGTGATCTCGCGACGAAGTACTCGACCCTGAACGAAGAGGAGATCGAGTGGCTCGAGCTGCTCGCCCTCGATTGGCAATTGCTGGCCGATCTCGCACTCAGCGACGTCGTGCTCTGGGTGCCGACCGAAAACGGCGATTACCTCGCGGTGGCGCACAGCCGCCCCGCGGGCTCGGTGACCCTCTTCTACCGGGACATCGTCGGCGAGTTCCTGCGCCCGGACTGGCGCGAACTGGTCGATGCGGCCATGGGATGCGGAGAACCCGTCATCTCGACCTCGCCGGCCTGGTACGAGGAGAACCCCATGCGTCTCTCCGCCTACTCGGTGAGCCGACGAGACGGACAGGGCGCCGAGCACGGCCCCTTCGCGGTCGCGACCGTGCACACGAGCGTCGCCGACACGCAGACGGCCTCGCGCATCGGCGCGGCATTCCGCGAGGTCTCCGGTGACATGTTCTCGATGATCCAGCACGGTCTCTTCCCGTCGCCCGGCACATCGTCGGTGCGCGAGCACGGGGCGCCCCGCGCCTCGGACGGACTCGTGCGCATCGACCTCGAGGGCATCGCAACGTTCGCGAGCCCCAACACCCAGACGATCTTCAACAGGCTCGGCTACCGCGACGAGCTCGAGGGCGAGAACTTCTCGGAGGTCATCGCAGACATCGTCAAGGGACAGTTCGACACGAACGAATCGCTGCCGCTCATCGCGCAGGGCAAGGTCGCCAAGCGCGGCGAGATCACCGCGCGGGGCCGCACGGTCAACCTGCGTTCGATCCCGGTGATCCGCGACGGGGCCAGGGTGGGCGGCATCGTGCTCACGCGCGACGTCACCGAGATGCGCCAGCAGGCGCAGGAGCTCATCACGAAGGACGCGACGATCCGCGAGATCCACCACCGGGTGAAGAACAACCTGCAGACCGTGGCATCGCTGCTGCGCGTGCAGGCGCGCCGCGCTCGGAGCGAGGAGGCGAAGCAGGTGCTCGGCCAGGCGATGCGTCGTGTCGCCGCCATCGCGGTGGTGCACGACACGCTGTCGACGGGGCTCGCGCAGATCGTCGACTTCGACGTGGTCTTCGACCGCGTGCTCGGACTCGCCGCCGAGGTCGCGAGCCTGCACAACACCACTGTTCACCTGCGCAAGGAGGGCGAGTTCGGGGAGCTGCCGTCGGAGTACGCCACGCCGCTCGCGCTGGCGCTCACGGAGATCGTGACGAACGCGGTCGAGCACGGCCTGGCCGGTCGCGAGGGCGAGGTGTTCATCCACGCGGATCGCACCGACGAGCGTCTCTCCGTCGAGATCGTCGACACCGGCACCGGGCTTCCCGGCGGTACCGTGGGCGACGGGCTCGGCACCCAGATCGTGCGCACGCTGGTCGAGGGCGAGCTGGGCGGCAGTATCATCTGGGGGCCCGACCAGGGCGGCGGAACCCGCGTCGCCGTGCAGGTACCGCTGCACTGGATCTCGGCCCAGACTCGCGAGATCCCGCGCATCCCGGCATAGCGGAGGCCGCGTCGGTGAGCGTCTCACCGACGCGGCCTCCGGGCTGCCGGATCGGCTAGCGCTTGCCGACCCGGCGCTCGCTGCTGACCCGCGTGAGCCGCTGATCAGCGCTTGCCGCCGATCAGCGCTTGCCGCGCAGCAGGATCACCGCCCCAACCACCAGCAGCAGAACTCCGAGACCGATGACGGTCGCGGTGATCCACCAGGCGGTGTCGAGTTCGCCGGATCCGAAGGCGCGCTGCGCCGTGTAGCCGCAGAAGGCGAGGATCAGCGCTCCCCAGACGATCGGACCCGTGCGGGGGCCGACGCGACTGCATCCGTGAGACTGCTGCGGGAGTTTCGTCTCGGTGGCCGTCGCGGTGGTCGTGCCGGTGGTCGTGCCGGTGGCGGCTGTGCTCGGCTCGCCGATATCCGGTCCTCCCGCAGCGGTTCCGCCGACGGTCGGCCAGTCCGCGCCGGATCCACCCGAACCGGGACCGCCCGAACCGGGACCGCCCGCACCGCCTGCCCGAGTGCTCTCGAAATCGGCCGGGGGCGGTGGGGGCACGAGGTCGTCGTGCCCGTCGGCGACGGGACCCTGCCCGCCCTGATCCTGCGCGCCGCGGTTCTCCGAACTCCGGTTCTCCGCGCTCCGCCCCTCGGTGGGGCCTCCGCTGATGCTCATCGTGCCATCTCCTGTTCGAGGTCGTCCACAGTCTCGCGCAGATCGTCGCGCCGTCGCTCAAGCTCCTGCCGGTCGCTCGAACTCAGCCCGGGCTCCTCGAGCTGCCACTCCACGCGGTCGAGCTCCTCCTGCGCCTCGCTCAGGCGCTCGCGTTCGGCTTCGGTCTGCCGCTCAGTCTGCTCATCGGCTCGCCGCTGCTCTTCGAGGCGCAGGCGTTCGGCAGCACTCGGGTTCGAGCCGTCGCCCTCGATGCGCACGTTGCCGGCGAGCAGGTAGACGGTGACGTGCGCGACCGAGTCGTCGTCGAACGCGTCCCGAGTGCCGGACAGCGCTGTGCCTGTGGCGTGGGAGAGGAAGGGGCCGGACACCCGGAACCCGTCTCGCCCCGCGGTCTGCTCCTTGATGTTGCCTGCGAGCACCCTCACCCGCACAGCGGTGGGGCGGTGCTCGGGGAGCTGCACGGTCGTGCTGCCCGCCAACTGCCAGACCTCGATATCGCGCTGCTCGTCGGGATTCGAGTCGAGCCCGCGCAGATCGAGATTGACGTTGCCTGCCACGACCACGCTGCCGGCCGAGCCCAGGCCGTCCACCTGTACGTTGCCGAATGGCTGGAAACGGATGCCCCAGGGCAGCACCACCGTGATGAGGAGCGCGAACACACCGCAGGCGGAGAGGAACCCGACCCATCCGGTGTGCCGGCCGCGCACACCGGCGACGATGAGCGAGAGCGCCAGCACCGCGAGCGCCGCGACGATGGCCGCGATCAGCGGAGCGGGAGCAACGCTGCTGACGGCCGGAACCGTACCGAGGCTCATCATCCAGAGCGCCGTGCCGCCCGCGGCGAGCAGTGCGAGGGCGAGGGTGATCACCGCTTGCGCAGGCCCCATGCGGTGCGCATCGTGATGCTCCGCGTAGCGCGCGCTCCACTCGTCCGCCTGGCGACCGACCTCCTCGCCCCAGCGAGCAGCCTTGACCCCCGCCTGCTCGCCCCAGGCCGCCGCTCCGTCGGAGGCGCGGCGCGCGAACTCGTCGGCGCGCTCGGCGAACGAACGGGTATCGGCGGGAGGAGCTGACGCGGGGTCGGCCTGCGGGTGGCCGAGACGCTCTGCGCCAGAGCCGTCAGAAGCCGCGGCGAAGCCCGCTCCGCGGGGCGGCTCCGGCGACATCGGCTCCGGCGCTGCGGAGCCCGGTGCCGAGGAACTCGGAGGCGCGGCACCGGAGGCCGCGTCGCGTGCAGCTGAGGCGTGTCCCTGATGGTCAGCAGCGCTGTGCTGCTGCGCGCGCTGCTCCCGACCGCGCTGCAGCAGCACTCTGCGCAGCCACAGGAAGCCGAGCACCAGCACGGCGATCCAGAACAGCCACGCGGCCGTGCGCGGGATCCAGAGCGGCACGTTCAGCGAGGACCACAGATCCCAGCCCCAGAAGCCGGGAGCGCCGAGCAGCGGTGCCCCGGTCAGCACGAAGCCGAAGAGCGCCGGAATGATGACGAGCGAGGCGAAGATGATCGCCGCCGTCAGCACCCCGGCCGACGCTCGCCCCCGGAAGATGTCCTCCACGTGGATGCGACCGGTGAAATCGGGGAGCAGCAGCCAACCGACGAGGTAGAGGATCACTCCGGGGCCGCCGAGCAGCGCGAGCACCACGAAGATGCCGCGCACGATGAGCGGGTCGATCCCGGCCTTCGCCGCGATGCCGCCCGCCACGCCGGCGAACCAGCGATCGGTGCCGCGTACGATGCCGAGGCCGCGGAGCCAGGCGAAGAAGCCCTGCCCTGCGGGGGCGCCTCCCTGGCGTTCGGATTCTGATGATTCGTTCATGCTTCGAGTCTGACGCCGACCACTGACATCGTGCCATCGGGGATCACCCTGATCGATCCCTGACGTTTCGCCCCCGAGCCCGTCAGTGTCGGTGGTGCGTGCTTGGATGGAATCATGCAACGACCGCCCCTCACCCGCTCGCGCGACGCCGGCGTCCTCGCCGGTGTCTGCGCCGGCCTCGCCGAGCATCTCGGCTGGTCGGTCACGGTGGTGCGCGGCGCCATGCTTCTCGGGTGCCTTCTGGGAGGCGCCGGCGGGTTGCTCTACCTCTGGTTCTGGGCGACGGTGCCCCTCGCGGGCGAGACCGACGGCGTCGTGCCGCTGCGGCGCGCGCTGACCCGGCCGTCCACGGGATCGGTGCACTCCGCACGGCCCTCGCCCCGGGTGGCGGGTGCTCGCGGGTCGAAGCAGTGGGAGCCTTCCCTCTCCGATCGAAGGGCTCGGGCGACTTCGCCGGAGGACCCCGATGACGACCCGACGGCTCCGAACGGCGATGAATCGCCGAGGCGCGCGCGATGGCCGATCGCCGAGCTGCTGCTCGGGGTATGCCTGCTGGTCGCGGGCACGGGTCTCGTGCTCGATCGCCTGGGCGCCCATCTCGAACTCGAACTGCTGCTTCCCGCGCTGGCGGTGCTGGTCGGAGTGGGGTTGACCTGGTGGCAGATCGCCGATCGCGATCGCCCCGACCGCAATCAGCTGCCGCGCGTGCTCGGCGCCCTCGCCCTGGTGGCGGTAGGGGTGCTCATGATCTTCGTGACGTCGCGCGAACCGAATGCCTGGACGGTGATCGCGGCCTCGCTCGCGGTGCTCGCGGGCGTCGCGCTCGCCATCGCACCCTGGCTGCTGCGCATCAATCGCGAACTGATGGCCGAACGGGCAGCGCGAGCCCGCGAGGCCGAGCGCTCGGACATCGCGGCGCACCTGCACGACTCGGTACTGCAGACCCTTGCGCTCATCCAGCAGCGCTCCGAGCCCGGAAGCGAGGTCGCGAGGCTCGCTCGCGGTCAGGAACGGGAGTTGAGGGAATGGCTGTTCCGCGCTGCGGACGGCGCTCCGCAACCGCCGCGCGAAGCCGTCGAAGCCGACCTTCGGTCGCAGGCGGCGGCTCTGGAGGAGGGACACGCGGTGCGGTTCGAGATCGTCTCGGTTGGAGGGAGTGCGCTGGCACCCGAACCGATCGTGCTCGCTGCGCGGGAGGCGATGCTCAACGCGGCGCAGCACGCCGGCGGAGATGTGACGGTCTACATCGAATCGACGAGGGATCGGATCTCGATCGACGTGACGGATCGAGGCCCGGGGCTCGACCTCGACCAGCTGCCAGAGGGGCGGATGGGCGTGCGGGAGTCGATTCTCGGGCGGATGGAGCGGGCCGGGGGCACGGCGAGGATACTGCCCGGCCCCGGTGGGGGCACATCGGTGAGACTCGAGATGCCCGTCCAGGGCGCCGAGCCGGAAACCGCGCCGCAGCATGACGGCTCGGGGAGCGAACAGTGATGGAACGGGCGGCAGCGGAGCGAGTGGTGAGGGCACGATCGGCGATGGAACGGGCAACGGATATCGAATGGCTGCGGAGAGAATGAGATGACTGATTCAACGACGGATGACCTCGATCGATCGGCGGCGCGGATCAGGGTGGTGATCGTCGATGATCACCAGATCTTCCGCACCGGTCTGCGCGCCGAACTCGGCGAGCAGCTCGATGTCGTGGGTGAAGCCGCGAGCGTCGACGAGGCCGTGGAGCGCATCGCCGCGCTCGTGCCGGACGTCGTGCTGCTCGACGTGCACCTCCCCGGCGGTACCGGCGGGGGTGGCGCCGAGGTCGTGCAGAGACTATCGGGCCAGCCGGCGCTGCGGGGGACGCGGTTTCTCGCACTCAGCGTCTCCGACGCCGCCGACGACGTGGTGAGTGTGATCCGAGCGGGCGCGCGCGGCTACCTCACCAAGGCCGCTTCGGGTTCCGAAGTGACAGCGGCGGCGGTGCGGGTGCACGGCGGCGACGCGGTGTTCTCGCCGAGGCTGGCGGGTTTCGTGCTCGACGCCTTCGGCGCCGGCCTCGGGGAGACTGCGGCGGCCGACGACGAGCTCGACCGGCTCTCGGCGCGCGAGCAGGAGGTGATGCGCATGATCGCCAGGGGCTACGCCTACAAGGAGGTCGCGGCCGAGCTGTTCCTCTCGGTGAAGACCGTCGAGACACACGTCTCCAACGTCCTACGGAAGCTGCAGCTCTCGAACCGCCACGAGCTCACTGCGTGGGCGCTCCAGCGTCGGCTGCTCTGAACCGCGGTGCTCGCAGAGCGCCGCCGCGTCAGCTCCACCCGGGCAGCCACATATGCATCTGCCAGAACCAGTCCGCGATCGGCATGCCCGACCAGACCGGGAAGAAGAGCACCGCCAGCAGTACCGCCGTGATGAGGAAGATGAGCACGGAGATCCTGCGACCGAGCAGCGTCGCATCAGTCGGGTCGAGCGGGCGAGGCGCGGAGGGCTCCGTGGACGAACGGATCGGGATCCCGCACAGCGCCCCCAGCACGAGTGCCAGCGCGAGCGCCGAGAACGGGGTCAGCACCACCGCGTAGAACTGGAACACCGCCGATCGCGAGAACGTCAGCACCCACGGCAGCCACCCCGACAGGTAACCGATGAGCACGAAAGCCCCGGCCAGGGTGCCCGGCCTGCCGAGAAACTCTGCTCTGCCGGGCTCGGGGCCGATCCCGAACCGACCCCGCGAGCCGAGGAACGCTCTCAGTACCCACCACATGAGCACGCACAGCGCGACGACGCCGCCCCAGGTGATGAGCGGGTTCGGCAGCGGAGAGATGCCCGACACGCACTCGTGCCAGACGCAGCCCTTCGTCGAGCGCGCCTCGTACATGGCCGTCGGCACGAGCGCCAGAGGCCAGGTCAGCGGGTGCGATTGGTACGGGTGCTCAGCGGTCAGGGTACTGTGCCAGGACAGCATCTCCGCGTGGTACTCGAGGAGCGCGGCAGGCCAGGGGGTTCCCGGCGTGCGGGCCCAACCGCCGGGATGCAGGATCCAGCCCGCCCAGCTCACGAGGTAGGCGAGAGCGGCGGTGGGCAGCGCGATCACCGCGGAGACTCCGGCCTGGAGCGCGGCCCACCCGACGGCGCCGCGCTCGCCGCGGCGCAGCCGCTCGAGCAGATCCCGCACCGTCACGAAGACCAGGAAGAACGCGAGCGGATACAGTCCCGACCACTTGACCGCTGCTGCGGCTCCGAAAGCGAGCCCCGCGGCGAAGAGCCACGGACGCCAGATCAGGATCCGCCCCCGTAGCGGCCCCCGCCGCGATCCCCACTCCATATCCCGCCACACGAACAGCGCACCGAGCGCCACGAACAGCGTCAGAAAACCGTCGAGCAGCGCCACCCGGGTGAGCACGACGTGCACACCGTCGATCGCGAGCAGCAGCCCTGCAGTGCAGGCGATGAGGATGCTGCGCGACAGCAGCCAGCCCAACCGCATCACGACCGCGACCGTCGTCACACCCGCGAGTGCGACGGCACTGCGCCAACCCCAGCCGTTGTCAGGCCCGAAGATCAGGATCCCGATCCCGATCAGCCATTTCCCGAGCGGCGGATGCACCGCATTCGATGGGGCATCCGAGAACGCGGTCGCCCGCGCCCCCGCCATCGACGGGTCGTCGTCGGCCCACACCGTCGGGAAGCCGTGCGCGAGCTGACTGATCGCGTCGCGCACGTAGTAGAGCTCGTCGAAGACGAGCACGCCGGGCCGATCCAGCGCCCAGAATCGCAGCACCGCGGCGATCCCGAGCACCAGCGCGGGCGCGATCCAGCGCAGCGAACCCCTCACGCACCCCAGCCTAGAGCGTGGCAGCGCTACGATAGTGAGGTGATTACGCGGCTCAGCAACTACTTCCTGAAGACTCTTCGTGAGGATCCCGCCGACGCCGAGGTGGCGAGCCACAAGCTGCTCGTGCGCGCCGGCTACATTCGCCGACAGGCGCCGGGCGTGTTCGGCTGGCTGCCACTGGGCCTGCGCGTCAAGGCGAAGCTCGAGCAGATCATCCGCGAGGAGATGGAGGCCGCCGGCGCCCACGAGGTGCACTTCCCGGCGCTGCTGCCGCGCGAACCCTACGAGGCCACCGGGCGGTGGGAGGAGTACGGCGACGCGCTGTTCAGACTGAAGGATCGTCACGGCGCCGACTACCTGCTCGCGCCGACCCACGAGGAGGCCTTCACCCTCATGGTGAAGGACATCGTCTCGTCGTACAAGGACCTGCCCCTGTCGCTCTACCAGATCCAGGACAAGTACCGCGACGAGGCGCGTCCCCGCGCCGGTCTGCTGCGCGGGCGCGAGTTCACGATGAAGGACGCCTACTCCTTCGACGTGTCCGACGAGGGGCTCGACGCCTCGTACCAGAAGCAGCGCGACGCCTACGAGCGCATCTTCTCGCGGCTCGGCCTGGAGTACGTGATCGTGTCTGCCGATGCCGGGGCGATGGGCGGATCGCGCAGCGAGGAGTTCCTGCTGCCGATCGGCATCGGCGAGGACACCTTCGTGCGATCGGCAGGCGGCTACGCCGCGAACGTGGAGGCCTACACCACCCCCGTTCCCGACCCGGTTCCGGCCGAGGTGATCGCCGGTCTGCCTGCGGCAGAGGTCTTCGATTCGCCCGATACCCCCACGATCGACACCCTCGTGGCGCACACCAATGCGGTGCTTCCCCGCGCGGACGGTCGCGAGTGGACCGCCGCGGACACGCTCAAGTGCCTCGTGTTCGCCGTGACGAACCTCGAGGGCGAGCGCTCCCTCGTGGTCATCGGCGTGCCCGGCGACCGCGACGCCGACATGAAGCGCGTCGAGGTCGCGTTCCCCGGGTGCGAGGTCGAGCCCGCGACAGCCGCCGACTTCGAGAAGCACCCCGGCCTCGTCAAGGGCTACATCGGCCCGACGCTGAACGGCGCACCGCTGCTCGGCCTCGAGGGGACGACGGGGATCCGCTTCCTGCTCGACCCCCGCGTCATCGACGGAACCCCGTGGGTGACCGGAGCGAACGAGCACGAGAAGCACGTGGCGCATCTCGTCGCCGGCCGCGACTTCACCGCCGACGGTGTGATCGACGTCGCGACCGTGCGCGACGGGGATCCGGCCCCCGACGGCTCGGGGCCGATCGAGACCGCGCGCGGCATGGAGATCGGGCACGTCTTCCAGCTCGGCCGCAAGTACGCCGAGGCGCTCGGCCTCAAGGTGCTCGATGAGAACGGCAAGCTCGTGACCGTGACGATGGGCTCCTACGGCATCGGCGTGACCCGCATCATGGCGATCCTCGCCGAGCTGCACCACGACGACCGCGGCCTCATCTGGCCCGAGTCGGTCGCGCCCTTCGATGTGCACCTCGTGGCGACCGGCAAGGACGCAGCGGTGTACGACATCGCGTCGGCGCTGGCGGACTCGCTGTCGGGCAACGGCGTCGACGTGCTGTTCGATGATCGACCCAAGGTGTCGCCCGGCGTGAAGTTCGGCGACGCCGAGCTGCTGGGCGTGCCGCGCGTGGTCGTCGTGGGGCGCGATGCCGCCGAGGGCTTCGCCGAGGTGTGGGACCGCGCGGCGGGAACGAAGGATCGCGTGGCGATCTCCGAGGTGCCGGCGCTCTTCGCCGGGGCGTCCGCGGAGTAGACTCCCCGGGCCGAGCCCTTCCGGGGGTCTTCCTCGGGATTCCCGGCTTCCCTGGCTTCCGCGGCTTCCCCGGCTTTCCCGGGGAGCTTCGGTCCTCAGGCTGTGTCGAAAGGCGAGTTCCGCATGCTGGATCCGAGATCCGCATGTGGAACTCGCCTTTCGAGCGAGTGCGGCGGTTTGTGCGTGGGTGGGCGGCGCGTGTGTGGGCGGTGTGACGGGCCGGTGCGGACCCTGAGCGGACCCTGGCGGACCCTGGGGGTAGCCACCGCGGCGAGGGATCCCGAACTTCGCTCACAGCGCCGCAATCTTGCGATTTCCGTCAACTTATCCACAGATTCGCATAGCGCCCCCATGGTGGCCGCACGGCGAGGTTAGCGTTCTGTGTACCCGGAACACCTTCCGGTATCGCAGTCACCAACCTCGTGAGCCGCTTCGGCTCGCGGCCGATCGGATCGGAGTCCACCATGGCGAACATCAACGTCTCGTATGCAGAGATGGAACGAGCGGCGGCCCAACTGGGCGCCGGGCGCGATGAGATCACCCAGAGGCTGCAGTCCCTGCGGGCGCAGATCGCCGAACTCGTGGCGTCCGGCTTCGTGACGGATCAGGCCTCCGCGCGATTCGACGCGGCGTACACCGATTACACGAACAGTGCGAACACGGTCATCGCCAAGCTGACGGAGATTCAGGCCTTTCTCACGCAGGCCGCCGCCGCGATGCGCGACATGGACGCGCAGATCGCGGCGAGGATCGGCTGATGGCATCCGCGCCGGCGCGGACCGCCTGAACCGCGGGGGAGAGAAGGAAACCGGTATGGCTGAACTGACCATCCTCGATAGTGCACTCGAGGGCGCGATCTGGCACACCGTGCGCGCCGTGAACGAGATGAGCGAAAACGTGCCGCGGCCGAACGACGGCTTCGCCGGCCTCACCGGGATTTCCGGCGAGGTCGAACTGCACCTCCGCGGCCTCCAGGTGGGGCGTGCAGCACTCGCCGATGCGGCGTTGACCGCTGGACGGGGCTTGCACGGGCTCATGCACGAGAGCGATGCGCTCGACGCTCGGCTGGCGGGTTCGCTGAACAGCGGATTCTCGGTGCAGGGGGCGGAGCGATGATGGTTCCCGGCAGGCATGAGGCCGTTTTGAGCGAGCCATCGCCGATCATCGGTGATATCGCAGCGGCAGAGCAGGCGGTGTCGTTCGCGAGGTCCGTAGCTGAGGGATGCATGGCGTACCTGGTGTCGATCGAGACCGCCTCGCGCATCCTGGTTGGCGCGACCGGCGCTGCCGTGCGGCGGATGCAGGCGAAGCTCGACACGACGTTGCTGACCGGCGCCGTGAAGCTGAAGGATAGCGCTGACGCGGCGCAGCGGGGTTTCGCGTTGTACGTCTCTTCGATCGAGGGAATCCACATGCGTGCACGGACGGTCCAGCAGAGCGTGGACGGGCACCTCGCTGTGATCCGCGCCGAGACATCGGTGATCGAGGACATTGCCGAGCGGATCCGCCGGAGTGCACCGATGTCGTGGGAGAGCCCGCCACCCCCGGTGCTGCCGGGCCCGGCGCTCGATCCGACGCGCACGGCCGGCATGGACGAACTGGAGGAGGAAGCGGCGCGGCGCGCGCTCGTCGCCGCCCACGAGACCCGGTGGCAGCACGCCGTGATGTCGTGGACCGACGCCCTCGATGGGATCCGCGACGAGCGCGCGAACTGGGAGAACCTGATCGCAGAGCGGAGGGAATCAGAACGGGCACTGGTTGCGACGCTGCGGGACACAACGCTGGGGCAGTTGATCACGGTGGGTTCGATGCCCGGCGGAGCAGGGCCGAAGCTCGCGATCGGGCACGGAATCGCGGGTGAGCTCTGGGGGAAGAGCGCCGCCCCTGTGGAGGTGACGAAGAACCATCCCGCGCTGGCCGGGCTGTTTCCAGGCGGCGACGGTTCGGGAGCCTGGGATTCACCACCTGATCCGGGCGCCGTCGCGGGCTGGTGGGGAGGGCTCGACGACGCGACTCAGGAGCGGCTGATTCACGAGGTGCCGTGGGTGATCGGCAACCTGCCGGGATTGCCGTACGTCGTGCGGGATCTCGCGAATCGCGAGATGCTCAAGCTCTATGCGAATCACCCGACGCTGCTGACTCCCGAGCAGCTCAAGGTGGCGGCCGAAGTGCAGGAGATTCTCGCGCGGGAGGCTGGCGAGAGGATACCGAATCCTCCTATCCAGGTCATCGCGCTGGACCTCAGCCATCGGGTGCCGAAGGCGGCACTGAGCTACGGTGACTCCGACTCCGCCACCCACACGAGCTGGGCGGTGCCCGGTATGGAGAGCGACGCCCACCTCGTGCTTCCGGATTGGGACGCGGCGAGCCGCAGTCTCTACGCCGCACAGAATGATATCTACGGGTTCACTGGTCGGGGCTCCGTGATCTCCTGGCTCGGTTACGACACCCCTGACCTCGTGGACTCCCTGAACTCCGATGGAGTGCTCTGGCCCCACGCGGCGCGCGAGGGCGCACCCCGGCTCGCGGCGGAACTCGACGGTGTCCAGGCGGCACGCGCCGCCGGGACGCACGAGACCCCCTCGGTCGCGGTGTTCGCCCACTCCTACGGCACGACCACGGCGGCGACTGCTCTCACCCTGGTACGGCACCCGGTCGACAGCCTCACGCTCATCGCCTCCGCGGGCATCGACGCCCGCACCGTGCCGTCATACGAGGAGCTGCGTGTCGAGGAGGCCTGGCCTGGCCAGGCGGCAATCTATACGACCCACGCCGCGAAGGACTTCCTTGCGCCGTCGGGTGCGGGGCTCTCGGGGCGCGGCCAGCCGAACCCCGAGGCGAGAGGAGTGTTCTGGCTGCACGCCCTGAGCCCCGTGTACGAGGGCGCGCTCTCGTTCTCCTCGGACGGGGATCCGGAGCTCGGGCTGCTGCGCACCGACGGTCACTCGATTATCGGGGAACGAGAGAAGCGCGGCTTCGCCGGTATCTCCTCGTCGATCGGGCACGGGTATCTCGACATCGACACTCAGTCGCTGAGCAGCCTCGCGCAGATCACCACGGGGAGGATCAGCGAGCGCCTGGCCGACTCCCTCGTAGTGACGGAGAAACCGCCGGGGGAGTGGTACATGCGGCCCCACGGCACACCGGCCCTGCGTCGTGCGGCGTGAGGAACAGGAAGGAGAAGCACGTGATGGGCATCCAGTTACGGGTCTCCTTGGCGCTGCTGTGCGGTGCGCTGCTCCTGATGGGCTGCGTGCAGGACAGACCGATCGTATCGATGCCGGGAGGGAGGAACTCGATGACGCTCGAGGAGCAGCGGGAGTGGGTCGCAGAGCATCTTGACGCCGCCGTGACGGCAAGCAATATCTCTTCGGGATGGACCTGGAAAGGAGGCGCGGTCGAACCGCTATGGACTGGAGCGATCGACGAGGACCGGTCAATGATCTTGGAATCGCTCTTCCCGAACAACTGCGGCGATAACGCCGGCCGTCTCGACATGTCGCTCAAGAACACCGACGCCGAGGATCCGTTGGCGGCGACGGCGCGGGTGCGGGAGTTCTGGGAGTCCGAGGGCCACGCGGTACGCGACCTGTACGCGACGCACAACGATATCGAGCCCTACTTCATCGTGGACTTCGAGGACGGCGGCAGCTTCTCGATGCAGGCGGGTGCTACGGGCATGACGATGTCGGTGCATACGGCATGTGCGGCGGGTGCCATGGTGAGACCGCGGGGCTCCTCCGGAGATGACCCGGCCAACCCGTTCGCGGAGGAACTCGAGCGCCGCGGCGAAGGCACGGCATCGGTGGACTGAGATGAAGCTTCGCGTATCGGTGGTGCTGCCGCAGGGTGGCATGCAGGATGTGACGCTGTCGTGCGACGTCACGGCGACGGTCGGCGACGTGGCGCGATCCCTCATCCGCGCCGGCCTCAGCTCCGACCCGCACCTCGGTGAGAACGCCCATCGCAGGCTCGCACCCGTCACCCTCCGCGCCAGCCAAGGTGTCGGCGCGGCCGCCGTGCTGCTCGATCCGATGTCGTCCGTCGCCGCCTCGGGGCTGCAGTCCGGGCTCGTGATCCAGCCCGTTCCCGAGTTCGGCGCGGACGGGGCGGCGCTTCGGCTGGTGGAGGCCGTGGCGTTCGTCGAAGTGCTCACCGGTGCGCAGCGGGGCGTCCGTTACAGCCTGATCGCGGGCAGCAATCTCGTGGGGCGGGATCGCGCGTGCCGGGTGCAGCTGCTCGATCAAAGCGTCTCGCGCCGTCACGCCGAGGCACGCGTCGGGGTGGACGGCAGCATCACAGTGAGCGACCTCGGCTCGGCCAACGGCGTCGTCTGCGACGAACGACGGTACACATCGATTCGGATCGTGGGCCCCACGTGCTTGCGCCTCGGTGAGATCGAGCTCCGGTTCACGTCCGTCCACCCCGTATCGCAGTCTCCGCCGGTGCACCTTTCGCATCGCGTCATGCACACGCGCTCGCCGCGGGTCGCGCCGCTATTCGTCGCCTCCGAACGCGAGCTGCCCTCACCGCCCGCGCCCGCGACGCACACGCGGATCCCGGTGCTCGCCGTGCTCGCCCCGATGATCATGGGCCTCACCCTGTACGCCGTCACCCGCTCGCCCATGAGCCTGATGATGGTGGCCTTCTCGCCCGTGATGATGATCGGGTCCTGGGCCGACGCCAAGCTCGGGGGCCGCCGACGGCACAGGAAGGAGGCGGCGCGCTTCGAAGACGACCTCCGTGCGGAGCGCACTGAACTCCTCAGCCTGCGAGAACGCGAGATCGAAGTGCGCTCCGCCGAGACCCCGGCCCTCTGCGAGGTGCGCGCGGCGATCGAGCAGCGCGGCGAACTGC
Organism: Leucobacter tenebrionis; assembly: GCF_019884725.1. Lineage (NCBI taxonomy): Bacteria > Bacillati > Actinomycetota > Actinomycetes > Micrococcales > Microbacteriaceae > Leucobacter > Leucobacter tenebrionis. Next base: position 1,262,714 of record NZ_CP082322.1, on the reverse strand, counting down.
TCTGGACGCGACGGCCTGAACATCGGTCGTTTCTCGAGATCCGATTCGGAGAGGGGATGCTGCCGAGCCGCACGCGAGTCGTGCTACCCGAGCGCGGCGAGACGCCCAGAGAGCAGTGGCGGAAACTGCGGAGCGTCGCCCAGGATTTCGAGCGCGTCGGGCCTGTGCCCGTGATCGAGCGGCTCGAACGCTGCGGCTCGGTCGGCGTCGTCGGAGAGCGGCCGTGGGCCGAAGGCATCGCCGCGGCGCTCGTCCTCCAGCTGGTCGGCCTGCACTCGCCTCACGAGCTGGTGCTCGCCTGCTTCGCCGAGTCGCAGTATGAAGGAAACTGGGGTTGGCTGAAGTGGCTGCCCCACGTCGATCCGGTGGGAAGCCCGATTCGAAGCTGGCAACTCGCAGACTCGGAGGTGAGTGCGGCTCGCCTGCTCACCTCGCTCGAGGGCCTGCTCGACAGGCGCCGGGCGAACCGGTCCTCCCGCGCCGGCATTCGCTCCCACCTCGCCGCTCGCACTCGCAACGACGAGGCTCAGGGCGAAGCCGTCACCGATCTCCCGACGCTTCCCTCGGTGGTCGTGCTGGTGCTCGACGCGCCGGGCATCGAGCCGGCCCGGCTCATCGAGATCGCCGAGGCAGGTCCGGATCACGGCGTCCACGTGATCTGGGTGAGTGAGGCGCGGGCAGCGCTCCCGGCGGCCTGCCGTACCTTCATCGAGGCCGACCGAGGGGAGTGCAGGGTGCACTTCGTGCGATCCGCGACGACCGTGCCGCTCTCCCGTCATGTGCACCTCGACTCACCACTGGCGTACGAACTCGCGAGGCGACTCGCTCCTGTCGAGGACACCGCTGCGCGCGTGCTCGATGAGAGCGATCTCCCCGGAAGCGTCGACCTGCGCGAACTGCACGGCACCGATCTCATCGGGGGAGCGGCCCCGATCATCCAGGCGTGGACGAGCAGCGGATCCCTCGTCTCAGAGTGGAGGAGCGGGCAGGAGCGTGCACCGGTCTCCCTCGCCGCGGTGGTCGGCCAGGGGCCAGACGGACCCGCGATCCTCGACCTGCGCTCGAACGGCCCGCACGCCCTCGTCGGCGGCACCACGGGAGCGGGCAAGTCGGAGTTCCTGCAGACGTGGGTCATGAGCATGGCTGCGACCGTGAGTTCCGATCGGCTCACTTTTCTGCTCGTCGACTACAAGGGAGGCGCCGCGTTCGCGGAGTGCGTCGACCTGCCGCACACCGTCGGCCTCGTGACCGATCTCACCCCGCACCTCGTGCGTCGCGCGCTCACCTCGCTGCGAGCCGAGCTCCGCTACCGCGAAGGACTCCTCGCAGCGCACGGGGCGAAGGATCTCATCTCCATGGAACGGCGCTCCGATGCCGCCGCACCGCCCGTGCTCGTCATCGTGATCGACGAGTTCGCGGCTCTCGCCCGCGAGATGCCCGAGTTCGTCGACGGTGTCATCGATGTCGCCCAGCGGGGGCGATCCCTCGGTCTGCACCTCGTCATGGCCACTCAGCGTCCGGCCGGCGTCATCACCGACAATCTGCGCGCCAACACCAATCTGCGCATCGCACTGCGAATGGCCGACGAAGCCGACAGCACCGACGTGATCGGTGTGAAGGACGCCGCCTTCTTCGACGTGGAGACCCCGGGGCGAGGTGCGATCAAGGTCGGCCCGGGGCGCATCACTCACTTCCAGACGGGCTACCTCGGCGGGCGCGCCTCGCCCGAAAGCGCGTCGGCGAGTATCGAGGTGCGATCCCTCGGCTTCACCGAGAGCGAGCCGTGGAGTATCCCCGCCGAAGCACCGCGGGGCGGGCAAGGCCGGCGAGGAACGCGGGACATCGAGCGGCTGCGCGACGGGATCGCGGCGGCCGCACGGCAGCTGCGCCTCGCCGCACCGCGCAGGCCGTGGCTCGACCCGCTGCCCGCAGTACTGACTCCGGCCGAGGCGTCTGCGCTGGTCGGCGCGTCCGGGACCGCCAGGGGGTGCGCACCGGCTGAACTCGACACTCGGAGGCGCGGCAGCAGCGAGGACTCCGCGAGGGGTGTTCTCATCGGCCTGGGCGACGACCCCGCCGCCCAGGCGCGGCGTCCGGTGCGCATCGATTTCGAGGACGTGGGCAGCATCTCCGTCATCGGGGCCGGCGGCACAGGCAAGACGAGCGCTCTCATCTCGCTCGCGGCCGCAATCAGCGCCGACGCTGATCGCGATGCCGTGCAGCTCTATGCCGTCGATGCGGCCGGGGGCGGCCTCGGCACCCTCGGCGCCTTGCCCACGGTAGGAGCTGTGGCCCCGCTCGCCGACACCGAGCTGGTGAGCCGAGTGCTGCGCCATGTACGAGAGCTGGTTGCGGAACGCGGCCCGCGGTATACCGCGGCGCGGGCGAACGGCATCGAGGCGTATCGCGCGACGACGTCAGGCGGACAGGAAGCCCGCGTCCTCCTGATGATCGACGGCTTCGCCGCGTTCAGACAGACGACCGAGACCCTTACCGCAGAGGATTCCCCGTTCCGGTTGCTCGCCGAGATCATGCAGCGCGGGCGCGCAGTCGGAGTGCACGTCGTGCTCACGGCGGATCAACCCTCGGTGATCCCCGCCTCGATGGCAGCGAGCTTGCAGCGGCAGTTCGTGCTCAGACTCGCGAACCCGCACGCCTACGGGGTTCTCGGCGTGCCGCCCGAAGCGCTCGAGAAATCTCCGCCGGGACGGGCGGTGCTCGCCGGAGACGACCGCGAACTGCAGTTCGCCCTCATCGGAGGGACAGATCTCGCCTCACAAGCCGCGGCGATCGACGCGCTCGCCGCCGAGCTTCGCGATCGCGTCACTCCGGCACCGAGGATCGTCAACGCGCCAGACCGCGTATCGCTCGCGGAGCTTCCGCAGAGTATCGATGGAGAACCGGTGTACGGCATCGACGTGCGGACGCTCGATCCGGCGGTTCTGCCGAGCAGTGGACTGGGGGTCATCGCCGGACCGAGCGGATCGGGACTCTCCCAGGCCGCGCTCAGCTGCGTCGTCGCCCTCGAGCGAGCGGCCGGTGAACGCGGCGAGCGGGTCGAGGCGGTACTGCTGAGCTTCGCGGAGTGCGGGATCGGCGCGCGTCGCGAGTGGGCTCACCTCGCCCGCGGCGATGAGTCCGTCGAACGGCTTGCGGCTCGGCTCGTCATCGCGCTCGGCGGGAAGCCCGCGGCTTCGGCCTCCAGCGCGGGCCCGTTCACTGGCCTCAGCGCCGAGCGCGAGGATCCCGCTGCTCCGCCGCTCCGCTTTCCCGGCCCGGGCGCCCGCGGAGTCATCGTGGTGGAGCGGCCGGCCGAAGCCGAGGGGACGGCCGCGCTGGCGCAGCTCGTCGCGCTCGCGAAGGCCGCCCGCAAAGCCGGAGTGCTCGTGCTCTTCGAGTTCGAGACGGGCACGGCGAGTGCCGTCTGGGAGCTGTACCAGGCCCTCAAGCAGCCGAGCTGGGGGATCTCGCTGCAACCCGACCAGCACGAGAGTCAGACGCCGTTCCGCGAGGACCTCGGACGCGTGCGGCGCGCGCACTTCCCGCCTGGGCGGGGTTTTGCGATCGCGAGCGGAAAGGCGACTCCGGTTCACGTCGCCGTCACCGACTGAAGAGAGGCGAGATGAGGTAGAGATGCTGCGCCGGCGAGTGCGCTACCCTGGAAGATCGGCCCACGGGCTGCATAGCTGAATAGACATCTCAATATCAAGGAGGCCACCGTGAAGATCGAACTCGTCACGCTGCGACAGATCGAGCGTGAGAAGGAGATCCCCTTCGACGAGCTCGTGGAGATCATCGAGCAGGCGATCCAGTCCGCCTATCTGCGTCATGCCGAGAATCAGAACATGTCGGTGCCGAAGGAAGACGAGGTGCGGGTCACGCTCGACCGCAAGAGCGGCGAGATCTCGGTGCTCGTTCCCGAGGTCGACGACGAGGGCCAGGTGATCGGAGAGGCCTTCGTCACCACCGACGAGTTCGGCCGCGTCGCATCGAGCGCCGCCAAGCAGGTCATCAACCAGCGGCTGCGCGACCTCAGCGACGATGCCGTCCTGGGGGCCTTCAAGGACAAGGAGGGACAGATCGTCTCCGGTGTCGTGCAGCAGGGGCCCAACCCCCGCATGGTGCACGTCGACCTGGGCGAGCTCGAGGCGATCCTGCCCCCCGAGGAGCAGGTGCCCGGTGAGAAGTACCCTCACGGAGCGCGGATCCGTGTGTACGTGACGAGCGTGTCGAAGGGGCTGAAGGGGCCTCAGGTGATCGTGTCTCGCACTCACCCGGGTCTCGTGCGCAAGCTGTTCGAACGGGAGGTTCCCGAGCTCGCCGAGGGCATCGTCGAGATCGTGTCCCTCGCCCGCGAGGCGGGGCACCGTACGAAGGTCGCGGTCCGCGCGAAGCAGCCCGGTATCAACGCGAAGGGCACCTGCATCGGTGAGATGGGCAGTCGAGTGCGCGCCGTGATGAGCGAGCTGGGCGAGGAGAAGATCGACATCGTCGACTACTCGTCGCAGCTTCCGGCGTTCGTCGCGAACGCGCTCTCGCCGGCGAAGGTCACCGACGTGTTCATGCTGAACGAGTCGCTGAAGCAGGTGCGCGCTCTGGTGCCCGACTTCCAGCTCTCCCTCGCGATCGGCAAGGAGGGTCAGAACGCCCGCCTCGCTGCGAAGCTGACGGGCGCGAAGATCGATATCCAGCCGGACTCGATCATGAACGACTGACGTTTCTCGGAGAGCGGATTGAACGACTGACGGAGATCTGCAACCCGCCCGGGTATCGCTGTGAGCGGAGGCCCGGGCGGGTGTGTCGTGGAGGAAGCTGGTAGGATGGATTCGGTTCGGACCTGTGTCGCGTGTCGCAAGCGTGCGTCGCGCGCGGAACTGCTGCGAGTGGTGCTGCACGATGGACGACTGATTGTCGATGATCGAGCGGTGCTCCCCGGGCGGGGAGCCTGGGTGCATCCCACGGTGCAGTGTCTGAATCAAGCGGTGTCGCGCGGAGCTTTTCCGCGTGCGCTGAAGGTGTCGGGGAAGCCCGATGCCAGTCCCTTAGAGAACAGGCTGAAAACACTCATGGACAACTAATGAGCGGCTCAAAATGAGGCCCGTCCGATAACCAAGGTTCTCGCCTGTCTGGCGTGAACCCAGACAGGAGAAAAGTGGCAAACCCACGCGTACACGAGATCGCTACTGAGATCGGTGTCGATAGCAAGGTCGTTCTGGCCAAGCTGAAAGAAATGGGCGAGTTCGTCAAGGCGCCCTCGTCCGCTATCGCGCCCCCGGTGGCGCGAAAGGTCAAGGCCGCCCTCGAGGCGGAAGGCGTGACCAAGTCGGACGCCGAAGGCTCGTCCGCGGCTCCGAAGCCCGCGGCGAAGAAGTCGTCCGCGCCGAAGCCCGGCCCGAAGCCGGCTCCCAAGGCTGCCCCTGAGCCCCAGGCTCCCGCGGCCGAGAAGAAGCCTGCCGCGCCCAAGCCCGACGCGGCCCCGAAGCCCGGCTCCGCCGGGGCTCCCAAGCCCGGAAGCGCGCCGAAGCCCGGTGCGAAGCCTGCGGCCGCGCCCAAGCCGGGTGCGAAGCCCGGTGCTCCCAAGCCCGCCGGCCCGCGTCCCGGCAACAACCCGTTCGCCTCGAGCCAGGGCATGGGGATCCCCCGCCCTCCGCGCCCGGGCAACAACCCCTTCGCTCCCAACCAGGGCATGAACCGCGGTGGCGGCAATCGTCCCAACCCCGGCAACATCCCGCGCCCCGCTCCGCGCCCCCAGGGTGCAGGCGCCGGTCGTCCCGGTGGTGCCGGTCGTCCGGGCGGTGGTCGTCCGGGCGGCGGCGGTAACCGTCCCGGCGGCGGCACCGGTCCGGGTGCAGGCTTCGGCGGGCCCCGTCCCGGCGGCGGTTTCGCGGGTCGCGGTCGCGGCGGTCGCGGTGCCGGTACCGCCGGCGCGTTCGGTCGCGGCGGCTCGAAGAGCAAGGCCCGCAAGTCGAAGCGGGCGAAGCGGCAAGAGTTCGAGATGCGGCAGGCGCCGTCGATCGGCGGCGTGCAGGTTCCCCGCGGCGACGGCAACACGCCGATCCGCCTGCGTCGCGGCGCATCGCTCTCGGACTTCGCCGACAAGATCGATACGAGCGCATCGAACCTCGTGACGATCCTCTTCCACCTCGGTGAGATGGCGACCGCGACTGAGTCGCTCGACGAGGCGACCTTCGAGATCCTCGGCGACGAACTGGGTTACAAGATCCAGATCGTCTCGCCCGAGGACGAGGATCGCGAACTGCTCGAGGGCTTCGACATCGATATCGATGCCGAGCTCGAGGAGGAGGGCGACGACGTCCTGCAGCCGCGACCCCCCGTGGTCACGGTCATGGGTCACGTCGATCACGGTAAGACCCGACTGCTCGACGCGATCCGCAAGGCGGACGTGGGCGGCGGCGAGGCCGGCGGCATCACGCAGCACATCGGCGCCTACCAGGTCCACACCGAGCACGAGGGCGTCGATCGCGCGCTCACCTTCATCGATACGCCGGGTCACGAGGCGTTCACCGCCATGCGTGCCCGTGGTGCGCAGGTGACCGACATCGCGATCCTCGTGGTCGCGGCCGACGACGGCATCATGCCCCAGACGATCGAGGCGCTGAACCACGCGCAGTCGGCGAACGTGCCGATCGTGGTCGCGGTCAACAAGATCGACAAGGAGGGCGCGAACCCCGAGAAGGTGCGCCAGCAGCTCACCGAGTTCGGCCTGGTCTCCGAGGAGTGGGGCGGCGACGTCATGTTCGTCGACGTCTCGGCGAAGAACAACGTCGGCATCACCGAACTGCTCGACGCCGTGCTGCTCACGGCGGACGCCGGCCTCGACCTGCGCGCGAACCCCGATAAGGACGCGCGCGGCGTGGCCATCGAGGCGAAGCTCGACAAGGGCCGCGGCTCGGTCGCGACCGTGCTCATCCAGTCGGGTACGCTGCGCGTCGGCGACGCGATCGTGGCGGGTACCGCCTACGGCCGCGTGCGCGCGATGAGCGACGAGAACGGCGACGCGGTGCTCGAGGCGCTGCCCTCGCGCCCCGTGCAGGTGCAGGGTCTGTCGAGCGTGCCCCGGGCCGGTGACAACTTCATCGTCACCTCCGAGGATCGCACGGCACGTCAGATCGCCGAGAAGCGCGAGGCTGCGGAGCGCAATGCTCAGCTCGCCAAGGCCCGCAAGCGCATCAGCCTCGAGGACTTCACGAAGGCTCTCGAGGACGGCAAGGTCGAGTCGCTCAACCTCATCATCAAGGGCGACGTGTCGGGTGCCGTCGAGGCGCTCGAGGAGTCGCTCATGAAGATCGAGGTCGACGAGTCGGTGCAGCTGCGCATTCTGCACCGCGGCGTCGGCGCGATCACCGAGTCCGACGTCGACCTGGCCACGATCGACAACGCGATCGTGCTGGGCTTCAACGTCCGCCCGGATGTCAAGGCTCGCGAGCGCGCAGCGCGCGAGGGCATCGATATCCGCTTCTACAACGTCATCTACAACGCGCTCGAGGACATCGAGAACTCGCTCAAGGGCCTGCTCAAGCCCGAGTACGAGGAGGTCCAGTCGGGTGTCGCCGAGATCCGCGAGGTGTTCCGCTCCTCGAAGTTCGGCAACATCGCGGGTGTCATCGTGCGCAGCGGTACGATCACGCGCAACGCCAAGGCGCGTGTGATCCGCGAGGGCGTCGTGATCGCCGATGGCCTGGCCATCGAGTCGCTGCGTCGTTTCAAGGACGACGTCACCGAGGTCAGGACGGACTTCGAGGCCGGTGTCGGCCTCGGCAAGTTCAACGACATCCAGGTCGGTGACGAGATCGAGACCACCGAGATGGTGGAGAAGCCGCGGGGCTGAGTTCTCCGCTGAAAGGGGCCGGTGCACTCGCACCGGCCCCTTTCTCGTGCGTCGACCCCGTTGTCACCCCCGCCCAAGTAGGGGATCGAGATTCAGGCGGGTAGAAGCCGAGAGCCTCTCCCGCGTGGAGCGAGAACTCCTACCCGGGAGAGGCTCCGCCCCGCGGCGGCCCGGAACTCAGCCGAGCTGCTGCACACGGACGGTGTTGCCCGCCGGATCGCGGAAGGCGAAGTCCCGCGCGCCCCAGTCCTGGTCCATGGGCTCCTGCAGCACGTCGACGCCCGAGGCCTCGACCTTCTCGAAGAGCTGCTGCAGCTCGTCGGTGGCGAACACGACTGAGGCGTAGGCGCCCTTGGCGACGAGCTCGCGTACGACCCGGCGCTCGTCGTCGGTGAGGCCCGGGTCGATGGCCGGCGGAGTGAGCACGATGGAGGTGTCGGGCTGATTCGCCGGACCGACCGTGATCCAGCGCATATCCTCGTATCCGACATCGTTGCGGACCTCGAATCCGAGCACATCGCGGTAGAAGGCGAGAGACGCTTCGGGGTCGGTGTGGGGCAGGAACGTGACGTGAATGTTGATCTTCATGCCCGTCACGCTACTCGTCGCCGTGGCCGGAAACTTCTCGATTCCTGACCGGTTTCGTCGCGCGCATCGTGATGATGCCGGGGAGCCCGGTGAGGGGCCCGCATCCCTCTCTCCGGTAGCGCCCGGGGGACATACCCACGAGCTCGGTGAAGCGCGTGGTGAAGGTGCCGAGGGACCCGTAGCCGACCGCGAAGCACACCTCGGTGACGCTGAGGTCGCCGCGCCGCAGCAGCGTCATGGCGCGCTCGATGCGCCGGGTCATGAGGTAGCTGTACGGTGACTCTCCGTATGTCGCCTTGAACTCGCGGCTGAGGTGGCCGGCGGAGAAGCCGACGCCGCGAGCGAGCGACTCGACATCGAGCGGATGCGCGTAGTCGCGGTCGATGCGATCGCGGACCCTTCGGAGCAGTACGAGGTCGCGCAGCCGCTGGTCGTCGTCGTTTCTTCTGCTCACGAGACCATCATCCCCGATCCTCGGCCTGACGAGGCGAGATCGGGCCGGTTCCGACTCCGATGGGTCGGGCGGGCTAGGCTGCGTCCGATTCCGACGGATCGGGCAGGGCCGGGATGCTTCCGAACGGTCGAAAAGGGCTCAGTGAGGCGACGTCCGCAGCCGTTTTCGGCCTCTCGGGGGCGGTAGGCTTGGAGCATGAGCAATCCGAGGGCCGGCAAGGTGGCAGAGCGCATCCAGCAGATCATCGCGCGCAGGCTGGAGAAGGGGCTGCGGGATCCGCGCCTGGGTTTCGTGACCATCACCGATGTGCGCGTGACCGGCGATCTGCAGCACGCGAGTATCTTCTACACCGTGTACGGAGACGAGCAGGAGCAGGCCGACTCCGCGGCGGCGCTGAAGGCCGCAACCGGCATGCTGCGCACCGAGGTCGGCAAGCAGCTGGGCACCCGGCTCACCCCGACGCTGGAGTTCATCCACGACGAGCTTCCCGAGAGCGCGCAGCACCTCAACGATCTGCTCGCCGAGGCGAGGCGTCGCGATGAGGAGTCGGCGGCGCAGGCTGCGAGCGCGCAGTACGCGGGCGAGGCGGATCCGTACGTGAAGCCCCGCGAGGACGACGAGGATCGCTGAACCCGGCCCGAGCGCACCGCACTGTCCTCTGCTCCCACCGCCGAGCCTGTCGAAGCGGGCCGACGGCGCGGACCTACGGCAGCCGCACCTGCCCGTCGCTCTCCACGAGAAGCCCGTCCGCGATGAGCGAGTCGTAGGCGCGGCGCGGCTGCTCGGGATCGCGCACCCCGCCCGCGGCCGCGGCCGCGAGCGCCTCCTCCGCTGAAACCGGCGTCTGGGCGCCGCGCAGCAACGCCATGATCCGCCCCCGCACCTGCCGGTCGCTGCCCTCGAACTTCGCCTGCTTCGGCCGCTTCGAAGGGGCATTGTCGGGATAGCCCGCCCCGCGCCACTCGCACCAACGCGCGATCGGGCAGGCGTCGCAGCGGGGCGCTCGGGCGGTGCAGACGACCGCGCCCAGCTCCATCGCCGCGGCGTTGAACACTGCGGCCTCGCGAGGCTCCTCGGGCAGCAGTGCCGCCATGTCCTCGAGGTCGCGCGGGGAGGGCATTCCTGCCGCGGCCTGCCCGTGCACCAGGCGCGCGATGACGCGGCGGGTATTGGTGTCGACGACGGGGTGCCGCTCGCCGAACGCGAAGGCCGCGACCGCGCGCGCCGTGTAGGGGCCGATGCCGGTGAGGGCGAGCAGGTGCTCGACATCGGAGGGCACGCGGTCCCCGTGCCGGGAGGCGATCTCGACGGCCGCGCGATGCAGCCAGAGGGCGCGGCGCGGGTACCCGAGGCGATCCCACGCGCGCACAGCCTCCCCGGGCTCCTCGGCCGCGAGGGCGGACGGCGCCGGCCAGCGCTCGATCCAGGCGGTCCACCGGGGGAGCACACGATCGACCTGGGTCTGCTGCAGCATGAACTCGGAGACGAGGATCGCCCACGGCGTCGCATCGTCCGCGCGCCAGGGCAGAGCCCGGGCTTCGCGCTGGTACCAGGCGTTGAGTTCCCGGGCGATCGCTGTCGTGTCCACCCGCACAGCCTAGCGAGCCGCCCCGTCGTCGCGCCCGCTTCCCATGCTCGCCCTCGCCCGCCGCGGCTCCCGATTCGGGGTCAGTTTTGGCCGTGTCGCATCGCGCGACACGGCCAAAACTGACCCCGAATCGGTGACACGCACGAAAACGACCCCGAATCGGCGACACGCACGAAACCGACCCCGAATCGCAGGGAGAGGCGAGACGGCCTGCGGCGGAGAGGTGAGACGGCCTGCGGCGGGGAGGCGAGACCGCGTGCGGGGGGCGGGGCGGCGGGGCGGATCGCTAGGCTGGTCGGGTGACGAAGGATCCCCTGAACGCGCCCGCACAGCTCCCGCCGCAGGGAGCGATCCTGTTGATCGACAAAGCGGAGGGCTGGACCAGCCACGACGTCGTCGCGAAGAGCCGCCGCGCCCTCGGCACCCGCAAGGTGGGGCACGCCGGAACGCTCGACCCGATGGCGACCGGGCTGCTCGTGCTCGGCGCCGGCCCCGCGACCCGTCTGCTCACCCACCTGGTCGGGCTTGACAAGACATACACCGCGACGATCCGCCTCGGTATCGCCACGGTCACGGACGATCGCGAGGGCGACACGCTCGAGGTCGCGGACCCGGCCGCGGTCGCGGAGCTCGCGGCGGATCCCGCGCGGATCGCGGCCGCGGTCGCCGAGCTCACGGGCGACATCGAGCAGGCTCCGAGCGCGGTGAGCGCCATCAAGGTCGACGGGCGCCGCGCCTACGATCGGGTGCGCGCGGGCGAGCAGGTCGAGCTGAAGAAGCGGCCGGTGACGATCCACGCCTTCGAGATCGGCGACCCGACGCCCGGGGTCGCGGAGGAGGGGGCTCATCCGGTGATCGATATCGAGGCGACGGTGCGCTGCTCGTCGGGTACCTACATCCGCGCGCTCGCCCGCGACCTGGGTGCGGCGCTGGGGGTGGGGGGTCACCTCACGGCGCTGCGTCGAACGGACGTCGGTCCCTTCGGTGTCGCGGGCGCCATTTCGACGGAGGCGCTCGTGGAGGGCAGGATCGGCGCGCTCGCCGAACCGGCCGAGGTCGCGACGGCGCTGTTCCCCGAGCTGCGGCTCACGGAGGCGCAGGCGGTCGATCTGGGGCACGGCAAGCGCGTCGAGGTGGATCCGGCGACGAACCCCGATGCGAGGCTCGCGGCGGCCGTGGCCCCGGACGGGCGGCTCGTCGGCCTCGTCGAGGTGAAGAAGGGACGCACCCGCGTGGTGACGAACTTCCCGACCCCGGACAGCGCGGCGGGGGAGGGGGCGGCATGATCCTCTGGTACGCCGTGGTGACGATCGCGGTTGCGCTCGTCGGTGCCGTGCTGTGCCTCATCGCCGCGCTGCGCAAGCGCGGCCCCGACGACTTCACGATGGGGGCGACGCTGCTCGTCGCGCTGCTGCTGATCGCGCAGATCGTCATCTCGATCGCGGCGCCGTTCGCGGGGAATCATGCCGTGGGGGATCCGCTGGAGTTCTGGATGTATCTGATCGTGGCCTTCCTGCTGCCCCCGGCCGCCGGCTTCTGGGCGCTCGTGGATCGCACCCGGTGGGCGAACGCGGTGCTCGGCGTCGTGCATCTGGCGGTCGCGGTGATGGTGTACCGCATGCTCGTGATCTGGGGGTAGGCGCGCGTCGCGGGGTGCGTCCGGGACACGTTTGCGACACGCCGGCGTGTCTTTGAACCTTCAGGGATACTTGAGGGTTTAGACTTCCCGGCTTGACTTGAACGAATCACACCGATGTAATTGTTCAGGTACCAGTGCGAGTCGCGCATCCGGAGCCGAGGAAAGGAGCGACGTTTGGCAGAGCAGTCGCAAACCCCCGTTCCGGGCAACTGGTTCGTAGACCCGGTGTTTCTGGGCGTGCCGGGAGTCCGCAACGACGACGAGATGCTCGCGTGGCAGGCGGATGCGCTGTGCGCGCAGACGGACCCCGAGGCATTCTTCCCGGAGAAGGGCGGATCGACCCGCGAGGCGAAGCGCATCTGCGAGAGCTGCGAGGTCCGATCCGAGTGCCTCGAGTACGCGCTCGAGAACGATGAGCGCTTCGGCATTTGGGGCGGTCTCTCCGAGCGCGAGCGTCGTCGGCTGCGCCGCGAGGCCGGCTGAGACTTCACGAGCGGATTCGCATCCCCTCCGCATGGCTCCAGGGGCCGCGCACGTTCCGCGCCTAGACTGAGCGCGATATGCGTACGAGAGTAACCGCCATCCTGATCGCCCAGCGGGGCGGGGAGTGGCTCGACCAGACCATCGCCGGCATCGCCGAGCAGACCGCCCAGCCCGCCGCTGTGATCGCGGTGAACAACGGCGGTTCCGAGCGCGTCGGCGAGCAGCTCATGAACAGCGGTGCTGCGCGCGTCGTGGGGCTCTCCTCCCGTGTCCCGTTCGGTCAGGCCGTCGCCCGCGGGGTGCAGACCGTGCCGGTCGATCCGGAGATCGAGGATTGGATCTGGCTGCTCAGCGAGGACGCCTGCCCCGAGCCCGAAGCGCTCGAGCACATCCTCAGCAGTGTGCAGCGCGCCCCGTCGGTGGTGGTCGCCGGCCCGAAGCTGGTCGACTGGGATCACCCGGAGCGCATCATCGAGCTCGGCCAGAGCCTCACCCGCTACGGCTCGCGGTGGACGCTGCGCCGGCAGGAGCTCGATCAGCAGCAGTACGACCACATGCAGGACGTGCTGGGTGTGGGCCCCGTCGGAATGCTCGTGCGTCGCGACGTCTGGGACGAGCTCGGAGGCTTCGATCCCGCCCTGCCGATCTACGACGACGGCCTCGACTTCTGCGTGCGCGCCCGGCTGGCCGGGCACCGGGTCGAGGTCGCCCCCGCCTCACGGGTGCGCTTCGCCCAGAGCGGCGTCGCGGGCCCCCACATCGACCGCCGTCGCTCCCTACTGCGCACCGCGCACCGGCAGGCGCGCACCGCGCAGCTGCATCGGCGGATCTCGTACGCGCCGGCCCCCGTCGCCTTCTTCGAGTGGCTCGGGCTGCCGATCTACGCCGTGCTGCGAGTGCTCTGGGCGCTGATCCGCGAGCAACCGGGATTCATGATCGGCGAGTTCGCGGCGGCCTTCACGGTGTTCTTCAAGCCTCACGCGATCATCGCCTCCCGACGGCGGATCCGCAAGCACTCCACGGCGGGATGGCCCGCGATCCGGCAGCTGCGCATCGACCCGAAGAGCGTGCGCACGGCCCGCATGATCGATCGCGAGGCGATCCTCGCGTCATCGGGACGGCAGCGGAGGGAGCTGCACTTCATCTCGAGCGGAGGCCTCGCGGTGCTGGCCGCGGCGGCCGTGGCGGCGATCGCGCTCACCTGGTGGGCGTTCCCGCAGACGAGTCTCGCGGGCGGCGGGCTCGCCCCGCTGAGCCCCATCGACCAGCTGTGGTGGAATACCCGCCCGCTCGGCGGGGTGCCCGCCGACCCGTTCACCTGGGTGCTGGCGCTGCTCGGCACGCTGACGTTCTGGAATCCCTCGCACGCGCTCGTGCTGCTCATGATCGCGGCGATCCCGCTCACGGCGCTCGGGGGCTGGATCTGGGCGGCGCAGCTCACCGAGTCGCGCGCTGCCCGCGTGCTGCTGAGCCTCGGCTTCGCCCTGAGCCCGGTGCTGCTGGGATCCCTCGACGCCGGGCGGCTGCCGACGCTGGTGCTCACGATCGTGCTGCCCTGGCTGCTGCTCGCGGCGACCCGCTGCCGCGAGTCGTGGAGCTGGGCGGGCACGGCGTCGCTGCTCGCGGCCGTGGCGCTCGCGGCCGCGCCGATCCTGATCCCCGCCGCGATCGTGCTGCTGGTGGTGGGCCTCTTCACCACGCTCAGGGGGGCTGCGCGCGTGCTCACCACGGCGCTCATGCCGGCGGTGCTGTTCGCGCCGAAGGCCGTCTACGCCCTCACGAACGGCCGGCCGCTCGACCTGCTGCGCGACCCGGGTGTGGTCGCACCGTTCGATGCGGGAACGACCTGGCACCTGCTGCTCGGCTTCCCCGAGTTCGGCCTCGAGGGCTGGGGCGGCATTCTCGAGGGGATCGGCCTCGGCGGCCCGCCGGCGACACTGCTGGTGGGCGTGCTCATGGCCCCGATCGCGCTGCTGGCCCTGCTCGGACTCTTCACCGGGCGGGTGGCCGTCACGCTGCTGAACGCGGTGCTCGGCGGGCTCGGCATGGCCACCGCGATCCTCGCCGCGCAGCTCCACCTCGCGGTGACCGGGGATCAGAGCGTCGCGGTGTGGACCGGGTCAGGTCTCGCGGTGTACTGGATCGCGGTGCTGAGCCTCGCGGCGGTGGGAGCGACCACGCTGCAGCGCGGCGCGGCCCCCGTGGTCGCGGTGGGCCTCACCGCGGCGCTGATCGCGGTCGTTCCGGTCGCAGGAAACCTGCTGCTCAATCGTGTGCCGTTCGTTCCAGCCAGCGCGCAGATGCCGGCACTCGTGCAGGCCGCGGGCGAGAGCGACCCCGGCGTCCGCACGCTCGTGCTCACGCCCGAGGCCGCGCACAGCGTGCGGGCCGAACTGGTGACGGGCAGCGGACTGCGTCTGGATCGCATTCGCTCGGCGCTCGGCTCGCCCCACGAGACGGCGGAGGACCAGCGCCTCGCCGCCCTGGTCGGCGGCCTCGCGAGCGTCGGCGGCCCGGATATCCGCGAGGACCTGCAGGCCGAGGGGATCGGCTTCGTGCTGCTCGTCGAGGGCGGCAGCGATCTCGAACGCGCGGAGCTGCAGCGCGTGTTCGATCAGCACGCGTCCCTGGCGAGCGCGGGGCTCACGGAGCAGGGGCTGCTGTGGCGAGTCGTCGATCCCGAGACGATCACGGAGCCCGAGGGCGATGCGGCGACCCGGGTCGGCGGCACCTCGCTGACGGGTCAGACGATCTGGGGGATCCAGCTGGTCGTGCTGCTCGGCGTGCTGCTGCTCGCGCTGCCGACCGGCGAGGTGACCTACCGGCCCGAGCGGAGGAAGCGGCCGAACCGTCGGGCCGCGAAGAAGGCGCGTGCCAGGGTCGCATCGGGTGCGGTCGCGGGTGCAGCCACGGTCCCGTCACAGGAACTCGTCGCGGACGCGCCGGAGGACCAGACGGACGCGCCGGAGGATACGGAGGCGCCGGAAGATACGGACACGCCGGAAGCGCAGGATGCGGCGGAGGCGGCGATCGTCGATGCCGCGCCCGTCGCGGAGGATCCGGAGACCGGACCGGAGCCCGAGCTCGCCGACGGCGGGCCAGTCGTGGAGCCGACCGGCGACGATCCTGACTCCGGGGCTGCGATCGAGGATCCCGATCCCGAGACCGCCGGCGACGATCCTGATCCCGAGGCCGCGAGCGAAACCCCGGACGCTCCCGAGAACCCCGACGCTCCCGACGAGAGCACCCGGGCCGAGCACCCCGAGAACGGAGGCGAGCGATGAGCAAGCGTTCCAGTGCGCTGCGCGGCGGAGCCCGCGCCGCGACGGGCCTCGCCGTAGTCGGCGTGTGCGCCGCGGCCGTGGTGCTGCTGGGCCAGACCGAGCTGCCCGCCGTCGAGCAGGAGCCGATCGCGGTGACCGTCGACAGCACGCAGAACACGGCGCGCAGCCTCGTCTGCGCCGGGCCCTTCTCCGAGCTCGGAGCCGATCCCGCTCGCCCGGCCGTGGCGATCCCCACGGGGTCCCCGACGGTGGCCGTCTCGGGTACCGCGGCGGAGAACACGCATCTCGAACGCCCCGAGGGCGGCGATTCCCTGCCCGCGGTGCTGACCTCGCCGGTCTCCGAGCCGCTGGCCGCCGCTCAGGTGCAGGCGGTGAGCACCGAGAGTCTGAGCGGTGCGGTCGCGAGTTCGTGCGCCGAGCCCCTGAACGAGCAGTGGCTGATCGGCGGTGCGACCTCCCTCGGCGTCTCGACCACGCTCAGCCTCGGCAATCCGGGCACGGTGCCGGCGACGGTGCTGATCGGCGTCTACGACGAGTCCGGCCCGGTCGACTCCGTGCAGACGGCGGGAGTGCTCGTCGCGCCCGGCACCGACCAGACCGTGTCGCTCAACGGCTACGCGCCCGAGCGCGAGCGCCTCGCGGTGCGCGTGGTCAGCACCGGCGCGCCGGTCACGGCCAGCATGGGCGTCGGTCAGACGGAGGGGATCTCGCCGTTCGCGGTGTCGTCGGTCGATCGGCAGGTCGAACCGGCGACCGCCCTGGTGATCCCGGGAGTCCTCAACCGCAGTGACCACGGGCACGGCCCGAGCGACTCGGGGGAGAACGACGACACCCCGGTGGTCGTCCGAGCACTCGCGCCGGCGGGCGAGGAGGCTAGCGCCCACGTGCGGGCCGTAGACGAGCACGGGAAGAGCACCGACCTGGGCGACATCGAGCTCGCCGCCTCCGCTGTCGGCGAGCTGTCGATACCCCGGTGGCCGGAGGACGCACAGGCCGTGATCGTCGAGGCGGACGTGCCGATCATCGCCGGAGCGCTCGGCTCGGTGACCGACAGCGACGGCCACGACTACGAGTGGTTCGCCCCGGCTCCCGCGACGACGGCCGACATCCCCGCGGCGGCGGCGGTGGTCGGCGGCGGCGAGCTGATCGTGGTGAACCCCGGCGGGGAAGAGGCCCGGGTAACGGTCGAGAGCGCCGACGGCAAGGGCGAACCGCACGAGCAGACCATCGAGGCTGGAGCGGCTGCCGTCGTGCGCGCCCCCCAGAACGCGGTGATCACCAGTTCGGCTCCGGTCCACGCCGGCGTGCGGTACGTGCGCGACGGCGCGGTGGCCGGCTACCCGATCCTGGCCCCCGATCCGCGCGACGGGGAGATCACGGTCTACACGCGGTAGGGACGATGCTCCGGCTGAGCCGGTCGAGGCTCGGCCGGCGGCGCCCGCGTAGACTGGACGCATGTTCCGTCGCGAGCGCAAGCCCACAGCCCCAGCGCGGGCGAATCGACGGCACGGCCGGCGGCCCATGCGGTCCTCGCTCACGGGGCCGGGGCTGCCCGACCCGAACGCCAGGGTGCTGCGCTTCGAGATCTACGCCAGGGGTGCGGTCGAACTGCTGCAGTCGCACTTCCCGGACGAACTGCGCAACGTCCAGATCGGCTTCCAGACGGCGCCCTCCGGGCGAGGGGAGAGCCGTCTCCCGCTCTTCTACTCGATCGACAGGCAGGCGCGCACGATCATGATGTTCCGCATGCCCATCCAGCGCGCACGCGGCCTGCACGTCGATGACGAGGAGCACCGCCGCTATTTCGTCGAGCACTGCGTCTACCTGGCGGTGTGCGAGTACCTCGGGCGCGAGCCGTGGGAGCTGCTGCCGGGCCGCTTCGAGCACTATTGATCCGCAAGTGTCGTTTCAATCCACCGTGCCCCAGCGGAAGCGACCATAATGGAGAATATGAGCGCGCGCATCCTGGTGGTTGACGATGACAGGGCACTCGCCGAGATGCTCGGCATGGTGCTGCAGGGCGAGGGATTCGTCACGGAGTTTTCGGTCGACGGTGCCGAGGCGGTCGAGAAGTTCCGCGAGATGCGGCCCGACCTGGTACTGCTCGACGTGATGCTGCCGGGGCTCGACGGCATCGAGGTCGCCGAGCGGATCCGGGCGGACTCGGGCACCCCCATCATCATGCTCACGGCCCGCACCGACACGCGCGACGTGGTGCGCGGCCTCGAAGCCGGGGCCGACGACTACGTGGTCAAGCCGTTCAACCCGGCTGAGCTGATCGCGAGGATCCGCGCCCGCCTGCGAGACCCGCAGCAGGATGCGGCCGAGACCCTCCGCATCGGCGACCTCACGATCGACGTCTCCGCGCACGAGGTGCGGCGGGGATCGCAGTCGATCCCGCTCACGCCGCTCGAGTTCGACCTGCTGGTGATCCTCGCCCGCAAGCCCCAGCAGGTGTTCACCCGCGAGGTGCTGCTCGAGAAGGTGTGGGGCTACCAGTACAAGGCCGACACGAGGCTCGTCAACGTGCACGTGCAGCGCCTGCGGGCGAAGGTCGAGCAGGATCCCGATCACCCGACCATCATCACGACCGTGCGCGGTGTCGGCTATCGCGCGGGCGCGCCCGTCGAGTAGGAGCTCCCGTGCCCACCAGCCGATCGCAGCCCGACCGATCGCACCGGGGCAGAACGCGGCCGGGGATCGCGCTGCGACGTCTTCGACTGAGCTGGATCAGGCTCACTCAGCCGGTGCTCGGCCCCTTCCGCAGGCGCTGGCAGCGCTCGTTGATGCTGCGTACCATGACCATCACGGGCATGGTGACGGGGTTCATGATCCTCATCGCCGGCGTGTTCATCCTCACGAGCATCAGCGACGACCTCTACTCGTCGCGCCGGGATCAGGCGCTGCAGGATTCGGCGCGCGCCACGCTCGCGGCGCAGCGGCAGATCGACGCGTGGGACACTTCGGACGGGGGCGGGCTCAGCCAGCTCGCCCTGTCCGTGCGCCGCACCGTGCAAGACACCTCGGCGAGCCAGCTCGTCTACCTGCGCCGTCAGGCCGGGCAGCCGGCCGACCCGGTGGCGCCGCAGGCGGGTGTGACGAGCGTGATGCTGCAGGACGCGGTGAGCACGGAACTGAGCCGGGCGGCGCTCGATCGCGACACCCCGCAGCACTGGCAGGCGGTGACGTTCCAGACGGAGGACGGCTCGCAGCCCCCGGGCATCGTCGTCGGCTCCACCCTGGTCTTCCCGGGTACCGCGGGCAATTACGATCTCTTCATCGGATACAACCTCGCGGATACGCAGGACACGCTGAGCTTCGTGCAGCGCACCCTGCTGATCACCGCGGCCGCGATGATGGCGTTCATCGGCATCCTCGTGTGGATCATGTCGCGCATCGTATTCCGCCCGATCCGCGCCGCCGCCGATACCAGCCGGCGACTGGCGGGGGGCGAGAACGACGCCCGCATGCCCTCGCAGAACGACGAGCACTTCGACGCGCTCTCCGAGGGCTTCAACGACATGGCCGACACGCTGCAGGCCCGCATCCACGAGCTCGACCTCCTCTCGGAGATGCAGCAGCGCTTCGTCTCGGACGTCTCGCACGAGCTGCGCACCCCCCTCACCACGATCAGGCTCGCGAGCGAGGTGCTGCAGGGCAGCTCGGAGGAGCTCGCGCCGGGCCAGCAGCGCGCCGTCGAGGTGCTCGGAACGCAGGTGGAGCGCTTCGAATCGCTGCTCGGCGACCTGCTCGAGATCTCCCGCTACGACGCGGGCAGGGTCACCCTCGACACCGAGCCCACGAATCTCGTCTCGCTCGTGCACGAGGTCGTCGACGGCCTGCAACCGCTCTCGGAGAGCCTCATCGAGGTGCGCCCCCTCGGAGGGTACGCACCGGTCGACGTCGATGCCCGTCGGATCCGTCGCATCGTCTCGAACCTCGTCGGCAACGCGATCGAGCACGGCGAGGGGCAGCCGATCGTGGTGACCATCGACTCCAACGCCGCAGCCATATCGGTCGCGGTGCGCGACTGGGGCGTCGGCATGAAGCCTGAAGACGTCGAGCACGTCTTCGACCGCTTCTGGCGCGCGGATCCCTCTCGCAAGCGCACGCTCGGCGGCACGGGGCTCGGACTCGCGATCGCGCAGGAGGACGCCGCTGTGCACGGCGGCATCCTGGAGGTCTGGTCGCGGCCCGGCGAGGGATCCAACTTCCGGCTCACCCTGCCGAGGGGGGAAGCGATCGAGAGCTTCATGTCGCCGCTGCCGCTCGTTCCCGATGACGTCGAGCCCGAGGCGGGCGACCCGCAGAAGACCGGTGGCTGGCTGCGCCGACCGGGCAGGCGTATTCGAAGGGGCAGACGATGAGCGAGCGGAGGAACGGAGCGCGCGGGCGCGGCGGCCGGAGGGCGACCCGTCCGGCGGTCGCGCTGACCGCGGCGGCCCTGCTGCTGAGCGGTTGCGCGGCGATCCCGTCGTCGGGGCCGGTGCAGACCGGGCTCACGGATCTGAGACAGGCGGATCAGCCCTGGCAGAACATCCCGGTGGGTCCGTCGCCCGGTGCGAGCCAGAAGGATGTCGTGCGCGGGTTCGTCGAGGCGGCTTCGTCGGGATCCGACGACTACGCCGTGGCGCGGGAGTTCCTCGCCCCGGAGTACGCGGAGCAGTGGGATCCGCACTTCGGTGTGCTCATCGACGACGGCAGCAGGCCGTACCAGGAGGAGGGCGAGACCGCGGGGATCCTGTCGCTCTCGGCGGTCGCGAAGGTCGATTCGCGCGGGGTCATGCTGCCGGTGCAGCCCGGTCCGTCCACTGATATGCGCTTCGAGTTCACCCGGGTCGAGGGGGAATGGCGGATCGCCTCGGCTCCCGCCGGCATCATCCTCGACAGCACCACGTTCACCTCCACGTGGTCGGCCAGGCAGCTGTACTTCGTGGGCCCCGGCGATATGCTCGTGCCCGATACCCGGTGGTTCCTCAACCGGGCATCGCTGCCGACCGCCATCGTGCGCACGCTGCTCGAGGGCCCGTCGGAGCGGCTGCGCGAGTCGGTGCACAGCGGATTCCCGTCGGGAACGACGCTCGTCTCGAACACGGTGCCCGTCGACGACGGCCGCGTGCGAGTGGATCTCAGCGGGGCTCTGCTGCAGGGCGGTCAAGCGGGTCTCGCCGAGGCCTATCAGCAGCTGCGGATGAGCCTGCAGACGGCGGCGGATGTCAACGGGGTCGACCTGTACGTGGACGGCGCGCAGGCGCAGGTGCCGGATGACGACGAGGGGCCGCACGTGCTCACCGAGGTGTATGAGCCCGCCGTGCTGAGGGGCGGCAGGTTCGGGTCGCTGATCGCCGGGGGATTCAAACCGGCGACGGGCTTCGCCGGCACCCTCGCCGACTTCCATCCCGAGGCGGTGTCCCTCTCCCTCGACGGCGGGGTGGCCGCCGTGCTGAACGACGAGGGAGTGACGCGCATCGACGACTCCGGACAGGTGCTCGTCGACGCTCGCGACGGGCTGCTCGAGCCGAGCGTCGACGTGTTCGACTACGTGTGGACGGTTCAGCCTGCGACGGCGCAGCAGCTGCAGGTCTGGGGGCCCGACGGCTCGTCGATCTCCGTACCCGCTCCGTGGCTGGCCGGGAGGAGTCCGGCGGCGGTGAGGATATCGCCCGAGGGGGCGAGGATCGCGGCCCTCGTACCGGGGGAGACCGGCTCGCAGGTGCTCGTAGCGGGGGTGATACGCGATGAGAACGGCGTGCCCGTGGCGACGACCGAGGAGGCCGACATCCAGATGTGGGCGCCCGGGGACCCCGTCGATCTCGACTGGGTCGGCCAGCAGAACCTCGTGGCGCTGACCAGGGTCGACGGCGCGGGCAAGGTGACGCTCGGAGGACCGGGCAAGCTCAGCGGGGAGCAGGGCGGATCGGTGCCGGGCGCCTCCCGCGTCTCGGGCGGCGGCGGAGGCACGCAGATGCGGGTCCTCGGCGAGAAGGGCGACCTCTTCTCGGCGCAGGCAGGCGGGTGGCAGCGCTCGGCCGTGGACGTGGACCTGCTCGCGAAACGCGGGTAGCGGGGCGAAACGGGGGGACTTCGCTCACAACGAGGGAGATCATGGGGATCCCGCCGTCTTCTCCACAGATTCGCCCCGGGAGCCCGACGGAGGCGCCCGCGGGATGCAGGATCTGAGTATGTCCCTCATCGCGAAAGTCACCGAGACCCTCCTCGATCTCCTGGCGCTGCTCTGGCCGACGGCATGCGTGAGCTGCGGCGAAGCCGACCGCGATTGCTGCCTGCCCTGCCTGGTCGAACTGCGGCGTCCATCCGAGCCGCTGCAGCCCGATATCGGAGTGCTCTGCTTCGCGAGGGGCGTCTACGACGGCCCGCTGCGCGCGGCGCTCGTCGCCTTCAAGCACGGCGGCCGGGTGGGGCTCGGCCGCGAGCTGGGCGCGCAGCTGCGAACCCCGTTGCGCGAGGCGCTCGCCCGCTGTCGGGGCCCCGCGGCTCCCGTCGTCGTCACGGCGCCGTCGCGTCGCTCCTCAGAGCGTCGCCGAGGCTATCGGCATGTGGACCTGCTGGTGACCGCGGCTCTGCGCGGGCAGGGGATCCGCGTGCTGCGCGTCGCCGCGCTGCGGGCCGGCCGCGGGCGGCGAGGCCAGGTCGGCCTCAGCGTCGCGGACCGCGCGGAGAACGCGAGGCGGGTCGCCGTGAGACGCGCTAGGCGCGCGGTGCTGCGAGGGCGGGAGATCATCCTGGTGGACGACGTGATCACCACCGGCGCAACCGCGCTGGCCTGCCGAGAAGCACTCGAGGCGGCGGGCGGGCGGGTGGTCGCCGTCGTGGCGCTCTGTCATGCGCGCCGCCGGGACACGCGCGGTGCGCATGCGTCGCACGACGAGGTGGCACCCAAAACCCCGAGTGCAGTAGAGTTCGGGAAAGGCGTAACGGTGCGCCACAGAGGCCCACCCGCCTGAGTCACTTGGGAGGTCACCATGGACGTGAACATCCGCGGCAAGAACGTCGGGATCACTGACCGCTTCGAGAACTACGTCGAATCGAAGACCGAGAAGGTGTCGGGCCTGTTGCCGCGGGCGCAGGCGCTCGAGGTGAAGGTCTCTAGGCAGAGCGACCGAAGCCCCAAGCACGGCGATCTCGTGGAGATCACGCTCATCGGCCCCGGGCCCGTGATCCGCGCCGAATCCGCCGGCGGAGACAAGTACTCGGCCTTCGACATGGCCTACGGTCGGGTGCTCGAGCGCATCCGCCGCATGAAGGACAAGCGTCACGACCGCCGCGGTCGCGGCCGGCTCTCGCTCGCCGATGCCGCAGCCCATGACTTCTCCGAGATCGACGTCACACCGGCTCCCGCCGAGGTGATCGATGCGGTCGCGACCGGCAGCATCCCCCTTCCCGAGCAGGAGGGCGGCGAAGAGCAGTACTCGCCCGTCGTGATCCGAAGCAAGGAGTTCCCCGCCGAGCGGCTCTCGGTCGAGGACGCGGTGGATCAGATGGAGCTCGTCGGCCACGACTTCTTCCTGTTCGTGGAGGCCGGCACCGGTCGCCCCAGCGTGGTCTACCGCCGCAAGGGGTGGAACTACGGCGTGATCTCGCTCACCGAGGAGTAGCGAGGCCGATGCCCGGTGAGAGCGTCGTCCCCTGAATGCGTCGCTCCCTGGGCCCTCGTCGCCTGAGCCTGCCGTCCCCCGAATCCGTCGAGGGGCGGCAGGCTCAGTTCATTCCGCCGAAGCGCAGCCTCCAACCGCGGCGCAGCACGTTCCAGAGCGCTTCGAGCACGATCCCGCCCGTCATCTTCGAGCGGCCCCCGGTTCGCTCGACGAAGGTGATGGGCACCTCGACGACGGGGCAGCCCAGCCGCTCCAGTTCGCACGCGGTCTCCACCTGGAAGCCGTAGCCCTCGGAATCGAGCGAGTCGAGATCCAGCCGCGTCAACCAAGACGCCTCGATCGCTCGGAATCCGCTCGTGAGGTCGTGCAGCTCCGAACGCAGCGCGATCCTCGCCACACGCGTGCCGGTGCGAGAGATCCAGCGCCGATAGCGCGGCCAACCGACGATCCGCCCGCCGGCGATCCAGCGCGCACCGATCGCCGCGCCCCCGCACTCCCGCGCTGCATCGAGCAGGCCCGGCAGCTCCTCCGGGAGGTGAGAGCCGTCGGCGTCCATCTCGACGATCAGCCGATACCCCTCAGCGATCCCGACGCGGAACCCGGCGATGTACGCGGTGCCGAGACCGAGCTTCCCCGCGCGGTGATGCACCCGAATACGGGGGTCGGCCTCGGAGAGGCGATCCGCGAGCAGTCCCGTGCCGTCGGGGCTGCGGTCGTCGACCACGAGCACGTGCGCCTCCGGCACCGCCCGCAGCAGCTGGGAGAGCACATCGGGCAGCGTCGCGCGCTCGTTGTAGGTGGGCAGGACCACGAGCACCTCGCGCGAGGGTTCGCCCACTGGACCTCCATTCGGGCAACTCCCCAGCCGGCACCGGGTTTCGCCTTGCTAAGCTGAGGAGTTGTCACAATTCGGCAACGGCGGTGAGGGCGCAAAGCGGCCCACTCTGCAGAACCTTACAGGAGACACAACGTGGCGACAGTTCTCGAAAAGCTCCTTCGCGTCGGCGAAGGTCGTACTCTGAAGAAGCTCCAGCGATTGGCGAAGACGGTCGCCGATCTCGAGAGCTCCTTCGCCGACCTCAGCGACGAAGAACTGCGCGGGGAGACCGTCGAGTTCCGTGCTCGCCTCGAGAAGGGCGAGAGCCTCGACGATCTGCTGCCCGAGGCCTTCGCCGCGGTTCGCGAAGCCGCGAAGCGCACCATCGGCCTGCGCCCGTTCGACGTGCAGGTCATGGGCGGCGCCAACCTGCACCTCGGCAACATCTCCGAGATGAAGACCGGTGAGGGCAAGACCCTCGTCGCCACCATGCCCGCCTACCTCAACGCCCTCGCGGGCAAGGGCGTGCACATCGTCACGGTCAACGACTACCTCGCCACCTACCAGAGCGAGCTCATGGGCCGAGTCTTCCGGGCGCTCGGCATGACCACCGGCTGCATCGTCGCGGGGCAGGATCCCGCCACTCGCCGCGAGCAGTACAACGCCGACATCACCTACGGCACGAACAACGAGTTCGGCTTCGACTATCTGCGCGACAACATGGCGTCGAGCTCGGCGGAGCGCGTGCAGCGCGGTCACTTCTTCGCGATCATCGACGAGGTCGACTCGATCCTCATCGACGAGGCCCGCACCCCGCTCATCATCTCCGGCCCCTCCTCGGGCGAGGCGAACCGCTGGTTCGCCGAGTTCGCGCGCATCGCGCGCAAGCTCGAACCGGGCGTGGACTACGAGGTCGACGAGAAGAAGCGCACGATCGGCGTGCTCGAGCCGGGCATCGAGAAGGTCGAGGATCACCTCGGCATCACCAACCTCTACGAGTCGGTGAACACCCCCCTGATCTCCTTCCTCAACAACTCGATCAAGGCGAAGGCGCTCTTCACCCGCGACAAGGACTACGTCGTGCTGAACGGCGAGGTGCTGATCGTCGACGAGCACACCGGCCGCATCCTCGCCGGTCGCCGCTACAACGAGGGCATGCACCAGGCGATCGAGGCCAAGGAGGGGGTGCAGGTCAAGGCCGAGAACCAGATGCTCGCGACCGTGACCCTGCAGAACTACTTCCGCCTCTACGAGAAGCTCTCGGGCATGACCGGTACGGCCGAGACCGAGGCCGGCGAGTTCATGTCGACCTACAAGCTGGGTGTGGTGCCGATCCCCACCAACAAGCCCATGCAGCGCAAGGACCAGCCCGACCTCGTCTACAAGAACGAGGAGGCGAAGTTCAAGCAGGCCGTCGAAGACATCGCCGAGCGCCACGAGAAGGGTCAGCCCGTGCTCGTCGGCACCACGAGCGTCGAGAAGAGCGAGTACCTGTCGCGCCTGCTTGCCAAGAAGGGCGTGCGCCACGAGGTGCTGAATGCCAAGAACCACGCGCGCGAGGCCGCGATCATCGCGCAGGCCGGTCGTCTCGGCGCCGTCACCGTCGCTACGAACATGGCCGGCCGCGGTACCGACATCATGCTCGGCGGCAACGCCGAGTTCCTCGCAGTGCAGGAGATGGCCGCGCGCGGCCTCTCCACGGAAGACGATCCCGAGGCCTACGAGGCCGCGTGGGACGACGTCTTCGAGGCCGTCAAGCGCACCGTCGCCGAGGAGGCTGAGAAGGTCGTCGCAGTCGGAGGCCTCTACGTGCTCGGCACCGAGCGCCACGAGTCGCGTCGCATCGACAACCAGCTGCGCGGCCGCTCGGGCCGTCAGGGGGACCCCGGCGAGAGCCGCTTCTACCTGTCGCTCGCCGATGACCTGATGCGCCTCTTCAACTCGGGCGCCGCCGCGGCGCTCATGAACCGCGACAGCTTCCCCGACGATCTGGCGATCGAGTCGAAGGTCGTCACGCGGGCCATTCAGAGCGCGCAGAGCCAGGTCGAGCAGCGCAACGCCGAGATCCGCAAGAACGTGCTGAAGTACGACGACGTGCTGGATCGCCAGCGCAAGGCGATCTACGGCGACCGTCAGCAGATCCTCGACGGCGAAGAGATCGAATCCCGCATCGACTCCTTCCGCGAGCAGACGATCGACGCGATCCTCGATTCTCACGGCCT
Organism: Leucobacter tenebrionis; assembly: GCF_019884725.1. NCBI lineage: Bacteria > Bacillati > Actinomycetota > Actinomycetes > Micrococcales > Microbacteriaceae > Leucobacter > Leucobacter tenebrionis. The sequence goes on along the minus strand of NZ_CP082322.1, from coordinate 1,236,174 downwards.
CGACGGCGAGTGGGACTTCGACGCGCTGTGGAGCGATCTCAAGCAGGTCTACCCGATCGGCATCACCATCGACGAACTCGTCGCGGAAGCGGGGGGCACCCGCGTCGACAAGGCGTTCCTGCGCCGGGAGATCCTCTCCGACGCCGAGGTCGCCTACCGCAAGCGCGAGGAGGAGCTCGGCGAGGAGGCCATGCGCGAACTCGAGCGCCGCGTGGTGCTCGCCACCATCGACCGTCGCTGGCGCGATCACCTCTACGAGATGGAGTACCTCAAGGAGGGCATCGGGCTGCGCGCGATGGCGCAGCGCGACCCGCTGGTCGAGTACCAGCGCGAGGGCTTCACGATGTTCGAGGGCATGATGGGGCAGATCAAGGAGGAGTCCATGGGGCTGCTCTACAACCTCGAGGTGAAGGTGCGCCCGGCAGAGGGGCCGCAGGACCACGTGCACCTCGAGGGTGGCGGCCTCGAGGATCAGCAGACCCCGGATCAGTCCAAGCTCAGCTACACCGCCCCCGACGAGGACGGCGCTCCCGCGGTGAGCGGTGCTCAGGACGAGACCGACAGCACCGCACCGCGCACGCGCGGCGCGGGCCGCGGCAAGAAGCAGGCCGGAGCCCAGGCGCAGCAGCCCGCTCAGCGCGGCGCATTCGGCCAGCAGGTGCCCGGTGACGCCGCCTCCGGCAACCGGGCCGAGCGTCGAGCCAACAAGAAGAAGTAGCGGCGCGGCAGCGCGTCATCGCCAGCTAAGAACCCGACCGCCGGTCCCCGGCCCCGTGGAGAGAGCCATGTCAGAGAAACTCACCAAGAACGAGCGCCGCGAGCGCGCACGCGAGCAGGCGCGCCTCGCCCGCGAAGCGGAGAAGCGCCGCGAGAAGCGCGGCCGATTCCTGCTGCAGGGAGGCATCGTGCTCGGCGTGCTGGCGATCCTCGCCGTCGTCGCCCTGATCCTCACGCAGACGATGAAGCCGGCAGGCCCCGGCCCCGAGAACATGGCGTCGGGCGGCGTCGTGTTCACGAAGGACCTCAAGGTCGTCGAGACTCCCGCACTGCAGTCGGGCGAGGATCGCGAGGCGCCCGAGGTCGACCGCAAGCAGCTGCCGCTCGACGTCACCACCTACGTCGACTACATGTGCCCCGCGTGCGGCGCGTTCGAGCAGCAGTACGGCACCATGCTCGAGAACTACGTCGGCAGCGGAGACGTGAACCTGCAGGTCTATCCGCTGAACTTCCTCGACAGTGCGTCGCTCGGCACCAAGTACTCCACGCGTGCGGCCAACCTCTTCAGCTGCGTCGTGGAGCAGCAGCCCGACGTCGCATTCAAGCTGCACAACACCCTGCTGAGCGCCGACGTCCAGCCCGCGGAGCGCACGGCCGGTCTCACGGACGATCAACTGCTCGAGCAGGCGGAGGCCGCCGGTGCGGAGCTCACCACCGAACTGCGGCAGTGCGTGAAAGACGTGCGCTTCGGCAGCTTCATCGCCGCCAACTACAAAGCGGTGAGCGAGAACGGCGTGCAGGGCCTCGCCAAGGGCGCCCAGCTCTTCGACTCGAACGGCACTGAGCTGCAGCCCGCGGGCGAGCCCCAGCGCCTCGTGAGCACGCCGACCGTCATCGTCAACGGTCAGCAGTGGAACCAGGCTCGCGACGGCGACCTCGAGTCGTACCTGCTCAAGGTGAAGAGCGAGGTTGAGAAGAGCGCGGCCAAGGCCGATTCGGCCGATGCTTCCGGCGATTCCGCTGATGAGGGGGAGTCGGAGTAAGCTGATCGGGGCGGTGCTCGGCACCGCCCCGTTTCGCCGCCTTAGCTCATCTGGTAGAGCAGCAGCCTTGTAAACTGCAGGTGGTCGGTTCGAGTCCGACAGGCGGCTCCAGTAAGAAACGCGGCAGCGTTTCGTCGCAGAGCCGCGGCGCCCACAGGCGCCGGCCACGGAGCGAAGCGAGGGCCGGGCTCCACGCTGGCCCCGCTCCGCGGGGCCTTTTGCGTGTCGCCGCCTGGCGGCCTGCGAACCGACACCGGTGTCGCGAGCTCCACCGGCTTCCCGCGCGCAACGCTGGCGCGTTGCCCTGAGCGCGGCGCACCGCGGGGACTAGGCTGTGGGGAGTGTCTAGTTCCAAACTGCCCGTCTGGGCTGCACTCCTGGGTTCGGGTATCGCCGGAATGCTCGTGGCGGTACAATCGCGTGTCAACGGGGGCCTGAGCCAGCAGATCGGCAACGGCTACGTGACCGCCGTCGTCTCCTTCGGATCAGGTCTCGTCGTGATGTGCATCGCAGTGCTCGTGTCGCGGCGCGCGAAGGCGGGCCTCGTGAGCCTGCGGGCCGAGGTGACGGCCGGTCGCCTCCCGCTGTGGACGCTGCTCGGCGGGGCCGCGGGCGCCGCCTTCGTGCTGGGGCAGGGCCTCGTGGCTCCGCTCACGGGGCTCGCGCTCTTCACCGTGGGCATCGTTGCCGGCCAGGTGCTCGGCGGTCTGATCCTCGATCGAGCCGGCCTGGGCCCGGGCGGCCGCATCGATCCGACGCCTCTGAGGCTCGTCGGCACCGGTCTGGCGGTGCTCGCCGTCATCATCTCGGTCGGTCTGGATCTGGCCGTATCGCACGCGGTGTGGCTCGTCGTCTTCCCGGTGCTGATCGGAGTGGGCGTGGCGGGGCAGTCGATGGTGAACGGCCTGGTCCGGGCGGCCGCGAGGAGCGCCGTCACCTCCACGTTCGTGAACTTCGTCGTCGGTACCGCTGTTCTCGCGGTGATCGCGGTCGTGTCCGTGGCGATCTCGGGTTGGCCGACGGAGTGGCCGACCTCCCCGCTCTACTACGTGGGCGGCGTCATCGGCACCGTGTTCATCGCGGTGGCCGCCATGCTGGTGCGAGCGGCCGGTGTGCTGCTGCTGAGCATGTCGAACGTGGCGGGACAGCTGATCGCGTCGCTGCTGCTGGAAGCGGGGCTGCCTCTCGCGGGCGGGGTGACGGTCGGGATGGCGATCGGCACGGCGGTCGCGCTGCTCGCCGTGGTGATCGCCTCGCTGCCGAGCCGGAGATCGGAGGGGCCGGCCGCCGGCCGCGGATCGCGCGTCTGAGGCGCGCGGCTGCGCCCGACGGGCGCCGCACCCGATGGACGCCGCGGCCGATCGCGCGGCGCACGGGCGGGCCGGTCTATTTGCATCGTCCGGCGCTATTCGTCAGACTTGCTAGCGATGCCGCGCCGGGTGTCGTCGAGCAGACCGGGCCGTTCGCGGGAACCATGACGGGTGCCGGCGCAGTGACGAGGCGATCGAAGGGCAAGATGACGAAGCTATCCGCCGTGATCCGCGCACTCACCGGGATCGTTGTCCTCGGAGGCGCGGTCGTCGCGGGTACGGCTCCCGCGATGGCGTCCCCGGATCCCGCACAGATCGCACGCGCTCAGCAGGAACCGGCGGGTTGCGCCATCGAGTCGGCCGAGCTGACGTGGGGTGTGAAGGAGAGCTTCCGCTCGTACATCAGCGGGTCCATCGCGAACGGCGAGTGGACCGTGAGCGACGACATGCGCTACGAGACCCCCGACTTCATCTGGGACCGGGCCGAGGGAAGCGTCTCGGGGAGCCTCGAGGAGGGACGGATCGCGTTCACCGGCGCTGTGCACTTCACCGGGCACGACGGCGCGATGCAGCTCGACCTGAGCGATCCCGCGATCGAATTCTCCGGAGAGAACGAGGCGTACCTGGTGCTCGGCATCGGTGCCACCGACGCCGCGAACGAGGGCGGTGCGGCCGCGACCGCGGAGGTGCGCGCCGCGGAGATCGATCTCTCGGGCGCGCTGTCGGCCGAGGGCGACACCCTCGAGATCGCGGCAGCACCGGTGCGGTTGACCGAGAAGGGTGCCGAGGCCTTCAACGGCGGCTACGGGGGGTATGTTGCGGGTGACGAGCTGGATCCGATCTCCCTCTCGGCGACCGTCGCCGGGTGCGCGCTGGCCGAGATCGAGGCGGGCGGGGGATCGCCTGACGAATCGAGTGAGCCGACCGACCAGGGCACGCTCCCGGTCGAACCGCGGGAGGCGGATCCGGGGATCCCTTGGGCCCCGATCATCGTGGCGGGTGTCGCGCTGCTCGCGATCGGCGTCGCGTCGGGCCTGCTCATCGCCGGCCGCCGCGGCCGGTCGCAGCCGGAGTCCGATCCCGAGCGGGGCTCCGATCCGCCCTCCGCGCCCGAGCGGGGATCAGCGCCGCCCTCCGCGCCCGACGCCTGATCGAGACTGCCTATTTCTGGCGAGGGAGCCTGCAATTCGCGCGAATCATGGGCTGTCTCGATACTTCTAGGCAGGTTCGATGCCGGAGGCGAAGACCGCTCCGGCCCGCCTTCCTCAGAGGCTCCGCCGCGGCAGCACGATGCCTTTGCCGGTGACGGGGTGGGGGATCACCTCGACCGGAGTCCGGTACACCTCGCTCACGGTCTCGGCCGTGAGCACCCGATCCGGAGCATCGCATGCGATGAGGCGGCCGTCGCGCAGCAGCGCGATCCGGTCCGCGTAGGCGCCGGCAAGGTTGAGGTCGTGCAGCACCACGAGCACGGCGTCGCCGGCGCGGGCGCGCTCGCGCGCGATCCCGAGCACCGCTTCCTGGTGCCCGAGATCGAGCGCGGCCGTCGGCTCGTCGAGCATCAGAACGCCAGTGCGACCGGCCATGACCCGGGCGAAGCCGGTGCGGGCGCGTTCGCCACCCGACAGCGACGGCACCCGGCGATTGCCGAGGTGCGCGACATCAGCCGCGGCGACGGCCTCGGAGATCGCGGCGTTGTCCTCGTCCTCGAGCGGGGTGCGCCGCCACGGTGCCCGCCCCATCTCGACCACCTGGTGCACGGTGAACGGGAACAGCAGCTGGTTGTCCTGCAGCAGCACGCCGCGTCGCCGCGACAGCTCGGCGAGCGACCAGTCGGTGATCGCGCGATCGCCGAAGCGCACCGATCCGCGGTCCGGTGCGACATCGCCCGAGAGCAGGCTCAGCAGTGTCGACTTGCCGGCCCCGTTCGGCCCGAGCAGGGCGAGCACCTCGCCGGCTCGCAGCTCGAGCGACACCGAATCGAGCAGCACACGGCCCCCGCGCTCGAGGTGCACGGATTCCGCGGCGCAGACGATGTCGCCCGCGACGGCGCGCTCGGGAAGCTCGAAGAAACGGGCCATCAGCCCCAGCCTCCGCTCCGCTTGCGCGTGCGCCTCAGCAGCCAGAAGAAGAAGGGCCCGCCGACGAGCGCCGTGAGCATGCCGATCGGCATGTCGGCGTTCGGCACGATGGTGCGTGCGCCGAGATCGGCGAGGGTGAGCAGCAGGCCGCCGCCGAGCGCGGAGGCGGTGACGAGCGGCAGGTGCGCCGGGCCGAGGATCATGCGCATGAGGTGCGGGATCACGAGCCCCACGAACGAGATGATGCCCGCGAACGCGACCGCGGCGCCGGTCAGCAGCGCCACCACGAAGATCATGCCGATGCGCAGCAGCTCGACGTTGACGCCGAGGTGGCGGGCGTTGCGCTCGCCGAGTGACAGCAGGTCGAGCCGGTGAGCCGCGAAGTAGGCGGAGAGCAGGCCCACCGCGATCACGGGGGCGATGACCGCGACCTGGGACCAGCGGCTGCCGGCGAGGCTGCCGAGCTGCCAGAAGACGATCTGCTCCCGCGACTGCGTGTCGCCGAGGAAGGTGAGCAGGGCGATGCCCGCGCCCGCGATCGCGTTCACCGCGATGCCGGTGAGCACCAGGGTGACCACCTCGGTGCGGCCATCGGCCCGGCTCATCGCGTACACCACGAGGGTGGCGGCGAGCCCGGCCGCGAAGGCGAACACCGCTGTCGTCCACTCGCCGAACACCGTGACGCCGAAGACGATGGCGAGACCCGCGCCCACCGCGGCTCCGGAGGAGATGCCGATCACGCCCGGCTCCGCGAGGGGGTTGCCGAAGATGGCCTGCATGAGCAGGCCGGCGACCGAGAGGCCCGCTCCGATGAGCACGGCGATGGCGACGCGGGGGAAGCGCACGGACCACAGCGTCTGGTCTCCCATGGGGTGACCGGGCAGGGGCAGCCAGTCGATGCCGACGCGGTGCAGCAATGAGCCCAGCACCTCCTGCGGCGGGATCCCGAGCTGCCCGGTGCTGCCCGAGAGCACGATCGCGGCGACGAGCGCCACCGCGAGCGTCGCGAACAGAACGGCTTTGGTCGTCGCGCGACGGTCACGTGCCACGGACGAGGAGGGGGTCATACGAGCTCGGAAAACCTTTGCGTGGATCACACGGGGGAGCGCGGCTCGGCCGGTGCGAGAATGAGGTGGATCTTCGAAGTCCACTAATCATCATACCTAGCTTGGGTTAGGCTAAACCCCGGTATTCGTCGGGGGAAGAGCGGAAGAAGAGAGGTCGGGCTGCATGAGGATCGGATCGAGGCGGGGGATCGTCGCGCTCGCCCTCGTGACGCTGATCGGCCTCGGTGCGAGCGGCTGTCAGACCGGGCCCGGGCGAGGAGGCGCGGCCGGGGTCGAAGCCGTCGAGCTGCCGCCGCTCAGCGAGGTCACCCCGCTCGACGATCCGACCTCCTACGAGGGTCCCACCACCGCCGTCGTCGGCGGCCCGAGCATCCCCGTTCTCGCCGACGCTCCCGAACCCCGACTGCCCGTCACCGTCGTCTCGCACGACCGCTCGGGAGACACCGAGGTGACGGTCGAAGACAGCTCGCGCATCGTGCCGCTCTCGCTCAGCGGGTCCGTGGGCGAGCTGGTCTACGCATTCGGCATGGCGGACGACATCGTGGGCCGGGACGTCTCGACGGTTTTCCCCGGCTCCGACGACGTTCCGGTCGTCACGAAAGACGGTCACTCGATCGACGCCGAGGGGGTGCTCGCGCTCAACCCGAGCCTCATCATCACCGACGGCAGCATCGGTCCCACCGATGTGGTGCTGCAGCTGCGCGATGCCGGCATCCCCGTCGTCACCGTCGACCGCGCCGTCGACGCGGAGACGAGCTTCATCACCGCGCAGCAGGTCGCCGATGCGCTGGGAGTCGGGGAAGCGGCGCCCCCGCTCATCGACACCCTGCGCCGGGCGATCTCCGAGAAGGAGGCCGAGGTGCAGCAGATGCTGCCCCCTGACCCGGCCGATCTGCCCCGGGTCGCCTTCCTCTACGTGCGGGGCACCGCCGGTATCTTCTATCTCTTCGGCGAGGGCAGCGGCATCGATTCCCTCATCCGCTCGCTCGGGGCCGTCGACGTCGCCGCCGAGATCGGCTGGGAGGGCGAACGGCCGATGACGGAGGAAGCGTTGATCGCGATGGATCCCGACATCATCATCGTGATGTCGAAGGGGCTCGAGAGCGCGGGCGGCGTGGACGGCCTGATCCGTGCGCAGCCGAGCATCGGCCTCACCTCCGCGGGGGAGCACCGGCGCATCATCGATATCGACGACTCGGTGCTGCTCGCGGGCGGCACCCGCATCCCCGATGTCATCGACGGTCTCGCGCGCGCGATCTACGCACCGGATTCGCTGCAGGATCCCGCCGAAGCCGGATCCTGAGGATTCGCTTCGACCGCCCGGGGCGACGACTGCGAAACCGTCGCGTCGTCGGAGAACTGTCAGGATGCGGCAAGGTACGCTAAGGGGGAATCGCGGGGGAGTATCCCGGCGGCCGAAGGATCAGACGGGAGCAGGGGTGGCGCAGAAGACCGAGGGCACGACCGAGCCTCGTGGCGCGCGCCAGGATTACCCCGAGGATCGCTTCGATCGAGTGCCTCGCAGCGGCCGGGTCGGAGCGCATCGTTTCACCGCCCAGCCCCGCTACGTCTCGCAGTACCTGATCGCCGCTCTGCTCGGTTTCGCGCTGCTCACGGCTGCGGGCATCGGCTTCGTGATCGCGATCGACAAGGCGGGCCAACTGCCGGGCGATCGTCCGAAGGGAACCTCGAGCACGGCCCAGACTCCGGATGCCGTGCTCGATCCCGAGGCGACCGTGGCCGTGCTCAATGGCACTGAGACCACCAATCTGGCGGCCGCACTCGATCAGATCATCACCCAGGAGCAGTGGGGCACGATCCTGTTCAGCGGCAGCGCCTCCGCGAGCGACGTGCAGATCTCCGCGGTCTTCTACAGCGACGAGGCCGATGCATCGGCAGCGGCGGGTCTCGCGGCCAAGCTCGGCGGACTCTCGACCTACCAGGCCGACGAGTACCAGGAGTACGGATCGCAGCTCGTCGTGCTGCTGGGGGCCGACTACGCGGGGCCGGGGATCGAGGAGGCGAAGAATCTCGACGGCGCCGGGTCCGAGGAGCCCGCTGAGGGCGAGCCTCAGATCGATCCCGAGACCGGATACGAGATCGACCCCGAAACCGGTCTGCTCATCGACCCCGCGACGGGCTGGCTGATCGACCCCGTCACCGGCTGGCCGGTGGACCCGGCTACCGGCATGGCCGTCGATCCCGCCACCCTTCCCGCTGAGTGACGGTCGCCGCGCCTTCGCGATGACGAATGATCGGGCTGCGTGTTCGCTGATCGCGAGCACCGCTGCTTGCACTCGACATGCTTGAGTGCCAAGATTGGTGTTAGCAGTCGATTCGGCTGAGTGCTAAAACATCCGTGCGTCGGTGCCTGCGCCGGCACGGAGCTGACCATCGGTAGAGACGTCCGGGAGGGGCGAAGTACATGGCAAAGATCATTGCGTTTGATGAGGAAGCGCGTCGTGGACTCGAGCGGGGTCTGAACACCCTCGCCGATACGGTTAAGGTGACGCTCGGCCCGCGCGGCCGCAACGTCGTGCTCGAGAAGAAGTGGGGCGCCCCCACCATCACCAACGACGGCGTCTCCATCGCCAAGGAGATCGAACTCGACGATCCGTACGAGAAGATCGGCGCCGAGCTCGTCAAGGAGGTCGCGAAGAAGACCGACGACGTCGCGGGCGACGGCACCACCACCGCCACCGTGCTCGCTCAGGCGCTCGTGCGCGAGGGCCTCCGCAACGTGACCGCGGGCGCCGACCCGATCGCGATCAAGAAGGGCATCGAGAAGGCCGTCGCCGCCGTCTCCGCTCGCCTGCTCGAGAACGCGAAGGAGATCGAGACCACCGAGCAGATCGCCGCCACCGCGTCGATCTCCGCCGCCGACGAGCAGATCGGCGCACTCATCGCCGAGGCCATCGACAAGGTCGGCAAGGAGGGCGTCGTCACCGTCGAGGAGTCGAACACCTTCGGCACCGAGCTCGAGCTGACCGAGGGCATGCGCTTCGACAAGGGCTACCTCTCGGCCTACTTCGTCACCGACGCCGATCGCCAGGAGGCGGTCTTCGAGGATCCCTACATCCTCATCGTCAACAGCAAGGTTTCGAACATCAAGGACCTGCTCCCCGTCGTCGATCCCGTGATCCAGTCGGGCAAGCAGCTCCTCATCATCGCTGAGGACGTCGAGGGCGAAGCGCTCGCCACCCTCGTGCTCAACAAGATCCGCGGCATCTTCAAGTCGGCCGCCGTCAAGGCTCCCGGCTTCGGCGATCGCCGCAAGGCCATGCTGCAGGACATCGCGATCCTCACCGGCGGCACCGTCATCTCCGAGGAGGTCGGTCTCAAGCTCGAGAACGCGACCCTCGACATGCTCGGCACCGCGCGCAAGGTCATCATCACCAAGGACGAGACCACCATCGTCCAGGGCGGCGGCGAGGAAGAGCAGATCGCCGGCCGCGTGCAGCAGATCCGTCGCGAGATCGAGTCGACCGATAGCGACTACGACCGCGAGAAGCTGCAGGAACGCCTCGCGAAGCTCGCCGGCGGCGTCGCCGTCATCAAGGCGGGCGCGGCCACCGAGGTCGAGCTCAAGGAGCGCAAGCACCGCATCGAGGACGCGGTGCGCAACGCGAAGGCTGCCGTCGACGAGGGCGTGCTGCCCGGCGGTGGTGTCGCGCTGATCCAGGCCGGCAAGGACGTCTTCGACGGGCTCGGCCTCTCGGGCGACGAGGCGGTCGGCGCCAAGATCGTCAAGGCCGCCATCGAGGCGCCGCTGCGCCAGATCGCGCTCAACGCGGGCCTCGAGCCCGGCGTGGTCGCCGATCGTGTGGCGAGCCTGCCCCTCGGCCACGGCCTGAACGCCGCGACCGGTGAGTACGGCGACCTGGCGGAGCAGGGCATTCTCGATCCCGCCAAGGTGACCCGTTCGGCGCTGCAGAACGCCGCGTCGATCGCCGGCCTCTTCCTCACCACCGAGGCCGTCGTCGCCGACAAGCCCGAGCCGGCTGCCCCCGCGGCGGCTGATCCGGGCGCAGGCATGGACTTCTAAGTCCGAGTCCCTTTCGAACAGGGGTCGCACCTTCGGGTGCGGCCCCTGTTCTGCGTTTCCCCTTCGTTCTGCTGTCCCACATCCCCTTTGCGCCCGCCGCCCCCATCCTGTGCGCCCCGCCGTCCCGCCATCCGGCCACCCCGCCACCCCGCCATCCGGCGTCCCGTCGCTCTGCCTGCTATCGAGATGACGCGTGCTGCCCCTGTCCGGTCGAGATCGGGGCAACAGGCGTCATTTCGAGGAGGTTCACGGGTTTCCCGTCCCGAACGTGGGAAGGGTACTTCGTCCACAGGTATGGGGCAACACAGTATCCCGCCTATTTCGGGCAGGGTGCTGTGGAGAACCGCGTTTCGGCGGGCGGAAGCCTGCAGGATGTGGGCATGCCCGGAACCCTCGATCAACCGCATCCGTACGAACTGCCCGGCCGCGCCTTTCTCGTGGGTTCGGCGGTACAGAGCGACCTGAGCAGCAAACAGCTTCGTCATCCCCGGTTCGAAGCCCCCTATCGGGGCGTTCGGCGCCTTCGGCGTGACTCCGCGCATCCGAAGACCCTCCGCGAACGCGTCGCGCAGTCGGCGTCCGATTACTTGCCGTTACTGCGGCTGTCGCGCGGCGAAGCGTTCAGCCACACGACGGCGCTCCACCTGCACGGTGCGCCCATCCGCACTCCGCCGGATCTGCACGTGTCGATTCCCCGCCCGCACGGACCTGCGCGCGGTGTGCTCGTCCACGGACATCATCACGGCACGGAGGTGGAACCGTGGCAGGTCCGAGTCGAGGGGATCGAGGGGCTCGAGGGGGTCGCCTTCGCCTGTGTGCCGCCGGTGACCGCGCTCATCCAGTCGGCTCCGCTGCTGAGTTTCCGGGAGCAGGTCGTGGCTGCTGACCACCTGGTGAAACTCCGTGGTCGCGGTGCATGCCAGTGGTCGTTGGTCGGTCTCGAACAGCTTCTGGAGGCAGCGGAGGCTTCGAACGCGAGAGGTATCCGGAGACTGAGGGCGGCTTTATGCGTCGCTCGGGTAGGGGCGGAGTCTCGTATGGAGAGCCTGCAGCACTTCGAACTCGCGAGAATGGGGATCGATGACCTGGAGCTGCAGGCCGAGGTCTATGACGCCAAGGGGTGCTGGATCGGCAGGTTCGATGCCGTCGATCGCCTGAGGAGGCTCATCCTCGAATACGACGGCGAGCAGCATCGGCTCGACCGGAAGCAGTATCTGCGCGACCAGCGTCGGCTCGACCGGGCAAGAGATGCCGGCTACGAGGTGAAACGCACCCACCTCGAGGACTTCCAGCCCCGAGCGCTCGAACAGACGCACGAAGAAATGTGCGCCTTCTTGCAGCGACGGCCCCGCCGGGTCGCACCGGGTCTCGCCAGGTACTTCGCCGAGCCCTACTAACGAACCGCGTTACCGCGCGCCGAGCTCGAGATGACTCACACGGCCCCTATCGGGCTGAGATCGGGCCGAACGCGTCATCTCGATCGACTGCGGTGTGCGGAGTGCGGAGGCTGTGCTCGGCGAGCGGGCGAGGGGCGGACGGCGGGGAACGGCGCGGGCGAGGGGTCGGGGTCCGCTCACTCCCAGCGGAAGAAGAGCGCCGCGATGCTCGCCCCCACCACGGCGGAGACGCCCAGACTGATGAGGTGCGCGGGGTCGACCGCGGCACCCGCCCAGGCCGCCGACAGGGCCTCGACCCCGGCGCCGAACGGTAGCGCCTCGCCTACGACGGCGAGCCATCCGGGCAGCGAGTCGCGCGACCCGAACATGCCGCCGAGCGCTCCGAGTCCCAGGAATCCGATGATCCCGAGCGCCACCGCCGCGTTCGGCGTGGGCGAGACCGAGGCGACGACCATGCCGACTCCGTACATGGCGAGCATCGTGAGCAGCAGCGCGCCGAGCGCCGCCCACGGGTGCACCGGCGGCCGCGCGCCGAAGAAGGCCGCCGCGACGCCGTAAGCGAGTGCGATCCCGAGGATCGCCTGCGCGAAGCTCACCGCGACCTGCGCTCCGAGCACCGCGAGCGGTGAGAGCGGCGTCGTGGCGAGACGGCGCAGCACGCCGGTGCGCCGGTAGGTGGCGAGGAAGCTCGGCATGTTGGTGACCCCGATGAGCGTCGCGACCATGACGAAGACGAGGGGCAGCACGTACAGATCGAGCGCGCTGCGGCCGTTCGCGACGATCTCGGTCCCCGCGCCCGAGGCCGAGGTGAGCAGGATGAGGATCGGCAGGCCGAACGGAACCACGAGCCCCGCCGTGTCACGCGCGGTCATCTTCGCCTCGCAGACGCAGAGCCGCAGCCAGGCGGAGACACCCGGCCGGCGCGGGGTGTGCACGGGAGTGTCGGCGCGGTCGAGAGTCATGCTGCTTCCTCCTCTTCGAGATGCTTGCCGGTGAGTGCGACGAAGGCCTCGTCGAGGTCGGCGGCCCGGGCCCTCTCGATGAGCGCCGCGGGTGTGCCTGTCGCGAGCACGCGCCCGGCATCGAGCAGAGCGACGCGGTCGCACAGCCGTTCGACCTCCTCCATGGCGTGGCTGACGAGCAGGATCGTGCATCCCTCGTCCCGCAGTCGCTCGACGGTCGTCCACATCTGACGCCGCGCTTTCGGATCGAGGCCCGTGGTGAGCTCGTCGAGGATCACGACGCGCGGGCGCCCGGCGAGCGCGATCGCGATCGAGAGCCGCTGCTGCTGACCGCCCGAGAGCTTGTCGAACCGCACGCGCCGCTGCTCCTCGAGCCCGACGAGTCCGATCAGCTGAGCGGCCGGCCGGGGGTCCGGGTAGAAACCGCGGTACAGGTTGATCAGTTCGTCGACGGTGAGCGCGCCGTGCAGGGTCGCACTCTGCAACTGCACGCCGAGCAGGTGCCGCAGCGCGGCGCGGTCGCGCTGCGGGTCGAGGCCGAGCACCCGCACGGTGCCGCGGTCGTGCCGCCGGGGCCTGCGCAGGCCCGCGATCACCTCGACCGTCGTGGTCTTGCCGGCCCCGTTCGCACCGAGGAGCCCGAATATCTCGCCGTGCTCGACGCGCAGGCTGATGTCCTCGACGGCGACCTTCCGCCTGTACTGCTTGCGCAGCCCCTCGACGACGACCGCCGGGTCGGAAGCGATCGCGCCGGTGCCGGCTGCCGCACCGGTACCGGCTGCCGCACCGGTGCCGGCCGTAGAGCTGTCCGCCGCGGACGCGCTGTCCGTTCGCGCCCCGGTCTCCGTTCTCGCTGCGTCGTGATGCGTATCCATGCCCATCACGCTAGGTGCGGGGCGGAGGGAACACCCGTGCCGCCGGTCACCTCTTCGAACGTGACTTCCGGCACCTGCGCGACGCAGTGCGGACCCGTACGCTGGAGGCATGCGGCGCTTCAACCCCGAACTGTGGTCGGGCGTCGCGATGTTCGCGGTGATGCTGGTCGCAGCGGGCCCCGCGCTCTTCGGAGGGGCGCCGACGCGGATCCCGCATCCCGTCTGGGTGGGGCTGTTCATCGTGATGCTCCTCGCACTCACGGTCGGGCTCTGGGGAGCCGAGGATCTGCAGCGCCCCAGCTTCCGGGTGCACGGCTCGTTCGGGATCGCGGTTCTGGCGTCGTGGGTGCTCGTGCTGGGTGCGGGCGGCCGCGGACTCGTCGCGATCCTGCTCGTGGTGACGGTCTCCGTCTGCCCGTATATCGCGCCGTTGCGGGCGGGATGGGTGCTGATCGCGCTCAACCAGCTGGTGCTGTTCCTGGCCTTCGTGCCGTGGAGGCCGCCGCCGGAGATGTCCGGGCAGGGGGCGGCCACGCGGGAGGCGATCACCGAGCTCTCGATGTTCGGCGTCTTCTATCTGCTGATCCAGGCGGCCTCGCTGCTGAGCTCGGCCGCGCTGCTACGCGAGCAGCGGGCGCGCCGTGATCTGGCGGAGGCGCACGTCGAGCTGCAGGCCGCGTCGGCGCTGCTGGCGGAGTCGACGCGCACCGGCGAGCGGCTGCGCATCTCGCGCGAACTGCACGATCTGATCGGGCACCAGCTGACCGTGCTGACGCTCGAACTGGAGGCCGCCAAGCATCGTGCCCCCGCCGAGGCGGCGGCGATCCCGCACATCGAGCGCGCCGATACCGTTGCGCGCGATCTGCTGTCGAGCGTGCGCGCGACGGTGGGGGAGCTGCGGAGCGGCAGCGGCGACCTGCGCGAGACGCTGCAGCGCGTGGTGGAGGATCTCACCGAGCCCCGCGTCGTCCTCGAGGTGGAGGAGGCGCTCGAGCTCGACGAGGAGCGCACCGTGCTGCTCGTGCGGGCGGTGCAGGAGATCGTCACCAATACGATCAGGCACGCGCACGCGCGCGAGTTGTGGATCGAGGTGCGCGCGACGGGCTCGGGGGTGCTGCTGCGCTCGTGCGACGACGGCTGGGGTGCGCGCGAGGTCGCGCTCGGCAACGGGCTGCGGGGACTGCGCGAGCGCTTCGAGGCCTTCGGAGGGAGCGCGGCCTTCGACGGCGGCCGCCGCACTCGCGGGGACGGCGGATCCGACGGCCCGGGCGGATTCGGTGTGACGGCCCGGCTGCCGGTGGAGACGATTGAGGGATCGCGGGGCGCGGCCTCCACGGCGGCGGAGGGCCCGGGCGCGGGAATCTGTGCGGGACCGGGCGCGGGGCCCGCCGCAGCCGCGGCGCCCGCGGATCGGGGGCCGACGTGACCCGAGTGGTGGTGGTCGACGATCAGGCCCTCGTGCGTCAGGGGATCCGCACGCTGCTCGAGATCGCCGGTGTCGAGGTCGCGGGCGAAGCGGGGGACGGAGGAGAAGCGCTGGCGGTGATCGGCGAGGTGCAGCCCGACGTGGTGCTGCTCGACCTGCGGATGCCGCATCGGGACGGGATCTGGGTGCTGCGGAGGCTGCGCGAGGCGGCGGCGGAGGATCCGGATCGAGATGTTCCCGTGCTCGTGCTCACCACCTTCGACGACGACCAGCTCGTGCTCGACGCTCTGCGTGCGGGGGCGAGAGGCTACCTGCTCAAGGACGTCACGCTCGAGCAGCTGACCCGCGCGGTCGAGACACTCGCGAGCGGCGGCACCCTCATCGCGCCGTCGGTCACCGATCGCCTGCTGCGCACCCTGCGTTCGGGGCCGGCGCCGGCCGACGCGCAGGCGCCCCCGGTCGACCCGCTCACGGAGCGCGAGCTCGAGGTGCTGCGCCTCATGGCCGAGGGGTACAGCAACCGCGAGATCTCGGACGCGCTGTTCCTCGCCGAGGGGACCGTGAAGAACCACGTCTCCGCGATCCTCACCAAGCTCGACGCGCGGGATCGCACGCGGGCCGTGCTGCGCGCGCTGCGCGAGGGTGTGCTCGGCTGAGCCGCGCTATCGATCGGGTGCGCGACGAGTCCTCGCCCGGGAGCGGTCGCCAGGCCCGCAACAAGCAGGGCCTCCGCGTCGAGACTACGCCTGCAGCCGCGGCACCGGCACGGTGTCGTCGGAGGGCGGCGGCGCCGGGAGGTCGACGCGGAACGTCGCTCCACCGCCGGGCGTCTCGAACACGCCGACGGTGCCGCCGTGCGCATCGACGATCGATTTCACGATGGCCAGGCCGAGGCCCGAGCCGCCCGTCTCACGGTTGCGCGAGGTGTCGGCGCGCCAGAATCTTCCAAAGATCTTCTCGCGGATCTGCTCGGGGATGCCCTCGCCGTGGTCGACGATCTCGAAGCGCGACATCGGGGGCCTGCCCTCCGGGATCTCGGCCGGGGGCACGGCGGACACGACGACCTCGATGGGGCTGCCCTCCGGTGTGTGCCGCATGGCATTGCCGATCAGGTTGGTCATGAGCTGGCGCACCTTGTGCTCGTCGCCGAGCACCTCGGGGGCCGTGGGGTCCTCGATCACCTGCACCTCGCGATCCTGCGCCTGGGCGCGCGCGTCGAGCGCGGCGTCCCGGGCGAGGCGGTTCAGCGGCAGGGGCGCGAGCTCCATGGGTCGACGCTCGTCGAGGCGCGCGAGGGCGAGGAGATCCTCGACCAGCGAGGTCATGCGGATCGCCTCCTTCTCGATCCGCTCCATCGCCTGCCGCACCTGCTCGTCCTCCTGCAGGGCCCCCATGCGGTACAGCTCGGCGTAGCCGCGGACCGAGACGAGGGGCGTGCGCAGCTCGTGGCTGGCATCGCCGATGAAACGGCGCATGCGCTCGATGGTGCGCGCCTGATCCTCGAGGGAGCCGTCGAGCCGATCGAGCATGATGTTGAGCGATTCGCCGAGGTGCCCGACCTCGGTGTGCGGGCTCGACACCATGATGCGTTTCGAGTAGTCGCCGCGCGAGATCTCGAGGGCGGTCTGCTCGACCTCGGCGAGAGGGAGGAAGGTCGCGGTGACGAGCAGCCGGGTGAGGGCGGCGCCGAGCAGGATCACCGCCACGCCGAACGCGGTGAAGATGACCACGTACTGCGTGAGCACCTGATCGACGAAGCTGGACATGGCGATGAGCAGGGTGCCCTTGACGGCGCCGTTCTGCACGATCGGTATCGTGATCGCCTGCCACTCGGTGCCGTCGGGGCTCGACATCGGCGTGAATCCGTCGCTGTTGATGCTGCCGGCCGGCGGCACCTCCGGCGTGGACGACGACCTGTCGCCCCGGGCGTTGTCGTACTGCAGGGTGCCGTCGGGGCCGAGTAGCGCGACGTAGTACCTGCGGTTCGCATACAGGATGTCGTCGCGCCCGAGGTTGTTGACGTCGGCCTGCGGCGCCAGCGCCTCGGCGGGATCGCTGCGCAGCTGAATCAGCGTGTTCGACTGATTCAGCTCGAGCATCGGTCGCAGCACCGACAGGGTGCCGACGCCGGCCACGATGAGTCCCAGGAAGAGGATGAACACCGTGACGCCGGTGATCTTCGCGCGCAGCGAGACATCGGCCCAGCGATCGGCGAAGCGCGTCACGCTACTTCGTCTCGGTCTTCAGCATGTACCCGAAGCCGCGCTTGGTCTGGATCAACGACTCCTCGGTGAGGGGGTCGAGCTTGCGGCGCAGGTACGAGATGTACGACTCGACGATGCCGGCGTCTCCGTTGAAGTCGTACTCCCAGACGTGGTCGAGGATCTGCGCCTTCGACAGCACGCGGTTGGCGTTCTGCATGAGGTAGCGCAGCAGCTTGAACTCGGTGGGGGAGAGCTCGACCGGGGTGCCCGCGACCGAGACCTCGTGGGTGTCCTGATCCATCGTGATGGGGCCGACGGCGAGCACCGAGTCCTCGTCCTCCTGGATGGTGCGGCGCAGGACGGCCTTGATGCGGGCGATGATCTCGTCGAGGCTGAACGGCTTCGTGACGTAGTCGTCCCCGCCGACGGTGAGGCCCTCGACCTTGTCCTCGGTATCGTCCTTCGCGGTGAGGAAGATGATGGGGGCCGTGTAACCGGCGGATCGCAGCCGCTTGGTCACGCTGAAGCCGTTCATATCGGGCAGCATGACGTCGAGCACGATGAGGTCGGGCTCTTCTTCGAGAACGGCGGAGATGGTCTGCGCGCCGTTGCCGACCGCGCGCACTCCGAAGCCGGCGAATCGCAGGCTCGTGCTGAGCAGCTCGCGGATGCTGGGCTCGTCATCGACGATGAGGATCCGGGGTCCCTTGTTCTGCGTAGTCATGCTTCCAGTCTCTGGAAGATTGCTATGAAGTAGCTGGAAATGCGTCGGCGGGGATCGCTAACCCGCGCGCTGCCCGGAACGGCCCTGCACGTTCGCGATCCACGCCGCTCGGTCGTCGGCTCCCACCAGGCTCGTGCCGCTCACGATCCAGTTCGCTCCGCGATCCACGAGCCGCGCGGCGCGCTCCTCCGTCACGCTGCCGTCGACACCCACGCGACCGAACCCGAGGCGCGAAGCCTCGGCGACGAGGTCGTAGCTCGCGGGATCGAACGCGGAGCCGGCGTGGCCCGGGCGGATGGTCATGACCAGCGCTCCCGAGGCGAGCGGATCCTCCGCGTCAGCGGCCGCGCGAAGCTCGTCGAAGCTCGAGACGGCGGCGACGGGGAGGGCGCCGTGCCCTCGAATGAGGCCGAAGCACTCGCGCCAGTGCGGTTCGCTCACGTGCACGGCCACTGCATCGCAGAACTCCGCCCACTCGGCGATCGCGGGCCGGGGATCGCGGTGCATGAGGTGCGCCTCCGCTGCCGCTCCCGCCCCGAGCCGGCGTGCCTCCGCGGGGGTGAAGCCTCCCGCGGGGCCGATGGTGCCATCGGCGTGGTCCCAGTGGAAGCGGGCCAGGCCGTCGTCGACGAGGCGGCGGGAGACACTCTCCAGCTCGGGCGGGGCGACCGACCAGAGCGACGCGGCGACGCGGATCACAGGGCCGCCCTCATGCGTTCGACCCGGTCTGCTCGGCCACGGCGATCGCGGCCTCGGCCAGCTCGGCGTCGACGACGAGTTCGGAGATCAGCCTGGACCGGGCCAGTGCGACGACGGCGGTGGCCTTCTCCGTTCCGGCAGCTACGGCGATGACCCGGGGGATGGCGCGCAGCCGCTCGGTGGTCACGGCGATGCAGCGCTTGGCGAAGTCGGACGCGACCTCGCCGCCGTCGCGGTCGAGCAGGGTGACGCCGATCTCGGCGACCGCACCCTGCGCCAGGAGCTCCTGCCTGGCCTCGGGCGAGAGCGAGTTGTAGAGCTGCGAAGACGGCGGGTTCCAGGACCCCACCGCCATCACGGCGGTGGTGACATCACGGTGGTGGTCGAGTACGCGCGCGATGTCCGACTGGCGCCTGAAGACCTCCGCGGTCTCCTCGTCGTCGGCGACGAGCGGGGCGAAGAGAGGGAGCATGTCGCCTCCGGAGTGGTTGCCGATCCGGCGCACGACCTCGACGGGGGAGAGATGGCGCGTCATCTCGGTGGCGCCCGTCATCTGCACCACCGAGACCTGGGGGAGCGACTCGATGGCCTCGGCGGTGGATCCGAGCGCCCGGCCCCAGCCCATGCCGAGTGTCTCGCCGTCGCGCAGGGTGGTGCTCAGCAGCCTCGCGGCCTCGCGGCCCACGGTGCCGCGCACCTCGTCGAGGGTGCCGAACGCGGAGACGGCGGTGACCCGCTCGAGGCCGAGCACTTCGCCCGCCCGCTCGGAGAGGGCCTCGTCGAGCATTCCGCCGTCGTCGATGCTGATGGTCACGATCCCCTCGTTGAGCGCAAGGTCGAGCAGGCGCGCGACCTTGAAGCGGGAGACGCCGAGGCTCTCGGAGATCTGCACCTTGCTGCGGTCGTCGAGGTAGAAGAGCCGCGCGACCCGGGCGGCGAGGGCGCGGTCGGCGGCCGAAACGGCTTCGGTGGGGGATCGCTTCGGCATGGGATCCTCTCTGATCGGCAGCTTGCGTGCGCGGGGGTGTTCGCTCTATTATCCATGTATCACAGATGAGCGCGCAACGTGCTCAAATGAGCGCTTGTGCAAGGAGGCATTCGAATGAAGCGGAGAATTCCGAACGAGGTCGGCATCGCAGTCGTCGTCCTGCTGGTCGCCGCGGTGCTGGCGATCATCTCGCCGACGTTCCGCACGATGTCCAACCTCGAGGTGCTGCTGCTGAACGGCGCTGTCGTCGCCTTCCTCGCGCTGGGCCAGACCTTCGTGCTGCTCACCGGCGGGATCGACCTCTCGACGGGCTCCAACATCGCGCTCACCGGCATCACGGCGGCGCTGCTGATGAAATCGGGGCTGCCGTGGTGGGCTGCCGCTCTGTCGGCGATCCTGCTGGGCCTCGCAGTGGGCGTCTTCAACGGAGCAGCGGTCTACTACCTCAAACTCCCTCCCTTCATCGTGACGTTCTCGACGAACGGCATCGCGCTGAGTATCCCGCTGATCCTCACCGGCGCGAGCTCGGTGAACGTTGCCGACCCGATGTTCGCGATCGTCGGCCGCGGCTCGATCTTCGGCATTCCGATGCCGATCCTCCTGGTCGCCCTCGCCGCGATCATCTTCAGCGTGCTGCTGCGGTACACCTCGACCGGCGTGCACCTCTACGCCGTCGGCGGCAACGCCGAGACGAGCCGGCTGGCCGGCGTGCGCAGCGGCGGCATCATCATGTTCGCCTACGCGATCAGCGGCCTGTGCGCTGCGATGGGCGGCATCATCGTGACGAGCCGTCTCATGGTGGGCTACCCCAGCGCGGGCTCGGGCAACGAGCTCTTCTACTCCATCGCCGCGGCGGTCGTGGGCGGCGTCAGCCTGTTCGGCGGCGTCGGCACGGTGGTCGGCGCACTGCTCGGAGCCGTGCTCATCGCGACCGTCTCCAACGGAATGAACGTGATCGGCGTCGAGAGCTACTGGCAGCCCCTCGTGATCGGCGTCATCATCCTCATCGGCGTCATCATCGACACCCATCGCCGCAGCATCTCGATCGGCACGCTGTTCAGCCGGATGCTGCGAGGCAACACCGGGCAGCAGCCCGTGACGACCACGACCACCTCCTCCTGACCCATACCCGAAGTACTCATCCAGATCTAGGAGAAATCATGCGACACAAGACACTGCTCGCCGGTGCGGGTGCAGCGCTGCTGCTGCTTCTCACCGGTTGCGGCGCCGTCGATACCGGCACCAACGCCGGCGGCGACGCCACTCCGGCCGCCGATGTGCGACCCGAGTCCTGCGACTCGGAGAACCCGTTCATCGCGGTCGCACTGCCCAACCTCACCAATCCGTATTACGTGGCCATGAAGGCCGGCTTCGAAGCCGCGGGTGAGGAGGCGGGCTTCGACGTGCAGGTGCAGATCGCGAACGACGACGATGCCGAGCAGCTGTCGCAGGTGCAGGCCATGCTGCAGCAGAAGCCCTGCGCGCTCGCGCTGAACGCGGTCAAGTCCGAGCCGGGCGCCGCGATCGTCTCCGCTGCGAACAAGGCGGGCGTACCGGTGTTCACGGTCAACGTGGGCGTCGACCCCGAAGCCCTGAAGTCCCAGGGCGCCTCGATCGTGCAGTACCTCGGCGCCGACAACTTCGCCGGCGGCAAGCAGGCCGGCGAGCAGGTCATCGCCGATTTCGGCGCCGACGCGGAGCTCAAGATCGGTTTCGTGACCGAGCCCGACGAGACTCCCACGGTCACCCGTGACAAGGGCTTCAGCGAGGCTATCGCGGCCAACCCCAACGCCGAGGTGGTCGCCACCGTCGACGGCAACGTGAAGCCCGATGACAGCCTCAAGGCCACCACCGAGATGCTCTCGGGCAACCCGGACATCAACGTGATCTTCGCGAGCACCGGCCCCGCCACCTACGGTGCGCTGCAGGCGCTCGGCGCCAGCAGCGACGTGAAGGTGTACGGCTTCTGCGCCTCCGAGGTCAAGCTCGACGGCCCCTACGCCGGCTGCGTCGCTCAGGAGCCCGAGGTCTACGGCCGTCAGGTGATCGAGCAGATCAACGGCTGGATCGACGGCGAAGAGCCCGAGGCGGAGATCCTGCTCCCGCTGAAGATGTTCGGCCCGGGCGAGACCCCGGCACCGGGAGAGGTCGGCTGACCATGAACGCGACAGGGACCGAGATGTCCGGCCGTGGCGCCGGGCTGCAGGTCGATGGAATCGTGAAGAGCTACGGCGGCACGACCGTGCTGCACGGCATCTCGGTCACTGTCGCCCCCGGCGAGGTCGTCGGCCTCGTCGGACACAACGGAGCGGGCAAGTCGACGCTGATGAAGTGCATCTCCGGGGCGGCCAAGGCCGACTCGGGGAGCGTGACCGTCGACGGCGAGGCGGTACGGCTCGGCGACCCGACGGCCTCGATCGAGGCGGGGATCGCGACCGTCTACCAGGAGCTCTCGCTCCTCCCCAACCTCACGGTGATGGAGAACGTCTTCCTCGGGCGCGAGAAGAAGCGAGGCGGCCTGCTCTCGAAGGAGTCCATGCGGCAGGCCAGCAGGGAACTCATCGAGGAGTTCGAGCTCGGGATCGATCCCGACACCCCGGTGAGCGAGATCCCCGTCGCGATCCGACAGCTGCTCGAGGTCGCCATCCGCACCCATCGCAACGCGCGCTACCTGCTGCTCGACGAGCCCACCACGTCGCTCGAGGGCAATCAGGTTGCACGCTTCCTCGACACGGTCCAATCGCTCGCCGCGCGCGGCTTCGGCATCGTGCTGGTGAACCACAAGCTCGAAGAGCTGTACGAGGTCTGCTCCCGAGTAGTCGCCCTCGTCGACGGCGAGGTGCGGATCGACGCGAAGGTCGGCGAGGTCGGCCGCGACGAGGTGGTGGCGGCGATCGCGGGCGAGGATATCGATGTGTCGACGCTCGGGCACAAGCCGCACGCTCCCGCACCGAGCGACGCCAAGGTCACCGTCGAGGCCAGAGGGCTCACGACCCGCACCCTGCGCGACGTGAATCTGCGCGCGTACGAGGGCCGGATCCTCGGCATCTACGGGCTGGTCGGCGCCGGTCGCACCGAGACCCTCCGCGCGATCGCGGGCATCGATCGGATCGAAGGCGGCGAGCTGATCGTCGACGGCGCGAAGCGGCACCCCAGGTCGCCTTCGGAGGCGTCGAAGCTCGGGATCGCCTACGTCACCGAGGAGCGCAAGCAGGACGGGATCGTTCCGCAGCTCGACTCGACCCTGAACCTCATGCTCCCGGTCCTCTCCACGGTCTCGACGGCCGGCTTCCTGCGCCGACGGGCCATGCACCGCCGCGCCGACGAGCTGATGAACGTGATGCGCGTGCGCGGGAACCGCCAGGCTCCGGTGGAACGGCTCTCCGGAGGCAACCAGCAGAAGGTCATCCTCGCTCGGGCGCTCGCTCAGAAGCCCAAGATCCTGCTGCTCGACGAGCCGACGAAGGGCGTCGATCTGGGCGTCAAGGCCGAGATTCACCGGCTGATCAGGTCCCTCGCGCACGACGAGGGCCTCACCGTCATCCTCGTCTCGAGCGAGGAGGAGGAGGTCGCGGATGTCGCGGATGACGTCATGGTCATGAGCGGCGGCCACGCCGACGGCGAGTACGTCGCCGACGACGACCGCACCCCTCACGCGCTGCGGCGCATCGCCTGGGCGGCCGCGTAGGCCGGGTCGGCCCCGCCCGTACCCTCCGCGCGCGCCGCCGCGGGCCCGCAATCCCACTCGAACCACTCAAGAACTGGAAGCCACGACATGTCCCTCGACGCCCGACTCCTCGAAGCCGCCCGCAAGACGATCACCGATGAGGCCGCGGCCGTCGCAGCCGCCGCCGAGCAGCTCGATGAGAGCTTCCTCTCGGTGTTCGAGCAGCTGATGGCCTGCACCGGGAAGGTCTTCGTCGTCGGCTCGGGCACCTCGGGCGCGATCGCGCGACGCATGGCGCACCTGCTCAGCGTTTGCGGCACTCCGGCGGCTTACCTGGCGCCCATGGACGCGCTCCACGGCACCATGGGGGTGCTCGCCCCCGGCGACATCATGATGACGCTGTCGAAGGGCGGCGAGACCACGGAGATCAACGACCTCATCGAGCTCGCCAAGCGCCGCGACGTGAAGATCATCGCCATCACCTCCAACCCCGAGTCGACCATGGCCGGCCTCGCCGACACGGTCGTCGTGCTGCACAACCGGGAGGGGGCTGATCCCGGCAATGTCATCGCGATGGGCTCGACGCTCGTCACGGCTGTCTGGGGCGACGCGCTCGCGATCCTGCTCATGCGGCAGCGCGGGTACACCTGGGAGCAGATGCTCGAGACGCACCCGGGCGGCGCGGTCGGGAAATCGCACACGCGACCGAGCGCTCTGGACCCGATTCGGTAGTCTCGAGCCCAGTCGGATCGGATCCAGGAGAACACGCATGGCCATCGTCGCCGGAGTCGACGCGTCGACCCAATCGAGCACCGTCGAACTGCGCGACGCCGACAGCGGGGTGCTGCTGGGCGGCGGCCGCGCGCTGCATCCGCTGACCTACCCTCCGGTGAGCGAGCAGCGGCCCGAGGCGTGGTGGGAGGCGTTCACCTCGGCGCTCGGCGCGGCTGCGACCGATGCCGGCGTCGCGATCTCCGATATCGACGCGATCAGCGTCGCGGGCCAGTGCCACGGCCTCGTCATGCTCGACGCCGATGGCAGGCCGCTGCGCGCCGCGAAGCTCTGGAACGATACGACCTCGGCCCCGCAATCCGAGCGCATGGTCGCCGAGCTGGGCGGAGACGCCTGGGCGGAGGCGGTCGGATCGGTGCCCATCGCCGCCTTCACGATCTCGAAGCTGGCGTGGATGGCTGAGCACGAGCCCGAGGTGCTGGCTCGCACAGCGCGGATCATGCAGCCTCACGACTACCTCACCTTCCGCCTCACCGGTCGCGCGGTCACGGATCGCTCGGAAGCCTCCGGCACCGGGTACTACGCCGCGCACGAGGGGCGCTGGCGCCTCGATCTGCTCGACCGCTTCGTGGCGCCGCGCGATTGGGCGCCGATGCTCTCGACGGTGCTCGGGCCGGACGAGCCGGCCGGAACCGTCTGCGCGGCCGCGGCGGACGAACTCGGTCTGCGCAGAGACGCGATCGTCGGCGCCGGCGGCGGCGACCAGCATCTCGGGGCCGTGGGCCTGGGGCTGCGGGACGGCGACGTGGCGTACAGCATCGGCACCTCGGGTGTCGTGATGACCATGAACGAGCAGCCGGTGTTCGACGGCAGCGGGATCGTGACCGGCGTCGCGAACGCGGTGGGCGGGTACCTGCCGCTGGCCTGCACGCTCAACTCGACCAAGGTCACCGACTGGGCCGCGCGCACGCTCGGCGTCGGTATCGAGGAGCTCGGCGCGATGGCGCTCAGCGTCGACGCCGAGGGGGCGCCGCCGGCGGGCAGGCCGGTGTTCGCTGCGTACCTCGACGGGGAACGAACGCCCAACAGGCCGTTGGCGACAGGGACGATCGCCGGCCTGACCACCGCGACGAGCCGCGAGGAGATCGCGCGGGCGGCCTTCGAGGGTGTGCTGTTCGGCATGCTGAACGCGCACGAGCACCTGCAGACCGTGGGCGCCGACGCCGATGGCGAGGTCATGGTCATGGGCGGCGGTGCGAGAGGGATCGCCTACCGCCAGATCCTCGCCGACCTTCTCGGGCGACCGGTGGTGGTGCGCGACGTGGAGGAGTCGACGGCACGCGGAGCCGCGATCCAGGCTGCCGCGGTGCTGCGCGGCCGGCCGGTGGCGGAGCTCGCGGAGGAGCTGCGGCCGGCCGCCCTCGTGGCGACCGAACCCCGAGATTCGGACTACACGGCGGTTCGCGAGCGCTATCGGACGCTCGCGGAGTGGACTGGAACGGACCGCGCTGGTGACGACGCAATTGGAGGAGTCAGATGAACACGCGCCGCATTCGATGGTACGCCGACTCGGCGAATGAGGGCGAGGTGCTGCGACTGCTCGACGAGGGGCTCGTGTGCGGCGTGACGACCAATCCCGAGATCCTACGCGCGGACGGCGTGACGCTCGGGCGCCTGCCCGAGCTCGCGCGCAGCTGGGTGGGGCACGGAGCCGAGGAGGTGTTCTTCCAGACCTGGGGGAGCACCGCCGACGAGATGGTCGAGCATGCCCGCGAGCTGCTCGGGATATCGCCCCGGGTGTGCATCAAGGCCCCGGCGACCGAGATCGGGTTCTCGGCCGCCGCGCGACTGGTGAAGGAGGGGGCCACGGTTCTCGTGACCGCCGTGTACAACCCGGTGCAGGCGCTGGCAGCCGCGTCCATCGGAGCCCGGTACATCGCGCCGTACCTCGGGCGGCTCGATGACGCCGGCTACGACGGCGCGGGCATCATCGACACGATGGCCAGCGCGGTCGCCGGAACCGGCACCGAGGTGCTCGCGGCGAGCCTGCGCTCTCCCGACCGCATCCTCGACCTCGCCCAGTGCGGCGTGAACGCGTTCACCGCTAAACCGGCCGTGCTGCGTCAGGCGCTCCGCGCAGAGGCGTCGGATGCATCGGCCCGCGCCTTCGAGGAGGCCATGGAGAGCGTCGTCGACTAGAGCTCGTCGGTTAGAGCTCGTGGGCGTCGAGGATCGTGTAGCTGTACCCCTGCTCGGCGAGGAAGCGCTGACGGTTCTGCGCGAAATCCTGGTCGACCGTGTCGCGGGCGATCAGCGTGTAGAACGACGCGGTGATGCCCTCAGCCTTGGGGCGCAGCAGTCGGCCGAGGCGCTGCGCCTCCTCCTGACGTGAGCCGAAGGAACCCGAGATCTGGATCGCCACCGATGCGTCGGGGAGATCCACCGAGAAGTTCGCGACCTTCGACACGACCAGGATGCGCTCCTCCCCGTCGCGGAACGCCTGGAACAGCTGCTCGCGCTCGTCGACGGGCGTCTGCCCCGTGATCAGCGGTGCGTCGAGCGCCTCCGCCATCGCTTCCAACTGGTCGATGTACTGCCCGATCACGAGCACGCTCTCGCCCGGATGCTTCTCGATGATCCTCTGCGCGATCCGCTGCTTCTCGGGCGTCGACGATGCGATGCGATAGCGATCCTGATCCTCGGCCACCGCGTAGTCCATGCGCTCCGACTCGGGGAGATCGACCCGCACCTCGAAGCACGCCGCGGGCGCGATGAAGCCCTGCGCCTCGATATCCTTCCACGCTGCGTCGTAGCGCTTCGGGCCGATCAGACTGAACACGTCGCCCTCGCGGCCGTCCTCGCGCACGAGGGTCGCGGTGAGGCCGAGGCGGCGGCGCGCCTGCAGGTCGGCGGTGAGCTTGAACACCGGCGCGGGCAGCAGGTGCACCTCGTCGTAGACGATCACGCCCCAGTCCTGGGCGTCGAGCAGCGAGAGGTGCTGGTACTCGCCCTTCCGGCGGCTCGTCAGGATCTGATAGGTGGCGATGGTGACCGGCTTGATCTCCTTCACCTGACCGGAGTACTCGCCGATCTCCTCCTCGGTGAGCGAGGTGCGGCGCAGCAGCTCGTCGCGCCACTGACGGGCCGAGACGGCGTTGGTGACGAGGATCAGCGCCTTCGCGCCGACCGCGGCCATCGCCGCGGCGCCCACGATCGTCTTCCCGGCACCGCAGGGGAGCACGACGACTCCCGACCCTCCGCGCTGGAAGGCGTCGACGGCCTTCGCCTGGTAATCGCGGAGCTGCCACCCCTGCTGCTCGAGGTCGATGTCGTAGGGATCGCCGGGCGTGTAACCGGCGAGATCCTCGGCGGGCCACCCGCGCGCCACGAGCTGCTGCTTGAGCTCGCCGCGCGCCCAGGGCTCGAGCGGGTAGGTGCGCTCGTCGATGCGGTTTCCGAGCAGCGGGGCGATCTTCTTGGCGCTCGTGACCTCCCGCAGGATCGCCGGGTCGTCGGAGCGGAGCACGAGCTGGGGCGCGGTGCTGCCGTCGTCCTGCGCACGTGATGGATCGCCGGATCCCTCCAACCGCTCGATCGTGAGGCGGCCGTACCGCCGCATCGTGTCTTCGATCTCGCTCGCCACCCCGGTCGGCACCGGGAACTTGGCGTAGCGGTTCAGAGTGCCGAGGATCTCCTCGGCGGTGTGGCCGGCGGCGCGCGCGTTCCACAGCCCGAGCCTGGTGACCCGGTAGGTGTGGATGTGCTCGGGCGCGCGCTCCAGTTCGGCGAAGACGGCGAGCTCGTGGCGGGCGTCCTCGGCATCGGGGTGCGCGACCTCCAGGAGCACGGTGTGGTCGCTCTGCACGATGAGGGGGCCGAGAGTCATAGCTGTCGAGTTTACGCGGCGCAGCTTGGAACCTGCCCCGCCGCGGCCCCGTCGGATCGCGGAGTCCCGATCTGCTGCTTCGAGCACGGTGGATCCAGCAGTTTGGAACTCCTCGTTTCGAGGTGGCGGAGGTGGCGGAGGTTGCGGAGGTGGCGGAGGTGGCGGAGGCGGCGGAGCGGGCGGGCGGCGGGGTGCGGCGGGCAGGCGGATCAGGCCGGGTCGACCGCGGTGATAGTGCTGATCGGCAGCGTGCGCTCCACGCCCGCGGCCTGGTCGCTCGCCCGAAGCCTGCCCGCCGTGACCGACACGGGCAGCAGCGTGAAGGTGTGGCTCTGGCCGCGCGCCTCCGCTGTGACGCGCACGGGGCTGCGATCCCGGATCGCGAGTTCGAGCCGCCGCGTGAAGTCCCCCGTGCCCGGTTCAGAACGAGCAGCTGCGAAGACCCGGTCCACGAGCGCGGCGAGGGGTTCCGGCAGCCCGTCCTCGAAGCGCGCGGCGGCGGAGGGGACGGGCGGCGCGGAGGCAGTTTCGGGTACGCCGCCCGATCCCGATCCTTCCCCCGCGCGCTCGAGGGAGGGGACGTCGGAACCGGCTTCGGCGGCGGGTGAGGCGGCCCGCCTGCCCGTCGCGGGGTAGCGGGCATCGCCGAGGGCCGCGAGCACGTGGTCGATGCGCAGGCGGGAGAAGAGCAGCGTCGCGCCGGGAACCTCGGATCGGCCGGATGTGGGATCCCCCGGCGCGGGGCGATGCAGCTGCAGGTGCTGCAGCGCCCGGTCCACGAGTAGGGTCTCGGCCAGGTCGGGGCGTGCGACCACGAGACGGGTGCGGCCCTCGTCGCCGTCGTTCTCCTCGACGAGGATGCTGCCCAGGCGCTCGGCCAGGGAGGTCAGCAGATAGTCGAGAGGCTGCGGAATGCCGGTCGACGAGAGCCGCTCGAAGTCCTCTCGGGCCTCGGCTGCGGTGCGCCCCCGCTCGAGGGCCGATGTCACCGACGCCTCGGTGATGCGCCGCGTCGAAGCCACCCCCACGTGCTCGGGGACGGTGAGGGACGCGATGATCGCCTCATCATCGGGCGAGAGCGGGCCGGGAACGACCACGCTGAGGTCGGGCTGTACGTACACGCCGGGGGAGACGCCCGGGAACAGCTGCTCGACCGCGGAGAGAGCCGCGTCGAACTCGCCGTCGAGCAGCATCAGGCCGACGTCGCTGAGGCGCCCCTGCGCGGTGAGGCCCAAGTGCTCGAGGTCGTCGACGAAGGACCGAGCCGCGGCGAACTCCGCTTCGGGGAGCAGAGGGAACCTGCTCGGAAGCGCCGCAGCCGCCCCCGCGAGATCAGCCCCGTCGCGGTGCTGCAGCGAGGCGCGCAGCGGGGGCGCCATCGCCGCGAGTGCGGCTTCCGCGAGGATCAGCCATCGACGGGTGTGCGAAGACCCCAGCCAGTCGCGCGCACCGGCAGCCGGGATCAGCGCGGCCTCGGAGATCGCGGTCCTGGTGAGGCCGGCCCGGCCGAGGGCCGTGAGTGTGCGGGTGAGGTCGGCGACGTCGACGCTCGTCGTCTCCGATAGAGCGCGCACCGCCGCCACGGCGACGGTGCCGCTGCGGTTGAGGCGGCCCGGGCGCTCCTGCAGCGCACGCAGGCACTCCGCGGCCTGCGCCACGGCGGTGAGGGCCTCGGCGTACCAGGAGCCGTCGCGGTCGGAAGCCGCGTCGTCACTGCCCGTGGCGGCGTCGGTCGCGGGGTCCGCGGCATCGGGGACGCTCGAGTCCTCTGAAACGGTCGCGGGATCGGAGAGAGCTTCGGGATCGATGCCCACCTCCCGGAGCGCGTCGCGCAGCACCGCGTCGACCTCCGGCAGCGTCACGGGATCCTTGTCGTCGCCCTGCCCCTCGTGCCGTTCGACCCCGAGCAGCCCGAGACCGGTCAGCTCGTCGACCTCGGCGGATCCGGCGAGGAGATCGGGTCGCAGCAGAGCAGCGAGGTGCGGACGGTCGAGATCCGCCAGCGTGCGTGCGATCGACTCCGGTCGCAGCAGCTCGGTCGCGAGGCCGATCGGATCGAGCACGTTCGCCGGGGACTGCACGCGTCTGCGGCGTACGAGCGCCTCGAGCGACGGCCGTTCCATCTCGGCGATGGCGGAGGCGAGCGCGAGGATGCCGCTCATGACGGGGAGGCGCTCAGCGCTCGCCGGTGCGTCGGAACTCGGCGCGGCGCCGGCGCTGGCTCAACACGATGAGCAGGATCAGCAGGACGAAGCCGACGGGAAGCCCGAACAGCGAGATCCCGTAGACGAAGGGCCACAGGCCCTCGGCCATGGCGTAGCGGTCGTTCATGCCCACGATGAGCGTGGCGAAGAACGACAGGAGCGCCACCGCGATGATGGTCAGCGACGCGTAGGCGAGAATGCGCTCGAGAAGCGAGGGGGAGCTGGGTTCGGTCGACATCCGCTCCATCTTATCCCCGCTCCCTCCGAGCGCACCGGGGGAGGCGCAACTCGTGACACGACCTCTCAAGCTCCGCGGGCTAGACTTGGGCCGGTATGCGAACACGCAGTGATCGCGACTCGACACGCGGGTGATCCGCCGAACATGAGAGGGACGAGGCATGCCGAACGGCAAGGTCAGGTTCTATGACGAGGCGAAGGGCTTCGGGTTCATCCAGGGGGATGACGGAGCGCAGGTGTACCTGCATGCGTCGGTGATCCCTGACGGCGTCGACGTCCAGGCGGGCACCCGCCTGGAGTACAGCGTCGCCGACGGCAGGAAGGGGCCGCAGGCGCTTTCCGTGCGGGTCCTCGAGACTCCGCGCATCGCCAAGCGCAATCGCAAGTCGGCCGACGAGATGGCCGTCATCATCGAGGATCTCGTGAAGCTGCTCGATGGGCTCGGGAGCCGACTCAAGAACGGCCAGTATCCCGAGCGCGCCCAGGCCCGCAAGGTGGCCACGATGCTGCGCCGAGTGGCGGATGACTTCGATGTCTGAGCGGAACGACGCCGGGCTCGAAGCGCCCGTGAGCGAGCTCGACGCCGAGCCGACCGTCGCCACAGGGCAAGCTGCGGACGCGGCGGAAGCGGTGGAGCCGACCGCCGATCCCGTCCTGCTCGCGGCTCGTCAGCAGGCGAGGGAGGCCCTCGCCGAGATCGCCGACCCTGCGACGATCGGGGCTGAGGCGGGCCACGAGGTGCACGAGGCCCACGTGCTCACGCTCTTCTTCGAGTGCGGGATGGCGGGCTACCCCGGCTGGCGCTGGGCGGCCACCCTCGCCCGCGTGGACGAGGATTCGCCCGTCAACGTGCTCGAGGTCGAGCTGCTGCCCGGCGAGGGATCGGTCGTGGCGCCCGAGTGGGTGCCGTGGTCGGTGCGTCTGGCGCAGTACCGGGAGACCCAGGTCCGCCAGGCGGCTGAAGAGGCCGCGGCGGCCGAGGAAGCGGCATCGGAGCTCAAGGACGAAGACGATGCGGACGCCGAGGCCGACATCCTCGACAACGATTTCAGCGACTACGACGATGAGATCGACGGAGTGGATCTCGAGGACGAGGCAGACGACGACCTCGATGACGACGCCGAGGATCTCGATGACGACGCCGACGACACGGATCTCTTCGACGACTCCGATGACGACGAGGAGCCGGACGACGCGGACGGCGGCGATTCGGCTTCCGACCGCGCCTGACCGCGAGTCCGGCCTCCGACCGCCGGGCACTCATGCACTGAGCCCCTGTTCTTCTCGACGGATTCGAGGAGAACAGGGGCTCAGCGCGTGAAGCCCGGATCTAGCCCAGGCGCTCGAGCACGTAGTCGATCGCGCCGGTCAGCTTGCGCACGTCGTCGGGCTCGATCGCGGTGAACGTCGCGATGCGCAGCTGGTTGCGGCCGAGCTTGCGGTACGGCTCGGTATCGACGATGCCGCTCGCACGCAGCGCCTTCGAGATCGCGGATGCGTCGACGGAGTCGTCGAAGTCGATCGTGACGACCACCTGCGAGCGGTGATCCGGATCCGCCACGAACGGCGTGGCGACCGAGGTGCGCTCGGCCCAGTCGTAGAGCACCTGCGACGACTCGCGGGTGCGCTCGGCCGCCCAGGAGAGACCGCCCTGGCCGTTGATCCAGCGCACCTGCTCGTCCATGAGGCCGAGGGTCGCGAGCGCCGGGGTGTTGAGCGTCTGATTCTTGCGCGAGTTCTCGATGGCGCCGGCAAGGTTCAGGGTCTCGGGGATGTAGCGGCCGGAGGCAGCGACGCGCTCGATGCGCTCGACGGCCGCGGGGGAGACGAGTGCGAACCACAGGCCCCCGTCGGAGGCGAAGTTCTTCTGCGGGGAGAAGTAGTAGACGTCGACCTCGCGGGCGTCGAAGTCGATACCGCCGGCACCGCTCGTCGCGTCGACGACCGTCAGCGATCCCGCATCTCCTGCCACGCGCCGCACGGGGGCCATGACACCCGTGGAGGTCTCATTGTGGGGGTAGGCGTACACGTCGACGCCCTCGACCGCCTCGGCCTCGGAGTGCGAACCCGCGTCGGCGTTCCGCACATCGGGAGCGTCGAGGAAGGGCGCCGAGGCGGCGGCCTTCGCGAACTTCGCCCCGAACTCGCCGAAGGCGAGGTGCTGGCTGCGGCGTTCGATGAGGGAGTGCACCGCCGAATCCCAGAAGGTGGTCGCCCCGCCGTTGGCGAGGAGGATCTCGTAGCCCTCGGGGGCGCGGAACAGGTCGGCGAGGCCGGCGCGCACGCTGCCCACCAGGTCTTTCACCGGAGCCTGCCGGTGCGAGGTGCCGAGCACCCCCGGCTGCAGGGTCGAGAGGAAGGCGAGCTGCTCGTCGCGGACCTTGGAGGGACCGCAGCCGAAGCGGCCGTCGGCGGGAAGGAATTCGGATGGGATCGTGATGTCGGCCATGCGCTATATCTTATCGACGGCCTCGGACGTTCCGGAGTCGCGAGCGCGGGCGGGCTCCCCCGGACGGATATGCGACGGCGCACGGCGCGGCGGCGCCCCGAAGATGCTTTAGGCTAGAACCCCCGGTGCAGGGCGTCGGGGCGATAACGATGTGCAGAGGGGACGGCGATGACGGATCTCATCGATACGACCGAGATGTATCTCCGCACTATCCTCGAGCTCGAGGAAGAGGGGATCGTGCCGCTGCGCGCCCGCATCTCCGAGAGACTCCGCCACTCCGGCCCCACGGTGTCCCAGACCGTCGGCCGGATGGAGCGCGACGGTCTTGTGGTGGTGACCGACGATCGTCGGCTCGAGCTCACGCACGACGGGCGCACCAAGGCCGTGCACGTCATGCGCAAGCACCGCCTCGCCGAGCGACTGCTCGCCGATGTGATCGGCCTCGAGTGGGAGTACGTGCACGAGGAGGCCTGCCGCTGGGAGCACGTGATGAGCGAGCGCGTCGAGCGCAAGCTCATCGACATCCTCGGCCGCCCCACGGAATCGCCCTACGGCAACCCGATCCCGGGCCTCGAGGAGCTGGGCGGGATCCGCACCGGTTCCTTCCAGTCGGGGGTCACCGGCCTCGGCGAACTGCTCATCGAGACGGATCGACCGGTCACCGCCGCCATCAAGCGGCTGGCCGAACCCATGCAGGTCGATCCCGAGCTGCTCGAACAGCTCGCGGCCGCGGGCGTCGTGCCCGGCAGATCGGCCACCTTCAGTCGCAGGGGTGACGTCGTGCACGTCGAAGTCGACGGGTCCGACGAAGCGATCGACCTCCCGTTCGAGGTCGCCGCCCACATTTTCGTCTCGGTGTAGAGGCGAACCCGCGCGAGCGGGTGAACTTGAAAATGAGACGGGCCTGCACCGGCCCGTTCGCAATGGAGCTGATAGACCGAGGAGTCCACATTGTCGCTGCCCACCCCTGAGGTGCACCTTCGCACCGTAGCCGAGACCGTCGAACTTCGAAGCGCCGGGGAACCCGAGTTCCTGCAGGCCGTGCATGAGGTGCTCGACACCCTCACCCCGGTGCTCGCCGAGCACCCCGAGTTCATCGACGGCGGCATCCTCGACCGCCTCGTCGAGCCCGAGCGCCAGCTGATCTTCCGCGTGCCGTGGACCGACGACGAGGGGTTCGTGCGGGTCAACCGCGGTTTCCGCGTGCAGTTCAACTCGGCCCTCGGCCCCTACAAGGGCGGCCTGCGTTTCCACCCCTCCGTGAACCTGTCGGTGATCAAGTTCCTCGGCTTCGAGCAGATCTTCAAGAACGCGCTCACCTCGCAGCGCATCGGCGGAGGCAAGGGCGGATCCGATTTCGATCCGAGCGGTAAGAGCGACGCCGAGGTGATGCGCTTCTGCCAGAGCTTCATGACGGAGCTGGTGCACCACATCGGCGAGCACACCGATATCCCCGCGGGCGACATCGGCGTCGGCGGCCGCGAGATCGGCTTCCTCTTCGGCCAGTACCGCCGCATCACGCAGCGCTACGAGGCCGGCGTGCTGACCGGCAAGGGCGTGGGCTGGGGCGGCGCCGAGGTGCGCACGGAGGCCACCGGCTACGGGGCCGTGTTCTTCGCCGAGGAGATGCTGCTGCGCGCGGGCGAGGGGATCGAGGGCCGCCGGGCGGTGGTCTCGGGATCGGGCAACGTCGCGACCTATGCGATCGAGAAGATCCAGCAGCTCGGCGGCAAGGCGATCACCGCCTCGGACTCGAGCGGTTACGTCGTCGACGAGCAGGGTATCGACGTCGACCTGCTGAAGCAGGTCAAAGGCGTCGAGCGCGCCCGCATCTCGGAGTACGCCGAGCGCCGCCCCGGTGCACGCTTCGTGCCGACCGGCGCGGTGTGGGACGTGCCGGCCGAGATCGCGCTTCCGTGCGCGACGCAGAACGAGCTGAACGCGGATCACGCCCGCGCGCTCATCGCGGGCGGGGTGCGCGCCGTCGCCGAGGGCGCCAACATGCCCACGACCCCGGAGGCCGTGGAGCTGTTCCAGGAGGCGGGCGTGCTGTTCGCCCCCGGCAAGGCCGCCAACGCGGGGGGCGTGGCCACCTCGGCGCTGGAGATGAGCCAGAACGCGGCGCGCTCGCGCTGGGATCGCGACAAGAGCGAGTCCCGTCTGCACGACATCATGCGCGACGTGCACTCGGCCACCTACGAAGCATCCGAGCGCTACGGCCGGCCCGGCGACTACGTGCTCGGCGCGAACTCCGCGGCATTCGTCACGGTGGCGCAGGCGATGCTCGAGCAGGGCGTCATCTAAGCGGTCCGCGCGCTGTCGCGCTCGGGTCGAATCTCTCGATGTCGAGATACTTCAGGGGTTCCGAGCGACTCGGGATCCCTGAAGTTTCAAGGCAAGTTGAGACTTTCGTGACCTGAGCGTGACATTCCCGTGATCTTCGGTTACTCTTAAACGGTCGCGGCTCGAAAGGGCCGTTTCTCACGCAGAGAACCGCAAAGCAACGTTAGGCAGATAATCTCGTGACTCAGAACCCCAGCACGGAGCTCGTAGCCTCCGGCGTCCCCGCTCAGCCGGCCTCGCGGAAGGCGAAGCGAATCGCACAGATGGCGGGTGCAGCCGCACTCAGCTTCGGCCTGGTGGGTACCTTCAGCCTCCCGGCATACGCAACCGCTCCCGATCCCGAGGGCACCATCGACGGCTACCAGGCTCCGGCCCAGTCGCTCGAGGCCAACGCGGTCGATGATGCGGTCGTTCCGATCACCGCTCCCGAGGGCGCAGTCGGAGCCGAGATCCTCGAGCAGGAGCGCAAGGCGAAGGAAGAGGCCGAGGCTGCGAAGCGCGCCGAAGAGCTGAAGGCGCAGCAGCGGCAGCAGCAGACCACTCAGTCGGGGCAGAGCTCCGAAGGGTCTGCAGCCCCCAGCGGTAAGGACATCCCCGCGGGTGCCGGTGCAGAGGGCATCGTCTCCGCTGCTCTGGCTCAGCTCGGTGTGATGCAGGACTGCACCGCGCTCGTCGAGAACTCGCTTCGCGCCGTGGGTATCCCCGCCGGCGATCTCGGCACGCAGATCGGCGAGTACACCGGCCTCGGCGGCACCCTCGTCACCAGCGGCGACTACGCTCCCGGCGACGTGCTCATCTGGTCGGGCCGTCACGTGGCCGTCTACATCGGCAACGGGCAGGCCGTTCACGGCGGGTACGGCGGCAACCAGACCGTCGTCGCCAGCGCCTTCATCGACGGCGCCCCCAGCGGTGTCGTGCGATTCGGCTGATCCGATAAGTTTTCACGCGGCGGGCGGGGCTTCGGCCCCGCCCGCTTCGTCGTCTGCGGGGTAGCGCTGCTAGACTCGCAGAGGCCGTTCATCAGCGGCCAAGCCTTGGTAGCTCAGTGGATAGAGCACTTCTCTCCTAAAGAAGGTGTCGGAGGTTCGATTCCTCTCCAGGGCACCAGACATCCAAGC